>NZ_JBHSIT010000047.1:0-510 GCF_042652125.1 Actinomadura gamaensis | reverse complement strand
AATCAGTGCTTGACGGCAGATCTCAGATGTCTATAATTCGCCCCACTTCCGGCGCAGTCGAAACGGAAAACTCCTTGGTAAACAATGAGTTACGCAGTTTTCGACAGTGAGTTGCTTCAGGTCATCGAAGCGCGAAAGGAGTTGAAAAAGAGGTGTTGACAGCAGCGTGTAACGCTGTAGAATTCGCCTCCCGCTGACGAGAGATCGAAAGCGCAAGTGGTTGAAGTTGCTAAGGAAACTTGGAAAACTTCTGAAAAATACCACTTGACAGCAAATGAGGCTGCTGTAGAATGCGCGCCTCGGTTGAGACGAAAGATCTTAACCAACCGCTCTTTAACAACTGAATCAAGCAATTCGTGTGGGTGCTTGTGGAGTCAGACTGATAGTCAACAAGATTATCAGCATCACAAGTTACTCCGCGAGAAATCAAAGATGTAACCAACGATTGCTGAGCCAAGTTTAGGGTTTCTTAAAAACCCAAAGATGTTTGAACTGAAGAGTTTGATCATG
>NZ_JBHSIT010000046.1:0-520 GCF_042652125.1 Actinomadura gamaensis | reverse complement strand
GAGCCTGTGCGCGCCTGCGTTGGGTCACCCGGGCCTCGGTCATCGAATGATGCATGAGGTGTGGCGAACAGAGCCGTGCCCGGTGGTGCGATGGGGCTGGGGGGCGGCCTCTCACCTTGGGCTTATGAAATGTCCACCTGCTTCGAGACCAGTTTCAGCAGTCCTGGAGAGCGCGCTGAACAGTCTTGGTGGAACATCCCACGGCGGCGGCAATGACCCCGTGGGAGTGGCCTTGTTCGGCTAGGAGACGGATGCTTTCGGCTCGCAGAGCTGAAGATGCAGAACGTACGGCGGTTGCCTTACTGACGTTGCGACGACCGCTAGTGGTCTTTTTTTCGGAGCGGGCTGCACCGCCTTTGGCGCCGAGGGCGCGAGCAGTAGCGGAGCCTTGCCCTGCAACGACTCGGCGACCAGGGCGATGCTGGTGCCGGCTGATGGAGGCGGCCAGATCGCGCACCTGGTCATCGGGCAGCGGTGCCACGCCTTGTTCGGCGGCCACGGCCTCATTGATGCCGCGGGC
>NZ_JBHSIT010000045.1:0-532 GCF_042652125.1 Actinomadura gamaensis | reverse complement strand
GCCCTTAAAAACTTGAACACACGAAACGATCAAACAAATCGCAACAGAGAACAAAACTCACAAAGGAGTCTCGTTCAGAGATGCTCGCGTCCACTGTGTAGTTCTCAAAAAACAACCGGGCCCACCAGCGCGGCCAGGTGAATGCTCACCCGGCCGACATCTGGTCCCGCGATCCAAGAGGACCGGACTCAACGTCCGTTTCCTCAGGACCCAACAGCGTGTCCAGCCAGCTCGTCATCCGAAACCCCCGTTCCCACTCCCCTCAACGGGGCGGTACTTGCAGGCCCGCATGACCAGCGGACTGAATAACCAGTGCTCCACATCTATGAGCAGCCACCCAGCGAACACTCGCCGCTGATGATGACCACCGACCACACCCTCCCCAGGGGGAGACGATGTGGCCAGTTGATGCTCCTTAGAAAGGAGGTGATCCAGCCGCACCTTCCGGTACGGCTACCTTGTTACGACTTCGTCCCAATCGCCGGCCCCACCTTCGACCGCTCCCCCCCTTACGGGTTGGGCCACGGGCTTC
>NZ_JBHSIT010000044.1:0-548 GCF_042652125.1 Actinomadura gamaensis | reverse complement strand
GCCGACGCCGACATGGGCCCCGGCGCCGCGCTGCGGCACCGGGGCCCCCTTTTGAGGAACAACACCATCTATCCGGCCGTCCGGCCTATCCGGTTGTACGGCCGGTTCGGCTCCGCGGCGCCCGCTCACCGGAGCGGGGACGCGGGGATCGCGAATGCGTGACCGTAGACCACCACCTTGTCCGTGGAACTGCGGTACCCGCGCGGCGTGACTGGAGCCTGCGACGGGCGATCCCGATGGCGCCGAACCCTCCCTTCCTCGACTTCATCACCTGGTCGTGCACCTACTGGACTTGCTGAACTTGCTGGTCTTGCCGTCACTTTCGGGGGCGGCCCGTTGACCGCCCCGGCGCGGCGCCGTCTGCCCGGGCCCCTTCCACTGCGTCGGCCCCGGCACGTCCGGCCCGTGCCACCCATCTGGTCGGGCAGTTCGTCCTCTGCCCGCTCTCATGGACTTGTTCGTCGTCGATGGCAGGAACTCTACCCGGCCTCCCCGCGAAAATCTACCTTGATCACAACAGATTTTCGTAGATCCTCAGCCAAGCTCCG
>NZ_JBHSIT010000043.1:0-562 GCF_042652125.1 Actinomadura gamaensis | reverse complement strand
CTTGTAGGTCATTCCCGACTCGCGGAGGGCTAGCGCACGGGCCCGGCGTTCAGCAGCACGCGCCAGGAACTCCGTTCGAGGCTCAGCGGCGATGCGGCGAACAGTCCGCTCGGAGCACCCCAGTCGCTTTGCAAGTTCTTTGGCGGTTGTCTTCCGCCGTTGTTGGATTTCGGCAGGCATCAGAACGCCTCCTGCATGAAGGTCTCACGATCAATTTTGGTCTGGAAGCCGTGGTCTGCGTTGGCGGTGCGCATCTTGTCGGTGACGGTGCGGTTGCCGGTGGTGTGGCTTTTCTTGGCGCGGGCCGTTTGGGTGGCGGTGAATCGTGCGTCGTAGGCGGTGGGGCCGCCTTGGTGCCAGAACCTCCGCCAGGTCCAGCGGGAGATCGAACGGGCTAGGTGTAGCACTTCGGTCTCGTCCAGGGGGCCGCGGGTGAACTCGTCGCCGATGACGGACAGGTTGCGGTCCCAGGCGTAGGCGTGCACGACGGCTTCCCACTCGGTGGCGTCGTCGCAGTGGCGTCTCCAGGCGCGGTAGGCCCACCGGCGGGTGAGGTCGAACA
>NZ_JBHSIT010000042.1:0-598 GCF_042652125.1 Actinomadura gamaensis | reverse complement strand
GGCGGGTGAGGCCGAACAGGGCACAGTTACGCCCGATTGCCGACCGGGTGAGCGTGCTGCGCGGGCTGTAGCCGGGCAGGGCTCCCAGGTCGCTCAGGGCGCAGGAGAGCTCCCTAAGCCCGTAGGAGGCCTCAGAGGCCCCCCAGAGGGGCAAGGAGCCCTGATGCCAGGGATTGCGCGTCAGACGCCCGGCGTAGCCCACATCGCCGCTGAGGACGTCACACAGACCCGTCTCGACCCGCGCCAGCAGGTTCATCGGCCCTCGACGGGCGGAGTTGGTCAGGCACACGGGCGTCGACAGGGCGTAGACGATGTGCCCGGAGCGGGTGAAGGGGTTCAGCGCGATGTAGGAGGGCTCGGGCAGGCCCTTGAGATCAGCGATCTGGTCGGCGTCGGAGCCGTCGTGATCGGTGACGATCAACGATCGGACTGCCAGAGGGTTGGCCTCGATGTGGGAGTGCTCCAGCGCACGAGCTCGGGAGTGGCGATACACGCTCGGTCGCGGGCTCTTCACGTCACCGGCAAGGGGAGCTCGAGGCAACCAGTGATCGGTCCACTCGTCGGCAAACGTCGCTGTGTTCATGTAGGCCACCCTGAC
>NZ_JBHSIT010000041.1:0-599 GCF_042652125.1 Actinomadura gamaensis | reverse complement strand
GCCCGTGGCCCAACCCGTAAGGGGGGGAGCGGTCGAAGGTGGGGCCGGCGATTGGGACGAAGTCGTAACAAGGTAGCCGTACCGGAAGGTGCGGCTGGATCACCTCCTTTCTAAGGAGCATCAATCGACGATGCAGCTCCCCCTGCTGGGAGGGCGTCGCCGGTGGCCATTATCAGCGGCGAATGTTCGCTGGGTGGCTGCTCATAGATGTGGAGCACTGGCTACTCAACCCGGTGGGGTTGTCTTGCTGCTAGTACTGCGACCTGGTCGTGTGGAACGCAGTCGAGGGGATGCCGCCTGGTTGGACACGCTGTTGGGTCCTGAAGGAACGGGCACGTGAGTGTCTGGATCTTCTGGACTGCGGGACCAGGTTCGGCCGGACAGGTCACTGTTCGGTCGTCTTGGTGGGCCCGGTTGTTTTTTGAGAACTACACAGTGGACGCGAGCATCTCTGAACGAGACTCCTTTGTGAGTTTTGTTCTCTGTTGCGATTTGTTTGATCGTTTCGTGTGTTCAAGTTTTTAAGGGCATACGGTGGATGCCTTGGCATCAGGAGCCGATGAAGGACGTGGGAGCCTGCGATATGCCTCGGGGAGTCG
>NZ_JBHSIT010000040.1:0-605 GCF_042652125.1 Actinomadura gamaensis | reverse complement strand
GAAGCCCGTGGCCCAACCCGTAAGGGGGGGAGCGGTCGAAGGTGGGGCCGGCGATTGGGACGAAGTCGTAACAAGGTAGCCGTACCGGAAGGTGCGGCTGGATCACCTCCTTTCTAAGGAGCATCAATCGGCCACATCGTCTCCCCCTGGGGAGAGTGTGGTCGGTGGCCATCGTCAGCGGCGAATGTTCGCTGGGTGGCTGCTCATAGATGTGGAGCACTGGTTATTCATCAGGCGTCTTGTGCGTCTCGGCTAGTACCGCCCGTGAGGGGAGTGGGAACGACGAGTTCGGGCAGGTCGCGGGGTGGACACGCTGTTGGGTCCTGAGGAAACGGACGTTGAGTCCGGTCCTCTTGGATCGCGGGACCAGATGTCGGCCGGGTGAGCATTCACCTGGCCGCGCTGGTAGACCCGGTTGTTTTTTGAGAACTACACAGTGGACGCGAGCATCTCTGAACGAGACTCCATGTTTTGTGGGGTTTTGTTCTCTGTTGCGATTTGTTTGATCGTTTCGTGTGTTCAAGTTTTTAAGGGCATACGGTGGATGCCTTGGCATCAGGAGCCGATGAAGGACGTGGGAGCCTGCGATATGCCTCGGGGAGTCG
>NZ_JBHSIT010000039.1:0-613 GCF_042652125.1 Actinomadura gamaensis | reverse complement strand
AGTAACCCCGGATCGTTCGGGGACTGCCCACCGGCTACGAACTTCTCACCGAACATCTCCAGCGGATCCCGCGCCGAAGCCCCCAGCACAGCCTCGTCCTTGGAGGCGAAGTAGTTGAAGAAGGTCCGGCGGGAGATCCCCACCTGCGCGCACAATTCCTCTACGGTGAACCCGTTCAAGCCGCATTCGATAGTCAACCGACACGCCTGAAGCACAAGGTCGCGCCGCGTCGCCTTCATCCGCTGCTCACGCTTACCAGCGAAGAGTTCACTGTTCTGTTGCACTCATGAATTCTTGCACTATGAGAGCTTAAGTGCAATACGAGCCCTTGCGTGTACAACCAAGGAACTCGCAAGCGCTCGTACTGTCTTCTGCCCTGCCCTCCGCTCTTGCCTGCCCCTGGTGTGAAACTGTTTTTGCTGGCAACTCCAGGCCAGCCTGGGAGAGAGGGGAGGGAGCGGAGGGCAGGGAGATGCCCTTAACGCTCCCGGGAAGGGAACGGTAAGGCATCAGGTGAAGTCCAGCCCGGTCGGTCGGGTCGGTCGCTTCGGTTGGCCGCCTTGAGGGCGGCTGACGATGGCCTGGGGCATTACTTCCAGGCAGTGGCGGCATG
>NZ_JBHSIT010000038.1:0-654 GCF_042652125.1 Actinomadura gamaensis | reverse complement strand
ACCGGTCCTCTTAACGTTCCGGCACCGGGCAGGCGTCAGTCCGTATACAGCGTCTTACGACTTCGCACGGACCTGTGTTTTTAGTAAACAGTCGCTTCCCCCTGGCCTCTGCGACCACCCCCAGCTCGAAGAGTAAATCTCGTCACCGGGCATGGTCCCCCTTCTCCCAAAGTTACGGGGGCAATTTGCCGAGTTCCTTAACCACAGTTCACCCGATCGCCTCGGTATTCTCTACCTGACCACCTGAGTCGGTTTAGGGTACGGGCCGCCGGTACACTCACTAGAGGCTTTTCTCGGCAGCATGGGATCACTCACTTCACCAAAAACGGCTCGGCATCACCTCTCACCCACATGGACCGCGGATTTACCTACGATCCGGGCTACAGGCTTACCCCGGGACAACCATCGCCCGGGCTGAGCTACCCTCCTGCGTCACCCCATCGCTCACCTACTACCACCTCGGGTCCCACGCTCCCCGAGCACCGGTCTCCGAAGAGACACGGGCCGGTTCGGGTGGTTAGCATCAGCGGGCTCGGCGTTGGCGCATACCAGCGGGTACGGGAATATCAACCCGTTGTCCATCGACTACGCCTGTCGGCCTCGCCTTAGGTCCCGACTTACCCTGGGCGGATTAGCCTGCCCCAGGAACCCTTG
>NZ_JBHSIT010000037.1:0-655 GCF_042652125.1 Actinomadura gamaensis | reverse complement strand
ATGCCCGGATCGACAAGCCCGAACGGATGCGGCGAGCACCGCAGTACCGGCCCACGCTCGTCGATCCCCACCGCGAGTACCTGCGTCAACGCCGGGCCGAGGACCCCGCGGTCCCGGTTCTCCAGCTTCTTGGTGAGATCCGGGAACGCGGCCACACCGGCAGCCAGAATCTCCTCTACCGCTACATCGCCCAAGGCCGCGTCGAGAACGACCGACCCGCGATCTCGCCCCGCAGTTTGTCCCGGCTGCTCCTCAGCCGCCCGGACACCCTCCGCACCGACCAGGAAGAACTCCTCCACAAGACCACCAGCGCCTGCCCGGAGATGACTCGGCTTGCCTCACTGGTCCGCACCTTCGCGCAGCTCCTCACCCCCGCAGACGGCAACGGGGGCCGACTGGAGGAATGGATCAACACCGCGGAAGAGGTGAACCTGCCGCACATCCACTCGTTCATCCGCGGCCTGCGACTCGATCAGGACGCCGTCCGTGCGGCTCTGACCAGCGAACACCACAACGGCGGCACCGAAGGCGTCAACACCAAGACCAAACTGATCAAGAGACAGATGTATGGCCGGGCAGGCTTCCATCTCCTGCGCCACCGCATCCTCCTGCAGTAGCCCCACCCTCCGTTACCACCGAAAGAACGACAGAGCCG
>NZ_JBHSIT010000036.1:0-779 GCF_042652125.1 Actinomadura gamaensis | reverse complement strand
CGGGCTCGGCGTTGGCGCATACCAGCGGGTACGGGAATATCAACCCGTTGTCCATCGACTACGCCTGTCGGCCTCGCCTTAGGTCCCGACTTACCCTGGGCGGATTAGCCTGCCCCAGGAACCCTTGGTCATCCGGCGCACACGTTTCTCACGTGTGATTCGCTACTCATGCCTGCATTCTCACTCCCACACCCTCCACCGCACGATCACTCGACGGCTTCACCGGACGCAGGACGCTCCCCTACCCATCCCAGCCAAAGACTGGAATGCCACGGCTTCGGCGGTGTGCTTGAGCCCCGCTACATTGTCGGCGCGGAATCACTTGACCAGTGAGCTATTACGCACTCTTTCAAGGATGGCTGCTTCTAAGCCAACCTCCTGGTTGTCAAGGCAACTCCACATCCTTTCCCACTTAGCACACGCTTAGGGGCCTTAGCCGATGATCTGGGCTGTTTCCCTCTCGACTACGAAGCTTATCCCCCGCAGTCTCACTGCCACGCTCTCACTTACCGGCATTCGGAGTTTGGCTGACGTCAGTAACCTTGTCGGGCCCATCGGCCATCCAGTAGCTCTACCTCCGGCAAGAAACACGCAACGCTGCACCTAAATGCATTTCGGGGAGAACCAGCTATCACGGAGTTTGATTGGCCTTTCACCCCTAACCACAGGTCATCCCCCAGGTTTTCAACCCTGGTGGGTTCGGGCCTCCACACCGTCTTACCGGCGCTTCACCCTGCCCATGGCTAGATCACCCCGCTTCGGGTCTACAGCATGCGACT
>NZ_JBHSIT010000035.1:0-798 GCF_042652125.1 Actinomadura gamaensis | reverse complement strand
GTTTTGTTCTCTGTTGCGATTTGTTTGATCGTTTCGTGTGTTCAAGTTTTTAAGGGCATACGGTGGATGCCTTGGCATCAGGAGCCGATGAAGGACGTGGGAGCCTGCGATATGCCTCGGGGAGTCGGCAACCAGACTTTGATCCGGGGATTTCCGAATGGGGGAACCTGGCACTCGTCATGGGGTGTCGCCGCCGGTTGAATGTATAGGCCGGTTGGTGGGAACGCGGGGAAGTGAAACATCTCAGTACCCGCAGGAAGAGAAAACAAGAGTGATTCCGTGAGTAGTGGTGAGCGAAAGCGGAGGAGCCTAAACCGTGCGCGTGTGAGACCTGGCAGGGGTTGCGTGTGCGGGGTTGTGGGACCATCCGGTCAGCGCTGCCGAGCTGACGGGGAGTTACAAACCGCTGGGATAGTTGAACGGCTTGGGATGGCCGACCGTAGACGGTGAGAGTCCGGTAGACGAAATTCCAGTGGCTCCTGGGTGTGTTCCCGAGTAGCACGGGGCCCGTGAAATCCCGTGTGAATCTGCCACGACCACGTGGTAAGGCTGAATACTTCCTGATGACCGATAGCGGACCAGTACCGTGAGGGAAAGGTGAAAAGTGCCCCGGTGAGGGGTCGTGAAATAGTACCTGAAACCGTGTGCCTACAAGCCGTCAGAGCGTCCTACAAGGGGACTTGTCTTCTTGTTTCGTGATGGCGTGCCTTTTGAAGAATGAGCCTGCGAGTTATGGTGTGTGGCGAGGTTAACCAGTGGTGGGTAGCCGTAGCGAAAGCGAGTCTGAAGAGGGCGTTT
>NZ_JBHSIT010000034.1:0-863 GCF_042652125.1 Actinomadura gamaensis | reverse complement strand
ACCGCCGACGCGGCGAAGAAGTCCAACCAGCTGTACGGGCTGGTGGACCTGTTCTCCGGTGGGGCGTTGCTGAAGCTGTCGGTGTTCGCGCTGGGCATCATGCCCTACATCACCGCCTCGATCATCCTGCAGCTGCTGACGGTGGTGATCCCGCGGCTGGAGGCCCTGAAGAAGGAGGGCCAGGCCGGCACCACCAAGATCACCCAGTACACCCGGTACCTGACCGTGGGGCTGGCGATCCTGCAGGGCACCGGGATCGTGGCGATGGCCTCCACCGGCAACCTGTTCCAGGGCAGCTCCGGGGCCGACATCCTGTACCAGACCGGGATCTTCCCGATCATCACCATGGTGATCTGCATGGTGGCGGGCACCGCGGTGATCATGTGGCTGGGTGAGCTGGTCACCGACCGCGGCGTCGGCAACGGCATGTCGATCCTGATCTTCACCCAGGTGGTGGCGGTGTTCCCGTCCCAGTTCTGGTCGATCTACAAGGCCAAGGGCGGGTTCGTGTTCACCCTGGTGATCGTCGTCGGGTTGGCGATCATGGCGGGTGTGGTGTTCGTGGAGCAGGCCCAGCGGCGCATCCCGGTGCAGTACGCCAAGCGGATGGTGGGCCGCCGGATGTACGGCGGGACCTCGACCTACATCCCGCTGAAGGTCAACCAGGCCGGCATCATCCCGGTCATCTTCGCCTCGTCGCTGCTGTACCTGCCGGTGCTGGCGACCCAGCTGTGGCCCAACGTCAAGTGGCTGCAGAAGGTCCAGCCGTACCTCAAGCAGGACAACCCCTGGCACATGGCGATCTTCTTCGTCTTCATCATCTTCTTCACCTACTTCTACGTCGCGATCACCTTCAACCCCAC
>NZ_JBHSIT010000033.1:0-1094 GCF_042652125.1 Actinomadura gamaensis | reverse complement strand
CTGACGGGAGGCCGGGCCTGGTCTCCTCAGCCTCCCGTGGGAGCGGTTGAGGTGAGCACGCCAACTCCCACTTCCAGTGTCAGCCACGCTCCAAAAGGCACCCGAAGGTGACGACAGGCCACGGGAAGAAGACCCGACAAAGGGCCGATCTGTCGGTGCCGGCATCTTTTCCGAGACCGCGCCCGTTAAGCACTGTCCCGTGCATTCTGGACGGTGGAGCGAGCGGGGTCGGGTGGGCGCTGTGTTGTGCATGCGAAAGGCCGGGGAGGGGCCCCGGCCTTCCCCGGTGAGATGCCTTTCACCGCAACTGATTGTGCGACTGCGGTGAAGTTCCGTCCAGTTCACGTCGGTTGATGTGATGACTGCACAAGAGAAGCCGGGAGCCCATCTCCCGGCTTCTCTCGGCATGGAAAGGAACGCTCTCCCATGCCGTAGGGATCCCCTGAATCCCTGATGTCTCTCCCCGTCCGGCCAGTGTTCCGGATCGGCGTCATGCGTCCAACCGGGCAAACCTTTGTGACGGTGCAGTAGGTGGTGGGCGTGAGGGAAACCGGACGGCGGTGCCCCTGTTGCTCGACCGAAAAAAGCCGGGCCTAAACAGGCCCGGCTTCTCTTCAGGTGTCCTCACCTCAAGCACGGCTACCAGCGCAACAGAGCCCCCCGGCTCCACACGACGGACTCGGATAAGCCTGGACTCGCCTTCCAAGCTTCCCTTATCCGACGGCGCTGGTCTCCGAAGCAACAACTATACTCAGTAGGCTTATGAATGCGCAACGCATTGAGTTCTTCGGCGGGATCACGCAGCAGACCTCATCACGGGCCTAGGGTGGCTAGGAAAGAGTTGAGCCCTCAGGATTCGCAGTCCTGAGGGCTCGACTTCCCCGATTGATAGCGGCAATCAGGAGAAGCCTTGTGACCAGTGTAGGCACGCCCCCTCCCCCGTCCGCTAGCCCCGCCGCAACACGGCAGGCGGTTGTCCGGCAGGCGGTCGTTGAGCATTTGGGCGTGCGCCATGTCCGGGTGGCAGCCACCAAGGACGGCGCTCCTCGTACCGTGCCGGTTGAGGCGTTAGGTGAGTTCGCGTTCTGGACTCC
>NZ_JBHSIT010000032.1:0-1148 GCF_042652125.1 Actinomadura gamaensis | reverse complement strand
AAAATTCTTTCCAGCCTGCGCGTAGCGCAGTCCGCTTTGGGGTCCTCCCGAACCCCATTGGAACCGTCACACCTCATGCATCATTCGATGACCGAGGCCCAGGCGACCCAACGCAGGCGCACACAGGCTCAGCTGCACTCTTCTCGGGAGGTGCCCAGAGCATCGCAACCAGGCACCGACTCAGCCCCCTTTTTCATCCGCCGGCCCCGACAGCCACGGTCACTGTCGATGACTCCTGCTGCCCCCGACTCACCCCTTCACGGGTGAGGGGTTAACCCGTTCCGGGTGAGGCGACCAGACGGGTCCTTGTGCTCGGCCATGTGGTCGAGCGGGTGCCTGGTGGGGTGGCGTGGTGGTTGGCGGTGGGCCGGTTTCGGGCGCGCTGGGGTGTCCTGGTTGTGCGCACCGAGGACTCCTGGGGAGGTGGTGACGAGCGTCTTCCCCAGGGGCCGGTCGAAGAATGCAAGAGGTGTGACGGCTCAGAAGTGCGTTGGTTGGCTCAGCGATGCGTTGAGCGGAGCAGAGCTGAGGGGGTGTGCTGATGGGTGGGGGGCGCTGATCAGGACTAGTTGTCGCTGCTGTGGGCACGAAAAAAGCCGGGGAGTGGTGCCCGGCTTTTTTCGTGGGGAGGAGGATCCCGTTCCCCACCTCTGAGTGTCCTGCACAGCGGTCCGGGATGCCTAGTGCCGGAGACCTTACGAGTGCTGGACCAGCGCTGTAACGGGAGGCCGGGCCTGGTCTCCCTGGCCTCCCGTGGGAGCGGTTGATGTGAGCACGCCAACTCCCACCTTCAGTGTCTGTCGTGGTCCCGAAGATGCCCAAAGGTGACGAAGGAACGCGGGCGAAAGGCTCGGCAGAGGACGGATCTGTCGATGCCGGCCTCCGATCTGGAGACGCGGCCGAGGAGGTCTGTCCCGCACGTGCTGGACAGCATCAGTGGGGCGGCCCCGGGCGGAGCAAAGCTATGTTCTATGTGCCATAGAACGGGATCGGCCTCCGGCGGGGGCACCACGCGGGGCGGGTGAGCGCTGCGCTGGGCATGCGAAAGGCCGGGGAGGGGCCCCGGCCTTTCCAGTGATTTGCCTTTCACCGTGGATCATTCTGCGGCACGGAACCGGTCCACGCCGCCCATGTCGGCGGAAGAGTCC
>NZ_JBHSIT010000031.1:0-1169 GCF_042652125.1 Actinomadura gamaensis | reverse complement strand
CTAAGCGCCATTCCATAGGTTCTGTTCGTAACCTGGCGTGAGATCGCAGCGGCGCGGGGTGTTGACAGGGGCCTCGCCGGGCGTTGGATCGAGTTGTCTACACCCTCCAGCCGCCCGGCGAGGTCGTGGTCAGTATGCGCCCGCCCACCGTGTTCGCCAACGGCTCCGGCCGTCCGGTCGAGGAACTGCGCGAGCTGCTGCGGGGCCGGTGGCGTCCGGCGTTGCGGGCGGTGATGGTGCTGCTGTCGCTGCACGGCCTGAACGCTACGGAGATCGCGGTGCTGCTGGAGTGTCATCCGGTCACGGTGCGGCGCTGGATCGCCCGCTACAACGCCGAAGGACCGGCCGGGCTGGCCGACCGCCCCCGCCCGGGACGGCCGCGGCTGGGCGGCCGCCGGCTACCCGCCCGCATCGCCGCGCTACTGGAACGTCCGGGGCCGTGGACGGTGCCGCGGCTGTGGCGGTATCTGGGCCGTCCTAAGCTCAGCCGGCGGACCTTGTACCGGCGGGTGCGGCAGGTGGCGGTGTGGCGGCGGCCCAAGCTGGTGGCCCGCGGCGATGTCGACCACGACCACACGGTCGCCTGCATCGTGGCCCGGCTGATGGAGTTGCCGCGCCGGTCGGTGGTGTTCGTCGAGGACGAGACGCACCTGCACCTGCTGCCGCAGGTGCGGGCGTCCTGGACGCTGCGCAGGTGCCGCCCGTTGATCGGCACTCCGGGCACCAACCGGCAGGTCACGGTGCTGGGCGCACTGGAGGTCACCACCGGGCGGTGGATCTACCGGCTCGGGCGGCGCTGCGCAGCCGACTTCATCACGCTGCTGATTCTGCTGGAGCAGGCGTTCCCGCGCGCCCCGGTGATCGTGGTGATCTGCGACAACGACAGCATCCACCACGCCAAAGCGGTCGCCGCGCATCTGCGTGAGCATCCCCGCGTCGAGATCTTGTACGGGGCGCGCTACAGCCCGCACGACAACCCGACCGAGCGGATCTGGGCCGCTTTGAAGAACCACATCGCCAACACCGCCGTCAGCTGGCCCGGCCGGCTGAAACAGATCCATGCGTTCTTCCGCACCCGCTCACCCGACCAACTCCTGGCCACCGCCGCGCCCTGGACCAGCCCCTGGCTCCCACCCGGTTACGAACAGAACTTCTGGAATCGCGCTTAG
>NZ_JBHSIT010000030.1:0-1256 GCF_042652125.1 Actinomadura gamaensis | reverse complement strand
GCGCCGTGCGGGTGTCTCGGCAGTCATCGGAAGAGCTCCTTGGATGCGTGGGTGCGGTCGATGCGGCGTTTGTCAGCAGCGCGTTGAGCGCGGCGCTGTTGGTGCTCCGGAGCGGTCCAGGCTTCGCGTCGTTGGTTGGTGAGTTCTGGGGTGATGTTGCGCCAGGTCCAGCGGGCGATGGAACGGGCCAGGTGCAGCACTTCCACCTCGCCCAGCGGGCCGCGGGTGAACTCCTCGGCGATGGCGGTGAGGTTCTTGTTCACGGCGAAGGCGTGAACGGTCTGCTCCCACTCGCTGGCATCGTCGTAGCGCAACCGAGCGCGGTAGGCCCATTGGCGAGTGAGGTGGAACAGGGCGACGTTGCGGCCCACGGAGGACGCTGTGAGGGCTTTTCCGGTCCTGGAAGGCCCTGGGAGGGCTCCGACGTCTCCGAGGGCCTGTGCGAGCTCCTGGAGGCCGTAGAGGGCGGTTTCCTCGCCCCACAGCGGCATGTGCTGGCGGTGGACGGGGTTCTTGGTCACCCGGCCCGCGTAGCCGACGTCTCCGCCCAGGACGTCGACGAGGCCTTGCTCGATGCGGGCCAGGAGGTTGATCGGCTTCCGGCGGGCGGAGTCGGTGAGGCACACCGGAGCGGCCAGGGCGTAGGCGATGTGCCCGGAGCGGGTGTGCGGGTTCAGCGTCACCCAGGAGGGCTGAGGCAGCCCGACCAGATCGGCCACCTGGTCGGCCTCGGAGCCGTCGTGGTCGGTGACCACGATCGACTGCAGGCACAGCGGGTTGGTCTCGATGTAGGGCAGCTGCAGAGCGTGCTCCCGGGACACCCTCCGATAGGCGCCCTCCTTGCGCTCAGCGGCCAATGGCGCGTGCGGTAGCCAGTGGTCGGCGAACACGTTCTGGAAGCTCATGAGGTGACCCAACCACAGATTCCGCACCTCCTCGGGTAGGACGCACCCTTAATCAGATACTTCGCCCGAAAATGCTTTTCTGCCTGCGCGTAGCGCAGTCCGCTCCCGGGCCCTCTCGAACCTCGCTGAACCCGTCACACCTCATGCATCATTCGATGACCGAGGTCCAGGTGACCCAACGCAGGCACGCACACTCTCAGTTGCACCCTTCGCCTCAGGTGCCCAGAGCACCTCAACCAGGCACCGGCCCAGCCTCAATTTCCATCCGCCGGCCCCTGCCGCAGATCGTGACATCCGTGACGGTCTCCGGTGCTCGGCAGTGGGCTCCAGCGGGTGCCTGGTCGGGGTGCG
>NZ_JBHSIT010000029.1:0-1284 GCF_042652125.1 Actinomadura gamaensis | reverse complement strand
TGAAGCGCCCCGGTTTCGATGGAGGCTCTAGGTTGTGGCTGTGACCTGCAGTTCTGTGTGTTCCTGGAAGTAGCTGGTCTCGTATTCGTCGGGTGGGACATGGCCGATCTCACCGTGGAGGCGGGTGGTGTTGTACCAGTCCACGTACTCGGCGGTGGCCAGCTCGACGCCGGTCAGGTTCTTCCACGGCCCGCACGGCTTGATCAGCTCGGTCTTGTAGAGCCCGATCGTCGACTCCATCAACGCGTTGTCCAGCGCGTCTCCGACGGTCCCGATAGAGGCGTCGATCCCGGCCTCGACCAGGTGCGCAGTGAACCGGAAAGAGGTGTATTGAGACCCCGCGTCGCTGTGGTGTACCAGGCCCGGGCCGACCGGGTGTCCGGCTCGGTCGCGCCTCCACAACGCCATGTCCAGTGCGTCCAGCACCAGCCGGGTGCGCTTGTTGGTGGCGGCGGACCAGCCGACGACGGCGCGGGAGAAGATGTCGACCACGAACGCGACATAGACGACACCGGCCCAGGTGGGCACGTGGGTGAAGTCGGCCACCCAGCGGCGGTTGGGCGCGTCCGCGGTGAAGTCCCTCCGCAGTAGATCGCCCGCCCGTTCGTGCGCCTGGTCGGGCATCGTGGTGCGGATCTTTCGGCCGCGGCGGGCGCCCTGCAGGCCGAGCTCGCGCATCAGCCGCTCGACCGTGCAGCGCGCCACGACGTGGCCCTCGCGCTGAAGCTGCCACCAGATCTTGCGGGCGCCGTAGACCCGGTAGTTGGCCTGGTAGATGCGGGTGATCTCGTTCTTCAGCCGTTCGTCGCGCAGCCGGCGGGCCGAGGCCGGACGTGACTTGGCGGCGTAATAAGTGGACGGGGCGATCTTGGTGCCGTGCTCGGACAGCACACGACAGATCGGCTCGACCCCGAACACCCTTTTGAACGCGTCGATGAACGCGATCAGTACTTGTGTGGCCGGTCGAGCTCGGCCGCGAAGAAACCCGCCGCTGCCTTCAGGATCTCGTTCGCCCGGCGCAGCTCGGCGTTCTCCCGCCTGAGCCGCTTGAGCTCCGCCGACTCCTCGGTAGTGGTCCCCGACCGGGTGCCGGTGTCCACTTGGTCCTGGCGCACCCAGGACCGCACCGTCTCGGCGTGCTTGACGCCCAGCTTGGTCGCCACCGCCTTCATCGCCGACCACTCGCTGGGATAGTCCGGACGCACCTCGGTGACCATACGGACCGCCCGCCTGCGCAGCTCAGGCGGATAGGGGGACTGACGTGCCATGACTCGATCCTCTCAG
>NZ_JBHSIT010000028.1:0-1439 GCF_042652125.1 Actinomadura gamaensis | reverse complement strand
GTCCGGCGGTGTCCTACTCTCCCACACAGTCTCCCATGCAGTACCATCGGCGCTGAGGGGCTTAACTACCGGGTTCGGGATGGGACCGGGTGTTTCCCCCTCGCCATAACCACCGAACGACCAACGCACACACCCACACGGGCGCGGCAAGCTTCGTTCGAGCCGTCAGGCTCAATATTTTATTGTACAGAACCCAGGTTGTTTTCTGGGAACCACACAGGGACGCGAACATACAGCAGAATTGCGATCGGTTTGAACGTTCAGTGTGTTCAAGCCACTCGGCCTATTAGTACCGGTCGACTCCACACGTTACCGCGCTTCCATCCCCGGCCTATCAACCCAATCGTCTCTTGGGGGCCTTACCCACCCGAAAGTGGAGGGAGAACTCATCTCGAGGAAGGCTTCCCGCTTAGATGCTTTCAGCGGTTATCCCGACCGAACGTAGCCAACCAGCCATGCCCCTGGCGGGACAACTGGCACACCAGAGGTCCGTCCGTCCCGGTCCTCTCGTACTAGGGACAGACCCTCATCAATTCTCCTACGCGCACAGCGGATAGGGACCGAACTGTCTCGCGACGTTCTAAACCCAGCTCGCGTGCCGCTTTAATGGGCGAACAGCCCAACCCTTGGGACCTACTCCAGCCCCAGGATGCGACGAGCCGACATCGAGGTGCCAAACCATCCCGTCGATATGGACTCTTGGGGAAGATCAGCCTGTTATCCCCGGGGTACCTTTTAGCCGTTGAGCGACACCGCTTCCACACGCCGGTGCCGGATCACTAGGCCCTGCTTTCGCACCTGCTCGACCTGTCGGTCTCACAGTCAAGCTCCCTTGTGCCCTTGCACTCACCACCTGATGACCAACCAGGCTGAGGGAACCTTTGGGCGCCTCCGTTACCCTTTAGGAGGCAACCGCCCCAGTTAAACTACCCACCAGGCACTGTCCCCCACCCGGATCCACGGGCGCGGGTTAGACGTCTAAGGCGACCAGAGTGGTATTTCACCAACGACTCCACGAACACTGGCGTGCCCGCTTCACAGTCTCCCACCTATCCTACACAAGACACATCAAACGCCAATGCCAAGCTATAGTGAAGGTCCCGGGGTCTTTCCGTCCTGCTGCGCGAAACGAGCATCTTTACTCGTACTGCAATTTCGCCGGGCCTGTGGTTGAGACAGCGGGGAAGTCGTTACGCCATTCGTGCAGGTCGGAACTTACCCGACAAGGAATTTCGCTACCTTAGGATGGTTATAGTTACCACCGCCGTTTACCGGCGCTTAGATTCTCAGCCTCGAACCCTTGCGGGTTCTAACCGGTCCTCTTAACGTTCCGGCACCGGGCAGGCGTCAGTCCGTATACAGCGTCTTACGACTTCGCACGGACCTGTGTTTTTAGTAAACAGTCGCTTCCCCCTGGCCTCTGCGACCACCCCCAGCTC
>NZ_JBHSIT010000026.1:0-23743 GCF_042652125.1 Actinomadura gamaensis | reverse complement strand
CGCCACCGCCTTCATCGCCGACCACTCGCTGGGATAGTCCGGACGCACCTCGGTGACCATACGGACCGCCCGCCTGCGCAGCTCAGGCGGATAGGGGGACTGACGTGCCATGACTCGATCCTCTCAGAGAATCGAGCCTCCATTCGACCCGGGGCGCTTCAGTCAAGGAGTTGGCGGCCGAGAGCGCCACCGGAACCGAAGCGTCCGACCCGCCGCGCGGCGGCACCGAGGAAACGGTGGCGCGGCTGTGGGCCGAGCAACTCGGACTGGAGCGCATCGGCCGCCGCGACGACTTCTTCGCCGTCGGCGGTGAGTCGTTGCAGGCGGTCCGGTTCGTCACCGCGCTGCGCAACGAGCTGCGTCTGGACGACGTGCCCGGCCGCCTGCTGGTGCGGATGCTCCTGGACACCCCGGTGCTGCACCGGTTCGCCGAGCGGCTCGACGCCGCCCGCGACGGCCGCGTCGAGCCCGACCGGGCACCGGTCGACCTCCACGCCGAAGCCCGGCTCGACCCCTCGCTGCACTTCGGCGAACCGCCTCCCGCCGGAACGACCGACCCGCAGGCGGTCCTGCTGACCGGCGCGACCGGGTTCCTCGGCGCGTTCCTGACCCGGCGGTTCCTGGACGACACCACCGCGCGGCTGTACTGCCCGGTGCGGGCCACCGACCCCGACGACGGACTGCGCCGGATCGCGGCGGCGCTGCGCCGCTACGAGCTGCCGCTCACCGATCTGGAGCAGCGCGTCACAGCCGTCCCCGCCGACCTGGCCGAACCGCGACTGGGCCTCGACGCCCACCGGTTCGCGCAACTGGCGGACCAGGTGGAGGTCATCCTCCACAACGGCGCGCACGTGAACTTCCTGTACCCGTACTCGCGGCTGGCGGCGGCCAACGTGGGTGGCGTGCGCGAACTGATCCGGCTGGCCGCCGCCGGCGATCCGAAACCCTTCCACTACGTGTCGTCGATCGCCGTCCACGCCGGGCTCGGCACCACCGGCAGGCGGCAGATGCCAGAGGACGACCCGCTGGGCGACCCCGAACTGCTCGGGCAGGGCTACGCCGAGACCAAGTGGGTCGCCGAAACCATGCTGCGCGCCGCAGCCGAGCAGGGCCTGCCGGTCAGCCTCTACCGCCCCGGCGAGATCACCGGCACCCGCGACCGCGGCGTCCAGGGCACCGGGACGATGCTGAGCGCGCTGTTCAAGGCGATCACCGACACCGGACTGGCGCCCGCCGTCCCGTATGAGCTAAACCTGATCCCGGTCGAGGTGGCGGCCGAGGCACTGGTGCGCCTCCTGCTGACCGCGCCGGCGCGCGGCCACGCCTACCACCTGGTCAACCCCGCGCCCGCGCCGCTGTCATTGCTGGTCGAGCGGGCGGAGACGCTCGGCTACCGCATCCGACAATTGCCTTACGACCAATGGCTGCGGGAGATGAACCGCTACACCGGCGCCGAACCGGCGGCGCCGATCGCGGACTACCTGCCGATGTTCTCCGAACGATCGGCGAAGACGGGCCTGTCGGTCTTCGAAGCCTCCTTCCCCGGCAACATGCCCGACCTCGCAACGTCGAACTTCACCGACGCCGCAGGAGACACGAAGATCCCGGCCGTGGACGCCGACCTGCTGGACCGATACCTGCGGTACTGGCTCAGCTCAGGCTTCCTGACGCCTCCGACCTCCCCGTCCGAAGAAGCGGCGGCACCGCCCGGGAACCGTCATTCGTGAGTTTGAACTGTACGAACATCCGGACACGCCCTAAACCGCATCGCCATGGCGCGCAACAGGCCCGCATGGCGCAGCGGCGGCCACACTCCCTTCGAGCAACGCTTACTGCGAATGCGAAACGGCTTGCCAGAGCGGGAGCGGATGCCCCTCCCCCCGTCCCACGGACACCCGATCTGAGTTGACCTTGATCAACTTGGGAAGGAAGTGTCTCGTGCCATCACCACACCCGCCGGAGTTCCGGCGTCGCGCCGTCGAGCTCGCGCGCTCGGGCGACAAGTCGGTTTCGTCGCTGGCCAAGAGGCCTGGGTATCAGCCAGTCGTGCCTGTCGAACTGGATGCGACAGGCCGACATTGAGGAAGGGCGCGTCGAGGGGCTGTCCGCGGCCGAGAAGAAGGAACTGGCCGTGCTGCGGCGCAGGACCCGGCAGTTGGAGCAGGAGAACGACATCCTCAAGCGGGCGGCGGCGAACTTCGCCCGCGAGAACATGCTCCCAACAAAAATTCTCGCTGGTCCGTGAACTCCCCGCTGACGCTGTCCCCGTCGCGGTGGCCTGCCGAGTTCTGGAGTTCCTCGATCGGGATACACCGACTGGCTCGGCAGGCCGGCGTCAGTGCGGCAACAACGCAACGACGACTTGCTGAAGCAAATCCGCGAGGTGCACGCGGAGTTGACGCTGGGACGAGGTGAGGTGGTGAACCGCAAACGGGTCGAACGGCTCATGCGCCAGGCGGGGATCCAGTGGATTCACCGGCGCAGAGGCCGCAAGAACCTGGTCAATGTGGCCACCGAGGAAGACCTGGTCAAGCGGGCCTTCACGGTGGACGCCCCGGACATGCTGTGGGTCACCGACATCACCGATCACCCCGCCAGGGAAGGCAAGTTGTACTGTGCGGCCATTCTCCACTGCTTCTCCGGCGGATCATCGGGCATTCCATCGGGCCGCGTCAGAACACCGAGCTGGTGAGAGACGCGATGGCCGCCGCCGTGGCCCGCAGGCAACGTTCCGGATCCACGGTTCTGTATTCGGACCACGGCGCGCAATTCACGTCCTGGACCTTCGGGAAACGACTTCGCGATGCGGGGCTGCTCGGATCGATGGGCACGGTCGGCGACTGCTACCAACGCGATGATCGAGCCATTTGGGGGCCGATGCAGCTCGAACTACTGGACGTCAAGAGTTGGGAAACTCGGCCAGAACTCGCCGCCGCACAGTTTTTAAATGGATCGAGTGCTGGTATAACCTATTCAGACGCCATTCCAGTCTCGGCATGCTAAGCCCGGCCGCCTACGAAGAGCAGTACAACGCCGCGCAGCGTGCGACCTGACCCATCTCACCGCACGTGTCCGTGCCGGGGGGGAACCTCAGTAGCGGGCCGGGTCGAAGGCGGGTGGCCGACCGCCTGCTGATCCTTCGGCACCTCGGTGGGCGTCCTGGTCGGTCTTGCTGGGGATGGCGGCCTTGATCTCGCGACGGCGCAGGCAGCCGCGGTTACCGCGGGAGATGTGGGCCCGGTCGGCCAGAACCAGGTCTGGCTTGGTGCGCGGTCGGCCCCTGCCCTGGCGGGGCACCCTGACGGCGGCCAGGACCGGGAAGAAGTGCGGGCTGTCAGCGCGCCGCCCACCGGTCAGCAGCAGCGACAACACCTTGCGGCCCTGCTCACAGGCCAGATGCACCTTCGTGGTCCAGCCACCTCGCGACCGGCCCAGCCCATAGCAACGGCTCCAGCAACGCCCACTCCACGTCGGTCAGATCAAACCGTCGCGTCACCGCTAGGGTCTCCACGAGGTCTCCGGGTACGAGGTTCGTCTTGGTCGATGAACCCCTCTACCGGAGACCTCACTGGTTACAGATCACGACACACCGCCACCTACCAGACTTCGAGGCACGGCCTAATTAGCCGATAGCACCGTCTCGGCCGCCTTGATCCGACACGAGACCGACACCAGTGCCTCGACCTTCAGAGCACATATCTCGAGATCGACGGCAACCTACGTCACCGTCACAGCGGGCTAACAGAAGTCCGGACGAGTCGAGATGTCATCACGTATACACGCCATCGCCCTGGTGACTGCTAGGACCATCCCGTGAGTATCCCTCCGGAAGTCATGCCCAGGACGCGCCATCTGTTGCGAACACATCATCCCACCTCCGGCCCGGGGGCAGAGCCCCATCCCACGAGATGCAGGCACGAGTCCACGCCGACTCCAGTCCGGCTGGATTCACTCCCCCTAATTACCAGGCGCTTTCGCAGCGTTTGGAACAGCAGGCTTCCGACACAGTCCCTTTTTCGCGATGGGAATGATCAAAATTACTTTGGAAGCTCTCGAGCTTCCTCGCATGAGAGCTCCCTACAAGTTCCGTCCACAAGATCGACAGCGAGAGGGCGAGATGGAACGATCATTGCTCGAACCGTCCCACGCTCCAAGAATTCAGCTGAATTCCACGGGACAATCAACGCTTCCCCGATACGCCGGGATCCGCCCTTCATCACAGCAAGCGCCACTCCCATCTCCCCTTCCATGCCCCGGAGGCGATCCACGGCAATTTGAAGGGCATCATCTTCACTGATCATAGGGTTATCCATTCTGGCAAAGAAGTAATAATCGTAGCCTTCTGGCCCAGCAATACCTTGCCGACCATCCAAGAATTGGATTATACCGTTGCCCTTCCTCGCATTGAAAGCATGAGAGGCTATGCAACTGAAGCCGAGGACAATCCCATGGGAACCCTCCGGAAGAATCTTCATACGAGCGACGAGTCCCGAGAAACTTCCAGAATGCCAATTTCCGCCAGTATAAGCATCAACGATGGGACTGTCCATTGGCCTGTCGTGCGGTACCGCACTCATCGGCTCCCCACGAGGCAGCTTATCCACGGCGACGGCGCACGTTTGGCAGTTTACTTGCCCGTCCTTTGGGTTAACCAACTCCTTCAGTCTCGGAGTGCGCGGGGTTTCGTAACGTCCCCTCGGCTTGTCCGATGCATAGGGCCGGCACCTGGCGCGCCGGCTCCTTCTCCCTCAATTCCAGCGTCGGGAGCTCCAGCGCCTTCTGCCTCTTTCGCAGCTCGAAGGCCACCATTGTCGGCACTCCCCCCTTTTCGGCGGCTTTGAAGCCCGGGAGTCGCGCGCCCGAAGGGGCAGCTCCGCTCTCTTCGGGAGCCAGGGTGACTGCGGCGAAGGGGAAGCTCAGGAATTCCGCTGCTTGGTGGCTTCTTGAGTTCGGGTTGAGGCCCATCTTTTCCGAGAGGCTTTTCCTGTTGCCAGCTGGTAGCCGATCCCCACCAATGTTTCGTCGACTGCAGGGCCGCCGCCCAGCCCTCCGACGAAATTCCAGATGCTCTTCCAGTCGACCTCGCCATATTGGACTGGTTTCGTCCAGCCCCAAACTCCGTTGCAGTCTCCGCATGAAGTCTGTCTGGAAGGGTCTGCCCATCCACAGGGAGCGGGGTCCTGGTAGCAGGGCTTTTCTTGGTTCGAGTTGTAATTGACGGGCGTGTTGTCGCTGTGGAGTGGGAGCGGCTGGCGCCGCTGCTGCCTCCTGTAGGTGGGCGGGGTGGCCGGTGGGCGGACCATCGCAGGACGATCGACGGGATCTGTTTCCGGGTGCGGACCGGGCTGCCGTGGCGGGATCTGGTTGCGGAGTTCGGTGAGGGGATCACCGTTTACAAGCGGTTCCGGCGCTGGTCGGCGGAGGGGGCGTGGCGATGACCCGCCGCCTCACCGGTGCGTCCCCTCGCCTGGCGTGACGCCTGAGCCAGCAGGTACAGGACGAAAGTCCCGTTTACGTGGCACCGGGCATGGTGATGTGCGTCATGTCGCGCCGTGGACCTGGGTTCCGGCGAGGAAGGTCGCCTGGACGTCGAGGCCCTCGATCTCCTCCGGCGGGACCTGGAGGGGGTCGGCGGACAGGACGACCAGGTCGGCGTACTTGCCGGGTGTGAGCGAGCCCGCGATGTCGTCGGCGTGCAGCTGCCAGGCGGCGTCGATGGTCTGGGCGCGGAGGGCCTGCTCGACGCCGATGCTCTCGGCGAGCCCGAACGCGCGGCCGTGGCGGGAGAGGCGTGTGGCGGCCACCGCGATGTTGTGCAGGGGGTGGACGGGCGTGACCGGCGAGTCGTTGTGCAGGGACACCCGCATGCCGGTGCGCAGGGCGGTGGCGAGCGGCGCCCAGCGTTCGGCGACCTCGGAGCCGAACAGGTCGTCGATCGCCTCGCCCCAGTAGTAGATGTGGTCGGGGAACAGGCTGCACGTGATGCCGAGGGCGTGGGCGCGGTCGAACTGCTCGGGGCGCATGCTGCTGGCGTGCTCGATGCGGAGCATGGGCGGGCCGTCGGGGCGGCGGCCGCCGAGCATCTCCTCCCAGACGTCCAGGACCTGCTGGGCGGCCTCGTCGCCGTTGGCGTGGCAGGCGAGCTGCCATCCGGCGGAACGGTAGGCCCGGGAGATCTCCAGAAGTTCGGCATGGGTGTAGTTGGGCGCGTGCCGGTGGCCGGGCCGGACGCCGATGGACGCGGTGGCCGGGGACGCCAGGTACGGGAACCCGGCGGCGATGTTGCCCGTCCAGGGCGACCCGTCCGCCCACATCTTGATGCCGATCTGGCGGACCATGTCGTCGCCCGCGCCGGGTTCGACGTCGCTGCGCAGGGACGGGCCGGACACCTCGTACAGGCGCAGCCGCGTCGTGAGCGGGACGTGGCCGAGCAGCGGGCGCGCGGCCGGCGCGAACGCCATCTCGCTCATCATCGTGACGCCGCGCGCGTTGACGCGGGCGCTCTCGGCGGTCAGCGCGGCGACGGCGGCGTCCGGGGTGGCGCGTGCCTGGAGCGGCGCGGTGATCTGGCCGATCGCGGCGGGCTCGTAGGCGGTGCCGGTCAGCTCGCCGGAGGCGTCGCGGCCGAAGCGGCCGCCGGCCGGGTCCGGGGTGTCGCGGGTGACGCCGGCGCGGCGGGCGGCGGCGGAGTTGAAGTACGCCGCGTGGCCGGAGTTGTGCAGGATGATCAGCGGTGTCCCGGGGGCCAGGCCGTCCAGCCAGGCGAGGGTCGGTTCGGGCAGGCCCTTCTGGAGGAGCCCGTCCCAGCCGTTGCAGATCGTGTCGCCGCGGGCGGCGACGGCGTCCCGGACGGCGGCGACGACCTGGCCGGCGTCCGGCAGGACGGCCGGGCGGATGTCGACCAGGGCGCCGCTCTGCACGGTGGCGTCGCCCAGGAAGTGGCCGTGCGCCTCGACGAACCCGGGCAGCACGCAGCCGCCGGTGTCGATGACGCGCGTGCCGGGGCCGCGCAGCGGTTCGATGTCGGCGGACGTGCCGACGGCGATGATCCGGCCCGCCCGCGCGGCCAGCGCCTGCGCGTGCGGGCGGGCGGGGTCCATGGTGCGCAGCCGCCCGCGGACGACCAGGTCGGCGGTCATGACAGGTAGGCCAGGACGGCGCCGGTGAGCGCGGTGGTGCCCATCTCGATCGTCGGACGGTCGTCGGGCGCGAACCTGGAGTTGTGGTTGCCGGGGACGCCCGCGAGCTTCTTCTCGGGCGTGTCGCCGGGCGCCTCCTCCCACGCCTGCCAGGAGGTGCCGCCGAAGAACCAGAAGTCGGTGGGGACGGCGGTGCCGCCGTGGTGCTCGGCGTCGCCGAGCACGGAGAAGTCCTCGCTGCCCATGAGCGGGCCGTGCTCGATGACGGCCTCGGCGCCGAACAGCTCGGTGTGGACGGCGGCGACGGCCGCGTCGGCGGCGGCGTCGTTGACGGTGAGGGGGAAGTCGCCGGAGACGGTGAGCTCCGGGGGCCGCGGGCAGCCCGACGCGGCGCACTCGGCCTCGCTGATGCGGCGGACCGCGGCGAGGACCTGGTCGCGGGCCGCGCGGCTCTGGGTGCGGAAGTTCAGCGCGACGAGGGCCTCGTCGGGGATGACGTTGGCCTTGGTCCCGGCGTGGATCATCCCGGCGGTGACGACGACCGAGTCGCGGGCGGCCACCTCCCGCGACACGATCGTCTGGAGGCGGGTGACGAGGTGGGCGGCGGTCACGACGGGGTCCACGCAGAGCTCGGGCGACGAGCCGTGCCCGCCGCGGCCGAAGATCCGCACGTCCACGGTGGTCGCGGCGGACATGAGCAGTCCCGGCCGGTGGACGATGGAGCCGACGGGCGACGGGCCGACGTGCTGGCCGAGGATGACGTCCGGGCGCGGCAGCGACCCGAAAGCGGGGTGGCGTGCCATGGACAGGGCGCCGGCGCCGACCTCCTCGGCGGGCTGGGCGATGACGACCAGGGTGCCCGACCAGAGCGGGCGGGACCGGGCGAGGGCCTCGGCGGTGGCGAGCAGGCAGGTGACGTGCATGTCGTGCCCGCAGGCGTGCATGACGCCGTCGACGGTGCTGGCGTAGGGCAGGCCGGTGCGCTCGGTGACCGGCAGGGCGTCCATGTCGCCGCGGATCCAGACGACGGGGCCGTCCCCGTTGCGCAGCACGCCGGCGACGCCGGTGCCGCCGATGCCCTCGCCGACGCGGTACCCGGCGGCGCGCAGCCGGGCGGCGACGGTTCCGGCGGTGCGGTGCTCCTGCCAGGACAGCTCGGGATAGGCGTGCAGGTCCCGGTAGAGCGCGAGGAGGTCGGGAGCGTGGTCGGCGAGGTCGCGCAGGACCTCGCGGGTGTGCTCTGCGGCGCGTCCGGTCAACTCGTCTCCTTCGGCGGGAGGGACGGCGCGCTGCCGAGCAGCCGCCGCGTGTAGGGGTGGGTGGGGGCGTCGTAGACGCGGTCGCACGGGCCCCGTTCGACGATCTTTCCGTGGTGCATGACCGCGACGGCGTCGCTGACGTGCCGGACGACGGCCAGGTCGTGGGAGATGAACAGCATCGTCAGCCCGAGCCGGACGCGCAGGTCGGCCAGCAGGTTGAGGACCTCGGCCTGCACCGAGCAGTCCAGCGCCGAGGTGATCTCGTCGGCGACGATGACGTCCGGCCGCGCGACGAGCGCGCGGGCGATGGCGATGCGCTGGCGCTGCCCGCCGGAGAACTCGTGCGGGTAGCGGTCGGCGGCGTCCGGGTCCAGCGAGACCATCTCCAGGCCCTCGGCGACGGCGCCGGCGTGCGCGCGGGCGGAGGCGCGGCGCGGGTCGATCGCCTCGGCCAGCGCCCGGCCGACGCGCATGCGCGGGTCGAGCGAGGAGTGGGGGTCCTGGGAGATCATCTGGATGCGGCGGCGGACGGCGGTGAGCCGCGCGCCGCGCAGGCCCGAGACCTCCTCGCCGTCCAGCAGGATCCTGCCCGAGCGGGGCCTGACCAGCCCGACCATGGCCTTGGCCAGCGTCGACTTGCCCGATCCCGACTCGCCGACGAGCCCGAGCGTGGTGCCCTGCGGGACGGCGAGGCTGACGTCGCCGAGCACGGTGTGGGCGCGGCGGCCGTGGCCGTAGACGACGGTGACGTTCTCGGCTGCGAGGGTCATGGCGCGCTCTCCACCTGCGGTGCGGGTTCCAGGGCGTGGCAGGCGGCCCAGTGGTCCTCGCCGGCGCGGACCGGCGGGGGCGGGGCGTCCGCGCAGTGCGGCATCACCAGCTCGCAGCGGGACGCGAACGCGCAGCCGGCGGGCCGGCCGGCGGGCGCGGGCGGGCGGCCGGGGATGGTCGTCAGCGGCGTGCCGCCGCCCGCGGCGTCCAGGCGGGGCGTGGCGGCCAGCAGCGCCCGCGTGTACGGGTGGCGGGCGCGCCCGGCCGCCAGGTCGGCGGCCGACAGCTCCTCGACGATCCGCCCGGAGTACATGACCAGCACGCGGTGGCACAGGGACGCGATGACGCCGATGTCGTGGGAGATGAACAGCATCGCGGTGCCGTCGCGGCGGTTGACCTCGCGCAGCAGGTCGAGGATCTCGGCCTGGACGGTGACGTCCAGCGCGGTGGTCGGCTCGTCGGCGATGAGCAGCCGCGGCTCGGTGAGCAGCGCGGAGGCGATCATCGCGCGCTGGCGCATCCCGCCCGACAGCTCGTGCGGGTGCTGGCGCAGCCGCGCGGCGGGACGGGTGATGTGGACCCGCTCCAGGGCGCGCGCCGCGCGCTCGCGGGCCTCGGCGCGGCCGATGCCGCGGTGCCGCCGCAGCACCTCGGTGAGCTGGCCGCCGATCCGCAGCGCGGGGTTGAAGGAGGCGGCCGGGTCCTGGTAGACGACGCCGATCTCGGTGGCGAGGCGGTCGGGAGAGGCGGCGCCGCGCAGGTCGAGGTCGTCCAGGCGCAGGACGGAGGCGTCGGCCCGGACGGCGTCGGGCAGCAGCCGGGCGATCGCCATGGCGGTCAGGCTCTTGCCCGACCCGGACTCGCCGACGACGCCGACGATCTCGCCGGGGCGGACGTGCAACGACACGCCCGCGACGAGTTCCTCGCCGGTCGGCGCGTGGATGCGCAGGTCGTCCACGGTGAGCAGGGCGTCCTCGGGGGCCTGCGGCCGGTCGCCCGCAGTCCGCTCCGCGCGGGCGGCAGCGGACGAGGCGGCAGCGGACGAGGCGGCGGACGCGGCGGCGGACGAGGCGGCGACGGTCGCGGCGGCGGCGCGCCCGCGGCGGCCGCCGAGGACCCGCATCCGGTGCGGGTCGGCTCCCGCGGCCAGGCCGTCGCCGACGAAACCGGCGAGCACGCCCGTGAGAGTGATGGCGACCGCCGGGCCGAGCGCCTCGGCGGGGTTGGTGTAGAGCGCGGCGAGGCCGGTGTTGAGCAGGGCGCCCCAGTCGTAGGACGGGGCCTGGACGCCGAGCCCGATGAACGACAGGCCCGACAGCGCCGTCAGCGTCCCGGCGAACGCCACCGACAGCAGCACGAGCAGCGGCTCGGCGATGTTGGGCAGCAGGTGCCGGGTCAGCACGCGGTACGGCGGGACGCCGAGCAGGCGCGCGGTGGCCACGAAGTCGCGCCCGGCGACGGAGGCGGCGAGGTTGGCGGTGAGCCGCGCGAACGCCGGGCTCCAGGCGACGCCGATGGCGACGACGGCGGCGACGGCGCCCGCGCCGAGGATCGCCGCCACCGCCAGCGCGAGGATGATCGCCGGGTAGGAGACCATCACGTCGATCAGCCGCAGCCCGGTCTCGCGGACGCGCGGGCCCGACACCCACACGGCGGTGCCGAGCAGGATGCCGAGCGTGCCCGCGATCGCGGTGGCGAGCACGGTCATGACCAGGGTGAGGCGGGTGGCGACGAGCGTGCGGGCCAGCACGTCGCGGCCGAGCGCGTCCGTGCCGAGCCAGTGCGCGCCGGAGACGCCCGCGCGGGCCGCCCCGGACAGGTGCGTGGCGTCCGCGCCCCAGATCCACGGGGCGACGACGGCGAGCAGGACGATCACCCCGAGCCCGATCAGCCCGGCGGCGAGCCCCTTCGACCAGGCGATCACGAAGAGCTCCTTGCGGTGAGCGTGCGCGGATCGAGCAGGCCCAGCAGCACGTCGATGATGAGGTTGAGCAGGGCGGCGAGGATGCCGAGCACCAGCACGGTCCCCTGGATGACGGGGCGGTCGCGGTTGATGATCGCCTCGACGACCCGGCCGCCGAGGCCGGGCCAGGCGAACACGCTCTCCACGATGATCGTGCCGCCGAGCATCGCGGTGAGCATGAGCCCGCCCATGGTGAGGGTGCCGGTCAGCAGGTTCGGCAGCGCGTGCCGCGCGTACAGGGTCAGCGGCGGGAGCCGGTGGCCGCGCGCGGTGCGCATGTAGTCCTGGGTGAGCACGACCGCCGCCTCCCGGCGGACGATGCGGGCCAGCACGCACGTGGACGGCAGCGCGATCGCCACGACCGGCAGCACCAGCGAGGACGGGGTGGCGGCGCCCGCGGCGGGCAGGATCCGCAGCGAGATCGCGAAGATCAGCACGAGCAGCGTACCGAGCACGTACTCGGGCGTCGCGCCGACCAGGCCGGTGACGAAGGTGAACGCGGCGTCCACCCGCCCGCGGCGCCCGCCGCGCGTCGCGATGGCGACGGACATGCCGAGCGGGACGGCGATGAGCAGCACGACAGTGATGGCCGTGAACGCCAGTTCGGCGGTGAAGGGGAGCCGCCCGCCGATGACGTCCGAGACCGGCTCGCGGGTCTGGAACGAGGTCCCGAGGTCGCCGCGGAGCAGCCCGGTGACGTACGACCAGAACTGCGACGGCAGGGACCGGTCCAGCCCGAGCTGGTGGCGGAACTGCTCGACCTGCGCGCCGGTCGCGTCGGTTCCGGCCAGCGCGCGCGCCGGGTCTCCCGGGATGAGCTGCACCATCACGAAGGTCGCGACGACCAGGGTGACGAGCACCCCGGCCATCCCGGCCAGGCGGCGCGCGAAGAACACCAGCCAGGGGTTCGCGCCGCGCCGACCGCCCGGAGCGGTGTCCTCGGCGGCGTCCCCGGCGGTCCCAGCGGCGTCCCCGGCGGACCCAGCGGCGTCCCCGGCGGACCCAGCGGCGTCCCCGGCGGTCCCAGCGGCGTCCCCGGCGGACCCAGCGGCGTTTCCGGCGGTTCCAGCGGCGTTCCCGGCGGTCTGCTTCGCGGTTTCCGCGGCGGTCTCCTTGGTGGCGGCGCCTTCGAGGAGGGGCTCGGCGGCGTTCCCGGCGGAGGCCGCCGCGTCCCCGGCGGCGGTGGCGCCCGCCGGGTCCGCAGCGGTTCCGCGTGCGGACGGCTCCGTCATCAGCCCTTGACCCTGAAGCCCGCGGGGTCGGCGGCGCCGTTCGCGACGACCCCGTCGACGTTCTTGGACCAGACGTAGGCGACCGGGACGGTGGACAGCGGCACCACGTCGTTGCGCTCCAGCAGCGCCTTCTGCGCCTCACCCCAGGCACCGCACTTCTGCGTCTGGTCGGTGGTCGCCATGGCCTTGGCGAGCCCGGCGGTGAAACCCGGGTTCTGGACGCCGCCGAAGTTGCGTCCGGCGGGCGGGTTCGGCCCGGTCAGCAGCATCGCGCCGGGCGTCAGCGTCCCGGAGAAGTTGAGGTGGCCCATGAGGGTGACGTCCCAGTCGCCCTTGTTGCCGAGCACCTCGGTCGCCCAGGTCGCGTTGTCCACGTTGCGGAGCGTGGTCTTGGCGCCCGCGGCGCGCAGGGCCTCCTGCACGTAGGTGTTGCCGGAGCCGTTCGCGATCCCGTTCGTCCCGCTGATCCTGACGGACGCGCCGTTCAGCACGGTCTTGGCCGCCGCCGGGTCCGTCCTGGTCACCAGCGAGTCGTCGGTGTTGGCGCAGGGGCTCGTGCTGTCGCTGTAGCTCTTCATGACCTCGCCCTTGCCGCCGTACACCCGGTTGAAGGCGTTGGGGTCCAGGGCCTGCGCGACGGCCTTGCGGAACCTGGGGTCGGCGCCGGGGTGGCCCGGCCGCTCGTTGAAGACGATGAACATCCGCAGCAGCGGCGCGACGGTCACGGTGTAGTTGCCGCCCGCGAACCGGGCGGCGTCCGGGCCGGTGAAGGCCACGTAGTCCAGCGCGCCGGTGCTGAGCTGGTTGGCCGCCGTGCTCTCGTTGGAGACGATCGACAGCTTCACCGTCGCCGCGCGCTTGCCCTGCGGCTCCTTCTTGTAGGCGGGGAAGGCGTTGTAGCCGTCCCGCAGCTTGAAGGTGTACGCGCGGCCGCGCTGCACGTCGGTCAGGGTGTACGGGCCGGTGCCCGCGCCCGCGACCGGGCCCCGCGCGAGGGCCTTCGGGTCCTTCAGGCCGGGCCCGCAGACGATCCCGGCGCCGGTCAGGGCCAGCGCGGGCACCATGTCGGACCACGCCCTGGCGAGCTTGATGCCGACCGTCCCGGCCGTGTCGTCGGAGGTGACGGTGACCTTGGCGCCCGGCCCGAACGCCAGCGGGGCCTGCGCGGCGCCGGTCGCCGGGTCGGCGAAGCGCCGGAGCGAGGCGGCGACGTCCGCGGCGGTCAGCGGCTTGCCGTCCGAGCAGGTCAGCCCCTTGCGCAGGGTGAAGGTCGCCGAGTCTGGGGTGGAGGTCCACTTCTCGGCCAGGCCGGGCAGGATGGTGTGGTCGGCGTCGCGGTAGACCAGGGTGGCGAACTGCATCCGGGCGAAGGTGTAGTCCGTGGCGGCCGTGCCGAGCGCGGGGTCGAACGTGTTGGCGTCCGAGACCGTCGCGAACCGGAATGCGTCGCCGCCGCCGCTCGATGAGGAGCCGGACGAGCCGGTCGTGCATCCGGAGACGATGAGCGCCGCCGCGGCGGCCAGGGCGGCCGGGACGGCGACGGTACGAGGTCGAGCCATGGGCTTCTCCCAGGAGGAAGGGTCGCGGGAAGCGGGCGGGAGCGCTGGGCCACCAGGATTCGAGTGGCCGACGACACATCGGCTAAATTGCATGAATGGCAAGGAAAGAACGTCCGTCGTGCAAGAAACCGACGGATGGATGAGCTCGACCTGGCGTTGGTGAACGCGCTGCAACTCGACCCGCGCGGCTCGTGGGCCCGGCTCGCCCGCCCGCTGGGCGTGGACGCGGCCACCCTGTCGCGCCGCTGGGCGCGCCTGCGCGCCTCCGGTGAGGCGTGGGTGACGTGCTACGTCGGCCCGTCGCAGATCCCCTACGGCGCGTTCGCGCTCGTCGAGGTCGGCTGCGCGCCCGGCCGCAACCAGGCCATCGCCGAGCAGATCGCCGCCGACCGGTGCGCGATCACCGTCGAGCACACCACCGGCGGCCGGGACCTGCTGCTCACCGTCACCGCCACGGACATCGGCGGGCTCAGCGCCTACGTCCTGAACCGGCTCGGCGCGATCGACGGCGTCACCTTCACGCGCACGCACCTGAGCCACCGGCTGCACCGGGAGGCCAGCCGGTGGCGCCTGGACTCCCTCGACCAGGACCAGCGCCGCCACCTGGAGCGCGGCGACGGCGCCGACGGGGAGCCGCGGGCGCTGCGCGACGAGGAGACGGCGATCCTGTTCGCGCTCGGGGCGGACGGCCGCCGGTCGCACGCCTCGCTGGCGGCCGAGCTCGGCATGTCCGAGGCCCGCGTCCGCCGCGCCCTGTCGGCCATGCTGTCCAGCGGCCGGGCGGTCATGCGCTGCGAGGTCGCCCACCGGCTCGCGGGCTGGCGCGTGACGGGCATGCTGTGGCTGCGCGTCCCGCCGCCCCGGCTGGAGATCGTCGCCGACAGCGTCGCGACCATGCGCGAGACGCGGCTGGTCTGCTCGGTCGCGGGCCACGCCAACCTCATGGCCAACATCTGGGTCCACGGGCTGGACGAGCTGGCGGCCTTCCAGACCCGGCTCGTGTCGCGCTTCCCCGAGGTCGACATCGTCGAGCAGTTCGTCACGCTGAAGTGGGTGAAGCGGCTCGGCCACATGCTGGACGGGGAGGGCCGCAGCATCGGCTTCGTCTCCCTGGACCCGCGCGCCCCCGCGGTCCAGTGACCCTCCGCCGAATGCCCGCCCGCCGCGCCCGGCGGCCCGAGCCGGAAACCCGCGGACAAGTCCGCCGCGCCACACAGGTACTGATCGCGTTCACCGACGCGTTCCGCAGGGTGTTCGGGGTCGCAGCACACCGAGGACGAGGAGGCCTTACAGCAGATCTTGACGGCGTCCCAGCGGAGCTCGATCATGATCCCTTTCCCCCCATGACCGGAAAGGCGCGCCATGCATCCGCGCTCCGCCGCCGCCCTGTGCGCCGGCGTTCTGTCACTCACCACGATCGGCGCGCCCGCGGCGATGGCCGCCGCCAAGCATCGCGTCACCCTGCGGGTCATCGGCCGCAACGGCCACGCCTCGTCCGCCGCCCACGTCCAGGTGGAGCAGCTCGACGGTGACGGCGGCTCCCAGCCCGATCCCCATCGGCCCTTCCGGCTGCCCCGCGGCACCTTTGCGATCACCGCCGAGATCGAGAACGGCGACGACACCACGATCGGCGTGCAGGTCGTCAAGGTGACCGGCGACCGGACCGTCACCTTCGACGCCCGCAAGGGCCGTCCGCTCCGCTTCGCCGTGGACGGCGCCGTCCCGCAGGACGGGTACGCGCAGGCCATGCCGCTGATCAATGGCGATCAGGCGCTGCTGTCCTACGACGGCGCGCGCGAGATCGGATCGATGTTCGTGATCCCGATGCGCGACCGGCGGGTGTCGCTGATCGCCGCCGCCACGCTCTCCCGGGACGACGGCACCGACCGCTACGACCTGGTCCACGTGGTGAAGGGCGGCCTGCCCGAGCACCCGGCGTTCACCGACCGGCGATCGACCCTGACGCGGGTCGACATGAACTTCCGCCGCCTGGACGAAGGCCAGTCCGGCGCCCTGGACCTGGAGGCATCGGTCGGCGGCGCCACCCTGGACGTGGCCGGAACCGAGCTCAAGGCGCTGCCCGACCGCACGGTTTCCTACCGGTCCCCCGGCGTCGCGTGGCAGGCCATCGTCTCCCTGTCCGGACCGCAGGGCGAGCAGCAGCTGACCGAGCCCTCCGCGCGCGCGAGCAGAGCAGGCCACCGCACCGAGACCTGGGGCGCCGGCTCCTGGGGGGCGAACACCGACGGCATCGACTCCTCGCTCGACGAGACGGGCCTGACCTTCATGCCACGCGAGCCGTTCTGCCCGCCCGAGCACGGGCTCGTGCTGAGGTGCACCCTCACCACCAGCGTGCGCAGCCGCCTCTACCGCTCCGGCAAGCTCCTGAAGGAGACGCGCGGCGACCTCCACTACAAGATCCCGAAGCAGACGGACTGGTACACCCTGACGCTTGACGCGACCCGCCCCGCCGGAACGCGGCTGTCCACCCGGCTGGCCGGCTCCTGGCGCTTCCCGGCGGCCCGTCCGGGCGGCGGCGCCGGCAGCGCGCCCCTGCTCATGATCGAGTACGCACCGCGCGCGCTGAACAGCCGAAACGAGGCGGCCCGCGGCTCGGTCACGACCGTCCCGGTCTACGTGGACAACGCCGGGCACAAGTCGGCGATCAGGACGCTGACGGTCGAGGCGTCCACTGACGGCGGTCACACCTGGCGGCGGCTCCCGGCCAGGCGGGACGGCGGCCACTGGACGGTCCAGATCCGCAATCCGAACGCCCCTGGAACGGTGTCCCTGCGCGCGACCGCCAAGGACGCCCGGGGCGATTCCACCACCCAGACCCTCACCGCCGCATACGCCGTCGCCTGACCCGACCCTCTACCACAACGTCCGAGCCAGTCGGCCCGCCGGAGTGACGGCTTCTCGGCGGTAGCCCCGGCCTCGAAGATCCCTGGCCAGGACGTCCTTCTTCGGGAGCGACCGGGAACCCGGACGCGGCGGAGGGCGTTCTACTCTGAGAAAGGAAGTTCGTATCCGCGAAGTGCGCCCCCCGCCGCGTTCGGCAGCATCGTTCCACCCGTGCACGGCATCGAGCCAAGGGGGCAGAGATGCACGAATCCGGCATGGACTTCTCCAGCGATTCCTTTTCGGCACCGAGTTCCCCGGACCCTTCACCGGTCTCCTCGGCCGAAACCTTCAGCCAGCCGTCCGCGCCGTCATTCGAGACGTTCTCGGCGAGCCCTCCGACCGGGTTCGACACCTGCGCGCAGGACATGAGCGGTGGTGGCACCGCTGCGCAGGGCACCGAGAACTCGAGTTGGTTCGGCTCGTTGCTGAGCCAGGTCGCGTCCTCCTTCAGCAGCGGGGAAGCGAGCGCCCCGGAGAGACCGGCGGCGCCGAACGCCGCCTCCTTCGACGCGGCGGACCCGCCTGCGGCGACCGGGCCGGTCGTCGATGCTGCACCAGGTGGCGCGTCCGGGCCGGCCGCGGATCCTTCTTCCCTGCGGTCGCCGGTTGAGGCCGTCTCCACCGGCGGCGAGAGGTCCGACGGGGCCGAGAGGTCCGACGGGGCCGAGGGGGCAGAAACCCCGCCCTGGTCCCGGACACGGCAGTTCTTCGCCGACCTCCAGCAGAAGGGCCTCGAGCAGACCCTGGTGGACCGCTACCGGGACTCGTCCCTCAAAGCACGCATCGAGGATTACAGGGGGAAAGGAGAGAAAGCCTGGGCGAAGCTGGACCTCAAGGGTAGTGAAGGAGCGGCGGCCCGGAACGGCGAGGTGGCGACTCCCTATGGGCCGGCCGAGGAGGACTTCCGGCACGCGCTCAACCGCGCGGCAATGAAGGAAGGGCTTGTCCCTGCCTCGTCGCCGGACTGCACGATGACGGAGTTCGAGCAGAAGATCGAGGGCAACGCCCTCTTCCACAAGATCTTCGATGCGCAGACCGGCGACATCATCGGCTACCGGTACGACTCGGACGGGTTCTGGCAGGTCCTCGACCGGCAGGGGCACATGCTCCATGCAGGAGAGAGAATGCTCGAGCGACCGCTCGTGGATCCGATCGACTTCGTCGATCCCGAGGCGTTCGCGGAGAAGGCCGCCGAACGCGCCGCCACCGAACGGATCCGGCGGGTTCTCTCTGCCGAGCACGTCGTCGTGGTGGAACACGCCATGGCAGGAGATCTGCGGAAGAGCATCGGCGCCGGCGGGGAGGCCAGCGCCGCTGCGATCCTGCGTTCTGAGGGCCGGACGGTGATCGACCTGAACAGCATCAAGCCGAACCACGCGCTCCTCGACCTGTCGACCGGGCACTGCTTCATCTCGGTCAAGACGCGCGGGATCTACAAGGAAGGGCTCTCTCCCTCCACCCTCAACGCCTACGAGCGCGACCTCATCGCCCTGCTGGAAAGGCCCGAACCGGGGATCGCCCCCACCCCTGCGCAGAAGGCCGCCGAGGTCCTGTGGGCCAACCGGGAGCGCCTGGCCGAGGCCGGCGCGTGGCCTCGCGGCCTGCGCCCGGACGTCTCTCCCGAGGAGATCACCGCCTTCATCAACGCGGAGGGCCGGCTCCTGGTGCCCGAGGACCAGGTCGCCGTACTGCGCGAGCACGTCAGAGTCCGCGCCCTCGCCTCACCCACGATCTTCGAACTCGAGCCCGGCCCTGACCTGGAGCGCCGCGTGGACCACCTGCTCTCCCGGATCGAGTCGTCGGGGATGACCACGGCGGAATACCGCGCGCTCAACGACCGCGCTCACCGCCGCTGAGCCCTGTGGAACCGCAGAACCGCACGTCTGCGCAGGTGAGGGTGCCCTGAGAACGAGCTCCACCCGAACGAACCTTCGGTCCACCGCGACGGCCGACGTGGGCGCTCGGGCACCGGTAGCAGCGGTTCCAGGACCGTCCACTGCGCCTCAGGCAGGGCGAACCGCCTCGTCACCGCCAGGGTGGCCACGGCTGAGACGCACCGCCACACGTCAGGCCTCGGAACACTCCCTAGGGCGTGCGGCTGAGGAGGAGGTCGGCTATGGCGTCCGCGACGGTGTCGGCGTCGGCGTAGTAGGTGAACGCCGGGGACGGGTTGACCTCGAAGCAGTACCAGGTGCCGTCCGGGGCGAGGCGCAGGTCCACGCCCGCGAGGCGCAGGCCGAGGCGTGCGGCGAGGCCGATGCAGCGGTCCGCCAGGTCGCCGGGCAGGTCGGTGCGGTGCTGGCTCGTCGCGGCCTCCGGGACGCGGTAGTCCACGGCGTCCGACGCGATCCGGACGGCGGACGCCCGGTCGCCGACGACGTGCACGCGGACGTCGTCGCCGGGCACGTACGCCTGGAAGAAGGTTGGGCACGCCGCGAGCCGGGCCAGCCGGCCGGGATCGTGCGCGTCGGCGCGGGTGACGCGGGCCCGGACGCCGCTGCCCGCCTTCGCCACGATCTCGCCGTGGCGGTCGGCGAACGCGGCGAGCGCTTCGGCGTCGTCGGTGACCAGGCCGGGCGGGACGGCGAAACCGGCCGCCGCGATGAGCCGTCCCTGCTGGGCCTTGGCGCCGTTGCCGGCGGACGGCGTCGGGCGGTTCAGCACGAGCGCGCCGGCGTGGTCGGCCCACGCGAGCAGGGACGCCTCGGCGCGGAAGGCGGCGCGGGCACGCACGGTCCGCGCGGGTGAGCGAGTGACCGCGGGCATCCGCGCCGCGTCGTACGGCCTCAGGTAGGCGGCGGACACGGCGGTGAGGTCGGCGCGGAGGCCGCCGGACGTCCGCACCTCGGCGCCGGTCACGGTGATCAGGTCCCGCTGGTCGAGGACGGCCGGTCCGGCGCCGCGCCCGAGCAGCGTCCGCAGCACGCGCGCGAACGGCTCGTCGCCGGGATGGCCCCACAGCAGGATCACTGGCCGGTCCTCCGGGCGACGGCCGCGGTGACCTCGCGGTCGGCGGCCCGCCACCACGGTTCGGTGCCCGCCACGGCCCAGCCGCCGTCCGGTCGGCGGGCCAGGCGCGCGCAGAGCAGGTCGGCGCCGAGGGCGGCGGCGAGTTCGCGGGCGAGGTCCGCGGCCGCCGGGTCGGCGGCGGGCAGGACGCGGTCGCCGACGACGGTGAGGCGGAGCGTCCGGCGGCTCGGCGGGACGGGCAGGACGGGCAGGCCCGCGCGCGCGGCGGCCCAGCGGACGTCGTCGGGGTCGAGGCCGCGCCCGCACAGGCGGCCGGGCACCGGGCGGTTCAGCACGAGCGGCGGCGCCTCCAGCCAGAGCGCGAGCAGCGCGGTCAGCTCGGCCGCGACGAACCCGCGCTCGGCGCGGGCGATGTGCGGCAGGTCCCAGGGCGCGACCGCGGGCAGGCAGGTGAGGACGGCCGCGGCGGCGTCCGCGCGCACCGGTCCGAGGCGGGTGCCCAGCACGGCCCCGCGCAGGTCGTCCGGGTCGCAGCGGGTGCCCGGCCCGGCCAGCGAGCGGGCCGTGACGAGGCGGACGTCGCGGAGGCCGGTGAGCAGGGGGCGCGAGGGCCGGTGGCCGTGCCCGGCGAGGACGATGATCAGCGTTCCGCCCCGTCCTGCCCGTCCTGCCCGTCCTGCCCGTCGTCGTAGAGGTCGCCGCCGACGTCGGGGCGGTGCTCGGCGCTGATCCAGGGGGTCGCGCCCGGCCCGGTGCCCGGCGGTCGGGGCTCACCGTAGGGTGCGGCGCCGCCCCCGGCGGACGGCGGCAGCAGGTCGGCGTCCTTCTCCTTCGGCTGGAGCTTCTCCCCCCGCCCGATCTTCTCGGTCTCGGACTTCTCCGCCTTCTTGGGCGAGGTGACGCGCAGGTTGTGCTTCCACTGCACGCCCCCGCACCACAGCGTGACGGCGTGCGTCCCGGCCGTGAACTTCGGCAGGGTGAGATCGGCGCTGGCCAGCGCGCCCTGCGCGACGGTCACCGTGCCGACCGGCGCGTTGTCCACCACCACCTGCGCGGTGAGCGGGTGCGGCGCGGCGGCGTTCAGGACCACGTGCACGGCGAGCCGCACGTCGGAGGTGATGCCGTCGGGGAAGGCCGCGCCGCCCGCGAGCGCGACGCCGGTCATGCCGGACACCGTCAGGTTCCACGAGGGGCCGGGATCGCCGAAGAAGCCGCCGATCGCCGCCTGGAACATCCGGAGCTGGAGGCCGAAGACGCCCGGATCGGTGGGGTGGATCTCCACCGGGACCGACGTCGTCTGCCCGGGGAGCACGTCCTCGCGCAGGTCGCCGTCGGTGACGCCCCAGCGGTCGAACCCGCCGACCGGGAGGGCGGCGAGGCGGTGGCCGAGCGCCGGGTGCCACGGGACGGTGCCGGTGTTGGTGACGGCGATCCACAGGTTCGGAGCGTCGCCCGTCGCCATGCCGCCGAACGGCATGTAAGCGCCGATGGAGGCCGACAACTGCGCGGACGTCACCTGCGCCACGGTGACGGCGCGCCGGTCCGTGGCCTGCCCCCACGGGGTGGTGACCGCGCCGGGGACGCCGTCGCGGGTCGTCGCGGTGACCATCTGGAAGCCGCCGTACAGGACCCCGGTGGCGTGCGGGGCCTGCACGTGCACGGTGAACTCCGCCTCCTCCCCCGGCGCGACCGGGCCGGGGACGGGCACGCAGGGCAGGTAGCCCGACGACCAGCCCGGCTGGAAGATCCGGAGCTGGGCGAAGTCGCCGTAGGGCGCGAGCGCGTGGCCGTCCTCGGCGCGCCAGGTGGAGTTGCCGGTGTTGCGGAACCGCAGGGTGACGGTGTGGCCCTGGTCGGTGTACACCGTGGCGGGCAGGGTGAACGCCGTCGGCGTCGTGTTCAGCGACGGGGTGTCCACGTCCGCCGGACGGATCTTCCACTGCTGCTCGGGCAGCCCCCGGTACTCGGTGACGGTGCACTGCGCGGCGCTCAGCGGGGCGCCCCCGGCGGTCAGGCACCGCGTGGTGCCGTGCCGGTACAGGACGACGTGGCCGTCCCCGGTGGAGACCGGGTGCCAGAGCTGGCCGGGTCCCGCGCCGCCGCCGGCCGCCTGGCCGGGCCGCTGCGTGACCGGCGCGACGCCCGCGGGCGTCGGCGGCTCGGCGGTCAGCAGCTGGCCGCTGTGCCAGGCGGTTACGGTGAACCCGCCGTGGTCGTGCCAGCGGAACGCGAACTGCTGGTTGGTCGCGTTGTACTGCGCCCAGGTGACGACGGGACCGCCGGGGGCGGTCGCGAGGGGGCCACCCGCGACGTCCAGGGTGGTGTTGTCCCGCCGCGACACCAGGGCGTAGCGGCGGCGCGCGTCCTTCGGGTCGGAGGACGCCGTGTTCGCCGGGTCGAAGACGACGATCTCCGGGACGCCGGTCTCGGGCAGCGCCAGCAGCGGGTCGGCGGGGTCGCCCGCGGTGGCGGTGGTGGCGAGGGCGGGCGCGCCGGACGCGTCGGCGACCACCTGGAGCCGCCGGGCGGGGCCCTGCGGGCGGCCCGCCGGGTTGCCGTCCTCGGTCGGCTGGATCCAGAACTCGAACCGGCCGCTGCGGACCAGCTCGATCGCGTGGTCGGCGGTCAGCGACCAGGCCCGCCCGTCGGTGGTGCCGCCGATCCGGCCCACCGGCGTGCCCGGCACGAGCCGCGGCACCTGGCTGACCGCCGTCACGTCCACGCGGACGCCGTACTGCTCCCAGCTCGCGTCGGCCAGGGCGAGCCGCAGCCAGCCCTCGGCGGCGGACGGCGGCCGGGCGGGCGGGCTGCCGTCGGCGCCGGCCGCGGCGCGCGCCGTCACCTCGTCCGCCGCCCAGGTGAACGGGTCGGGGCGGTGCAGCCACGACCAGGTGCCGTGCACGTCGGACGGCAGCGGAAGGCGGCGCTGCTCCCGGTCGGTGAGCACCGGCCCGTACCGGAAGGACGGGGTGAGCCGCGCGAGCGGTTCGGCGACCCACGCGCGGCGCATGCCGATGGCCTTGGCGGGCAGCAGTCCGGTGCGCACGTGCACCTGGCAGTCGGGCGCGACCAGCAGGGTGAGCGCGACCGGACGGCCCGGCCGGACGAGCAGCGGGTCGCCGGTGACGTAGCGGTCGGCGAGCGGACGCCCGGACGCGCGCGCCGCCTCCGGCACGGACGGGTCGACGACGCGCAGCGTGCCGGGGTCGCCGTCCAGGACGTAGCCGACCAGCCCGTCCTCGAACCGGTCGAGCGCGCCGAGCCGCACCTCGACCGGGACGTCCGCCGCGCCGGGCCCGGCCGCCGGGTCGGCCACCTCCACGGCGAGCTCGGCGCGCAGCGCGGCGACCGGATGGCCGAGCAGCAGCGCCAGGTGCTCGTCCCCGGCCTGGCCGGTGAAGTCGATCGTCCACCAGGTGGTGTCCACGACCTTCAGCAGCGACCCGAGCGCGGTCGGCGCGGCGGACGCCGCGGACGCCGCGGACGCGGCGGCCGTTGCGGCGCGGTCGGCGCGGACCAGGCCGGTGGCGAGGGCCGCGAACGCCGGATCGGTGATCGCGGCGTCCGGGTCGGCGCCGAGGCGGCCGGGCCGGCCGGGGCGCGCGGGGTCGTCCTCCCAGACGGTCGCGCCGGTGTCCGCGCCGCGCAGGCGTCCGAGCCCGGCGCCCGCGGCGTCGAAGAGCTCGACCGACCCGTCCACGTAGTCGGGCATGAGGAAGCCCGCGACCGGGCTGACGGCGTCGCCGGCCTCGATCCGCGCGCCGGTCACCGGGTCGCGGCGGCCGTCCGCGGCGACGTACCGCAGCGTGACGCGGGCGGGGGCGGTGAAGCGGGGCGCGAGGGTGAGCGTGCCGGGCCGGTCGTCCGGCCCGGCCTGCGGCGGCGCGGCGACCCGCGGCGCCGGCGGCGCGGCGCCCCGCGACGCCGGCGGCACGGCGCCCCGCGA
>NZ_JBHSIT010000025.1:0-26408 GCF_042652125.1 Actinomadura gamaensis | reverse complement strand
AGTCCGGACGCACCTCGGTGACCATACGGACCGCCCGCCTGCGCAGCTCAGGCGGATAGGGGGACTGACGTGCCATGACTCGATCCTCTCAGGGAATCGAGCCTCCATTCGACCCGGGGCGCTTCACGAGGACGCGGTCACAATGGTGTGCACGATGTTCACGATGCGCAACGAGCCTCTCGACAGGGACGTGCTCCTGCGGCGTCTCCAGGAACTCGTGGCGGTGTTTCAGGAGGACTCCGCCGGCATGGTTCCCGACTTCTCCGAACACCGTCCGTGGCTCCCCGAGGCCAAGGCCGAACGGACGTGGGAGTTCTGGGACCGTTACAGGGAGTACAGCGAGGACGTCCTGCTGCTGCCTCCCAGGGTGGTCGGGACACTCGACAGGTCGACCGAGGGGATCCTGGGCGACCTGGAAGACCCACTTCGCCCGGGTCCGTGGCGCAGGACCGGTCTGGTCATCGGTCAGGTCCAGTCCGGCAAGACCGGCAACTACACCGGCCTCGCCTGCAAGGCAGCCGACGCCGGCTACAAGCTGATCATCATTCTTGCCGGAATCCACAACGATCTGCGGAGTCAGACCCAGCTCCGCATCGACCAGGGGCTGCTCGGCTTCGACTCCCAGCACCAGAAGCGTTACGACGACAAGACCCGGAAGAGGCCAATCGGGGTTGGCCGACTCCCCCTGGTGAAGAAGCCCGGCATCGGCTCCTTCACCGACAGCAGCGAGAACGGCGACTTCCACCGAGCGGTGGCGCAGCGTTCCAACATCCCGATCGGTCACTTCCCGATCGTCCTGGTGATCAAGAAGCACCGCAGCATCATCGGCAACGTCCGGCGCTGGCTGGTCGACGTCACCGACTCCAGAGACGGGACAGTGCGCGACATCCCGCTCCTGCTGATCGACGACGAGGCCGACAACGCCAGTATCGACGTTTCCAAGGACGACGAAACCAACCCGTCCAAGGTCAACGGAGAGATCCGACAACTCCTCAGGAGCTTCGACAGGGCCGCATACGTGGGGTACACGGCAACGCCGTTCGCCAACGTCCTTATCGACCCCGCTGCCGAGAGTGACGAGTTCGGCAAGGACCTGTTTCCCGCCAGCTTCATTCGCAGTCTCCCTGCCCCGTCGAACTACCTGGGCCCCGAGAGGGTCTTCGGTCTGCGCTCCGACGATCCCGACGACGAGGACATCGAGCCCCTCCCCATTGTTCGCCTCCTGGACGACTCCGCAGGTTGGATACCCCAGAAGCACCGGTCGAGCTGGCAGATCGCCGCAGACCTTCCGGCCTCACTCAAACAGGCAGTAAGGGCGTTCGTCCTGACCTGTGCTGCGCGCCGCGCCCGAGGGCACCAGAACCAGCACAACTCCATGCTCGTTCACGTCACCCGGTTCACCGACGTCCAACAGCAGGTCACCGAACAGATCGACGACCACGTGCGGCTGCTGGTGGGCTCCCTTCGCGACCGCCACGGGCAGTCCTCGACGACCGTCCTCCAGGAACTGCGCGCACTCTGGGAGGAGGACTTCGTCCGGACAACGAGCGCGTTCCCCGCTGACGAGGCAATTCGCCTGACCTGGCAGGAGATCTCTGGACACATCCTTCCCGCCGCCCAGAAGATTCACGTCCGAGCCGTCAACGGCACGGCCAAGGACGCACTTGAGTACTACGAGCACCGCAACACCGGTCTCTCGGTCATCGCCGTCGGCGGAGAGAAGCTCTCCCGAGGACTCACGCTCGAAGGGCTCAGCATCAGCTACTACCTCCGCAGCGCGAGGGCGGTGGACACCCTTCTCCAGATGGGGCGGTGGTTCGGATACCGTCCGGGATACGAAGACCTGTGTCGCCTCTACACCACGGTCGAACTACGGGACGCCTACGTCGAGATCACCAGAACGACGGACTCCCTGCGCCGCGAGGTCGAGGAGATGGCGGCACTGGGCGAGAGCCCGGAGCGGTTCGGGCTGAAGATCGCTTCTTCCTCGGTCGGCCTCACTCCCACCGCCCCCGCAAAGATGAGGAACAGCAAGAAGATCAAGTTCAGCTTCTCGGGCGAGGCCCCCGAGACTGTGATGTTCGACCTGAACGAAGTTCCTCTCGGCCAGAACCTGAAGAGTCTGGAAACGCTGGTGGCGCGCCTGGACGCCCGGGCCCCTGCCCGGCCCGAGAGACAGAGTCTCGTCTGGTCAGACGTACCACCCGACGACGTGATCGAGTTCCTGGAGGACTACCACGCCGACAGTGGTGCCTACCGCGTACGTCCCAACCTGATCGCGCGCTACATCAGGAGCTGCGCCCAGGCGGACGAACTCCGGCACTGGACAGTCCGACTCGTGGGCAAAGAGAACGCCGATGCCACGGCCAGCATCGCCGGACACGACATCGGACTGATCACCCGTGCCGCGACCAACGACCCGAAGAACGAGGGACGCCAGACCATCCGCCGTGTGCTCAACCCACCTGACGAGAGCACCGACCTGGACGAAGAGCAGAAGCAGCAAGCCCTGAAGGACACCAGGAAGGCATCCGAAGGGAAGCTCGACAAGAACGGCAACCCCCGCGATCCCAGGATCCCGACGGGGCTGCCGTTGCGAAGGGTCCGAAGACGTGATCAGGCGCTCCTTCTGCTCTATCCGCTGGTACCACCCGAGCACCTCGACCAGGGCACACCGCTGGTCGGGTTCGCGATCAGCTTCCCGGAGTCGCCGGGCAAGGTCCAGACCGAGTATGTGGTGAACGAGGTCTGGCGCCGGGAGCAGATTGACCTCGACGAGGAGAACGACAGTTGAACCCCACCGAGGCGGACTGGGAACAGCTGAACACGCCCGCCGGCGCCAGAGGGCGCTCGATGCTCCGGCTCCACGGCGACTCGCCGCACAACCTCTTCATCGCCGTCAGCCATCCCGACCGGCAGCGAATGCTGATCCTCGAAACCGACACCAGCTCCTACGAACAGGCAGCAGGCGACCTGGGGAGCCTTCCGAGGACGGGGGGACTCGAGATGCGGTTCGCCAGGGTCTCCAGAAACAGCTACGAGCTGGTGGCTGTACTGACCTCCGACGAACTCCGGGAGGTCTTCACCCCGCTGGTGTCCGACATCGCCGGGGCCGTTGCCAGTGCACCGGACTCCCTCGGTGCGGTCAGGGCTGCGATCGACAGGTTCCGACGCTGGCAGGACCTTCTCAAAGCAGTGGGCGAGGACGGCCTGGGATCGGAGGCACGACGCGGACTGTTCGGCGAGTTGCTGTTCCTCAACGAGTTCGTCCTGCCCGCCCGTGGAGCTCACGATGCCGTCCTGTCCTGGACCGGACCTCAGGGGGCGGACCAGGACTTTCAGCTCCCCCAGCTCACCGTAGAGGTCAAGTGCAGTTCCACCAGGGCCTCCTCCGAGATCACCATCGCCAACGAGCGACAGTTGGACAGCACCTCGGCACCCAACCTCCTCCTGGCGCTGTTCGTCCTCGACGAACGCCGCGGCGGAACCGGCACCAGCCTCAACGTGCTGGTCGAGCAGGCGCGTCATCGTCTACTCGGACCCGAGACACGAGCCAGGTTCGACGATTTGCTCGTCAACGCAGGCTACTTTCGTCATCACCGACAGCGCTACGACGAACCTCGGTACACCGTACGGGACATCAGGTTCTGGTCCGTGAGCGGCGATTTTCCCCGAGTCGTGGTTTCTGACCTGCGCCCCGGCGTCACCTCGTGCCGGTACCGGATCCACACGACCGGCCTCGACCAGTACCGCCTCCAGGACAAGGAAGTCAGGTCACTGATCGAGGACCAGCAATGACAGACGCCACGCTGGGTGGATTCGCCCAACACCTCCTTGCCAACGTCCTGGCCACAGCGGAGGCCGAGGAAACGACGGCGCCCGAGAGCTTCACTCTCCAGGCCCTGGAAGACCTGGAACAGGCAGGAGAGGTCGACGATACCTTCGTCGCCTACCATAAGGCGCACGGCATCGAGATCCACGGGTACGGGGTCAACGACGCGCTGGGCAGCCTCGACCTTTTCGTGTCGGACTTCACGCAGTCCCCAGCGATCGAAAAGCTGAACAAAGCCACGGCCGACACATTGTTCAGGCGGGCTTTGAAGTTTCTCGACAGGCGCGAAGAGATCCGCGAGCACGCAGACGAGTCGTCCGATGTCCGCGACATGTGCGTCGGCATCGAGAAGGCACTCCTCGAAGCGCTGCGCATCCGGGTCTTCCTCCTCAGCAACCGTGTCGCGACCTCGGCAGCGCCCGGTCCCACTACCTTCAACGACCTTCAGGTCACCCACGAACTCTGGGATTTGGCGAGGTTCGAGCGGCTGGCCTCCTCGGGGACCATGAGCGAACCCGTCGTGGTCGGTTTCGATCCGCCACTGCCCTGCCTGCCGGCCCCAGGCAGCGGGAGCGGCGTCTCGGTCATGCTGGCGATCGTTCCGGGACAGCTCCTCGCCGACCTGTACGGGGAGTACGGGACACGTCTACTGGAACTGAACGTCAGGTCGTTCCTGCAGACCCGCGGCAAGGTCAACAGCGGCATCCGGGCCACTCTCCTGAACACCCCGGAACTCTTCACCGCCTACAACAACGGGATCACCGCAACCGCTGCAACGGTCGACTTCGTGTCAGTCCCTGGCGGAGGCCAGGCGATCTCACGAATCAATGGCCTGCAGATCGTCAACGGCGGGCAGACGACCGCCTCCATCTATTATGCGCATTCCAACGACAAGGCCGACCTGTCTCCGGTTCACGTCCAGATGAAGCTTGCCGTCATACCGCAGGACCGGCTCAACGACCTGGTCCCTATGATCTCCAAGTACTCAAACAGCCAGAACGCGGTGACCCAGGTCGACTTCAGCTCCAACCACCCCTATCACGTAGAGGTCGAACGGATCACGCGCTCTCTGTGGGCACCCGCAGTGGACGGCAGCGGACTGGATACCAAGTGGTTCTACGAACGAGCCCGCGGACAGTACACCGACGGCCTGGCCCAGGCGAGAACCCCCGCAGCCAAGAAGAAGTTCAAACTCGTACACCCCACCAGCCAGAAGTTCAGCAAAGCAGATCTGGCCAAGTACCTCCACTCGTGGGACCAGCGCCCCTACTGGGTCAGCCGTGGGGCCCAGAAGAACTTCGCCGAGTTGATGATCGCCCTGGATCAGATGGAAAGTCGCATGGAGTTCCCTCTGGTCGACCGCGACTACTGTCACCGCCTCATCGCCAAGGCCAAACTCTTCAAAGAGGTCGACAAGATCGCACGCGTCGCCGGGGCCGGGAGTATCAAGAGCTTCGTCACCACCTACACGGTCTCCCGCCTCTCCTTGGCCACCGACAAACGTCTCGATCTTGACCGGATCTGGCGAGAACAGGGGATCACCCCCGCACTGGCGAACGCCATCCGCGACCTGTGCCCACGGATCATGGACCGCCTCACCCGCTCACAGCATGGCTACCATGTCGGCGAATGGGCCAAGAAAGGCGACTGCTGGGACTCGATAGCCCGGATGCCCTGGACTGTCCCTTCGGACCTCGCCGAGGAGCTTCGCAACTCCCCCCTCGAAGACCGCGTCCGGTCTCTGGACGAGGCGGAGACCTCCGCACCGGACAGCGACGCGATACAAGCAACGGCCGTAGCGGGACAGGACTGGCTCGCTCTCCACCGCTGGGCCAAGGAGACTGGCACACTCGAACCCAGAGAGCGCCAACTCCTGGGTCATGTCGCCCGCCGGCTTCAGGGCGGCCTCGAGATCACACCATCGGACGTCAGTCAGGTGCTACACATCCGGACGCTCGCGATAGCCAAGGGCTTTGTACCCGACCATGAAGCAAACGAAGCGTTCCCCAGGGGTGCCAGGTGAAGAAAGAAGGTGGCGCCATCAGCGACCACAACGACGATCTTTCCAGAAATGAACACCATCGACGTACCCGACAGAAGCAGGCGACGTCAAGCGACACCGGAGTAAGCGCACAACACCTGAGAATCTGCCACAAGAACACCAAGTGATGATTCCCTGACATCGCGGGCCGCTGCCCACGGCGGGCTGATTGTAGCCCGAGAACTATCCAAAGGAAATCCTTGGCGCATTCGACGCGTCCATGAGGACGGCCTCGGCGAGGGCGATGCTGTGGGCTATTGAAGGTGCGACGGTCGCCAGAAACTGGGGGCGATCGAAAGAGTCGATGTCGAACCCGCATCCGGTCCGCTCGACCAGCGGCTGCAGCCACTGCGCGCCGACCCGTGGGGCGGCAAAGAAGACCACAGGTGAATCTGCCCAGGATTGTCCGAAGTGTGCACGGCAGCTTGCGACCGGCACGAACCCGAGACTGTTCAGCGCGAAACTGAGGCCCGCAACGCCGAATTCCAGACCTCCAAACCGAGGTTCCACGCTACCTCCGGTCGGATCAACGATCTGACCCCACAATGGAGTCCCCCAGAGACGTCGCGGTTGACAGTCAGGAAGGTCGGGGTTCTCGAGACTGGACACCGTCTCCTCGAACTGCTCGGGAGTGCTGCTGTACCGATCCACCAGCGGCAGGAGCTCACGCTCCTCTCTCACGATGGCTGCCGCTTCCGCGGAAGTCAGTTTCTCCAAGATCCACGTGTCGTGAAAGAACCCAAAACCCTCGCCATCGAAATCTGCCGCCTCCTCGTACTCCTCCTCGCTGGGCATCCAGAAGGACGCCTCGGCAGGGATCTGCCCAGACACTTCGATGGAGTAATGCGGAATCACAAGGACACCTTCCAGACGAATTTGAGTAGCGCCGATAGGTGATCTACCTTGTTCACCATGACTGACGTCATGGCGATAGAGCAACCCTAGTACCAACCTCCTTCCAGAGGAACTCTACGGCGCCACAGACACCAACCCCCTTTGCAGGTCGGTATTCCCGACGTCGAACTACAATGGTCACCTGGTGGGTCAGGATAGAGCATGGCCTCAGACGACATCGGGCGGTCCGCGTCTCGGCACGGGACACGACGCGACGGCATGTTTAGACATGTCCGTGCGCGCCGATGTGAGCCGAGGTGCCTTGTGGCCTGGAGCCGCATGGCCCAGGCCACCAAACGTCCACTGCAGTCGAGCGATGCGCCCCCGCCCTCTCCGTCAGAGAATCTGCTGGCTTACGTGCAGCGCCGCCCGTCCACCAGTCTCCGCTGGCCCGTCGTCAGCCCGACAGGGCTGCCTCAGCGCAGAAGGAACGACCAGACACGGTCGGGGTTACTATCGGCGCCGATCCTGCTATACCAGTGGATCACAAACTGACGGTAGTTGGGTCGGGGGTATGGCCATGGAAGCGTTCGGTCAGCTCGGGGATCAGGACCGCGCTCAGGCGGTTCAGATGCTGAGACGGTATCTGTCCGACGCGGATCTTCGCGCGGTTCTCGATGATCTGGACGGTGGCAGCGGACGAAGGAAGCGCAAGTCCGTCGAGTGGATCGTTGCCGAAACTGAAAGCCGCTCTCGCAAGCTGCGCTCCCGCCTGAACTCGGACGATCTTCCCGAGTTTCTGGTTGATCGGTGCGGCCTTGCGCTCCTGGAGAACAGGACGCTGAGGAAACGGCTTGCACTGCGGGCCGGCCCTGACCAGCTTGAGCAGCTTCATGACTACCAGGACGCCGGACGCAGCCGGGGAGGACGGGAGGGCAGAGCGCGTGCGATCGCCGAACGATCCTGGCATCCGGGCAAGAGTTGGCCTCGACACTTTGTCCGCGTACTGCACTTTCCGCACGTGTTTGCGGGTCTGCCAGGTGCGCCCCGTGAACCGGACACATTGGAAGTGGCGCCGTTCGTGCCACTCCCACCGCTGGAGGGGTTCCAGGAGGACGTCAAAACGCAGGCCCTCCAGGTCCTGAATGGCACTGCTGGAGCAAACCGTGGAGTCCTGACGCTGCCGACCGGCGCAGGCAAGACCAGGACGGCAGTCGAATGCCTGGTCGAGTGGCGGCTGGCCGGTGAGACCCGGAGAATCATCCTCTGGATTGCGCAGAGTGACGAGTTGTGTGAGCAGGCTGTGCAGGCGTTCAAGGAGGTCTGGACGGATCTGGGGCACCGGAAGGAACAGATCCGACAGAACCTCGTCATTGCTCGGTTCTGGGGGCCTGGCCGGTCCACGCCAGTCGACCCGGACATCGTGGTGGCGAGCATCCAGAAACTCCACGCGGTCGTCCAGCGCGAGGGGTCCGACGAGCAGGAGGAACTTGCGGCGTTGTGTGAACGTCTTGGAGCCGTGGTCGTGGACGAAGCCCACCGGGTCTCCGCCCAGAGCTACGACGACGTACTCAGGTTCATGAGGATCGATCTAGGCCGCAGAGAGTCGTCGATCCCGATCATCGGCCTGACTGCGACACCGTTCCGGAGCAATGACGAGGAGACGAGAGGGCTTGCCGACCGTTTCCACGGAAACCTGATCGCACCACGCTCCTTGGGGGCCCTTGACGATACGGTGATGGCTTTGCGACGGATGGAGGTGCTTTCCGAGCCGGAACATGAAGTGATCGATTATGGCGGCCGCGAGTTCGACCTGGAGCACGATCCGCGATTCGTGGAACCTTCCGACAGCTTCGGTGACCTCCATCCTGAGTTCCTGCTTGAGCTAGGGCAGGACGAACACAGGAACCGCGCGTTGCTCGATCGTCTCCTTGAGCTGCCTCCGGACACTCCCACCTTGTTCTTCGGATGCACCGTTCAGCACGCCGAGGCGATGGCTGTACTGCTCAGGCGGGCAGGACGCTCGGCCGAGGCGGTCACCAGCGGTACGAGGAGCGCGATACGCCGTGCCTTGATCGAGCAGTTCCGGGAGCGACGCCTTTCAGTCCTTTGCAACTTCGGGGTGCTGACGACAGGATTCGACGCCCCCAAGGTGGAGGCGCTCGTGGTGGGAAGACCGACGACGAGCCGTGTCCTGTACGAGCAGATGATCGGCCGCGGGATGCGGGGGCCGAAGTTCGGCGGCACACCCACGTGCACCGTGATCGACGTTCACGACAACATCCGGTTCCGCGGGCGGCTGGCATACACCATGTACTCGGACTACTGGACAAGCTCCTGCGGAGGATAACCGGCCGTGCTCAGTGCGTCCGGTGTACCTGAGGCGAAGCTATGATCATGTCGATCGCTGTCGCGAGCGAGGCCGCTCCCGGGCCTTCCACAAGGACCCCCAGTTCGTGGCCGGTCGTCAATCCGTGGAAGGTGAGGTTCGCTGATCCGACCACCGCCTCCATCCGATCCCGGACGACCACCTTCGCGTGCAGTCCCTCGAGGGCAGTCGAGCCGTCATAACTGTAGATCGCCACCGTCGACGGATGCTGGTCCGCCAGCTGCCTGAGCCGGTCTCTAATCTCAGGAGACTGATCCCTGAACCGGTTGACCACGAAGACACACCGGACTCCGGTTGCTGCAGCCCGCTCCAGCTGGTGCGTCACCCGGACTGAACCACTGGTCAGGGCGTACGCCGTCACCAGGATCTCATGGGCGGCCCTGCCGATCATGGAGATCAGCGTCTGTTCGACTGACCTGGTCCCGCCCCCCAACCAGGAGAGCCCGGTTGCCACCACGCTGACGCGGTCCGTTTCCCTGGCTCTCCGCTCAAGCCAGTGCCCGATGGTCTTTGCCGCAACCTCCGCGTTGCGGGTCTCCAGCGCAGTGATGAGGTCGTGTAGTTGAAGCTCTGGGGCGGTCGCTGCTTCCTCCCTCCGCCGGAACTGCTCATCCCACAGACGGTCCAAGGCCCCGGCCAACCGGTCGTCGGCGCTCACGGCAGGTTTCCGCTGAGCAGCAGCCTGTCCAAGCCGTGGTTGCGGTGTTCACACGAGGTTTCGGAGGCGAAGAGGCAGGAGTAGCAGGCGGCTCCGTCCATGCCCACGTCAGGGGCCTCTTCACAAAGCGGGTCGTTGGAACATGTGTCGACGTCTTCCAACGCCCGGGCAAGTACGTGGTCGAACTGATTGGCCAAGCCGACGAGGCCGCCCATCGTTCCGTCACCGCCTGGCTGGACCGTGTAAAGCAGGAGACCGCTGCCGGTGACGACGCCGTTCTCCTCCTTGAGGTAGATCCGCTCGCGGATCGCGGCGGAGGAGTAGCCGGAATCGACGGAGAGTGCCCAGAGCAGCCGGTGGGACAGGGTGTGCCACCAGACATGGGCGGGGTGGAGCGTCGAGTTGAGGGGGGAGGCCAGGTAGCGGGACTGCCAGGGAGCGACCCGTTCGCCTGTCAGAGGCAGGTCGCCGTCCTCCAGATCAATGAAGACGCCCTCGCCGAACAGCTCGATGCCGGGATACCACTTCGTCCGGTTCCAGTCGAAGGACGTAGTCACCGACAGCCCGTTTTCCGGATCAAGCCGCCGGTAGCCGGTCTGGACCATGACCATTCTGAGCCGGCTGACCGGGGCGACACGAAGACCGAGCCGTCCCTGCGGTCCCGGCACGTGCCGGATGTCGGCCTTGCGGACCTCGAAGAGTGGCGGAGAACCCAGCTGAGGATGTGGCACGGGCGGGGCCCCGTGAGTCGCAGCGTTCCGTAGCCGATCAAGCTCTTCGTCCCGGAGGGACACGGTATCGGCGCGCTGAACTCCCAACAGTTGATCCAGGGCGCGATCCACGTCGCGCCAGGGGATCTGGGAGAGGTACTGGACAGCATCAGGGGCGATGCGGGCTTCTGCCACCTCCTCCAGGAAGGTTTCATGGTTCAGGAAACCGCGGCGCCGCAGGGTACGGAGAGCCCCGAGCAGTTCCCGGTCCCCCAAGACGTTGTGTAGCCGGGCGGGCATGTCCAGGATCGTCAGTGCGGTGGCGAGTTCCCCGATCCGCAGGTTGGCCGAGCCACGTTGCAGGATCCGGGCTGCCCTGGTGCAGTTGGCCTGCCCGGACGCGGGACGTCCGCCAAGCTCGGGCTGCCGGCCGGTACAGGGCCACGGCCGGCCGTACGCCTCGCCGAAGTTCGCCGTTGTGTGGCATCTCGGGCACTCGAGCGTGACGAGGCGAAGGGCCCGTCCGCCTCCGTTCCACAGGTAGTGCCGCGTGCTGCACCGTCCTTTGGGGTGGACCAGGCGGTGCCAGTTGACCTCGTCGAGGTGGCCGCCGTCACAGGCGAGCACGAAGCGAATAGCCTCCCGCCCTGCCTTCTCCTTGCTCTTCCAGGTGGGGGCGGGCGGGCATTCGGGGCAGCCGTTGTTCACTTCGTACAGGACCTGGTGCGGCTGGTGTCGAGCGCAGAGGGCCCAGTAGGGGAATGCGGTCGTGGGATAGATCGCTCTGTCGGCGGGTAGGCCGAGTTCGGCGTTCGTCGGTATCCGCGCGATACGGGCGTCGTCCAGCCCGAGGCGTGACAGCCGGTCGTCGATGATCTCGAAGTCCTGCGGGGATCTGGTGATCTCAGTGAAGAGCGTGTCCATCGACTTGAGCACGACAGGACCCGAGTCGGTCTCGACCACGCTCCCGGGGCCAAAGGTCACCACGAACTGGGAGGGACGAAGTTCCTGGTAGGGCCGGCTCATCGTCGTTCAGCTCCTTCCTCGGACAGAGACCGTGGCCTCCACCTCCCGGAGGGAGGTCGGTGCGTTCTCGTAGGCTTGGCCGGTTCCAGCGACGAGATGGGCGAGATCTCCGAGCACGACGGGGGCCGTGGCGGGTCGTGTGACGGTGGATTCGTTGAACAGCAGACGGTCCGGCGCGCGGGAGGCGAGCTGCTGCCATCTGTCGAGTTCGGAGTGAACGTGGTTGGCGGTGTCGGAGGGGACCGGTCTGCGCATGGGCGGCTGCTGCGCCGCGCGATCCTCCAGGAGCTCGGGTATGAGGTTGACCTCGGGGTCGTTGCGCGCGTTCTGCATCTCACCGGCCCGGCAGTACCAGCCGCCGTTCAAGCGCTGCTGGATCCGCCATCGTTCGCTGACGGGCACGGGCCCGGCGGGGCCGGGGAGTTCCGAGGCCTGCCGCAGTATGCTCACCGCAACCGGCCCGAGCGCTCGATCCCTGGCCCTGGCGGCGAAGGGGTTCACGGTGACGGGTTCGACATGCCGGTAGAGGGTGGTGTGGTAGCCGGCGAAGTACTCATAGTGGCTGAGGTCGCGCGGCCGTGACGCGCGGTAGAACGTCACAACCAGACCGCCCACCGACCGCCCGACTCGTCCGGTCGCCTGGATGTACGACGAGGTGGTTTTCGGCTGCCCGTGCACCACCATCAGGCCTAGACGGTCCACGTCGACGCCGGTACCGAACATCGAGGTGGCCACGGCCGCGTCCACCGGACTCCTCCCGGCGGGAGTGAGCGGGATGGCGAGATCCGCCAGGATGCTTGGGAGCTCCAGGGAGCGAGCACGGCTGGACAGTTCCATGAGATCGTTCTCGTTGAGCTCACGAGGTGTCGGGCTGATGCTGCCAAGCCGTTGGAGAATGTCTTGGCGGGCGAGGGCGACGGCTCCTGCGAGTTCGCGGATGGCGTTGAAGTAGCCGACGAGTGTCCAGAACGGGTCCAAGTCCTTCTCGGGCGTACCAGCCCGCAGTCGTTCGACCGGCGTCTGAAGCAGGCGCGACCAGACACGGACGATGGGCGTCTGGGCTCCACGTCCGGGGGCGACGACCCCGACGTGCAGCCGTCCCGGCTCTTGGGAGTCCAGAGGGTGTGCAGGGCCCGTGGCGGAGAAGAACGACTGCTCCGCGCGGAGAGCAGGAGGAGGAAAGATCTCCAGACCGCGGGCGAACAGAGAGCGAACCTGTTCTTCGGCCTGCCGGACGGTGGCGGTGGAGGCGATGTACTTGGGCCTGACCGGTGAGCCGTCCTCGTGGGCGGTGGCGAGGACGTCGATGCCCGCCTCGTACAACCCCACCATGCTGCCCAGCGGCCCCTCAATGAGGTGCAGTTCGTCTTGGAGGACCAGATCCGGTGGCCTGAGTCGCTGAACGGGCACGCTCCTGCCAGCCGTGGGATCCTGACGCCCCCTGGCAGGAAGGCCGTTCGACGGCCCCGAGGAGGGCGCCCACTCGCGGTAGTAGCCGAGGTGCTCGTTGAGCCGGTCCACGTTGCCGAACAGGGTGCCCGCACGAGGCTCGAACGCCAGTCGGGCGAACTTGTCGACGGTAGCCACGACCATGGACGGACAACGCGCGTAGACCTGCTCGTCCACTGTCAGCGCCGGGATCGGACACCGCGTGGAGATGCCGTCACCGCGTGCGAATGCTTCGGGGGCGGGGATCTCGCCGAGTTGGTTGTGCTCCGCCCACCCCAGCCGGTTGTTCAGGACGCACGTCGGGTTGGGACAGAAGACGTCGAAGTCGACAGCCTTCTCAGAGCGCCCCCACTCGACGCTGCGGACGAAGTAGCCAGGCCTGCTGGCACGCGCCATGACCGCCCACGTCCACTGACCCAGGAGAGGGCGAACGTGTTGCTCGAACCATCCGTCCACCTGGCGCGGCGTGACATCGGTGGACACGGTGAAGGTCACCGACACCGTCGCGTACGCGGGGTTGGCGTGTCGGGTGACTGAGGTGCTTCTCACCAAGAACGGCCCCTGTGACAACAGCGAGGCCAAGCCGGCCCCTGTTTCGGAGTCGGCATCACCGACCACGAAATGCAGGGTCGTCTCCGCGCCCTCCAGCAGTCCCTGGGGAGGAACGGCAAGCGTGGAACGGCACGCCGGGCAGTCCAGGACCTGGGCAGGGTCCCCGTCGCCGTCATGTCCATCGAGAATCGAGATCGCTCCGCGAACGGTGATGATCCTCCCGTTCGCGTCGGGATAGCTGAAGTCCTGCAGATTGTTGGGCGTCACCTTGCCGCCGACCCACAGGCCGATCGAGAACCGATGCCCTCCCCAGAGCAGGTCGTCGTTCTCCGCCCATGACCGCGGGCGCCAGCCTCGTCTACCCGGCGGGCCCGACACCCGGAGGAACTCGCATGCCGTGACGACCGCGAGCGCCCGACGGTACTGCTGGATCGTCAGAAGCCTCAGGGTGTAGCGCGACAGTACGGCGCTGCCCACGCCGCCGGTGGGGTCCTGCTCCCGCTTGGCGCGGATCCGTCGAAAGGCGAGAGTGAATGCGGCGAGGCCGAGGTACGCCTCGGTTTTCCCTCCGCCCGTGGGGAACCATAGGAGGTCGCAGACTTGCCGGTCGGGGTGGTCCGTTTCCACGACGGAGCGCAGGTTCAGGAGTTGGAACGCCAGTTGGAAGGGCCACCATCGATTGACCCGCCCCTTGGTCCACTCGGACTGGATCGCGATGGCCCGGTTGGCGAAACAGAAAGCGAGCCTGGCGTCAGGGTCGGTGGCGAGGAGGTCGATGCCCTCCCGGATCCGGGCCAGCGCGCGGCGGCAGGACAGGATGTGCCGCTCTTCAGCAGTCCCGGGGGCGGGATTTACTGCCAGCTGCTCTTGTCCGCTGATCCAGCGGTCGTAGGCATCTGCCAACGGGGTGAGCTTCTGCCGGAGCAACTCGCCGTCGATCAGCTCAGCGAGATTGTTTGGATCCAGTTCCGGAGGCTCGCCCGCCGACTGGGGCCAGCTCTTGTCCGGGGCGTTCACCGGGATCACTGGAACGAACTCGGAGCGGGCGTCCGAGGGTTCGAACTCCGTGACCGTGGCTGTGTCGAAGAGGCGACGCCCGTCAGACCAGACGAAAGGCGCCCGGGCCCCCTTCAGGCCGTCAGGATGCGGGCGTTCGGGATCAACCTCTCGCCACAACGCCGAGCACAGGTGCCCACGTGCGAGGACCGGCCGATCCGCATACAGGAGCGCGAGACCCGCCTCCTCTTGGTCGCTCGTCGGCCGGTGGCGGTCGAGGGGGAGCAGACCCACTCCTTCGGGGCACCGAATCCTGATCTGTGGCTGGAAAACGTGGTCGGGTGTGGCCGGACGGTCCCCGTCGGATGGTGTGGTGTTGACGAGGAAGAGTGAGATCTTCCACGCCCCCGCAGGGCTACGCCTAGCGCGGACCCTGAGCTCCACGGACGGATCATCGGCGACCGACAGGGAGCGCTCCTGGGAGCAGTCCACCTCCCGCCACACGGCCCCCAGCGGCTGACGGTGCCATTCACCGGAAGAACTCCTGCGGTACCGCGCCCAGGTACAGCAGATGTCCAGGATGGGGGCGTCCGCCGCATCGAGCGCCACCGAAATGCCCAGCGAAGCCGGCCTGGCCAGCGGGTCGAGCGTCAGCGACGGCAGCGCCGCCTGCATGCCCCCTGGGCCCGTGGGCAGATCGCCGACATCACCCTCGTCGTCAGACTCAGGAGCATCGCGACCCATCAGCTCCTGGTCGGCGTCAATCTCGACCGAGGGCGCACTAACGGGGGCGAGCACACCAGCGAGGTACTCATCGACCGGATCCTCGTCCGACGGCATTGTTTCGTCAGTTCCCCCTCTTGGACCGAGCACCTCGGCCACGAGTTCCTCGACGAGGTTGTCCCGCTCACTCATCTGGATCCGTTCTCCCCGTTGTCGCGTTCGATGGGGAACTGCAGGACCATGGCGGCTCCCGAGGTTCCCTCCGGGCGTTCGTCCTCGTATGCAAGTCGCAGGTCACACCCGAGACTGTCGGCCAGCTGGGCGGAGATGAACAGACCAAGTCCGGTCCCCTCGACCTTCAGAGTGGTGAAGGGGTCGAAGAGCTGGTCGTGCATCTCGGGGTGGACTCCTGGTCCGGAGTCTGCCACGACGATCTGACTGGACGCAGGGCGAAGCACCACCTCGACGCGTCGTTCGGGGCTGGGGCCGATGGCGGCCCAGTGGCTTGCGTTGTGGATGAGGTTGTCCAGGATCTGGGCCACTGCGGCGGGTCGGCTGCGGGCCCTGAAGTCCTGTCCGGTGACGGATGCGTGCACGCCAGAGGAGGCGAGGGCGTGCTGGTTAAGAGTTACGGCCAGTCGCGCAGCGTCAAGCATGCTGGTCGTGCGCATGCGGTCGGCGCGTCCCGCGGTTTCGTAGGGGGCCAGGACACGGAACTCGCTGCGTAGTGTTCGCAGCGCGACGCCCAGCGCGTTGAGTGCCTCGGTGGTGGACTGGCCGGTCCGCGGGCCGCGTTCGAGTTGTTCCATCTGCGCCATGGCGCCACCGACCTGACGGCCGAACTCGTGGACCACTCGCTCGGCGGCCAGCCCCGTGGCAGCCAGCTGGCGCAGGACGTCGCGGCGGCGGCGTTCCTCGTCCATCGCCTCGCTCACGCTGGCGAGCTCGTCCATGAGCTCCTTGACGGCCTGTCGCTGCGAGACCGCCTTCTCCTCCGGTGCGGAGTCGTTCGCCGGTGTTTCCTGCAAGTGGGTAGGTGCTGTTTCCGGGCGGTGAACCTTGATCTCGTTACTGGCGGTCTTTTCGATCTCCGATGCCAGGGCGCGGGCGGTTCCGAGGTCGCTGGATGTGCCGGACTTTACTCGGCGGTCAGCCTTCGAGGGCCGGTCGTGCCGCCAGTGCGTGACGAAGAGCTTGATTGCGGCGCGCAACAGGGTTCGAAGGTCCTGGAATGCCTGGTTCTCGATCAGTCCCTCGCGGTTCGTCTTGTCACGAAGCTGCAGATTTGAGGACTGGTCGACCGATACCAGGCCGATCACCTGATTGTTGCCGATACGTTCGGCAGGGGCTTGGACGCGTTCCTGGTCCAGAAAGAGCCAGTCGTCGCCCGGCTCGCCGTAGGGCAGTACACGCAGGCCGTCACGGAAGAGTGAGACGCCAGAATGGGCGTTGAGTTCTCGCGAGGAGGTCCCGGTGGCCTGCAGGAAGTTGCTTGACCGGTCCCACACGTAGAGGTTGAGCCAGAAGGGTCCGCACTCGGCGAACGCGCCGTCAACCGAGATTTCGGTTGACAGGGTCTCCGTGCCCGTACGGGTTCTCCGGGAAAGCACCGGGTGCTTGCAGACGTACTCGAAGTCGCAGCGACCATCCGGTTCGATCAGAGCCCGGAACTCGTAGTGCGCCTGATTGAGGATGTCAGTGGGGCTGACGTCCTGCAGATCGGGGAACTCCGGGCAGCAGAGCCGGACGTTAAAGTCAGTTTCACCCTCGTGGACGGGGCTCTGAAGCCTCTTAAGCGTCCGATGAAGCTTGCGGACGAGCTTCTCGGTCCACGGGGCCCTGGGCAGAGTGACCTCCAGCCGCGTACCGGTGGAGTCACCCGTGAAGAGCTGAGGCGGCCGCTGGTGAACGCTGAGCTCGAGGCCGTCGAGATAATCCTCGCTCTGGTCGAAACGGTCCCAGTCGATGTCGAGCGTGAGCTCGTCGCCGTCCACAGCACGGGTGATGAGGCGGAGCCGACGACCGAGGTGGTGCACCGCGAACCGGCCCACCCCCTTCTCCCCGATGGGAAGCCGCCCCTTGGCGGTCCGTGCACCGCGCCTCTTGGCGCTCTCCTTATGATCCATCGCGGGACTGAGCCACTTCGTCACAAGGTCGTCAAGGGTCATACCCGTCCCGTTATCGGTCACGATGACCGATGTGGCTTCGGGATCCCCGAGGTCGGAGAGCTCGACTGTGACTTCGGATGCGTCGGCGTCATAGGCGTTCTTGACCAACTCGACAAGGCCGACGGCGGGGTCGCTGATCAGGTGTTCGCCGAGGACACTCACGAGGCGGGCGCGTGGCCGGAACGAAACGGTGTGTGACCGTTCGGGCATGTGCGTTCTCCTGCAACAGGTGGTGAAGGTTCGATTCCCCGGTACCAGGCGACAGACTTCGGCCACCCGGTGCTGCACGAGTGGACGCGTTTCATGTTCGCCTGGATCGATGCTAGGTCAGGGGTCTGACATTCTCGAGACTCCCCAGACTGACAAGCCAGGGCAGGGCCGGTGGCTTCCAGAGCACCCAAGGGCAAGGGTCACAACGCCGGTTTCGTCGGGCAACGGGACGGCGCTGACTGGAGGGGTGGTCCCCCGGGCCTAGGAGAAGGCCACGAGAGCACCTGCCAATCGTGCCGCCCGATCGCCGTGACCACCGTGCAGGCCGCGTCGCCTGGTTGCTGCCGACCCGCTTGATCGGCCAGCAAACCATGCTCGTCCTAGATGCGGCCGAACGAGCCACCTCCGCGCGCACGCCCGGCCGTCGAACGCACCCGGTGGGCGCGGTTAGGAGCGGGGGAAGTCACCCTCCAGGACGCTGAGCAGCTTCCGCGCAAAGGCAGCGGGACCGAGCGCCTTGATCAGTTCGATGTTCTCCTGCGCCTACTCGTCCTTGCTGTTCATGGGCTCGTGGGGAAGGGGCAGACCGGGATCGATCTCGATCGTGTACAACGGATTCGCGGTCATGGTAGCCATCTCGGCCGAAGTCAGACCGTCCCCACTAGGCAAGTGGGCCACGGGCTCCCCTCCCGCCAGAGCCGACTACGCTCCGAGGCTACGCGTGCACAGATAACCCGTTCGGGAGGTCCTCGGAACTCGTTCCCCTCCGAGCACGGCGCCGAGTCGATGTTCCTCCTATCCTTGATCAGGCGCCCCCCACCGGGGGCTTCTGTTCAACGCCCGTCCGATCACCGCGCCCGACGGCAGCTCGCCGCTTGGCCCACGATGCGCCTGCGCCCACTGCCATGCCACCTGCTGGAGACGCTGGCCCGTGCATCAGAGGCGACAGGCCCACTCGGCCCGCTCGACCGCCCCGGCGGATTCTGGCTGCGATGCGAAGTTGTCGTGTACGTCGGTGCGCGCCCGACCACGCCGGATCTGGCTCATCAGCATCTCGTAGGCCCCGACCAAGGCGAGCGACGGCCAGGCCGCGACGATCCGGCCAGCGGCCGTCGGCTCGGTGACGGCGACTTGGCGGCGAGAGAAGCCAACCTGCCGACGATTAGGTGCGCCCGCGCCAACCGTCCTCCGCGGTGGCTGGCGCGGTTGGCGCACAGGATGGACAAGGACGAGGCGAGGATCACGCCATCCACCGACAGCGGGATCAAGGCCGCAGTGCGGGCGGACTCACCGTGGTCGAGGGCCAAGCGGCGCATGTGGCGCCAGGAGGCCACTGCGGCGGTCAGTACCAGCAAGGCGACCGAGGTCGTGGTCGTCGCGCGGATGAGGCAGTCGGTGGGGGCGTCCATGGCGCTCACCGGTCCAAGAGGAAGTCAGTGGCGATGACCTGCTCGTGGTGAATCGGTGCAGATGCATCCACCATGCCACACGTTTGGCCGCCGAACACGCTGGTATGAGACGGAGGGGGCCGAGCACTCCTTCCCCAGGTTAAGCAGGAAAAACGACTGGGCACCCGTACCCTGGAGAACCGCTGGGAAGCCCAGTTGATCGCGCTCGCCGAGGCCGACGCCCTCGGCCGCCGTGCAACAAGTCCGACTACCCCGCCCGGCCGCTCCGAGTAGGAGCCCCCAGCCGCCGACCTGCCCCGCTCTGGGATGTTCCAGCGCCTATGACCGTAGACGCCTGCCGCACACCGTGATCAACGGCATCACCTGCTGGCCGGCGACCAGAACGCCAATGAAGTAGCTGGAAGCTGAGCGCACCGCATCGGGAGACGACGCCGCTCACCGTCGTGAGCATGAGACTACCGAGCCTGCGCGCACGCGCGATGAGCTGATCTGCTCGCGCGGCCAGGAACGGCCCTAGGCGAGCGGCGCTGTGGGCTTCGCAGAGCGGACGTAGATTCTCGACCTGCGAGCTATTTCTCGACGTCGAGGGTTGGTGACTTGTTCGGCTTCGACGTGACTGGCGGGGCGGCGGCCACTCGCGTAGTTTTGGTCGCCTTGCGTCTCTTCGGGGCCGGTGGGGGCAACTGGCTGGGACGGGACACGATCACGACGTCTATGACGTGTTCGAGTCTAATCAAGGCGGCTTCGGTGATGGCGTGTTCCTGGATGGAAGCGGACTCGTCGTAGATGAACACGACGATCTTCTGGTACGCGGACTGGTCTTGGAGATATGCAACGTAGTCCTCCATCACCTCCTTCTCGATCTTCTTGAACTCGGCTGCTGCACGCACGTACTTGATCTCGACGATTACACCGAGACGAGGGATTCCGAAGTCGACTCGATAGGAGCTGTGTCCGAACTTCCGCAGGGGGTCTTCGTCGACGAGATCGACGAAGACAGTACTGAGGAGTATCCAGAGAATGTCCTGGACTTCGCGTTCCATGGTGATGGGCCACCGGATCGGGTTCTTAATGTCCGGGTCGGCGTCCCACCGCCATCGCCGCATCGCTTTGGGGAAGCGCCGCAGGACGACGCCGACGTGATGGCGGTCGAGCATCGACTCATCGATCGTGGTGTCGATGATCTGTTGGGCGGCGGCTCTCAGGAAGGCGGCATCCGGCGCAGACGCTCCAGTGGCGGGTACCGACAGGAGCCCCTTGAGGATTCCACTTTGGATGATCTTCAAGTCCTCCGGCGGGTTCGGCAGCCGTACCGTTCCCTGGGCGACGAGCCAGTGCAGGACAGCAAGGTCCACGGGGTGTTGGGGACCGGTGTCTGTAACCCAGACGGATGGTTCACGGGTCAGGACGCCGTATGTGTGTAGCCGAATTAGCTCATGGCGGACTGTCGGCGATCGGAAGCGAGCGTCATCGATGATCTGGCGGAGCCATCGGTTGGCGCCGGGTACTTCATCAGCGACTGCGATGATCGCCAGGGTGATTCCGAGGAGCTGGCGCGGATCCTGGTGGAAGGTCACATCGTCCAGCGGGAAGGGGTCACGGCGCATCAGCTGCTGGAGCCCGGTGACAGCCGCGGCTTTGACGGACGGCGCGGCATCTGCCCTGAGCTCATCGAGGTGATATCCAAGCATGGCCAAGAGGGGCGCGCCCACAGGACCGTCGCCGTATTCGCCGATCCGTTGTTCCCTGACGGACTCGGTGGAGTAAGTCGGGGCGAGTCGGGTCGCGTTCCGCAGCACATGGCGGGCCATGAGACCGTCAAGGTTCCCAGGGGTGTCCGCAGCACGAATGTTTTCGTCAAGTGCAGCGAGGTGATCAGCAATGTGCGTGGTCACCACCTCGTTCGGATCGAGGTTGCTGGTCAAAGGAACCACTTGCTGGTGCGGAAGTTCGTAGAGACCACGTCAGCGTTCCAGTTCCGTACGTGCCTGAGCTGGCCAAGAAGAGATGCGATCAGGTCCGAGTACATGACCGTGATGGGCTTACCGGAAGGGTAGAAGCGCCTCCACGAAAGGGCGGTGAGCCTGAACACCTGCCCGGCGAGGTAGTCGATGTCGGTGAACGTCGAAGCCCGGTGGAGTTTGAGCAGCAGGGGCCGTGGCAGGCCCTGCGTGGCGACCTTCAAGTCGAAGGGGCCTGTGACAGTCAGGAGGACCTCGCTCGCGCTGATCGATACGGTGTGCCCGCGCTGTGGCACGCTCCGCCCTTTGGGGACGAGGCGGCCCGAAGGCATCCGCTGCTTGTGCCCGCCGAGGGCGGCAGTGTCGAACAGCGCCCAGTCGTGGGTCTCGCTGATGTGGACGAATGCGAACTCCACTGCTCTGAACTCGGTGAGCAACCCCTTCACCAGTCGTTTGACGGCCTCGGCTTCGGTGTCTTTCAACGGTTTGAAGACGTGGAAGATCAGCCGGATGGCGTCGTCGGCTCGCCAGGCGTTGCGCTTCTTCACCGCCTCGATGCAGCTCCGCAGGGCATGTAGGAGCTCCTCGGGGTACCACTCGTAGTCGGTCTCATGAGAGGTGTTGGACAGAATGTAGCTGCCGTCGGCGTTGAAGACGGTGGTGATGCCCACGATGCGCTCAGGGGGGCTGAACCTGCTCGGCTTCACATGCGCGCTACCGATACCGATGATGATCTCGTGGGTGATGGTCTGAGGTGCCGCGATGACGAACGGGATTCCGCCAATCTTGGCGTAGCACTGCAAGGCGATGCTGTCGAGCGAGTAGTCCAGGTTTCCCTTCCGAATCGTCTCGATCTGGATTTCCTGGACGACGATGCCCTGATTCATCAGCGTCGCCTTGGCCACAAGGTAAGGACTCTGATCTCCGTGTAGGAACTGCTGCTCCTTGCTCGTGATCACGATCGCCAGATCCGGCTTCCCCAGATTCCGTGTCAAGTCTCGGCATGCGTTGCGATAGCTATCCGCGTCTCGCGGTCCGGCGTCGAAAGCGTGGATCGTGATGTCACAGGCGGCAAGTTGGTACTTGCGGACGAAGCCCTGCGGATAGACCTTCCCGCCTGGCACTCCTCGGCGGAACTGGTCCATGAACGTATCCACGTGGCCCTGGTACTCCTGCGGTGTCAGGACCACGACCCTCGGCGTCCGAGGGCTGAAGGACTGCGAATCGAACGGACCATACTTAGTTAGGCCGCGTTCCGCGTTCCGGTCGGTCTTGTCCAGACCCGGATCGAAAACGAACGACGGTTCATCGAACCTCGCCGACCTCACCTTGGGGGCCTGGGCGGGGGCGGCCGGACTCCCGATCGGGAGGCCGATGTCGACGCTGAGGCCAGCAGCGATCGTCATCGGGACGGACTCTCGCAGTTTCTTGGCGAAGGCCGTCACCCGCTGGAGGCGGCCGTCGGCTCCGAGGAGTCCAAACTTCGCCTCCGCCAGCGCCTCCAAGATATGCGCGTGGCGGCCCCCCCGTGAGAAGGGCGAGCACATCCTGGAAGTTGTCCTGGCTTCCCTCGATCCAGGCTCGATCCGCATCGACCTCGGTGAGGCAAGGCGCATCGGCAAGGCGAAGACGGCCGTCACGGACGGACTCGATCATGCCCGCCAACCGCCGGTAGACACGCTGGTCGAGGTCAGGGGTGAAGGGCACTTCACCTGTCTCCGCGAGCACATAGCGCCCCTTCGCATCCAACCCGATCTGCAGAAGATCACTAACGGTGAAGTCGATCTCGTAGCGTGTCTTCAGCCCAACCAGGATGCCGGGATAGCCCGACGGTGACGGCCCTGTCGTTCGCGTGTCGAGCCTGAACTCTGGGTACACATGCACGCTGCTTAGAGCGTCTCGATACTCGCCTGCGCACTGAGCGAGCAGATCCTGCTTGGCGTACCGGGAGACGAAACTCGGACGGGAGAAAGCCGACAATGTGTACTTCATGGCGACCACCTCGCGGATGAGCGCCTCCTTCAAGAGGAACATCACCAGGCTACGATGATCGCCGACGACGAACCTCCGCTGGTCACCTACCTCGACAGCACTCGGCGACAGAGGGACGCACACCACTCCGTCGTTCTCGCGCCGTACCACGTGCGTTCCCCTCAGATCGGCCCGGAGTCCGGCCAACCGGTCCTCCGAGTCGAAAGGAAGGACCCCTGCGACGAACTCGCCTCCGCGGATCCTGACTGGCAAGAAGTTCGCCACAAGGTTCGCCCCCCTCCCCCCTCGGGGGACCCGGGACACCATCTGCCATTCACCGCTCCTTCCTCGCTTTGGATCTCGCCTTCGGGTCCTGCTTCAGTGGGCCACCTGCTCAAGAGCCACGCTACTCAGGGCCTCAGACAGTTCACGAAGAACGCGGCAGCACGATGGACGCGAAGAGCGTGTAACAGGCACAGAACGGTCTCAAAGGCACCAGGCTGACCGGTTTCGCCACCTGCTGAATCACCCAGGCCACAACCTGCCAAGTCACTCAGGACCTGCACCTGCTCCGGAACAGGGGCAGCTTACGGACCTCGGCGCGAGCGACCTTGGCTCAGTAACCCAACAGCACCTCGTACCGGGCGCATGCACCTGCGCCGCTGAGATGGTCACGTCCTGAGCCGTGCGCCGTTCAACTGCTCAGCCTCTGGCGAAGCGTGCTCTTCGCCATCGTTCCTCGAGATACCTTCGCCTCCGGCGAGCTTGACGAGCCTTCCCCAACGAGCACTGCGGTTGAACGCCCTGCCGATCTCCCCTCCCGACGGAAGCTCCCCGCTCATAGTCCTGTGCTCCGACGCCCATTCCCAGGCGAGCTCCTGAAGGGAACGCCCACGAATCTCTTCGCCATTGCCTGCTTCCGGCGCCTTCTCAGCAGGAACCCGCGACTCTTCAACCGTGCCGTCCCCGGCCTGGCCGTCCCTGCTGGAGCACGGGATCGCAGTTGACTCATGAGCATCTCGTAGGCGCCGACGAGCGCGAAGGACGGCCAGGCGGCGATGATGCGGCCGGTGGTGGTCGGTTCGGCGACGGCGACGTTCGCGGCCAGGGACGCGAGGGTGCCGATTATCAGCAGGGTCCAGGCGAGCCTGCCTTCCCGGCGTCCGGAGCGGTTGGCGGAAAGGACCGACATGGACGAGGCGACGATCATGCCGTCCACCGACAGCGGGATCAGCGCCGCCGTCCAGCGCGACTCGCCGTGAGCTTGGGCAAGGTGGTGCATGTGACGGTAGGAGACCACTGCGGCGATTAGCGCGAGCAGGGCGACCGAGGCCGTGGTCGTCGCGCGGATGAGGCGGTCAGTGGGGGCGTCCATGGCGCTCACCGGTCCAGAAGGAAGTCGGTGGCGATGACCTGCTCGTAGTTATTTGGTGCAGGTCCGTCCTCGGACACCAGTGAGATCCCTATGGGGTCGTTCAGGGGGTGCGGCGTCTACGGACGCCGCACCTTTTGTGTTACAGGCGGCGGAACCAGGTGGCGATGGACTGTTTGTAGCCGTCGGGCATGTGCAGGTGCGGTACCTGGTCGGCGGTGAACAGGCCGAGTTGCTTGTGCTCGTGGCTGATGACCGGTTCGAGGTCGGGGGTCAGGACGGTGCAGCCGTAGGTGACGATCACCAGGCGGGCTTCGGGCAGCGTGGCGGGCAGGGGTTGGTAGATCCAGACGTCCAGGAGCGGGCCGGCCTTGACGGTCCAGCCGGTCTCCTCGGTGATCTCCCGTTCGAGTGCCGCCTCCGGGCTCGGGTCGGAGGCTTCCAGGCGGCCGCCGGGTAGCTCCCACTCGTCCCGTTCGTTCTTCAGCAGCACGACCCGGCCGGCGGCGACCGCGACGCCTTTCACGGACACGGGCCACTTCGGAGGCGTCGTCATGCCCGGAACCTAACAGTTTCGGAGGACGAGGCGGGCAACCTGTCGCTTCACCGGCGGTCGGGGACGAAGTCGGGATTTTCGTTGCGGCGGGAGATCTTGGTGGGCGATCATCGGGCGGGAATTCCTCCCGATCGCCTCCCCCCAGAAGGAACTCGATGAATCGTCGTTGGATCACGGCCGTGGCTTGTGTCGCCGCGGCTGCCGCCGTTGGCCTTCCCGGGACGGCGCAGGCCGCGGTGGTCAAGGCCCCCGCCACCAAGACCGTCCACAACTGGGCCCAGCTCTCCTACAAGGGACCGAAGGGGGCTTATCACCGGGTCAGCAGCGGCGCGGACGCGCAGTTCACGCCGAAGTTCGCGCAGGCCGGGTGGGGTAAGAGCGAGACCAGGGGCATCAAGGGCGCCAAGAACGGCACGGAGGCAGGCCGGGACGTCTTCGTGAACGGCATCGACTACGAGAACTACTCCGGTCACTGGAAGAAGACCCGCCTCGACGCGGACGCCGTTCGGGTGTGGAAGCAGCACGCCAACCCGGCCTACGTGAAGTCGGTCTTCCAGGGCGCGCGGGGATGGAGCCGCGTCAGCGCTCACCACCTGCGCATCAAGGGATCGTTGGCCAAGCTCGGGCCGTACGCGTACTGGGATCTGCACTATCCGCAGCACATGCTCGACGGCAGCGGGATCAAGACGCTGACGATCGATCTCTACACCGACTCCTACGGCCGGCTCTCGAAGCTGGTCTTCGCCGGTCACTCGCGGTCCGCGACGTTCCACGCCGAGGACGGCTGGAACGCCTACAACAAGCCAGTCAAGATCGTCGCGCCTCGCTGAGCGAGGCGCGTTCCGTGACGAGGGCCGGGTCGCGGGCAGCCGCGGCTCGGGTCTCGGGGGGCGCTGTCGCGCGGTGGAAGAGCAGGATGCCGTCGCGTTGCTCGATGACGCTGAAGCCCTGGGACGGGAGCTGGGCTAGGGCTGTTCGGATCACCGCCGGGGGCGCGGGGACGCCGTCCAGGCGCTCGGTGTCCACGATGACCCAGTCGACCGGACGGTGGTGGACGTCGCCGAAGAGCGTCACTTGGCAGCGGGCGGTGAGCTGGGGGGCGAGTCGATTGGAGACGGCGACGCGCGACCCGTCGGGAATGTCGGCGAGAAGCTCGCGCGCGGCTCTGATGTGGTCGGTCGTCCGATAGAAGGTGGGGGCGGCGAGGACGCGGAAGGGAAGCAGCGGCAACGAGGCGAGGGATATTGCCGTGATCGCTGCTGGGAGTAGGTTCGCGTAGTGACGGCTCCAAGGGTGGGGGCTTAGGTGGAGGGCGGTCGCGGCGTCCAATGCGGCTACGAAGAGGATGGGCATTAGTACCGCGTTGTAGTGGACTGGGCCTACGCTCCACTGGAGGGCGTGCGTCGAGGTTATGCGGTAGAGAACTAAGCGCCATTCCATAGGTTCTGTTCGTAACCTGGCGTGAGATCGCAGCGGCGCGGGGTGTTGACAGGGGCCTCGCCGGGCGTTGGATCGAGTTGTCTACACCCTCCAGCCGCCCGGCGAGGTCGT
>NZ_JBHSIT010000024.1:0-43752 GCF_042652125.1 Actinomadura gamaensis | reverse complement strand
CCAACGTCAAGTGGCTGCAGAAGGTCCAGCCGTACCTCAAGCAGGACAACCCCTGGCACATGGCGATCTTCTTCGTCTTCATCATCTTCTTCACCTACTTCTACGTCGCGATCACCTTCAACCCCACCGAAGTCGCCGACAACATGAAGAAGTACGGCGGTTTCATCCCCGGCATCCGGCCCGGACGCCCGACCGCCGAGTACCTCGACTACGTCCTCACCCGCATCACGACGCCGGGCGCGCTCTACCTGGGCCTGGTGGCACTGATCCCGATGATCGCGTTCGCGCTGCTCAACGCGACCCAGAACTTCCCCTTCGGCGGGACGAGCATCCTGATCGTCGTCGGCGTCGGACTGGACACCGTGAAGCAGATCGAGTCCCAGCTCCAGCAGCGCAACTACGAAGGCTTCCTGCGCTGATCCGGCGGCTCCGGACCGCTGCGCGCACGGCGGCCGGGCCGCCCTTCGCCCGGTAGGTCCGGGCCACCGTTCGCGTGGCGCCCGAGGCGCCGGTCCCGCCCCCGCGACGGCTCGTCCGTCGCGGGGGCTCGTCCGTCGCGGGGGCGGCGCGTTTTCCGGCCTTTCCCGGCAAGCCGCTTCCTCGCCGGGACGCGCCGGTTCATGATGGCGGCGTGACCGCACGACTGGTGGACCGGCTCGACGAGGCCCGGCGGCGGGGGTTCGTGGGGCGGCGGGCGGAGCTGGCCCGGTTCCGGGCCGTGCTCGCGGGCGCGGACGACGCGCGCGTCCTGTTCGTCCACGGGCCGGGCGGGATCGGCAAGACCGCCCTGCTGCGCCAGTTCGCCTGGCTCGCCGGCCGCGCCGGACGGCGGACGATCTGGCTGGACGGCCGCGAGACGCCCGCCGACGCGTCCGCCGTCCTCGCCGCCCTCCCCACCGTCCCGCCCCGAGAACGGCACGCGGGTCATGTCGCCGCCCATCCGCCGATCAAGAAGCCCTACGCGGACGCGGCCCGAGACCCGGGCGAGCACGCGGGCTGGGGCGAGGACCTGAACCGGGGCCGGGACGGCGGCGAGGACGTGCTGCTGGTCGTCGACGCCTTCGAGGGGCTGCGCACGCTGGAGCGCTGGCTTCGCGACGAGCTGATCCCCTCGCTGCCGGATCGGTGGATCGTGGCGCTCGCGGGACGGGACCGTCCGTCGGCGGCGTGGCGCGCGGACCCCGGCTGGCGCGAGCTGCTGGCCGACCTGCCGCTGCGCAACCTCGACGCGGACGAGGCGGGCGAGCTCCTCGACCGGCGCGGCCTCGCCCCCGGGCGGCGGGACGCGGCGCTGGCGTTCACCCGAGGCCATCCGCTCGCGTTGGCGCTGGTCGCGGACCTGCCCGTCCGCGAGGGCCCGTCCTTCGCGGCCGAGCCGGAGGTGCTGGCGACGCTGCTCAAGGCGTTCGTGGACCGGGTGCCGTCCCCCGCGCACCGCCGGGCGCTGGAGACATGCGCCCTGGTCATGACGGTGACCGAGGCGTTGCTGGCCGCCGTCCTCGACGCCGGGCCGGGAACGGACCGTCCGGACGCTCCGCCGCCCGACGCGGCGGCGGTGTTCGACTGGCTGCGCGGTCTGTCGATCGTGGAGCACGGGCCGCGCGGGCTCGTCCCGCACGACCTGGTCCGCGAGGTGCTCGCCGCCGAGCTGGGCTGGCGGGACCCGGCCGGGCGCGAGGAGATCCGCCTCCGCGCGGCCGACCACCTGCGGGAGCGGTTGCGCACCGCGCCCCCGGCCGTCCGGCAGGCGCTGCTGCTCGACCTGGTGTACCTGCACCGCGACCGGTCGGTGCTCGGCCGGTTCCTGCCCGGCCCCACGGGCCTCGACCAGGGCCGGTTCGCGGTGACGCCGCCCGCGTCCGGCGACTGGGCGACGCTGCGGTCATGGGTCGTCCGGCATGAGGGCGAGGCGTCGGCCGCGTTGTTCGACCTGTGGCGGGAGCGTCAGCCGGAGGCGTTTCGGGTCGTCCGGAACGAGGACGGCGACCCGGCGGGATTCTTCACGGTGCTGAAGCTGGAGCGCGTCCCTCCGGGAGGACGGCGCGACGACCCGGCCGTGCTCGGCGCGTTCACCCGCCTCACCGGTGACGCCGCGCCCCGCGAGGACGAAACGGCCGAACTCGTCCGGTTCTGGATGGCGGCGGACACCCATCAGGCGCTGTCGCCCGTCCAGACGTTCATCACGCTGCACATGGCACGGGCGGCGCTGTCCACGCCGTTCCTCGCCGCGACGTTCCTGCCGTTCACCGATCCGGACTTCTGGGCGGAGGGCTGCGCGCGCCTCGGCTACGAGCGCCTGCCCGAGGCCGACTTCGAGGTCGGCGGACGCGTCCACGGCGTGTACTGGCACGACTGGCGGCGCGAGTCGCCGCTGGCCTGGCTGTCCGGACTGATCGAGCGCGAGACCGGCGAGAGCCTGCCCGGCGCCGGAGTGGAGCCGCTCGGCCGGACGGCGTTCGCCGAGGCCGTCCGGGAGGCGCTGCGCGGGCTCGGCCGCGCGGACGGCCTGCGCGGCAGTCCCCTGCTCGGCTCCGCCCTGGCCGCGCGTCCCGGGACGTCCCCGGAGGCGGCCCTGCGCGAAGCGATCGAGGACGCCGCCGCCGAACTGGCCGCCTCACCGCGCGACCTCCGCGCGCACCGCGCCCTGCACCACACCTACCTGCGTCCCGCGCCGACGCAACGCGACGCGGCCGAACTCCTGTCCCTGCCGACGAGCACCTACCGCCGCCACCTGGCCGCCGGCATCGACCGCCTCACCGACCTGCTGTGGCGCCGCGAACAGGACCTCCGCGCCACCCGCACCTCCTGAGTTCGCCTGCCGCCGCGCACGAATGCCGGCACGGGCCAGCGGGCGAGGCGCGGTGCGGAGGCGAGGGGCGCAGGCCGATGTATGCGAGGGCCGCGCGTTCGCAGGGGGCGGCGTGGGCGGGGCGGGCGTGGCCGCATTGGAGCGACTCGCAGGGCCCGCGCCCAGGGTGAGTGCTGGGCGCGGGCCGGCCGCGAGGTGGTTGCGGGGCGGGTCAATCCGCGGGGCGATCCGGGACGGGGCAATACGCGGGGCGGTTACGAGGCAGCGCGGGGCGATCCGCGGGGTGCGCCGGGCGGTCCGCGGGGCGGGGCCGGGTCAGCTGAACTCGTTGTCGCTGAGGATGATGATCTGCTTGACGTACACGCTGCCGGCGCTGTTGTTGTTCGCGCACAGCTGGTACTGGCCCGCGCCGAGGAAGGTGCCGAGGGAGGTGCGGCCCTCGCCGGCGAAGTCGGTCACCGGGCCCGGGGAGACGGCGACGGTGGAGCCGCCCGTCTTGCGGAGGCGGAAGGTGACGCCGGGCAGCTTCGCGTGGCCCTCGCCGCGCACCTGGTAGCTCGCGTTCTGGTAGACGCAGAGCTGGCCGTTCGGCGCGACCCAGCCGTAGGCCTGGGACGAGGCGTTGGCGGCGGACGCGGTCAGGAGCGCGCCTCCGGCGGTGGCCGCCGCCAGCGTTCCGACGGCGGCGATTCGCCTGATCTTCATGGGGTTCCCCCTTCGTGGACGGCCCTCCGAACGGGCCGATGCGAGGGAACGTACGAGCGCGGAAGTTCCGGCTGCGAGACCGTTCCGCGCTCACTCCGCGCCCGGTTCCGGGTCGCTGCTACCGCTGGGGCGGGTCTACCCGCAGGGGCAGGTCTACGGCTCGGGCGGGTCTACCGCTGGGGCAGGGACGCGAACCAGCGGACGATCTGCCCCGTCCCGGCGACGTTGGTGCCGAGGTGCAGGGAGCCCTGGTACAGGGGCCTGCCCAGGTTCACGACCTGCGGGGTCACGCCGCGCGCCCGGAGCGCGGTGACGCAGTGGTCGGTGTTGAGGGTCGTCGCCTGCTCGTCGGTCTCGGCCCGGTAGAGGCGGACGGGCATGCGCGGCGTCCAGGCGCCGCAGACCTCGCCGTCGGTGCGGAGCGCGGCGGAGAAGGTGCCGGACGGGTGCTTCAGGACGGTCCAGCCGCGCGGGGTCAGCAGGTCGGCGAGGCGGTCGGGCATGCCCTTGAACATCTCCGGGCCCGGGGTGGTGCCGTCGAAGTACTTCTCGACGTGTTCGGTGTAGGGGGACTTGAAGACCTCCTGCGGCGTCCGGTAGATGCCGCCGTGGATGCGCTGCCAGGACGTCAGCAGGTACGCGACGTAGAGGGTGCTCGACTTGCTTTCGAGCTTCCCGCCGAGGAGCGCGGGCAGTTCGGCGTTGGCGAAGTCGTAGCCGCCGCTGATCGGGGCGACGGCCTTCGGCACGAAGTGCGGGTCCGCGCCGTCCTGGAGGGCGCGGGCGAGGCCGAGCGCGGACGACGCGCCCTGCGAGAAGCCGGTGATCAGCACCTTCCGGTCGAGGGTGTGGCCGGTGCGCGGGGCGAACGCGCGGGCGGCGCGCAGCATGTCCAGGGAGGCCGACGTCTCGGACGGCACGTCCTTCCACGGGTGGACGCCCGGCCCCTTCCCGAGCCCGAGGTAGTCGGGCGCGACGGCGGCGAAGCCCGAGCCCGCGTAGGTGTAGGCGGGGCCGACGGCCCACGGGGTGGTGCTGACGGACGGCGCGTCCGGTTTGTAGCTCGTCGTCCCGTGCGTGTACGAGACGGCCGTCAGCCGCCCGGACTTCCCGCGCGGCACGGCGAACAGGCCGGTCGCGGTGGTGGAGCGTCCCTTCGTGTCGATCGTCCGGTAGGTCAGGCGGTAGGCGTCCACGCCGCGCCGCACCGTCGAGGCGTCGAACCCGCCCTGGCCGAGCGCCGTGCGGACCTCGCCGGCGGACAGCGTGCGCAGCCGCTCCGCCTTGACGAGGGAACCGCGGGCGTCGGCGTAGGCGAAGTGCGCGGAGACCGAGTGTCCCCCGGCGAGCGCGCCGAGACCGACGACGGTCGCGCCGGTGAGGGCGAGGGCGGTGACGTTCTTGGAGTCCATGCCGGTCAGCCTCGTCCGGGGGCCGCCGGACGCGCGTCCCGCGCCGCGGTGATCCTCGACCTCCCCCCTGAGGGGTAAGCGCGCTAGACCTTGCCGATGCCGAGGGTGGTCTCGGACGGCAGCAGGCCGCTGCCGACCGCGGCGACCCAGACGGGGGTGACGGCTTCGGCGAACCGCTCGGCGCCCTTCTCGCCGAGCGCGTTCCAGGGACGGGCGGCCAGTTCGTCCGTGCGCTCCTCGACGGAACGGCGCAGGTCGCGTCCGCGTTCGGTGGCGGTGCCGCCGGCGTCCAGGAGGCCGCGCGAGCGCAGGCGCTCGGCGGCGTCCGCCCATTCGCGGTCGCTCCATCCCCGGCTGTCGAAGGTCGCGCGGGGCGCGGCGCCGATCGCGGCGAAGGAGACGAGGGCCTCCGCCGCGTCGAGGCCGGAGGTGAGGAGCGCGGCGACATGGCCGTCGCCCCGGTGCTCGCGCAGCAGCGTGACGGCCTGCCAGAGGACGAGGTGCGGCTCGTCCGGCCAGGGCAGGTCGGCGTTCGCGGCGGCCAGCGGACGTCCGGACAGGTCGGCGGCCTCGGCGGCGGTCCGCGCGAGCTCGGCGGCCTCGGCCACGGCGGGCGAGCCGATGTCGTCGCCGAGCAGCGTCCGGTAGGCGGCGTCGATCGCGCGCAGCCGCGCGTCCAGGACGGCTTCCGGCGCGGCCACCGTCCAGGCCGCCGGGACGTGCTCGGCGACCATGGACGGGGCGAAGCTGTAGAACGCCGAGCCGACCGCCTTCGCGCCGGCCGGGCCGAGCGGGGCGGCGCGCCAGGCGAAGTAGGACGGCCAGCGCGTTTCGGTGTCGTAGCCGAGCGCGGCGGCCTCGGCGAACACCTCGGGGGCGTAGTACAGGACGGCGTGCACGGGCTCGGTCAGGTGCCAGAGCTTGCGGATCTCGGCGGCCGGCAGGTTCATCGGAGGCCCTTCGTCAGAATCTTGTCACTGACAAGATGCCTCGGGGACCGGCGTCTTGTCAATGGCAAGTTCGACCGGCCGGACCGGCGTGACGGAACCGACACGCGGACGGCGGACCTCCACCGCCGCGTACGCGAGGAACACGAACGCCGACACGAGGTAGCAGTTGGCCACCAGCGTGGTCGGGCCGTGGAAGCCCCACTCCCGCGAGGTGCTGTCGTGCGGCGTCCACCACAGCGGCGACAGGACGAACAGAACGTACACGCACACCGCGGGCACGCGCCGCCCGTTCCGGACGAGCAGGACGAGCACCGGCAGCACCCACACCCAGTGGTGCGCCCACGAGATCGGCGAGACGAGCAGGCCGGTCGTCCCGGTCACGGCCGTCGCGCCGAGCCAGTCGCCGCGCCGCGCCCACGCGGCCGCGATCGCGAGCCCCGCGACGGCGACGGCCACGGAGATGAGCGGGTACCAGCTCTCGACGCGCTCGGGATGGCCGCCGAGCATCCGGGAGAGCATCCCGAACGGCGACTGGTTGCTGATGTAGGTGACCCCGACGCGCGAGGTGTCACGGAACGTGCCCGACCAGTAGACGCGCGAGGCGTCCGGCGCGACGAGCCACGTGCCCGCGACGGCGGCGGCGAACGTCCCGGCGGCGACACAGGCGGCCCGGACGCGTCCGGTCACCAGCAGAAGGACGATGAAGATACCGGGAGTAAGTTTCACCGCCGCCGCGATACCGATGCCGATCCCGGCTGCTTTTCCGCCGCGCGCGACGGCCTTCATGTCGGCGACGACGAAGGCGAGCAGGAAAAGGTTGACCTGTCCCTGGAAAAAGGTGTGGTAGACGGGCGCGAGAGGCATCGCGATCGCCACGAGAACGGCGACCGTGTTCCGCGATACGGGCCGTCCGGCGAGTTCCAGGATGCCCGCGCAGGCCCACGCGAGCGCGGCGAGGGAGGCGAACTGCCAGGCCACACGCGCGGCCGTGAGGGGCAGCTCCGACAGCGGCGAGCAGATCAGCGCGAAGAACGGCGTATTGGTGTACCAGTGCTCGGCGAGCTTCTCGGTGTAGAGGCGCGTCCCTTCCGTGACGACTCCCCCACCCAACCGGTAGATGCGGAAGTCGAGCGAGTCCCAGACCAGGGACCAGACCGCGAGCGCCGCTATTTCGACGGCCAACAGAACACGGAAGAACATCTTCATGCGGCAAAGATCGCCTGTGCGGACACCGCACGTCGTCGGGCTCCCGGCCACACTTTCCCCGCGCCGGACCCGCTCGCGGGCGTACGCCCGGCGGCCAATACCCACCCGCACCCCGGACGGTTACGATCGCGACATGTCCCCCACCCCGTCCGACCAGCGCGCCGACACTTCGGGCCGCCCCGGCGACGCCCCGCGCGCCCCAGACGGGCACGCCTCGAACGCACGCGGCTCAGACGAGCGTGGCTCAAACGGGCGCGGCTCAGACAAGCGCGGGCCGGACGGGCGCGGCTCGGGCGAGGGCGGGCCGGACGGGCGCGGCTCGGGCGAGGGCGGGCCGGACGGGCGCGGGTCAGGCGGGCGGCGCGGGGGCGCGGGGGCGTTCTCGAAGCGGGCCGGCGGGTCGGTTCTGGCCTGGGCCGGGGCGGTGTTCTTCGCGGGGCTGCTGGATCTGGTGCTGCACCGGCCGACCGGGCAGTTCTCGCAGACGGTCGTGCTCCCGGCGGTGCTGATGGCGGTGCCCGGGCTCATGCTGCGCCGCCGCACCCCGGCGCTCGTCCTGCTGCTGGCACTGGGCTGGGTCGTCGCCGTCGCCGAGCACGTCGGCTGGAGCACCGGGTACACCAAGGTCCTCGTGGACGACGTGGTGCTCGCCTACATCGCGCTGTCCCGGCCGCGCCGGACCAGGACCGCGGCCTGCTCGATCATCTTCGCCGTCCAGCTGGCGGCGGCCGTGGTCCTGCCGCACGGACCGGACAGCCAGGTGCAGGCCGTCGCCGTCGTGGTCCTCGGCTTCGTCGCCGCGATGACGACCGCGCGGTCGATGCGCGAGCGCCGCGAGCACGCCGTCGAGCTGCGGACGCGCGAGACCGAGCGGGCGCTGGCCGCCGAGCGGCTCCGGATCGCCCGCGAGCTGCACGACATGGTCGCGCACAGCATCGGGATCGTCGCGATCCAGGCGGGCGTCGGCGGACGGGTGATCGACACCCAGCCGGACGAGGCGCGCAACGCGCTGGCCGCGATCGAGGCGACCAGCCGGGAGACCCTCGCCGGGCTCCGCCGGATGCTCGTGACGCTGCGCGAGTCCGGCACGGAGGCCGCGGACGGCGGTCCCGCGCCCGCGCCGCTCGACCCCGCGCCGGGTCTGGCCGACCTGGACCGGCTCGTCGCCGCCACGCGCGACGCGGACGTGCGGGTCGAGGTGCGCTGGGAGGGCGAGCGGCGTCCGCTGCCCCCGGAGATCGACCTGTCGGTGTTCCGGATCGTCCAGGAGGCGCTGACGAACGTCGTCCGGCACGCGCACGCCCGCGCCTGCCGGGTCACCATCGGGTTCGGGGAGGACGAGCTGACCGTTTCGATCGAGGACGACGGCACGGGCGGGACGCCCGGCGACGGCGGCGGGTTCGGCATCGTCGGGATGCGGGAACGGGCCGCCCTCCTGCGCGGCGAGCTGAGCGCCGGCCCGCGTCCCGAGGGGGGCTTCCGGGTCGCCGCGCGCATCCCGGTCCCGGCCACGGCGCAGATCCCGGTGCTGCGATGAGCACGCCGGACGCCCGGGGAAGCACCCGCGCCGAAGCGGCCAACCCGCCCGACGCGACCAACGCGCCCGACGCGACCAACGCGACCAACGCGGCCGAAGCGGCCAACGCGGTCGATGCGGCCGTCCGGGTGGTGCTCGCGGACGATCAGCCGCTGATCAGGGCCGGGCTGCGCGTCCTCATCGCCGACTGCCCCGACCTCGCGGTCGTCGGCGAGGCGGGCGACGGCGCGGAGGCCGTGCGGCTCGCCGGGGAGCGCCGTCCGGACGTCGTGGTCATGGACATCCGGATGCCGGGCATGGACGGCATCGAGGCGACCCGCCGCATCACCCGGGACGGGACCGCGCGCGTCCTGATGCTGACCACGTTCGACGACGACGAGTACGTCTACGGCGCGCTGCGCGCGGGCGCGAGCGGGTTCCTGGTGAAGGACATGGCGCTGGAGGACATCCTCGCGGCGGTCCGGGTGGTCGCGGCGGGCGAGGCGCTGCTCGCGCCGGGCGTGACCCGCCGCCTGATCGCGGACTTCGCGGCGCGGCCCGAGCCGTCCGCCGGGCGCCCGGTCACGCTGGCCGGCGTCACCGAGCGGGAGCGGGAGGTGCTGACGCTGGTCGGGCGCGGGATGTCGAACGCGGAGATCGCCGGACGGCTGTCGATCAGCGTCGCGACCGCGAAGGCGCACGTGGCGCGGCTGCTGACCAAGCTGGACGCGCGCGACCGGGTGCAGCTGGTGATCATCGCCTACGACGCCGGGCTCGTCGCCCCGTCCTCCTGACGGCATTGCGGCCCACCCCGGCCGTTTCCGGCCCCGGCCGCTCTCGACCCCGACCGCCTCCCCGCGACCGTCACCAGCCCGGACCAGCGCGGACGGGGCGAGCGCCGGCGCGTCGCCGGTGCCGGTTTTTGTAGGGTCTGACCGACAGGATCACACCCGACAGGAGGCGGCGACGATGGCGCAGCAGGTACGCGGGGTCATCGCACCGGGCAAGGGGCAGCCGGTGCGGATCGAGACCATCACGATCCCGGACCCGGGGCCGGGCGAGGCGGTGGTCCAGGTCCAGGCGTGCGGGGTGTGCCACACCGACCTGCACTACCGGGAGGGCGGCATCAACGACGACTTCCCGTTCCTGCTCGGCCACGAGGCGGCCGGGGTGGTCGAGTCGGTCGGCGAGGGCGTCACCGAGGTCGCGCCCGGCGACTTCGTGGTCCTGAACTGGCGGGCCGTCTGCGGGCAGTGCCGCGCCTGCCTGCGCGGGCGCCCCTGGTACTGCTTCGACACGCACAACGCCAAGCAGAAGATGACCCTCGCGGACGGCACGGAGCTGTCCCCCGCGCTCGGCATCGGCGCGTTCGCCGACAAGACCCTCGTCGCCGCCGGGCAGTGCACGCGCGTGGACCCGGCCGCGAAGCCCGAGGTCGCGGGCCTGCTCGGCTGCGGCGTGATGGCGGGCCTCGGCGCGGCGCTCAACACCGGTAACGTCGGACGCGGCGACAGCGTGGCGGTGATCGGCTGCGGCGGCGTCGGCGCGGCGGCCGTGCTCGGCGCGCGGCTGGCGGGCGCGGCGCGGATCATCGCCGTCGACCTGGACGAGCGCAAGCTCGCCACCGCCAAGCGGCTCGGCGCGACGCACGCCGTGAACGCGAAGGACGGCGATGTCGTCGAGGCCGTCCAGGAGCTGACCGGCGGGTTCGGCGCGGACGTCGTGATCGACGCGGTCGGCCTCCCCGAGACCTACAAGCAGGCGTTCTACGCCCGCGACCTCGCCGGGACGGTGGTGCTCGTCGGCGTCCCGACGCCCGAGATGACGCTCGAACTGCCGCTGCTGGACGTGTTCGGGCGCGGCGGGGCGCTCAAGTCGTCCTGGTACGGCGACTGCCTGCCGTCCCGCGACTTCCCGATGCTGATCGACCTGTACCTCCAGGGCCGCCTGGACCTGGAGGCGTTCGTGTCCGAGACCATCCCGCTGGACGGCGTGGAGGCCGCGTTCGAGAAGATGGACCACGGCGACGTGCTGCGCTCGGTGGTGGTGTTCTGATGGCGGCGCGGATCGGCCATGTCGTCACCTCCGGCACGTTCTCCCTGGACGGCGGCACCTGGGAGGTCGACAACAACGTCTGGATCGTCGGGGACGACGCGGAGTGCGTGGTCATCGACGCCGCGCACGACGCGGACGCGATCGCCGCGGCGGTCGGCGACCGGCGGCTCGTCGCGATCGTGTCCACGCACGGGCACGACGACCACATCGACGCCGCGCCCGCGCTCGCGGACCGCACCGGCGCGCCCGTCCTGCTGCACCCGGCCGACCTGATGCTGTGGAAGCAGCGGCACCCGGACCGCTCGCCCGACGGCGAGCTCGCCGACGGCCAGGTCGTCACGGTCGCCGGAACCGACCTGACCGTCCTGCACACGCCCGGCCACTCCCCCGGCGCGGTCTGCCTGCACGCGCCGTCGCTCGGCACGGTGTTCTCCGGCGACACGCTGTTCCAGGGCGGGCCGGGCGCGACCGGCCGGTCCTACTCGGACTTCCCGACGATCATCACCTCGATCCGGGAGCGGCTGCTGGCGCTGCCGCCCGGGACGACCGTCCGGACCGGGCACGGCGACACCACCACGATCGGCGCCGAGGCCCCGCACCTGGACGAGTGGATCGCGCGCGGCCACTGATCCGGATCTTCGTGGAGACGGCGGCCCGCGCCGCGGCGCCGCCGTCTTGACGAACCCCGGACCGACCGGCCATGGTGCGGGATAGTGTCCCTCGGGCGGACGGGCCGTGACGCGCCTCCGCGAACGACCGGTGACTCCGGGGAGGTGCGATGCGGGTGCGGCACGCTGCGGTCGCGACGCTCGGTCTGCTCTCGCTCGGCCCGCTCGCGGCGGCCTGCGGGACGTCCAGCGCGTCGACCGGCAAGTTCAACCCGCCTGCCGAGGCCGTCCAGCCGCCGGTGGCGTCCGGAACGCCGGGGCAGCCGGTCCCGCCGGCGCCGTCCGCGACGGTGCGCGCGCTGCCGGAGTCGGATCCGCTGAACCTCACCCCGCTCGGCAAGCCCGGCTCGTGGCGCGTCACGACGTACTACACGGCCGTGGAGAGCCTGCACGGCGGCGCGATGACGGCGGTGAAGGGCTGCACGTCCGTGCGCTGCTCCAACGGGAGCACGCCGCTCGGCTCGTACCCGGCCGACTTCCTGCGCGTGATCCGCACCGAGGGCAGCGGACGGATCACCTCCGGCCCGCAGAAGGGCCGCTTCCTCAACTGGTCGCACAGCACCGGCTACTGGCTGGACGACAGCACGCGCGACCCGGCGGGCCGTCCGCTGAAGGCGTGGGAGTCGGCCGCGGCCGACCGCGACGTCCTGGCGCGCGGGCAGCGCTTCGTGATCACCGCCTGCGGGGCGGGCGTCCCGGCGGCCGTCTGCGCGCGCTTCCGCAAGGCCCGCTGGACCGTCACCGACCTGTTCCGGCCGGGCTACGGCGGCCGGCACCACACCGACGTCTACCTGGGCGAAGAGACCGACCCGGACTTCAGGCGGTACGCCACGACCCTGAACGGCGCGTCCCTCGCCTCCTTCTGAGCCGGCTTCCGCGTCCGCCTCCCCGAGGCGGAGGGGGCGTCAGTTGGAGCTCGGGGTGGGAAGCGGAGGGTTCGCCGCGCGGTCGGGCGGGCGCGGGGAGGCCAGGCGGGTGGGACGGATCCGGCCGCGCAGCAGGATCTCGTCGCCGAGCTCCCAGCGGGCGGCCTCGGCGGGGTCGGCGCCCTCGACGACCGTCGCGGCGGCGAGGACGCGGTCGGGCCGTCCCTTGGCCAGGTCGGTGAGGCGGGCGGCCTCGTTCACCGGGTCGCCGATGACGGTGTACTCGAACCGCTCCTCGGCGCCGATGTGCCCGGCGACGGCCTCGCCCGCCGACACGCCCACGGCGGCCGACAGGCCCGGCACCTCGTCCCGGAGGCGGGCGGCCAGCTCGCGCCCGGCGGCGAGCGCGCGGCCCGCCGCGCCGGGCAGGTCCAGCGGCGCGCCGAAGATCGCGAGCGCGGCGTCGCCCTCGAACTTGTTGATCCAGCCGCCGTGCCGCCCGACCACCTCGACGACGACCGCGAAGAAGTCGTTCAGCAGCCCGACGACCTCGGTCGGCGGGCGCTCGGCGGCCAGCCGGGTGGAGCCGATGACGTCCACGAACAGCACCGCGACCTCGCGCAGCTCGCCGCCGAGGTCCACGCCGTGCTCCAGCGCGACCTTCGCGGCGTCCTCGCCGACCTGGCGGCCGAACAGGTCCTGGAGCCGCTCGTGCTCGCGCAGCCCGGCGGCCATGTGGTTGAACCCGGCCTGGAGCAGCCCGACCTCGCTCGCGTCGTAGACGGGCACCTCGACGTCCAGCTCGCCCCGCTCGACCCGGGCGAGGCCGAGCCGCACCGACTCGACCGGGTCGGCGATCGCGCGCGCCGCGCCGTAGGTGACGCCGAGGCCGACGACCAGGGCCGTCCCGCCGAGGGCGAGCACGGCGGTCGCGAACGAGTGGACGGTCACCCGGTTCAGCACGAACGACCCGACCGCGAGGACGATCAGCCCGAGGATCGGCACGGCGGTGCCGAGCGCCCAGGCCAGCACCGAGCGCGCGACGACGCCGGGCAGGCCGGTGCGGCGCGGCATCCCGGCGCGCAGCGCGGTGGTCACCGAGCGGCGCAGCAGCCGCTCGGCGAGCAGGTAGACGACCGTGCAGGTGGTGAGCCCGCCGAGCAGGCTGGTCAGGCCGAGCTTCACCGCGAGCAGCGCGGAGAACGGCAGGTTGATCAGCACCCAGCCGACCGTCCCGACCGCCCAGAGCGTCAGGTGGACGGCCATCAGCCGCAGCGGGCCGTACAGCAGCAGCGCCCGCTCCCGCCGGTCCGGCTCGTCGTGCCTGTCGACCAGGCGGCGGACGCGGCGGAAGAACCGGTTGCCGAGCACCAGCCCGACCGGCACCGCGAGCACGACGTAGGCGGTGAACACCCAGACGTTGACGGCCTGCATCCGGTGCGGGAAGTGGCCGCCGGGGTTCGGCACGATCAGCGTGAAGACCAGGACGACCAGCGCGCCGCCGAGGTTGGCGAGGCCGGTCGCGAGGGTGACCAGGATGCGCGCGCGGCGGGCGACCTGGGCGCGGGAGTCCTCCGGACGGCCGTCGATCAGCCGCCACAGGATGCCGAAGGGCGCGCGGGCGCGCCGCTCGGCGCCCTCGTCCACCACTTCGGTCCCCACGAAGGTGGAGCGTATCCGGTCGTCTCAGGTGTTCCGTACATCACAGTCGTCCCATGGTCTCCGTCACACCTTCCTGACCTCCCGGGGAGGGAGGTGTGACGGCATGGTCCGATTGACCGGCCGGTCAGTCAGGGCACTCTTCAAATCAGACAAACACCCCATCTCTCCCCTGAGAGGTTCCCATGGGAAAGTTCGCCTGGGAGGACGCGGTCGCCTTCGCCGCCGGACTCGCCGCCCTCGTCGCCCCCGACCTGTGGACCGACGGCTACGGCCGCCTGCCGCTGATGGTCCTCGGCGCGCTGCTGCTGGTCGCGGGCCTGTTCCCGCTGCTCGGCACGCCCGGCGCGACGGCCTGGACGACCACCGCGTTCGCCCTGCTGATCTTCATCTCGCCGTGGGCCTGGCAGTACGACGGCCGCCACGCCGCCGCCTGGACGGCATGGATCGCGGGCGGCGTCGCGACTATCGTCGGCCTGTGGGTCGCCTACCGCACCCGCGCGGCCAGGGCCTGACCGCCACCGGGACCTGACCGCCGAGAGACCGACGACGTACGAGCACCGGCCGGCGACCGGGCGGCCATCGGGGAGGACGGAGATGCACGCACCCACGCCTCCACCCCGCCCGGCCTCCGCGCCGGACGCCCCCGTCACCGACGCCGGGGCGCACGACAGCGCCGGCACCCCGAACGTTCCCGTCGCGAACGCTCCGGTCCCGGACGCTCCCATCCCGGACATCCCGGTCCCGGACGCGCGGACGCGGATTCTGGACGCCGCCGAGAAGCTGTTCGCCGAAGGCGGCTACGAGGGGACGTCCACCGCGCGCATCGCGCGCTGCGCGCAGGTCCCCAAGGGCCTGGTGTTCCACTACTTCCCGCAGAAGATCGACGTGCTGCTGACGCTGGTCGCCGAGCGCACGCGGATCGAGCAGGCGGCCGACCCGGCCGCGCTGGAGGCCGTCCCCGGCGATCCGGCGGGCACGCTCGCCCGCCTGGTGGACGGCTTCCCCCTGCACGCCTCCCCCGCCATGCGGCGCATCCTGTTCCGCGAGGCCGACACGCACACGACCGTCCGGGAGCGCCTGCGGCTGCTGAACGGGGAGGTCGTCAGGCGGGCCCGCCTCGCCCTGGAGATGGCCCTGCCCGGCGCGCGGGGCGATCAGGCGCGGCTGGAGGTCGCCGCCGCCACGTTCGCGGCCGTCCTGCTCTACCAGGAGCACCTGGCGCAGCTCAGCGGCCACCACGTGGACCCGGACGCCGTCGCCGAGCTGATCACGCGCGCGCTGGGGTCCTGAAGCCGTCGGTCTCGACGGGCGTCAGCATCCGGTGCGGCTTGCGCAGGGCCTTGCTCACCGCGTCCTGGCGCAGCCCGGCGGCCGGGCCGGGGTGGATCTCCAGGTCGGCCGGAGGGACCGGCGCGCCGCCGCAGGCCGGGCACGTGCCGTCCAGCCCGATGCGGGTGCCGCACGCGCCGTGCACGAACCACCGGCAGGAGCCGTGCTCGCCGAAGTTCTGCTCGCCCCAGCGGGCGAGGCCGTGCACGACCGGCCAGAGCGAGAGGCCCGCCTCGGTGAGCACGTACTCGTGCCCCTCCTTGGCGAGGACGCCGTGCTCGACCAGCGTGGACAGCCGCGCCGACAGCACGGCGCGCGGAATGTCCAGGTGGACGAGGAAGTCGCTGAACCTGCGGACGCCGTAGAACGCGTCCCGGACGATCAGCAGCGTCCAGCGCTCGCCGACCACCTCCAGCGCCCGGGCCAGGGTGCAGTCCTGCCCGGAGTAGTCCTTCCCGAGTGCCATGCCCCGCAGGATACCCGCCCTCCGGTTCATTCACCGAACTCGCCGTGTTAGAGTCGCCGCCATGGTTCGGTCATTGAACTCCCCACCACGGAACCTGGAGGCGGCATGACGACCCTGGCTACCCCCGGCGCCCGCCGCGAGGCCCGCGCGCCGGGCGCGACCGCGGCGATCGTCCTGCCCGGCGCCGCGACGCTGCTCGGCCTGATGAACTACACCGCGCCGATCGCGACCCTCACCGACACCGCGAACGGCCTGCACGCCGGGACCACGGCGCGGATCTGGGTGATGAGCTCGATCAGCCTCGGCCTCGCCGCCTCGCTGCTGGTCGTCGGCGCGCTCGCCGACGACCACGGACGCCGCCGGCTGTTCTCGCTCGGCGGCGGCCTGCTCGCGCTGTCCAGCGTCGGCTGCGCGCTCGCCCCCGACTCCCTCACCTTCGTGGCCGGACGGATCGTCCAGGGCGTCGCGACCGCCGCGCTCCTCGCCACCGGCCTCGGCATCATCGGCCACACGTTCACCGGGGCCGCCCGCGCCCGCGCCGCCGGGATCTGGGGCGCGATGCTCGGCCTCGGCATCGCGCTCGGCCCGATCGCCGCCGCCTGGCTCACGCAGCTCGCCGGCTGGCGGCTCTGGTACTGGGTCACGGTCGCGGCGTCCGTCGCCCTGACCGCCGCCGCGCGCGCCCTGCCGGAGTCCCGCGCCGAGCAGCGCCGGGGCCTGGACCTGCCCGGCCTGGTCACGATGGTCGGCGGCGTCTCCGCGCTGCTCGCCGCCGTCACCCTCGGCCGCACCGGCTGGACGCGGCCGTCCGTGCTGGTCCTGCTGGCGGTCGCGGTCGTCCTGCTGGCCGCGTTCGTGGCCGTCGAGTCGCGGCGGACGTCCCCGATGCTGGACCTGGGGCTGTTCCGCCGTCCGGCGTTCCTGCTCTCGGTCGGCGGCGCCCTGGTCACCGGCCTCGGCGTGATCGGCCTGATGAGCAACCTCGTGACGATCATGGTGAGCGCCCTGCGGCTGTCGGCGCTGGACGCCTCGCTCGTCCTCGGCGTCTGGTCCGGCGTCTCGTACGTCGCGGCGCTCCAGGCCCGCCGCCTGCCCGCGCGCTGGTCCTCCGGGCTGCTGCTCGGCGCGGGCCTGGCGCTCAGCGCGGTCGGCGAGCTGGCGATGCTCGGCATCGACCCCGGCACGGGGTGGGAACGCCTGGTCCCCGGCCTCCTCATCGCCGGAGTCGGCAGCGGCCTCGCCAACGCGATGCTCGCGCGCCTGGCCGTGGACAGCGTCCCGCCGCAGCGGGCGAGCATGGGCTCGGGCGCGAACAACACCGCCCGCTACGCCGGGGCCGCGCTGGGCGTGGCCATGGTCTTCGCGATCAACACCAGCTCCGGGACGACCCCGCACGCGGTGACCGAGGGCCTCAACCTCTCCCTGATCGTCTCCGCCGTGGTCTGCGCCCTGGGCGCGGTCGCCGCCGTCCCCCTCACCCGGCGCGTCACGCTCGCGGCCGAGGGCGAGCGGACGGTCACGCGAGTTCTTCGATGAACGCCGCGAGCTGGGCCAGGTTGCGGCACTCGAACATCGGGAGCAACTCGGCGTACCGGGACGCGGCGGAGTCGCCGGTGTCCCACTGGGCGCGCGGCTCGGGGTTGAGCCAGTACGCGTGCCGCGCCCGGTCCACCAGGGTCCTCAGGACGGGAAGCGAGAGGTCGCCGTAGTTGGAGCGGGCGTCGCCGAGCACGAGCAGGGAGGTCCTGGACGTCACGGCGTCGCCCCACCGGTCGGCGAACACCTTGATCGCGTTGCCGTAGTTCGAGCGCCCGGTGATCCAGACGAGGTCGGCCTCCTCGGCCATGCGGGTCATGGCGTCGGCGACGTCCGCGCCGGGCGCGAAGTACCTGGTGATCTCGTCGGTGCCGTCGATGAAGGCGAACGCGCGGACCTTGGTGAACTGCTCGCGCAGCGCGAAGGTCAGCAGGAGCGTGAAGTGCGCGAACGAGGAGACCGAGTCGCTGGCGTCGCAGAGGATCACCAGCTCGGGCTTGTGCGGTCTGCGCGGCCGGTGGTGGGTCGTCAGGGGGACGCCGCCGCTCGCCAGGGACGCCCGGACCGTCCGGCGGAAGTCCAGCCGTCCGCGGTTGCCCGCCCGCTGCTTCTGGACGAGCCGGGACGCCAGGCGGCGGGCCAGCGGATAGACCTCGCGGCGCAGGGCGGCCATCTCCGCGCGGCTCGCGCGGTTGAAGTCGAGGTGCTCGATCGGCGGGCGCGTCGAGATGCGCGCGGTGCGCTCGACGCCGGTGTCCTCGGCGATGCGGCGGCGGACCTCGGTCGCGACGAGGTCCTGGAACCGGGCGATGCGGTCGTTGATCGTCCGGCGGGCGACGCGTTCGGCCATGCCGCCGCGCTCCTGCCCGTTCAGGACGGCGTTGAGCAGGTTCGCCATCAGCGTCTCGGGCGACAGCGCCCGCGTGACGCCCGAGGCGAACCACGACTGCTGTCCCTCGGCCTGGCCGTACTCGGCGACGGCCGTGCGGGCGAACCGGCGCAGTCCCGCGTCGTCGCCGGCCAGGAGCAGGTCGAAGAGCGCGCGGCGCCGCTCCTGGACGGCCGGGTCGAGCGGCGGCGGCAGCGGACGGCCGTCCTCGCCCTTCGTCCGCGCCGGCCGGCCGGAGGCCGGGGTCGAGCCGTCGCCCAGCGCGGCCGGGTACCAGAGGTCGAAGAGGGTGTCGAAGACCGGACGGTGCGTCGGGCGCTTCACCAGCGTCGCGGCGTAGGCGGCGCGCAGGGTCTCGCGGTCGAGGAGGTCCACGGACCGCAGGGCGCGGACGGCGTCCAGCCCCTCGGCGACCGACACCGGCAGGCCCGCCTCGCGGAGCGCCGCGACGAACGCGGTGTGCCGGTCGATGAGGGAGCCCATATCAGCCACGTCAGCCCTTCAGGCCGAGTTCCTTGCGGGCGCGCTCCTGGTCGGAGACGTGCTTGAGGACGACCCCGAGCGTGCGGGCGACGGCGGACTCGTCCAGCTCGTCCAGGCCGAGGGCGAGCAGCGTGCGGGCCCAGTCGACGGTCTCTGCGATGGACGGCGCCTTCTTGACCTCCAGCGCGCGCAGCGTGCCGACCGTCCGGACGAGCTGCTCGGCCAGCTCCGCCTCGATCCCCGGCACCTGCGCGAGGACGATGTCGCGCTCGCGGTCGGCGGCCGGGTAGTCCAGGTGCAGGTAGAGGCAGCGCCGCTTGAGCGCCTCGGACAGCTCCCGCGCCGCGTTCGAGGTGATCACGACGAACGGCCGCCGGGTCGCCGCGACCGTGCCCAGCTCGGGGATGGTGACCTGGAAGTCCGACAGCACCTCCAGCAGCATCCCCTCCATCTCGACGTCCGCCTTGTCGGCCTCGTCGATCAGCAGGACGGTCGGGCCGGTGCGCCGGATCGCCGCGAGCAGCGGGCGCTCCAGCAGGAAGTCCTCGGAGAAGATGTCGTCGTGCGTCTCCTGCCAGCCCCGGTCGGACGGCGCGGCCTGGATCGCGAGGAGCTGCTTCTTGTAGTTGAACTCGTAGAGCGCGCGGGCCTCGTCCAGCCCCTCGTAGCACTGGAGGCGGATGAGCTCCGCCTCGCACGCGCGCGCGACGGCCTTGGCCAGCTCCGTCTTGCCGACCCCGGCGGGCCCCTCGACGAGCAGCGGCTTGCCGAGCGCCTGCGCCAGGAACACCGTCGTCGCGATGGACTCGTCGGTCAGGTAGCCGCCCTCGGCGAGCCGCGCCGCGACGTCGGCGGGTGAGGCGAACAGGGCGTGGACCGTCATTCAGTGGCCTTTCGGGGTGGTCGGTTTGCCGCTGGGCGACGTCCCTCCGGACGGCTTGTCACCCGTCGGCTTGTCGCCCGTCGCCTTGCCGCCGGACGCCTTGGTGTAGGTCTGCCCGGTACCGGAGAACGTCATCTTCGTCCCGTCGTCGCTGACGGTCGCACCCCAGTAGTTGCTGCTCTTGGGGTCGCCGCCCTGCCAGGAGAACCGGAACCGGGACCTGCCCTGGCCGTCCGGGATGGCGAGGCCGCTCCAGAGGGTCTGGCCCTCCTTCTTCCACACGCCGGTGCCGTCGGCCTTGAACTGGAAGTAGTCCCTGCCCGCGCCGTCCCAGCGTCCGACCAGCGCCTTCACGTCGGCGGGCCTCACCTTCGGCAGCGGCGCGAGCTTGACGGGCGCGTTGTCGCCCGCGCTCTTCGCCTTGTCGCCGCCTCCCCCGCAGGCGCCGAGCGCGCCGGCGCCGAGGACCGCGACGAGCGCGGCGCGACCGAGCCGAGACACGGCGCGTGTCCGCATGCTCACCTGGACCTCCGGATGATCTCTCGGGGACGGGACCGGCAGTGTACCGGCGGGTAGACCCCGGTCGCGGACCTCACCCCGGGGAGCCAGCCGCGGGTTGGCTCCCGGGTGTGACGACGGCCGAGGCGCCGCCGCCCTACAACTGGACCATGACCCTTCCACGTGAGGACGTCGCCGCCGGCATCGCCGCCCGCCGCGAGCTCGGCCCCGACTACGACGCGGCGTTCGCGGACGCGATCGTGGCGCGCATCGAGGAGCATCTCGCGGTGCGCCAGGCGGCGCGCGCGGACGCCGCGCTCCCGCCTCCGCCGGGCCGCCGCGCCCACCGGGCCGGACGCGACCGCACGTTCGCGCTGGTCCTGGTCAGCCTGGCCCTGTCGGTGCCGCTCACGGCCGTCAGCGCCACGCTGGCGGGGCCGGGGGCGGTCCTGCTGGTCTGGCTGGGTCTGGTCGTCCTCAACGTGTCGTACATGCACCGTCCCCGGCGCGACTGACGTCCGGCCGCCGCTCCCGCGGCCGGAGCGCCACCCGCCGGGGACGGCACGGGGTCAGGCCGTCACTTCCCCGGCTCGGGGTCGCGGGGCAGGCCGAGCAGCCGCTCGGCGATGATGTTGAGCTGCACCTCGGTGGTGCCGCCGTAGATCGTCATCGCGCGGCTGAACAGCATGGCGCGGGCGACGATGCCGGCCTCGGTCAGCGGCACCTCGGTGGCCGCGGTCGCGCCCTGCGAGCCCCAGCAGTAGTCGGCGACCTCCTGGTTGAACTGGACGCCGAGCAGCTTGCGGACGCTCGACTCCGCGCCCGGCTCGACGCCGTTCAGCTGCTTCAGCGTGGTGCGCAGCCCGAGCAGGTCGATGGACTGGCCCTGCGCGACCAGCGCGCCGACCTCGGCCGTGGCGACCGCGTCCAGCTCCTTGCCCTCGAAGAAGTCCAGCAGCTCCGGGACGCCCATGCCGAGGCCGCCGCCGGTGGACAGCGACACCCGCTCGTTCGACAGGGTGTTGCGGGCGACCTGCCAGCCCTGGTTCACCTCGCCGACCACGCAGTCGTCCGGGACGAACACCCCGTCGAGGAACACCTCGTTGAAGATGGCCTCGCCGGTCAGCTCGCGCAGCGGCCGGACGTCCACGCCCTCGGCCTTCATGTCCACCAGGAAGTAGGTGATGCCGTCGTGCTTGGGCGCGTCCGGGTCGGTGCGGGCGATGCAGAAGCCCCACTGCGCGAACTGCGCGACCGACGTCCAGATCTTCTGCCCGGTGAGCCGGAAGCCGCCCTCGACCCGCTCGGCCTTCATCGACAGCGAGGCGAGGTCGGAGCCCGCGCCCGGCTCGGAGAACAGCTGGCACCACACCAGCTCGCCGCGCAGCGTCGGGCGCAGGAAGCGCTCCTTCTGCTCCTCGGTGCCGTACCGGACGAGCGAGGGCACCAGCCACGCGCCGATGACGAGGTTCGGGGCCTTGACCTTGGCGGCGCGCAGCTCCTGCTGGATGAGGATCTGCTCGACCGGGCCCGCGCCGCGTCCCCACGGCTTCGGGAAGTGCGGGACGGTCCAGCCGTCGTCGCCCATCCGCCGGTTCCGCTCGCTCTTGTCCTCGATCGCGGCGAGCTCGGCGATCTCGGCGCGGATGCGCTCGCGCAGCGGCTCGGTGTCGTCGGACAGTTCGAGCTCGACCTCGCGGCGGCCTCCGGCCAGCGCCAGCTCGGCGACCCGCGAGGCCCACTGCTTGGACGACCCGAGCAGCGCCCGCAGCGTCAGCGCGCGGCGCAGGTACACGTGCGCGTTGTGCTCCCACGTGAACCCGATGCCGCCGAGGATCTGGATCGCGTCGCGGGCGGTCTTCACGCCCGCATCGGCCGCGATCACGGCGGAGACGGCGGCCGCGAACTGCGCTTCCGCCGCCCCGGCCCCCTCGGCGCCCTCGTCGAGCGCGCGGGCGGCGTCCCAGGCGGCGGCGCGGGCCTGCTCGGCGGCGATGAGCATCCGCGCGGCCTTGTGCTTGACGCCCTGGAACTGCCCGATCGGACGGCCGAACTGCTCGCGGACCTTCGCGTACTCGGCGGCCGTCTCGACCAGCCAGCCGGACAGCCCGGCCGCTTCGGCGCCGAACAGCGCGGCGGCGAGGTCGGCGACGCGCCGGCCGGTCACGCCGTCCAGGACGCGGTCGGCGGCGACCTGCACGCCGTCCGCCTCGACCTTGGCGACGCGGCGCACCTTGTCCAGCGACTCGACCGGGGTGACGGTCAGGGCGGCGGCGTCGACCGCGACCCACTCGTCCCCGGCGGGCAGCACGATCACGTCGGCGAGGGACGCGCCGAGCACGGTGTCGGCGGAGCCGGTCACCTTCAGCGCGTCGCCGTCGCGGACGGCCGACAGGTTCCCGCCGAGCGCGACGGCCGCGGTGGTGGAGCCGTCCGCGAGGCCGGGCAGCAGCTCGGCGCGGACCTTGGCGTTGCTGGACGCCGCGATCACCGAGCTCGCGAGGACGGTCGGCAGGAACGGGCCGGGCGCGGCGGCGCGGCCGAGCTCCTCCAGCACCACCGCGAGCTCCAGCAGGCCGTACCCCTGCCCGCCCTGCTCCTCCGGCAGGTGCAGGCCGAGCAGGCCCTGCTCGGCGAGGGCCGACCAGAAGGGCGGCCGGGTCTCCGCGTCCGCCTCCAGCGCCGCCCGTACCACCGCCTCGGGGACGTAGCGCTCGGCGAAGCCGCGTACCGACTCGGCGAGGGCCTCATGCTCTTCGGTCAGCCCGATGGCCATGCGTCACCTTCTCTCAGACCGCTGGTCGACTCCGATTCTAGAACGGAGTTCTGGTGTGTGGCGGCTGTGACCCTACTCTCACCCGTTGCCGGACTCCACCGGCTCCCGGGCGTCCTTGCGCCGCTGCGCGACCAGGCTCGCGACCGTGACCGCGGCGAGGGTGCCGACGATCACCGACAGGGACAGCCAGATCGGGACCTCCGGGGCCCAGTGGGCGCCGTACTCGTGCAGCGCGTGCAGGACCAGCTTCACACCGATGAACCCGAGGATGAACGCCAGCCCCTTGCCGAGGTACACCAGCCGCGCGGCGAGGCCCTCCAGCAGGAAGTAGAGCTGGACGAGGCCCATGAGCGCGAACGCGTTGGCGGTGAAGACCAGGTACGGCTCGGTGGTGAGGCCGAAGATCGCGGGGATGGAGTCGAGCGCGAACAGGACGTCGGTGCTCCCTATGGCGACCATGACCACCATCAGCGGGGTGACGACCCAGCGTCCGCCGCTGCGCACGACCATCCTGTTCCCGGCGTAGTCCTCGCGGACGGGGACGACCTTGCGGAACCAGCGCAGGAGGGCGTTCTCCTTGAACTCGGCGTCCTCGTCCTTCTCGCGGGCCAGGCCCCAGGCGGTCCAGATCAGGAACCCGCCGAAGATGAAGAAGACCCAGGTGAACTGGGCGATGGCGGCGGCGCCGACCGCGATGAAGATGCCGCGCAGCACCAGCGCGATGACGATCCCGGCCATCAGGACGGTGTGCTGGGCGTTCCTCGGCACCGCGAACCGGGCGAGGATCACCATGAAGACGAAGAGGTTGTCGACGCTGAGGCTCTTCTCGGTGACGAACCCGCCGAAGTACTGCGCCGCGTACGTCCCGCCGGAGAAGGCCCAGACGCCGAGACCGAAAAGGACGGCGATCCCGATGTAGACGCAGGACCAGAACGCCGCCCGGCGGGTCGTGAACTCCTTGGTGTGGTCGCGGTTGATGACGAACAGGTCGACCGCGATGATCGCGACGAGACCGACCAGTGTCAGGGCCCAGACCCACGAGGACACGTGCATTTCGGGGTTCCTCCGGCATGCTTGACTGCCGGAGGTCTCTCCCGCCGGGCGCCCGAGGCGCCGGACCGCGGAACCCGGGACGGTGTGGACCGCCCGTACTGACGGGAACCGCGCGCAGGGATACTCCCCTCCACCTGGTACCAACCGTACATGACGGGCTCCCTGTTCCCGAACCCCACCGCGCGGAAAACCGCCGTGTGAGCAGGATTTACGGACGGACGAGTTCGCGGTAGAGGTCCGCGAGCTGTGCCACGGCGTCGTCCTCGGTCGGCAGGACGGTCGCGCGCTGCGCCGCCGCCGCGCCGAGCCGCACCGCGAGAGCGGGATCGTCCAGGACGCGTCCGACCGCTTCTTCCAGGGCGGGCGCGTCGTCCACCGGGACGAGCAGCGCCGCGTCGCCGACCATGCCCGGAATCCCGCCGACCCGCGTCGCGACGAGCGGCCGTCCGGCGCGCAGGATCTCCTGGACGGCCAGCGGCTGCCCCTCCCACACGCTCGGCACCACGGCGACGTCGGCGGCGGCGAGCAGCGCGGGGACATCGGAGCGGCGGCCGAGCAGCCGCACGGGCAGTTTCCCGGCGTCGATGCGGGCGCGCAGGGAGTCTTCCAGCGGGCCGTCCCCGGCGATCGCGACGAGCGGCGGGTCGGCGCGGCGGGCCCATCCGGCGGACGCGTCGAGCAGCGTGGGCAGGCCCTTCTGGTCCGCCAGCCGTCCCACGGTCACGATCAGGGGCCGCTCCCCCACGCCCAGCTCGGTGCGGACTCCTTCGCGAGCCTCCGGGCCCGGCACCGGTCCACGCGCGGGCGCGGGTACGAGGGCGTGGCCGACGCGACGGGCGCCGAGTGCCTCCATCCGCTCTTCGAGGTCGGGTGAAACGCCGAGGACGACGCTCGCGCCGCGCGCGACGACGCGTTCGAGCGCGCCGTAGATGGCGGCGGTCCGTCCGCCCGCAATGACGGCGTTGTGCAGCGTCACGACGATGGGGACCGGCCCGCGGCCCATGTGCAGCGGACCGGTCGCGACGTGCGCGCACGAGGCGACCGTCAGCGCGCCCGCGCGGAGGCCGTGCGCGTGCACCACGTCGGCGTCGCGGAGCAACCCGCGCAGCCGCCTGACCGCGCGCGCGTCGCTCAACGGACGCGGCCGGTCGGCGAGATCCACCTCGGCGAACCGCGCGCCCGCCTCGCTGAACCCGAACAGCTCCTCGGTGGCGGCCGGGCCGAACACCGCGACGCGCGCGCCGCGTTCCACCAAGCCCGCCGCGACCGACCGGACGTGCCGCCCGACGCCGCCCGCGCTCGTCCCGAGCACCAGCGCCACCCGCGTCCCGGCCAGGCCCTCCGAGCCGTCCTCCATGGCGGACCGTTCACTCCCCACTACGCACGACCCTCCGGCTCAGGACGGCCCGCAGGTCACGGCCGTCGATCACGAACACCACCGCCACGAAAACCACGACCGCGAGCAGCGCGGACAGCGCGCCGACGCCCACGTCCATCAGCCGGTGGCCGGTGCCGAACCACGACGAGAGCGCGTACCCGGCCGCCGCGCCCGCACCGCCCCCGGACAATCCCGCTAGCAGGACGCGGGACGCGCCGCTCAGCGCGGCCACCCCACGCGCGCGCACGAGCGTCCCCAACAGCAGGACGCCCGCGATCGTCATCCCGATCGTGTTGCCCACGCCGAGCGCCGCCACGACCCACGCGCGATCGACCACGACCACCAGCACGACGTCGGCGACCATCACGGCCAGCCAGCCCGTGACGGTCGCGATCGCGGCCATGCGTCCTCGATGGCACGCGTACAGGACGCGTCCCAGATGCGCGACGAGGCCGTAGCCGAGCAGGCCCGGCGCGAACGCCAGCACCGCCCGCGCCATCACGATCCGCTGCTGCGGATCGGACGCGGCGACCTTCCACGTGAACACGGCCGACGCGGGCAGCGCGACGGCCGCGAGCACGGCCGCTCCCGCGCACGACACGAGGATCACCGCGCGCGTGGTCTGCGCGGTGATCCGGTCGAACTCGGCCCGGTGCTCCTCGTCCGTCCGCGCCGACAGCATCGGGAACGCGCTCGTCGCGATCGGCACCGCGAGGATCGCCCACGGCAGCAGGTAGATCGCCCACGTGTACTGGTACAGGTTCAGCGCGCCGCGCGTCCCCTCGTAGCTCAGCCGGACGACCAGCAGCGCCGACACCTGCTGCGCGGCGACGGTGGCGAGCCCGGCCGCCGCGAGCCGGACGACCCGGCGCGCCACCCCGTCCGGGAACCGCAGCGACGGCCGCAGCCCGAGCCTCAGCCGCCACGCGGCGACCGCGGCGGTGGCGGCCATCGCGACGCCGCCCAAAGCCGTCCCGACGGCGAGGACGAGCTCGGCCGAGACCGGCAGGTGCGCCAGATCGTTCTGGTGCCCCCGGCCCAGCGGCGCGAAGGCGACGTACGCGCCGATCACCACGACGCTCGACACGAGCGGGGCCAGCGCGGGAGCGACGAACCGCCGGTGCGACTGGAGCAGCCCGTACAGCACCACCGCGATCCCGTACATCACCATCTGCGGCGCCATGATCGCGAGCATCTGCCCGCCGACCCGCACGATGTCGGCCCGCGCGCAACCGTCGCCGGTGCCGCCGACCAGCAGCTCCATCACCGGCCTCGCGGTCGCCGCGAGCAGCGCCGACAGCGGCACCATCGCCAGCACCACCCAGGTCAGCAGCGCCGACCCGATCCGCCGCACCTGCTCGGTGTCGCCGCGCTCGGCGGGCCCCGCCAGCACCGGCACGACCATGCTCGCGAGCGCCCCGCCCGCGACGATCTCGTACACGATGCTCGGGAACTGCGTGGACGTCGAGTACGCCTGCCCGAGGCACGTCGGCCCGACCGCCTGCGACTGCGCGAACGTCCGCGCGAACCCCGCCAGCCGCGACAGGACGGTCAGCACCCCGATCAGCACCGCCGCCCCGGCGAGCCCGGACGCCACCCTCCGCTTGGTCGTCAGGCTCACCCCGCACCGCCGGGCACGGGGTCGGACAAGTCAGCAGGAGCGGCGAGAGCGAACATCAGGCGGTGACAGATCCACTAGGTCGGCGAAGCGAGCGGCGTCACGGCGCGGGGCCGTGCCCGGCTCAGGCGGGGGTGGCCGGGGCGGGGGCCGGCTCGGGGACGGGGGCGGGCTGCGGGGGGCGGCGGCCGAGCATGTCGAGGCGGTTCAGCACCGGGTTGGCCGCGATGACCTTGGTGAAGCTCACGAACTCGCTCGCCGCGTTCAGCCCGGCCAGGCCCGCGAGGACGGCCAGGCGCGGCGCGAGCGGCAGCCGCGTCGCGGCGAGGCCGAGGAGCGCGCCGAGCGCGTTCGCGCCGGTGTCGCCGAGCATCGCGCGCTCGCCGAGGTCCTCGGGGAGCAGCGCGGCGGCGGCGCCGAGCGGCGCGGCGACCACCGCCGACCCGGACGCGGTGAGCGCGAGCGGCGTCCCGGCGAGCAGGCCCACCTTGATCGCGCGGCCCGGCCGCAGGTCGAACAGGTTCATCAGGTTCGCCGACGCGGCGACGATCGCGCCGTTCAGCAGCGTGTCGGCGGCGCGTCCGGTGCGGGTGCGGGCGGGCGAGCCGGCCAGCGCGGCGGCGGCCAGGCCGGTCGCGCCGATCCCGAGGATCTTGACCGCGCCGGTGGTGACCTCGCCCCTCGCCAGCGCGGCCAGGTGGCCCTTGAAGCCGCGCGAGGAGCCCGAGCCCGCCAGGTCGTCGTAGCCGCCGAGGACGCCGGAGCCCGTCCCGGCGAGCAGCGCCGCCGCGCGGACCCGCGCCGGGACGCCGGGCAGCAGCAGCCCGGCCGCCGCCGCGCCCGCGACGAACGCCGGGCCCTCCAGCAGCGTCACCGGCTCGCCGCGGTGGTTCGTGCGGTCCCACAGTTCGGTGCCGGCACGTCCGGCGACGCCGGGCGGACGGCGGGTCAGCGCCGTGTAGGCGGCGCGGGCCGCGGCCGCGCCGAGGACGGCACCGGCGAGCGCGCGCGACGCGCCCCGCCTCTGCCGCGCTCGGCCAGGCCGCATGACCGGGTCAGTACTCATGACTGGGGCAGTGCTCACGAGGGGTCATCCGTTCTTCCCGGCGGCGGGCGGCGGCGACGGCAGGTACCCGCCGTTCGCGCCCGGGCCGACGCCGTACTGCCCGGACTTGCCGCCCAGCTCGTTCTGAAGGGCCAGGATCGCGACCACCTGCCCGGACCCGGTGTCCAGCACGTCCACCGAGGAGACGCGCTTGCTCACGGCCGAGTCGTCGCGCAGCGCGGTGATGAGGCCGCCCTGCTGCGCGGCGGTGTTCGGGCCGCCCAGCACGGTGCCGCGGTCGGCGGCGTCGAGCTGCGCGGTGAGCGTCACCAGGGCGCGGGTGCCGTCGGCGGTGTCGGAGCCGTACGGGGTGGCGGGCGCGATCACGACCGCGAGTGTCGCATGCTGGCCGGGCTTCCCGCTGGTGGTCACGTAACCCGCCGTCCGGAAACCGGTGAGGATGCCCGCGCCGGTCGCGTCCTCGCGGCCCGCCTTGGCCGGGTCGTTGGTCACGATCGCGCTGGCCAGGACGGCGCCCGCCTTCGCGTAGGCGTCCGCGCCGGCCGGGAACACGGTGCCGGCGGGCTTCAGCTGCGTGGCCAGCTCGTCCAGGGTGTGGCTCTCGTCCGGGTCGAGGGCCTTCTTCTGCACCGCGACGCGTCCGGTGACGGTCGCCCCGGCCTTGGTGGCCAGGTCGATGACCTGCGAGACGCCCTCCTCGCCCGCGCCGGGCGTCTCGACCAGCACGACCGACTGGCCCTTCAGCCGTCCCGCGACGTACTGCGGGCCGGTCGTGGACGCGAACTGCTCCTCGCCCTTGAGCTGGGCCTCCTGCTTCTGCTGGGTGCGGCGCAGGTCGTCGGCGCGCCGGGTGGCCCGGTTCGCCTCCTGCTTCAGGCCGTTGGTCACCGACTGCGACAGCGTCGTGGAGCCCAGCACGATGCCGAGCGCCAGCGCCAGGAAGATCGCGACGATGGAGACGAGGTGGTAGCGGAAGTCGATCACGTGAACAGTCCGGTCAGCCAGAAGAGGAAGGCGTGCCAGCGGTCGGCCAGCAGGGGACGGATGACGTCCCCGGCGGGCGACATGAACACGGCCGTGGTCATGGCGATGAACGCCACCAGCACCAGCAGGAGCAGCGACCAGCCCGAGATGCGGCTGCGGTACAGGCGGGAGACGCCCTTGGCGTCCACGAGCTTGCTGCCGACGCGCAGCCGGGTCAGGAACGTGCTGGACATCCCGGCCCGGCCCTTGTCGAAGAACTCGACCATGTTGAAGTGCGTGCCGACCGCGACGATCAGGGTGGCGCCCTTCTCGTCGGCCAGCAGCATGGCGATGTCCTCGCTGGTGGCGGTGGCCGGGAACACCACGGCCTCGCGGCCGAGCTCCTCGACCCGCTTCAGGCCGGGCGCGCGGCCGTCCCGGTAGGCGTGCACGACGATCTCCGCGCCGCTGGTGAGCGCGGCGTCCGACACCGAGTCCATGTCCCCGACGATCATGTCGGGGCGGTAGCCCGCCTCCAGCAGCGCGTCCGCGCCGCCGTCCACCCCGATCAGCACCGGCCGGTACTCGCGGATGTAGGGGCGCAGGGTCGCGATGTCCTCGCGGTAGTGGTAGCCGCGGACGACGATCAGCGCGTGCCGGCCGTCCAGCCGGGTCGCCACGTCCGGGACGCCGACGCCGTCGATGAGCAGGTCGCGCTCGCGCTTGACGTACTCCATCGTGTTGGCGACGAACGCCTCCAGCTGGTGGCCGAGGTTCGCCTTCGCCTCGGTGATGGACGCCTCGAGCGTCTCCGCGGTCTGCTCGATGCCCTTGGCGACGACCTCGCTGCCCCGGTGCACGGCGCCGCCGTCCACCCGGACCTCGTCGCCCTCCTTGAGCTTGGTGAAGATCTCCGGGCCGACGTCGTCCACCAGCGGGATCCCGGCGTCGACCAGGATCTGCGGGCCGAGGTTCGGGTACCGCCCCGAGATCGACGGCGCGACGTTCACCACCGCGCCGACCTGGCAGGACACCAGCGCCTCGGCGCTGACGCGGTCCAGGTCGACGTGGTCGATCACCGCGACGTCACCGGGCTGGAGCCGCTTGGTGAGGTTCTTGGTGCGGCGGTCGAGCCGCACCGTGGCGGACACGCCCGGCCGGCCGTCACCCCGCCCGCGGCCGAGCGCGAGCACCCGCCGGGGCCGCTTCTTCGCGGCCCGGACGGCACGGTCGGTGGTCGGAGACGGGTCGTTCATCGCTTGACATCCTGCCAGAGGGCCGGGGGAGACACCTGCAACGACGAGCTTCGGGGCGTGTTCGTTCGCGTACTGTCCGCCGCTTTGCGCGGGTCGGGGCGGGGGTCCGGCGCGGCGCCCCGGTGAGATCATTCTCGCCGGGCCGGCCCCTCACGTCACCGGGCCGCCGCCGGCCGCCGTCCGGATTCCGGACGCCGGACTCCGGACGGTCACCGGTCCTTCGCGGCGAGGTCGAGGAGCTCCTCGGCGTGCGCGCGGCCGAGTTCGGAATCGGCGAGACCAGCGAGCATCCGGGACAGCTCGCGCACCCGGCCCTCGCGGTCGAGGGCGGTGACGCCGCTGCGGGTGACCAGGCCGTCGCTGGACTTCTCCACCAGCAGGTGCTGGTCGGCGAACGCGGCGACCTGCGGCAGGTGGGTGACCACGATCACCTGGGCGTTGCGCGCGAGCTTGGCCAGCCGGCGTCCGATCTCGACCGCGGCCTTGCCGCCGACGCCCGCGTCCACCTCGTCGAACACGAACGTGGGGACGGGGTCGGCGCCCGCGAACACCACCTCGATCGCCAGCATCACGCGGGACAGCTCGCCCCCGGACGCGCCCTTGTGCAGCGGCAGCGCCGGCGACCCCGGATGCGGCGCGAGCCTCACCTCGATCTCGTCCGCGCCGTGCGGGCCGTACTCGCCGGTGGGCGTGACCGCGACCTCGACCCGCGCGTGCGGCATCGCCAGCGCGGCCAGCTCCGCGGTGACGGCCTTGGAGAACCGCTCGGCCGCGCGCGACCGGACGGCCGTCAGCTCCGCCGCGTCGGTCTCCAGCCGCCCGGTCAGCTCGGCGTGCTCGGCGCGCAGCTCCTCGATGCGGTCGTCGTCGGAGTCGAGCTCGGTGAGCCGCACGGCGGACGTCCGGGCCCACTCCAGCACCTCGTCCACCGACTGGCCGTACTTGCGGACGAGCCCGGTCAGGTCGGCGCGCCGCTCCTGGACGGCCGCCAGCCGCGCCGGGTCGGCGTCCACCGACTCGGCGTAGGCGGCGAGGTCGGTCGCGACGTCGGAGACGAGGTAGCCGGCCTCGGCGAGCCGGTCGGCGAGCGCGGCCAGCTCGGGATCGTGCTCCCGGACGGCCTCCAGCGCGTTGCGCGCCGAGCCGAGCAGGCTGACCACGTTCGCCGCCTCGAACGCGGCGGCCGGGTCGCCGAGCAGCGCCTCGTGCGCGGTGTCGGCCGCGCCGCGCAGCGCGTCGGCGTGGCCGAGGCGCTCCTCCTCGGCGGCGAGCTCGACGTCCTCGCCGGGGCGGGGATCGACCTTCTCGATCTCCTCCAGCCCGAACCGCAGGATGTCGGCCTCCTGCGCGCGCTCGCGCGACCGGGTGGTCAGCTCCTCCAGCAGCGCGCTGACCTGGCGGTGCCGCTGGTAGGTGCGGGTGTAGGCGCGCATCGGCTTGGTCAGCGCCGACCCGGCGTAACGGTCCAGCGCGGCGCGCTGGCGGCCCGCCTGCAGCAGCCGCTGCTGGTCGGACTGGCCGTGCACGGCGACCAGGTCGTCGGCCATGTTGATGAGGACGCTCACCGGCACCGACCGGCCGCCCACGTAGGCGCGCGACCGGCCCTCCGACGACACCGACCGCTGGACGATCAGCGTCCCGTCGTCGAGCTCGCCGCCCGCCTCCTCGACCCGCTCGACCACCCGGCCGCCGGGGTCCACCACGATGCGGCCCTCGACCGTGGCGCGCTCGGCGCCCGGCCGGACCCGCTGCGGGTCGGCGCGCCCGCCGAACAGCAGGCCGAGGCTCGTGACCACCATGGTCTTGCCCGCGCCGGTCTCGCCGGTGACGACGTTGAACCCGGGCGACAGCTCCAGCACCGCCTCGTCGATCACGCCGAGGCCCTGGATCCGCACCTCATCGACCATGGGACGCACCCGCGTCACAACCCCTCGCAATCCAGCCCGCTCTCCGCGTCTCGCTGGTGAGATTATCGCCCCTCGACGGCGCCGGTGGAGGGACCGCCGGCCGCCGGGCCCGCTCCGCCGCCCGCCGCGGCGTCCGCCGCGGGGTGCCCGTCGCCGGCCTCCGGCGGCTCGCAGCGCGGCGGGCCCTCGCCCCCGACCTGTGCCTCCGCGGCGGGTTCGAGATGCTGCACGGACGCGCGGGACCGTCCCCGCCATCCGGTCACCGGAAGGCCGAACTTGGTGACCAGCCGGTCGGTGAACGGCGTCAGGTGCAGGCGCGCCAGCCGGACCGGCTCGGCCCCGCGACGCACCTCGATCCGCGCGCCGGGTGGGAGGTCGAGGGTGCGCGCGCCGTCGCACCACAGCACGGCGCGCGGTGTGTCCGGAAGCACCTCGATCGCGACCGCCGACCGCGGCGACACCACCAGCGGACGGGAGAACAGCGCGTGCGCGCTGATCGGGACGACCAGCATCGCCTCGACCTCGGGCCACACCACCGGGCCGCCCGCCGAGAACGCGTACGCGGTCGAGCCGGTCGGGGTGGCCATCACCACGCCGTCGCAGCCCCAGTGGGACAGCGGACGGCCGTCGATCTCCACGACCAGCTCCAGCATCCGCTGCCGCTCGGCCTTCTCGACGGTCGCCTCGTTCAGCGCCCAGGTCGTGCCGGTGACCGCCCCGTTCCGGCGGACGATCACGTCGATGGTCATCCGCTCCTCGACGTCGTAGCGGCGCTCGATGACCCGGTCGACGGTGGTGGCGAGGTCCTCGCGCTCGGCCTCGGCGAGGAAGCCGACGTGCCCGAGGTTGACGCCGAGCAGCGGCGCGCCCGCCGGGCGGGCCAGGTCGGCGGCGCGCAGCAGCGTGCCGTCGCCGCCGAGGACGATCACGACCTCGACGCCCTCGGCGGCGGCCGGGGTGCGCGGCCACACCTCCACCAGGTTCGGGCAGGCGAGGTCCTCGGCCTCGCCCGCCAGGGCGCGGACGGAGATCCCCGCCTCGGCGAGGCGGCCGATCACCAGCTGCGCGCTGCGGACCGCCTCGGACCGTCCGGTGTGCGCGACGACCAGCACCGTCCTGTCGCTCATCGGCGGCTCTCCCGGGGGGCGGTCGGTCGGCTCGTGGTCACTGGGGTCCCTCCGCGACGGCGCGCTCGAGATCGGCCTCGGCCAGCGGCGGCGCGCCCGCCCGCAGCCACAGGAAGTACTCCACGTTCCCGGACGGCCCGGGCAGCGGCGACGCCGTCACGCCGAGCGCGCCCAGGCCGAGCGTCGCGGCGTGCGCGGCCACGTCCCGCACCGCCTCGGCGCGCAGGGCCGGATCGCGCACGACCCCGCCGGCGCCGACGCGGTGCCTGCCGACCTCGAACTGCGGCTTCACCATGATCGCGTAATCGGCGTCCGGCGTCACGCAGCGCTGGACCGGCCCGAGCACCAGCTTCAGCGAGATGAACGACAGGTCGCCGACGACCAGGCTCGGCCGCTCGGCGCCGGGGCCGCCGAGCTGGTCGGGTTCCAGGTCGCGGATGTTCACCCGCTCCAGGACGCTCACCCGGTCGTCGGTGCGCAGCGACCAGGCGATCTGGCCGTAGCCGACGTCGACCGCGTACACGCGCGCCGCGCCCGCGCGCAGCAGCACGTCGGTGAACCCGCCGGTGGACGCGCCCGCGTCGAGCGCGACACGGCCCTTGACGTCCAGGGCGTCGAACGCCTTGAGCGCGCCCGCGAGCTTGTGCCCGCCGCGCGACACGTAGTCGGGGCCGTTCTCGTCGTCGGCGACCAGGATCGCCGCGCCCGCGTCGACCTGCCTCGCCGCCTTGGCCGCGACCTGCCCGGCGACCTTGACCCGGCCGTCCGCGATCAGCTGGCCCGCGTGCTCGCGGGACCGCGCCAGCTTCCGCCGCACCAGCTCGGCGTCCAGCCTCCGCCGGCTCACCCCGCACCCCCCGTCCCCGGGAAGCCCTGCGAGCCGCCGGTGCGCTGCGGACGGCTCTCAAAGCGCTGTGGGCCGCCCGTACCCGGCGGCCGGTTCCCCATGGCCGCCGGGCCGTCCGGGCCGACCTGCATGCTCTGCGGGCCGTGCTGCGGGCGGTGCGGGGCGCCCGGACGCGGCATGCCGCCGAGCGACGGGACGGTGCCGGCGGCGGACGCGGCGGCGGACGCGTCGCCGTCGGCGTCCGCGTCGGCGGAGACCAGCAGCTCCTGGAGCCGCTGGTGGACGTCGGCGAACACCTCGACGTGCGCGGGCACGGGCAGCCCGGCCAGCTCGTCCAGCCGGGCGACGACGGCGTCCACGCGCGGGTCGCCGGACGGCGCGGACCCGCCGGCTCCCCCCGGCGCCGGCCCCCCGGCCTCGTCGGACCTCACCCTTTTACCTCCAAGAAACACCCCGAACCGCGCGCCCCGGGTCGCCCGGGGTCCGGTCCGAACGCTACCGTCCCTGGACGACATCGTTGTCGACCGAACGGGGAACGGCCTGACCATGGCCAACGAGGAGGAGTGCCGCGCCGCGCTGGACAAGATCGCAGAGCGGCTGGCCGAGGTGGACGCCGACAAGCTCGCCCGGCACGTGGTGGAGCGCACCATCAGCTGCCGCGTGCCCGATCTCGGGCTGGCGTTCCGCACCCGGCTGCACGCGGGCGGCCTGGATCCCTTCCACACCACCGACGATCCGAAGTCGGCGCAGGTGCGGCTCACCGCGAGCAGCGACGACCTGGTCGCGCTCGCCTACGACGAGCTGAACCCGGCGAAGGCGTGGGCGGCCGGACGGCTGAAGATCGAGGCGAGCATCTTCGACCTGCTCCGGCTGCGCAAGTTCATGTGACGTCCCGCCGCTCGCGCCGCGCTGCATGGCGTCGTGCGCGACATCAGTGCGGCGAGGGGAGGTCCAGCCTCTCCAGCGCGCCGGAGACCGCTTCCGGGCGGACGGGCTCGTCCGAGCGCCACGACGCGGCGGCCAGCGCCCGGAGCCCGTCGTAGGGGTCTCCGTGGCCGTCCAGCTCGATCGTGTCGCCGCTCGGGCGCGCCGTCCAGCCGCCGCAGCGGTCGGCGTCGCCGTCCCGCGCGGTCTCCGGGTGCGGGACGAGCAGGCCCGTCAGGTCCGGCGCGATGTACGTCGGACGGTGGATCGGCGGCGCGGTGAGCAGCCGGAGCGGGTCGGTGACGCCGGTCAGGACGAGCAGGCTGTCGGCCTCGCCGTTGTGCGCGCCCTCGATGTCGGTGTCCAGCCGGTCCCCGACCACGAGCGGACGTTCGGCCTTCGTGCGCAGGACCGCCTCGCGGTGCAGCGGACGTTCCGGTTTGCCCGTCACGATCGGCGCCACGCCCGTCGCGGTCCGGATGACGCTCAGCAGCGCGCCGTTGCCCGGCTTCGGCGGCCCGAAATCGGCCGGGATGGTCGTGTCGCCGTTGGTCCCGACGAACAGCGCGCCGCGCGCGACCGCCTTGCCCCCCTCGGCGAGCAGGCCGTACCCGACGTCCGGGGCGAATCCCTGCACGACGGCCGCCGGGTCGTCCGAGGCCAGCGACACCGGACGCAGCCCGCGGTCGTACAGCGCGGCCCGCAGCGCCGTCCCGCCGACGACCAGCACCTTCGCCCCGGCGGGCAGCCGCTCGGCGAGCAGCCGCGCCGCCGCCTGCGCCGAGGTCACCACGTCCTCCGCCGTCGCGGGCACGCCGACCTCGGCGAGCAGCGCGACGACCGCCGACGGCGTCCGCGACGCGTTGTTGGTCACGAACGCGAGCCGCTGGCCCGCCGCGCGCGCCTTGTCCAGGGACTCGGCCGCCCTCGGCACCGGCCTGCGCCCGACGTACACGACGCCGTCCAGATCGAGCAGGGCGACGTCGTACGCCTCGCTGAGCGGCCTGTCCGAACCGTTCACGGCACCCTCTCCCGAACCTCGACCGGGCATACCGGCCCGACCTCGACCGGGCGTACCGCCCGGCCCGTCCCGTCCCGCCGCCGCCCTTGAGCGGCGGCCCTGGCCTGTCTTCGCGTAAGTCCTGTATCCCACACGTCGTCCCTCGCCCGCGCCCAGGGGTCAGCGACGGGAGTCGAGGGTGGCCCTGGCGTGGCGGAGCGCGTTCGCGTAGTCCTTGTTATCGGGACGCATCGCCACGGCGAGGGCCAGGTGTTCCACCGCACCGGAGAAATCGCCGACGCGGCTCAGGGAGAGACCGAGGCCGAACAGTGCGTAGTCCTCGGCCGGGTCCTCCTCCACGATGCTGCGGAAAGTCTCGGCGGCCTGCTCGAAGAGGCGGGCGCCGAACTGCGCGCGGGCCAGGGCCTCGCGGATGCTCCGCGACGACGGCTCGGCCTCGGCCGCCCGCGTGAGCAGCTGCACCGCCGCGGCCGCGCTGCCCGACCTCAGCAGCGCCAGGCCGCGGGTGTACCAGTCGTAGACGCCGCCCTCCGGGGCGGCGGGATCCTCCCCGGTCTCGTCCGGTCTCCGCTCCGCCCCTTCACCGCGCATCTGGCCTCCCTCGGACTGCGATCATCTCGACCGTACCCGGCCGCCGGGCGAATCCCCTTCGGCGGTTACCATGCCCACAGTGGAACGAGACGTCCCCTCCGGACCGACGACGACCTCGGAGGAGTTCAGCGCGCGCATCTTCGGCGCCACCGGGCCCGCGGCCGGTGCGGGACTGGAGCTGGCGCCGTTCCGCGGCGTCCGGTTCGATCCGGCCGTGGTCGGCGACCTGGCCTCGGTCACCACGCCGCCCTACGACCTCATCGACGACGCCGAGCGGCGGCGGCTGCTGTCGGAGGGCGGGCACAACTTCGTCCGGCTGATCCTGCCGAGCCAGCCCGGCGGCGGGTACCGGGAGGCCGGGGAGACGCTGCGCCGCTGGCTGGACGAGGGCGTGCTCACCGTCGACCCCGAACCCGCGCTCTACGTGTACGAGGCCGCCGACCGGCAGGCCGTGCGGCAGCGCGGGCTGCTCGGCGCGGTCGGGCTGCGCGCCGAGTCGCAGGGCGTGATCCTGCCGCACGAGGACGTCTACCCCGGCCCGGTCCGGGACCGGCTCGCCCTGATGAGCGAGGCGCGCGCCAACCTGGAGCCGATCTTCCTGATCCACGAGGGCGGCGGGGACGCGGCCCGGATCGTGGACGAGACCGCCGAGGCCGCCCCGCTGATGGAGTTCCCCGCCTCCGACGGCCTCGTGCACCGGGTGTGGCGCATCACCGACCCCGTCCGGATCGCCCGGATAGCCGCCGACCTGCGCGGACGCCAGGCGCTCATCGCCGACGGGCACCACCGCTACGCCACCTACCGCGCGCTCCAGGCCCGCTACCACCGCTCCGGTTTCGGCGACGGTCCCTGGGACCACGGGCTCGCGCTGCTGGTCGACTCGACCCGGTACCCGCCGCGGCTCGGCGCCATCCACCGCGTCCTGCCGGGACTCGCGCCGCACCGGGTGCTGGAACGGGCCAAGGCCGTGATGGAGGTCACCCCGCTGCCCGGCTCGCTGCCCGTCGCGCTCGCCGCCCTCGCCGACGCCGGGGACCGCCCCGCGTTCCTGCTCGGCGGCGGCGACGGCCTGCACCTGCTCACCGACCCCGACCCGGCGCGGCTGGCCGCCGTGATGCCCCCCGACCGCTCCCCGCGCTGGCGGCGGCTCGACACCGCCGTCCTGGACCACCTGCTCATCGCGGGCGTCTGGGGCGTCCCGGAGAACGAGCGCAGCGTCGAGGTCGTGCACGACGACCCGGCCGCCGCGCTCGCCCGCGCCCGCCGCACCGGCGGCACCGCCGTGATCCTCAACCCGCTGCGGATCTCGGACGTGCTGGCCGTCGCGGGCGGCGGCGAGCGCGTCCCGCGCAAATCGACGTCGTTCGGGCCGAAACCCCGCATGGGGATGGTGCTGCGGCTGCTCGACCCGTCCTGACGCACCGTCCGGTTCCGGGCGTCCGGTACGGTCGGGGCCGTGGCACGAACGATCGACAAGGTGGCGTGGATCCGGATCGAGGACGGCCGGATCCTCGGCACCCGCTCCCACGGCAAGGACGCCTACTACCTGCCCGGCGGCAAGCGCGAGCCCGGCGAGAGCGACGAGCGGACCCTGCTGCGCGAGATCTCCGAGGAGCTGACCGTCGCGCTGGACCCGGCGTCCGTACGGCACGTCGGGACGTGGGAGGCGCAGGCGCACGGCAAGGCCGAGGGCGTGGTCGTCCGCATGACCTGCTACGCCGCCGACTACACCGGCACGCTCACCCCGGCCAACGAGATCGCCGAGACGGTCTGGCTCGGCTACGCCGACCGCGACCGGGTCTCCCCGGTGGACCAGCTGATCTTCGACGACCTGCACGCCGCGGGCGACCTGCGCTGACCGCGCACCGCGAACCGACGGCCGCGCGCCGACGCCCTGGTGACCGACGGCGGGGAACTGTCGGCCGGGGGGCTGGAGAAACCGGCGGTCCCGGCGCGATGATCGGGACATGGACACCAAGACCACGATCACCCCGCTGGGCGGCGACGTCTACGAGATCGACACGCGGATGGCGGGCTACACCGGTATCACCGCCGGTTACCTGATCCTGTCCGACCGGCCATGCCTGGTCGAGCCCGGCACGGCCGGCTCCGCGCCGGTCGTCAAGCGGGCCCTGGACGAGCTCGGCGTCTCCGCGTCCGACCTGGCGACCGTCGTGGTCACCCACATCCACCTCGACCACGCCGGGGGCGTCGGCGACATCGCCGAGCTCTACCCCGACGCGGAAGTCGTCGTCCACGAGAAGGGCGCGCGGCACCTCGCCGGCCCCGAACGGCTCATGCGCAGCGCCCGCATGGTCTACGGCGACCTGCTCGACACGCTCTTCGGCGAGCTGAAGCCCACCGAGGCCGCCCGCATCCGCGCCGTGGAGGACACCGGCGTGATCGACCTCGGCGGCGGACGGCGGCTGGAGTCGCACTACTCCCCCGGCCACGCCAAGCACCACGTCGGCCTGGTCGACTCGGCCACCGGCGACCTGTACGTCGGGGACGCCGCCGGGATCTACATCCCCGAGACCGCCGACGTCCGGCCCGCGACGCCGCCGCCGGACTTCGACCTCGACACCGCGCTCGGCTCCCTGGACAAGTTCAAGGCGCTCCAGCCGTCGCGGCTCCTGTTCGCGCACTACGGCCCGGTCACGGAGGTCGAGGACACCCTCGACCGGTCCGCCGAGGAACTGCGCGTGTGGGTGGACGCCGTCCGCGCCGCCCAGGCCGAGAGCCCGGAGCTCGACCACGCCGTCGCGATGGTCCGCGACCGCACCGACGGCCGCTACCGGATCACCGCCGACGACGTCGATCCGGACCTCGCCCACAAGTACGAGGTCCTCAACAGCACCGAGAGCAACGTCGCGGGCATCATCCACGCCCTCAACCGCCACGCCTGACCCCTTCCTCACCCGACCACCGTGCCGCCCTCGTTCCCGAGTCAGCGGTGCCGGTCAGCCTTGGCGGGTCGGTCGAATGGTCAGGTCCCCGATCTCGACGTCCTCGGGTTGGTCGATCGCGAAGGCGATCGCCCGGGCCACGGCCGAGGGCTCGATACCGAGCTCGGCCATGTTCCGCTTGGCCTGCTCGCGCGCGGCCGGGTCGTCGACGGCGTTGTCGACGAACTCCGTCCGGACGTAGCCGGGGGAGATCGACGTCGTCCGCAGCACCCCGTCGGTGCTCTCCTGGCGCAGCCCCTCCAGAAGAGTGCGCACCGCGTTCTTCGTCCCGGCGTACACCGCCTGGGTGGGGACGATCTTCAGGCCGGAGGTCGAGACGACGGTGACGAGATGCCCGCCGCCCTGGCGGCGGAACACCGGCAGGGCGGCGGCGATCCCGTGCAGCACCCCTTTGACGTTCACATCGACCATCGCCGACCAGCCCTCGACGTCCAGATCGGCAACGGGGCTGATCTTGCTGATCCCGGCGTTGCCCACCAGCACGTCCAGCCGGCCGAAGCGCTCGACACCGAGGTTCACGAGCGAGTGGAGGTCGTCGGGATCGGTGACGTCCACACGCGTGGCGACCGCCTCGCCGCCGGCGGCCTCGATCTCGCCGACCAGCCGGTCCAGCCGCTCGGTACGGCGGGCGCCGAGGACCACGGCCGCGCCGAGCGAGGCGAGGTGGCGAGCCGTCGCCTCGCCGATCCCGCTGCTGGCGCCGGTGATGGCGATGACCTTGCCCTGAACGGTCATGAAGAACCTCTCGCCTAGAATAGGACACATGTCCGTTTACCCTGACGACCCTACCGGACACGTGTCCGCTTCTGTGCGCGGGACGCGACGCGCGGACGCCCAGCGCAACCGGGAGCGGATCCTCCAAGTGGCACGCGACCTCGTCCACGAGCCGGGAGAGCTGAAACTCAACGCGGTGGCGAAGGCCTGCGGCATCGGCCAGGGCACCCTGTACCGGCACTTCCCCACACGCGAGGACCTCCTTGCCGAGGTGTACCGCAGCGAGGTGGAGGACCTGGTCGCCGAGGCCCCGCGCCTGCTGGCGATTCACCGACCGCTGGACGCGCTGGCGGCGTGGTTCGACCGCGTGGCCGCCTACGCCCGGGTCAAGCGCGACGTGTTCGCCGCCATCGAGGCGGCGACATGGCGGGACCTCGCCGCGCACAGCCTCGGCCCGATCGGCGAGGCGGTGGAGCTGCTGCTGGCCGCCGGCCGCTCGGCCGGAAGCATCCGCGCCGACGCCGAGGCCCGCGACGTCATCGTGCTCATCAGCTGGCTGTCACGCCTGGACGACGCCGAACTCGACACGCGAGGACCACGATTGCTCTCCATCCTCGTCGACGGCCTCCGCGCAACCCGACCCTGAGCTGGAACGTCCGATGACGAACAGGCCGGTGAACGCGTGAGCGGGCCCGACGACGGTCGGTTCCGTCGTGGGGCCCGCTCGGTGCGGTCAGCGACCTCGATCAGGCGGAGGGCTCGCCCTTGTCACCCTTCGGCTCGTCGTGGTCGGCCTTGGACTCGTCGTCGGCCTTAGGCTCGTCTCCGGCCTCCTCGTCCGCGTCCTCGTCGGCGTCCTCGGCCTCGCCGAGGTTCTCGGCGTTCTCGGCCTTCGGCTCCAGGAAGACCGGGGCCGGTGCCACGGCCGCGTCGGCGACGGCGTCGTCCCCCTCGTAGACCTCGGGGGCGTCCGGCTCCTCCTCGGCGCGCGGGTCGTCCTCGACCGGGACCTCGGCGGACGCCTCGTCCACTTCGACGGCCTCGGCGGCGTCGACCGCCTCGGGCGCGGACTCGTCCCCGCTCTCGGTGATCTCGTCGCCCTCCTCGGTGTCGAGGATGTCGAGGCCCTCCAGCTCGGCGTACCGCTCGGCCGCGTCGGTCTCGGCGTCGCGGTCAGCGGCGGCCGAGCGGGCGAACCACTCCGACGCCTCCTCCTCGCGTCCCGCGTCCACCAGCGCGTCCGCGTAGGCGTAGAACAGCCGCGCCGACCACGGCCGCAACCTGCGGTCGCGCAGCTCCGGCACCTGGAGCGTCACCACGGCCGCGTCGAACTGGCCGAGGTCCCGGCGGACGCCGGACTCCACGATCCGCAGCTCGACCGCGCCCATCTGGTCCAGGCGCGCCGCCTCCGGCGACTTGATCAGGTCGAGCGCCCGCTCCGGACGGCCCAGACCGCGCTCCGCGTCGGCCATCACCGGCAGGTACGCCTCGTCGCCCGCGCCCAGCCGCCGCGCCGCGCGCAGCTCGGCCAGCGCGTCGGCCCACTCGCCCGCCGCGTACGCCGCGAGCCCGGCCGCCTCCCGGACGATCCCGACCCGCGACGCCAGTCGCCGCGCGGCCCGCGCGTGCCTGTACGCCAGCTCGGGGTCCTCCTCGGCGAGCCGGCCCGCCATCACCAGATGCCGCGCCACCCGGGCCGCGAGGTCCTTGGGCAGCGTGCGGAGCTCCTCGCGGGCCTCCTCGTCCAGCTCGGCACCGGTCACGTCGTCCGGCAGCAGCGGATCGTCGTGCTTGGGCGCCGGCCGCTCCTGCGACTCGTCCCGGCGGCGGGACGGCCCGTACGAGCGCCGCTCCCCGTCCTGAGGACGACGCCCGCCGCGTCCCTGGAAGCCCTCACGCCGGTCGTCCCGGCCCTGGTATCCACCGCGACGGTCGTCCCGGCCGGGGCCTCCGCGCCGGTCATCGCGACCGCGGAAGCCCCCGCGGCGGTCATCCCGCCCCTGGAAGCCACCACGGCGCTCGCCACGGTCCTGGAACCCGCCGCGACGGTCGTCCCGGCCCTGGAATCCGCCTCGGCGGTCGTCCCGGTCCTGAGACCCACCGGACCGCTCGTCGCGATCCCGGTATCCGCCGCGCCGATCATCGCGGCCCTGGTACCCGCCGCGACGCTCGCCACGGTCCTGGAACCCGCCGGAACGCTCACCGCGCCCCTGGTAACCCCCGGAACGGTCGTCCCGCCCCTGGAAGCCACCGCGCCGATCATCGCGGTCCTGGCCACCGGGACGCCGGTCATCCCCGCGTCCCTGGTAACCGCCACGCCGGTCGTCCCTGTTCTGGAACCCGCCGCGACGGTCGTCACGTCCCTGGTATCCACCACGCCGCTCGTCGCGGTCATGCTGGCCCCCGCGACGGTCGTCCCGTCCCTGGAACCCGCCACGACGATCGTCGCGGCCCTGGAAGCCACCCGGACGGTCGCCACGGCTCTGGAAACCACTCGAACGCTCGTCACGCCCCTGAGGGCCATCACGCCGATCATCCCGGCCCTGGAACCCGCCTCGGCGGTCATCCCGGCCCTGGAAGCCACCACGACGGTCGTCACGGCTCTGGAAGCCACCTGGCCGGGCGCCCCGGTCCTCGTAACGCCCGCCGCCACGACGGTCGTCGCGGTCGCGGAAACCGCCGCCGCGGTCGTCGCGGTCCTGGCGGAAGCCGCCGCCAGGACGCCGGTCATCGCGGAAGCCGCCCTCGGATCGGCGGTCGTCCCGCCGGCCCTCGAACCGCCCGCCCTGGCGGAAGCCTCCGCCACCTGCCCCGCGGTCGCCACGTCCCTCGAAGCGCCGGCCACCGCGGTCATCGCGACCGCCCCGGTCCTCGAAACGCCGCTCGCCCCGGTCCTCGAAGCGCCGGCCGTCGTCGTTTCCGGGACGGCGCTCACCGCGCTCCTCGAAACGACGGCCCTGGCCACCGCTCTGGAAGCGCTTGTCGCCGCCGTAACGGTTCTCGCGGCGGTCATCGCCGCCGGGACCACGCCGGTCGTCGGAGCCACGGAACGGACGTCCCTGACCTCGATCGTCGCGCTGCCCGCCCGGCCGGTCACGCCACCCGCCGCCCGCGTTGCCGCGGCCACCGGAGAACGAACGCCCGTGAGAGCCCTGACCACCCGGCCGACCGCGGTCCCCGCCGTTGCCGCCGAAGCGGCCGCGTTCACCGCCGGAGCGAGGCGCGCCTCCGCGCGGTCCCCCGTCGCGCCGGGGACCGTTGCCCCCGAAGCCGCCGCGGGCACCGCCCGCACGACGGCCGGGTTCCCCCTGACCGCCGTTCTTGCCCCGCCGCTCGCGGCCTTCTTCGCTGCGGCCGTCCTCTTCCGCGCTCATCACGTCCGTCACTGTTCTCGGTACTTCGATGGACCCTTGCAGCCTACTTTGACAGGTCCTATACATGAGTCGAGGGCCGCCCCCTAATCGGGGCGACCCTCGACCAATTATAGTCCGGCGGTGTCCTACTCTCCCACACAGTCTCCCATGCAGTACCATCGGCGCTGAGGGGCTTAACTACCGGGTTCGGGATGGGACCGGGTGTTTCCCCCTCGCCATAACCACCGAACGACCAACG
>NZ_JBHSIT010000023.1:0-44175 GCF_042652125.1 Actinomadura gamaensis | reverse complement strand
TCAAAGAAATCCCCACCCCGACCTTCCGGTCAGGGCCACGGGGTGACCAGGCGCATCGCCTGATCTATAAAGGCACTGGCTTTTAACACGCTGTTGAGTTCTCAAGAAACGGACACCCACCGCGCTCCACCCGCCTCCGCGGGCCTCGCTCCGGGGCAACCCTTCAAACTTACCCGGCTTCCCTCGGGAGTCAAATCGGCTCGTTCGAGCGTTTCCGACTCTCCAGTTTCACCGGTTCACGGGCGTCGAACATCGGCCGGACCGAAGTCGGCTGACGTTGATTCCTCGTGAGTCGCCCACCGGGCCGACCGCCGTTTCGGCGTTCTGCATCCCGTTCCAGGCTGACCGGACCATCGTACATCAGTCCGAGACTGGCTCGAACCGATTTTCCGATCCGGTTCCCCGGGGCCGTCCGCCGGTCTCGGCGTCCCGCATCCCCTCGGGGTGTTCCCAACTTTAGGAGCCGTCCTCGACATGGTCAAATCAGCGGCGGCGAACCGGACATCTCCCCTGGGATCCCCAGGTCGGCGTGCGGTACGGTTCCGCTCACCTCGTCCGGGTGGCAGGAGGGAGCGCCACATGTACCCGTTCCTCCCCACGAGCGGACCGACAGGCGGACGGTCGTCGACGGAACGGCTCGTCGTCGCCGCGACCGTGGGCCCTTCGATCCACGATCTGCGGGCCTGGCGGTTCTGCCCGTCCGACGGCGGGATCGAGGTGCACGCCGATCCAGCCCTCTTCCAAGCCATGGACGATCCGCGCGGCCGAGGTCTTCACATCGCCTGCGGCGCGGCGCTGATGAACCTGAGGCTGGCCGCCGCGCAGCTCGGTCACGGGGCGGTCGTTCGTCTCGTCCCTGACCCCGAAGAGCCGACTCTGCTCGCGCGTGTGCGGCTCGTGCGCAGTCATCGCACCTCCCGTGCCGAACGGCTCCTCTACGCGGCGACCATGCGACCGTCTCCGGGGCGTCGGCCCGGTGCGGTGGGAACACCGTCCCCCTTGTTGCTCACCGGCCTTGCTGAGGCGGCACGTCTTGAGGGCGTGAGGTGGGACGTGCTCTCCGCCGAACCCGGGAGTCCCGTCCGTCGAGCGGTAATGAGTACGCGAGGCGATCGGCCGGACTCGTGGGTGCGCGCGGGTCAGGCGTTGCAGCGTGTCCTGCTCGACGCGTCGGTTCGCTCGGCCGCGGTCTCGTTCATGTACGAAGTCGTGGACGCGCCCGACGTGCGCCCTCGGCTCACTCCTGGGGACGTCCCGCAGGTGCTTCTGGAGGTATCCGGTCCGGCCGTCCGGGTGAGGGCTTGGGCCGGAAGTGCGAGAGCACGAACGACAGCGGCGCCGGGTACGGGTCGGGCAGCTCGCTGACTCTCGCCGCGAGGGTGTCCGTCGCGATGTGGTGGGCGCTCGGGCCCATGCCCACGAGGGTGAGGATCTCCTCGTGCGTGAGTGACGCTTCGAACTCCAGTTCCTCGCGCGTGACCAAGGCGAAGTGGTCGGCGAGCGCGGCGTCGGTGCGCTCCGATTTCTGGTCGTCCACCTTGAGGAGGCCGAGCGCGTCCACGAGCGGTCCCAGGTGCCGGCTGGACGGCGTGACGACGACCAGCGGCCCGTCCGCCCGAAGGACGCGGTGGAACTCGGCCGCGTTTCGAGGCGCGAAGACGTTCAGTACGGCGATCGCGGCGCCGTCCGCCACCGGAAGCGGTCGCCAGAGGTCGGCGACGATCGCGCCGATGCGCGGGTGCGCGCGAGCCGCTCGCCGTGCGGCGTGCTTGGAGATGTCCAGAGCGAGCCCGGCGGTCTTCTCGACCTCGGGTGCGTCCAGGACGGCCTTCAGGTAGTAACCCGTTCCCGCACCCGCGTCCAGAAGACAGCCGTCGCGCGTGCCGGAATCTTGCAGCGTCGCCGCCACGAGACGCCGGAGAGCGTCGGCCATCGGGGAGAAGTGTCCCGCTGTCAGGAACTCTTCCCGCGCGCGCACCATCTCAGGGGTGTCGGCGGTGCCAGGACGGGCGTTCCCGGGAAGCAGGTTCGCGTAGCCCTGCCTGGCGACATCGAAACTGTGGCGGCTCGGGCAGCGCAGCCCTCGGTCGTCCTGAGCGAGAGGATCCCCGCACACCGGGCAGATGAGGTATTCGACGACGTCGGCCAGCACCCGTCCATCATCGTGCATCGCGCGCGTGCGCGTTCCGGCCGCCCTCTGCGGGACGGCCGGAGGAGGCGTCGCGTCGTCGGGCCTTCGCCGTGAGCGTCAGGCCGGAGAGGAAGGGCGTCAGGCCTGGAGGCGGCGGCGTACATCCTCCATGTCCAAGTCCCTGACCTGCTGGATGATGCTCTCGAGCGCCTGCTCGGGCAGCGCGCCCGGCTCGGCGAAGACGATCACGCCGTCCCGGATCGCCATCAGCGTGGGGATCGAGGAGATCCCGAAGCGCTGCGACAGCTCCTGCTCGGCCTCGGTGTCGACCTTGGCGTGGACGATGTCCTGGTGCTTCTCGGCCGACTTCTCGAAGACCGGGGCGAACATGCGGCACGGCCCGCACCACGACGCCCAGAAGTCGACCAGCACGACACCGTCGCTCTTCGCGACCTCGTCGAAGTTCTCCGCGGTCAGTGTGACCGTCGCCATGTCGTTTTCTCCTCGGTACGGGTATCAGGACAGGTAGAGCGGCGTACGCAACCGAAGTATTCCCAAGTTGGGAATCACAGGACGGTAATTAGCGTTCTCCTCCTAGGGAGATCGCACCGAAGAAGGGTCAGGATGGCTGCAACCCGTAACAAGGGCGACAGGGTCGACACCCCCGACAAGGACCTCGTCGGGGCGTATCTCGACCGGATCGGCCGTACCCCGCTACTGGACGCGGTGGAGGAGGTCGATCTGGCGAAGGCGATCGAGGGCGGGCTCTACGCCGAGCAGCTCCTCGAGGAGGACCGCATCCCCTCCGGCACCTCGCGCGAGGAGCTGGAGGCGCTGGTCGAGGCGGGGCTGCGCGCCAAGCAGCGCTTCGTCGAGGCCAACCTCCGTCTCGTCGTGTCCATCGCCCGCAAGTACCCGACCGATTCGCTACCGCTCATCGACCTCATCCAGGAGGGCAACCTCGGGCTGATGCGCGCGGTGGAGAAGTTCGACTACCGGCGTGGATTCAAGTTCTCGACCTACGCGACCTGGTGGATCCGGCAGGCCATCGGGCGCGGGCTGAGCCACACCGCGCGCACGATTCGGCTTCCCGTCCACGTGGAGGAGGAGCTGTCCCGGCTGCGCCGCGCGGAGCGGCAGCTCAGCCGCGAGCTCGGCCGCGAGCCGAGCCGCGAGGAGCTGGCTCAGGCCGTGGGCGCCGAGACCGAGCACGTGGAGGAGCTGCTGCGCTGGCGGCGCGACCCGGCCAGCCTGGACGCGACCGTCGACGACGCCGGCGAGACCGCCATGGGCGACCTCCTGGAGGATCCGGAGGCCGTGACGCCCGAGGCCGAGGTCATGGCGCTGGACGACCTGGAGGGCCTCGGCCGCATGCTGGAGCGCCTGCCCGAGCGCGAGTCGGCGATCCTGCGCGCGCGGTTCGGGATGGACAACGGCCAGCCGCTGTCGTACGCGCAGATCGGCGCGCGGTACGGGCTGAGCCACAACCGGGTGCGGCAGATCACCGACCGGTCGCTGCGGCGGCTGCGGCAGATGGCGAGCGAGCACGAGCCCCTCGCGGCCCGCACCCTCACCGCCGCCGGAGATCGTCCGCTCCCCCACGCGGTCGATCCGCGCTCCCGCAGCCGGGCCGCCTGACCCGCCGCCCCGCCCGGCGGCCGGGTCGCCCGAGCGGGCGCCGTCCCCCGCAGCCCGGACGCCGCAGCCCAGGCCCGAAGACCCTGCCGGACGCCGTCGCGATTTTCCGCGGCGGCGTTCGCGTTTCTGGACGGGCCGTCCCGTCCGGCGCATTGGACCGATGCCGAGTACGCCGTCCTGCTAGTGCCGGTACGCCTCGTGTGCCATAGCCTTGTCGACCGTGAGTACATCAAGCGTCACGGGGGAGCTGGACGCCTGGCGCGGCCTCCCGGCACTGCAGCAGCCGACATGGGACGACCCGGCGGAGGTCGGGGCCGTGGCCGCCGAACTCGCCAAGCAGCCCCCGCTCGTCTTCGCGGGCGAGTGCGACCAGCTCAGGGACAGGCTCGCCGAGGTGGCGCACGGACGCGCGTTCGTGTTGCAGGGCGGCGACTGCGCGGAGACGTTCGCCGGCTCGACCGCCGACGACGTCCGCAACAAGCTGAAGACCCTGCTCCAGATGGCGGTCGTGCTCACCTACGCCGCGAGCGTCCCGGTCGTGAAGATCGGGCGGATGGCGGGCCAGTTCGCCAAGCCGCGGTCCAAGCCGGTGGAGGTGCGCGACGGCGTGGAGCTGCCCGCCTACCGGGGGGACGCGGTCAACGGCCTGGACTTCTCGCCCGGGGCGCGCCGCAACGACCCGCGCAGGCTGCTGCAGGCGTACTACTCGTCCTCGGTCACGCTGAACCTGTGCCGGGCGTTCACCAAGGGCGGCTACGCCGACCTGCGGCAGGTGCACGCCTGGAACCAGGACTTCGTGGCGCAGAGCCCGGCGGGCCGCCGCTACGAGCAGCTCGCGGGCGAGATCGACCGGGCGCTGACGTTCATGAAGGCGTGCGGCGCGAATCCGGACGAGTTCCACGGCGTGGAGTTCTACTCCAGCCACGAGGCGCTGATCCTGGAGTACGAGCGCGCGCTGACCCGCATCGACAGCCGCACGGGTTCCCCGTACGACGTGTCGGCGCACTTCCTGTGGCTGGGCGAGCGCACCCGGCAGCTCGACGGCGCGCACGTGGACTTCCTGAGCCGCATCCACAATCCGATCGGGGTGAAGCTCGGCCCGACCACGACGGCGGACGACGCCCTGGCGCTGATGGAGCGGCTGAACCCGTCCGGTCAGCCGGGCCGGCTGACGTTCATCACGCGGATGGGCGCGGACAAGATCAGGGACGCGCTGCCGCCGCTGGTGGAGAAGGTGACCCGCAACGGCTCCCCCGTCGCGTGGGTGTGCGACCCGATGCACGGCAACACCTTCGAGGCCCCGTCCGGGCACAAGACGCGCCGGGTGACCGACGTGCTGGACGAGGTGGCCGGGTTCTTCGCGGTGCACCGCTCGCTCGGCACCCACCCGGGCGGCATCCACATCGAGTTCACCGGCGACGACGTGACCGAGTGCGTCGGCGGCGGCGACGAGATCGACGAGTCGGACCTGCACCAGCGCTACGAGACGGCCTGCGACCCGCGCCTCAACCGCGGCCAGTCCCTCGACCTGGCGTTCATGGTGGCCGAGCTCTACCGCAAGAGCTCCTGACCGGGGTCCCGACCGGACGCCCCAGCAAGGACCGGACCCCGCACGCGAACGCGTTGGCAACCGCTCGGGGGCGAAGCCGAAGGCGAGCCTCCGAGCGGTTGATCGCGAAGCGACGCCGCGTTCGCACGAGCATCCGGGCCGAGAGGCGAGCCGCCAGGCGAGCCGCTCGGAACCGGAGGCTCAATTCATAGAGCTGCCGGAGGCTCAATTCATAGAGCTACTTCGGCCCAGACGACCTTGCCGCCGGTGACGGGTTCGGCGCCCCAGGCGGTGGAGAAGCGGTCGACGATGAACAGGCCGCGGTGCGACTCGTCCAGCGGGCCGGGGACGGTCAGGCGCGGCATCTGGCTCGCGCGGTCGCGGACCTCTACGCGGATGCGTCCGGCGCCGCGCTGGAGGCGCAGCTCCAAGGCCGTCCCGGCGTGCCGGACGGCGTTGGCGACCAGTTCGGCGACGATGGCGGTGACGAGTTCCTCGCGCTCCATGAGCGCCCACGTGCGCATCGTGCGCGCGGCCAGGCGGCGCGCGTACTCGACGGCCTCCGTCTGCGGGGCCGCGCGCAGTGTGGTCTCGGTCACGGCACCGGACATCAGCCGACCCCTTCTTCGGCGTCGCCGAGAAGGAAGCGGTCGAGCCCGGTGGTCCGCAGGACGTTCTCCACGCGGCCGTAGGCGCCGGTGACCGTGAGCGTCGCGTTCTGGGCGCGCGCGTGCTTGTAGGCGCGCACGAGCACGTTCAGGCCGGACGAGTCGCAGAAGTCGACGGCGGCGAGATCCACCACCACCGCGCGTTCACCGGTGTCGAGCAACTCGGTCAGGCGAGCCCGCAGCTCGTCGGAGGAGTGCAGGTCGATGGAGCCGCGCGCCGACACCGTCGCGCGGCCTTCACCCCGTGTCGTGTGCAAGGCAAGCCCCACGCCACACCACCTTACCGATAGCCGTTCCCATCATGACGCGCGTAGGACGATGAGCGCGACGTCGTCGTTGGACGGTTCGGGCCCGAAGTCGCGGACCGCCCGCTGGATCCGGGCGGCGACCGCGCCCGCGCTCAGCCCGGTGCAGCCCGCGAGGAGCCGCTCCAGGCCGCCGTCGTCGCCGAGCAGCCGTCCGCCGTGCCGCCGCTCGGTCACCCCGTCGGTGACGCACAGCAGGACCTGCCCGCGGTGCAGTTCGACGGTGTCGGCGTGGAAGTCGACGCCGTCGAACACGCCGAGCAGCGGCTGCGCGGTGCCGACCTCGTGGACCGTCCCGTCCGGGTCGAGGATGAGCGGCGGCGGGTGCCCGGCGCTGGTCAGCCCGATCGTCACGCCGTCGCGGCGGGGCCGCGGGGTGATCTCGCCGTGCAGCAGGGTGAGCAGCCGTCCGCGCTCGCCCTCGCCGAGGATCAGCCGGTTCAGCCGGGCCAGCACGCCGGGGACGGGCAGTTCCTCGGCGGCGAGGATGCGCAGCGCGTGCCGGGCGAGGCCGGTCACGGCGGCGGCCTGCGGGCCGGTGCCGCACACGTCGCCGATCGCGAACCGCCAGCGGTCCACGGGGCCGGGGACGGGCGGCCCGCCCGGTCCGCCCTGCCGTTCGGGGCATTCGAACACGTCGTAGAAGTCGCCGCCGACCTCGCTGCCCTCCCCCGCGGGCTCGTACACGACCGCGACCTCCAGGCCGGGGATGTCGGGCACGCCGGGCGGGAGGAGGCTGCGCTGGAGGGCGCTGCTCATGGCGGTCTGCGCCGAGTAGAGGCGGGCGTTGTCGACGGCCAGGGCCGCGCGGCGGCTCAGCTCCTCGGCGAGCTCGATGGCGCTGCGCGGGAACCGGTCGCCCGCCGGGCGTCCGATGACGAGGGCGCCGATGCGGCGGCCGCGGGCGACCAGCGGGAAGGCGTGGACGGTGCCCCCGGCCTCGGGGCCGGTGGCGTCGGCGAGGCCGTACCAGGGGCCGGGCGCGTCGGGGCGGGGGCCCTGCGCGACGTTGTCGAGCTGGTCGCGCAGCGCGTCGGCGCGGGTCTCGTCGGCGTGCCAGACGTAGGCGAGGGCGGGCGGTCCGGCGTCGCTGTCGGTGTAGACGGCGCACCAGGTGGCCAGGCGGGGCACCACGAGCTGGGCGACCAGGGCCATGGTGCGCTCCTGGTCGAGGGTCCCGGCGAGCAGGTCGCTGGCCTCGGCGACGAAGCTGAGCCAGCCGCGCCAGGACCGTTCCAGCTCGCCGACGCGGGCCTTCTCCAGGGAGAGGGCCATCTCCTCGGCGATCCGGCCGAGCCGGGCGCCGTCGGCGGGCTCGAACCGGCCCGGTTCGGCGGAGACGGCGACGACCAGGCCGGTGAGGCGGCCCTGGTTCTCCAGGGGCGCGGCGGCCATGGAGCGGGCGCGGAGCGCGGCGGCGACCGGGTCGGACGCGTCGCTGGCGATCCAGGGCGATCCGGCGCGGGCGTCGGGGCCGAGGTTGACGACCGACAGCTCGTCCGGGCCGGGTTCGGTGGTGAGCCCGGCGGACGCGGCGACGACGAGGGTGCCGTCGCGTTCGGTGAGCAGGACGGCCGCGCCCTCGGCGTCGAGCAGGTCGCGTACGGAGGTGAGGGCGTCCTCAAGCGACTCGACGCCCGCCGGGGTGCGCAGGAGCCGGTCGCTCGCCGCGGGCAGCGCGGGGGGCTCTGAGCGCCGTCCAAGGGGTGCCGCGGCGCGTCCGCCGGCGCGGGCCCTGGTGCGGACGCCCACCGAGCGGTTCGCTCCGCCCGGACGCTTCGTCCGGTCCGCGCCCGTTCCGCCGGCGTCGGACGCGTTGCCGCGGATCGAAGCCGAATCGGATTCCGGGACGCTCCAGCCGGAGTCGGCGCCGAGCCGGCCGCCCGGCGCGCCCGGGATCACGGTCTCTCCGGCCGCGCCCTCCGGCCGGGCCGGAAATCCCGGACGGCGCGCGAAGTCGTCGGTCGGCGGTTCCTCGGGCTCCGGTTCGAGCCCGGGCCTGGGCAGGCGGAACCAGATGCCCTTGCTCTCGTGGTCGTAGTCGACGCCCCAGGACGCGGCGAGCCGGGCGATCGAGGGGAGGCCGCGCCCGCTGGCGGCGGTGACCCCGGGCATCACCGGCGTCCGCGTGGGGTGCCGGTCGCGGACCTCGATGAGGATCTCGTCGTCGGTGAGCGTGCAGGTCACGTCGAAGGCGGTGCCCGCGTAGGCGACCGCGTTGGTGGCGAGTTCGCTGGTCGCGAGCACCGCGTCGTCCACGGCGTCGGCCATGCCCCACTCGCGCAGGGTCCGCTGGACGAAGCGGCGCGCGTCCGCCACGGAGGCCGCAGCGGACGGGAAGGTGGCCACCGCCCTGTGCCGCTCCAACTGCCGTCCCTCGCTCGTCGTCGCTTCTGAGTCTGGCCGCCGTGACAGACTGGCTCAACCAGCCGGACACCGGCGCCGTCCGCCGTGCTCACGCCGGGACAGACCGTAACACGAAGCCCGCGGGGGGCGGGTGAGGTCGTCCCCGGCGGCATCGCGGACCGGCGTCGCGGACCGGCCTCGCCGAGGTGGACGGCCCTGGTGCGCAGCCGCCGGGCCTGTGGCGACGTAAAGTACAGATGCGGGCCTGACGAGGCGCCCGAGCCAGCGGGCACCCGTCGGCCAGGAGGATGGACTGATGCCCCGTAGCGCCACGCGAAGCCGACCGGGAGACGGTGTCTCACGCGACACCTCCCCGCGATACAGCGACGCCGACCTGGAGCCGCTGCTGCGCGCCCTGGCGGCGGTCCGGGACGGCAGGCTCCGCACGCCCGTGGAGGTCACGGGCGACGGGGCGGTCGCCGAGGCGCTCGCGATAGTCGACCAGATCCGCGACAACGGCCACCAGGTCGCCTCCGGGCTGGCCCGGGTGCGCCGGGAGATCGGCCGCGACGGGCAGATGCGGGGCCGGCTCACGCCGGGCACGCTGCGCGGCTCCTGGGCGGGCGCGATCGAGGACTCCAACGCCATCCTCGACAAGCTGACCGACCTCGCCACCGGCATGTACAAGGTCGTGGAGGCGGTCGCCAAGGGCGACCTGAACCAGCGGGTCGAGCTGCGCGCCGGGGGCCGCCCGATGCGGGGCGAGCTGCTGCGCATGGCCAAGTCGGTGAACGCGATGGTCGAGCTGCTCGACCAGTTCACCTGGGAGGTCACCCAGTTCGCCCGGGAGGTCGGCACCGAGGGGCGGCTGGGCGGCAAGGCGTCCGCGCGCGGCATGTCCGGCCGCTGGCGCGACGTCAACGCCGCGGTGAACGTGATGGCCGACCGGCTGACCAGCCAGGTCCGCGACATCGCCGAGGTGACGACGGCGGTGGCGCGCGGCGACCTGACCCGGAAGGTGACCGTCGAGGCGGCCGGTGAGCTCCAGGAGCTGAAGCTCACCGTGAACCAGATGGTCGACACGCTCTCGGCGTTCGCCGACGAGGTGACCCGCGTCGCCCGCGAGGTCGGCACCGAGGGGCAGCTGGGCGGCCAGGCGAAGGTGCACGGCGTGTCGGGGGTCTGGAAGGACCTCACCGACAACGTGAACGCGATGGCGAACAACCTGACCAGCCAGGTCCGCAACATCGCGCAGGTCACCACGGCGGTGGCCGAGGGCGACCTGACCAAGAAGGTCACCGCCGGCGCGCAGGGCGAGATCCTCCAGCTGAAGTCCACGGTGAACCAGATGGTCGACACGCTCTCGGCGTTCGCCGACGAGGTGACCCGCGTCGCCCGCGAGGTCGGCACCGAGGGACGCCTCGGCGGCCAGGCGCGGGTGCCGGGCGTGAGCGGCGTCTGGAAGGACCTGACCAGCAACGTCAACGGCATGGCGTCCAACCTGACCTACCAGGTCCGCAACATCGCGCAGGTGACGACGGCGGTCGCGGAGGGCGACCTGACCAAGAAGATCACCGTGGACGCGCAGGGCGAGATCCTCCAGCTCAAGGACACCATCAACACCATGGTCGACACCCTGTCGGCCTTCGCCAACGAGGTCACCCGCGTCGCCCGCGAGGTCGGCACCGAGGGACGCCTCGGCGGCCAGGCGAAGGTGCACGGCGTGTCGGGGATCTGGAAGGACCTCACCGACAACGTCAACTCGATGGCGAACAACCTGACCGTCCAGGTGCGCGGGATCGCCCAGGTCACCACGGCGGTCGCGCACGGCGACCTGACCAAGAAGATCGGCGTCGACGCGCAGGGCGAGATCCTCCAGCTCAAGGACACCATCAACACCATGGTCGACACCCTGTCGGCCTTCGCCAACGAGGTCACCCGCGTCGCCCGCGAGGTCGGCACCGAGGGACGCCTCGGCGGCCAGGCGAGCGTGCCCGGCGCGGGCGGCATGTGGAAGGACCTGACCGACAACGTCAACGGGATGGCGTCCAACCTGACCTACCAGGTCCGCAACATCGCGCAGGTCGCGACGGCGGTGGCCGACGGCGACCTGACCAAGCGGATCGACGTGGACGCGCAGGGCGAGATCCTGTCGCTGAAGACGACGCTGAACACGATGGTCGACACGCTGTCCTCGTTCGCCTCGGAGGTCACCCGCGTCGCCCGCGAGGTCGGCACCGAGGGTCGCCTCGGCGGCCAGGCCGAGGTCGAGGGCGTGTCCGGCACCTGGAAGCGGCTGACCGAGAGCGTGAACGAGCTGGCGTCCAACCTGACCACCCAGGTCCGGGCGATCGGCGAGGTGGCGAGCGCGGTGGCGCGCGGCGACCTGACCCGGACGATCACGGTGGAGGCGCGCGGCGAGGTCGCCGAGCTGTCCGACAACGTGAACCTGATGGTCGCGACGCTGCGCGAGACGACCCGCGCGAACGAGGAGCAGGACTGGCTCAAGACCAACCTGGCCCGGATCGGCGGGCTCATGCAGGGCCACCGCGACCTGTACCAGGTCGCCAACCTGATCATGAACGAGCTGACCCCGACCGCCAGCGCCCAGTACGGCGCGTTCTACCTCGCCGAGGGGCAGCCGGGCGAGCGCGAGCTGGTGCTGATCGCCGGGTACGGCATCCCCCGCGACCGGCTGCGCGACGTGCGGTTCCAGCCCGGCGAGGGCCTGGTCGGGCAGGCCGCGCTGGAACGCCGGACGGTCCTGATCGACGGCGCCCCGGCCGACTACGTCAAGATCGGCTCCGGGCTCGGCGAGGCGTCCCCGGTGAACGTCATCGTGCTGCCGATCGTGTTCGAGGACGAGGTGCTCGGCGCGATCGAGCTGGCCTCGTTCTCCCGGTTCACCGACGTCCACCTCGCGTTCTTCACCCAGCTGATCGAGACGATCGGGGTGACGCTGAACGCGATCCGGGCCAACACCCGCACCGAGGCGCTGCTGACCGAGTCGCAGCGGCTCGCCCAGGAGCTCCAGGAGCGCTCGGACGAGCTCCAGCGGCAGCAGGGCGAGCTGCGGCACTCCAACACCGAACTGGAGGAGAAGGCGGCGCTGCTGGCCCAGCAGAACCGGGCGATCGAGATCCAGAACTTCCAGATCGAGCAGGCCCGCCGGACGCTGGAGGAGCGCGCCGAGCAGCTCGCGGTGTCCTCGCGGTACAAGTCGGAGTTCCTGGCGAACATGTCGCACGAGCTGCGCACCCCGCTGAACAGCCTGCTCGTGCTGGCCAAGCTGCTGTCGGAGAACCCCGGCGGCAACCTCACCGACAAGCAGGTCGAGTTCTCCCGCACGATCCACGACTCCGGCACCGACCTGCTGGAGCTGATCAACGACATCCTCGACCTGGCCAAGGTCGAGGCGGGCAAGATGGAGCTGCACCCGCAGCGGCTGCCGGTGTCGGCGCTGGTCGACTACGTGGAGGCGACGTTCCGGCCCCTGTCGCTCGACAAGGGCCTCGACTTCGGCGTGGAGGTCGCGGAGGGCGTCCCGGAGACGCTGTTCACCGACGAGCAGCGGCTCCAGCAGGTGCTGCGGAACCTGCTGTCCAACGCGGTGAAGTTCACCGCCGAGGGGCAGGTGCGGCTGGTCATCGAGCCCGCCGGCGACACCGACTTCGCGCTCGCCTCGCTCTGGCAGACCCCGGACGTGCTGGCCTTCCGCGTGATCGACACCGGCATCGGGGTGAGCGCGGACAAGCTCCAGGTGATCTTCGAGCCGTTCACCCAGGCGGACGGCACCACCAACCGGCGCTACGGCGGCACCGGCCTCGGCCTGTCGATCAGCCGGAACATCGCCCGGCTGCTCGGCGGCGAGATCCAGGTCCGCAGCGAGCCGGGCAAGGGCAGCGTGTTCACGCTGTACCTGCCCGCGCACTACTCCGAGCCGGACGGACGGCGGCGTCCGGCCGTCCCGCTGGAGGGCACGGCCTCGCCCGCGCCGGAGCTGGCCTCCGCCGACCCGGCGCTGGCCAACGGCGGCGGGGACGGCGCGTCCGCCCCGGACCTGCTGGTCCCGTCGCTCACGGCGGCCGATCCGGCGAGCGCCTCCGCGGCGGCGGCGGTCGCCGCGGCCGGCAACGCGGACGGCGCGCCCGGCGACGACGGCGGCGCGGCGATCTCGGGGCTGCTGTCCGAACCGCCCGCCGACTTCACCGACACCATCCTCGCGGGCCGCAAGGTGCTCATCGTCGACGACGACGTGCGCAACGTCTTCGCCCTCACCAGCGTGCTGGAGGGGTACGGGATGGAGGTGTTCTACGCCGAGGACGGGCAGGCCGGAATCGACCTGCTGCACCGCAATCCGGACGTCGCTCTCGTCCTGATGGATGTGATGATGCCGGGTCTCGACGGATACGCCACCACGGCCGCCATCCGCGAGATGCCGCAGTTCGCCGACTTGCCGATCATCGTGATCACGGCCAAGGTGATGAAGGGCGACCGGGAGCGGAGCCTCGCGGCGGGCGCGTCGGACTACATACCGAAGCCGGTGGACGTGGACCGCCTGCTCGAGGTCATGCGGGTCTGGCTCGGCCGCTCGGTCATCGGCTGACACCGCGTCCCCGGGCGCCCGCCGCGCGGCCCCGCACCGGGGACGCCGGCGGGCGCCGCGCCCGAACAGCAGCCCCGCAAAGGGAAGGCAACGCGTGGACGACAAGGCGAAGATCCTGCTCGTGGACGACCGGGACGAGAACCTGGTCGCGCTCGAGGCGATCCTCAGCTCGCTCGACCAGGACCTGGTCCGGGCGCGCTCGGGCGAGGAGGCCCTGAAGGCGCTGCTCACCGACGAGTACGCGGTGATCCTGCTGGACGTGATCATGCCCGGCATGGACGGGTTCGAGACGGCCCGCGACATCAAGCGGCGCAAGAAGACCCGCGATCTGCCGATCATCTTCCTCACCGCGGTGGACAGCGACCCCGACTACGCCTTCCGCGGCTACGCGGCGGGCGCGGTCGACTTCATCTCCAAGCCGTTCGACCCGTGGGTGCTGCGCGCCAAGGTCTCGGTGTTCGTCGAGCTGCACAACAAGAACCGCCAGCTCAGGGAGCAGGCGGCGCTGCTGCGCGACCAGGCCGCGCAGCTGCGCGCCACGCCGTCGCCCGGCCCGGCCGTCCAGCGGATCGCCGTCGCGCGCGAACGCGTCGCCCGCCTCCGCGACCAGGTCCCGGACGAGCTGCGCGCCGAGGTCGAGGAGCTCGAACGCGACCTCGCCGACGCGGCCATCGCGCTCAACGCGACCCCGGCCTCCGCGCCCGGCATCCCGCCGGCCACCACGCCGGGCACGCCGCTGTTCTCCGTCTCCGACATCCCGGCCGGCCGGCCTTCCCAGCCGCGGACGGAGCCCGACAGGAACTCCGGCGCGCAGAGCGAGGCCGCCGCCGACGATCCGTCCTCCGAGAACAACTCCACGGCGGGCTCGAACTCCCGCGGCCACTGACCCCCGCGGAGCCTGCCCGGAGCCTGTCCGGAGGTTGTCCGGAGGTTGTCCGGAGGTTGTCCGGAGGTTGTCCGCGCAGCTCGGCCCTGTGCGGTCGCCGACCGCGCCTTGACATGCCGGGCGGCCTTCGCGTCGGTCGAGGTTTCGGCCAGCACCTAATCCGTTCGAAGCGCGCAGAGCGGGTGCCGCACGCCCGGTTGCGGATGGTTCGCGGGCCGTCGCGGCTTTGCTTCAGCGGCTGCCGGGCGCTGGTCGGGGCGGGATGGGGCGGGCGTCCATAGGCGTGGGAGGGCGGGCGCGATCGCGGCGCGGTTACGGTCTGCTCGCTTCCGGTAACGCGTTGGCACCGGCCCACGCGGGAACTGTCCCGCTCCGGAGGTGAGGTGATGAATGCTGCCGCGCTGTTCGTTACTGGATTCGGCACCGGCCTCGTCGCCGGCGGGACGAGCTGCGCGACCGTCCAGCTGGGTCTGCTGACCGGGGCGGTGCGCGGGGAGGCCGGACCGGTCCGTCCGGTGGCGGTGTTCCTGTCGGCCAAGCTCGTCACGCACGCCGCGCTGGGCGCCCTGCTCGGCCTGGCCGGCGGGGCGGTGGAGCCGGGACCGCGGACCAGGGCGATCCTGCTCATCGGGGCGGCGGTGCTGCTGATGCTCTTCGCCCTCGACCTGCTGGACTTCCGGCTGGCGCGCAGGCTGCTGCGGCGGGCTCCGAAGGGCGGCGCGGACGGCCACTGCGCGGCGCCGTCCGGAACGCACCGGCCGATCGTGCTGGGCGCCGCAACGCTGCTCCTGCCATGTGCGCTGACGCTGACGGCCGAGCTGCTCGCGGTGTCGTCGCGGTCACCGTCGGGCGGCGCGGCCGTGATGTCCGGGTTCGTGCTCGGCACCGCGCCGCTGTTCGGCCTGATCGGCGTGACCGTCGCCCGCACGCTGACGCTGCTACGCGGACGGCTCGCCGCGCTGGTGGCCGTGACGCTGGTCGCGCTCGCGGGCTGGACGCTGCTGTCCGGGCTGCGCCTGGGCGGTTGGATGCCGGACGGCGGCGGCGGGGCCACGGCGGCCGCGTCCGCGCGCTTCGTGTCCACCGACGCGTCCGGGACGCAGTGGGTGACGGTGTGGGCGCTGGACGAGGGATACCGTCCGTCGGCGCTGACGGCGCGCGCGGGCGTCCACACCGTGCTCGTGCTGCGCACGCGGAACACGCACGGGCATACGAGGGCGTTCACGATCCCGAGCCGCAACCGGGACGTGGTGCTCCCCGTCACCGGCGAGACGCGCGTCGATCTGGGCGCGCCGGCGCCGGGTCGGCTGCGCTACGTGTGCGCGTCCGGCCACTCCCCCGGCGAGATCACCTTCCAGTAGCCCGGCGGGACCTCCAGCCCACGCCCGCATGCCCCACGCCCGCCGCCCGCCCGCGCCCCTGCAGTCCCGCGCCCGCCCCCGCGCCGACACGCCCCTGTCCGAGCCCGCGTCCACGCCCTCATCTGCTCCCGGCGCACATCCGGCGCCTGTGCACATGCGTGAGCGCCGCCCGCACGCGGCGCTCACGCCAGCGGCGCTCACCCGCGCGTCCGGCGCTCACGCGCACAGACGGTGCTCACCCGCACGTCCGGCGCACGCGCGCACAGGCGGCGCTCACCCGCACGTCCGGCGCACGCGCGCACAGACGGTGCTCACCCGCGCGTCCGGCGCACGCGCGCACAGGCGGTGCTCACCCGCGCGTCCGGGGCACGCGCACGGCGGCGTGCACGCGCGTGGGCGGTGTCCGGGCGGGGTTACTCGGGCGAGGGGGTTTCGGCGGCGAGCTTGGTGCGGGCGGCGGCGATGCGCTCCAGCGTCCTCTCGCGGCCGAGGATCTCCAGGGACTCGAACAGCGGGAGGCCGACGGTGCGGCCGGTGACCGCGACGCGCACCGGAGCCTGCGTCTTGCCGAGCTTCAGGCCGTGCGCGGCGCCGACCGCCTCGAGCCGGTCCTTCAGCTCGTCGGCGCGCCACGGCGCGTCCCGGTACGCCTCGGCGGCGTCCGCGAGGATCTGCGCGGCGGGCTCCTTCATGGCCTTCTTCCAGGACTGCTCGTCGTACGGCGGCTCCGGCAGGAAGGCGAAGTCGATCATCTGGCCGATCTCCGACAGCACCGCGACGCGGGTCTGCGCGAGCGGAGCGAGCTGGTCGAACACCGACATGTCGACCTCGAACGGGACGCGCTCGAGGAACGGCAGGCACGCGGCGACGAACTTCTCCACCGGCAGCATCCGGATGTAGTCGCCGTTGAGCGCGCGCAGTTTCTTGACGTCGAAGAACGCGGGCGAGGTGTTGACGTCCTCGATGCGGAACTCGTCCACGATCACGTCCCACGGGACGATCTCGCGGTCGCCGGACGGGGCCCAGCCGAGCAGCATCAGGTAGTTGCGCATGGCCTCGGCGAGGTAGCCCTCGTCGCGGTAGTCCTCCAGCGCGACCTTGTCGCGGCGCTTGGACAGCTTCTGCCGCTTCTCGTTCACGATCACCGGGACGTGCGCCCACACCGGCGGAGTGCCGCCGAGGGCCTCCCACAGCAACTGCTGCTTGGGCGCGTTGGACAGGTGCTCCTCGCCGCGGACCACGTGCGTGATGCCCTGGCTCATGTCGTCCACGCTGTTGGCCAGCAGGAACGTGACCGAGCCGTCGGCGCGGGCGATGACGAAGTCCTCCAGGGCGGAGTTCTTGAAGACCGGCTTGCCGCGCAGGAGGTCGACCACGACGGTCTCGCCCTCGTCCGGCGTGCGGAACCGCAGCGCGCGGCCGGGGCCGGGCTCCAGCCCGCGGTCGCGGCAGAAGCCGTCGTAGCCCTTGTGGGAGTCGCCGGTGCGCTCGACGATCTGCTCGCGGGTGCAGTCGCAGTAGTAGGCGCGGCCCTGCTCGCGGAGCGTCGCGGCGGCCTCGGCGTGCTTGTCGGCGTTGGCGGACTGGAAGTACGGGCCCTCGTACTCGCCGCCGTCCATGCCGAGCCACGCCAGCGCGCGGATGATCCCCTCGGTCCACTCGGGGCTGTTGCGCGAGGCGTCGGTGTCCTCGATCCGCAGCACGAGCGTCCCCCCGGACTGCTTGGCCATCGCCCAGTTGAACAGGGCGGACCGGGCCCCGCCCACGTGGAACATGCCGGTGGGCGAGGGCGCGAAACGTACTCGGATCGAAGACGCGGAAGACATGCCTCCAAGCGTAGAGCGCTCCGGCCCCCGCTCGCGCCGGGACCCGCGCGCGCCGCGGCCTCCGATCGTGGATCAGGGCTTCCAGGAGGGATCGCGGCCGGACAGGCCGAGGAGCCGGTCCAGCAGCGGCGCGTCCTCGGGGACGGCGACCTCCGGGCCGAACGCGCCGTACTGGCGTCCCATGTCGGCGATGCGGACGAGGCCGTCGTAGCAGAACTCGACCAGGCCCGGGGCGAAGCCGGCGTCCAGGCCGACCGCGGTGGCGAGGTCCCATCCGTGCAGGACGCACTCGACGACCATCATCGAGCCGATCGTCGGCGCGGGCATGCCCGGCTCGGCTCCCGTGAGGCTGGTGGAGCCGGTCCAGGCGGCCGGATCCTGCCACGCCCGGGCGGTGGCCGCCGCCTGCTCGGCGAACCGGTCGGCCCAGCCGGGCTCGGCGGTGAAGTCGTGGTCCTCCGCCGGGCCGGACGGCCGCTGCTTGGCGGCGGCGGCCTCGGCCCGCCCGTTCCAGAGGATCACGTGGTTGACGAGGGTGCGGACGTCCCAGCCGGAGCAGGGCGTCGCGGCGTCCAGACGATCTTGTGGGACGGCCCGGACGAGCGCCGCGACCGCCTCGGTCGCGGGCCCGAACCAGGACCGCCCTTCGCTCATTTGTTCGACCATGGGGAGACCGTAGGCACCGGAGCCGTCCGCGTCTTGGAAAAACGCGTCAGGATCGGCGCGCCGGACCTGCGCAGCGCGCCGGGCTCAGCGCGCCGGGCTCAGCGCGCCGGGCTCAGCGCGCCGGGCTCAGCGCGGCGGGTTCAGTGCGGCGGGCTCAGCGTCCGGATCGGCGGGCCGGGATCAGAAGGTGCCGCCGTCCACGACGACGCGCTGGTCGGTGACGTAGGAGGCGCCGTCCGAAACGAGGAACCGCACGACGCTCGCCACTTCTTCGGGCGAGCAGACGTGGCCGTACGGGGACATGGCGTCCTGCTGATGGATGTCCTCGACGCCCATGGTGGCGCGCACGAGCCGTTGTCCCATGTCGGTGTCCACGAGTCCGGGCGCGACGATGTTGACGTGCATGCCGTTGGCGCGCTCCTCCTTGGCGAGCGTGTGCGCGAGGGCCTCCATGGCGGCCTTGCCCATGGCGTAGGGCGCGCTGAAAGGCGGATAGATGCCGGTGATCACGCTCGACACGAAGACCACGTCGGCGCGGTCCGCGGCGCGCAGCAGCGGGATCAGTGCCCGGGTGAGGTGGTGCGGGCCGATCGCGTGCACGTTCATCAGCCGGACGACCTCGGCCGGGTCGGTGTCGGCGACGCTGTTGCCCCGGCTGGCGATCCCGGCGCTGTGGACGAGGATGTCGAGGCGACCGAAGTCGGCGGCGATGTCGCCTGCGAGCCGTTCGCAGTCGTCCTGGGCGTCGACCGAGGCCCGGTAGGCGCGGCTCTCCACGCCGAGTTCGGCGAGAGCGGACACGGTCTTGCGCGCGGCGTCCTCGTCGCGGCGGTAGGCGATGGCCACCGTCGCGCCGTCCTCGGCCAGGGCGAGCGCGATGGCCTTGCCGATGCCTCGGCTTCCTCCGGTGACCAGGGCGACGCGTCCGGCGAGAGCACTCATGATTCTCCTTCTGCTGGATGGCGCTCTCATCCTGCCCAGGCGAGGGAGTTTCGCGTAAGTGCCCGCTGATGCAAACCGCACCCGGGCCCGCGATCACCCGGTGACAGCGGACGGACGGCAGGCGAACGGCGGGCGGGCACCGGGACGGACGGCGGCCGGCCGCCGCCGGGCGGCCGTCAGCGACCGGACAGCCAGGCGGCGGCCTCCTCGATGTGCTCGGCGGTGAGTCCCGTCACAGGATCGACGCCGACGAGCAGGTGGTCGCCGACGCCCGGCTCGGCGGCGAGGGACGCGGCGGCGTCCGGCTCGTCCTCGAACCAGACGAAGGGCCGGCCACCTGTCCAGGCGGCGACGTGGCGGGCCTTCCATGCGCCGAAGCTGCGCCCCTCCTCGATGCCGGGGAAGGGCGGGAGCGGGACGAACGGGAGTTCCGGCAGCCCGATGCGGGGACCGATCCACTCGTTCGCCTCGTCCTGCCAGTAGGTCGCCCAGACCAGTTCGGCACCGGTCTCGGCGGCGAGGTCGAGGAGCATCCGTCCGTGCCGGACGTCCAGCAGGACGCGGAGGAGCCGCCCTTCCGGCATGACGCGATGGCGGCGGAACTGCCGGTGCGGCTTGCGGAAGGGGTTCAGCACGCCGTCGACGTCCACCAGCACCAGCGGGGATCCCATGCCCGCACGGTACGACGCGCGGTGCCGCGTGATCCAGATCTCGTTAGTTGACCCACTTTTGGGGCAACGTTTTGACAGTTTCGGACAGTTGACCGAAACTGCACCGGGCCCTGACCGAGCACCAACCGTGGAAAGGCGGCAGCGAAGCGTGAGCGAGCAGGATCTCCGGGCGCCCTCCCCCACCGGGACATCGGCCGCCGCGCCGCCTCCCGCGGGCGCGTCGCCCGCCGCGGCGCCGTCCACCGGGACGTCGGCCACCGGGACGTCGGCCACCGGCGCGGGCAAGGTGGTGGACGCGGGCGACGAGGGCTACCGCAAGAGCCTGAAGACCCGCCACGTCAACATGATCGCCATCGGCGGGGCGATCGGGACCGGGCTGTTCCTCGGCGCGGGCGGGCGGCTGCACAACGCCGGGCCGTCCCTGGCCATCGCCTACGCGGTCTGCGGCTTCTTCGCCTTCATGGTGGTCCGCGCGCTCGGCGAGCTGGTGCTGCACCGGCCGTCCTCGGGCTCGTTCGTGTCGTACTCGCGCGAGTTCATGGGCGAGAAGGGCGCGTACGTCGCCGGGTGGATGCACTTCCTCAACTGGGGTACCACCGGCATCGTCGACATCACCGCCATCGCGCTCTACCTGCACTACTGGAAGGCGTTCACCACCATCCCGCAGTGGGTGCTGGCGCTGGTCGCCCTCACCGTCGTGCTGACCGTGAACCTCGTCTCGGTCCGCTTCTTCGGCGAGTTCGAGTTCTGGGCGTCCATCGTCAAGGTCGCCGCGCTGGTCGTCTTCCTGCTCATCGGGATCGGCCTGCTCGTCACCGGGCACAAGGTCGGCGGCTACGCGTCCGGGCCGGGCCTGATGTTCGACCACGGCGGGATCTTCCCCAAGGGCGTGCTGCCGATGCTGGTGGTCATCCAGGGCGTGGTGTTCGCCTACGCCTCCACCGAGCTGGTCGGCGTCGCGGCGGGCGAGACGGAGAACCCCGAGAAGATCATGCCGAAGGCGATCAACTCGATCGTCTGGCGGATCCTGCTGTTCTACGTCGGCTCCGTCGTGCTCCTGGCGATGCTGCTGCCGTACAACGTGTACCAGGACGGCGTCAGCCCGTTCGTCACCGTGCTGTCCAAGCTGGGCGTGCCCGCGGCGGGCGACGTGATGAACCTGATCGTGCTGACCGCCGCGCTGTCCAGCCTGAACTCCGGGCTGTACTCCACCGGCCGGATCCTGCGCTCGCTGGGCGCCGCCGGCTCGGCCCCGCGGTTCACCACCCGGATGAGCAAGCACCAGGTGCCGTACGGCGGCATCCTGATGACCTCGGCCGTCTGCGTGCTCGGCGTCGGCCTGAACGCCTGGGTGCCCAAGGACGCGTTCGAGATCGTGCTGAACCTCGCCGCGATCGCCATCCTCGCCACCTGGGCGATGATCATGGTCTCGCACCTGCTGTTCGTGCGGGCGTGCGAGCGCGGCGAGCTGACCCGGCCGTCCTACCGGCTGCCCGGCTCCCCGGTCACCGAGATCGTCACGCTGGCCTTCCTCGCCGCGGTCGTGGTGCTGATGTGGTTCGACTACGACGGCGAGGGGCACCGGACGGTGCTCGCCATCCCGGTGATCGTGGCGGCGCTCGTGATCGGCTGGTTCTGCGTGCGGCGCCGGGTGAACGCGGCGGCAGAGAACGGCGGCGGCGCCGGGAGCGGCGACGGTTCTGTCACCGGCCGCTCGTAGAGTGGATGCCGCCCGGTCTCCGGGCAGGGCGGCACGCTCGACGACGAGGAGAATCCGCACGATGGAGCACCGACTGACCCTGATGGCGGTTCACGCCCATCCCGACGACGAGGTGCTCGGGACGGGCGGCGTGCTGGCGCAGGCCGCCGCCGAGGGCCACCGCGCCGTCCTGGTGACCTGCACCAACGGCGAGCAGGGCGACGACGCGGGCGGGCTGAAGCCGCAGGACGAGGGGCACGACGCCGAGGGCGTGGCACGGGTCCGGCTGGCCGAGCTGCGCGAGTCGACGTCCATCCTCGGCATCGAGCACGTGGAGCTGCTCGGCTACCGCGACTCGGGCATGGTGGGCTGGTCGACCAACGACGACCCGCGCGCGTTCGCCAACATCCCGGTCGAGGACGCGGCGGCCCGGCTCGCCGAGCTGATGGAGCAGTACCGTCCGGACGTCGTGGTCACCTACGACGACAACGGCAACTACGGCCACCCGGACCACATCCAGGCGCACCGCATCGCCGTCGCGGCGGCCGAGAGCACCGGCATCCCGCGCAAGTTCTACGAGATGGCGGTGCCGCGCTCGGGCATCCAGAAGATGTTCGAGGAGGCGAAGAAGGCCGGGCTCGACCTCGGCGAGGGCGAGCCCCCGGACGACTTCGGCACCCCGGACGAGCTGATCACGACCGTGGTGGACGTGTCGGCGCACGCCCAGCGCAAGCGCAAGGCCCTGGAGGCGCACGCCAGCCAGGGCGAGAACATCTTCCTGCTGCGCCTCCCCGACGAGATGCAGAGCGTGGTGTTCGGCTCCGAGTCGTTCGTCCGCCGGTACAGCCGGGTGGACGCCGCCCTTCCCGAGAACGACCTGTTCGCGGGCCTGCGCGACTGAGTCACCACTCCGCTTCGGACATCTCGCTCGGACATCTCGTCCGGCCCGGTCCGCCCTCGCGGCCCGGGCCGCCGTGGCGCCGGCCGATGTCCCGCGGGCGCTGGCGTCGCGCGGGCACTGGCGTGGCGCGGACGCTGGCGTCGCGCGGGGCGATGTCGTGGCGCCGGGCGCTGGCGTCGCGCGGGGCGAGTGCGCGGCGAGGGTTGGTTCGTCAGCGCCGCGCCGCAGCGCGGTACCGGTCGAGGACGTCCTGGCGCAGCAGGTGGCCGAACCCGGCGCGTTCGAGCCGCAGCGCGAACGCGGGCTCGCCGACGCCGAACTCGGCGGCCGTGTCGGCGAGCCGCCAGCCGTTCGCGGCGAGCCGGGTCAGCAGGTAGCCGCGCCGGACCTGCTTTTCGGACAGCCGGAACGTCTTGAGGTAGGCGAGCCGCGCGTCCTCGTCCTCCCCCACGACGATGGTCTCGCCGATGTGGTTGGGGCGTCCGGGCGTGAACGGCGGCAGGAACCGGGAGAGCCTCGCCCCGCTGATCCGCCGCACGTCCTCGAACCGGCTGCCCGGGGCGAAGACCTCCTCGGCCATCACCCCGTCGTGGAAGTCGGCCCAGTCGCGCATCCGCCGCTCGGCCTGCGCGCGCAGGTCGGCCAGGGTCCGGACGGCGGACGCGTCGATCGGCGCGACCAGGTCCTCGACGGGCAGCCGCAGCAGCCCGTACTGGTAGATCAGCTCGCCGAACAGGTCCTCGACCAGGGTCGGGTGCAGGGCGCGGTAGTCGTCCGGATGCGGGACGACGAACGCCGCGGCCAGGGCGTCCGCCACGTAGACGAGCACGCCGCACTGGCCGGGGTGCATCTCGAAGATCCGCAGCGCGTCGGCCAGGTCCGGGACGGACGCGCCGAGGTAGGCGCGCTCCTCCCGCGGGGACAGCCCGGACGCCAGCGCCCGCCGCGACCATTCCTCCCATGCGATCTCCGGGCCGCCGAAATGCAGCGCGAGGTAGCCCTCGACGGCCAGGTGCAGCGGCAGGAAGCGCAGCCGGTCGCCCGCGAGGCGGCGCGCCATCCGGCGGCGCACGCGGATCGGCATTCCGGACGGTCCCGTCCCCTTGTCGTCGCGGGCGAGCAGGCGCGTGCCGTAGGAGGCGGTCGCCGCGTCCTCCTCCCAGTGGGCGACGAAGGCGTGCGGGATGTAGGAGATGTAGTGGGTGCGGTCGCCGACGTCCACGATGGACGGTTCGTCGTAGGCGCGGCGGTCGAGCCGGAGTCCCTCGATCGGCTCGTCCCGGGCGAGCGGGACGAGCCGGACCGAGTTCCAGGTCTGCGCGGGCAGGGTGACGAGCCCGGCCTCGCGGATCCAGCCGGGGCCGCGCCAGAGCGCGACGTCCCAGGCGGGGTCGGGCGGCAGGTCGGCGTTCACGGCGTCTCCGCCCCCGTCTGCATCCCCGTCTCCCTCTGCATCCCCGTCTCCCTCTGCGTCTCCGTCTCCGCCCGCGTCTCCGTCTCGCTCTGCGCGTCCGTCTCCGCCTGCGTCTCCGTCTCCGTCTCGCTCTGCGCGTCCGTCTCGCTCGGCGTTTGAGTCTCCGTCTGCGTCGCACGCGGCGGCTTGGCGCCGGCGTTCGCGGCCCGGCCGCCTGGAGCGTTCAGGAAGCGGGCAACGCGCGCGTCCAGGTGCGCGCGGAGCTCGGGCAGGCCGACGCGGCCCTCGGCGAAACGGGCCAGCTCGACGAGGGTGAGCAGGTCCTCGGCGTCGCGGACGCCCGCCGTCGGGACGGTCGGGACGAGCCGCCGCACGTCGAACCCGTCGGCGTCGTAGACGGGGTTGAGGTGCGTGATCGACACGCGGCGGTCCGGGTCGAGCCGCGTCCGCCACACGCGCAGGACCTCGGCGGCCAGGCCGGGCGGGGCGTTGTCGAAGCCGTCCGAGACGATGACGAGGCGGTCGGGCGCGGCGCCGAGGGCGTCCAGCAGGCGGGTGCCGAGCGGTGTCGGGCCGAACGGGTACAGCAGCAGCGGGTCGGTGCGGCCGGACGTCCAGAGCGGGACGTACTCCCCCGCGAGGGCCTCCAGCAGGTAGTGGCCGCCGAGCGCGACGGCCAGCGGGCGCCGCCGCTTCTCCGCCGAGCCGACCGTGGAGAAGCTGTCGTCCAGGACGGCGGCGACGCGTCCCCACGTTCCGGCGTCGGGTCCGGCCGCGCGGCGGGCGGCGGCGCGCAGGGCGCCGGTGAGCTCGGCGCGGCGCTTCGACCGCTCGTCCAGCGGCAGGGACAGCACGTAGGTGGCCAGGCGGGTCAGCGGCACCGAGGCGAGGTCGATGTCGATCCTGGCCTTGTTCGCGCCCGCGTGGTTCTGGAGCCGGAGGCGTTCCAGCCGGGTCATGCTCTGCTCGGCCCGTTCCAGGAAGCGCTTGCGCGGGATGCCGTGCCTGGCGGCGAACCCCTCGGCGACCGTGAACGGCAGCTCGTAGACCGCCTTCTGGGCGTAGTGCGCCTGCCGCCACGTCTCGAAGATCGGCGTCACGAACGGCCGGCCGGTCGAGCCGTGGAACAGCCGGCCGATCTCGTCCCGGACGTGCTCGGAAGCGTTCGGGACGAGGGCGCGCGCGTCGAGGTGGGCGTGCCGGACGGCGTCCTTCAGCGCGCCCCGGTACTTGACCGCGTCGAACGCGAGGTCGGGACGGGCGAGCAGCCAGTCCCGGATGATCGCGCGGGTCCGGCGGTTGTTGACGCGGTCGTGGCGCAGGGCGCGGAACAGGCGGTACACGCGCTGCGGCGGCAGCAGTTCCAGCTTGCGCGCGACCAGGCGGCTCTCCAGGCGGCGGCGCGCCGCGTCCACGGCGTGCGGCGTGCCCAGCAGGCCGCGGATGATCAGTGCCGCGTTGTGGTCGTTGACGTCCAGCGCGAGGGTGGCCGCGTAGAGGTCGCGGTAGTTCTCGCGCATGTAGGCGTGCAGGAAGCCGAGGGAGAGCCGCTGCTCGGCCGCGTCGTGGTGGAACTCGCGCCGGCCGGTCCCGGTGATCGCGGCGTTGACGAAGGTCAGCACGTCCTCGCACGCGACCAGGTCGGCGATCGTCTCGGTCATGGCGCTCCAGGGTCGGTGTGCCGGCCGGGGCGTGGGGGCGCGGACAGCGAATGATCGCTTAAGAGGCGGTTTCCGGAAGTCGCGCCGGAGTCCCGCGGCCGGCACGGCGACCGTAGCACCGCCCGGCCGCCCGCTTCACGCGGATATCGGGCGATCGGGAGGGGCGCCGCCACCCGGCGGCACCCGGTCGGTGCCCGGCCGCCACCCGGCCGCCGGGCGGCGCGAACGCGCTGTTACTCTCCGGTAGACGACCGTGGGAAGGAACCGGACCGTGCCGCAGCCCGAGCAGATCGACCGCGCCGTCGTGGACTTCGACGTCCTCGGCGCGTGGATGGACGGGCAGGGCCTGCCCGGCGGCCCGTTCGAGGACGTCGCCCCGCTCAGCGGCGGCACGCAGAACATCCTGGTCCGGTTCCGCCGCGGCGGACGCGACTACGTGCTCCGGCGCGGGCCGAAGCACCTGCGCGCCCGCACCAACGACGTGCTGCGGCGGGAGGCCCGCGTGCTGACCGCCCTGGACGGCACCGGCGTCCCGGCGCCGAGGGTCATCGCGTCCTGCCCGGACGAGACCGTCCTCGGCGGCGCGGTGTTCTACCTGATGACGCCGGTCGAGGGCTTCAACGCCACGGTCACGCTGCCGGATCCGCACGCCGGTGACGCCGCGATCCGCCGCGAGATGGGCCTGTCGGCGGCGCGGTCGCTGTCCGCGCTGGGCGCGGTGGACCACGAGGCCGTCGGCCTCGCCGACTTCGGCAGGCCGGACGGCTTCCTGGAGCGGCAGGTGCCGCGCTGGACGTCCGAGCTGGAGTCCTACTCGTCCCTGGACGGCTACCCCGGCCCGGAGATCCCCGGCCTGGAGGCGGTCGCCGGCTGGCTCGACGAGCACCGCCCGGCGGCCTGGCGTCCCGGGATCATGCACGGCGACTACCACCTCGCCAACCTGATGTACTCCTTCGACGGCCCGGACGTCGCGGCGATCGTCGACTGGGAGATGTGCACCGTCGGCGATCCGCTGCTGGACCTCGGCTGGCTGCTCGCCACCTGGCCCGACCGCGCCGACGAGAGCGCCCTGCTCGCCGGGCCGCTCGGCACGGCCGGGGGGCTGCCGTCCGCCGCCGAACTGGTCGCGGCCTACGCCGAGCGGCCCGAGGCCGTCGCCGGACGGGACCTGTCGTCGATCACCTGGTACGCGGTGCTCGCCTGCTTCAAGCTCGGCATCGTCCTGGAGGGCACGCACGCGCGGGCCTGCGCCGGGAAGGCCCCGAAGGAGACCGGCGACCTGCTGCACTCGATCACCCTGGGCCTGTTCCGCCGCGCCGAAGGCTTCATCGCCGACCAGGCCTGAGCCCAGGGCTTCCCTCGGCGACCTCAGCGACTCGGATCTTCTGGAGCCTCCGCTGCGGCCGGACGCCCGATTCGGCCAGGCGGCGCGGCAGGTCCGCCATCAGCTCGCGGGTCTCGGGCTTGAACGGCCGTCCGGTGATCTTCTCGGGGATCAGCCCGACCAGGAACCGGCCGGCCTTCAGGCCGATCGTGACCAGGGGCTGGACGCCGGGGACCTCCGGAAGCGTCCGGTACTCGTCCCTCGCCCAGCGCGGCAGCGTGTAGTAGGCGAGCATTCCGACCGGCACCCACAGCGGCTTGAACGGCGCGAGCATGCGCAGCTTGCGCGGCATCTTCGGCCAGAGCAGGAACCGCATCGTGGCGCGGGATTCCGGGATCACCCGCAGATCCAGCTCGGCGCGGGCCCGGTCGAAGTAGGCGGACATCTCGGCGACGCTGCCCGGCACGTCCTCCTCGTGGAGGCCCACGTAGGTGGCCGTCCGCCGCTGCTCGTCGTAGTACCGGTCGCGCTCGGCGGGCGTGAGCCGCACCCCGCCGCGCTCGATGACCTCCAGATACGACGACACCTCGGCGCAGTGCACCCAGAGGAGCAGCTCCGGCTCGTCCACGCGGTGGGTGCGGCCGGTGTCCGGGTCCTTGATCCGCAGCGCCCGGTGGACGCCGCGGACCCGCGCGCCGAGCGCGTCGGCCTGCTCGGGGGTGCCGAGCGCGGTGACGGTGACGAAGTGCGCCGTGTTGAAGAGCCGTTCGAGCGGCTCCTCCAGGAAGTCGGAGTTCTGCCAGACGCCGCGCATCGTGGTCGGCTGGAGCGCCTGGAGCATGAGCGCGCGGACGCCCGCGACCATCATCAGCGGGTCGAGCACGACCCGCCAGGTGACGGTCTCCGGTCCGCGCACGATGAGCGTCGAGGTGTCCACCATAGTAAGCACATACTTACCGCACGCCGTCCTGAAAGGGAAGGGACCGCGGAAGCCCGAACCACGGGAGGACGCTGTTGTCGAAGCGGGTCACGGCGCCGATCCGGTCGCCGGCGAGCGTCAGGACGAGAAGTCCGGTTCCGCGCCGTATGCCGTCGGTCGAAGCCCGCAGATAGGTCCCGAACGCCGGTTGGCCGTTCGCCCGCGTGGGCACCAGGTGGTACCTGCGGTCGGCGCCCATGAGCGCGTTGTAGAAGCCGGTGACGGCTGCACGGCCGAGGTATTCGAGGGGCATGGGCGGCATGGAGACGCGGACGTCGTCGGTGAGCAGCGCGACGAGGGCGTCTATGTCGCTGGATTCGTAGGCGCGGGCGAACTTGGCCACGAGTGCCTGTTCGGCGGGCGAGGCGGGCGCAGGCGGCGAATCGCCGTCCCTGTCCGGGAGCCGCCGTTGCAGCGTGGCGCGGGCCCGCTTGAGGGCGCTGTTCACCGATTCCACGGACGAATCGAGCATCTCGGCGACCTCGGTGGCCGGGTACCCGAGCACCTCGCGCAGGATCAGAACGGCGCGCTGGCGGGCGGGAAGGATCTGGAGCGCCGTGATGAAAGCCAGCGAGATGGACTCGGTCTGCTCGTAGCGGGCCTCGGGCCCGAGCGGCATGGCGGCCGCGGGTTCGATGAGCGCCTCGGGGTACGGCTGGAGCCACACCACCTCGCCACGCCGGGTCGGCTCCGGAGGTTCGATCTCGGGCACGTCCCACTCCCTCGCCGGACGCCGGCCGGCCGCCCGGAACGCGTTGAGGCACCGGTTGGTCGCGATGCGGTACAGCCAGGTGCGGACGGACGAGCGCCCCTCGAAGCGGTCGAGGCCGCGCCACGCCGCGAGCAGCGTGTCCTGCAGCACGTCCTCGGCGTCCTGGAACGAGCCGAGCATCCGGTAGCAGTGCCGGTGCAGCTCCGCGCGGTGCGGCTCGGTCAGCCGCCGGAACGCCTCCCCGTCCCCGGCCCGTGCCCTCTCGATCAGGTCGCTCGCCGTCACGTCTCGTCACCCCTTCTGGCGCCGGGCCGCCGTCCGGCGGCCTCCTCCGTGTCGTGACACCGGCCGGGCCGCGAACTGGGCGCTCCGCGCCCGCCCGATTTCTCGGAGTCCGGGTGTCTGCACCGTCGACAGTTCGCATTCACCTGACTGGAGAACCCATGATCCTCGCGGACAAGACCATCCTGGTGACCGGAGCCAACCGCGGCCTCGGGAAGGCACTGGTCGACGAGGCCCTCAGCAGGGGCGCCGAGCGGGTCTACGCGGGTACGCGGCAGCCTCTGGCCCACCCGGACCCGCGCGTCACTCCCCTCCCCCTGGACGTCACCGACGCCGCACAGGTCACCGCCGCGGCCGAAGCGGTGACCTCGCTCGACGTCCTCGTCAACAACGCGGGGGTGGGCGGCTACGAGGCCCTCGCCGATCGGGCCGCTCTGGAGCGGTACCTCGCGGTGAACCTCTTCGGCCCCTACGACGTCACCCACGCGTTCCTCCCCCGCCTCATCGAGGCGCGCGGCGCGATCGTCAACGTGGTGTCGATGGCCGCGCTGGCGGCGTTGCCGCCCAGCCCCGGCTACGCGATCTCCAAGGCCGCCGCGCTCTCCATGACGCAGTCCCTGCGCGCCACCCTCGCCGGTCGGGGCGTGGACGTCCACGCCGTCCTCGCCGGCCCCGTGGACACCGACATGGTGCGCGACCTCCCGATCCCGAAGGCGTCGCCGGAGTCGGTCGCCCGAGCCCTCTTCGACGGGGTGGAGAAGGACGACGAGGACATCTTCCCCGACGTCTTCTCGCAGGCGTACGCGGAGGGCTGGGCCGGCGGCGTGAGCAAGGCGCTCGAACGCGAGAACGCGGCGCTCATCTCCGCGGCGCAGGACTGACAACGGGAAGGACGGACCGTTCATGAATGGGATTCCTGGCAAGACCGTCGTCGTCGTGGGCGCCGGCCGCGGCCTCGGGCGCGGGATCGCCCGAGCGTTCGCCGAGGCGGACGGCTCCGTGATCGCCGTCGCCCGCACCGGCGACGACCTCGCCGAGCTGGCCGGCGCGACCCCCGACGTCCGGACCGAGATCGCGGACGCGGCCGACGAGAAGGTCGCGTTTCGCCTGGTGGAGCGGTACGAACCGGAGATTCTCGTCCTCGTCGCGGGCGCCGTCCCGGTGATGCGTCCGCTCCAGGAGCAGACGTGGGAGACGTTCTCGGTGAACTGGCACGGCGACGTCAGGATCGCGTTCGGGTGGCTCCGCGCGGCGCTCCTGAAGCCGCTGCCGCCCGGCAGCCTGGTCGTGGTCGTCAGCAGTGGCGCGGCCGTCAAGGGTTCACCGCTCAGCGGAGGATACGCCGGGGCCAAGGCCACCCAGCGATTCATGGCCGCGTACGCGCGGGACGAGTCGCGGCGCGCCGGCCTGGGCATCACCGTCACCACCGTCCTGCCGGGAATGACGCCGTTCGGAGACGTGGGCCGACAGGGAATCCGGGCCTACGCGGCCCGCGACGGCATTCCCGAGCCGGAATTCATCGCCCGGCTCGGCGTCCCGCTGACCCCCGAATCCGCCGGAGACGCCCTGGTCGAGCTGGCCCGGGCCGATCCGGCGGCCATCTCCGCCGGATACCTGCTCACCGACGACGGCCTGCGGGCACTACCGCCCCAGTGAGCCACGCGCCGCCGAGTCACTCGGCCTTCGTCAAGAAAGGAGTGGGCAGATGGGCAGATTCGACCATCAGGTGGCCATCGTGACCGGCGGAAGCAGCGGCATCGGACTGGCCGCCGCCCAGCGGCTCCATCAGGAGGGCGCCCGAGTCGCCATCGTCGGACGGGACGAACGCCGTCTCCGCCACGCGGCCACCGCGATCGGAGACGGCGTCCTGCCCGTTCGCGCCGATGTCGCGCACCCGGAGCAGGTCGACACGATGTACGCCACCATCGCGCAGGCACTCGGCGGCATCGACGTGCTGTTCATCAACGCGGGGCTCAAGCGGTTCCAGCCCTTGGAGGAGGTGACGGAGGCCTCCTTCGACGAGCTCTTCGGCACCAACACGAAAGGGGCGTTCTTCACCCTGCAGAAGGCGACGCGGCACCTCAACGAGGGGGCCGCGGTCGTCCTCTGCGGTCTGGCCCCGGTCGAACCGGCCTGGCGGCGCCCCGGGACCGCCGCCTACACCGCCTCCAAGGCCGCATTGCACGCCATCACCCGCACCGCGGCGGCCGAACTCGCGCCCAGGGGAATCCGCGTCAACACCGTCAGTCCGGGCGCGATCGACCTGCCCACGCCCCACCTCCCACCGGAGCAGGCCGAACGCATGCGTCAGATCGCCGCCGCCACCCCCATGAAGCGCCTCGGGCAGGCCGAGGAGGTCGCCGCTGTCGTCGCGTTCCTCGCCTCGCCCGACGCCTCCTACATCACCGGCCAGGACATTTCTGTGAACGGAGGTGTCTTCTGACCCTTCAGTCGCAGCGCCGGCCACCGCGTCAGGCGAGGGCATGACCGAGCAGGTCGGACGAGACGGTCCACAGGCGCTCGGCGGTGGCCGGGTCGAGCGCCCATTGCTTGACGCCGTGCGGGTGCTGCGCGAGGTCGGCGTCGTCCGGCACGGTGTAAGCCTCCCGCCCGTCGTCGAGGTAGTGGCCTCCGGAGTGCGCGAACTCCGGGGCCACGGCCGCGACGATGCTGGTGGCGGCTCCCTGCCCGACCGTCTTGTAGGTGAAGATCCCGGCGGCCTCGGCGGCGTCGAGCGACTTCTTCTGTTCCGGCGTGAAGTCGCGCTGGAGCCCCGTCGCGACACCGCCGGGGTTCACCGCGTTGGCGACGATGCCATCGGACGCCCACCGGCGGGTCGCCTCGACGGCGAAGAGGGAGTTCGCCGTCTTCGCCTGGGCGTACGCGATCTGCGGGTCATAGGCGCGACGCTCGAAATGGAGGTCGTCGAAGTCGATGCCGGAACGCATGTGCGCCGTCGAGCTGACCGAGACGATCCGTGCTCCGTCGCGGTCGGACGCTCCCCGCGCCAGGGCGTCGTGCAATCCCGTGGCCAGGGCGTGGTGGCCGAGATGGTTCGTCGCGAACTGCAACTCCCAGCCCTCACGGGTCCGTTCGAGACCACCGGTGACGACCCCCGCGTTGTTGATCAGCAGGTGAAGCGGGCCGTCCCACCCGTCGATGAACCGTCGGACGGACGCCTGGTCGGCGAGGTCGAGCCGGATGACCCGGGGCCTGACTCGTCCCGTCGATTTCTCGATCATTCCGGCGACGGCCTCACCCGCCACGGTGTTGCGGACGGCGAGCGTCACCTCCGCCCCGGCGGCGGTCAGCGCCCGAGCCGTCTCGATCCCGAGTCCGGACGAGGCGCCCGTCACGATCACGCGGACGCCGGTGAGATCGACTCCTCGCAGCACGTCGTCGGCGGTGCTGGAGGCGGTGAAGGGGGTGGAGATCAGCTCGCTCATGACGCCGACTATACGCACTGAACAACATTTGTATAGTCAGCTCCGCCTTCGTATGCTCGACCCATGAGCAGCCCCGAGCCCGGCCACTCCCCGTCCACGGGCGCCGACACCGACCGCCGCGCCATGGTCCTGGCCTCCGCCATGGCCACGTTCGCGCGCTTCGGCTACCGCAAGACCTCGATGGAGGAGGTGGCGCGGGCGGCACGCATCTCCCGCCCCGGGCTCTATTTCCTTTTCTCCTCGAAGGAGGCCCTCTTCCGCGCCGCGGTCGACCAGGCTCTGACCCGGGACCTCGAAGCGGCCGAGCAGGCCCTGGCCGGCACCGACCGCCCGCTCCGTGAGCGCCTCGCCGAAGCGTTCGACCACTGGACGGCCCGCTACATCGGCCCGCTGACAAGCGACGTCGCAGCGGTCATCGAGGCCAACCCCGACCTGCTCGGAGACACCGCCAGGACCGCGCCGCAACGCTTCGAAGCCCTGATCACGGACGCGATCGCCGCCGAATCAGGACCGAAACCCGCCGCCGCCATCGCCCAGACACTGATCAGCACTTCCATCGGACTCAAGCACCAGGTCGCCTCCCGCGACGCCTACCTGGCCCGCCTGAAGACCGCCATCGACCTCCTCCTCCCCTAGGCCCGAGGGCGAGGTGGACGCGAGTGGCCTGGAGGGAGGAGTGTCGGCAACACCGGTAGCCGGTGTTGCCGACACTCGTGTCAGACGCCCTCTAGGGTCTTTCGCTCCCGGGCGGGAGGTTCGGGGGCGTCGGCCGTGTAGTCGGAGGAGGCGGTTTCGTCGGTGCCGTCCGGGAGGGCGAGGAGTCGGAACAGGACGGTCAGGACGGCGGCGACGGCGATGTTGAACACGAACGCGGTGAGGGCGATGTAGCCGGTGTGGCCGACGAACGGGATGTCGGCGATCGACTGGCCGAAGTGCTTCTGCGTCGGGGACGAGGTGCCGTAGGCCGTCCAGGTGCCGTAGACCATGCCGACCGCCCAGCCCGCCAGCAGCGCCCACCGGTGGAACCAGCGGGTGAACACGCCGATCGCGAGGGCCGGGAAGGTCTGGACGACCCAGATCCCGCCGAGCAGCTGGAGGTTGATCGCCAGCGACTTGTCAAAGCCGAGGACGAACACCAGCGCGCCGATCTTGACCAGCAGCGAGACGAGCTGCGACACGCGGGTCTCCTCGGCCGGCGAGGCGTCCGGGCGCAGGAAGGCGGTGTAGACGTTGCGGGTGAACAGGTTCGACGCGGCGATCGACATGATCGCGGCCGGGACCAGCGCGCCGACGCCGATCGCGGCGAACGCCAGCCCGGTGAACCACTGCGGGAAGGCGTGGTCGAACAGCAGCGGCACCGCGAGCTGCGGGTTCTTGGCCTTGGCGACGCCCTGCGCCACCTCGGGCGTGGCGCGCGCCATGTAGCCGAGCAGGGCGAGGAAGCCGAGGACGAGCGAGTAGGCGGGCAGCAGCGCCGCGTTCCGGCGGATCACGTCGCGCCGTCCGGCCGCGAGCGCGCCGGTGACGGTGTGGGGGTAGATGAACAGGGCGAGCGAGGAGCCGAGGGCGAGCGTCCCGTACGCCCAGTGCGTCATGTTGGTGGTGATCAGCGAGCCGGACGGCTTGCCGGTCGCCGGGTTCGGCTTGGCCAGCGACGCCTGCGAGGCGTCGAAGATGTGCCCCCATCCACCGATCTTGGACGGGATGTACAGCACCGCCACGATGATCGTCAGGTAGATCAGCGTGTCCTTGACGAAGGAGATCAGCGCGGGGGCGCGCAGGCCGGAGGTGTAGGTGTAGGCGGCGAGCAGCGCGAAGGCGATGAACAGCGGCAGGTCCCGGGCGAGGCCGGAGCCGGTGACGCCCATCACGGTCAGCACCGCCTGGATGCCGACGAGCTGCAGCGCGATGTACGGCATCATCGCCAGGATCCCGGTCAGCGCCACCGCCAGGCCGAGACCCCGCGAGCCGAACCGTCCGCGCACGAAGTCGGCGGTGGTGACATAGCCGTGGCGGTGTGACACCGACCACAGCCTCGGTCCGACCAGGAAGACGATCGGGTAGGCGATCGCGGCGTACGGGACCGACCAGTAGCCCATCGCCCCGCCCGCGAAGACGGCGGCGGGCACGGCGACGAAGGTGTAGGCGGTGTAGAGGTCCCCGCCGAGCAGGAACCAGGTGACGAAGGTGCCGAAGCTGCGTCCGCCGAGGCCCCACTCGTCCAGGTGCATGAGGGTCTGGCCGCGCCGCCAGCGGGCGGCGGCGAACCCGACGACGGTGACGGCCGCGAAGAAGAAGACGAAGATCGTCAGCTCGATGCCCTTGACGTCCTTCACCGCGCGCCGCCCCTCCGCCGGGTCAGCAGGTGGGCCGTGCCGATGCAGGCGGCGGTCAGCACCACCCAGACCAGCTGCCACCAGTAGAAGAACGGGAAGCCCGCGAGCCGCGGGGTGATCTTGGCGTAGGACGGGACGGCCAGGTAGACGGGGAACGGCAGGACGAGCAGCACACCGGCGACGATCTTGCCGGCGAGGCCCGGTCCGGTGGAGGGCGGTTCGGTCACGGGTGACAACCTCCGTTGGGGGAACGGCGCGCGCCAGGGGGGAACGCGCGCATCCGCCATCCTGAAGGTTCGGGCCGTCCGAAACCAGTCCTCGGCATCACCCGGGAACGCGCGAAGGGCGTTCCGCCGACCGATCGTCGGTGGAACGCCCTTCGGCGCGCTCTGTGGCCGCTCCGTGGCGGCCGTCACGTGACGTCGGCGTCGGCGCCGCTCGTCACGTGGCCGTTCGGCTCATCGCCGGCCGGTCCGGGGCGGGTCGTCACATGGCGGACGGCATGCCCCGGCTACCGGCGCCGGAGCCCCAGGAGAGGACCTGCCACTTGACGCCCTGCAGGTGGCCGGCGTCGGTGCCGGTCTCGTACTTGCTGGCGGGCTTGCCGCCGTCGAGCAGGTAGCGGAAGGTGTAGGTGTCCAGGTCGAGCATGACGCCGCTGCGGGACGGCTCGCCCGGGCCGCGGTCGCCGATGAAGCCGGTGACGCTGCGGCCGTTGTAGCTGACCTTGACCTTGGTGCCGAGCGGCCAGCTCGGGCTGGCGAACAGGCCCTTCTGCATGGGCTCGCCGCCGGCGGGGGCGCCGGTGTCGCCGTTCACGCCGGAGCCGTCGTCCCAGAAGTAGGACGCGGTGGTGGAGCCGGCCAGCAGCGCCTTCGGCTGGGCCTTGCGGGTCTGGGCGGCCTTCTTCTGCGCCGACGCCTTCTTGTCGGCCTTCTTGCCCGAGTCGCCCTGCTTGGCGGCGAGCTCGAGGTCGGCCTGGGAGTGCTGGGCGGTGACCTGCCCGCGCTCGGGGGTGTCGTCGCCGGACATCGCCACGCCCGCGACCAGGAACCCGGCCAGGGTCGAACCGGTGAGAGCCGTGACGGCGATGTTGAGCGCACGCTTCTGCATGGAAATCCTTCGTTCGGTGGACTGGACAGCCGTTTCCGGCCGGGCGGAAGCCCGGAAGGGACTGGGAAACGGCCCCGAGACGACGCTCGGGATAAGCCATCGGAGACGGAGAACCCGCGTTGGAATGCCCCCGCGACGGCGGGGAGAGAGAATCCGCGCGTGCCCATCAGGGGGCCGCGTCGACGACCCGCGCGACGGCGGGACGGGATGTGTGCGGGGGGCACCGGTCTGGAGCGCTCGGGCTCTACCTGTGCGGACGTTGCATGGTCGCCCGCGTGCCGGCGCCGGGGGACCCCGTCTGGCGGACGGGGCGTGACGGCTTCAGAAAGGCCGGGTCAATGGTCCTTGACCCGCAGCCATGGACCACTATACGTGGCAATACCATGGTTCTGCCAAATCCTGGCCTTCTTTACCTTTTGAAAGGTAGATCTTCTTTCCGGATCCCTTGCGGACAAGGGTTTCCGGCGTTTTACTATTGCCTGACTGTAAGCCGGGTCACATCGTCCGGCCGGTTCCCCGGCCCGGCGTCGCCCCTGGTGGGGACGGCCTCGACGGTGCGCCGGTCCGGTTCTCAACACGCAAAAGCCCGGGAAACTTCCGCCTTCCCGGGCTTTGCTTCGTCGCGCGATGTGGCCGGCGCTACGGCCGTTCCTCGCGGGCCCTACGGCCCCGCCGATCCCCGCTCAGTGGCCGGGGATCGCCTTTCCGATCATGCGGCCGTCCCTCGCCGGGCCATCACCACTCGCCGCCCCTCTCTTTACGGTTCGGCGAGTTTCCGGCGTTCTCTCCACGCCCCGGCTTCCTTGGCGTGGGTTTCCCGTGCCTTGACCTCCGCGGCCCGCGTTCCTCTGCGGCCCCTCGGCTCCGCGGCCCTTCGGCTCTGCGGCCTTTTGACTTTGCCGCTTCGGCCCTTCGGGCTTCGGCCGTTCGATGTCCGCCGCTTCGGCGGTTCTGCGGCCTGCGCGGCCTCAGCGGTAGGTGGGGTAGCCGCCCGTGTTCACGGCGGGGGCCGGGTAACCGCCGGTGTTCACCGCCGGAGTCGGATAGCCGCCGGTGTTCACCCCCGGCGCCGGCGCCGGGTAACCGCCCGTGTTCACGGACGGGGCGGCCGCGAACGGGTCCGGCATGACCGATCCGTCGTGGAACGGGGACGGCATGCCCGGAGCGTCCGCGAACGGCGCGCCGGGTGGCATCGCGCCCGCGGGCTGGGCCGTGAAGTGCACCCCCGGCTGGGCCGCGAAAGGCGACGCCGAGGGGTGTTCAGGGCCGCCATAGTGCGGGTCGGGGCCGCCGTAGGTCTGCTGGGGCCCCGTCGCTTGAGGCGGGGCGGGTAGCGAGCCGTCCGTTCGGCGTGGTTCCTGCGCCGGTGGCACCCGCCGGTCCCCCAGCACCGCGATCAGAGCGCGGGCGGTCTCGTCGTCCAGCCGGACCAGCACGCTGGGCCGTCCGGCGGGGTCGACGTAGGGGGAGATCGATGGTGCCGCGCTGCGGTCCGGAAGGTTCCGGGCCAGCTCTTCGCGCAGGTCGTGGGCGAGGCGGAGCGCCTGTCGGTCGCTGTCGCTCAGGTGTGCGGTCATCGCGATCTCCGGGGAGTTCACGTGCGGGGGTCCCGCGCAATCCTGCTAGGAATAGCGTGCAGGTGCAAGATCTGATGCACGTGCAGATTCACGGAACTTTTGGCGTAACCGCCGTCCCGGCCGCTCGTTCCAGCCCCTTCCGGACGGGCCCTGCGCGCCGGTTCGAACGTCCCGCACCCGCCGCCACCAGCGCCGACTTGATCATGTGCGCGGGGTCCGCCGGACTCCGGGAGAGGGTGGAGATCATTCTCGGCGGCGGACCGCGGCCGGGTGGAAAGATCCGGCCAGGAGGGAACGCGACAGGCGGGCGGGTGCCGAACCGTGATCGCAGGTGACCGATTCCTTACGATGCGCTCATGACCGAGCGACCCGTGATCGTCGGCCGTCCGTGGCGGCGGCGGATGGAGGCCCGCGACCCGGCCGAGAGGCACCGGGTCGCGTCCTCGCTGGAGCTGTTCTTCGACCTCTGCTTCGTGGTCGCCGTCGGCGCGGACTCCGCGCGGCTGGAGCACGCGCTCGCCGGGGGCCACGTCCTCTCCGGCGTCCTCGCGTTCCTGCTGATCTTCGCGGCGATCAACTGGTCGTGGCTGAACTACGCCTGGTTCGCCTCCGCCTACGACACCGACGACACCTACTACCGGCTGGCCACCATGGTGGTCATGGCGGGCGCGCTGGTGCTGTCGGCGGGCGTCCCGCGCGCGTTCGACGACCGCGATCTGCGGGTGCTGGCGATCGGCTACGCGATCATGCGGCTGGGCCTGGAGTCGCAGCGCCTCCGCGCCTCGGGCGGCGACCCGGCGCGCCGGACGACCATGCGCCGCTTCGTCCTCGGCGAGGGAGCCTGCGCGGTCTACTGGCTCGTCGTGGCGTTCGCCGCCCCCGAGAGCTGGCAGCCCTGGCTGATCGCTGCCGGGATCGTCGCCGAGCTGCTCGTGCCGCCGTGGGCCGAGTCCGCCGGGCGGACGACCTGGCACCCGCACCACATCACCGAGCGGTACGGGCTCCTGACGATCATCGTGCTGGGCGAGACGGTGCTGTCGTCCACCGGCGCGGTGCGGGAGGCCCTGGCGGGCGACGCGTCCGTCGAGCTGTACACGATCGCGGCCGGGGGCCTGGTGACCGTGTTCGGGATGTGGTGGGTGTACTTCTCGATGTCCTCGGCCGGCCTGCTCACCGACCTGCGCCGGTCGATCGCCTGGGGCTACGGGCACTACGTGATCTACGCGTCCGGCGCCGCCGTCGGCGCGGGGATCGCCGTGAACGCCGCCCGCGCCACGCACGAGGCCCACATCCCGGCCGTCACGGCGGGATTGGCGCTGACGGTCCCGGTGTTCTGTTATCTGCTGGTGGTGTGGTGGCTGCTCGTGCGCCCGCACGGGCCGGACGCGCCGTACACGTGGGGCATGCCGGTGATCGGGCTGCTGGCGATCGCCTTCTCCTGGTCCGGGCACGCCGTCGCGATCACCGGCGCCCTGATGGCGCTGCAGATCGTGTTGAGCATCTGGGCACACGGTACGAAGGGGCCCCGGCCGGACGCGAGCTGAGGCGCCCGCGAAGGTCCTGATCGGACCTGGACGGCATTAGGGTCGCTCCAATCGAAATCGGGGTCGCTCCGATCGAGTGGAAGGACCGTCCCATGACCGAAATCCTCAGCCTGCGTGCGCTCAACCGGGCGACGCTCGCGCGCCAGATGCTGCTGGCGCGCGAGACCGTCCCGGTGGCCGGGGCGGTCGAGCGTCTCGGCGGGCTCCAGGCGCAGGAGCCGAAACCGCCGTTCCTCGGCCTGTGGTCGCGGCTGGAGGGCTTCCACGCCCGGGACCTGCACGCCGCCCTCCATGACCGGTCCGTCGTGCGGGCGACGTCCCTGCGCGGGACGCTGCATCTGATGTCAGCGCGCGATTATGCGGCGCTGCGCACGACGCTCCAGCCCATGCTGGACGGGGCGTTGAAGGTCCTCGGTGATCGTGCGGCCGGTCTCGACCGTCCGGCGGTGCTCGAAGCGGCCCGCCGTCACCTCGCGGACGGCCCCCGCACGTTCAACGAGATCCGCGCCTTGCTCCAGGAGGACTTTCCCGAGGTCAACGACCGGGCGCTCGGATACGCCGTCCGGATGTGGCTGCCGTTGACGATGGTCCCGACCGATGATCGTTGGGGGTTCCCGCGTACGGCGTCCTTCACGCTGGCGGACACCTGGCTCGACACCCCGATTTCGGACGTCCCGAACGACGAGGCGCTGGTGCTGCGCTACCTGGCCGCCTTCGGTCCAGCCACCGCCGCGGACGCGCAGACCTGGTCGGGGCTGGCGGCCTGCGGGGCGGCGCTGGAACGGCTGCGGCCCAAGCTCCGGACGTTCCAGGACGAACGCGGCCGGGAGCTGTTCGATCTCCCCGAGGCGCCGCGCCCGGACGAGGACATGCCCGTCCCGGCGCGGTTCCTGCCCGAGTTCGACAACCTCGTCCTCGCCCACGCTGACCGGCGGCGGATCATCGCCGACGCCTACCGTCCGCTGCTGACGACCAAGAATCTGCGCGTCCGGGCCGTTTTCCTATGGGATGGCTTCGCCGCAGGCCTTTGGGAACTGGAGCGTAAGCGGAAGACCGCGACGCTGTGGCTGCGCCCTTTCGAGCCACTCACCCGCGCGGCGGTCACCGCGCTGACCAGCGAAGGCGAATCTCTCCTTCGCTTCGCCGAGCCGGACGCCACAGATCAGCAGATCGAAGTCGCCGCCCCGGCGGAGGGTTGAGCGCCTGGGCCGCCCGGCTGCGCGGTTCAGGCGGCTGGACCTGTCGTCGAGCTCGCCATAGGTGACGGTGCGTCCGTCCCCGGGAGAGCGGCTTCACCTGCGCGCGTGCGCGCGTGGTCTCGGACGATCGAAACGATCCGGTAATCCACCGCGGCCACCTCCGAACGGAATTCGGTTCAATGCCGCGCCCCTATCGACCGCCCGCCACCTGCGGAAAGGGCCCGCCCGGCACGCCGATGTCACCGCCCGCGCGCACACCGCCGCCAATAGTGATCAACCCGAGACCTGGACTGATTGAAAGATTCACGAATTGCGCGCAAGCTGTCTGGGTCAACCCCGCGACCCGGCCCCATGACTCCTGGCGAGTTCTGACATGCCCCTAACGCACGATTCCGCGCCCGGCGGCCCCACGGCCGTCGCCGGCGCGGACGTCCACCCCACACCCCCAGCGCCGCCTGCCCCGGCCCGACGCCCCACCCCGTACCGCCGACAGGACGCGACGATGTTCGAGATCTGGGAGACAGGCGAGCCCCCACGGCGCATCACCGAGGCCGGAAGTCTCGAGATCGCGCTGGAGAAGATCGACACGATGTGCCGGCTGCGCCACGACCAGGCGGTCGCCCACGTCGGCCAGCCGCACGAGCACTACCGGTTCGAGATCCGCGACCCGCTGGGCCGCGCGCTCGCCCGGCTCACCTACGCCCCGGACACCACCCGCGAATACCAGAGCGTCGTGGTGGAGGAGCTGCGCGGAGACGGATCCGCACCTTCCTGACCGTCCGGCCTCGCGCAGTTTCGATCGTCCGCACGCGCACGATTTTGATCGTCCGCACCTGCACAGTTTCGATCGTGCACACCCGCACAGTTTCGATCGTTCGCATCCGCAAGGCCCCGACCGTCCACACCTGCACAGCCGCCCGGGTCGCACGACCCGGGCGGCTGTCCCGTTCCGCCCCTTCACACGCGGAACGTGACGGGTGCCACAGTCGTCCGGGGTCGCGCCATCCAAGATCGAGACGAGAGGGTGCTGAATCCGGTCCCCTGCCTGGGGTGGGCGCGTTCTGTGGTCGCCTCGTGACAGGATGCAGGAGGAGCGAGTGGGGAGGAGCACGGCGTGCCTGATTCGCGGCGGCGGTACGCGTCGCACTCGTGCGGACGCGGGACGACCGATCCGGACGGTCCGGACCCGCGGGCCGCGTCGGAGCGGGACACGGCCGAGCGGCTGATCGACGCCGCCCTGAACGCCCTCGCCCTGGACGACGCGACGGCCTGGTCGTTGTGCGTCGAGCGACTCGCCCGCCTCTCGGACGACCCCAGGATCGTCGACCTGGCCCTCACCCGGCGCCTGCGGGCGTCGGTCCGGACCGCCTGGGAACGCGGCTGGCTGCCCACCGACCTGGCCCGCCATTCCGCGCGCGAGCTCGCCGGACGCCACCGCTCCCTGCTGGTGGACGCCATCGCCGACGAAATGCAGACCTACAGCGCCGCTACCGTGGACGCCCGCTGGCGCGCCCAGCTCGAGGCACTCGGCGCGGACGTCTGGTGGGAGGCGGACAGCGACCGCCTCGAAACCTGGCGCGCCCGCGAAGACGTTCCCCTTTCGGCCTGCGTGGCCGCCGCGCTGGAGCTGCTGCGCCTGCTGACCGTCCTGCCGCGGCTGGCGCTGATCGGGCCGCTACCGGGGACGGCCGTCCGGAACGAGCCGTCCCGGAGGCAAAACTCCTCCGCCGCCACCGATCAGCGGATGCTGAGCAGAATCCGGGCGCTGCTGGCCAAGGCGGAATCCACCGAGTTCCCAGAGGAGGCCGAGGCGCTCAGCGCCCGCGCCCAGGAACTCATCACGAAACACTCGATCGACCACGCGCTGCTCTCCGCCGCCGAGGACGGTCCGACCGGTCCGGACGGCTGCCGCATTCCGGTGGACGCGCCCTACGAGTCCCCTAAGGCGGTCCTACTGACCGTCGTCGCCGAGGCCAACCGATGTCGCGCCGTATGGCACCGGGAATTGGGCCTCTCCACGGTCCTCGGCTTCCCCGCAGACCTCGCCGCGACGGAAATGCTCTATACGTCCCTGCTGGTCCAGGCGACCTCGGCGATGGTCCGCGCGGGCTCGCACCAGGACACTCTGGGCCGCTCGCGGACGCGTTCCTTCCGCCACGCCTTCCTGAACGCCTACGCCGCTCGCATCGGCGAACGCCTTCACGCCGCCAGCACTCGCGCCACGCGGGAGGCCGCCGCGAACCAGGACCTCCTTCCGGTCCTGTCCGCCCGCGAGCAGGCCGTGGACCAGGCGGTGAGCGACCTCTTCCCCGCTCTCACCCGCGGCCGGACGCGCCGCGTCTCCAACTACGAAGGCTGGATCGCCGGCCGCGCCGCCGCCGACCTGGCCGCCCTCCACGCCAACGACCAGATCACCACACCGTCCCAGGCGCGCTGAGCGGGCTCCTGCCGCGCCTCGTCCAACGCTCGGCGCGCTTCCATCCGGTCAACCGATCGCCTCACAAGCCACCGCGAGGCGACGGACCCGAGCGATCGGCACGTCCGCCACAACGCACCGATGCCGCCACGGGCTTTTCACTTGAGGTCGGCCGACCGCCCTCCCGACCAGAGGTGGCAGGCGGCTTGCACGTCCTGACCGGCCGACGTCCGCATCCGCGGTTTCACGGGCCCGTAGGGCGTCGCTTCGCTTCCGTGGGCCGACCGCGACTCCGCGCGGGGACGGCAGCGACTCCACGCGCCTGGCTCCATCGGCAGGTCACGGGAAGACGTTGCGTCCTCGGAAATCGGTAGAGCAGCCCCGACTCAGCTGCTCTTCTTACGCCGGGTGTTGCCTCCGCGGCCCCGCAGCGGGACGCCGGCCTCCTTGAGAACGTTGTAGATGAAGCCGTAGGACCGTCCGGTCTCGGCGGCCAGATCCCGAATGCTCTCCCCTGCGGCGTACCGGGGCGCGAGCTCCGCGGCCAGCTTGGTGCGCTCGGCACCGGTCACGCGGGTGCCCCTCGACAGTGTGCGGGTCACGAATACCTCCTGGATGACTACCGCGCTGCGCGGCGGGGAACGTCCCCGCAGTTCACAGCACTGATGATCTACCCCAACGTACACATTCCCCGCAAACCGGTCGCCACTCCGCACGATTCGCCATGTTCTCGACCACACGTGGTCGATTCGATGGCAGACGGCGTGTCGGAGTTGGAGAATCCCCAGCGATCAGCATCCCCACCCCGCTGCGGAGTTATCCACAGAACGCGGTTCCACTGTCGCCGGTCGCGGGCCACCTAGGACGCTGGAGGCGACTCACCCGTTCCCGAAAGGACGCGCCCGTCATGGCCGAAATGATTACGTTTCCCGTTCCGACCACCACGACGTCCCGCTTCGTCGTGGCCGCCGCCAGGCTCCCCGTCGACCTGGTCAACCTCGTCAAGGAAGAGGCCGACGGCGCCTTCGCCGACCATCTGGGCGGCCGGCTCGGCACCCCGCAGCTGGAGATCGACAACGAGGACGCGCGCTGGTACCGCTGGGATCCCGCCAGGATCAAGGCGCCCGATCCCGAGCACGCGGGCGCCGAGACCGCCCTGCACACCGCCGCCCGCATCGCCGTCGTCACCACCTGCGCCCCCGTCACCGACCAGCCGCGCGCCGTCCAGGTCGCGCGCTCCGCCGCCTACACGATCGCGCGCCTGACCGGGGGCGTCGTCGCCGACATGGTCACCGGCCACGTCCTCTGGGCACCCACGTCCGCCACCATTCCGCGTCCCGGCCCGGCCGAGCGGCCCCGCTTCGTCCTGGGCGACCAGTGGCTCGGCGACGTCCTCCCGCCCTACCGCGCCAACGGCCGCTGCACCGCCCCCGACCCGGAGCTCGACCCCGAGGGCGTCAACGCCTGCGCCTGCGTCCGCCTCAGAACCCGCGGGCTGCGCCGCTTCGGCCTCCCCGAGCTCGAGATCGCGAACGTCGCCTGCCCGCACGACCTCCCCGCCCTGAACGTCCTGCGCGCCACCGCCCGCCGGCTCCTCACCGACCTGTGGTCCTGGCTGGCCACCGGCCCCGCCGACCGCAACCGAACCCTGCCCTCCGACCTCGCCATCACCGCCACCGACTTCGACGCCTACTGGGGCGCCTCTCCTCACTCCCCGCGTCCCACGACCGCCTTCCCCGTCCATCTGACTCCGCGCACGCCCCACCTCCTCACCGTGAGCCCTCCGCCGTCCCACCAGGGCACGATCAACGACTGGCTCCTCTCCCCCACCCTCCCGCCCGACATGCGCGACGTCCTCTCAGCCCCCTCCGACGAAGCCCTAACCGAAGCCCCCTACCTGGTCGCCTAACCGACGCCCCGGCCCAGACCACCCGACATCCACCACGCCATCCGCCATCCGCCCCAACCCACCGCACG
>NZ_JBHSIT010000022.1:0-63107 GCF_042652125.1 Actinomadura gamaensis | reverse complement strand
ATCCCGAACCCGGTAGTTAAGCCCCTCAGCGCCGATGGTACTGCATGGGAGACTGTGTGGGAGAGTAGGACACCGCCGGACATATTTTGGAAAGGGCTCCGCCACGAAAGTGGCGGGGCCCTTTTTCTCTTGGTGGGAATGTCCTCAGGGGGAGTTGGGGGCGCAGGCCGGCGGGGCGGGCGGCAGGACGACCGTGCCGTCGATGACCTCGCCGGTGTCCTTCCGGACGGCGTGGGCGTTCATCGTCTGCGTGGTGTTGTGCAGCGCGGAGGTCATGTGGACCTCGCGGATACCGGTCGCCGTGGAGACGTCGTCCGGGTTGGAGAAGAACACCGTGCCGTTGTGGGTGAAGGTGACGCTCCAGTGCTGGCCCGCCCCCTGGGTGGCGATCTCGAACTCCTCACCGACGACGAGCTGGCCCTGCACCGGCCCGTCGTCGTCGTACATGGATTTCAGCGTCCACGTGGTGCCGAGCGTGCCGGCGCCGCTCTTGGACACTCCGGGGCCGCAGCGGCGGCCCTGGGCGAGCGCCGCCGAGCTGTCGACCGCGGTCGCGGCCACTCCGGTCAGCGTCAGTACGCCGGCGGTCAGAACGGCGGCGGGAATGCGCATCCGCATCGAGGGTCCTCCCTTTGTCGGGGATGCACTGTCGGAAGGAGATAGCGCGGCGGGTTACGGCGGGGTTCTCCCGAACGTGACCCCAGGGTGGGGCGACGGACCGTCATGCAGGGCGGCGTCGGCCCAGCCGCCGAAGAGGGAACGGATGCGGGGCGGGCATCGGGCATCGTCATCGCCTCCTTCGTCAGGACGGGTCCGTGTCGGGCTCGGAGCGCGAGGCGAAGAAGGCGACCATGTCCTGCAGACTCCGCTCGCCGAACATCGTTTCCAGGCTGGTGGCGGAGTCCAGCGCGACCTCGGCGCTGCGCGGGAAGAGCGTCTTCTCGTACGCGGCCAGGGCGGCCTCGGTGTCGCCGGGGCGCGCGGCGATCGCCAGGGCGAGTTCGGCGCCGTCGAGCATGGCCAGGTTGGCGCCCTCTCCCGCGAACGGGGACATCAGGTGCGCGGCGTCGCCGAGCAGCGTCACGCCCGGCACCCGGTCCCAGCGGTGCCCGACGGGCAGGGCGTGGATGCGGCGCGGGCCGATCGTGTCGGCGTCGGCGATGAGGCCGCGCAGGTCGTCGGACCAGCCGTCGAAGTGGGCGAGCACGGCGGCCTTGGCGGCGGCCGGGTCGGTGAAGTCGACCGTGTCCGGCCAGCCTTCACCGATCTTGAGCGCGGCGTAGGCGTGCAGGCTGCCGTCGCTCTCCCGGTGCGCGAGGATGCCGCGCTCGTCGCCCAGGGCCATGAAGAAGCCGCCGCCGACGACCGCCGCGCTGCGCGGATGGCGGGTGTCGGCCTCGAACAGGTCGGTCTCGGCGAAGGAGATGCCGGTGTAGGCGGGCCGGGTGCCGGAGACCAGCGGCCGGACGCGGGACCAGGCGCCGTCCGCGCCGATCAGCAGATCGGTGGTGACGGTCGAGCCGTCGGCGAACTCCACCTCGTGGCGGCCGTCGCCGAGCGGCCGCGCGCGGGCGACCCGCCGACCCCAGTGGACGGCGCCGTCGGGCAGCGAGCCGAGCAGCAGGTCGCGCAGGTCGCCCCGGTCCACCTCCGGGCGGCCGCCGGCATCGTCGTCCGGTTCGTCCACGAACACGGTGCCGTCGGGGCCGAGCAGGCGCATCGCCTGCCCGCCCGCATGGATGATCTCGCGGAACTCGTCGTGGAGGCGGGCGGCGTGCAGCGCCTGCTGCCCGCTCTCCTCGTGGATGTCGAGCATTCCGCCCTGGGTCCGGGACGCCGGCGAGCCCTCCAGCTCGAAGATCGCCGATTCGATGCCGTGGACGTGCAGGACACGGGCGGCGGTGAGCCCGCCGAGGCCCGCGCCGATGATCGCGATCGGGACGTGAATGGTGCTCATGACTGCCTCCGATGAAAGCTGGGAAGGTCTGCGGGTGCCGCAGTGGTGGCCGCCGGGGCCGCGCAAGGACACGGCGTCGGACCGGGCACCCGGATCTGGCACATGTCGGAGCCGACGGATGGAGACCGTCACTCTGTAGAACACGCTCGTGACGAACATATTCCTGACGAACATGTTCGTCACGCGTTGCGTCCCAGCGATGGAAGCGGACGCCCGCCCGGTCCTCAGCCCTGCGCGCCGGGGACGGGCGTCCCCACGATCCCGTTGACCAGGACGTCGAAGCTCCAGCGGAACCGCTCCTCCGGGGAGCCCCCGACCAGGGCGGGCATGTGCGCGGCGATCGCCGGGTGCTTGTCCGCGCCCGCGGCGCCGAACGCGCGCACGGTGGCGCTCCACTCTTCCTCGGCGGCCGGGTCGCGCTCCCGCGCCGACTGCTCGGCGGCGGTGGCCGTGGCGTCCTGGAGCAGCTTGTCCACGCCCCAGGCGACCTGCTCGCGCGGGGCCCCGCTTCGCGACAGCAGGTCCAGGACCCGGTCCACCAGGCGCAAGTAGTTCTCGCCGCTCGGCCGGGCGACGAGCGCGGACCGTGCGAGCTGGGGGTACTGGAACAGCACCAGGGTGTAGGACCGCATCACCGCGCGGAGCTGCTCCCGCCAGCCCTCGCCGCCGTCCCGTCCGGTCAGGTCGATCTCGCCGAGCAGGGCGTCCAGGACCGCCGCGTGCAGCTCGGCGGTGTTGGCGACGTAGACGTACAGCGAGGCCGGACCGGTGTCCAGCTCCTGGGCCAGGCGGCGCATCGTCACCTTCTCCAGCCCCTCCTCCCGCATGATCCGGACGGCGGTCTCGGTGATCCATCCGCGGGACAGGGCGGGCTTCGCCGGGCGGTCCCGACGGCTGATCGGCTCTCTCCGGACGCTCATGACCACGATCGTAACGAACGTGTTCGCTTCGGCGACGCCCTGTCGGCTCCGGAAGGAGGATCCGCCTCGGGCGTGGTGGCGTGGCCAGGGAGGCTCGCACCGTCCGGCGCAGTTCGTCGGCGACCTCGCCCGGCTCGTCGCGTGGCCGCCGGGCGCCAAGCCCTCAGCGAGCTGTCCGAGCCCGGCCGTCCGGTGGGCGGGCGCGGTCGGGCGGGGGCCGGAGGGCGTCCCGGACGAGCGCGAGCAGGCGGCCGGGACGGTCGGGGCCCGTGTCGGGACCGGCTGTGGTGAGGGCGACGCCGACGACGAGTTCGATCATGTCCTCGGGGGTCGCGTCGGCGCGGGCGACGCCTGCTCGCTGGGCGTTGGCGAGCACGCGGGCGGCGGCGGCGCGGATCGCCGCATGGCAGTCCAGGCCCAGGCCCGGGTCCAGGCCCCGGTCCAGGCCTGGGTCCGGGTCCGGGCGCGGGTCCGGGTGCGCGGGTTCGGTGAGGGCCGCGCCGCCGAGGCCGTGGTCGCTTCGGGCATGGGCGAGGAAGGCATGCAGCCAGCCGTCCAGGGCCTCGTCGGGCGAGGCGTCGGCGACCAGTTGCTCGGCACGGGCGCAGAGCCGCTCGACGCGGTCGGCCAGGACGGCCGACAGCAGCGCCTGGCGGGTGGGGAAGTGCCGGTAGAGCGTGCCGGGGCCGACGCCCGCGCGCCGCGCGATCTCGTTCAGCGAGGCGTCCGGGCCGTCCTCGGCGAACGCCGCGCGGGCCGCCGCCAGGATGCCGTCGCGGTTGCGCCGCGCGTCGGCGCGCGGGGCGCGCCGTGGGCGCCGTGGGTCCGCCGTGGTCATCGTCCCATCCTCGACCGGAAGGCTCCGGGTAGCGAAACGGAGAAGTTCTCCGTATTATCCCACACGGAACCGGAGAGGTTCTCCGGAAAAGGGAGTGGCGGGATGCAACGCGACAGGCTCGGCCGCGTCGGGATCTGGACGTTCGCCTTCGACGGGCAACCGGCGGACCGGGTGCGCGAGGCGGCGGCCGAGATCGAAGAACTCGGCTACGGGACGATCTGGTTCGGGGAGGCGTTCGGCCGCGACACCGTCGGCCAGGCCTGGCTGGTGCTCGGCGCGACGCGGCGGATCGTCGCCGCGGCCGGCATCGCCAACATCGCCTTCCGCGACCCCATCGCGATGCGGACCGCCGAACGCACGCTGGGCGAGGCGTTCCCCGACCGCTACCTGCTCGGCCTCGGCGGCCACCGGGCCGGTGAGGCGGGCTCGCTGGACGGCTACGCCATGCCCGCCCTCGGACGCGCCGTCCCGACGATGCGCGCCTACCTCGACGCGATGGACGCCGTCCCCTCGCACGCCCCCGAGGCCGCCTCCGAACCGCGCCGGGTGCTCGCCGCCCTCGGCCCCAAGATGCTGAAGCTGGCGGGGGAGCGGACGTGGGGAGCGCACACCTACTTCGTGCCCGTCGAGCACACGGCGCGCGCCAGGCAGAGCATGGGACCGGACGCCTTGCTGGCGGTGGAGCAGGCCGTCGTGCTCGACACCGACATCGACCGGGCGCGGGAGATCGCGCGGGCCCACGTCGCCGGATACGTGACGATGGCCGAACACCAGCGTGCGAGTCTGCGGCGGCTCGGGTTCGACGAGGACGACATGACCGGCGGCCCCGGCGGCGCCCCCGCAGACCGCCTCGTGGACGCGATCGTCGCTTACGGCGATGTCGAGACGATCCGCGACCGGGTCCGCCGGCAGCAGGACGCGGGAGCCGATCACGTCTGCGTCCAGGTCCTCACCGACGACCCGACCGCGCTTCCACGCGCCCAGTGGCGCGAACTCGCCCCCGCCCTCCTGTCAACACCGCTCCATCCGACGCAGCCGATGCAGTTCGTGCCCTCGTCCGCCGTCGAGGCGCTGACCTGGTGAGAAGCGCCCGGCCGGAAAGCTTTGTTGCGAATATCTTGCAATAGCAAGTGATTCGCATCAGGATGGCGGGGACGTGGTCCTCGGCCTCCGGAGTCCCCATGCGCCATCTGCTGCCCGAGAGCAGGCCCCAGCGTGTGCTGGCCGCCTCGAACTTCCTCTACACGCTCGGCAGCGGCCTGTACCTGACCGCCGGGGTGCTCTACTTCACCGAGGCGGTGCGGCTCCCGGCGGGCCAGGTGGGGGCGGGACTCGGGATCGCGGGGCTCGTGTCGCTGGCGGTCGGCATCGGTGTCGGGCATCTCGCGGACCGGCTCGGGGCGCGCGGCGTCTACGCCGCCACGCTGCTCGTCCGGGGGATCGCCGCGGCGGCGTTCACGCTCGTGGACGGGTTCTGGTCGTTCGTCCTCGCGGTGTGCGCGGCGACCGGCGCTCAGGCGGCGGGGCTGGCGGCGCGGAGCCCGCTGATCAGGAGCTTCGGCGGGGAACGGCCGCAAGAGTTCCGCGCCTACCTGCGCGCGGTGACGAACGTCGGGGTCTCGCTCGGCGCGTTGCTGGCGGGCTGGATCGTCGCGGTCGGGACGGCGCCGGCTTATCAGGGGCTGGTGCTCGGGCTGGCGGTCTCGAACGTGCTCGCGGCGGCGCCGCTGCTCCTGCTGCCGCGGGTGAGGCCCCGTCCGGCGGACGGCGGCCCGCGGTGGATCGCGCTGCGCGACCGTCCCTACCTGGTGCTGACCGCGCTGGACGGGATGATGGCCGTCCAGTTCAAGGTGCTGACCGTGGCGCTCCCGCTCTGGCTGATCGCGGCGACGTCCGCGCCGCACTGGCTCATCGCGGGGACGATGGTCACCAACACGGTGCTCGTGGTGGGGCTCCAGGTGCGGGCGAGCCGGGGCGTGGACTCGCCGGCGGCGGGCGGCGGCGCGTACCGGCGCGCCGGGGTCGCGTTCCTGGTGTCCTGCTCCCTGATGTCGCTGGCGGCGGGTGTTCCGGCGTGGACGGCGGCGGCGCTTCTCGTCGGGGCCGTGGTCGTCCACACGCTCGGGGAGCTGTGGCACGCCGCGGCGGGGTTCGAGGTGTCGTTCGCGCTCGCGCCCGAGCACGCCACCGGCCAGTACCTCGGCGTGTTCGGGCTGGGCGCGGGGCTGGCGGAGGCGTTCGGCCCCGGCCTGCTGATCTCGCTGTGCATCACGTGGGGGCGTCCCGGATGGTACGTGCTGGGCGCGCTGTTCGCACTCACCGGGCTCGTGGCGCTGCCCGCCGTCCGCTGGGCGCAGCGCCGGCGGGACGCCGCGCCCGCGACGGCGGCTCCGTCGGACGCGGCGGCGGTGGCCTAGGCGGCGCGGCGCCCGTCAAGATCACAAGTCGCCATCGGGCGGCGCCGCGCGTCGCGCACTCTCGCCCCTCCTCGGCCACCCCGTCCTGCGGATAGTGGCAGCGACGAGGACGCACGGCCGGAGCGGGGGTGAGTCACCCGCACCTACCGGGACGGCCTGTCCGGGCAGGAGGCGTACGTCCAGCACGCGCGCCTGACGGGCTGGACCGCGGCGCGGTCAGAGCCCGACGACCTCTGGTCGGCCGCGGCGGCACTCGGTATACCTAGGACGTTTTTCCTCCGCCGTCCGCCAGCAGTTCCTTGAGAGCCGGGTGGACGCGGCCGGGCGTGACCGTGGCGATGTCGTAGCGGGCGACACCGGCCTGGACGAACGGGTCCTCGTCGGTGAGGCGGCGGACGGCGTCCGCGTCCAGACCTCCGGCGGCGAGGACCACGCCGCCGTCCTCGGTCGGGACGGTCTGCCCGGACAGCAGGAACGTGCCGGCCGCGTGGTGCCGTTCGAGGAAGGCGACGTGGCCGGGGACGTGCGGGGCGGCGTCCGACTCGGACGCGGTGTAGGTCAGCCGGAGTACGTGGAGCATGTGATCATTATCGGCCCAGGGCGGCGTCGAGGGTGGCGGCCCACTGGCGGAGCAGGCGGGAGCGGCGGGCCGAGTCGTCGGTGAGCAGGTCGGCGAGGCCGAGGCCGCGGACCAGGTCGAGCGTCGCCTGCACGGTCTCCCGGACGCCGGGCACCGACTCGTCCGCGCCGAGGGCCTCGACGGTCAGCCGGTGCGCCTCGCGGCCGAACCGGGCCTCCAGGGGGACGACCTGGGCGCGCAGCTGCTCGTCGGAGCTGGCCGCGACCCACAGTTGCAGCGCGGCCTTGAAGAGCGGGCTGGAGTACATGTCGCCGAGGAGGGTGACCACCTCGAGGGTGCCCGGGCGGCGTCCCGCCAGGCCGTCGAGGTGGGCGCGCATCTGGTCCATGCGGACCTCGGTGCCGTACTCGACGGCGGCGGTGACCAGCTCCTCGCGGGTGCGGAAGTGGTGCTGGGCCGCGCCGCGCGAGACACCGGCGCGTTCGGCGACGACGGTCACGGTCGTCCCGGCCCAGCCCGCCGTCGCCAGGCACTCGACGGCGGCCTCCAGCAGGCGGCGGCGGGTGGCGCGGCTGCGGTCCTGCCGGGGTTCGCGGGGGACGGCCGGGGTGGTCATGGTCTCCTTCGGGTGGCTCGGGGCTCCTGGTCCGATCAGTCAAGCAGAGCGCGCGAGCGGAAAACAATCAAGCACGATTGATTTTTTCATTCGGGGCTGGCAGGGTGCGGGGCATGAGTCGACCGCTGCGCGTCGGGAACGCCTCGGGCTTCTACGGCGACCGGTTCAGCGCCGTCCGGGAGATGCTGGAGGGCGGGCCGCTGGACGTCCTCACCGGGGACTACCTGGCCGAGCTGACCATGCTGATCCTCGGCCGCTCGAAGCTGAAGGACCCGGGCGGCGGGTACGCCTCGACGTTCCTGCGGCAGATGGAGGACGCGCTCGGGCTCGCCGCCGAGCGCGGCGTCAAGATCGTGACGAACGCGGGCGGGCTGAACCCGCGCGGCCTCGCGGAGCGGCTCGGCGAACTGGCGGACCGGCTCGGGTTGGACGTGCGCGTCGGCTACGTCCACGGGGACGATCTGCTCCCGCGCGCGCAGGAGCTCGGCCTGGGGGACGAGCGGTACGGGCAGCCGCTCACCGCGAACGCCTACCTCGGAGCCTGGGGCATCGCGGAGTGCTTGAAGGCGGGCGCCGACGTCGTGGTGACCGGGCGCGTCACCGACGCGTCGCTCGTCGTCGGGCCGTCCGCGGCGCACTTCGGCTGGGCGCGCGACGACTTCGACGCGCTGGCGGGCGCGACCGTCGCCGGGCACGTGCTGGAGTGCGGCGCGCAGGCGACCGGCGGCAACTACGCCTTCTTCCAAGAAATCTACAATGTAAAGGCGGCGGGCGCGGCGCGTCCCGCCGGGTTCCCGGTCGCCGAGATCCACGCGGACGGGTCGTCGGTGATCACCAAGCACGACGGGACGGGCGGAGCGGTCACGGTCGAGACCGTCACCGCGCAACTGCTGTACGAGATCGGCGCGCCCGCGTACGCCGGGCCCGACGTGACGGCGCGCTTCGACACGATCGAGCTGGCCCCGGACGGTCCCGACCGGGTGCGGATCGGCGGCGTGCGCGGAACGCCGCCGCCCCCCACCACGAAGGTCTGCCTCAACCACCTGGGCGGGCACCGTAACGAGATGACGTTCGTGCTGACGGGCCTGGACATCGAGGCCAAGGCGGATCTCGTGCGCGCGCAACTGGAGGCCGCGCTGGGGGAGGACCGTCCGAGCCGGGTCGAGTGGACGACGGTCGGCGCCGCGAAGCGGGACGCGGAGACGCAGGGCGAGGCGACGGCGCTGCTGCGCTGCGCGGTCCTGGACCCGGATCCGGAGAAGGTCGGCCGCGCCTTCAGCAACGCCGCCGTCGAGCTGGCCCTGGCCGGGTATCCGGGCTTCACGATGACCTCGCCGCCGGGGAAGGGCGGCCCCTACGGGGTGTACCGTCCGGCGTTCGTGCCGAACGAGGAGGTCGAGCACCTGGCCGTCCTGCCCGACGGCACGCAGGTCTCCATTCCCCCGGCACCGAGGACCGCATCGCTCGGCGCGATTTCCGCCGGCGGCAATTCTCCTGCCGCCCCTTCGGAAACGGGCCCGATGCGGGAAGTGCCTCTGGGAGTTATCGCGGGCGCGCGAAGCGGAGACAAAGGCGGGGACGCCAATATCGGGGTCTGGGCTCGGACTCCCGCCCAGTTCTCGTGGCTCGAAAGCCATCTCACCGCGGAGCGCTTGCAAGAACTCCTGCCGGAGACGAAGGAGCTTCGCGTCGTCCGGTACGTGCTGCCGAACCTCCGGGCGGTGAACTTCGTCGTCGAAGGGCTGCTCCAGGAGGGTGTGTCCGCCTCGACCCGGTTCGACCCGCAGGGCAAGGCCCTCGGGGAGTGGCTGCGGTCCCGTTCCGTCATCGTCCCGGAGGCCGTCCTTTGACCCTCAGAAGCACGCTGGACACCGCGAGCCCCGAGTACGCCGAACGCAGGGCGGCGATGCTCGGCAAGCTCGCCGAGCTGGACGCCGAGCACGCCAAGGCCCTGGCGGGCGGCGGCGAGAAGTACGTGGAGCGGCACCGCAAGCGCGGGAAGCTGCTCGCGCGGGAGCGGATCGAGCTGCTGCTCGACCCGGACTCGCCGTTCCTGGAGCTGAGCCCGCTGGCAGCGTGGGGCAGCGACTTCCCGGTCGGCGCGTCGGTGGTGACGGGCATCGGCGTCGTCGAGGGCGTCGAGTGCATGATCGTCGCGAACGACCCGACCGTGCGCGGCGGGTCGAGCAACCCGTGGACGGTCAAGAAGAGCTTCCGGGCGTCCGACATCGCGCTGGAGAACCGGCTGCCGGTGATCAACCTGGTCGAGTCCGGCGGCGCGGACCTGCCCACGCAGAAGGAGATCTTCATTCCGGGCGGGCGGATGTTCCGCGACCTGACGCGGCTGTCGGCGGCCGGGATCCCGACGATCGCGCTGGTGTTCGGGAACTCCACGGCGGGCGGCGCGTACATCCCGGGCATGTGCGACTACACCGTCATGGTGAAGGAGCGCGCGAAGGTGTTCCTCGGCGGCCCGCCGCTGGTGAAGATGGCGACGGGCGAGGAGTCCGACGACGAGTCGCTCGGCGGCGCGGAGATGCACGCGCGCACGTCCGGCCTCGCCGACTACATGGCGGTGGACGAGCACGACGCGCTGCGCCTCGGCCGCCGGATCGTCAAGCGGCTCAACCACCGCAAGCTCGGCCCCGCGCCCGGCCCGGTCCGCGAACCGCTGTACGACCCGGAGGAGCTGGCCGGGATCGTCCCGGAGGACCTGAAGGTCCCGTTCGACCCGCGCGAGGTGATCGCCCGGATCGTGGACGGCTCGGAGTTCGACGAGTTCAAGCCCCTCTACGGGACGAGCCTGGTCACCGGCTGGGCGCGGCTGCACGGCTACCCGATCGGGATCCTCGCGAACGCGCAGGGCGTGCTGTTCGGCGCGGAGGCGCAGAAGGCGGCGCAGTTCATCCAGCTCGCGAACCAGTCGGACACGCCGCTGCTGTTCCTGCACAACACGACCGGCTACATGGTCGGCGCCGAGTACGAGCAGGCCGGGATCATCAAGCACGGCGCGCTGATGATCAACGCGGTGGCGAACTCGAAGGTGCCGCACCTGACCGTGGTGATGGGCGCGTCCTACGGGGCGGGGAACTACGGCATGTGCGGGCGGGCCTACGACCCGCGGTTCCTGTTCACCTGGCCGAGCGCGAAGTCGGCGGTGATGGGGCCGCAGCAGCTCGCCGGGGTGCTGTCGATCGTCGCGCGGGCCGCCGCGGAGGCCCGCGGCCAGGTGTACGACGAGGAGCAGGACCGGGCGATGCGGGAGCTGGTCGAGACGCAGATCGAGGCCGAGTCGCTGCCGTTCTTCCTGTCCGGGCGGCTGTACGACGACGGGGTCGTCGACCCGCGCGACACCCGCACCGTGCTCGGCCTGTGCCTGTCGGTGGTCCACAACGCCCCCGTGCGCGGCGCGGACGGCTACGGCGTCTTCCGGATGTGATGATGATCGAGAAACTGCTGGTCGCCAACCGCGGCGAGATCGCCCGCCGCGTCTTCCGCACCTGCCGCGACCTGGGCGTCGCGACGGTCGCGGTGTTCTCCGACGCCGACGCGGACGCGCCCCACGTGCGGGAGGCCGATGCGGCCGTCCGGCTGCCGGGGGACGCGCCGTCGGACACCTACCTGCGCGCCGAGAAGATCATCGAGGCGGCGCGGGCGGCGGGCGCGGACGCCGTCCATCCCGGCTACGGGTTCCTGTCGGAGAACGCGGACTTCGCGCGGGCCGTCCTCGCGGCCGGGCTGACCTGGGTCGGGCCGCCGCCGGCGGCGGTCGCGGCGATGGGGTCCAAGATCGAGGCGAAGCGGCTGATGGCGGCGGCCGGGGTGCCGGTGCTGCCCGAGCCGGACCCCGCGAAGGTGACCGCGGCGGACCTGCCGATCCTGGTGAAGGCGTCGGCGGGCGGCGGCGGACGCGGTATGCGGGTCGTCCGCGACCTGGCCGAGCTGGACGAGCAGGTCGCGGCGGCCGGGCGCGAGGCGGCGTCGGCGTTCGGCGACCCCGCGGTGTTCTGCGAGCCGCTGCTGGAGCGCGCGCGGCACATCGAGGTGCAGATCCTCGCGGACGCGCACGGGACGGTCTGGGCGCTGGGGGAGCGGGAGTGCTCGATCCAGCGCCGGCACCAGAAGATCGTGGAGGAGGCGCCGTCCCCGGCGGTGTCGCCCGCGCTGCGGGCGGAGCTGTGCGCGGCGGCGGTGAACGCGGCCAAGGCGATCGAGTACGCGGGCGCGGGCACGGTCGAGTTCATGCTCGCGCCGGACGGCCGGTTCTTCTTCCTGGAGGTCAACACCCGGCTGCAGGTCGAGCATCCGGTGACCGAGTGCGTGTACGGGCTGGACCTGGTCCGGTGGCAGCTGGAGATCGCCGAGGGCGCGCGGCTGCCGGACGAGCCGCCCGCGCCGCGCGGCCACGCGATCGAGGTCCGGCTGTACGCCGAGGACCCGGCGCTCGACTGGCGGCCCGCGAGCGGCGTCCTGCACGCGTTCGAGGTGCCGGACGTGGACGCCCGGTTCGCCGTCCCGGACGGGGCCGGGCTGCGCCTGGACGCCGGGTACGAGACGGGCGGCGAGGTCGGCGTCCACTACGACCCGATGCTGGCGAAGCTGATCGCGTTCGCGCCGACCCGCGCCGCCGCCGCGCGCCGGCTCCGCCGGGCGCTCGCCGGAGCGCGGCTGCACGGCGTCACGACGAACCGGGACCTGCTCGTCCGGGTGCTCGGCGAGGACGCGTTCCTTGCCGGGGACACCCACACCGGCTACCTGGACGAGATCGGCCTCGACGTCCTGGCCCGTCCGCTGGCGGACGAGCGCGCGGTGCGGCTGTCGGCGCTGGCCGCCGCGCTGGCCGACGCGTCCGCGAACCGCGCCGCCGCGCCGGTCCTCGGCGGGTTGCCGTCGGGGTGGCGGAACGTCCCGTCGCAGCCGCAGCGCAAGGCGTTCGAGGGCGGGATCGAGGTCGAGTACCGCCTCACCCGGAACGGGCTCGCCGCCGAGGACGGGGTGGCGCTGGTCGACGCGTCCCCCGAACGGGTCGTCCTGGACGCGGACGGCGTGCGGCACGCGTTCGACGTGCGCGCGGCGGGCGGGCGCGTCTTCGTCGACTCCGCCCTCGGCCCCGTGGCGCTGACGCCGCGACCGCGCTTCGCCGACCCGAGCGACCTGGTCGCGCCGGGCTCGCTGCTCGCGCCGATGCCGGGCACGGTCGTCCGCGTCGAGACCGAGCTCGGCGCGGACGTCGCGCAGGGGCAGACGCTGCTGATCCTGGAGGCGATGAAGATGGAGCACCGGATCGCCGCGCCCGCCGCCGGGACCGTGACCGCGCTGAACGTGACGCAAGGACGGCAGGTCGAGGCCGGATCGGTCCTCGCTGTGATCTCCGAAGGGACCCCCGACAAGTGAGCTTCATCGAGTCCGAGGAGCGGCGCGCGCTGCGCGCGGCGGTCGCCGAGCTGGGCGCGGAGTACGGGCCGGACTACTACGTCCGCAAGGCCAAGGCAGGGGAGAAGACCGACGAGCTGTGGGCCGAGGCCGGACGGCTCGGCTACCTCGGCGTGAACGTCCCCGAGGAGTACGGCGGCGGGGGCGGCGGCATCGGCGACCTCGCCGCGGTCTGCGAGGAGCTCGCCGCCGCCGGGTGCCCGCTGCTGCTGATGGTGGTGTCCCCGGCGATCTGCGCCACGATCATCGCGCGGTCCGGCACCGAGGCGCAGCGCGAGCACTGGCTGCCCCGGTTCGCCGACGGCTCGGTCAAGATGGCGTTCGCGATCACCGAGCCGGACGCCGGGTCGAACTCGCACCGCATCACCACCACCGCCCGCCGAGACGGCGACGGCTGGGTGCTGACGGGGCAGAAGACCTTCATCTCGGGCGTGGACGAGGCGGACGCCGTGCTGTTCGTCAGCCGCACGCAGGACCAGAAGGGCAACCTGCGGCCGTCGCTCTTCATCGTCCCGACCGACGCGCCCGGCTTCACCTTCACCCCGATCGAGATGGAGATCCTCTCGCCGGAGAAGCAGTTCGTCTGCCACCTGGACGACGTCCGGCTGCCGTACGAGGCGCTCGTCGGGGACGAGGACGGCGGCCTGCTCCAGCTGTTCGCGGGGCTCAACCCCGAGCGGATCATGGCGTCCGCGATGGGCGCGGGCATCGGCCGGCTCGCGCTCGGCAAGGCCGTGGGCTACGCCAGGGACCGGCAGGTCTTCAAGACGCCGATCGGCGCGCACCAGGGCCTCGCGCACCCCCTCGCGGAGGCGAAGGTGGAGCTGGAGCTTGCGCGGCTGATGGCCCAGAAGGCCGCCTGGCTGTACGACGAGGGCGACGACATGGGTGCGGGCGAGGCCGCGAACATGGCGAAGTACGCCACCGCCGAGGCCGCGATCCACTGCGTCGACCAGGCCATCCAGACGCACGGCGGCAACGGCCTGACCACCGAGTACGGCGTCGGGATGCTCGCCGGGGTCGTCCGGCTCATGCGCATCGCCCCGGTCAGCCGCGAGATGATCCTCAACTTCGTCGCGCAGCACTCCCTGGGCCTGCCGAAGTCCTACTAGCCCGCGCTGGCCCCCCCCGCCCAGCCCGCGCTGGCCCGCCGCTTAGCCCGCGCTAGCCCGCCGCGGCCGACTCGCCGGAAGCGGGACGGAGGGCGTCGAGCAGCGCGCGCATGTCGTTGAGCGCGGCGCGCGCGTGCTCGGCGACCTCCCGCAGCGCGGCGGGATGGTCGGCGTCCGGGTCGGCGAGGGCGTCCTCCGCCACCCGGACGAACCGGGCCGTCCGGTCCAGGACGGTGCCGCGCAGGCCCTGCGTGACGCGGTGCCGTTCCGCCGTGACGGCCGCGCCCGCGCGGGCCGCCATGGTCTCCAGCGCCGCGTTCTCCCAGCGGTTCCCGCGCGTCACCACCGCCTTGCCCACCGCCCAGGCGGGCAGGAGGAACAGCAGCCCGAGGACGTAGCCGATGACCAGGCCGGGCACGAGGGACGAGCTCCCGTTCAGCCGGACCAGCATCGCCGCGAGCGTCGCCGCCCACGCGATCGCCGCGACGAACGGCGCGGGCCAGGCCGGGACGCCGCGCCGGGCGTAGGCGGCGACCGCGTACACGGCGCTGATCAGCGTGGTCGCGCCGATGAACAGCAGCCCGGTCATGGCCGCGCGGGTCGTCCCGGCGGTGCAGGACCACAGCACGTCGAACGCCGTCGTCCAGGCCAGCACGGCGTAGGGGGCGTGGCGGCGCCACCACAGCGGCAGCGCCCGGAGCAGGAACGCCGCCGCCAGCAACGCGGCGGACCAGGCCGTCCAGCCGGGCAGGAGCTGCTCGGGCGGCACGAACGCGACCAGGACGGGCAGCAGCACCGACGTCGCGATCAGGATGCCGTCCACGACCTCGGGCCAGCCGTGGCCGCGCCCGTCGGCCTGGCCCGTCGGCAGGACGGCCCGGACCCGCCAGCCGCCGGACGCGTCCGGGCCGGCGGTCAGCGTCCCGCCCAGCGCCCCGGCGCGGTCGCTCATCCCGGCGATGCCCCGGCCGGTGCCGAGCGGCGGCACGTAGCCCTCGACCTCCGGCACGCCGTTGCCGACCTCGACCTCCACCGCGCCGGGCAGGTACCGGACCGACACGTCCACGGCCGCGCCGGACGCGTACCGCATCGCGTTCGTCAGCGACTCCTGGACGATCCGGTACGCCGCCGTCACGACCTGCGGCGGCAGCCTGCGCGCCCGGCCCTCGACGTCCAGCGCGACCGGCGTGCCGAGCCGCCGAATCCCCTCGCACAGGGGCGGCAGCAGCGCGGGCAGGCCGTCGGCGGTGCTCTCCTCGGGCTCGACCTCGTCCACCAGCCGGGCGAGGGCCGCCAGGACGTCGCGGCCGGTGCCCGCGGCGGTCTCCAGGGCGTGCGCGGCCAGCGCCGCGTCCGGCACCGCGGCCGCCGCGCCGCTGTGCACGATCACCGCGCTCAGGTGGTGGCCCGCCACGTCGTGCAGGTCGCGCGCGAGCCGCTCGCGCTCGGCGGCGGCGACGACGTGGTGTTCGCGCTCCGCCGCGCCCAGCTGCTCGGCCAGCTCGGCCCGCCGGGCGCGCCGCTGCCTCCGCAGCTGCCCGAGCGCGGTGAGCGCCAGGAACAGCAGGGCGTCCACGGACGCGTCGAGCGTCCAGTCGCCGAAGCCGGTCGTGCGGAACACCGACGCGGTCTCGTGGACGGCGTAGGCGCCCGCGCACCCGGCGATCGCCACGCGCCGCTCGCTGTGCGCGGCGAGGGAGAACAGCGCCACCCACAGCGCGACGTCGGTCGAGGGCACCTCCTGCGCGTGGATCAGCAGCGCGCCCGCGTTCCCGGCGACCACGACCACCGCGACCACGACCAGCGGCCGGACGCGCCGTCCGACCAGCACCGCGTTCAGGAAGAGGGTGAGCGCGACCAGTCCGATCCAGCCGGCCCGGTCGCGCGGCACGAGGAACTCGTCCCCCAGCGACAGCAGCCCCGCGATGGCCAGCGGCGGCGGGACGAGCAGCAGCGGCACCCCGACGTCCGCGAGGCTCGGCCATCCCCGCGGCCGGCCCGCCGACGTCCCCCCGGACGGTGAGCGATTCCCCCGAACTGTCACGCGATGACCCTAGCGTCCGGTACGGCCCGTTCGCACTGCCATAAGCCCCTGATCAGGTGAGACGCGCGACCTGCCGGTCCACCGGAACCGCCGCGCCGAGCCGGTTGTCGATCTCGTCGTGCGGGACCGGCGGCGGCTCCTCCGGACGCATCCGCGCGCAGAACGCGCCGAACGCGTCGAGCTTCCCGGCGTCGCGGGCCAGCCCGCGCGCCTCCAGACGATGCCGCAGCGTCGCCGGATCCGACCTGATCCACACCAGCCGGACGGGCGGACCGCCCAGCTCGTCCACCCACCGCGCCCAGCGCTCCGGCGAGCGGATCTGGCCGGTGAACGGGCCGCTCAGCAGCACCGGGCAGCCGTGCGAGCGGATCTCCCGCGCCGTCGCGGTCAGCCCCTCGTACTCGTGCGCCTTCACGTGCTCGTCGTACCAGGGACCCTCGCGCTCGCCCGGATCGCGTCCCGCCGCGGCGAGCGTCGCCGCGACGAACGGGCCGTAGAGCGTGTCCTTGTCCAGCAGCGCCGGGACGGGCCGGAGCCGCGCCAGCAGCAGCCCCGCCACGGTGCTCTTCCCGCCGCCGGGCGGGCCCGCCACCACCCAGGCCGTCGCCCCGCCGCTCATGCCGGGAGGCGGTGGTGCTCGCGCGCCAGGCGGGCGATGGCGTCCTCGTCGATCACGTGCCCCAGGCCCGGCTGCGTGAGCGGCACGCCGACCACGCCGCCGGACGAGCGGACCGGCGGCGTCACGAACACCGGGCCGCCCGCCGGGTCGGTCACCTCGCTCGGCAGCGTCACGCCGGGCAGCGCCGCGAGCGCGACCGCCGCCGACTGCCCGATCCCGAACGCGCCCGCGCCGGTGCACCACACGTCCCAGCCCGCCGCGTACGCGCGGTCGTGCGCCGCGCGCGCCGCCGTCAGCCCGCCGAACCGGCCGAGCCGCAGGTTCAGCGCCCGGCCCGCGCCGAGGTCGATCGCGGCCTCCAGGGTGTCCCGGTCGCCGATGTCCGGCGCGACCGCCGCGTCCATCCGGCCCTGGAGCCGGGCGTGCGCGGCCAGGTCGTCGGCCGCGAAGGGCCGCTCGACCGCCGTCACGCCGTAGCCGTCCAGGGCGGCGAGAGCGTCGAGATGCGCGGGCGTCTCGGCGTAGCCGTGCCGCGCGTCCGCCACCAGCGCCAGCGCCGGGTACGCCGCGCGGATCTCCCGCACCGGCTCCACGTCCCAGCCCGGACGGATCTCCACCGTCACCCGCGTGTGGCCCGCGCCGACCGCCCGGTTCACCCGCGACACCACGGTCTCCAGCAGCGGCTCGGGGGAGATCCGCGCGGCGGTCACGATCGAGGTCCGGGTGCCGCCGAGCGCGTGCGCGAGCGGCTCGCCCCGGCCCCGGCACCACAGGTCCCAGCAGGCGGTGTCCACCGCGGACGCCGCGCCGCTGGTGCCGAGGTCGGCGACCGCCGAGACGTCCTCGGGACGGTCCCAGTCCAGCCCGATCAGCGCGGGCGCCATCCGCTCGGCGATGTCCGCCCAGGCCGGAGCCGCGCCCGCCGCCTCCTCGGGCACCGCGACCTCGCCCCAGCCGACGGCGCCGTCCGCGCCCGTCAGCCGGACGAGGATGCTCTCCGGCCGCCGCCCGCGCGGCATCGCCACGCGGTAGGCCTCACAGCCCTCGATCTGGGGCACCCGTACTCTTCCTCACGCTCGTCGAACCGCTCGTCGGACTGCTCGTCGGACCGTTCCCCACCCTGTTCCCCTCACCCGTTCCCCCTCACCCATGATCCCCCCTGCCGGGCCGGACGGGTTCACCGGGCGCGCGGCGGCCACCGCACCGGCCACCGCACCGGCCACCGCGTCAGTCGGCGCAGGAGCCACCGCAGCGGCGGACGCGGCGGACGGCGCACGTAGCCGCCGTCCGCCAGCCCCGCCAGCCGCTCGAACGGGTTGTAACTCGCGGGATCCCCGCACACCGCGAGCGACAGGCCCGCGCACGCCAGGTACGGCACCAGCATGACCGGGCCGAGGCACCAGGCGTACTGGGTCGCGTGCCGCCCCTCGTGCGCCAGCAGCGCCGGATCGCCGGTCAGGTCCGCGACGCCTTCGCGGGTGAGGACGACGTTGCCCATGGTGAACGCGGTCGCCACCGGAACCGGCAGCCGGTACCCGCCGGCCAGGAGCAGCCCTTCCGGGCCGCGCACCGGCGCCGCGCGGGGCCGGGTGCCCGCCCGGGCCAGCAGCAGCCCGAGCGGCGTCGCCAGGTTCGCCCAGTTGGCGACCCGCCGGACGCGGTGCACCGCCCTCACATCCGGAGTGTTCCCCGGATCACGACGGGCAGATCGCGTCCAGCGAGATCGGCTTGGCCTTGTCGTGCCCGGAGTCGTGCCCGGACGAGCCCGAGCCCCCGCCGCTGCCGCCGTCACCCGACGGCGACGCGGACGGGCCGCCGTCCGAGGACGGCTCCCCGGACGGCGACCCGCTCCCGGACGGCGACGCCGACCCCGACGGCGAACCGGCGGACGAGGCGGAGGGCGAACCCGACGGCGAACCGGACGGCGAGGGCGTCGCGTCCGAGCCCATCGCCTTGGCCGCCAGCCGGCGGATCAGCGCGAAGTCGGGGTTGCCGGTGCTGATCAGCGGCGGGACGAACGCCAGCGTGCTGATCTGCGCGCCGTCCTTCACCTTCTCCGACAGCTTCACCAGCGCGGGCAGCAGCTCCTGCGGGATGTCGGTGGAGATCGCACGCTTGGTCGCGTCGGCGAGCTTGTCGAACTTGGTCAGCACGGTCGTCGGGTCGGCCTGCCGGGCGATGGCGCGCAGCAGGCACTTCTGGCGGCCCATCCGGGTGTAGTCGTCGCTGTCGGTGCGCGAGCGCCCGTACCAGAGCGCCTCCTTGCCGTGCAGGACGCGGTCGCCCGGCTGGAGCACGCCGCCCTGGAGCCCGTACGGGATCGGCTGGGTGATCTTGATCTTGACGCCGCCCATCGCGTCCACGATGTCGGCGAAGCCGAACATGTCGACCATGATGTAGTAGTCGATGCGCTGGTGGAGGATGCCCTCGATGGTCTGCTTCAGCAGCGTCGGGCCGCGGTGGTTCTTCGCCACGCCCGGCACCATGTCCGGGTGGTCCTCGGCGTACTGGAAGACCTCGTTGAGCAGGCCGGGCGTCTCCGGGCCGTCCCCGGTGAACCCGTCGGGGAAGCGGTCGCGGGCCGGGCCGGGCGGCATCTGGAAGTGCTCCAGGTTGCGCGGCATGCCCACCAGGACGGTCTCGCCCGTTTTGGTGTCGACGCTCGCGACCGTCATCGAGTCGGTGCGGGTGCCCTCGCGGTCGTAGGCCGAGTCGCTGCCGAGCAGCAGCACGTTCACCCGCGACTGCCCGTTCCAGGGGTCGCTGGTGTCGATCTGCTTGGCGCCGTTCGTGCCGCCCGCGTGGAAGATGCTGGTGAGGGTGGAACGCGCCACATAGGTGGTGTGCGCGGCCCAGGAGACCGGGACGGCCACCGCGAAGCACAGCAGCGCGACGACCACGCCGCCCGCCGCCCGCGCCGGCGCGGACATCTCGCCGGGCCGGGTGATCTGGTACGAGCGGATGATCACGCACAGCCAGACCAGGCCGACCAGCAGGATCCCGCCCGCGACGGCCGACAGCACGTCCGGCCGGACGGCCAGGTGCAGCAGGTCGGGCCGGTAGACCAGGTACCAGGCGCCCAGGCCGACCACGAGCGCCGCGAACAGCGCCACCAGCGCCGCGCCCAGCGTCCGGCGGCCGGTGCACAGGTGGGCCACGCCCCACACCAGCGTCGAGGCCACCGTGAGGCCGAGGGAGCGGGGGAGCCCGCCGCCGGAACCGGACCGTCCGGGACCGGGGCCGGACCGCTCGGCCGCCTCGTCCGGCGCCGGGCCCGCCTCCGCGTTCCGGCGGTTCCGCCGCGCCGGTCGACTCGTCATGGACGCTCCACTTCCCTACGCGCTCTCAATTCAGGCACATAACTACATTCAGGACGCGCAAAACCAGGTCAAGGTTGCGGAAGTAGTCGTCCGAATACGAGCAGTACGCCGTTACTTGCAACTGATGCCTAGAATAGGCACTTCGCTCGGCTCGTGCGCGGCCGGACGGTCCCACCGCGGCCAATATTCGATCATGTCGTGCCCCCGCGGCGGGCCCGATCGCCCACCGCGGGACGGCAGTGCAGGTCAGCGGAGCGAGCGGTCACCAGGAGGTGGCGAGCGGCATGCCCTCGGCGTAGCCGGAGGACGACTGGACGCCCACCACCGCGCGCTCGTGGAACTCCTCCAGCGACCGCGCGCCCGCGTAGGTGCAGGAGCTGCGCAGGCCAGCGACGATCGAGTCGACGAGGTCCTCCACGCCGGGACGCTGCGGGTCCAGGAACATGCGGGAGGTCGAGATGCCCTCCTCGAACAGCGCCTTGCGGGCCCGGTCGAACGGCGAGTCCTCGGCGGTGCGCAGCCGGACGGCCCGCGCCGACGCCATGCCGAAGCTCTCCTTGTAGAGCCGCCCGTCGGCGGCCCGCTGGAGGTCGCCGGGGGACTCGTACGTCCCGGCGAACCAGGAGCCCACCATCACGTTGGACGCCCCGGCGGCGAGCGCCAGCGCCACGTCGCGCGGGTGCCGGACGCCGCCGTCCGCCCACACGTGGCGGCCGAGGCGGCGCGCCTCGGCGGCGCACTCCAGGACGGCGGAGAACTGCGGGCGGCCCACGCCGGTCATCATCCGGGTCGTGCACATCGCGCCCGGCCCGACGCCGACCTTGACGATGTCGGCGCCCGCCTCGATCAGGTCGCGGGTGCCCTCGGCCGTGACGACGTTGCCCGCCACGATGGGGACGTGCGGGTCCAGCCCGCGCACCGCGCGCAGCGCCGAGATCATCTTCTCCTGGTGGCCGTGCGCGGTGTCCACCACCAGCAGGTCGGCGCCCGCCTCCAGCAGCGCCTTGGCCTTGCCCGCCACGTCGCCGTTCACGCCGACCGCCGCCGCGATCCGCAGCCGGCCGGAGGCGTCCACGGCGGGCTTGTAGAGGGTGGCGCGGAGCGCGCCGGTGCGGGTCAGCACGCCGACCAGGCGGCCCTCGCCGTCCACGACGGGGGCGAGCCGGTGGCCGCGCGCGTGCAGCCGCTCGAACGCCTCGCGCGGGTCGACGCCCGCGGGGAGCGTCACCAGGTCGCGGGACATGATGTCGCGCAGGTTGGCGAACCGGTCCACGCCCTGGCAGTCGGCCTCGGTCACCACGCCGACCGGACGGTCGTTCTCGACCACGACGACCGCGCCGTGCGCGCGCTTCGGCAGCAGCGCCAGCGCCTCGCCGGCGGTGTCGGAGGGCGACAGCGTGATCGGGGTGTCCACGACGAGGTCGCGGCCCTTCACCCAGGAGATCACCTCGGCGACCACCTCGACCGGGATGTCCTGCGGGATCACCGCGACGCCGCCCCGCCGCGCGATCGTCTCGGCCATCCGGCGCCCGGACACCGCCGTCATGTTCGCCACGACGAGCGGGACGGTCGTCCCGCTGCCGTCGACCGTGGACAGGTCCACCTCGAGACGGGACCCGACCGACGAGCGGCGCGGGACCATGAAGACGTCGTTGTAGGTGAGATCGTGAGCGGGTCGCTCACCGTTCAACAGGCGCACGGCTGTTCTACACACCAATCGCGGTTCTGAGTGGCTGGGCCACCGTACATTGTGCGCCATACCCGGCCATGCTCGAACCAAAGCCCCGCGCGCGGATCGCGTCCCGCGCCGGACGGACCGATCACGGACCGATCAAGGCGCCCGAGGTGGACGGACAGGTCTCGCACGGTGACGAAAACGTGGCCGAGAGGTGATCGTCCGATGGGGTGCGCGGGCGCCCGGGCGACGCTCCCGACCTGCCCGGACACCCCTGCCGCAGGGGGTTCGCGAGGCCTTGCTCTCTGTGAAGTCACCTCTTGACGTTCTTGCGCGCTCGATGCACTTTTCTTACATGAGCCTCGCGCGGACGGCCGTTTCGCCGTAGGAGGCGGCACAGCAGAAGACCGGGAGTAGCGCATGTCGGTGACGCTCGTGGCCCCGGTCCGGCGTGCCCGCCGCCGGGGCGGGAGTGACGATCGCCACGCCCGCGCGCGTCCGGGCCCGGAACCGCCCCGCGCGGGGGCCCGGGGCGCGTTGCGTTGCCGCGCGCCCGCGCGCCGCCCCGCATTCGTCGCCGTCCGGGCCGTACGCCGACGCTTCGACGGCGGCCGGGACCGGCGAACACGAGCAAGATCAATATTTGACGGCAGACCGCCGTGAAATGGAATGATCTTGCAGTTCCGACAAAAAGTTTCATCGCATCGCGAGGAGGACAGCCGTGCTGGATGCGGTCGACGCCGTGCTCGTCCGCGAGCTCCAGCGGGATGGCAGAGCGACCTTCCAGGCGCTCGCCGACCGGGTGGGGCTTTCCCGCACGGCAGTGCGGGCGCGGGTGCAGAGCCTGCTCGAGACCGGAGTGGTCCGGGTCGTCGGCATCGTGCACTCGGCGGTGGTCGGGGCGGAGGCGGTGGGGCACGTGTCGATCACCGTCGCGGGCCCGGCCCGCGAGGTGGCCGCCGCGGTCGCCGAGCGGCCCGCCGTGGGGTTCACCGCGCTGACCGCCGGGCCGCACGACCTGGTCGCCCAGGTCCGCACCCGGGACGACGAGGCCCTGGCCGCCGAGGTGGACCACATCCGCTCGGTGCCCGGGGTCGAGGCGACCGAGGTGTTCCGGACCGTCACCACCGTCCGGGACGCGCACGCCGTGGTCCGGTCGCTGGACCGGATCACCCTGGACGACATCGACTGGCGCCTGCTGCAGGAACTGCAGCGCGACGGGCGGGCCCCCTACACGCGGCTCGCCGACATCATCGGGCTCTCGCAGGCGGCCACCCGCGCCCGCGTCGTCCGGCTGATGCGGTCCGGCGTCATCCAGGTCACCGGTCTCGCCGACCCGCTCGCGCTCGGCGCCGCCGAGCTCGGCGGGTTCGGGCTGGTGGTGTCCGGGGCGGTCCGGCGGGTCGCCGAGGCCGTCGCCGAGCAGGAGGGCGTGCGCTACCTGGCCACCGGGTTCGGCCGCTACGACATCGTCGGCCAGGCCGAGGCGTCGTCGCGGGCCGAGCTGGTCGAGGTCCTGGACGCCGTCCGCGGCATCCCGGGCGCGACCGTCCGGGAGTCCTGGCACCACCTGGACGTGGTCAAGGAGTCCTACGCCGTCGAACTGCCCGACAAGCCCCCGAACGGCTCGCCGGTCGTCTGAGCCGTCCGGACGCTCCGTCCCGTCCCGCACTGCCGCAGGGACACCGTTCCGTCCCGGACCGACCGTCCGGGACGGCTCGTCCACTCCGCCGCGCCCGTCAGTCGCGCTGGAGCGCGGCCTCCTCCAGGTCCAGTTCGTGCAGCACCCGCGCGAGGACCGCGTCGTCCAGCCGCCGCTCGTCCCGCATCCGGATGAACGTGGCGCGCTCGGCGGCGAGCATCTCGCGGCGCAGCCGCCGGTAGGTCGCGCTCGGCACCTCGCCGCCGCCGGGGACCGTCCCGCCGCCCAGGCGCTCCCAGGCCCGCAGCTGCCGGTGCTCGGCCATGTGCCGCAGCCGCTCCACCACGTTCTCGTCGAGCTCCTCCGACGCCGCCAGCTCGTCCAGCCGGCTGATCGCCGCGGACGCCGCCGCGTGCTGCGCGCCCGCCTCCGCCACCGTGTCGGTGTAGCTCTCGCGGTCGGCGCCGCCCGCGCGGAGCACCCGGATCAGCGCCGGGAAGGTGAGCCCCTGCACCAGCAGCGTCGCGAGGACGGTCGTGAAGGTCAGGAACAGCACGAGGTCGCGGTCCGGGAACGGCGCGCCGGACCGGGTGGTGAACGGGATCGCGAACGCCGCCGCGAGCGACACCACGCCCCGCATCCCGGCCCAGCCGACGACCACGTGGGCGCGCCAGTCCGGCTCCTCGCCCTTGCCCCGGTTCCGGGTGAGGCCGAGCTTGATCGGGAAGTAGGACACCGCGAACAGCCAGACGAACCGGGCGACGACCGTGACCGCGAAGGCCACCAGCGCCCACCAGGCCAGGCTCGGCCAGGACCGCTGCGAGACCGCGTCCAGCACGGGCGGGAGCTGGAGGCCGATGAGCAGGAACACCACCGACTCCAGCAGGAAGACGACGATCTTCCAGAACGAGTGCCCGATCAGCCGCGTGATCGCGGGCGACTCGGTGAACCGGTGCCCCAGGTACAGGCCGCTGACCACGACCGCGATCACGCCGGACGCGTGCACCGCCTCGGCGGTCAGGTACGCGGCGTACGGCGCGACCACCGCGACGGCGTTCTCCACCAGCGGGTCGTTCAGCCGCGTCCGCAGCCGGTGCAGCGGCGGCCCGAGGACGAGCCCGATCAGCGTCCCCGCGACGGCCGCGTAGCCGAACCGCCCCGCGCCGTCCAGCCAGGTGAACCCGGCGCCGGTCGCGGCGGCGACGGCGACCCGGAACGCCGTCAGCGCGGTCGCGTCGTTGAACAGGCTCTCGCCGACCAGGATCGTCACCGTGCGGCGGGGGAGCCCGAGCCGCTGCGCGACGCTCACCGCCGCGACCGCGTCCGGCGGCGCGACGATCGCGCCGAGCACCAGCGCCACCGGCAGCGGCAGGCCCGGCACCACCAGGTGCACGACCCAGCCGACCGCGAGGGTGGTGAACAGGACGAGCCCGACCGACAGCAGCGTGATCGGCCGGAAGTTGTCGCGCAGGTTGACGTAGCTGCTCTGCCAGGCGGCCGAGAACAGCAGCGGCGGCATGAACACGAAGAGCACGAACTCCGGGTTGAGCTCGAAGTTCGGCACGCCCGGCACGAACGAGACCAGCAGGCCGGCGATCACGAGCGCCAGCGGCGCGGCGATGCGGGTGCGCCGGGCGAGGGCGGCCACGGCGAGGGCGACCACCGGCACCGCCAGCAGCCACAGGGCGTGCGTCGTCTCCACGCCCCGATCATGGCATGTCCGGCAGACCGGTCGGACCGTCCACCGGCGCAGGTCAGCCGCCTGCCGGGGCCCGCGCGCCGGACGGTCAGGGGTGGTGGACGGCCCGGGGGTTCTCCTTGGCGAAGGCCAGGAAGTCGCGCGCGGCCGGGGGCAGCTGCCGGTGCGCGTGGACGATCCCGACCAGCCGGGTCAGCGGCGGCATGAACGACCGCACCGCGAGGCCGTCGGTGTCGTCCAGCTGGTTGCGGTACCAGAGCAGCGAGCCCATGCCCGCGCGGACGCAGCCGAGCCACGCGCCGCGCTCCTCCGACTCGACGGCGGCGACCGGGGACGCGCCCACCCGCTCCAGCATCATGTCGATCTCGGCGCGCGGGGCGGTGCCGCGCGCGGGCAGGATCAGCTTCATGCCGTTCAGCGCGGCGGTCGGGACGGGCTCGCGCAGCTTCAGCCCCGGCGGCGACACCAGCACGACCTCCCGCTGGTCCACCGGGTGGGCGACCAGGTCGCCGGGGACGGGGAGGTCGGTCAGCGCCAGGTCGGCCCGGCCCTGCCGCAGCGCGGCGGCGGCGTGCGTCGCGCCGGGGCAGCGCACCACCCGGACCCGGACGGCGGGCTGGTCGCGCGCGAACCGGGGGATCAGCCGCCCGGTCAGCTCCGGCTCCAGCGACAGCGTGGTCGCGATCCGCAGGTCCGCGCCGCGGCCGCCCGCGCCGGCCGCCGACAGGCCCTCGATGGCCTCGACCGCCGACAGCGCGACCCGCGCGTGCCGGACCACCTGCTCGCCCGCCGCCGTCAGCACCACGCCGCGTCCGGACCGGGCGAACAGCTCGACGCCGAGCTCGCGCTCCAGCTCCCGGACCGCCCGTGACAGGGCGGGCTGGGCCACGTAGAGCGCCTGGGCCGCCGACGTCATCGTGCCGTGGTCGGCGGTCGCCACGACATAGCGCAGCTGCCGCAGATTCATGCCCTGACCGTATGACAACGAACTGATCCGGTCCTGGACATAGCCGGAATCGGCCCGAGATTCACGCCGTCGCCACCGAGGGTGACGACATGACGGACGAATCGGTCAGGCGGCCCGGTCCGCCTCCAGCGGGGGAGCGCCCACCGCGCAGTGCGTGTGGCATTCCGGCTCGCGCTCGGGCGGCGCCGTCCGCAGCGAGTCGTCCTTGACGGTGAACAGCGTCAGCACCGCGCCGGCCAGCAGCATCCCCGAGCAGACGAGCATCGCCTCGCGGAACCCGTGCGAGAACTTCCCCGGGTCACGGTAGGCGTCCCCGGTCAGGCCGACCAGCGGCGGGATCGCCGCGACCGCCAGCAGGCCCGCCGCGCGCGCGACCGCGTTGTTCACCCCGCTCGCGATGCCCGCGTGCCGGACGTCCGCGCTCGCCAGCACCGTCGCGGTGAGCGGCGCGACCATCGCCGACAGGCCGAGCCCGAAGACCACCACGCCGGGCAGGACGTCCCGCACGTAGGACGCGTGCGCCCCGACCCGCGAGACCAGCGCCATCCCGCCCGCGGCGAGCACCAGGCCGACCGTCATGGGCACCCGCGGCCCGATCCTCTGCGCCAGCGCGCCCGCCCGCGACGACAGCAGCAGCATCAGCACCGTCACCGGCAGAAGCGCCGTGCCCGCCGCGATCGGCGAGAACCCGGAGACGACCTGGAGGTTCAGCACGAACAGGAAGAACATCACGCCCATCCCGCCGTACACGACGAAGGTCACGGCGTTGACCGCCGAGAACTCCCGGTCGGCGAACAGCGTCAGCGGCAGCATCGGCTGGGGCCGCCTCCCGCCGCCCCGGCCGAGCCACCGCTCCACCAGGACGAACCCGACCGCGCACCCGGCCCCCACCACCCCGGCGACGACCACCGCGCCGCTCGCGCCCTTGCCCGGCGCCTCGGTGAGCGCGTAGGTCGTCCCGGCGAGCGTGAGCGCCGCGAGCACCGCGCCCGCGACGTCGAACCGTCCGGTCGCCTCGGGGTCGTGGGTCTCGGGGACGTGCCGCAGCGCCACCAGCACGACGATCACCGCGAGCGGCGCGTTGAGCAGGAACACCCAGCGCCAGCCCGCCACCTCCACCAGCCAGCCGCCCGCGAACGGGCCGACCGCGCCCGCCACGCCCGACAGCCCGGACCACGCGCCGACCGCCCGCGGCCGGTCGTCCTTGTCGAACGACGCCTGGATGATCGCCAGCGAGCCGGGCGTGAGCAGCGCCCCGCCGACGCCCTGCAGAGCCCGCGCCGCGATCAGCGTCCCGACGTTCGGCGCCGCGCCGCACAGCACCGACGCCACCGCGAACCACACCACGCCGATCACGAACACCCTGCGGCGGCCGAACCGGTCGCCGAGCGACCCGCCGAGCAGGATCAGCCCGGCGAGCGTGAGGGTGTAGGCGTTCACCGTCCACTGGAGTCCGGCCATCGAGGCCGACAGGTCGCCCGCCAGCTTCGGCAGGGCCACGTTCACGACCGTGGCGTCCAGCGACGCCACGCCCGAGCCGAGCACCGTCGCGAGCAGGATCCAGCGGCCCCGCCCCTGCGACAGCCGGACGTCCGCCATCAGACGATCAGCTCGTCGACGAAGCACCAGCGCCAGTCCTCGCCCGGCTCGAACGACCGGATGACGGGGTGCTTCTCGTCGGCGGCGTGCGCCGACGCGTGCCGCATCGGGGAGGAGTCGCAGCAGCCGACGTGGCCGCACGCAAGGCACAGCCGCAGGTGCACCCAGCGGGTGCCGTCGCGCAGGCACTCCTCGCAGCCCTCCGGCGTGCGGGGGGACGGCTCGGGCACGGGCAGCGACGCCACATGTTCACAAGTGCTCATGGTCCGATCGTACGCAGGCCGCCCGCGCGCCGGTCACCCCACCGGTGATCTTCGCCGCGCCCCCGGCGGACGGCCCCGGCGCGCCGCCTCACCGCCGCCGTGCACCGCCGCCGTGGACGCTCGCCGTCACCAGTGGTCGGGGCTGAACGGCTCGTCCTCGGGACGGGCCGATCCGGCGAGCAGCCGCAGGTCGGACTCGACCATCATGGTGACCAGCTCCTCGAAGGTCACCTCCGGCTCCCAGCCGAGCTGCGCGCGCGCCTTCTTCGGGTCGGCGCACAGCAGGTCCACCTCGGCCGGACGGGTGTACCGCTCGTCCAGGACGACGTGGTCCTCCCAGTTCAGCCCCGCCGTGCGGAAGGCGAACTCGACCAGGTCGCGCACCGACTGCGTCTTGCCGGTGCCGATCACGTAGTCCTCGGGGGCGTCCTGCGCCAGCATGAGCCGCATGGCGCGGGCGTAGTCGCCCGCGAAGCCCCAGTCGCGGCGGGCCTCCAGGTTGCCCAGGCGCAGCTCCGACGCCAGCCCGAGCTTGATCCGCGCCGCGCCCAGCGTCACCTTGCGGGTGACGAACTCCGCGCCCCGGCGCGGCGACTCGTGGTTGAACAGGATGCCGCTGACCGCGAACATCCCGTACGACTCGCGGTAGTTCTGCGTGATGTAGTGCCCGTAGGTCTTCGCGACGCCGTACGGGCTGCGCGGGTGGAACGGGGTCCGCTCGTTCTGGGGGGTCTCGCGGACCATGCCGAACATCTCCGACGAGGACGCCTGGTAGAAGCGGATCTGCTCGCCCCGGGACGGCGTGCGCGAGCCGCCGATCCCCGACACCACCCGGATCGCTTCCAGCACGCGCAGCACGCCCATGCCGGTGACCTCGGCGGTCAGCTCCGCCTGCTGCCAGGACATCGGGACGTAGGAGATCGCGCCGAGGTTGTAGACCTCGTCGGGCTGGACCCGCTCCACCGCCGAGATCAGGCTGCCCTGGTCGAGCAGGTCCCCGGTGGTGATCTGGACGTCCCCGACGTGCTTGCGCAGCCGGGCCACGTGCGGGTTGGCCTGCCCGCGCACCAGCCCCCAGACCTCGTAGCCCTCGGCGAGCAGGTGCTCGGCGAGGTACGAGCCGTCCTGCCCGGTGATCCCGGTGATCAGTGCTCGCCTGGACAGGGGTTCCTCCAACGCTTCTCAGGTCTTCGTGAGGCCCATCTGGCGGCCTGGGCCGGAGATGAACGAGATTCTGGTTCACGAGGTTAGCGACCTCGCGGGGTGTTCGCCTAGGCGGGGGCCTGGGCGTCCTTGCGGCGGGCCCGGTAGGCCGCCACGTGCATGCGGTTGCCGCAGGTGCGGCTGTCGCAGTAGCGGCGGCACCGGTTGCGCGACAGGTCGACCAGGACGCGCCCGCAGTCCGGGGCCTCGCAGGTGCGCAGCCGGTCCAGCTCCCCGGCGGCGACCACGTAGGCCAGGGCCATCCCGCAGTCGGCCGCCAGGTGCTCGCCGAGCGGCGCCCCCGGCGCGAAGAAGTGGACGTGCCAGTGGTAGCCGTCGTGGTCGGTCAGGTGCGGGGTCGTGCGCACCCCGCCGACCACCTCGTTGACCAGGGCCACGGCGGCGGCCGGGTCGCCCGCGGCGAGGAACACCGCGTGGAAGCGGTCCCGCAGGCCGCGGACGACGGCCAGGTCGCGCTCGGTGAGCTCGCGCACGTCGCTGGTCCGGTGCCGGTGCAGCAGCGCGCGCAGCGCGGCGAGGTCGGGCAGGCCCTCCTCGCCTGCGGCCGCGGGCGCGGTGTTGACCAGGTCGACCACCGTGGCCAGCGCGTGCTCGGTGTCATGGGTGAAGATCACGGTCACTCCAGTTTCGGAGACCGGGGGCGGTCCGTCGCGTCGCCACGGCGGGCGCGGACCGCACCGTGGGGGAACGCGCGACGCGCTCTCACCCTAGTCCGCCAGGCCGCCGGTCCGCCCCCTCCCGGTCACCGCTCCGTCCCGGACCGTCCGCCTCGGGGTCACCGGGGCCGTCCCGGCGCAGGTCAGGGGGGCCGCCGCCGTCCAGAACGGGGGGCTTTGGGCGCATACTCCGGCAACCGGCGGGAAACGATCTTCTCGTGGGGGAGGACCGCCTGTTCATCGTGCTGCTGGTCGTGGCCATCGTGGTGCTGCTCGCCCGCGCCCTGGCCCGCCGCCTCGGCGTCCCCGACGCGATCCTCATGGTGCTGCTCGGGATCGCGGCCGGGTTCATGCCCGGCCTGCCGGCGGTCTCGGTCTCGCCGCAGGTGGTCCTGCTCGGCTTCCTGCCGCCGCTGGTCTACCACGCGGCGTTCTTCTCCGCGCCGCGCGAGACGCGCTCCAACGCCGTCCCGATCTTCGCGCTGGCCGTCGGGCTGACGCTGGTCACCACCGCGGCCGTCGCCGCGACCGTCTACGGGCTGCTGCCGGGCACCGGCTGGGCCGCCGCGATCGCGCTCGGCGCGGCCGTCGCGCCCACCGACGCGGTCGCCGCGACCTCGCTCATGCAGCGGCTCGGCGCCCCGCCCCGGCTGGTGACGATCCTGGAGGGCGAGAGCCTGATCAACGACGGCGTCGCGCTGACCGTGTTCGGCCTCGCCGTCGAGGCGCTGCACACGCCGTTCACGTTCGGGCACAGCGCCGTCCGGCTCGCGCAGGTGGTGATCGGCGGCGTCGGCTACGGCCTGGCCGTCGGGCTGGTGGTGCGCCGGGTGCGGCGGCAGATCTCCGACCCCAGCAGCCAGATCATCGTGTCGCTGGTCACCCCCTACGCCGCCTACATCCCGGCGGAGAGCTTCGGCGCGTCCGGGGTGCTCGCCGCCGTGGTGTCCGGGTTCTACCTCGGCACCCGCGGCGAGGGCCTGCTCCAGCCGGCGTCCCGGCTGCTGGGCACGACCTTCTGGCGGATCGTGACCTTCCTGCTGGAGTCGGCGCTGTTCGTGCTGCTCGGCCTGGAGATCCGCGAGCTGCTGCACCAGCCGGGCGGACGGTCCTGGTGGGAGGTGGTGTGGATCTCGCTGGTCGTCTCGGCGGTCGTGATCGGCGTCCGGGTGGCGTGGGAGCTCGGCAACGGGCCGATCGCCGACCTGCTGCCCGGCGGCCGGGTCAGCCAGGAGGGCCTGCACTGGCGGCAGCGCCTGGTGAGCGGGTTCGCCGGGCTGCGCGGCGCGATCTCGCTCGCCATCGCCCTGTCCATCCCGGCCGCGGCGGGCCCGGACCGCCAGCTGCTGGTGCTGCTGACCGCGCTGGTGGTGCTGGTCACCCTGGTCGGGCAGGCGCCGCTGCTGCCGGTGCTGCTGCGCCGGTTCGGCCTGGTGGAGACCGACCGGGGCCGGCGCGAGGCGATGATCGCGCGCAAGGCCGCGGTGAACGCCGCGCTCGTCCGGCTGGACGAGCTGGCCGACGCCGACCAGGTGGACGAGCGGACCACCGACGCCTTCCGCCAGATGCTCGAACTGCGCCTGGAGCGCGTCGAGTACTTCCTGGACGAGCTGGAGGACGACGGCGGCGACGGCGGCGGCGACGAGGAGGAGGACGAGGACGAGGGAAGCCGCGAGGACCGCGGCGAGCCGCCCGGAAGCCGCCGGGTGCGGGCCGAACTCGTCCGGGCGCAGCGCGCCAAGCTGGACACGCTCTACCGCCGGGGGAAGATCGGGGCCGAGACCGTGCGCCAGGTCGGCGCCGAGCTCGACTTCGCCGAACCCGTCTCGCTCAGCCGTCCCGGTACGTGAGAGCGGGCGTGCCGGAGACGCGCCCGCGCGGCGGGCAAGGGGGTGGGGGGTGGTGCGGCGGGGCCGCGGGCGCCGGGAGGGCCGGGGCGGCGCTCAGCGCGCGTAGTGCGGGTCGGCGATGACCGGGTACGTCGCGCCCTCGTGCTGCACGCGCATGGTGATGCTCTGGCCGTCCAGGACGTAGTCGGCCTTGATCTGGCGGAACATGGAGTCGCCCGCCCAGGGGTTGTAGAAGCGGCCCACCGTCGCGCCGTACCGCAGGTGCACCACGTCGTAGCCGCCGGAGGGCATGGCCTCCAGGGTCAGGCCGTCCGCGAGGGAGATCGGGAAGCGGAACTCCGCGGGGGCGTTCGGCCCGTGCACGACGGTCAGCAGCCGCACGCCGTGCGCGGTGGTCTGCGCGACAAGGTCGGTGTCGACGTCCACGCCGACGAACACCCGCAGGGTGGGGCGCAGCACCTGCGGGACGGTGTCGGCGGCGGTCAGGTCGATGCCGATGTGGATGCGCTGGCCGTCCTTGGTCGGGACCCACACGCCGTCGCGCGCCCGCTGGCCCCAGGCGACGTCCGGGTTCTCCACCTCCTGGGGCTCGCTCTTGCCCCGGGCGACGAGCACTCGGGACGCGGCGTTCATCGCGGCCGCGGCGCCGTCCCGTGCATGCCTCATGGCGTGCTCCCTCGCCTCCATTGATCACATCCGTGACGTCGCAGTGGTTCTGGATTCACCGGGCAATCACGGCACGAAGTGCTGGGAACGCACTTGGGTGCTTAACGGCGATTGCCCCACGCGACGACGCAGATTACACCACCGGAAACCGGCCCATCCCGTGATGACGGCGGGATGGGCCGGCGGTCGCGCGCGGGGGACGGGCCGGAATCGGTCAGCAGGCCCCGGGAACCGGTTCGAGGGCCGGCCGGACGATGTCGGCGAGCGCCTCGGAGAGCCGGTCGAGGGCGGTGGCGATCCACGGCAGCGCCACCGGGTCGGGCGACCGGAGCGCGGCAAGACGGTGCTCGTCGTCCGGTCCGTAAAGCAGGCTCGGGGCGACGCGCATCCGCAGCGCGTCCTCGTCGTCGCCGAACGCCGACCCCGGCAGGACCCCGACGCCGTGCCGCTCCAGCAGCAGCCCGGTCAGCCCGGCCCCGGTGGTCACCGCGTGCGCGGCGCCCAGCCGGTCCCGCAGCGGGCCGAGGTCCGGGTAGAGGTAGAAACCGCCCTGCGGCCGGGCGACGTGCGCGCCGGCCGCGGTGAACCGGTCGGCGACCGCCCGGACGACCGAGGCGTGCAGGCGGCGGCTCAGGTCGATGTGGTCGACCAGTTCGGGCGGCTCGCCGAACGCGTAGGCGGCGGCGTGCTGGACGGGCGCGGGCGCGCTGGACCACAGCTCGCTGGCGATCCCGGTGAGCGAGTCGCGCAGCGCGGTGCCGAACGGGCCGTCCGGGAGCCGGGCGACGCCGAGCCGCCAGCCGCCCGCGGCGAGGCTCTTGCTCAGCGCGGTGGTCACCACCGTCCGCTCCGGCGCCCATGTGGCCGGGCTCGGCACGGGCTGCGCGGGGTCGTGCACCAGGTCGCGGTAGATCTCGTCCGAAATGATCACCAGGTCGTGCTCGCGGGCGGCCTCGCACAGCTTCCGGACCGTTCCGGCCGAGGCGAGCGTGCCGGTCGGGTTGTCCGGAAGCGTCACCACGACCGCGCGAAGCGGACGTCCCGCCGCCTTGGCCCGCACGCACGCGTCCGCGAGCAGCGCGGGGCTCGGCACCCCGCCCTCGCCCGGCGGGGTGGCGATCGTCACGGGGTCGCCGTCCAGCAGCGCCGCCTGCGCGGCGTAGGAGACCCAGCTCGGCTTCGGCACGGCCACCGCGCCGCCCAGGGCGAGCAGCAGCGCGAACAGCAGCGGCTTGCTGCCCGGACCGGCCACGATCCGGTCGGCCCCGGTCGGCAGATCGCGCCGGGTCCAGTAACCGGCGACCGCCTCCCGCAGCTCCTCGGACCCGGCGACGGGACCGTACCCGCCCCGGTCCGCGGCGGCGGACAGCGCCTCGGTCAGCGCCGGATGGATCGGGATCCCCGCCTCGCCGAACCCCAGCGGCAGGACGGGCAGCCCCAGGCGGGCGCGGCGCGCGAGGGCCTCGTTGACGGCGAGCGTGGCCGAGAGGGGCACGGATCGGGGTTGGGCGGAAACCGGCCGGGCGGACGGACTGACGGCAAACATCAATGCTCCTGAAGCGGAGTGAACGGGAATTCGGATTCGCTGAAAACGGGGTGGCGCTCGGTGAGCGATCGACCCCTCTGAGTGACCCGGCCGGGTACGTTTCATGCTTTCCCGCTCAGAGCATCATCACAAGCGACTCTCGACGATGCTCACCGTAAGATGAACTTATGCTCGAGGTCCGCCGGCTGAAGCTGCTCGCCGAGTTCGCCCGCCGCGGCAGCATCGCCGCGACCGCCGCTGCCCTCGACTACACGGCGTCCGCGGTGTCCCAGCAACTCGCCGCGCTGGAGCGCGAGGCGGGCGTCCCGCTGCTCGACCGCACCGCCCGCAGTGCCGAGCTGACCGACGCCGGACGCCGCCTGGCCGCCCGCGCCGAGGAGATCCTCGGCCTCGTCGAGGTCGCCGAGGCCGAACTGTCGGCCCAGGCCGAGGCGCCCATGGGCCGGGTCGCGGTGACGGCCTTCCCCACGGCCGCGGTGGCGTTCGCCCCGGCCCTCGCGCACGGCCTCGCCGACCATCCCGGCCTTACCTTCGTGCTACGGCAGACGCGCCTCGGCGACGGGCTCGCCCAGGTGCGCGGCGGCGAGGTGGACATCGCCCTCGTGGACGACTGGACCGGCTCGCTCCCCGACCAGGCCCCGGCGTCCCTGGAGGTGTTCCGGCTGCGCCGCGACCCGCTGGTGCTGGTCGTCCCGGCGGACCATCCGCTGTCGGACCCGGAGCGCCCGGTGGACCTGCGCGCCCTGCGCGAGGAGCCGTGGATGGCGGCCCCGCCGGGCGAGCCGTCCCGGCACGCCGTGGACCGCCTGCTGGACGAGGTCGGCGGCACCGGCCCCGTCCCGTGGGAGTTCGAGGGCCTGCACACCATCCTCAGCCTCGTGGCGCGCGGCCTCGGCATCACCGCCGTCCCCGCCCTCGCCCTGGCCGCCGGCGACCGGGACGTGGCCGTCCGCCGCATCCCCGACTGCACCCTGGCCCGCGAGGTCTACGCCGTCACGCGGGCCGCCAGCGTCCGCCGCCCGGCCGTGGCCGTGACCCTCCGCACCCTCTACTCGGCCGCCCGCCAGGTCGTCCCCGACGCCCCCGAGGCCTGAGCCGGGGGAGGCCTGTGCCGGGGGAGAAGCCTGAGCCGGGGGAGAGGCTCAGCTGTAGTCGAACCAGCTTTGCATCTTGGCGCCGAACATCATGTCGCCGGAGATCTTGATCTTGCCGGTCATCACGCCGGTGACGCCGTTGAGCTCGCCGGTGCACAGGCGCAGCAGGCTGACGAGGGAGACGCCCAGCGTCACGGTGGGCTTCGCCGGGGCGCCGCGCCCGCCGGCGGCGCGGCCGTCGGCGATGTCGAGGTGGTAGGTGCGGGTGCCGTCGGGGGTCTTGACGTTCCACTGGACGCTGCCCGCGCCGCCGCCCGCCTTCTCCGGGACGAACCGGCTGCCCATCAGGCCGAAGATCCGGTCGAGCACCTCGTCCACCCCGGCCGCCCGGACGAACTCGACGATCACCTTGTCGTCGACGCCGTCCGCGTGGAGCAGCTCCCGCAGCTCCGCCGGGGTGCTCACCGCCTCCAGCAGCTGCCCGAAGTCGCCCGCCTCGGACGGGATCTGCGCACCCATGACGCCTCCTCGATGAGACCTGCCCGGTGAGACCTGGTCACCCGCACTGTTAACGAAGAGTCCAATACGGTCAAGGGAAACGGCCGGATCGGTTCGACTGACCGGGATGTCCGGCCGTGGCCGAGATCTTCACGTACCGTGGGGCGGGTTCCGGACCTCGCCGGGACCATCATCGCGACGCACGCGGGAGCGCGAGGCTCGATGCACCAGAAAGCAGCGGACGGGCACGCCTGCGGCCACTCCTTCGAACTGCCCCGGCTCGGGATCCTGCTCCGGCAGGCCGCGCCGCGGTTCGTCGAAGGCGTGATCGCGCCGGTCGCCGTCTTCTACGCCGCGTTCGCGCTGTGGGGGCTGAACGGCGGCCTGGTGGCGGCGGTCGGCTGGGTGTACGGGGGGCTCGCCTGGCGGTACGCGCGCGGGCACGGCGTCCCGGGGATGCTGCTGCTGGCCGCGGTCGGCGTGACCGTCCGCGCCGGGCTGGCCGCCGCGACGCACAGCCCGGTCCTGTACTTCCTGCAGCCCACGCTCGGGACGCTCATGGTCAGCGGCTCGTTCCTCGTCTCGGTGCCGCTCCGCCGCCCGCTGGCCCAGAAGATCGCCACCGACCTGGTGCCGATGCCCGAGGCGTTCCTGCGGCATGTCCGGGTGCGGCGGTTCTTCTCGCGGGTGTCGCTGCTGTGGGCGTCGGTCTTCCTGGCGAACGCGGCGCTCAGCCTGTGGATGCTGTTCAGCCAGTCGATCGCGGTCTTCCTGTGGGTGCGCACGTCGCTGGTCGCGGCGCTCGGCGCGGTCGCCGTCGCCGTCTCGGTCTGGGGTTTCCGGCGCTGCGCGGGACGCGTCAACGCCGAACCCGCCACCGCCTGACCTCCGGCCCCTCACCCCCGCCCCGTGGCCCCTCACCCCCGCCCCGTGACGTCCGCCTGCTGACGTCCGGCAAAGGTCGCGCGAGTTCCGGTGTGACCTTTAACTTGTCCGGTGCATGTCCCAATCTCGTATAGATTTTCCCTTCGTATGCCATCTGGGGGATCTGGGGGGATTTGCATGGCGAAGGGGCGTCTTGGGGTCGTCGTCACCGCGGGGGCGGGGGCGATGCTCGTGCTGGCGTCGGCGTGCGGGGGAGGCGACGGCGGGACGAAGCGGGGCGAGCTGGCCGCCGAGTCGTCCCACCCCGTGACCGTCACGCCGGCGGACGGCGCGACCGCCGTGAAGCCCGACGGGACGGTCGAGGTGAAGGCCGCCTCCGGGACGCTGGACGGCGTCACCGTCCAGGGCGGCGGCAAGGCCCTGCCCGGCGAGTTCGTCGCCGACCGCAAGAGCTGGCACTCGACCCGGACGCTCGTCCCCGGCGCCGACTACACCGTCAGCGTCCAGGGCAGGCGGAACGGCAAGCCCGTCACCGTGACGAGCCGGTTCAGCACCCTCAAGCCGAGCAAGACGCTCCGGATCGTCGACATCACGCCCAACCAGGCCGGCGAGAAGGTCGGCGTCGGCATGCCGGTCTTCGTCCGCCTCAACCGCGCCGTCACCGGCAAGTCGGCCAAGGCCGCCGTCGAGCGCGCGCTGACCGTGACGCCCGAGAAGCCCGTCGAGGGCGCGTGGCGCTGGATCGGGGACGACCGGCTCGTCTACCGGACCAGGACGTACTGGGCGCCGCACCAGAAGGTCGAGATCGACGCGAAGCTGGCGGGGGTCAGCGTCGGGAACGGCGTCTACGGCGTGAAGGACTCCGCGGCCACCATGCGGATCGGCGCGGAGCAGATCACCAAGGGCGACATCTCCGACCACGAGATGACCGTCTACCGGGACGGCGAGAAGGTGCGCCGCATCCCGTTCAGCGCGGGCAACGGCTCGACCCGCGAGTACACGACCACCAGCGGCGTCCACCTGCTGATGGAGCGCGAGAGCCACGTGACGATGGTGTCCCCCGGACGCAAGCCGGGCGACCCCGGCTACTACAAGACCGACGTGGACTGGGCCGTCCGGTTCTCCAACAGCGGCGAGTACACGCACTCCGCGCCGTGGAACGTCGGCATCCAGGGCTCGGCGAACACGAGCCACGGCTGCCTCAACCTCAGCCCGGCCAACGCGCGCTGGTACTACGACCACGCGCAGCGCGGCGACGTCCTCGCCCTGACCGGCAGTTCCCGCAAGGTCGAGTGGGACAACGGCTGGAGCTTCTGGCAGATGTCCTTCGACAAGTGGAAGCAGGGAAGCGCGCTGTCCTGACCGGGGAATTCGCAACGCTTTGATCTCGGAGATCCCGAACGCCCCGAGCAAACCCCACGACAACCACATTTGTCGCTAATGTCTCCGCCATACGGCGGGGTCTGGAGGTTTGACGTGGGGCGGACGCTCACCGCGGGGGTGCGGACCGGTGCGGGGCTCACCGCGCTGACGCTGGCGCTGACGGCGTGCGGAGGCGGTGAGAAGCACGCCGGCGCGAACGTGGACGGCAAGGCCGAGGCCGGGACGCCGCAGCTCACCATCACGCCGGGGAACGGCGAGGGCCGCGCCGCCCCGGACGCCGGCGTCGTCGTCAAGGTGGCTGGCGGCACGCTCGACCAGGTCGTCGTGACGCGCAAGGGCAAGCCGGTCGAGGGCGAGATGTCGGCCGACAGGACGACCTGGCGGTCGCGCACGCTGCGGCCCGGCTCGCAGTACCAGGTGCAGGCGTCGGCCCGCGGCCCCAAGGGCAAGACGGCGACGGCCACCAGCGCCTTCGGCACCGTCAAGGCGGGCCGCGAGCTGGAGATCACCGACGTCACGCCGGGCAGGGGCGAGAAGGTCGGCATCGGCATGCCGATCATGGTCTCCTTCAACCGGGACGTGGACGACCGCAAGGCCGTCGAGAAGTCGTTCCAGGTGAAGTCCGAGAAGCCCGCCGTCGGCGCGTGGAAGTGGATCGACGACTCGCACGTCGTCTTCCGCACCAAGAACGGGCAGTACTGGCAGCCCAACCAGAAGGTCACCTTCAGCGCGAAGCTGTCCGGCGTGAAGGCGGGCAAGCGCACCTACGGCGTGGACGACTTCACCCGCGGCTTCCGCATCGGCGACGCGCACATGGTCACCGTGAACGTCAAGACGCACCGCCTCGTCGTGAAGAAGAACGGCGTCAAGGTCAACGGCTGGGGCATCAGCGCCGGCCGCGGCGGGCGGATCCGCAACGGGGTGGACGTCTACGAGACCACGAGCGGCGTCCATCTGACCATGGGCAAGGAGAACCCGGCGATCATGACGTCCGAGTGGATGGGCGTCAAACCCGAGGACAAGGCGAACGGCGGCTACAAGGAGGTCATCCCCTTCGCCGTCCGGATCTCCGACAGCGGCGAGTACATCCACTCGATGGCCTCGACCGTGTGGGCGCAGGGCAGCGAGAACGTCAGCCACGGCTGCGTCAACTCCCCGCCGTCCAAGGCCGAGTGGTACTACAGCTTCTCCTACCTCGGCGACCCGGTGGTCATCACCGGTACCGACCGCGATCTGCCGTGGAACAACGGCTGGGGCTTCTACCAGCAGTCGTGGGCCAAGTGGCTGCGCGGCAGCGCCCTCGGCCAGGAGGTCAACACCGGCGGCTGACCCGCCGCCGTCCCGCGTCCGGCGGGGAGGACCGCCGGACGCATTCGCCGCATCTCCGGACACTGCGCGCCAGTATCGAGGAACCCCCTTCGGATCGGGCGTCCGGTCGTCCAGGATGGGCCGCGGGAGCAACGTCTCCCGCTCTGAACCGGGGGTCTGGATGGAGGCAAGTCAGGCCGCGCGGGCGTCCGCCGGGGGCGGCACCGCCGCGCGGCGCAGAAGCCTGCGGGCACGGCTGAAGGACCCGGGGCGCACCGCGCACCGGCTCGTCCGGCGGTTCGCGTTCGTCCTGCTGCGCCTCACCGCGCTCGGACGGCCCGCACCGGCCGGGGGCGGACGCCCCGTCGTACGGGTGCTGCTCCAGCACGCCAACGGCACCGGCGGCACGATCCGGACCGTCCTCACCATGTGCGGGCACCTCGTGCGCGACCACGACGTCGAGATCGTCAGCGTGGTCCGCGCCCGCGAGACCCCGTTCTTCCCGATCCCGGACGGCGTCCGCGTGACCTTCGCCGACGACCGCCTCGCGCCGCCGAGCGGGCGGGTCGCCCGCTGGACCCGCCGCCTGCTGCGCCGCCTGCCGAGCGTGCTGACCCCGCTGGAGGACGCGAGCTTCCGCGACATGAACCTCTGGACCGACCTGCGGCTCGTCCGGGCCGTCCGGTCCGCGCCGGCCGACGTGCTCGTCGGCACCCGGCCGTCGCTCAACCTCCTGCTCGCCGAGCTCGCGCCCCGCGGCGTGGTCACCCTCGGCCAGGACCACCGCCACCTGCCCGGCTACCGGCCCGCCCTGCGCGCCGAGATCGTCCGCCGGTACGGGCGGCTCACCGCCCTCACCACGCTCACCGAGGCGGCCCGCGCCGGGTTCGCCGAGGCCCTCGCGGGCACGCCGGTGCGGCTCGTCACGATCCCGAACGCGCTGCCCACCCTGAGCGGCGGCCCGTCCCGCCGGGAGGAGCCGGTCGTGCTCGCCGCCGGACGGTTCGTCCGCGCGAAGGGCTTCGACCTGCTGATCAGGGCGTACGCGCCGCTCGTGGAGAAGCATCCCGGCTGGCGGCTGCGCATCCACGGCTCGGGCGCGCGCCACGACCGGCTCCGCGAGCAGATCGCCGAGCTCGGCGTCGGCGACCACGTCGAGCTGCTGCCGCGCACCGACATGGGCCGGGCGCTGGAACGCGCGTCGGTGTACGTGCTGTCGTCCCGGTTCGAGGGCATGCCGCTGGTGCTGCTGGAGGCGATGAGCAAGGGCCTGGCGGTCGTGGCGTTCGACTGCCCGGCCGGCCCCGCCGAGATGATCGAGGACGGCGTGGACGGCCTGCTCGTCCCGCCCCGCGACGTGGACGCCCTGACCGCCGCCCTCGACCGCGTCCTGTCGGACCGCGACCTGCGCGACCGGCTCGGCAAGGCCGCGCCCGCGAGCACCGACGCCTACCGCCTGGAACGCGTCGGCCCGCTCTGGTCGCGCCTCATGGACGACCTGCTCCACCGCTCCTGACCGCTGGCCGGCGCGAGACCTCCCGGCGGCCGGGCCGCCCGCCGGGACGCCGGCCGGGCCGCCCGCCGGGAGACTCGGCGCCGGTGGTCCTCAGCGGCCCCGGACGCCGCGGGACCGGTGGACGGCCGGGCTCGGCGGGCCGGAGAGGTGGCCGCCGCTGGCGCGCGGCTGGCGCGTCGGTGACGGGGCCGGGCCGGTGCCCGTGCCGCCCTTGAGGTGCTCGGTCATCCACTGGAACATCGGGCGCAGCGCGTTGCGCCACGTCCGGAAGTCGTGGCCGCTGCCCTTCAGGACGGTCAGCGGCGCGACCTGCCGGTGCGCGCGCAGCAGCGCCGCGAAGCCGCGCGCCGCCGAGGTGTCGCCCGCCGCCTCCGAGCCCGAGGCCAGCCAGAACAGTGGCAGGTGCGTGCTCGCGGTCATGTGCTCCAGGACCCGCATCGGCGTGTTCTGGTCGCGGACCCGCTCGTCGCCGGCGAACGGGTCGTGCCGTCCGGTCGGCGTCCGGTTCGTGGGCAGAGGCTGGAAGTAGCCGCTCAGCACGGCCGCCGCGCCGTAGGTGCGGGTGTGCCGTAGCGCCAGGTTCGCCACGCAGTAGCCGCCCTCGGAGTAGCCCGCCAGGCCCCATCCGTCGCCGGGCGGGCGGACCCGGAGCGTCCCGGACACGTAGTCGGGGACGTCGCGGGTGAGGAACGTCTCGTCCTGCGGGCCGTCCTTGGCGTTGAGGCACTGCCCGGACAGCCGCCGTCCGCCGCTGATGTCCGGCATGACGAGGACCGCCGGGTCGGCGCGGTGCTCCCGGACGGCCAGCGCGAGCGTCTGCGGCGCCGGGATGTGCCGGGTCCAGTCGGTGGGGGTGCCGGGGGAGCCGTGCAGCAGCTCCACGGCCGGGAACCGGTAGGCCGAGTACGCCGGATCGAAGTACTGCGGCGGCAGGTAGACCAGCACCTGCCGGACCAGGCCGCTGGCGCGGCCGTTCATCCGGACGTTGACCAGCCGCCCGCCCGCCACGGTCTGCCCGTGCGCGTTGGGGAAGCCCGCGCTGAACGCCTTCACCTCGGGGACGCCCCGCCCGTTCCCGCTGGAGTCGTCGGCCATGTCGCGGTAGATGTCGGTCCAGCCCTGGTAGTAACCGTAGTAGCGGTTGACCGCGGCGATCCCGAACAGGGCGGCGGCGAGGAAGGCGCAGAACGCCGCGACGACGCGCAACGCGACGTTGCCGGTCCGGTACTGCCACCACGTGGCCGCGACGAATCCCAGTAGCAACAGCAGGAACACCAGAATGTTCTGCGGCCCGATCATGCCGATCCCCGATCCCCGTTTTTCGACTAGCGCAGTACCCCCGTGTGCCCCAGGGAGTAACGGCCCGGCTGAGGATAGACGCACAAACCGTGCGGTCCCTCACCGACCCTAATCTTCCGGATCAACCTCCCGTCAACGGTCGAGATCGCGTACACCACCCCGTCGTACCGTCCCGACAGCCAGAGCACCCTTCCATCCGCCGAAACGCCACCCATGTCGGGGGAGCCCCCGCCGGGCAGCCGCCAGGTGCGCGCGACCCGTCCTGTGGCGAACGACACCAGTGAGATCGATCCCTCCCCTCGGTTCGAGACGTACAGGACCGTCGAGTCCCGGCTCACGTACAGGCCGTGCGCCCCCTTTCCGGTCGGGATGAACCCCGTCTTCCGGAACGTCCGGGCATCGACGGTCCACACGCCGTTCGTCGCCATGTCCGCTATGTAGAACGTACGACCGTCCGGTGACAGTTTCACGTCCTGGGGCATCGCATGACGGGAGAGGGAGAGCGTGCCGGTCAGCCGCTGCCCCGCCGTGTCGATCCGCAGCACGTCCCCCGAGAACTCGCACGCGGTGAGGAAGAAGTCGCCCGAGGCCGAGAAGTCGGTGTGGTTCGGCCCCCGGCACGGCACCTGGACCGACTTCACCGGCTTCATCGTGTGCGCGTCGCGGAAGTCGATGCGCTGGTTCCGCTCGGCCATGACGATCGCGTACCGGCCGTCCGGGGTGAAGTACAGGTTGTACGGGTCGTCCACGGGGACCGGCCTGCCGTGCCGGCCGGTGCGCGGATCGATCGGGACGAGGTCGTTGGAGTCGTTGTCGTTGACCCAGAGGGTTTTCAGGTCCCAGGACGGCACGACGTGCTGCGGCAGGCGCCCCACCTTGAAACGGTCGACCTGCTTGAACGTGTTCTGGTCCAGGACGACCACGTCGTCGCTCCGGGTGTCCGGCACGTACACGCGGGCGGGCACGTCCTTCACCGCGGGGCTGAACATTCCGGGACGGTCGTGCGCGTAGACGTCGGGATCGTCTTCCGGTCTCCCCTGGGACGGTGGAGGCGGCGGCATCGGGGGAGCCGCCCCGGAGTGGCCCGAATGCCCGTCATGTCCGTCGTGGGACGCCCGTGCGCCCGATCCGCTGCACGCCGCGAGCCCCGACGCGACCGCCAGGGCGAGCGACAGCGCGGCGACGAGCCGAACCCGCCGGGACGTCCGCGCCGCACGAGATCGGGACGGCCGGGCCGTGCGAGATCGGGACGTCCGGGCCGTGCGAGATCGGGACGTCCGGGCCGTGCGAGGTCGGGCCGTCCGGGCCGTGCGAGATCGGGACGTCCGGGCCGCGTGGGATCGCAGGTTCATGACGCCAGCAGAGTCGAGACCGTGACGGGTTTCAACCCCCGGCGTTTCAGGCCGTCCAGGATGGCCGGCATCGCGCGGACCGTTCCCACGTGCCCGAGGTGCATGCTCACGATCGAGCCGTTGCCGATCCGGCGGAGCACGTTCCCGACCACGGCGTCCGGGCCGGGGTCGGTGTTGTCGAGCGAGTCCAGGTCGTACGACAGGCACGAGTGGTATCCGGCGCGGGCCGCCTGCGCGCGGACCATCGCGGACGCGTGCTGCGCCTGCGACGGACGGAACCACAGCCCCGGAGACCCCGTGAGCCGGCGCAGCCGCTCCGCGCAGCCGGAGATCTCGGCGTAGGCGTGTTCGGGGGTCATCGCCGTGATGTCGCCGTGGCTGAGCGTGTGGTTGCCGAGCTCGTGGCCGCCCGCGAGGATCGCGCGGGCCATCTCCGGCTGCCGGTCGAGCCAGGTCCCGACCGCGAGCACCGTCACCGCCGCGCCGCCGCCGGCCAGCTCGGCGAGGAGCCTGCGCGCCAGCCCCGGATCGCCCGCCCCGTGGAAGGTCAGCGCGACCTGCGGCACCCCGCGGGGACCGTGGGTGACCTCTCCGGCCACGTGCACCGGACCGGCGGGGGACGGGGCGCCCGGCCCGTTCGCGGCGGCCGGGGGAGCCGCCGTCCCGGAAGGCGGCGCCGTGTCCGCCCGGCGCCCGCGCGCGCCGCACGCGGCGGCCAGACCGGTGGCCAGCGCTCCCGCGGCCACGCCAAGGATGCTCCGTCGCTGCACCGTCACGACAGCCAGGGTACGGGCCGCCACATCAGCGCTCGGTTAACATCCGATTCCATAGCGTTGCCGGTTTTCTCCTCGCCACGCCGCGCCGTGGTTAACCCGTTACTAACCTTGCCTGTGCTCTACTGCGGACCCTGCGTGCGCCCGACTGATCGCGATCCCGGGGGAATCGGGAGGCAGGGGTTACCTCATGCACAAGTCAGGACTCGTCATCGGAGCGGTGGCCACGGCGCTGCTCCTCACCGGCTGCGGTGGCGGCGGCAAGAAGTCGGACGCCGCGTCGCCGTCCGACTCGCCGTCCGCCAGCGCCGCGCCCACCGACAGCGGCGGCCCGTCCGGGGCGCCGAGCGGCGGGCCGTCGACCGGGCCGTCCAAGCCGGGCGGGAAGGTCTCGCCGTCCGACGGGCCGCTGGTCGGTCCCGGAACCAAGTGCGGCACGGTCACCGTGAAGGCGGGCCGCATCAGCTGCGCCCACGCCGAGAAGGTGTTCGGCATCTACGCGCAGAAGAAGACGGCCAACGGGTCGGCGTCGTTCAGCGGCTGGGTCTGCCACCACTCGACCGCGCCGAAGGGGACGTCGTGCACCCGAAGCGGCGTCACGATCCACTCTCCGGAGTGACCGGCCGCCGCTGAGCCGGGCCTCCGGATCGGCGACGAACCGGATCGGCGACGAACCGGATCGGCGACGAACCGGATCGGCGACGAACCGGATCGGGACGGATCGGGGACGGATCGAGCCGGGGAGGCCCGGACCAGGGACGGGAACGGCGCGGCCTGCCGGGGCCGCGCCGTTTCCATCTCCTTGAGGGCCCGTTTTCCTTCCCTTCAGGTCTTTCGCGCCTCTCCCGCGGGGATCCACGCCGGAGGACGGCAGCCCACCGCGGCGGCGTCCACGACGTCGCTGAGCCGTCCGCGCAGCCGGTGGGCGCGGCGCTGCCGCTCCGCGCCGGTCCCCTCGGCGAGCAGCCGATCGAGGCCCTCGCCGACCCGCTCGTAGTCGCCGGACTCGTCCAGCGCGGGCCGGACGTGCGCGAGCAGCGCGACGGCCAGGTCCGCGAACCGCGCCGGACGGCCCGTCCGGACGTCCACGCCCTTCCCGGCGAGGCCGTCGCGGGCGGCGAGCCAGTACGCGGCGCGCAGCATCTCCTGGGACGGGGCGGGCGGGTCCGCGCCGTCCTCGACGGCCGCGAGCGCCACCTGCGCCAGCGCTCGGACGAGCGCGGCGAACAGCGCGGCCTCCTCGGTGGTGAGCGCCACGTCCGCGAGCCGGACCTCCAGCGTCGGCAGCCGCGACGACGGCCGCACGTCCCAGAACACCGTCGCGAGGTCCAGCAGCGCGCCGCAGCCGAGCAGCGTGCCGACCAGGTCCTCGTAGTGCGCGAGCGACTCGAACAGCGGCGGCGGTCCCGCGACCGGCCAGCGCGCCCACGACATCACCCGCCAGCACGCGTGCCCGGTGTCGCGGCCCGCCCAGAACGGCGAGTTCGCCGTCATCGCGAGCAGCGTCGGCAGCCAGGGCCGCAGGTGGTTGCTGACCTGCACGGCACGGGCCCGGTCGGGCATCTCGACGTGCACGTGGCAGGAGCAGATGCACTGCTCGTCGTCCAGCGCGCGGTAGGTGGCCAGGCTGTCGGCGTAGCGCGGGCCGGGGCTGATCGGCGGCGGGAGCAGCTCGCCGAGGACGGGCGTGCCGGTCGCGACCAGCATCAGCCCCTCGGCGCGCGCCGCGTCCGCCATCGTGGCGCGCATCGAGCGGATCTGCTCGGTCAGCTTGTCCAGGTCGTCGCACGGGGACGTCTTGGCCTCGGCCAGGAAGCAGATCAGCTCGGTGGAGGCGCGGTCGCCGAGGACCTCCGCCGCGCGCGCGACCACGGGCCCGGCGCGCGGGACCACCCGGCGGGAGCGGGGATCGACGACGAAATACTCTTCCTCGATGCCGAACCTGGGTGCCATCCCCACCACCTCGGTGCCGGGCCGGCGCGGCGGGGTCCTGCTGCGGCCCCGCCGAACTCGGACGGTCATCTCGACGGTACGTGCCGGAACGTCCGGTTGCACGTCCGGGGTCGGGGGTCCGCCCACCCGCCGCGTTGCGGGGTTCGAGGGACCGAAATGTGGGGTACGGACGGGCGGTTTGCGGGCACCCCGGTCGCCCGCGCCGGGCAAGCGCTCGCCTACCATCCCTGCCATGACGGTGCCGCCTGAAGAACTCGAACTGGCCGCCGCCTTCCCCCCGGCCGAGCGCGACCGGTGGCGGGAGCTGGTGAAGGGCGTGCTGCGCCGGACCGGCGCGGCGGCCGACGACACCCCCCTCGAGGAGATCGACGGGCTGCTCGCCCACCGGACCTACGACGGCGTGCCGGTCGCCGCGCTGTACACCGCCGAGGACGCCGCGCCCGGACGGCCCGGCCTCGCCCCGCGCGTGCGCGAGGTCATGCCGGACGGCGAGGGCCTCGCGGGCTGGGACGTCCGCCAGCGGCACGGCCACCCCGATCCGGCGACATCCCGCGCGGCCGTCCTCGCCGACCTGGAGAACGGCGCGACCTCGGTCTGGCTGGCGCTCGGCGCGGGCGGCATCCCCGTGTCCGCGCTGCCGGAGGTGCTCCGCGACGTCCATCTGAACATGGCCCCGGTCGTCCTGGACGCGGGCGCCGAGACCGGCGAGGCCGCGGAGGCGTTCCTCTCGCTCGCGGCCGAGCGCGGCACCGAGCCCTTGGGGAACCTGGGAGCCGATCCGCTCGGCCTGTCCGCGCGCACGGGTGCGCCCGCGATCCTGGACGACGTCGCGGCGCTCGCGATCCGCTGCGTCCGGGAGTTCCCGAAGGTGCGCGCCTTCACCGTCGACGCGACGCCCTACCACGACGCGGGCGGCGGCGACGCGGACGAGCTCGGCGCGGCGGTCGCCGCCGGCGTCGCCTACCTGCGCGTCCTCACGGGCGCCGGGCTGAGCGTGGACGAGGCGTTCGGCCAGATCGAGTTCCGGTTCGCCGTCAACGCCGACCAGTTCGCCTCGATCGCCAAGCTGCGCGCGGCGCGCCGCCTCTGGCAGCGGGTCGCCGAGGTGTCCGGCGCCGCGGACGGCACGGTCGCGGCGATCCACGCCGTCACGTCCTCGGCGATGATGACGCGGCGCGACCCCTGGGTGAACATGCTGCGCACGACGGTCGCGGCGTTCGCGGCCGGGGTCGGCGGCGCGGACGCCGTCACCGTCCAGCCGTTCGACGTCCGCCTCGGGCTGCCCGACGACTTCGCCCGGCGCATCGCCCGCAACACCCAGACGCTCCTGCTGGAGGAGTCGAGCCTCGCCCGCGTCGTGGACCCGGCGGGCGGCTCCTGGTACGTCGAGCGCCTCACCGAGGACCTCGCCCGAGCCGCCTGGAGCTGGTTCACCGAGATCGAGAAGTCTGGAGGGCTCGCGTCGGCGCTGGCGTCCGGGCTGGTCGCGCGGCGCGTGGGGGAGACCTGGGAGCGCCGCCGCCGCGACGTGGCCCGGCGGAGGGCCCCGCTGACCGGGCTGAGCGAGTTCCCGAACCTCGGCGAGGAGCTGCCCGTCCGCGAGCCCGCTCCGTCCGCCGCGCCGTCCGCGGGGTCGGCCGCCGGGGTGTCCGGCGGATCGGCTTCGGCGGGTCTGCCGGTGATCACCTACGGGCAGGACTTCGAGGCCCTGCGCGACCGCTCCGACGCCCACCTCGCCGCGACCGGCGCGCGTCCGCGGGTGTTCCTCGCGACGCTCGGGCCCATCGCCGTCCACACCGCGCGCGCGAGCTTCGCCGCCAACCTCTTCCAGGCGGGCGGCATCGAGACCGTCAGCGGGCCGCCCGAGGAGTTCGCCGCGTCCGGCGCGACGATCGCGTGCCTGTGCTCGTCGGACAAGGTCTACGAGGAGCGCGCGGCGGACGCCGCCCGGACCCTGCGTGACGCGGGCGCGGTGAAAGTATGGCTCGCGGGTAAGGGAACCTACGACGGAGTCGACGCGCGGATCTTCGCCGGATGCGACGCGGTGGAGGTCCTGACGACCACCCTCACCGATCTGGGAGTGAACCGATGATCCCCGACTTCTCCGAGATCGACCTCGGCGCGCCCGTCCCCGCCGACGAGGCGGCCAAGCGCTGGCGCGCCGCCGCGGGCGAGCGGGCCGCGGTCTGGGACACGCCCGAGGGCATCGGCGTCCCGTCCCTCTACACCGGCGACGACCTGGCCGACGTCGACTTCCTCGACACCCTGCCCGGCATCGCGCCCTACCTGCGCGGTCCCTACCCGGCGATGTACGCGACCCAGCCCTGGACGATCCGCCAGTACGCGGGCTTCTCCACGGCCGAAGAGTCCAACGCGTTCTACCGCCGCAACCTCGCCGCCGGGCAGAAGGGCCTGTCGGTCGCGTTCGACCTCGCCACCCACCGCGGCTACGACTCCGACCACCCGCGCGTGGCCGGGGACGTCGGCATGGCGGGCGTGGCGATCGACTCGATCTACGACATGCGGCAGCTGTTCGACGGCATCCCCCTGGACCGGATGTCGGTGTCGATGACCATGAACGGCGCGGTGCTGCCGGTCATGGCGCTGTACATCGTGGCCGCCGAGGAGCAGGGCGTCGCGCCCGAGGCGCTGGCCGGGACCATCCAGAACGACATCCTCAAGGAGTTCATGGTCCGCAACACCTACATCTACCCGCCCGGGCCGTCCATGCGGATCATCTCCGACATCTTCGCGTTCACCTCGCGGCGGATGCCGAAGTTCAACTCCATCTCGATCTCCGGCTACCACATCCAGGAGGCCGGGGCCACGGCCGACCTGGAGCTGGCGTACACGCTCGCCGACGGCGTCGAGTACATCCGCGCCGGACGCGACGCGGGCCTGACGATCGACTCCTTCGCGCCGCGCCTGTCGTTCTTCTGGGCGATCGGCATGAACTTCTTCATGGAGGTCGCGAAGCTGCGCGCGGCGCGGCTGCTGTGGGCGAAGCTGGTGAAGGGCTTCGACCCGGAGAACCCCAAGTCGCTGTCGCTGCGGACGCACTCCCAGACGTCCGGCTGGTCGCTGACCGCGCAGGACGTGTTCAACAACGTCGCCCGCACCTGCGTCGAGGCGATGGCCGCCACGCAGGGCCACACCCAGTCGCTGCACACCAACGCGCTGGACGAGGCGCTCGCCCTGCCGACCGACTTCTCCGCCCGCATCGCCCGCAACACGCAGCTCCTCCTCCAGCAGGAGTCCGGGACGACCCGGACGATCGACCCGTGGGGCGGGTCCGCCTACGTCGAGCGGCTGACCTACGACCTCGCGCGCCGCGCCTGGGGGCACATCCAGGAGGTCGAGGCGGCGGGCGGCATGGCCCGCGCGATCGACGAGGGCCTGCCCAAGCTGCGCATCGAGGAGGCGGCGGCGCGGACGCAGGCCCGCATCGACTCCGGACGGCAGCCGGTGATCGGCGTGAACAAGTACCGTCCGGACGCCGACGAGCACATCGAGGTCCTGAAGGTCGACAACGCGTCCGTCCGCGCGCAGCAGATCGACAAGCTGCGGCGGCTGCGCGAGGAGCGGTCCGAGGACGGCGTGCGCGCCGCGCTGGACGCCCTGACCCGCGCCGCGTCCGCCGCCGAGGCCGGCACGCGCGGCTCCGGCCTGGACGAGAACCTGCTCGCGCTCGCCATCGACGCGGCGCGGGCCAAGGCGACCGTCGGGGAGATCTCCGACGCGCTGGAGCGGGCCTACGGACGCCACTCCGCGCAGATCCGTACGATCTCCGGTGTGTACCGGGAAGAGGCGGGCCGGGTGTCGGCGATCGAGCGGGCGCGCGCCCTCACGGCCGCGTTCGAGGAGGCCGAGGGGCGCCGGCCGCGCATCCTGGTCGCCAAGATGGGGCAGGACGGCCACGACCGCGGCCAGAAGGTGATCGCGACCGGCTTCGCCGACCTCGGGTTCGACGTCGACGTGGGCCCGCTGTTCCAGACGCCGGGCGAGGTCGCCCGGCAGGCGGTCGAGGCGGACGTGCACGTCGTCGGCGTGAACTCGCTGGCCGCCGGGCACCTCACGCTCGTCCCCGCGCTGCGCGCCGAGCTCGCCGCGCTGGGCCGCGACGACATCATGATCGTCGTCGGCGGCGTCATCCCGCCGCAGGACTTCGACGAGCTGCGCGCGGCCGGCGCGTCGGCGATCTTCCCGCCCGGGACCGTCCTCGCCGAAGCCGCGCAGGACCTCCTGCGCGACCTCGCCGCACGCCTGGGCCACGAAGCGTTTCCGACAGTCGCGGAGCCGGCCGCGGAGCCGGGCGCGGGAACGGACGCGGCATCGGCCGCGGCGCCGAGCGCGGCGACGGACGCGGCGACGGACGCGGAGACAGGCGCGGCGACGGACGCGGGGGCAAGCGCGGGGACAGGCACGGGGACGGGGGCGTGACCCGACCGTCGCTGGACGACTACGTCACCGGCGTCCGGGACGGCTCGCGCGCGTGGATCGCCCGTGCGATCACGCTGGTCGAGTCGTCCCGCCCGGACCACCGCGAGCTGGCGCAGCGGCTGCTGGTCGAGCTGACGCCGTTCGCGGGCGGGGCGCGCCGGATCGGCATCACCGGGGTGCCCGGCGTCGGCAAGTCCACCTTCATCGACGCGCTCGGGACGAACCTGACCGCGGCGGGGCACCGCGTCGCGGTGCTCGCCGTGGACCCGTCGTCCACCCGCTCCGGCGGCTCGATCCTCGGCGACAAGACGCGGATGAGCCGCCTGGCCGTGGACCCGAAGGCGTTCATCCGGCCGTCCCCGACCGCCGGGACGCTCGGCGGCGTCGCCAAGGCCACGCGCGAGGCCATGGTCGTCATGGAGGCCGCCGGGTACGACGTCGTCCTGGTCGAGACGGTCGGCGTCGGGCAGTCGGAGACGACCGTCGCCGAGATGGTGGACACCTTCCTGTTCCTCACCCTCGCGCGGACCGGCGACCAGCTCCAGGGCATCAAGAAGGGCGTCCTGGAACTCGCCGACGTCATCGCGGTCAACAAGGCCGACGGGCCGCACGCGATGGAGGCCAAGCGGGCCGCGCGCGAGCTCGCGGGCGCGCTGCGGATGCTGCGCAGCGAGGAACGCGCCCACGACACACCCGTCCTGACGTGCAGCGCCATGGAGAACACCGGCCTCGACAAGGTCTGGGACGCGCTCACCGCGCACCAGGACCGGCTGGCCGCGTCCGGCGAGCTCGACCGCCGCCGCCGCGACCAGCAGGTGCGCTGGACCTGGGCCCTCGTCCGGGACCGGCTGCTCGCCGAACTGCACGCGCATCCGGCTGTGCGCGGGCTCGCCCCGGAACTCGAGGCGGAGGTCGCCGCCGGAACCCTCACCCCGGCGCTCGCCGCCGAGCGCATTCTGGGCGCTTTCACCAGGTGAGCCGGGAACGGCACGCCGGGGGGACGGGACGTCCGAGAACGGGCCGAAGCGAGCGGCCGGTTCCCGTCGCGTCGTATCGGTTGGGTCGCGTCCGGCTCGCGCGCCGCCCGGATCCGGTACAAAGTCCAGATGGACGTCATCGCGCTCGATGATCCGACGGACCCGCAGATCCGCGGCTGGCACTCGGTCCTCGCCGCCGTGCACGCCGCCGAGCCGGACGGCGACCCCGCGCCGCAGCCGCACCAGACCGCCGGCCGCCTGCTCGGTTCCGAGCAGGGCTCCCGCCAGCGGCTCTGGGCCGCGGTGGACGGGACGACCATGATCGGCGTCGCCGCCCTGCGGCTGCCCGGCGAGCCCGGCGCCGACCGTCCGGGCGAGATCGACATCCGGGTCCACCCCGCCCACCGCCGCCGCGGCGCCGCCGCCCGCCTCCTCGCCGTCGCCGCCGACGGCCTGCGCGCCGACGGCCGGACCAGCGTCATCGCCCAGGTCCTCGCCCGCCCGGCCGCGGTCGGCTTCCTGGAGGCGCACGGCTTCCGGCTCGTCCTGACCCTCCAGGGCCTGCTGCTGCGCCTGGCCGACCTGCCGCCCGGCCGCGTGGACGAGCTGCGCGCGTCGGGACCGTCCGGGTACGAGCTGGTCCGCTGGCGCGGTGTCGTCCAGGACGAGCACGCCGACGCCCTGGCGAGGGCCAAGCACGCCATGGCCGACCTCGCCGAGTACGAGGGCTCGCCCTGGGACGCCGACCGCGTGCGCGAGATGGCCGAGATGGTCGCCAAGCGCGGCGACGACCTGTACACGGTCGCCGCCGTCCGGGGCGACGTGATCGCGGGCTTCACCGAGGTCGTCGTGCCGTCCGGCGCGTCGGGACGGGCCGCCCAGTACGACACGGCCGTCATTCCGGAGCACCGGGGCCGCCGCCTGGGCATCTGGGTCAAGGCCGCGATGCTGGACTGGCTCGCGGAGGAACGTCCCGACGTGACCGAGATCGAGACGGACAACTCGGGTGACAACGTGCACATGCTCGCCGTGAACGAGGAGCTGGGATTCCGGCGCGAGCGCGAGACGCGCGAGTACCTGGCCCGGGTCGACGACCTTCCGACCAGCTGAAACGCGGAGTTATCCACAGATCGGCGGTTGACTTTCGCCGGCTGCGGTGGTGTGGCCACCCTGGTGGGGGAGCGTCCCGAGGGGGGACGCCACCGACCGGGAGCCGACCATGCCCACGCCCAGAACCGCCCGCCTGACCACCCGCCACCTGATCACGTGCCCCACGCCTGACACCCCGGACCCGGCGGCCTTACGCGCCGTCCTTCCGTCCCTCACGTCCGACTCCGAACTGCGCACCCGCGCGAGACGCCTCCTGGAAGCCGAAGACCTGCCGCTCCTGGGCCGTCCCGTCCCCGCGCCGTCCCCCTGGACGGACCGCCTGCCCGGCCTGGCGGGCCTGAACTCCGCCCTGGCCGACGCCCGGAGCGTCCCCTACCACCGGCTGTTCGAGGCGCGCCTGTCCCGGACGTCCCTGCCCGCGAACCTCCAGGCCGCGCGCCTGCTGGCGCGCGCCGTCGCCACGACCGTCCGCGGCGCCCTTATCGACCTCGACTCGAACCAGCTCGTCCCACCGCCGCCCGAACCGTCCGCCTTCGTCCTGGCCCACGGCTGGGTCGGCGTCTTCATCTCCCCGGACGACGACGGCCTCATCCGAGCCGACACCTACCGAGCCGACACCTACCGAGCCGACACCTACCGAGCCGACACCTACCGAGCCGACACCTACGGCCTCCACCGCTTCGGCCTCCCCGAGATCTCCGCCCGCGGCGTCCCCCTGGGCCTCGTCCACCTGGCCGCCAACCTCACCCGAGGACTCGCCTACCGCCTCACCACCGCCCACCACCCCACCCTCGGCTGCCGGGACGACCATCCGCCCGCCACGTCGCCGTCCGCGACCCTGACCCGCTGCTCGACCACCGACGTCCTGCGCTTCTGGGGCCTTCCGGCGACTCCGGGCCCGTCCGTCACGGTAAGACTCGCCCCCGCCACCACCCCCTGCCCCGACTGCGAAACCGCCCTGGAGATCACCCCAGCCACCCCCACACCCCCGACCATCTGGTGGCGAACCCAATCCCTGTCCTTCGCCCCTTTGACCCACCCCGCCCACGGCCTCGTCCCCACTCACGACATGCCCACCCTCTTAAGCCGCGGCGCGCCAGCTCTCCTCGCACCGACCAACCGCGCGCCGACCCTGCCCGTCCCAAGCGCCCATGCACCGCCCTTCCGGTCCTGACCAAAGGCGCTCCGACCCGTCGTCGCTTCGCAACTGGACACCTCACACCGCTCCACCAAGTGCACGTACGCCCACCCGGCGCCCAGCCGCTGCCTGCACGCCAAGCGCGCATTCGGCATCGGCCAGCCTGCGTTCAGTGCGCCTTGGCCCGAACGCTCCGCGTCCGCCACCTCACACGTACTTGCCTTGAGCACGGCGGCACTGGCCCGCGCGGCCCGTAACCGTCCACGCGCCCGGGACTCGCGGGCGGTGTTTGTGCCCAGCGCTCCTGTGCTCCGAGCGCGCCTAGCATCCGGGCGACGCGTTGGCCTCGCGGGTTCGCGCACGGCTCGCCCGCGTCGCGTGGGCTTGCGTTCACGTATGTGGGGTCGCGGGTTGCGGATGTTCGCGGCGGGACGCGGTCGGGGGAGTTGACTTTGTGGGGGTGTTGCTGTTGTTCATGGAGGGAGCGGTCCCCGCGGAGGACGCCGGCTGGGAGGCCGTGGAGGTGCGGAAACGGTGAGGAAAATCCGTTGCTGGGAGGCGGGGGAGGTAGGCAGGCTGTTCTCGGGCGCCGGAAAGGCCGGAGTTCCGAGGAATTGGCAGTCCATTCCCTTGTGGTTCAAAGGCAGAACGCCGCATCGTTAATGCGGAAATCCAGGTTCGAGTCCTGGTGGGGGAGCGGCACGTGGTTGGGGAGGTGAGCGGTGAACGTGCTCGTTCTGAACGCGTCCTACGAGCCCCTGCAGAAGGTCGATCTGCGGCACGCCATCCGGATGCTCGTGCGCGAGGTGGCGGTCGTCGAGGAAGCGGAGGAGGGGCGCACCATCGGCCGGTTCCCCGTGCCGAGGGTGCTCCGGCTCGTCCGTTACGTGGCCATGCGCTGGCGGCACGGCAGGCGTCCGCCGTGGAGCAAGCGCGGCGTCTACCTGCGCGACCGCGGTCACTGCGCCTACTGCGGCGGGCGCGGCAACACGATCGACCACGTTCTCCCGCAGTCCCGCGGTGGCAGCGACAGCTGGGAGAACACCGTCCTGGCGTGCGGACGCTGCAACAACCGCAAGGCCGACCGCACGCCCGTCGAAGCGGGCCTGACGCTCCGCCTCAAGCCCCGCATCCCTCACTGGGAGGAGCTCGTCTTCCGCTGATGAGGAATTCGGGGAGTGAGACGTTCGCCGAAAGGGGTTTCCGGGTTCGGTTCCTGGCGGCCCATCGCTTCAGTCGGCCACTATGGCGTTCAGCAGGTAGGGCGCGGTGACCGGCTCGTCCGGCGAGGCAGGCGGCTTCGTCGGACGGGCTCCCGCGGCGTGCTCGGACGTGCGGAGCGATCGAGCAGGTTGATCCGAGGCCGGACCGTGAGCGCGGTCTTGCCGACGTGGCGGGGGCTGGACAAGCCGACGTGGCGGGGGCTGGACAAGCGATCACGCATGGCGGGACGATCGTCGGCGTTGCGGACACGGCACGGCGGTTGGGGGACTCATGGCCAGGATCGCGCTGGTGACCGGAGGCAACCAGGGACTGGGGTTGGCGCTCGTCCGTGGGCTGAGCCGCGAGTTCGGCGAGGACGGCGTCGTCTACCTGGGGGCCCGCGACCGGGGCCGGGGCGAGGCGGCCGTCCGCGGGCTGGAGGCCGAGGGGCTCGCACTCCGGCTGGAGCTGATCGACGTGAGCGACGGCGAGTCGGTGCGGGCATGCGCCCGGCGGATCGCCGACCGGCATGGCGGCGTGGACGTCGTCATCTCCAACGCGGCCGCCCGCATCTCCAAGGACGTGCCCGACGAGCGGCAGGTACGCGCGTTCGTCGACACCAACAACCACGGCACTCACCGCATGATCGAGGCGTTCGGCCCCCTGCTGAACGACGGCGCGCGCTTCGTCGTGGTGGCCAGTGCGTTCGGCACGCTGGAAAGCCTGGACCCCCGGCTGCACGCGCTGTTCGACACCGACCGCATGAGCCTGGACGACGTCGCCGACGTCATGAACCGTTACGTGGACGCGGTCGAGGCTGGCCGTGCCGCCGCGGAGGGCTGGCCGGACTGGATCAACGTTCCGTCGAAGGTCGGGCAGGTCGCCTCGGTGCGCGTGACGGCCCGCCAGTGGGCCGAGGAGGCGGCCCGGCGCGACATCCTCATCAACGCCGCCTGCCCCGGGCTCGTCGACACCGACGCATCCCGCCCCTGGTTCGACGACATGTCGCAGGCCGCCTCGCCGGACCAGGCCGCGGTGGACGTGCTCTGGCTCGCGCTGCTGCCGGCCGGGACGCGCGAGCCTTACGGCGAACTGGTGCAGTACCGCAAGGTGCTCCCCTTCAAGGCGTCGCTCTGACCGTCGCCCGAACCTTCTGACCATCGCCAAGCCCTCTGACCGTCGTCCGAGCCCTCTGGCCGTCGTCCGAGCCCTGCGGCCGTTGCCCGAGCCCTCTGGCCGTTGCCCAAGGTGACCGCATTGCTGTCATTGCTGCCGTGAGATGGGGACTTCTGCGGCTTGCGGGGCGTTGGGGGGTGTGGGGCCGTTGGGTAGCGTGCGGTGACCTGCTGACGATTTGGGGGGTCTTGTGGGTTGCTGTGGTAGCGTGCCGCCAATCTTCGGCTGGGTCGGGAGGGCGGCGTGACAGGACGCGGGGCCGCTGCTCGGCGTGCACGAGTCGTCGGGGTCTCGCTGGCGCTGGCCGTGGCCGCGCTGGCGATGCCGAACTCGGGCGCGGCCCTCGGCGCTCCCGGAGATCCCAAGGACGACAAGGCCGAGTACGCCAAGCTGAAGAAGCGGGCCGACGCCCTCGCCAAGGAGTACCGGGGCGAGCTGCTCTCCCTGGACGAGACCAAGCAGGCCGCCAGGCGGGCGGAGGCGAACGCGGACCGGCTCTCGCGCGAGTACGAGACGGCGCGGGGCGCGGTCGGGCGGCTCGCGGCCTCGTCCTACATGACCGGGCAGCTCGACACCGTGCCGATGGTGACGTCCGGGGACACCGGCCGGGCCGTGCACGACGCGGCGGTGGTCGAGCATCTCGCCCGCAACAACGGGCGGAAGATCGAGAACCTGCGGACGCTCACCGACCAGGCCGCGCGGGCGCGGGAGGACGCGCGGGCCAAGCTCGCCGCGGTGCGCAAGGAGATCGACGACCTGGAGGGGCAGCGCGACCGGGTGCGCAAGCTGCTCGCCAAGTACAAGCCGGAGAAACCCGTCCAGTCCGGACGGCCCGACGGTGCGGGCGGCGGCACCAAGTCGCCCATCATGGGCAACACCATGACGCCCCGGATGCGGACGGTCATGCAGGAGATCGACGCGAAGTTCGGGCCGTTCCCCGCGATCGGCTGCGCCCGGCCCGGAGACCCGCAGGATCACGGGTCCGGCCGCGCGTGCGACTTCATGGAGAACGCCAACGGGCAGATGCCGAGCGCGTCCGCGCAGGCCCACGGGGACCGGGTCGCCCAGTACGTCATCGACAACGCCTCGCGCCTCGGTATCAAATACGTCATCTGGAAGCAGCGCATCTACGACATGCGCGGCAGCGGTGGCTGGCGCGGCATGGAGGATCGCGGCGGCATCACCCAGAACCACTTCGACCACGTCCACGTGTCCGTGCTTTAGGCATCGGCTCATCGGTGGCTTCTCGGTGGAAGGTGCGTTCCCTGGATCTCGCTGATCCGGCCGTTCTGCGAACGGTGTGGGAAATCCAGCGGGCAGCGTATGCGGTAGAGGCGGAGCTGATCGGTTTCGACGGCATCCCCGGGCTGCATGAGTCCATGGCTGAGCTGCGGCGATGCGGGGAGCATTTTCTCGGTGGAGAGGACGAGAGCGGCATCGCCGGGGCGGTGTCCTGGAACGTCCTGGACGTGGGCGTCATCGAGATATGCAGGCTTGTCGTCCATCCCAGGGCACATCGACTCGGGCTGGCTTCCGCGTTACTGGACGCGCTCGACGCGCAGATGAAGCCTCGCCGGACGATCGTTTCCACTGGCACGGGCAATGGCCCGGCACTGGCGCTCTACCAACGCCGAGGATTCGTGCCCGTCGGGGAGCGGACGATCGCGGAAGGCGTCACCGTGACGTCCTTGGAGCGAATCGTCTAGGCCGAGCGACCCCGATCGCCCGGACGATCGCCCGGCCGATCGTCCGGCCGGTCGGGGTGCGCGGGCGGCTGGTGGGCCCTGGGCGGGAGGGCTTCCGAGTGCGATGGTCGGGCCATGGGCTACGACATCTCCGAACCCTATGGTCCGCTGATCGAGAGCACCGCGCGGGTCGCGGTGTGGAACGTGTGGGCGCGGTACGGCCCCTGGCGGGAGCGGGAGCGGGCGATCACCGCGGTGCTGGAGGGCGCGGACGCCGACGTGGTCGTTCTGGTGGAGGCGTGGGAGACGCCCGAGGAGTCGCAGGCCGACCGGCTCGGCACGCGGCTCGGGCTGGCGCATCGGGTGTTCCGGGGTGTTCCGGACGAGACCGCCTCGGACGGCGGGCTCTCCGGCGTCGCCGTCCTCTCGCGGTGGCCGCTGGGGCAGGTGGGGGAGCAGCGCCTCGGCAGGCAGGACGGCTGGGACGGCGGGTTCGCGATGTTCGCCCGCGTGAACGGTCCGCGCGGCCCGCTCCAGGTCTTCGGCGTGACGCTCGGCTGGAAGCTCGGGCACAGCGTCCAGCGCCAGCAGCAGGTCCGCGACCTCGGGGTCTACGTGCGGAAGGAGGGCGACGCGGAGGCGCCCATCGTGGTCGCCGGGGATCTCAACGCCGCCCCCGACAGCGACGAGGTTCGGATGCTGACCGGACGCGCCGCCGTCCCCGCGCCCGGCCTGGTCTTCTACGACGCCTGGGAGGTCGCCGGAGACGGGACGGCCGGGCACACGTGGAGCAACGCCAACCCCTGGGCCCGTCCGGTGCTGTGGCCGGACCGAAGGATCGACTACGTGCTGTCCGCATGGCCGCGACAGGGAGGCGCGGGCCATCCGGTGCGCTGCGGGCTGCTCGGCACCTCGCCCCTCGACGGCGTCATGCCGTCCGACCACTACGGCGTCGTCGCCGACCTCCGCTACTAGCCGCCGCCCTGCGAGATCGGCCGACCTGCGGGATCAGCCGACCTCGGAAACCGGCCGCTCAGCCGACCTGCGGTGTCAGCGGCCAGGGACGTTCGGCTCGACGACCTTGTGCTCGGCGGACGAGCGGAGGGCGGCTTCGATGACCTCCAGGCCCGCGATCGCGTCGGCGAGGGTGACCGGGGGCGGGGTCTCCCCGCGCAGCGTCCGCGCGACGCCGATGTAGAAGTCCTGGTAGGAGCCCGGATCGGTGGGTTCCGGACGCTCCTCGCCCGGGGTTCCGAGCAGGCCGTAGGACGCGGGCGGCGCCTCGCCCCAGCCCTCGTCCTTCGGCGTGCGGCCCTCGCGCAGCGCGTCCTCCTGGCCGTCCATCCCGTGGACGGTGTAGGCGGCGCGGTCGCCGAGCACGCGGAAGCGCGGCCCGAGCTGCGCGGCGGTCGCGCTCATCCACAGGTGCGAGCGGACGCCGCCCGGGTGCTCCAGCGCCACGAACGCGTCGTCCACGCTCTCCGCGCCCGGCCGGCGGACGTCCAGCTCCGCGTACACGCGCTCCGGACGGCCGAACAGCGCGATCGCCTGGTCGATCAGGTGGGAGCCGAGGTCGTAGAGGATGCCGCCCGCGTCGCGCGGGTCCGAGCTCTCCTTCCAGCCCGGCTTCACCTGCGGACGCCACCGCTCGAACCGCGACTCGAACCGCTGGACGCCGCCGAGCGCGCCCGCGCCGACCAGCCGCCGGACGGTCTGGAAGTCGCCGTCCCAGCGCCGGTTGTGGAACGGGATCACCGGCTGCCCGCGCACCGCGCTCAGCGCGGCGAGCGACCGGGCGTCGGCGGCGGTCGCCGCGACCGGTTTGTCCACGACGACCGGCATGCCCGTGGTCAGCGCCGTCCGGGCGAGCGGGACGTGCTGCCGGTTCGGGGCGGTCACGACGACCAGGTCGTACTCGCCGTTGGTCTGCCACACCCGGTCGGGATGGTCCAGCACCCGCGCGTCCGGATACCGCGACCGGACGGCCGCCTGCCGCTCCGGATTGCCGGTGACGACGGCGGACAGCTCCAGCTCCGGCACCGAAGAGATCAACGGCGCGTGGAACACCGCGCCTCCGGTGCCGTATCCGATCAGGGCCACGCGTAGGGACATGTTCCGATCATCCCGGATGCCTTCCCGCAGGTCGCAGCCGGGGTGACCCCCTCCGCCGGACCCGTCCGCCCGGCGCGCCCCGGCCCACCGGACCCGCGAGCCCGCGCGCGCCCCGGTCCGGGCGGCTCGGCGGGCGGCTCGGCGGGCGGCTCGGCGCACGGGCGCGCGGGTGGCTCGGAGGGCGGACTCGGCGGGTGGCTCGGCGGGCGGGACGGGGGCGGGGGTCGTCGTACGCTTGGGGCCACACGGGTGGACCGGAGGGAATCGAGCGTGGCGAAACCAGTGATCGTGACCGTGGACGACGATCCGGGGGTGTCCCGGGCCGTGGCGCGGGATCTGCGGCGGAGGTACGCCGAGTCGTACCGGGTGCTGCGCGCCGAGTCGGGGTCGCAGGCGCTGTCGGCGCTGCGGGAGCTGAAGCTGCGCGGGGACGACACGGCGGTGCTCGTCGCCGACCACCGGATGCCCGAGATGACCGGGGTGGAGTTCCTCGAGCAGGCGATGGACCTGTACCCGTACGCGCGGCGGGTGCTGCTGACGGCCTACGCCGACACCGACGCCGCGATCCGCGCGATCAACGTCGTCGACCTCGACCACTACCTGCTGAAGCCGTGGGATCCGCCGGAGGAGAAGTTCTACCCGGTGATCGACGCGCAGCTTGAGGCGTGGCGGCGCACCGACCGCAGGCGGCCGGGAGAGCTGCGGGTCGTGGGCCACCGCTGGTCGGCGCGGTCGTACGAGGTGCGCGACTTCCTCGCGCGCAACCAGGTTCCCTACACGTGGCTGCTGGACACCGCGCCCGAGGCGGCCGAGCTGCTGAAGGCGGCGGGCGACCCCGAACTGCCGCTCGTCGTGACCGCCGAGGGGACGACCCTGAGCGCGCCGACCGACACCGAGCTGGCCGCCGTGGTCGGGCTGACCACCTCGCCCGGCGCGGACTTCTACGATCTGGTCGTGGTCGGCGGCGGCCCGGCCGGGCTCGGCGCGGCGGTGTACGGGGCGTCCGAGGGGCTGAACACCGTGCTGATCGAGCGGCACGCGTCCGGCGGGCAGGCCGGGCAGAGCTCCCGGATCGAGAACTACCTCGGCTTCCCGGACGGCGTGTCCGGCGCGCAGCTCGCCGACCGCGCCCGCCGCCAGGCCGAGCGGTTCGGCGCGGAGCTGATCACCACCGGCGAGGTCACCGGGATCGAGGCGCACGGCCGCGCCCGCGTCGTCACGCAGGCGGACGGCACGACCATCGCCGCGCACGCGGTCATCCTCGCGACCGGTGTCGCCTACCGGCGGCTGGACGCGCCCGGCCTGGAGGACCTGGTCGGACGCGGCGTCTACTACGGCGCGGCGATGGCCGAGACGCCGAGCTGCAAGGACGAGGAGGTGTACGTCGTCGGCGGCGCCAACTCGGCGGGGCAGGCGGCGGTGAACCTCTCGAAGGTCGCCGCGAAGGTGCACGTCCTGATCCGGGGCGAGAGCCTGGAACGGTCGATGTCGCACTACCTCATCGAGCAGATCGCCGAGATCGGCAACATCGAGGTGCATCCGCGCACGGTCGTCACCGGCGGACGCGGCGACGGCCGCCTCGAACGGCTCGTGCTCACCGGCCCGGACGGCGAGCGGACCGTCCCCTCGCACTGGCTGTTCGTCTTCATCGGCGCCGAGCCCGGCACCGAGTGGCTCAGCGGCGTCGTGGAGCGCGACGAGCACGGCTTCGTCCTCACCGGCCCGGACCTGGTCGCGGGCGGTCGCCGCCCGGCCGACTGGGAGCCGTCCCGGCAGCCGTACCACCTGGAGACGAGCATGCCGGGCGTGTTCGCCGCCGGGGACGTCCGGTCCGGCTCGATCAAGCGCGTCGCCTCGGCCGTCGGGGACGGCGCGATGGCCGTCGCCCTCGTCCACCGCTACCTGGAGCAGGCATGATGTCCGTCACCGTCCGACCCGTCCCGGAGCGGCGGGCATGAGCGCCGCCGTCGAACCGGCCGAGCTGCGCCGGCTGTTCCTGTTCGAGGACCTGGACGACCAGAAGCTGAAGTGGCTGGCGACCTACGGCTGCGAGCGGCGCTTCGCCGAGGGCGAGGTGATCTGCGCGCAGGGCGACCCGGCGGAGTTCCTCTACGTCCTGCTGGACGGCCAGGTCGTGATGACGCAGCAGGTCCGGGACCATCCCGTCGAGATCACCCGGTCCGACCAGCCGGGCGTGTACGGCGGCGCGGTGCAGGCGTACATCGGCGAGCGGATCGAGCAGCGGTACGCGCACACGCTGCGCGCGCTGCGCCCGACGCGGATGTTCGAGCTGCCCGCCCGCAAGTTCGGCAAGGCGGTCCGGTCCTGGTTCCCGATGGCCACGCACCTGCTGGAGGGCGTGTTCTTCGGCATGAACAACATGCGGCGCCTGGTCGACCAGCGCGAGCGGCTGACCGCGCTCGGCACCATCACCGCCGGGCTCACGCACGAGCTGAACAACCCGGCGGCGGCCGCCGCGCGCGCCGCGTCCGAGCTGGGCGACCGGCTGATCGGCGCGCAGAAGCGGCTGGTCGAGCTGGCCGCGGACGGCGTGGACTGCGAGCACATCGCCCGGCTCGTCGCGCTGCACGACCGGCTCCTCGGCGCCGGGCGGCAGGTCAGCCGCGACCCGATCGAGGTCAGCGACGCCGAGGACGAGCTCGGCGACTGGCTGGAGGAGCACGGCGTCCCGGACGCCTGGGACCTCGCGCCGGCCCTGGTCGGCGCCGGGATCGGCGTGGACGTCGCCGAGCGCGTCGCCGAGATCGCGGGCGCGCGGCTCGGCGTCGCGATGCAGTGGCTCACCGAGACGCTGGAGGTCGCGCAGCTCCAGGCGGAGATCTCCGAGGCGACCACCCGGATCACCGGCCTGCTCGACTCGGCCCGCCAGTACTCCCAGCTCGACCGCGCGCCCGGCCAGAGCGTCGACCTGCGGACGCTGCTCGACAGCACGCTCACGATGCTGAAGCGCAAGATCCCGCCGGACGTGCGCGTCCGCACCGAGTACGCGCCCGACCTGCCGGACGTCCCGGTCTACGCGGCGGAGCTGAACCAGGTCTGGACGAACCTGGTCGTCAACGCGCTGGACGCGATGGACGGCTCGGGCGTCCTCACCGTCCGGACGTTCCGCGAGGACGACCAGGCCGTGGTGGAGATCGCCGACACCGGGGCGGGCATCCCGGAGGAGAACCTCGACCGGATCTTCACGCCGTTCTTCACGACCAAGCCGGTCGGCCGCGGGACGGGCCTCGGCCTGGACATCTCGTGGCGGATCGTGGTCGACCGGCACGGCGGGGACATCCAGGTGTCGTCGCGTCCGGGCGACACCCGCTTCCAGGTGCGCCTGCCGCTGACCGCGCCCGTCCGCCCCGAGGAGACCGAAACCTGAACCGACTGACCGGTCGCCCGTCGGCCCGGCCGACCGACGGCCCGGCCGACCGACGCCCGGCCGACCGACGGCCCGGCGGCCCGGCGGCCCGGCGGCCCGGCGGCCCGGCGGCCCGGCGGCCCGGCGGCCCGGCGGCCCGGCGGCCCGGCGGCCCGGCGGCCCGGCGGCCCGGCC
>NZ_JBHSIT010000021.1:0-114954 GCF_042652125.1 Actinomadura gamaensis | reverse complement strand
GGATGATCGAGGCGGTGATGTAGGGCATGATGCCCAGCGCGAACACCGACAGCTTCAGCAACGCCCCACCGGAGAACAGGTCCACCAGCCCGTACAGCTGGTTGGACTTCTTCGCCGCGTCGGCGGTGGACTTCAGGACGGACACGTTGACGTTCGGGGTCGGCAGGTTCTGGCCGATCCGGAACACCACGATCATGAAGATCGTGAAGAGCAGTTTCTTGCGCAGGTCCGGGGTTCGGAACGCCCGGGCGAAGGCCGTGAGCACGGATGGGCTCCATACGGATCAAGCCGCGACGCCTCTCCTGGGCGGCCGCGGACGGGGACAGGGCTGCTACAGATCCGTGCTGGACGGCGGGCCGCGCACCGGGTCGGTCGTGCCGGTTCCGGGTCCGGGCGGCGGACGGTGGTCGCGCGGCGGCGGAACGGGTCGTCCGGCCCGCGCGGCGGACGCCGTGACCGGTCCGCTGACGGCCGCGCGTACGGCGGACACCTCGGGCCCGACCGTCGCGTCCGAACCCGTCCGCGCCTGGTGGCGGGACAGGACGGCCGCATAGTACCGGTGGTAGAAGGCCGCGCCCGCCCGCAGGGCCTCGCTGCGCTGGGCGGCGCGCTGCTGGTCGCAGTGCCGCCCCGCGTGGCTCGCGCACTCCTGCCCGGCCAGGCCGGACGCGGTGGCGGAACTCTCTGGCGAGACCCCGGCCATGCCGCCCGGCAGCGCGGACGCGACGGTCGTGACCAGGCCGAACAGGCCCGCCAGGAGCATGAGCAGCCTGCGGTGACGTGGCGTCGTGCCCTCCACGTCCACCTCCGTCCGCTCGCGTGTCGTCCAGCGCACACCTTAGTGGCGGCCGGGAGCACCGTCCACACAGCCGACCCGCCCGGCGCCGCCCCGTTTCCCGCCGCCGGCCGCCCGCCACCCGCGCTACTCATCGGCCCCCGCCCCACCCCGTCCGAGCCACTACCCGTACACGAACGCCGCCCCGGCCCGCCACCCGAACCGAGCGCCCCCTGGACGAGACAGCCGGACTGCGCGGCATCCCTGGACGAGGAGCCAGATCGGGCGACGCCCCTGGACGGGGAAGCCGTCCGGGCGGCGTCCCTGGGCAGGGAGCCGGACCGGGGCGCCCCTTTACGGAAAGATCGCGCTTCGCTACCTTCCGCGCCATGACTCTGACGCGGAAGATCGTCCGGAAACTCCCGATCGCGGGCCTGGCGGCGGCGACCCTGACCGCGGGCCTCGCCGGGACGGCCCACGCCGCGACCCACGGCAAGGCCCCGCACCTCGGCTGGAAGCTCACCGACACCGGCGTGCAGGCCCGGTTCCGGGGCCTCGCGGCCGTGGACCGGCACACCGCCTGGGCCGCGGGCAGCGGCGGAACCGTCCTGCGCACCGTGGACGGCGGGCGCACCTGGGCCAAGGTCGCCCCGGCGGACGCGGCGGGCCTGGAGTTCCGGGACGTCGAGGCGTTCGACGCCGACCACGCCGTCGTCCTGGCCATCGGGGAGGGCGACGCGTCCCGCGTGTACCGGACGTCCGACGGCGGACGCACCTGGACGACCGGATTCACCAACGACGACCCGAAGGCGTTCTACGACTGCCTGACCTTCTTCGACCGCAGGCACGGCCTCGCGGTCAGCGACCCGGTGGACGGCAAGTTCCGGATCATCTCGACCTCCGACGGCGGTCGCAGCTGGAAGGTCCTCCCGAACGCCGGAATGCCCGCCGCGCTGCCCGGCGAGGCCGCGTTCGCCGCCAGCGGCCAGTGCCTCATCTCCCGCGGCTCCCGGGACGCCTGGATCGCGACCGGCGGCGGCGAGCACTCCCGCGTCTTCCACAGCCGGGACCGCGGCCGCACCTGGACGGTGACGAACTCCCCGCTGCCGAGCGGCGCGTCCCAGGGCGTGTTCGGCCTGGCCTTCCGCGACGCCCGGCACGGCGTGGCGGTGGGCGGCGACTACCGGCCGGGCGAACCGTCCCCGAACGCCGCCGCCACCACGACCGACGCCGGCCGCACCTGGCGCCTGGCCCCCCGTCCGCCGGCCGAGTACCGCTCCGGCGTGACGTACTTCGGCCCCCTCCTCCTGGCGGTGGGCCCGACCGGCAGCGACCTGTCCCGCGACAACGGCCGCACCTGGACCCGCTTCGACACCGGCAGCTTCGACACCGTCTCCTGCACCCCCACCACGTGCTGGGCCTCCGGCGAAAAGGGCCGCATAGCCCACCTCACCCACTGACCCACCCCCGTCCGCCCCGTCCCACCACCCCGCCCGGCTGCGCCGCGACGCTCCGGTCGTCCGGCTGTGGCGCCCGTCCGGCTGCGCTGCTCGGTCCGTCCGGCTGGGGTTGGGGCTGGGCGGCTTTCGGGGACTGCGGCTCGAGAGGGAGACTTGATGAGCGGCTGGGGTCTTTGGGGGTCAGCAGCGCTCGCGGGGGTCTAGGGGTTCTTTGCCGGGGGAGTGGTTGCGGTAGGTCTCGGCAAGGAAGGCGAGAAGGCGGTCCACGTCGGCGGTGTTGGAGGCGACGCCTAGGGACGCTCTGACCGCTCCTCCGCTGGGCAGTCCGAGGTGGTCGAGGTATTCGTCCAGCGTGCGGGCTCGGGTGCGGGCGGCGGCGCGGAGCAGGGGCAGGTCGATGCCGAACGCCGCTTCGCCTGCGCCCGGGTTGCAGAAGCAGCCCGTCCGGATGGAGATGCCGTGCGCGGCCGTGTCGCGGGCCACGACGCGCTCGTCCACTATGCGGCCGTCCGGGTTCAGGACGTTGAAAGCGACCGTTCCACCGCGCCGGCGGACGTCCCCGGGGCCGTAGATCTGGATCATGGGGCGTCCTGACGCGTGCCGAAGGGCGGCCAGGCCGTTCAGGAGGCGGGCGGTCAGGCGCGCCACGTGGGCGTGGACGCGGTCCATGCCGAGTTCGCCGATCCACTCCACGCCCTCCGCGACGTCCGGGATGGAGAGGAAGTTCAGCGTCCCGTCCTCGAAGGCGCTTTCGTCGCCGGACATGACGTGCCAGCCGCCGAGGGCGCTGACGGCCTGGATCGTTCCGCCCGCGAACCAGGGGCGGCGCAGCCGGGCGAGCGCCGCGCGCCGCGCGACCAGGCATCCGACGCCGGTGGGGTAGCCGAAGACCTTGTACCAGCTCACGGGCACGTAGTCGGGTTTGACGGCGCTGAGGTCCAGCGGATTGGCCGGGACGAACGCAGCGGCGTCCAGCAGCACGTCGTAGCCGCGTCCTTGCGCGAGAGTGACCCATTCCAGCGGATGCTGGACGCCGGTGAAGTTGCTTTGCGCCGGGTAGACGAAAAGGCCGGGAGAACGCCGGCGGCGGGGGAGCGCCGATCGGACGGTCGCGCCGTCCGCGCGCAGGTCACCGGGTCGCAGCGGGACGTACCGGACGTGCGCGCCGCGCGCTTTCGCGAATTCCCGAATGCCGTTCACCGAATTGTGGTCGTCGAGCAGCATCACCAGCCGCGCGCCGAGCCGAAAGGGGTACGCCTCGCCGACCAGGCGGCACGCTCCGGTCGCGTTGGGCGTGAAGATCACCGCGTACTCGTCGGGGTCGGCGTTGAAGAACCGCAGGACGGCCGCGCGGGCGTGCTCGACCAGGTCCGTGGACGCTCGGGAGGACGGGTTCTCCGAGTGCGGATTGCCGAAGACGCCGTGCAGATTGCGGTCGTGGTGGCCGTCGATCAGCAGGCGCGGCGCGAGGCCGGCCCCGGTGAAGTCGAGATAAGTCTGGCCCGTGTCGTCCAACCGGGCGAACTCGCGCTTGCGTACCTCGTCGAACACGTCCATCTGGAGCACCTCCGGCACACCGGGACCTGCGCACCTTATGACGATAAAACGGCGGAAATTGTTCAGCTCGCGCGACCCGGCCCATCCCCCCATCCCCGACCGCTTTGTCGCCCCGGCCGTCCGCCAGCCGAAACGCATGGTGGACGGAGGCGCCCAGCAGGCAAACAGTCCGACCGTCCGTGAGGGTGGGCGGTCCCTGGGTGGGCGGTCCCTGGGGGCGGGCGGTCGGCGGGCTCGGCCGTCCGGGAGGTGTGGTCGTTCGTTCGCTTGTGGGCCGTTCGGTGGGCGGACGAAGTTAGCTGGGCAGGGGGGTGGAGGTCGTAGGGAGGCGGGGGGCGCGGTGGGTCACCACTGCTATCGCGGCTGCCAGGGAGGCGACGGTCAGGGCGGCCAGGACGGTCCAGTCGACCCAGAGGGCGCGGTCGAAGGTGGAGCCGTATGACGCGAGCAGCGGAGGACCCAGGGGAGACGCGCCTGATGCCCAGAGGGAGCGGACGCCGAGGCTGTGGCCCAGAGCCTCGAAGGCCCAGCGGTTCGACATGGCGTAGCTGATCCAGCGTCCGCCCGCTGCCATGACCGGAACCGGCAGGATCGCGCCCACGAACAGAACTTGCGGGAAACACAGCATCGGTAGCGCCAGCGTCGCCTGCGAGGGATCGGTGACCGCTGCCGAGATGAGCAGGCCGAGGGCCAGCGCTGCCGCCGACGATAGAGACAGGGTGACCATGACCTCGCCGTACGCGGTCCAGCTCGCGGCGGGCAACCGGTCCAGGCCGCGCAGGACGGCCAGCATCAGCGCGTCCACGACGACCAGCAGCGGCAGCAGCACGCCCGCCTTGGAAAGCACGTACGCGGTCGCGCTCAGCCCGGCGAGCCGTTCGCGGCGCAGCACGGCCGCTTCGGTGCAGATCTGGAGCAGGCCGTAGGTGAGGCCGAAGAAGAACCCGCCGAACGCGATCCAGAACAAGATCATCACGGTCGTGCCGGGGTTCGGGTGCGTGGGGGAGAACGCGCCGGGCTTGAACAGCAGCGCGAACATCGCCAGGACCATCACCGGCGATCCGGCCAGGATCGCCAGCGTCAGGCGGTTGCGGACGAGGATGTCCAGCGTGCGCCGGACGAGCAGCCCGCACTGTCGCGCAGCGCCGATCCTCCGCCCGGACGCAGCCCCGGACGCGGACGCGGGCGGGGATGGAGACGGGGATGCGGACCCTGTGTTGGCGGTGTTGTCGGGGAGGGGCAGGTGCTCGTCCCGGGCCGCGGACGCGCCGGTCAGCGCGGTGTAGATGCCGGAGATCGTCGCCGTCCCGAAGTGGGCCAGGGCGTCGGCGGGGGTGCCGGTGAACGCGAGGCGCCCGTCCGGTGAGAGGACCGCGATCCGGTCGCAGAAGTCCACGTCCGGCGGGTTGTGCGTGGTCAGGACGGTCGTGGTCCCGGACGCCGCGAGCCGGCGCAGCAGCCGCATCACCTCGGCGGCGGTCGCCGGGTCCAGCCCTGAGGTCGGCTCGTCGAGGAAGAGCACGGGCGGACGCGTCAGGAGCTCGACCGCGATGCTCGCCCGCTTGCGCTCGCCGCCGCTGAGCGACCCGACGCGCCGCTCGGCCCGGTCGGTGAGGGCGAGCGCGCTGAGCACCCACGCGACGCGGTTTTCGATCTCCGCGCGGCCCGTCCCGGCGGGGAGCCGCAGCCGCGCCTCGTACCGGAGGGTGCGGGCGAGCGGCAGCTCGCGGTGGACGATGTCGTCCTGCGGGACGAAGCCGACCGGCCCCGCCCCGCCGTCCCGAACGATCTCGCCGTCGTCCGGAGGCCGGATCCCGGCGAGCGACTCCAGCAGCGTCGTCTTGCCCGCCCCGCTGCCGCCGATGATCGCGAGCAGCTCGCCCGGCGCGACGTCCAGGCTGATCCCGGAGAGGATCGGCCGGCGCGAGACCGCCCGCGCCGTGATCCGCGCTCCCGTCACCTCGGTGGTCATGCCCACGAACCTAACCGGCGCGCGCCCGCCGAGGGAGACCGCGCGCCGGTGGCGTCCGCGCCGCCCGCACTCGTCTGTCGCAAGGGCCGGCTGAAGAGGGCGGCCCGCGCCCGGCTAATTAGCCGGGCGCGGGCCGAGGCCGAGGGCGGGGACGGAAGGGGAAGGAGTGGGTCAGTCGGGGAGGGCTAGGAGCAGGGCGGCGGACCAGCTGAAGTTGGGGGAGTTGAGGGGGGCGCCGGTCAGCGGGTCGTAGTTCTCCTGGAGCGGACGGTCGCCGAGCATGCCGGACGCGTTGGTGCGGAGGCGGTCGGCGAGGGTGCGGGCGTCGGCGCGGTAGCCGTAGGCGTGCAGGCCGGTGAGGGCGAAGTACGCCTGGTCGATCCAGACGGGTCCGCGCCAGTACTTGGTGGACTGGAAGTACGGCGAGCTCTTCGAGACGGTCGGGAAGGGGACCTTCGTGGCGAACTCGTTCGGGTCGACCAGCTTGCCGCGCACGGACGCGGCCTGCTGCTTCGACGCGACGCCCGCCCACAGCGGGATGGCGCCCTCGATGCCGCGTCCGCGTCCGGTGAGCGTCTTGCCGCCGTCCGCGGACATGGACGAGTCGTAGAAGAAGCCCGTCTTGGCGTCGTACATGCGCGCGCGCACGAGCCCGGCCACCTTGGCGGAGTCCTTCTCGAAGCGCGCCGCGTCCGACCACTTGCCCAGGCGGGACGCGATGAGCGCCAGGTAGTGCTTCTCGGCCGCCAGGTAGGCGTTGAGGTCCACCGACTCCTGGTTGATCGAGTAGCCGACGACCTTGCCGGACGCGTCGGTGTTGGCGAGCATCTTCACGCCGAGGGACGCGTCGAAGCGCGGCGCGTTGTCCATGCCGCTCTCCCAGGCGGCGGCCTGCCGCCGGTCCTCTTCGGTGGCGTTCGCGGGGTCGACGGTCGCGCCGTATTCGGCGAGGCCGTTGTGGTCGTGGTCGCGGGTCCGGTACCACCAGTCGTGGTAGGCGACGAGCTTCGGGTACATCTCGCGCAGGAACGAGGCGTCGCGGTCCTTGAGGTAGACCTGCCAGACCGACCAGGCGGCGAGCGGCGGCTTGCTGTTGCGCTCGTTCCAGTTGCCGCCGCCCTCGGCCGGGGTGTTGTAGAAGACCGCGTCCGGGATCATGCCCGCGTCCTGCGGCCGGTCCTTGGACCTCGGCGTGATCTGGTAGTCGAACATGGAGCGGATCTGGTCGCGGGCGAGCGCCGGGTCGAACGCGGCCGTCCCGACCGCCTGCTTCCAGGTGTCCCAGGCCCACAGCCCGCTGAACCACTTGTAGGTGACGGACGGCGTGATCCCGTTGTGCTTGATCGCGCCCGCCGGGCCGCGCCAGTTCGACACGAGCGTCTCGACCGACTTGACCGCGAGCCGCCGCCGGTCGGCGGGGAGACCGCGCGTCACGCGCGCCACGTATCCGCGCCACCGCTCGTCGCCGCGCGCGGCGACGCGTTCGGGCGAGCGCAGCATTCCCGCGACGGCCGGGGCCTCCGCGCGCCGCTCGGCGTCGTTGAACGTGTAGGTCTCGGCCCAGGTCAGCGCGCTGGTCCCGCGCGGACGGACGGTCACCGGACGCGCCAGGTCGGTGCTGTACGAGTCGCCGTTCACGGTCGTCCGGACCGGCTCGGCGTGGACGATCTGGAACCGTTCCGTCCCGTCGGTCAGGTAGTCCCACGTCTTGCGGACCTTGGCGAAGTCGACCTGGACGCCGTTCCCGGTGGCCTTGAGCGACGGCGCGCTCTTCATCGGCTCGGCGTCCGGACGGAGCAGTTCGCCGGTCCAGCCGACCCGGAGCGTCCGGGCCCGGTGGCCGGTGTTCTCGACGTACGCGCGGACGAGCGCGGTGTGCGCGCTGCCGAAGCGCAGTTCGAGGGTCAGCTTCAGGCCGTCCAGCTCGTACACCTGCCGCAGCAGGCCGGGCAGGGACGACAGCTTCGGCGTCGTCCGCGACAGGTCGATCGGGCGGCCGTTCTCGCTGAGCCGGATGCGGCTGAACGCCTTGCTCAGCCACCACGGGTACTCCTGCGCGATGTACAGCGGCCCGGTGAAGCCGCCGTACGTCGCCGGGTCCTTCGGCAGGGCGTAGGCGTGCCACGCGCCCTGGTCGGAGAACACGCTGATGTCGTTGAACTCCGGCGGTTCCGAGGTGGTCGGCGTTCCGCGCAGGTCCAGCACGTTGGAGTAGTCACCGCGGTGGGCGGGACTCGCGTGCGCGGGGACGGCCGTCAGGGGGAGGAGAGCGACGACACCGATGGCGGCGCTCAGGGACCTGCGCATGGTCACCTTTCCGAGGCGGGGTGGAGGACCGCCGCGCCGAGCGGGCCGAGCTCCAGCCCGCCCTCGACCGGCGCGCCGGACAGTAGATCAATACCGGACAAACCGCTCACACGCGACACGGCGTCCGTGTGGTTCAGCAGGAACAGGTACGGGCCGCGCCGGGTCGCCTCGACGCCCGGCGGCGTCGCGTGCACCGGCTCGACGCCCGCCGCGTCCAGCACCGGGCCGAGCGCGGACGGCAGGTGGCAGCTCAGGTACCAGCCGACGCCGGCGCCGTGCGCGTTGCGGGTGATCGCGGGCCGTCCGGCCAGCGGACCCGCGCCGTAGGACGCGACGGGCTCGGCGGTCGTGACGTCCAGCCACTCGCTCCACAGCGTCGCCGCGCCGAGCGGGCCGTCCGGGCCCTCGACCGGAACGGACGCGTCGTCGGGCACGGGCCAGAACTCGTCCACGACGACGCCGAGCGCGTCGCGCAGCGGGGCCGGGTAGCCGCCGAGGTGGATGTGGTCGTGCTCGTCCACGATCCCGGAGAAGAACCCGCAGGCCAGATGGCCGCCGCCCGCGACGAACCGGGTCAGCCGCTCGGCCGTGTCCGTCCGCAGCAGGTACAGGTTCGGCAGCAGGACGGCCTTGTACCGGCCGAAGTCGGCGTCCGGCGGGACGAAGTCGACCGCGACGTTCCGCAGCCACAGCTCCCGGTACCAGGACGCGACGATCGCCTTCAGGTCGAGCCGCGCGGACGGGTGGTCCTCCTGCTCCAGCGCCCACCAAGAGTCCCACGACAGGACGATCGCGACGTCCGCCTCGGTCCGGGTGCCGGCGACCGGGCCGAGCCTCGCGAGTTCCGCCCCGAACCGGACGGTCTCCGCCCAGCCGCGCGACGACGTCCCGCCGTGCGGGAGCAGCGCGCTGTGGAACTTCTCCGCGCCCGCGCGCGAGGCTCGCCACTGGAAGTACATGACGCCGTCGGCGCCGCGCGCGACCGTCTGCAACGACCACAGCCGGTGCAGCCCCGGACGCTTCGGCACGTTCACCGGACGCCAGCTCACCGCCGACGGCGCCTGCTCCATCAGCAGCCACGGCCGGCCGCCCTTGAGCGAGCGCATCAGGTCGTAGTTCATCGCGGCCGTGACGTGCGCCTCGGGATCGGCCGGGTCGGGGTAGGCGTCGTCGGACACGAAGTCCTCGCGCGACGCCCACTCCCAGTAGTCCAGCGGCTTGAACATCGACATGAAGTTCGTCGTCACCGGGACGCCGGGGGACACCTCGTCCAGCACGTCCTTCTCGGCCTGGTAGCAGGCGAGCAGCGCGTCGGAGCAGAATCGCCGCCAGTCGAGCGTCTGCGTCGGGTTGACCGGTCCGGGCGCGTCGCGCGGCGGCTCGATCTCGTTCCAGGCGCCGTACCGCTGCGACCAGAACGCCGTGCCCCACGCCGCGTTCAGCGCGTCCAGGTCCGTGTACCGGGCCCGCAGCCACCGCCGGAAGTCCGCGGCGGACTCCTCGCAGAAGCACTCGGTCACGTGGTCGCCGTACTCGTTGTGGACGTGCCACAGCGCCAGCGCGGGATGGTCCCGGTACCGCTCGGCGATCTTCCGCGCCAGCCGGACGGCCGCGTCCCGGTACACCGGCGAGGACGGGCAGTAGTGCTGCCGCGACCCGAACTCCAGCCGCACCCCGTCCGCCCGCACGGGCAGCACCTCGGGATGCGCGCGCACGAGCCACGCCGGGGGCGAGGCCGTCGCCGTGGCCAGGTCGACCGCGAGACCGTGCCCGTGCAGGAGGTCGAGCAGCCGGTCCAGCCATCCGAAATCCCATGCGTCCGGGCCGGGCTGGAGCTTGGCCCAGGAGAACACGCCGACCGTGACCAGGTTGACCCCGGCCTCCTTCATCAGCGCCGCGTCCTCGGCCCACACCTCCTCGGGCCACTGCTCGGGGTTGTAGTCCCCGCCGTACAGCAGCCCCTCCACCCGGGTGAGGCCCCGGTCCCGTGCCGGGCTCATCCCTTCACCGCCCCGCCGAGCAGCCCCGCCACGAACTGCCGCTGGAACACGAAGAAGACGATCATGATCGGGACGGTCGCGGCGAACGACCCCAGCATCAGCCCGGAGTAGTCCACGTGGGACAGGCCGATCATCTGGTTGAGCGCGATGGGCACGGTGAACTTGTCCTCGGTGTTGAGCATGAGCAGCGGCCAGATGAAGCTGTTCCACTGGCTCATGAAGGTGAAGATGACCAGCGCGCCGAGCTGCGGGCGGACGCCCGGCAGCACGACCTGGTAGAAGATCCGCAGGTCGCCCGCGCCGTCGATGCGGGCCGACTCGATCAGCTCGTCCGGGAAGGCGAGGAACGCCTGCCGCATCAGGAAGATGCCGAACGCGTTCGCCAGGAACGGCAGGACGACCGCCTGGTAGGTGTCGGTCCAGCCGAGGTTCGCCATCATCTGGAACAGCGGGACCAGCAGCACCTGCATCGGGATCATCATGGTCGCCAGCACCGCGCCGAGCAGGACGCCCCGCCCGCGGAACCGGTACTTCGCGAGGCCGTAGCCGCACATCGCGGAGATCAGCGAGCTGAGCACGGTGTAGACGACCGCGACGCCGAGGCTGTTGGCGACGACGCGTCCGAAATGGTGCTCGCTCTGCAGCCGCGACAGGTTGTCCATCAGCGCGCCGCCCGGCAGGAACGGCGGCGGCGACCCGAACAGGTCGGCGGTGTCGTGCGTCGACGCGACCGCCATCCAGTAGAACGGCACGAGGCTGACGACCGCCCCGGCGAGCAGCGCCAGGTACGCGCCGGCACGGCCCAGAATGCGCGGGTTCACTTCGACCCCCTTCCCAGGAACCGGAACTGGATCAGCGAGACCAGCCCGATGAGCAGCACGACCACCCAGGCGATCGCCGCCGCGTAGCCGAAGTCCATCTGGTCGAACCCGACCTTGTAGAGGTAGAGGACGGGCGTCATCGTCGCGTTGTCCGGGCCGCCGCGCGTCAGCACGTAGTTCTCGTCGAACAGCTGGAGCGTGCCGATCGTGGAGGTGATCGAGCAGAACAGGATCACCGGCCGGAGCTGCGGCACGATCACCCGGACGAACGTGGTGACCGCGCCCGCCCCGTCGATCGAGGCCGCCTCGTACTGCTCGCGGCCGATCGCCTGGAGGCCGGCCAGCAGGATCACCGCGTTGTAGCCGGTCCACCGCCACGTGATCGACAGGATCAGCGAGATCCGCGCCCAGGTCGCGTCGTTCAGCCAGTCCACGCCGCCGATCCCGATGTCCTCCAGGAGCTGGTTGACCGCGCCGCCGTCGGTCTTCAGCAGCACCCGGAACACCACCGAGTAGGCGACGAGCGTGGTGACGGCCGGCAGGAAGTACACCAGCCGCCAGCCGCCGCGGAACCGCAGCCAGGACGCGTTCAGCACCCCGGCCAGCACCAGCGCCAGCCCGATCATGACCGGCACCTGGATCGCCAGCAGCAGCGCGGTGTTGACCAGCGACTCCAGGAACACCGGGTCGCCGGCCATCCGCCGGTACTGGCGGAGCCCGACCCAGACGGTCGCGCCGTCCTGGTCGGCGGTGAAGCTCTGGTAGAGGCTCGCCGCGAGGGGATAGGCGAAGAACGCCACGAACAGGACGGTCGCCGGGCCGGTGAACCACCAGTGGGCGAGCCGGAACCGGCGGCGGCCACGCCGCCGCGCGTCCGCCGCGGCGGGACGCTGGAGCCTCGCGGGCTCGGTCTGCAGTGCGGCCATGGGCTATCCGGCGGTCTGGCGGCCGGTCGCGGACGCGATCTGCTTCGCCGTCGAGTCGAGCGTGCTCTTGGGGTCCCTGCCGCGAAGCATCACGCCCGCGTTGGCCGACCAGACGAGCTGGGTGGCCTTCGCGCCGTCCTTGGTGTATTCGATCGGCGGGACGGACGGGGACAGGTCGGCGAAGACCTTGTTGACCGCCTGCCCGCCGAAGTACGGGTCGGGCTGCGCGACGAACGGGTCCTTCAGCGCGGGCAGGAACGCGGGGAACAGGCCCTCGTCCTTGAGCATCGACACCTGGTTGGCGCTGTTGGCGAGCATGAACTCGGTGAACGCCCACGCCGTCTTCGGGTTCTTGGTCTGCGAGGTGACCGTGAGCACCGAGCCGCCGTTGTTGGACGTCCGCACCCCGCCCGGCTCGAACGCGGGCAGCGGGAAGACGCCGAACTTGCCGCTCAGCTCCTTCATCTCGCCGGTGAGCGTGCCGCCCCACCAGGCCGCCTGCGGCGTGGTCGCGGACTTGCCGGTCTTGGTCGAGGTGACCGTGGCGTCCCAGCCGCGCGCCCAGTCGACCAGGCCCTTGTCGGACAGCTGCTTCAGGACGGTCATCGCCTTCACGGCCTGCGGCGTGTTCACCGCGACCTTGCCGTCCTTGAAGTAGCCCTGGCCCTGCTGCTGGAGCAGCATCAGGAAGGTGTTGTCCTCGGCCGGGTCGAGGGTGATGAACTTGGTCCCGGTCCTGGCCTTGACCTGCTCGCCGGCCTTGACGTAGTCGTCCCAGGTGTTGATCGAGTTCGGGTCGACGCCGGCCTTGGCGAAGAGGTCGCGGCGGTAGAAGACGCCGACCGGCCCCGAGTCCCACGGCAGCGCGAGCACGCGGCCCTTCTCGTCGGTCGCGGTCTTCCACGCGGCCGCGTTGTACTGGCCCTTGTACTTGTCCGCCAGGGACGTCAGGTCGTAGAACCCGTTCGGGAACGAGCCGACGAAGCTCTGGAACCGCGGGCCCTCGACGGTCGTGATGTCGGGCAGTCCCTTGCCCGACTTCAGGCCGACCGTGATCTTGTCGTAGGCGTTGTCGTAGCCGATGTCGACGACGTTGATCTTCGTCCCGGGATGCTGCCTCTCGAACTCGGGGGCGAGCCGCTTGAGCGCGGTCGCCGCGACGTCCCAGGACCAGACCGTCACGTCGCCCTTGATGTCGCCGGACGCCGCGGCGGCCAGGCTCGGCGCGGCCTTCTTTCCGCTCCCGCCGCCCGCCGCGCAGCCGCTGAGGGCCACCGCGGCGGCGATCGCGCCCGCTAGGAGAACGGACCTTCGTGTCTGTTTCATTCGGTTCATCCGGTTGGTATGCACCCTTGCCTCCTGACACCGGCATGCTGAATGCTGTATACAGCACACCGAATGATGATGATTCGTCAAGAGGGGGAGCATGACCGGCCCGTTCGCACACCCGTACATCCCCAACGCGGCACCCGATGTGAAGCGCGCGATGCTCGACGCCGTCGGAGCCGCGTCGGTGGAGGACTTCTACGCCGACGTACCGGCCGGGCTCCGGCTCGGACGCCCGCTCGACCTCCCCGCGCCGATGCGCTCGGAGGCCGCGCTCGTGCGCCACATGAACGGCCTGCTGGGCCGCAACACCAGCACCCGCGACGCGCTGAGCTTCCTCGGCGGCGGCGTGTACCAGCACCACGTCCCCGCCGTCGTGGACGAGGTCGTGGACCGATCCGAGTTCCTCACCGCCTACGCGGGTGAGCCCTACGAGGACCACGGGCGCTTCCAGGCGCTCTGGGAGTACCAGTCGCTCATGGGCGAGCTGCTGGAGCTGGACGTCGTGAACGTCCCGACCTACGACGGCTACCAGGCGGCGGGCACCGCGCTGCGGATGGCGGGCCGCGTCACCGGCGCGCGCCGGCTGCTGGTCGCCTCGTCCGTCGCGCCCGACAAGCTGTCGAAGATCCGCGACTACGTGCGCCCGGACCACGACGTCGTGGTCGTCCCGGTCGTGGACGGCCGGGCCGACGTCGCCGCCGTCCGCGCCGCGCTCGCCGAGGGCGACGTCGCGGCCGTGTACGCCGAGGCGCCGTCCTACCTGGGCATCGTCGACCCGGCCCTGCCCGAGCTGGGCGAGCTCGCGCACGCGAGCGGCGCGCTGTACGTCGTGAACTGCAACCCGATCTCGCTCGGCGTCGTCGCGCCGCCGGCGTCCTACGGCGCGGACATCGTCTGCGGCGACGTCCAGCCGCTCGGCGTGCACATGAGCTACGGCGGCGGCAACGCCGGCTTCATCGCCACCCGCGACGAGGAACGCCTCGTCGCCGAGTTCCCGTCCCGGCTGTTCGGCGTCACGCCGACCACGGTCGAGGGCGAGTACGGCTTCGGCGACGTCGCCTATGAGCGCACGTCCTTCGCGATCCGCGAGGAGGGCAAGGAGTGGGTCGGCACGGCCGCCGCGCTCAACGGCATCGCCGCCGGCGTCTACCTCGCGCTGATGGGCCCGCACGGCATGCGCGAGATCGGCGAGACCATCATGGCGAACACCCGCTACGCCATCACGCGCCTCGCCGCCGTCCCCGGCGTGGAGGTCCCGCACGCGGACGCGCCGCACTTCGCCGACTTCGCCGTCCGCTTCACCGGCGCCCGCGACGTCGCCGAGATCAACGACGCCCTGCTGGAGCGCGGCGTCTTCGGCGGCCACGCCCTGTCCGACCGCGACGCCCTCTACTGCGTCACCGAGGTGCACACCAAGGACGACATCGACCGCCTCGCCGCCCTGCTGGAGGAACTGGCCAAGTGAGCAGCCACGTCAACGCCGGACCCGTCACGACCGACGACGCGCGGATCGCGCCCAAGCCGCCGCTGCGGCGGTTCCACCAGGCCCGCTGGGACGAGCCGCTGATCTTCGAGCTGGGGACGCCCGGGGCGCGCGGCGTGGGCGTGCCCGCGCCCGAGGTGCCGCTGGACGACTCGCTCCCCGGGGCGCTGCGGCGCAAGGACGCGCCCGGCCTGCCCGAGATGTCGCAGCTGCACGTGCTGCGGCACTACCTGCGGCTGTCGCAGGAGAACCTCGGCGTCGACCTCAACATCGACGTCGGCCAGGGCACCTGCACGATGAAGTACAGCCCGAAGGTGAACGACCGGTTCGTCCGGGACCACCGGGTCTCCGAGCTGCACCCGCTGCAGGACCAGCGGACCGTCCAGGGCGTGCTGGAGGTCATGTACCACCTGGAGAGGATGCTCGCGGAGATCTCCGGGATGGACCGGGTGTCGCTCCAGCCGGGCGCCGGGTCGGCCGCGATCTACACCAACATCGCGATGATCCGCGCCTACTTCGCCGCGCGCGGCGAGCTGGAGCAGCGCGACGAGGTCATCACGACGATCTTCTCCCACCCGTCCAACGCGGCCTGCGCGAAGACCGCCGGCTTCAAGGTCATCACCCTCTACCCGGACGCGGACGGCTACCCCGACATCGAGGCGCTGAAGGCGGCCGTCGGGCCGCGCACCGCCGCGCTGATGATCACCAACCCGGAGGACACCGGGATCTTCAACGCGCGGATCGCCGAGTTCGTGGACATCGTGCACGAGGCGGGCGGCCTGTGCGCCTACGACCAGGCGAACGCCAACGGCATCCTCGGCATCACGCGGGCCCGCGACGCCGGGTTCGACCTGTGCCACTTCAACCTGCACAAGACGTTCTCCACGCCGCACGCGTGCGGCGGCCCGGCGGCGGGCGCGTCCGGCGTGAGCGAGAAGCTCGTGCCGTTCCTGCCCCGGCCGACCGTGGAGTTCGACGGCGACCGCTACCACCTGGACGACGACCGGGCCGAGTCGGTCGGCAAGATCCGTCCGTTCTACGGCGTGGTGCCGAACCTCGTGCGCGCGTACGCGTGGATCATGTCGCTGGGCGCGGAGGGCCTGCGCGAGGTCGCGGAGATCGCCGTGCTGAACAACAACTACCTGATGAAGAGGATCCTGGAGATCCGCGGGGTGTCGGCGCCGTACGCCGAGGGCAAGCGGCGCATCGAGCAGGTGCGCTACTCCTGGGAGGAGCTGAACCGGGACACCGGCGTGCACAGCGAGGAGATCGGCGTCCGCGCCGCCGACTTCGGCACCCACTACTGGACGAGCCACCACCCGTACCTGGTGCCCGAGCCGATGACGCTGGAGCCGACCGAGTCCTACTCCCGGCAGGACCTGGACGAGTACGCCGCGATCCTCGCCGAGGTGGCGCGCGAGGCGTACGAGGAGCCGGAGACCGTCCGGACCGCGCCGCACAACGGGCCGATCCACCAGGTGCGGCCCGCGACGCTGGACGACCCGGAGACCTGGGCCGTCACCTGGCGCGCCTACCGCCGGAAGATCCTCGGCCGGTGAGGTACGGACTGGTGGTCAACCCGGTCGCCGGGCTCGGCGGCCGGGTCGGCCTCAAGGGCAGCGACGGACCCGCCGTCCAGGCCCGCGCCCGCGAGCTCGGCGCGGTGCCGCGCGCGTCCGACCGGGCCGCCGAGGCGCTGTCGGAGCTGACGGCGCGGGTCGGCGCGCCGGTCGTGCTGACCGCTGCCGGACCGATGGGCGAGGACGCCGTCCGCGCGGCCGGCCTGGAGCCGGACGTTCGATACGTCCCGGATGGTCTGGACGGCCCGGACGGCCCGGACACGACGGCGGCCGACACGGTCGCCGCCGCGAAGGCCCTCGCCCCGGACGTGGACCTGCTGCTGTTCGCGGGCGGCGACGGGACGGCCCGGGACGTCCTGGACGCCGTCGGGACGTCCGTGCCCGTCCTCGGCGTCCCGACCGGGGTGAAGATGCACTCGGCGGTGTTCGGCGTCGGGCCGCGCGCCGCCGGGGAGGTCGCGGCCCGCGCCGCCGCCTCGCGCGCCTTCACCGAGGCCGAGGTCATGGACCTGGACGAGGAGGCCGTCCGCTCCGGCCGGGTCTCGGCCCGGCTGTACGGGCACCTGCTCGTCCCGGACGCGCCCGTCCGGGTGCAGCAGCGCAAGGTCGGCAGCTCGGCCGCCGACCCGCACGCCGTCGGCGGCATCGCCGCCGAGCTGGCCGCCCGCGCCGGCGTCGACCCGCTCGTCCTCGGGCCGGGCGGGACGACCCGCGCGATCGCGGCGGCGCTCGGCGTGGACGTCCCCGTCATGGGCGTCAACGTGCTGCGCGCCGGACGGCTCGTCGCCGCCGACGTCAACGCCGCCGAACTGGCCGGGATCGTGACCCCGGACACGTGGATCGCGGTCACCCCGATCGGCGGGCAGGGCTTCCTGCTCGGCCGGGGCAACCAGCAGATCTCGCCGGAGGTGCTCCGCGCCGCCGGCCCGGACCGGCTGCTCGCCGTCGCGACCGAGGCCAAGCTCGCCGCGCTCGGCGGACGCCCGCTGCTGCTCGACACCGGCGACCCCGGGCTGGACCGCGCCCTGGCCGGCCACCGCATCGTGATCACCGGCCGCGGCCGGACCGCCCGCTACCCCGTGCAAGGAGCCTGAACATGATCGACCTGACCGGTAAGCGCGCCGTCGTGACCGGGGCGGCGTCCGGGATCGGCCGCGCCACCGCCGGGCTGCTCGCCGAGCTCGGCGCGTCCGTCGTGCTGGCGGACGTGGACGCCGAGGCGGGGGAGGAGGCCGCCAAGGCCATCCCGAACGCGCTGTTCTCCCGCTGCGACGTCTCGAAGGCGGCCGACTGCGAGCGCACGATCGGCCTCGCCCGCGAAGAGTTCGGGGGCGTCGATGTGCTCTTCAACAACGCGGGGATCATCCGCCGCTCGACCGTGTGCGAGATCACCGAGGACGACTGGGACCTGGTGATGGCGGTCAACATCAAGTCGATCATGCTGATGAGCCGGTACGCGGTCCCGCTGATGGAGGCCGCGGGCGGCGGCAGCATCGTCAACACGGGGTCGGGTTGGGGCATCCGGGGCGGCGCGCAGGCCGTATCGTACTGTGCGTCGAAGGGGGCGGTCGTCAACATGACCCGCGCGATGGCGATCGACCACGGTCCGCGGAACATCCGCGTCAACTGCGTGTGTCCGGGCGACACGGCCACCGGGATGCTCGCCGACGAGGCGCGGCAGCTCGGCGCGCCGGTCGAGACGTTCTACGCCGACGCGGCCGACCGTCCGCTCGGCCGCATCGGCAGCCCGCGCGACATCGCGAGCACCGTGGCGTTCCTCGCCAGCGACGCCGCGGCGTTCGTGTCGGGGGCCGTCCTCGCGGTGGACGGCGCGGGCACGGCCTGAGCCCGCGGCCGGGCGCGCGGCGGCGGCGGGGAACGCCGCCGCGGTCGCGCGCCCGGCCGGCACGGCCGGATCCGGGCACTGGGAAGAGGGAGAACATGCCGATCGAGCGCCGCCCGCTGCGCGAGCAGATCAAGGACGAGCTGCTGGAGCGGCTCGGCCGGGGCGAGTTCGCCGCGGACGAGCCGATCAACGAGAACCGGATGGCCGCCGACCTCGGCGTCAGCCGCACCCCGCTGCGCGAGGCGCTGATCGCGCTGGAGCGCGAGGGGGTGATCCGCAGCGAGCGCGGCAAGGGCTTCCGGTTCGCGCCGCTGAGCCGCAAGGAGTTCCTCGACCTCAGCACGATCGTGCGGGAGATGGAGTCCCTGGCGCTGCGGCTGACCGACCCGGCGTTCCTGGTGTCGATCGCGCCGCGGCTGCTGGCCGAGGCGCGCGGGTTCCCCGACCAGCGCGCCGCCTACGCCGTCCTGGAGCGCTACGACGACGAGTGGCACGAGCTGCTGACCTCCGGCTGCCCGAACGAGCGGCTGCTGGACATGATCGGCTCACTGAAGCTCACCATGCACCGCTACGAGCGGGTCGTGGTCGGGGACCAGGACGTCCTGGAGCGCTCGGCCGCCGAGCACGAGCGGATCGCCGAGTGCCTGCTCGAAGGGGACGTCGAGGGCGCGATCGCCGCGCTCAAGACGAACTGGGCGAGCGGCTCGGAGCGCATCATGGAGCGGTTCGACCTCGACCGCCGCCCCGCCGCCGCTGCCGAGCCGTCCCCGTCCTGACCCGCCGCCGGACGCGCGCACCTCACCGCGTCTCACCGCGCGGTGAGTGCGCGGTGAGGGGTCGGTGAGCGCGCCCCGGCACCGTCTCCTCATCGCCGGAACGCACCGGGTTCCGGCCGGGAACGAGGAGCATCAGATGGGCACGCTGAACGGCAGGACGGCACTGGTCACGGGCGGCTCGCGCGGGATCGGCCGGGCGGTGGCGCTGCGGCTGGCGGCCGACGGCGCGTTCGTGGCCGTCCACTACGGGTCGGACGCGGACGCGGCCAAGCGGACGGTCGCCGACATCGAGCGCGCGGGCGGACGTGCCGTCGCGATCCGGGCACGCTTCGGCGAGGACGACGCCGTGGACCGGCTGTTCGAGGCGCTGATCCCCGAGCTGGACGGCCGCGGCCTGGACGTTCTCGTCAACAACGCGGGCATCGCCTCGGCCAGCCCGGCCGCCGCCCTCACGCCCGGCGAGTTCGACCGCCTGATGAAGGTGAACGTCGCCGCGCCGTTCTTCGTCATCCAGCGCGCGCTGCCGCTGCTCAACGACGGCGGGCGGATCGTCAACATGGGGTCGGTCGCGAGCCGGATGGCCGTGGCCGTCCAGATCGGCTACACCGTGACCAAGGCCGCCCTGGAGGCGCTCGCCCCGACCCTCGCCAACGAGCTCGGCCGGCGCGGCATCACCGTCAACACGGTCGCGCCCGGCGCGGTCCGCACCGACATGACCGCCGGGTACACCGGCATCCCCGAGGCCGTCGCCGCGCTGGAGTCGGTCACCGCGCTCGGCCGCCTCGGCGAGCCCGAGGACGTCGCGGACGTGGTCGGCTTCCTCGCCGGCCCGGACGCCCGCCACGTCACCGGCCAGACCCTCGACGTCTCCGGCGGCACCTGGCTCGGCCCGATCTCCCCGTCCTGACCGTCCGGCCGGATCGCCCGCGCCGCGCCGCGCCGCTGCCGGGGCGGCGGGCCGGGCGGCGGGCGCTTCCCCGGCCTGACCTCCGTCGCTCCCGAGCCGCGCCGGCGCGAGTCGAGCACGTTCCACGGCCTCTCCGAACTGGTCGTGCGCCGGAACCCCCCAGCGGAGCGGGGCGTCGTCCGCATAGCCGGGAAGGGGTTTCGGGACGCGCCAGCGGCTCCTCCCGAGGTTGTCGCGAGAATTCCTCACGTTTTTCTTCTCCGTCCGAGCCGTGTTCTGGAGATGACGTAATCACCGGTATCTCCGACCGAAACATATTGCGGACAGGTCGTGTGATCATGTGAATTGGTACGTTCCATTCGGCCCGGGCCAGGGCGGGGACGGCCTTGACCCGATCTGTCAGCCACGCCCGCCGTCCTAAAAGAACGTCCGATAGAGCCGAATGACTCGGGCCAGAACTCGCGGCCCGGCGGCGTTGTCAATTCTTGATCTTTTGCCGCCGGAGGGCGGCACTAAGCTGGCCCGCGTTTTCGTTCGTCCGCCCTGCCCGGCACGTCCCTCGTGTGCCCGCGGCGACGGCGTTCCCCCAGCTTGGAGCATAAATGCGGTTCCCTCGCGCACTTTCGGCCGTGCTCGCCGCGGCCCTTGCGCTGTCCGCCTGCGGCGGTTCCGGCGACAAGAAGTCCAGCGGCCCGAACGGCCTGGAGAAGACCGACCTCAAGGTCGGGATCATCCCGATCGCGGACGCCGCCGCCGTGCCCATCGCGGTGAACAAGGGCTACTTCAAGGCCGAGGGCCTGAACGTGAAGATGGAGCCGATCCAGGGTGGCGCGGTCGGCAACCAGCGGCTGATGGCGGGCTCGCTCGACATCACGATGACCAACTACGTCTCGGCCTTCCTCGCCCGCGAGAAGGGCACGATGATCAAGATCGTGGCCGACGCCGCCGAGGCCCGGCCCGACCTGTTCCCGCTGGTGGTCACCAAGGACTCGCCGATCAAGTCGGTGGCCGACCTCAAGGGCAAGAAGATCGCGGTCAACACGCTGCGCAACGTCGGCGAGCTGGCCGTCGTGTCCACCCTGAAGCTCAACGACGTGGACGCCAAGGACGTCCACTTCGTCGAGTACGGCTTCCCGGAGATGGCGGGCGCGCTCCAGAAGGGCGCGGTGGACGCGGCCTGGATCACCGAGCCGTTCCTGACCAGCGGGCGCGCCAAGTTCGGGCTGCGCACCATCGCCGACACCATGACCGGCGCGACCGCCAACCTCCCGATGGCGGGCTGGGGCGTCACCGAGAAGTTCGCCAAGCAGAACCCGCACACGATCGCGGCGTTCCAGCGCGCGATCGCCAAGGCGCAGCAGCTCGCCGCGTCCAACCGGCCCGAGCTGAACCAGACCATCACCGGCTACGCCAAGATCGACCCGCAGCTCGTGAAGATCATCACGCTGCCCGGCTACCCGATCACCCTCAACCCGGCCCGGATCCAGCGGGTGCCCGACCTGATGGCCCGGTTCGGCTACCTCAAGCAGTCCACGGACGCCAAGTCGGCGCTCGCGACCACGTCCGGATGAGCCCGACCCCCGCGCCCACCGCCGCCGCCCCGGCCGCCGCCGCGCCCCGCGCGCGGCGCGCCCCGGGGACGGCGGCGCGCCGCCGCCGGAGCCCCGACCTGCTGCGGGGCGCGGCCGGCGTGCTGGTCTTCGTCGTCCTGTGGGAGCTCGCCGGACGCGCCGGCCTCCTGGACCGCAAGGTGGTCCCGCTGGCGTCGGCCACTTTGGAACGTGCCGCGCGGCTGGCGGGCGACGGGGAGTTCCTCGGCGACGTCGGCACGACGCTCACCGCCTGGGCGCTCGGCATGCTGCTCACGCTCGCGATCGCCGTCCCGGCCGGGCTGCTGATCGGCTCGGTGCCCGCCGTGCGGATCGCCACCCGCCCGTTCGTGGAGTTCCTGCGCCCGATCCCGTCGGTCGCGGTCATCCCGCTCGCGATGATGATCTTCCCGGCCACGCTGCACCTGAAGCTGGCGGTCATCGCCTACGGCGCGACCTGGCCGATCCTCGTCAACACCGTCTACGGCCTGCGCGAGGTGGACCCGGTCGCCGTGCAGACGCTGCGCGCGTTCGGTTTCGGACGCCTCGCCGTGCTGTTCCGGGTGGCGCTGCCGACCGTCGCGCCGTTCGTCGCCACCGGAACGCGGGTCGCGTCCGGCGTCGCGCTGATCCTCGCGATCAGCGTCGAGCTGGTGAACGGCGGCACCTCCGGCGTCGGCGTCTACCTGATCGAGGCCGGGGGCAGCGCGGACGGCCTGGAGATGATCGTCGCGGCGTCCGTCTGGGCGGGCCTGTTCGGGCTGCTGTTCGACGTGCTGTTCACCCGCGCGGAGCACCACCTGTTCCGCTGGCGAAGGGCGGCCGCATGACGCCGACGAAGGGTGGCCGCGTGACGTCGGCGAAAGGGGGACGCGTGGGGCCTAGCAGATTCGTGCGCGGGCTCGTGTGGGTGCTGCTGCGAGTCGTGCCCGTCCCGCTGGCGGTCTGCCTATGGGAGGTGCTCGCGCGGCGCGCGGAGAACATCAGCTTCCCGCCGCCGACGCAGATCGCGCACTCGATGCGGCTGATGTGGCTGGGCGGGCCGGCGTCCCACCTGTGGCTCGGGCCGGGCGCGCTCGACAACGTGCCGGGCAGCCTGGAGCGGCTGCTCACCGCGTGGGTCGCGGCGGGCGTGATCGGCGTGCTGGGCGGGCTCGCGCTCGGCCGGTCGCGGCGGCTCTACGGATACGTCCGGCCGCTGATCCACTTCGGCTACGCCATCCCGCCGATCATGCTGCTGCCGTTCTTCCTCGCGCTGTTCGGCGGCGGCACCGAGATGCAGCTCGCCACGATCCTGTTCGGGATCGTCTGGCCGGTGCTGCTGAACGCCGCCGAGGGGGCCCGCTCGGTGGACGCGGCGAAGCTGGACATCGCGCGCGTGTTCCGGTTCTCGCCCGCGCAGCGGCTCGGCCGGGTGCTGCTGCCCTCGGCCGCCCCGAAGATCTTCGCCGGGCTGCGGGTGAGCCTCTCGCTGGCCCTGATCCTCATGGTCGTCTCGGAGATGAAGGGCAGCACCTCCGGGATCGGCTTCCAGCTGCTGGACGAGCAGCGCAACTTCGACAACCCCGGCGTCTGGGGCGGGATCGTCCTGCTCGGCGTGCTCGGCACCCTGCTGAACGCCCTGTTCGGGCTGGCCGAACGCCGCGTCCTCGCCTGGCACGACGCCTCCGGAGGAACCTCGTGACCACGCTCCCTGAAACCCCTTCCGAGCCGGACCCCGCGGCGGACGAGCCGACCAGCGCGATCTGGGAGGCCATCGGCGGCCTGTCCCGGTTCGCGGCGCTCTCCGCCTTCGCCGACCTCGGCGCGGCCGACCGGATGGACGGCCCCGTCACCGCGGCGGAGCTCGCCGACCGGTGCGCCGCCGACCCCGCCGGGGTCGCCCGCGTGCTGCGCGAGCTCGCCGGGATGCGGATCGTCGCGTCCGACGGCGAGGGCCGGTACTCGCTGACGCCGGCCGGCGAGACGCTCCGCGCGGACGCCGAGGGCTCGATGCTCGCGGCGGTCCGGATGAACTCGACGCCGGAGTTCCGGTACGCCTTCGGGAACCTCGCGCACACCCTGCGCAAGGGCCGCTCCGCGTTCATCGAGGAGTACGGCATGCTCTACGACTTCCTGGCGGCGCGTCCCGAGCGGTCCAAGCTGTTCGACGACTACATGACGGCCCGGGCCGTCCCGCACCGCCGGGCCGTCGCGACGATGTACGACTTCACCGGCGTCCGGACGCTGGTGGACGTCGGCGGCGGCAAGGGCCACTTCCTCGCCGCGGTCATGGCCGCGAACCCGCACCTGCGCGGCACGCTGTTCGAGCTGCCGCACGTCGCCGAGCACGCCCGCGCCTTCCTGCCGGACGGCGTCGAGGTCGTGTCCGGGAACTTCTTCACCGACCCGGTGCCGCCGGGCGCGGACGCGTACCTGCTGGCCAGCGTGCTGCACAACTGGTCGGACGAGGACGCGGTGCGGATCCTGCGGACCGTCCGGGCGGGCGTGCCGGACGGCGGGCGGGTGCTCGTCCTGGAGTACGCGCTGCCGGACGACGACCGCCCGCACGTCGGCCTGGACGGCGACATCCGGATGCTCGCGCTGTTCGACGCGGGGATGGAGCGCACGCACGCCGAGTACGCCCGCCTGTTCGAGGCGGCGGACCTGCGGCTGGCGTCCGCGCTGGAGCTCCCGGCGGGCACGACCCTGATGGAGGCCCGCCCGGCCCGATGACCGGGCCGGACCGGGGCGGTCGGCGGGAGTGGCCGGTTCGGGCCACGGGGGACCGCCCGGAGACCGGGTGACAAAACCCGGTCTCCGGGCGTATCAATAGGAAACCTTCTTAATTGATGCGCGGCGGGGGAGCGCTCGGACATCCTCGAGGAGGACTTCCGGAATGACCCCGCCAAGCCCGCCGGGCGCCCCGCTCCCGCGCGCCGGACTCGTCCGCGCGCTGGCCGCGCTCGCCGTCGTCGCCCTCGCCGCCGCCCTGGCCGTCGTGCTCCGCCCCGGCGCGGCGCGGGCCGACGTCACCCGCAACTGGTACGGCGCCGCGCCCTACGTGATGCCGCTGGACAACGACGCGCCCGACCTGTCCCAGGTCATGGCGGCGACGTCGCAGAAGACGTTCGAGCTGGCCTTCATCCTCGCCTCGGGCGGCTCGTGCTCGCCCGCGTGGGACGGCACCGCGCCCGTCTCGTCCGACACGGCCGTCGGCGCCGTGGTGAACAGGATCCGGTCGGCCGGGGGAGACGTCTCGGTGTCGGCCGGCGGCTACAACGGGACGAAGCTGGGCGAGGTCTGCTCGGACGCCGCGTCCACGGCCGCCGCCTACCAGCAGGTCATCACCAAGTACGCGCTCAAGGCGATCGACTTCGACCTGGAGGAGCCCGAGTACGAGAACAGCGCGGCGATCTCCAGGGAGCTCGGCGCGGCGCAGATCCTCCAGCGCAACAACCCCGGCCTCTACGTCTCGGTGACCACGGCCGGGACGGCGCAGGGCACCGGCTGGTTCGGGACGCAGCTGCTGAACACCGCCAAGGGGCTCGGCTTCACCCCCGACAACTACTCGATCATGCCGTTCGACGGCGGGTTCAACGGGTCGTCCGCGCAGATCTCGGCGCTGGAGAACCTGCACTCGCTGCTGATGAGCACCTTCGGCTGGGACAGCGCCACCGCCTACCAGCACGAGGGCTTCTCCGGGATGAACGGCCGCTCGGACTCGGGCGAGTACTTCTACCAGTCCGACTTCCAGGCCGTCCTGGACTACGCGACGAGCCACCACCTCAGCCGCTTCACGTTCTGGTCGGTCAACCGCGACCGCCAGTGCAACCCGCCCGACAACAACGGACGGACGTCCGGGACGTGCAGCAGCGTCCCGCAGGGCGCCTGGGACTTCACCAAGTTCACCGCCGCCTTCGCGGGCGCGACGCCGCCCACGACCCCGCCCACGACGCCGCCGACCACCCCGCCGCCCGGCACCTGCACGGCGCCGCCCTGGAGCGCGACCACCGCCTACAACGGCGGCGCGGTCGTGAGCTACCAGAGCCACAGCTGGAAGGCCAAGTGGTGGACCTACGGCGACACCCCCGGCGGCCAGGTCGGGGTCTGGGCCGACCAGGGAGCCTGCTGACCCGACCGGAAAGCCCGTCGACCCGACCGGAAAGCCTGTCGACCCGACCGGGGAGCCTGCTGACCCGATGAGGCGGGCCCGGCGTCCAAAACGCCGGGCCCGCCTTCGCTCAGCCTTCGCGCGCCTCGCGCTCGATCCGCCCGAACTGCGCGCCCATCGCCTCGGCCAGCGCGTTCGCCCCGGACAGCGGGCGCACCATGACGGTGAGGTCGTCGATCCGGCCGTCCTCGTCGAGGTGGACGAAATCGCAGCCGTGCACCTCGCGCCCGTTCACCGTGGCCCGGAAGACGAACGCGTGGTCGCGCCCGCCGGGCTCGGAGATCTCCCGGACGTACCGGAAGTCCTCGAACACCCGCAACGCCCCGCGCAGGATCGCCGCCGTGATCGGCCTGCCGGTGTAGGGCCGGTGCGCGACCGGGCTGGTGAACACCACGTCGTCGGCGAGCAGCGCCTCCAGCGCCGCGGAGTCTCGCGCCTCGACCGCCTTCCGGAACGGATGCACGCCCTCACCCCTATTCAACGAATTGACTATGCCCGCAGGGTAGCACGCGCACCTAATCAACAAATTGAGTACATGTCCGTATGCGGACGCCTCGGGGAACGTGCCGGCTCCGAACGGGAGGTGGAAGCGGCGTCCGGCGGGGCCGCCGCCCGACTCGCCGGAGAAAGTCGCGGTCGCCGCACACGCCGCCTGTCCAGGACGGCACCGGGGGCGACGGAACGGGTGGTGCGAGCCGCGGAGACCGCCCGCGAACGGGGTGGCGCCCCGCCCTGCCGCGACTGGCCCCCGACCCCTCGTTTCGATCACGATGGCTGCGGTGCGGGGACGCCTGCGCGAGCGGATCACCCGGTCACGACGACGGCGAGCTCGGCCGTGAACACCGAGCCGCGCTCGACCCGCAGCGCGTCGGTCCAGACGTCGCTGTACCGCGCGTTCGCGGGCGAAGGGCTCCAGATCTCGTCCGCCGCCGACGTGGGCGGACGGGGCCGGACGCGGCGGAACGACATCACGATGCCGTCGATCCCGCTGCTCACGAACGGGCGGGCGGCGAGGCCGGTCTTGAATTCGGCCCAGGCGAGCCCGCAGCAGCCGCCCAGGTTCACGTTGAGGGAGAAGGTCCCGAGCTCGACGCCGCCGCTCCGCACCGGGACGGACCGGACGGCCTCGGTCCGCCCGCGCTTGTCCCGGCAGTTCGCGTGGATCGCGTCGGTGCCGTCCGGCAAGAACGTGCGGGGGTCCAGATGGTCCGGGACGTCCACCGCCACGGGCGGGATCTCCACGCGGACCGTGCGCGCGCCGGGTTCGCGTCGCGGGTTCGGGCCGGGCGTCCACACCAGGGTCGGCGGGTTGACGGTCAGCGGGCTCGCCGGGACCAACCAGATCCGCGGCCGCGACGTCCCGTCGGCGTTCGCACCGGCCACCGGACGGGACCGTCCGGATCTCGCTCCCGCGTCGCGAAGCTCGGCGGAACGCTCGGGGCGGGGCTCGGCAGGACGCTCGGGGCGGGGCTCGGCGGAGCGTGCCGCGCGGCGCTGCTCGACGCACGCCTTGCGCAGGCCCTCCCAGTACGCCGTGTCGCGAGGCCGGTATCCGGATTCCGGCGCGACCGGTGATCCGGGCTGTGGGCGGCCGTTGCGCGCCGCCGTCCCTTCGAGCACCTCGACGACCACCGCGAACGTCCTCGGGTCGCTCGGGACGGTCAGGCCCTTGAACCAGTTCTGGAGCGTCGCTACGCCGAGGGCCGTGCCGGGCGCCCTGCGCCGCACCGCGCCGATGATCTGCCGAAGCGACGGGTCGCCCGCGGCACGGCGCAGGCGGCCGAGGTCGGCGGCCAGCCGTTCGATCGCCTCCATGCCACCACACCACGTAATGAAGGGATATCAGAGGGCTACGAACACCCAGGCTACCGCCGCCGCACGAACCCGGCCCCTGCGTTCGCCGGAACGCTCGCGGCCCGCCCCGCCGAACAGTCGCCGAACGCGTTCCATCCCCCTGCGACCTGCGCGGACGCTGTTCGGCCGAACGTTCCCGGGTCGCCGGACGGCGCGCCGCCGGTGCCTACTCGGATCGTCGGCCCCTCGCGGGGCTCATCCGATCGAGGAGAACGAACGCATGAAGCATCTTCTGGTGGTCGCGGCGGCGACCGTCACTCTCGTCCCCACATCAGTGTCGTCCGCCCGGGCGTCCGCGCCGTCCGCCGCCCCGGCGCACGCATCCGCAGCGTCTGCGCAGACCGCGCGGACCGCGCAGACCGCGCGGACCGCGCAGACCGCGCGGACCGCGCGGACCGCGCGGACCGGGCAGACCGCGTCGTCCGGGGTGGGCGGGCGGGGCGTCGTTGCGTCGGGGCCTGCCCGGGCGGACGGGGCGGTCGCCGACGACTACCCGTACCGCGACGGGTCCTGGCACGAGAGCGACCCGTGGAGCTTCTACAAGCGCGAGTGCGTGTCGTTCGTCGCGTGGCGGCTCAACCAGCGCCATGGCGTGCCGTTCACGAACCACTACAAGGGCGCGCACTGGGGCAACGCCGCCACCTGGCCGGCCGCGGCCCGCGCCACCGGCGTGCCCGTGGACCACGCGGCGAAGGCGGGCGCGGTCGCGCAGTGGACGACCGGACGGTTCGGCCACGTCGCCTACGTCGCCCGCGTGGACGGCGGCAACGTGACCCTGGAGGAGTACAACCACACGGGAACGCACCGCTACGACACCCGGACGATCCCGTCCGGCCAGGTGGAGAACTACATCCACATCGCGAACTGAACACCGCCGGCGCATCCCCGCGCCGAGCGGTCCAGGACCGCTCGCCCGGCCCCGGCTCCGGGCCGATCGCTTCCCCCTCCCCGCGGTCGGCCCGGCTTCTCGCACCTGGACGCTTCCCGCGGTGGCCCGAAGAGGTCAGCGCGGGGCGGCCGGTGGAGGTGGGCGACGACACTGGGATCACGCCTCAGCCGGCCCGCCCTGGAGGACGCCTTGGAGCTCCAGCAGCTTCGCTACGCCGTCGCCCTGGCGGACCACCGTTCGGCGCCCCGCGCCGCCGCGTCCCTCAAGGTCGCGCAGGGCGCGCTGGTGCGGCAGCTCCGGCGGCTGGAGGACGAGCTCGGCGCCGTCCTCTTCCAGCGCGGCATCGAGCCGGTCGGCCTGACCCCGGCGGGCGAGGAGTTCGTCGCGATGGCGCGCCACGCGGTCCGCGCGGCCGACGAGGCGGCGGCGAAGGCCGCCGCCTTCGCAGGCGCGCCCCGAGGACGCCTGGCGATCGGGAGCTATCCCGAACCACCGCGTCCGCGCGTGCCGGAACTGCTCGCCGAGTTCTCCAAGCGCTTTCCCGAGGCCGAGGTGTCGTTGCGCGAGGAGGCGAGCGATCCGCTGGTCCGGCTCGTCCGGCGGGGTGAGCTCGACGTGGCGATCGTCGGCACGGCGTCCGGCCAGGTGCTGGAGGACGTCGATCATTTCGAGACGTTCCGCGACGACGTGGCCGCGGTCGTCTCGCTCACGCATCCGCTCGCGGCGCGTTACGGCGTCCGCCTCGCGGATCTCGTGCCGGAGACGTTCATCGACGGGACGCCCGCCACCGGCCTCCGCGCGGTGACCGACGAGGCGTTCCGCGTCCTCGGGACGGAGCGGGCCGTCAGGTACGAGGCGAGCGACGCGGCCACCGTGGCGCGGCTCGCGGGGCTCGGCCTGGGGGTCGGCCTGCTGCCGCGGACGGCGGCGGAGCGCGAGCTGAGGGCGGGCGCGCGCTGCCGGGTCGTCCCGATCGAGAACGCGCCCGTCCACTGCACGTGCCTCGTCTACCGCTCCGGGAGCCTCACCCCGCCCGGGCGGGCGTTCCTCGCGCTCGCGAGCCGGTACGCGCTCGGCTGAGCCCGGCTTACGGCGGTCGCGGGCCGGTACGCCCTCGGCTGAGCCCGGCTTACGGCGGTCGCGGGCCGGTACGCGCTCGGCTGAGGCCCGCTTCCGGTGGTCGCGGGCGTCACCGGGTGGCCGCCGTCCGTTCATGCCGCCGTTGCCGCGCTGACCTGGGAGAACAGCACCGGCCCTGCCATGATCGTTTCCGTTTTGTCATGGAAAGAGCAGTTGGAGGTTCGGTGACCACGCTGGACAGGCGGCGGTTCATGCAGCTGATGGGCGCGGGGACGGCCGCGGCCGGGCTGACGGCGTTCCCGCCCGCGGTGACCAGGGCGCTGGCGATGCCCGCGCTCGGCCGCACCGGGACCATCAGGGACGTCGAGCACGTGGTCATCCTGATGCAGGAGAACCGCAGCTTCGACCACTACTTCGGCACCATGCGCGGCGTGCGCGGCTTCGGCGACCCGCGGCCGCACCTGCTGCCGAACGGCAAGCCGGTCTGGCACCAGCCGGCCGCGAAGGTCCGCACGGGCAACTACCACTCGCGCGGGCTGGCCGACAGCGCCGTCGAGGTGCTGCCCTGGTACGTGGACCCGCAGGAGCACACCGAGGCCATCCCCGGCACCAACCACGGCTGGAGCAGCGGCCACCTCGCCTGGAACGAGGGCCGCTACGACGAGTGGGTGAACCAGAAGCAGGACGTCCTCACCATGGGGCACGTCCGGCGGCAGGACATCCAGTACCACTGGGCCCTCGCCGAGGCGTTCACCGTGTGCGACGCCTACTTCTGCTCGGTCCACGCCGACACCGCGCCCAACCGGATCTACCTGTGGACGGGCACGATCGACGCCCAGAACCGCCTCGGCGCCAAGCCGAACGGCCCCGGCCTGTGGGAGCGGAACGGCACCAACGGCTACACCTGGACGACCTACCCCGAGCGCCTGGAGAAGGCGGGGGTGAGCTGGAAGCTGTACCAGGGCGGCACCGGCATCCCCGGCGACGCCACCGACAACTTCACCGACAACTCGCTGGAGTTCTTCCGCAACTACCAGCGGCAGGAGGGCGCGTCCGGCCCGCTGCCGGACAAGGGCGCCTCGACCCACACGCTGATCGAGTTCGCGGACGACGTGAAGGAGGGCCGCCTCCCGCAGGTCTCCTGGATCGTCCCGCCGTCGATGTACTCCGAGCACCCGGCCTCGACGTCCACGAACGGCGCCTACTACCTGAACAAGGTGCTGGAGGCCCTCACCGCCAACCCCGAGGTGTGGGGCCGGACGGTCTTCCTCATCAACTACGACGAGAACGACGGGCTGTTCGACCACGTCGTCCCGCCGATGCCGCCGTCCGCGAGCGCGCCGGACTCCGGCGGCGTGCTGTCCCGGTCGCTCACCGCGCACCTGGACGACGAGTTCATCGACCTCGACAAGTACCCCGGCGAGAAGGGGCCGCTCGTGCCCGGCGCCGATCCGGGCGGCAAGCAGCCGATCGGGCTCGGACCGCGCGTGCCGATGCTGGTCGTGTCGCCCTGGTCGCGCGGCGGCTGGGTGTGCTCCGAGACCTTCGACCACACCTCCGTCCTGCGCTTCCTGGAGAAGCGGTTCGGCATCGCCGAGCCGAACATCAGCCCGTGGCGGCGGGCCGTCTGCGGCGACCTGACCTCGGCGTTCGACTTCCGCAAGGGCGTGGACCCGCGGCCGGTGACCTTCCCGGTGCCGCCGCCGCCCGCGTCCAAGGGCAAGCCGTACCAGGTGTCCAGCCCGCAGGCGATGCCGGAGCAGGAGAAGGGCGTCCGTCCGGCGCGTCCGCTGCCCTACGACCTGGTGGTCAACGAGGTGCCCGGCAGGGACGGCCGGTTCACGCTGGAGTTCGACAACCGCGGCAAGGCCGGCGCGGCGTTCTACGTGTACGACCGGCTCGCCCCGTCGTCCGCGCCGCGCCGCTACGCGGTGTCCGCGCGGGACGCCGTCTCCGACTACTGGACGGTCGGCGAGTCCTACCACCTGGCCTACTACGGTCCGAACGGCTCGCTGTGCGAGTTCGCCGGGGACTCCGGCAACCGCCTGGTGTCCGAGTTCTCCCACGACGGGCACGGCCGCGTCATGGTCCGGGTCCGCAACAACGGCCGCACCCCGGTCGAGATCACGGCCGCCGACGCCTACGACCGCGCCCGCGAGACCAGGAAGCACAGGCTGCACCCGCACGCCACGCACGTCTTCCACTGGAACGTCGCGGACTCCCGGGGCTGGTACGACGTCAGCCTGAAGGCGGGCGGCTACCTCCGCCGGTACGCGGGTCACCTGGAGAACGGGCGTCCCGCCACCAGCGACCCCGGCCCGGCCGTCCGCTGACCGCCGCTGCCGACGCGGGCGGTGCGGACGCTGCGAGCGTCCGCACCGGTCGCTACCGGTTCGCGGTCAGAGTGACGGCCACCGGGAGGTGGTCGGAGTAGGGGACGGCGAGCTTCGTGGCGTCGCGAGCGCCGAAGCCCGGCGTCGTCAGGATGTGGTCGAGCTGATCGGTCGGGTTCGGCCTGGCCGGATAGGTCCTGAACGGCCGGACGGAAGCGAAGGCGTCGTTCAGGCCCGCGCCCTGGAGGACCTGGAAGGCGCGATCGCCGGGCTGCATGTTCAGGTCGCCGCCGAGGACGACCGGGACGCCGCGCGACGCGACCGACCGCGCGAGCTGCGCGAGCTGGGCCGCCTGGCCGAGGTCGGTCCAGCCGTCCGGCGGCTGGGTGTGCGTGGCGATGAAGACGACCGTCCGCCCGCGCCACCGGACGCCCACTTCGAGAGCCTCCGCTCCGGTGGGCCCGCCCGGCACCAGCACGTGGTTGCGGACGGACACGACCGGCAGGTTCGTCAGCAGCGCGTCGCCCCACACCTCGTCCCCGGCGGGCGCCCAGAGCGGCTTCAGGCCGAGCCGGTCGGACACCAGCCGGAGCTGGTCGCGGCCGCCGTTCAGGAACCAGCCGCGATCGACCTCGCTCAGCAGGACGACGTGCGGGCGCAGCGAGCGCAGCGCCTCGGCCTGCTTGCCGGCGGTCATCGTGCCGTTCATGCCGAAACCCATGCGCAGGTTGTAGGCGGCGACGCGCAGACCGTCGCCCGGTGCGGGCGTCCAGGACGGCGCGCCGGGCCACGAAGCCGTGAGCGAGACCAGAAGCGCCGACACCGCCGCGGCGGCGAGCACGATCCACTGCCGTCCTTCCTCGGGACGGTCCGTCCGGACGAACGAGATCGCCGCGACGGCGACGGCCGCCGCCACCGGGACCCAGCGGTTCGGGACACCGAGGTCGTAAGCCGAGTAGTACGCGAAGAAGAGCACGACGAAGACCAGGAAGCCGGTCGCGGTGGCCAGCCCGCGCCGGGTGGGCCGGTCGGGCGCGGACGAGCGGGCGGCCCAGCCGAGGCATCCGGCGAGCGCGAGCTGGCCCGCGACCTGCGCGACGAGCGTCCAGGCAGGGGAGACGCCGTGGACGCCGTCCACCGTCGCGCGGCCGAGGGCGAACCCGAACGCCGACAGGACGAGCACGACGGCGGGGACGACCGGATGCCGGGTCCAGAACGCGGGCCGTTCGGCGACCGCGACCGACAGCACCGCGCCCGTCGCGACGACGGCGGCGGCCCAGACCGCGCCGTGCGCGCTGGCCTGCGCGTGCGACGTACTGCCGGTGTAGAGCCCCCACAACAGAAGCGCCGGCCCGAGCACCCACCAAACCCGCCCGCCCCGAGCCCCCTCCCCATCGAACCCGCGCCCGCCCTGCTCGGACACGTGGATGCGGAGGGGCTTGGCGAAGAGCGTCGTTGCGAAGGCGGCCAGCTCGGCGAGTAGGACGAGCCACGGCCAGGCGCCGTCCCGCCAGACCAGGTCGATGCCGCCGAGCGCCGCGTGCAGGACGCCGGAGACGGCCAGACCCGCGACGAAGCCGTGCGCGACCGGGCGCGCGTCCCGCGCCTTCGCGGCGGTGGCGACGAGCCAGCAGAGCCCGGCGAGCAGTCCGACGCTGGAGAGGGCGGCCTGCGCGGTGCCGCCGTCCGTGAACTGGAGCGCGGCGCGGGACGCCAGCAGCGCGACGGCCGCGCCGGTGCCGATCCGCGCGAAGGGCGCGGCGGCGAACGCGGCGAGGAACCACACCAGCGCGTACAGCCCGATCAGCTCGGCCGGGGTGCTCCCCGCGTCGCCGACCACCGTGATCAGGGAGGGCAGGAAGACCCGGACGACGTCCAGGAGGACGACGACGCCCGCCACGACGTCGGGACGCACTCGCACCACGCACCTCCGGGGACCGGCGAATGCGAGAGAGTTTCACGTATGCGGCCGGGGCCGCGCAAGAGTCCGGACGCCGATTTCGGTCAGGACGGATCGGGCCTCAAGAACGCCCCGGCTCGCGCGGCGAGGACGGCCGTCCTCGCCGCCTGCTCCGGAAGGTCCGGGTCGGCGGGCGCTCGGAGCAGCACGAGGTGGTGGTAGATCGGCGCGGTCGCCGCGAGGAGCAGCGCCCGGGCGTCGGTGCCCGCGGGGATCTCGCCGCGCTCGACGGCCCGCGCGACGATGGCCTCGCAGCGCGCGTAGCGGTCCTCCCAGAGGTGCTGGACGCCCCGCGCCGCCTCCTCCGACCGGAACGACGCGGCGATCAGCGCGGGCACCAGCGGAAGCTGCGCGGTCAGCGACGACTGGCTCTCGTGGTTCAGCGCCGCCAGGTCGCCCTGGAGGGAACCGGTGTCGGCGGGCTGCCAGTCGTCGGCGCTCGCCGCGTCGAACACGTCCGCGAGGAGTCCGCCGAGGTCGCGCCAGCGGCGGTAGACCGTCGCGCGGTGCACCCCCGCGCGAGCGGCGACCGCGTCCATGCTGAGCGCGTCGTACCCGCGCTCGGCGAGCTCCGCCTGGACGGCTTCGAGCACCTGCTTGCGGACGCGCTCGGTACGCCCGCCCGGCCGCCGCCGGCGCTCGTCCGCCACACCGCCGGAAACCTCGCCCGAAGCCGGGCTGGAAGCCTCGACGGAAGGCCCGCCGGACGGCTCGTCGGCGGTCATCGCGAGGCGCTCGGCCGGCGCGGGAACGATGTCATGACCCCATGTTATTGCATCACTTGTCGCATTAAAGGTCGGGCGGGGATTCGAACCGGGCGGAGCCTGCTGGGCGGCCGTCACAGCGAGGGGGCGCGGTGGGTGACGCGGCCGTCCGTCACCGTGAGGACGACCGGCAGCTCGGCGAGGTCGGTGTCGGGGACGGTGAGCGGGTTCTCGGCGAAGACGGTCAGGTCGGCGCGGAAGCCGACGCCGAGCCGTCCGGCCCGGTCCTCCTCACCGGCGATCCAGGCGGGGGTGAGCGTGTAGCCCTGGAGGGCCTGGAGCGGAGTGAGCGCCTGGGCCGGCCCGTTCGGAGGCTGCGACAGGTCGCCGCTCGGGCGGCGGTGGCGCGCGCCCGCCATGATCCCGGTGGGGGAGTAGGGCGCGATCGGCCAGTCCGAGCCGAGGACGACCTTCGCGCCCGCGTCCCACAGGTCGCGGCAGCGGAAGCCGTGGGACGCGCGTTCGTCGCCGAGGCGGCGCGACCAGTTGTCGGTGCGGTCGGCGCGCGTGTACTCGGTGCAGTGCGTCGGCTGCATGGACGCCGCGACGTCGAGCCCGGCGAAGCGGCGGACGGTGTCGTCCGGGACGGTCTCGATGTGCTCGACGCGGTGGCGCGGACCCGCGCCGTGCTCCGCCCGCGCCTTCTCCACGGCGTCGAGCGCGTGCCGGACGGCGGCGTCGCCGATCGCGTGCGTGGCGGTCGGGACGCCCCGCCGGTGCAGGTCCCCGATGACCCGCGTGTAAACGTCGGGGTCGGGCCAGAACGCGTGCGTGGACTCGCCGTGGCAGTCGGGACGCTCCAGCCAGGCCGTCCCGTTGTCGATGGTGCCGTCCATGAAGAGCTTCACGCCGGCGACCTTCCACAGCCCGCCGCCCGTGCCCTGGAGTTCCACCAGGCCGGCGACCGTTTCGTCGTCCGCGCCCGGCTGGCACCAGGGCGCGACGCGGAACCGCATCGTGAGGTCGCCCGCCGACTCCAGCGCGCTGTAGAGGGCGAGGCTGTCGCCGTTGGCGTCCATGGCGTGGGCGGCGGTCAGGCCCGCCGCGGCCATCTCGCGCAGGACGCCCGCGGCCCGCTCCCTGACCTGCTCGGCGGACGGACGCGGCATGACGGCCTCGACGAGCTCGCACGCCGCGTCCTCCAGGAGCAGTCCGGTCGGCCGCCCCTCGGCGTCGCACACGATCTCCGACGCCTGCGCGAAGCGGCGCGGGCCGTCGATGCCCGCGAGTTCGAGGGCGCGCGGGCTGGCCAGCATCGAGTGCGCGTCGAACATGTCGATCGCCGCCGGAATGTCGGCGAGGACGTCCCCGAGCGCCGCCGTCCCGACGGGCTGGTCGCCGAACGCGTTCGGGTCCAGTCCCCAGCCGCGGAGCCACGCGCCGGGCGCGAGCGTGCGCGCTTCCGCGGCCAGGGCCGCGCGGACGGCGTCGAGGTCGGCGCAGCCGGACAGGTCCACGCCCATCGTCCGCTCGGCTCCCGACAGCGGGTGCATGTGCCCGTCCACCAGGCCGGGCGTCACGACGGCCCCGCGCACGTCGATGACCGTCGTCGCCGGACCGGCCAGCGCGCGGATCTCCCGGTCGTCGCCGAGCGCCGTGATCCGCCCGCCGCCCGCGGCGAGCGCGGAGTGCGGCAGGAGGCCGCCGGTCAGCGGGTCGAGCAGCCGGGCGGACAGCAGGATGAGGTCGGGGTGCAAGAAGGTCTCCGTGGGGGCGTCGGGGCTGGTCGCAGGGGTCAGACCGGGGTGGACGGGGGGAGGGTGAGGCGGCCGTCCGGGAGGCCCAGCTCCCGTTCGGCCGTCGCGGCGGCCATGCGCCGGACGGATTCGGGGTGGATCTCGCGGCCGAGGTTGGCGTGCGAGGCGAGGCCGTCCATGACCACGAGGATCCGCATGGCCGTCAGGTCGGGCTCGGCCGCGCGGAACTCCCCGGCGGCGTCGCCCTCGCGGAGCAGGCCGCTCAGCCGCTCGCGCCAGAGCGACTCCTGGTGCGCGACGCGTTCGCGCAGCGTGTCGCGGTAGCGGCTGAGGTGCCGCGCGTTCAGCCACAGCCTGCTCATGCCGTCGTAGCGCGGCCCCGACGTGAGCGCGAAGAACCGCGCGAGACGGCTCACCGCATCCCGCCCCGCGGCGTCGCCGCTCCCGGTGCCGCCGGCGTCGTGGGTCGCGGCGTCGCGTGCGTCGCTGTCGCTGTCGCGGTCCTCGGTGGCGGTGGCGGGGGCGTCGGTGCCGGGGAGCGGGGCGGTCGCCGGGATCAGCTCGTCCAGCTCGCCGGACGCCGCCGCGCCGAACGCCTCGGCCACCAGGTCCTCGGTGACCGGGAAGTAGTGGCTGATCAGCCCGGGCCGGACGGCCAGCTCGTCGGCCACCCGCCGCAGCGTCACGCACTCCAGGCCCTCGGCGAGGGCGATCGCCGAGGCGGCCGCGACGATCTCGGCGCGGCGTGCCTCGGGCGACTTGCGAACGCGTTTCGGCTGTGGTCTTGACAACACGCCTCCCAAGTTATTGGTTATGCGACCAATAGGACAAGCCCCGGAGGACCCGCATGGCATCCACGATTCCAGACCCGCTGGACGGCGCCCTCCCGGGCGGCGCGTTCACCCCGGCGGACCGTCCCGGCCGCGTCGAGACGCGCGGCATCGACCACATCCCCGACGACGAGCGGCACGGCCGGGCGCGCGGGCTCTTCGCCGTCTGGGCCGCGCCGAACGTCAGCTACCTCGCCCTGGTCGTCGGCGGCGCGCTCGTCCTGACGGGCCTGGACCTGTGGCAGTCGCTCGTCCTGATCGTCGCGGGCAACCTGTTCTGGCTGCTGGTCGGGCTGCTCGCCACGAGCGGCCCGGCGGCGGGCGCGCCGAGCGAGGTGATCACGCGGGCGATGTACGGGGTCCGCGGGAACCGGGTGAACGTCCTCGTCAACGGCTGGTTCGTCTCGGTCTGCTACGTCGCGCTGAACTGGGCCGCCGCCGCGATCGCCGCCTTCGCCCTCCTGGACGACGCCGGGGTGCGCGCCGGCACCTTCGTGAAGATCGCGACGACGGTCGTCATCGCGGTCGCGACGCTGGCCATCAGCGTGTACGGGCACGGCACCATCCTGAAGCTCTACCCGCTGCTGACCTGGGCGCTCACCGTCGCGTTCGCCGTCCTCGCCTGGTACGTCGCCGCGCACGCGCACTGGGACTACCGTCCCGCCCAGCCCCTCCACGGCAAGGCGCTGTGGGCCGCGCTCACCGCCGGGCTCGCGCTCATCGCGTCCGCGCCGCTCTCGTACAACAACAGCGCCGACTTCTCCCGCTACCTGCCGCGCTCGACGTCGTCCCGCGCCGTCGCGGCCTGGACGGCCCTGGGCGCGTTCGTCCCGTCGGTGCTGTTCACCGCGCTCGGCACGCTCGCGGGCACGGCCGTCGACATGACCGACCCGCAGACCTCGCTGGGCGCGATCCTGCCGGGCTGGTTCGAGCCGGTGTTCCTGCTGTCGGTCATCGTCGGCACCATCGCCAACAACGCCATGACGGCCTACAGCTCCGGCCTCGCGCTCCAGGCCGTCGGACTGCGGCTGCGCCGGTCGCGCAGCGTCGCGCTGGACGGCGCGCTCGGCCTCGCCCTCACCCTGTTCGCCCTGCTGGTCTGGGACTTCCTCGACACTGTGAGCAACATGCTCCAGGTCATGGTCGTGCTGCTCGGCCCGAGCATGGCGATCTACGCCGCCGACATCCTCGTGCGCCGCAACCGCTACGACGGCCGCGAGCTCGGCGTCGAGACCCGCGACGGCCGCTTCTGGTACACCGGCGGCGTCAACCGCGCCGGGGCCGTCGCGCTGCTCATCGGGGCCGCCGTCGCGTCCCAGTGCGTCCACACCACGGCCTACACCGGCGAGATCGCCCGGGCCATGGACGGTGTTGATCTCTCCCTTCCCGCGGGAATGCTGATCTCCGCGGGCCTCTACGTCCTGCTCGCGCGGCGCGTCCACGCCGACGGTCCCGCCGCCGCCGACGGTCCCGCCGCCGACGGCCGCGCCGCCACCCGCTGATCCCGACCGATCCACAGGAGACCCCGATGCCCTCGCCGGAACGCTACGGCCCGCAGTTCGGCCCCGACATCACCTTCCTCGGCGTGCCGCGCTGCACCTGGACCGACCCGTCCACCTACGCCGACGCGGACGTGGTGATCCTCGGCGCGCCGTTCGACGGCGGCACGTCCCACCGGCCCGGCACCCGGTTCGGCCCGCAGTACATCCGGCAGACCTGCTACCTGCCGCAGGACGGGTCGCGGCCGTCCCTCGCCCTCCGGGTGGACGGCCTGCAAGGCGACCTCACCGTCTACGACGCCGGCGACGTCGAGATGTACTCGGGCGACGCGGAGCGTTCCGTCCGGGATCTCCAGGAGGCCGTCCACACCGTCACGGCGAACGGCGCGATCCCCCTGATCCTCGGCGGTGACCACACGATCGCCTGGCCGGACGCGGCGGGCGTCGCGCAGCACCTCGGCCAGGGCCGCGTCTCGATGATCCACTTCGACGCGCACGCCGACACCGGCGACGTGGAGTTCGGCTCGCTGGTCGGCCACGGCCAGCCGATGCGCCGCCTGATCGAGTCGGGCGCGCTGCGCGGCGACCGGTTCCTCCAGGTCGGCCTGCGCGGCTACTGGCCCGGCCCCGAGACGCTCGCGTGGATGGCCGGGCAGGGCATGCGCTCCTACGAGATGACCGAGATCGTCGCGCGCGGCCTGGACGAGTGCCTCACCGAGGCGTTCGCCATCGCCGTCGACGAGTGCGACGGCGTCTTCCTCTCGGTCGACATCGACGTCTGCGACCCCGGCCACGCCCCCGGCACCGGCACGCCCGAACCGGGCGGCCTCACCGCCCGCCAGCTCCTGGACGCCGTCCGCCGCATCGCCTACGAGCTGCCGGTCGCCGGGATCGACGTGGTGGAGGTCTCCCCGCCCTACGACCACGCCGACATCACGTCCGCCCTGGCCAACCGGGTCGTCCTGGAGGCGCTGTCGGGGATCGCGCGCCGCCGCCGCGACCACCGCGACGGCACGACCTGGGACCCCCGCCAGCCGCTCCTCGCGGACCGTCCCGCTCCTCCGCATCCCGACCTGTAATCCCCCCGGACGTCCCCGCCGGCCGGTGCCGGGCCGCCGCTGCCGACCGCGCGATGCGTCAGTCGAGGCGGCCCACGCCGCCGAGGAGGGAGTCCGTCCGGGGCGAGAGGTCGTCGGACGGCCGCCACCGCCACGGCCGGACCAGGCCCGGCTCGACCAGCTCGTACCCGTCGAAGAGCCGCTCGATCTCGGGCTCGGTGCGCAGCACGAGCGGGACGGTCGCGCCCGAGAACCCGGCGTACCAGCCCTGCCGCTCGGGCTCGCTCATCCCGTCCGCGCACAGGTGCGAGATCGCCACGTAGGAGCCCGGCGCCTGCCGCTTGCGGAACTCGCCGACGATCCGGGCCGGGTCGTCCTCCTCGGTGATGAAGTGGAACACGGCCACGAACAGCACCGCCACCGGCTCGTCGAAGTCGAGCAGCCCGTTCAGCTCCGGGTCGTCCAGGATGGTCTCGGGACGGCGCATGTCGGCGGTGACGATGCGGGTGTTGTCGTCGGCCAGCAGCGCCCGCCCGTGCACGGCCACGATCGGGTCGATGTCCACGTACACGACGCGGGCGTGCGGGTCGGCCTCCTTGGCGATCTGGTGGGTGTTGCGCACCGTGGGCAGGCCCGAGCCGACGTCCAGGAACTGCCGGACGCCGCACTCGCGGGCCAGGTACTCCACCGCGCGGCCGAGGAACCGCCGGTTCTCCATCGCGGTGTCGCGGACGCGCCGCTCGCCGATGGCCTCGTACAGCCGGGAGTTGGCCGCGCGGTCGACGGCGTAGTGGTCCTTGCCGCCGAGCGCCTCGTCGTACATCCGCGCGGCGGTCGGCTTGCCGAGCGGCACCTCGGTGCGGACGGCGGGATCACCGCCGGGTCGCGGCTCGCGTTCCATCGGGGCCCCCTCCGTCGCCGACTTCACTGATCATCTTACCGAGCGTTCTTCGGACATGCAGGAAATGGTCAGTTTTCTCCCGGTGTCCGAGCGGAGAACGACCTGGTCAGCCCCGCGCACCCCACCCACGCCCCGCAGCGGTCACGACCGCGACGGTGGCTCAACCGCGACGGTTGCTCGACCGCGGCGGTCAGGACCGCGACCGTCCGGTCAGCCCGCGGCGGACATGACGGCGCTGATGCCCTCGCCGCTGGTGACGAGCCGCTCGTACTCGGGACGGCGCAGCTCCCCGCCCATGAACGGGTACGGGTTGCGGTGCACCGCGGGGCTCGGCTCCGGCGCGAGCGCGGCGAAGTGGATCTCGCGCGCGCCGGTCTCGGCGACGACCCGCGCCACGTTGCGGTCGGTGATGCCGCCGCCCGGCATGACGACGATCCGGTCGCCCGCGTGCCGCACCAGGTCGGCGATCAGCGGCGCGCCCTCCAGCGCGCTGGCGTCCTGCCCGGACGTCAGCACCCGGTCCACGCCGAGGTCGATGAGCGTGTCCAGCGCGGCGAACGGGTCGGCGGCCATGTCGAAGGCCCGGTGGAAGGTGACCGCCAGGCCGCCCGCCGCCGCCATGAGCCGCTCGGTGACCGCGCGGTCGACCGCGCCGTCCGGGGTGAGCGCGCCGATCACCACGCCGTGCGCCCCGGCCTCGCGGGTCAGGGCGACGTCGTGCTCCATCGCCGCGATCTCGTGCTCGTCGAAGATGAAGTCGCCGCCGCGCGGCCGGATGATCACGTGCACCCGGATCGACGACACCGCGGCGAGCGCGGCGCGGACGGTGCCGAGCGTAGGCGTGAGCCCGCCGTCGAACAGCGCCGCGCACAGCTCCACGCGGTGGGCGCCCGCCTTCTCGGCCGCGATGGCGCCCGCGACGCTGTCGATGCAGATCTCGTGGATGAGGCTCACTGCTGTCCTTCCGGGGTGGTGCGGATCTCGCCGACGGGACGTCCGCCGCCGAGGACGGGGACGGCGCCGAGCGGCGCGGCGGGAGTGGTGTCGGCGCCGAGCGCGGCGAGCGCGCGCAGCGCGATGGCGGTGGTGGCGCGGGGGCTGCCGTCGATGACCTTCACCGCGACGGCCGCGCCGTCCGCGGTCGCGGCGACGAGGACGCCCTCGGCGCCGCCCTTGGCCACGCAGCCGGGCAGCAGCCGCATGAACTCGGTGTTCGCGTGGCCCGTGCCGCCGACGTACTCGGGGTGGGCGCGCATCGCGTCCGCGACGGCGCGGTACGGGCCGTCCGCGCGGACGAGCGTGACCATCGCGCGGGCGAGGCCGGTCAGGGTGAGGCCGAACAGCGGCGCGCCGCAGCCGTCGACCGCGACGGGCGACGGGCGCTCGCCCGCCGCCTCGCCCATGATCCGCGCGACCTCGCGCTGGAGCGGGTGGTCGGGGTCGAGGTAGGCCCCGGTCGGCCAGCCGTTCGCGGCGCAGGCGGCGAGCATCGCGGCGTGCTTGCCCGAGCAGTTCATCCGCACGCGCGACTCGCCCTCGCCGGCGCGGACGAGCGCGGCCCTCGTCGGCTCGTCCTCGGGCCAGGACGGCGGGCAGCGCAGCGCGTCCACGCCGAGCCCGGCGTCCGCGAGGATCGCCTCGACCGTCTTGACGTGGAAGTCCTCGCCGGTGTGGCTTCCGGCGGCGATCGCGAGCCGCTCGCCGGACAGCGGCGCGCCCGCCGCGAGGCAGGCGGCGGCCTGGAACGGCTTGGTCGTCGAGCGCGGCAGGACGGTCTCGTCCACCTCGCCGCGCGCGTAGGCGACCGTCCCGTCCGGGGCGATGCCGACGACGCTGCCGTAGTGACGGCTCTCGACGAAGCCGTTGCGGACGACCTCGGCCAGCACTTCGTACATCGGGTTCCTCATCATGGTTGGGACGCGTCGGAGGCCGGAGGCCCGGCCGGTCCGGCGGTCTCGCCGGTTCCGGCGGCGCTTTCGGCGGGCTCGGCGTTTTCGGCGGACTCGGCGTTTTCGGCGGGCTCGGCGTTTTCGGCGGGCTCAGCGGTCTCGGCGGCGGTCGGCGCGGTCGCGGGAGCCGCCGCCGGGACGGCCCGCCGGACGGCGCGCGACGGACGCGTCCGCTGCCGCGCCTCCAGCGTCCGAGCGAGCTTGGCCAGCGACGCGTTGATGACCAGGTAGATCAGCGCGATCACCAGGTAGGTCTGGATCAGCAGGTGGTTGTAGTTCGCCAGCACCTTGCCGCTGTAGAGCAGCTCGGCGTAGCTGACGACGTAGCCGAGCGAGGTGTCCTTGAGCAGCCCCGCGGACTGGCTGACCAGCGACGGCAGCACGCGCCGCGCCGCCTGCGGCAGGACGACCAGCCGCATCGCCCGGCCGCGGGTGAGGCCGAGCGCGAGGCCCGCCTCCAGCTGCCCGCGCTCCACCGACCGGATGCCCGCCCGGAAGATCTCGGCGAACGCGGCGGCGTTGGACACCGACAGCGGCACCACGAGCTTCCAGAACAGCGGGAGGTCGACGCCGTAGCGGGGGAGCGCGAACAGGACGATGTAGACCAGCAGCAGCGCCGGGACCGTCCGGACGATCTCGACGTACGCGGCGGACGGCAGGCGCAGCCACCGCGACGGGGACACCCGTCCGAGCGCCAGCACGATCCCGGCCGCCGCCGCGAGCGCGATCGACACGGCCGCCGCCTGCACCGTGGACCACAGGCCCTCCAGCAGGTACCGCCACATCGGCCACGTCCCGTACGGACGCCACCGGTCGGCGGCGAGCTGCCCGTTGTCGGCGAACTGGCGCAGCGCGAGCGCCACCAGCACGGCCCCGGCCAGCACCGACACCACCGTGGCGACGCGGATGCGCCGCCGGGCGCGCGGCCCCGGCTCGTCGAACAGCAACCGCGAGGACGGCGCGCTCATCGCGGCATCCCCCGCTCGCGTCCGGCCGCGGTCGGCGGCGCCGTCCGGTCGCGTCGGGCCGCGGTCGGCGGCGCCGTCCGGTCGCGTCGGGCCGCGGTCGGCGGCGCCGTCCGGTCGCGTCGGGCCGCGGTCGGCGGCGCCGTCCGGTCGCGTCGGGCCGCGGTCGGCGGCGTCGTCCGCCTCGGTTCGGGTGCGCTCATCGCAGGATCGCCCACTTCCGTTCCAGGGCGCCCGTCGCGAGGCCGAACACCCCGGACAGCGCCATGTACGCCAGACCCGCCGTCACGAAGATCCAGATCGGCTTCGCCTCGGCCAGGTTGACCCGGTTCGCCGCGGACGTCAGCTCCACCACGCCGACCGCGGCGGCGAGCGCGGTGTTCATCAGCGTCATGATCGCGATGTTGCCGAGCGGCTGCACGACGGTGCGCAGCGCCTGCGGCAGCACCACCAGCCGCAGCGACTGGGTGAAGGTGAGCCCGAGCGCGCGGGCGGCCTCGCCCTGCCCCGCCGGCACCGCGTTGATCCCGGACCGGATCGCCTCGGCCGCGTACGCGCCCTGGTAGAGCACGATGACGGCGACCGAGGTGGTGAACAGGCCGGCGATCACCCCGATCTCCGGCAGCCCGAACACGGCGATGACCAGCCACACCAGCAGCGGGATGTTCTGCAGGACCTCGACGTAGGCCATCCCCGCGGCGCGCAGCACGCGCACCGGGGAGACCCGCATCGCGGCCACCGCGATCCCGGCGACGAGCGCGCCGGCGAGCGACAGCAGCGTCAGCTCGACGGTCAGCAGCAGCCCGTGGCCGAGCTCGGAGAGATGGTCGGTGATGACGTTCATGGCGGGGCGAGACCCCCTCCTACTCGAAGCTCACGCTCACTGCGAGCCCGGCGCGGACCCGATCGCGGGCGGCTGCGGGGCCTCGCCCTCGACGACCGTCCCGATCGAGTTCTTCCAGACCTTCGCCCACAGGCCCGACGCCTGGATCTGCTTCAGCCAGTCGTTGACGAACTGCTTCATCTGCGCGTCGCCGTGCTTGAGGCCGATGCCGTAGGGGTCGCTGGTGAACGGCTTGCCCTGGATCTTGATGGACGGGTCCTGCTTGGCGGTCGCGAGCAGCACCGCCTCGTCCTGGACGTAGGCGTCGCCGCGGCCCTGCTTCAGCGCCTGGACGCACTCGGGGTCGCTGCCGAAGGTGACGATCTTCGCGTCCGGGGCCACCTTCTTGATGGCCGGGATCGCCGGGGTGTTGGCGCCCGCGATGACCGTCTTGCCCTTCAGGTCGGCGGGCAGGGCGATGCCGGTCTTGTCCTTCTTGGTGGCGATGACGAGGCCGGAGCTGTAGTACGGCCCGGCGAACGCGACCTGCTTCGCGCGCTCCGGCGTGATGCTGTAGGTCTGCAGCACGACGTCCACGGTGCCGTTGGACAGCAGCGCCTCGCGCGTCTCGGACGCGGAGTTGACGATCTTCACCTCGGGCTTGCCGATGATGTACTTGGCCAGCAGCCGACCGAAGTCGGCGTCCAGCCCCTCGACCTTCTTCGTCGCCGGGTTCTGCTGGGACAGCAGCGGCGCGTCCAGCGAGCCGCCGACGATCAGCTGCCCGCGCTTGCGGATCTTCTCCATGGTGGAGCCGGCCGGCAGGTTCGCCGCGACCGGCGCCGCGGCGACCAGGTCGTCCTGCTTGCCGCCGCCGCCGGCGCCCGGCACGGCCGAGCCGGAGTCGCCGCCGGACGAGCAGGCCGCCAGGCCCGCCACCGACAGCGCGGCGACCGCGACCGGCACCGCCCACCGCTTCCGCGCAGAGGTACGCACCATGATCAGTAACCTTTCTCGGTTGGCGCGCCGCGCGGCGCGCCGGGGGTGGAACCGGGCCGGGAGCTGGGAGCCCGCGAACGCGGACGGCTGAACGTCCGCGCCCGCGGGCGGCTGGGAGACCGCGCCGCGAACGGCTGGACCCGCACCGCGAACGGCTGGACCCGCGCCGCGAACGGTGAGGTCCGCACCGCGAACGGCGGGGTCCGCGCCGCGAACGGCTGGGGTCTGCGCCCGCGGACGGCTGGGGCCGCGGACCCGGACGGATCGACGTCCGCGAACGCGCCCGTCCGGCGGACCGGGGACGCGACCCTCGTGAGGTCCGCGTCCGCGCGGACGGCTAGTGGCTGAGGACCTTGGCCAGGAAGTCCCGGGCCCGGTCGGTGGCGGGGGAGTCGAAGAACGCGGCCGGCTCGCCGGTCTCGACGATCTCGCCGTCCGCCATGAAGACCACGCGGTCGGCGACCTGGCGGGCGAAGCCCATCTCGTGGGTGACGACCACCATCGTCATCCCGTCGCGGGCGAGCCCGGTCATGACGTCCAGGACCTCGCCGACCATCTCCGGGTCGAGCGCGGACGTCGGCTCGTCGAACAGCATCGCCTTCGGCCGCATCGCCAGGGCGCGCGCGATCGCGGCGCGCTGCTGCTGCCCGCCCGACAGCTGCGCGGGCAGCTTGTCCGCCTGCGACCCGATGCCGACGCGGTCGAGCAGCTCGCGCGCGTTCCGCTCGGCCTCGTCGCGGGACGTCCCCCGCACCCGGACGGGCGCCAGCGTCAGGTTCTGCAGGACGGTCTTGTGCTGGAACAGGTTGAACGACTGGAACACCATCCCGACGTCCGCACGCAACCGGGCGAGCGCGCGGCCCTCGGCGGGCAGCTCCTCGCCGTCGATGCGGACGACGCCCCCGTCCGGGCTCTCCAGCCGGTTGAGGCAGCGGCAGAGCGTGGACTTGCCCGACCCGGACGGGCCGATCACCACGACCACCTCGCCGCGCGCCACGTCCAGGTCCACCTCGCGCAGGGCCGTGTGCGCGCCGAAGCGCTTGTGCAGGCCGCGAACCTCGATCATTCGGTCACCCTCGATCCAACTTCCTTCGAAATCGAAGTCGAGAGGGACATTAGACCTACAAATCGATGCAAGTCAACGCATTGCTGTACCAAGTCGGCGCATGCTATCTATCTGGGGTGCGGAACAGCAGAGACGACCGACCGGCGGCACTCGTGCGCATGGTCGCCACCGGCCAGGCCGAGTCCCGGGCCGAGCTGGCCCGCCTTACCGGCCTCGCCGCCTCGAGCGTCTCGCTCCGGGTCGAGCAGCTCATCGAGGCCGGACTGTTCGCCGAGGAGGGCGCCGGCGCGTCCCGCGGCGGACGCCGTCCGCGGCGGCTGAAGCTCGCGCCCGCCGCGGGCGTCTTCCTCGTCGCCGACCTCGGCGCCCACCACGCCCGGCTCGCCGCCGTCGACCTCAGCGGCGCGCCCCGCGCGCTCGCCGACCTCGCCTGCGACATCTCCGTCGGCCCCGAGCGGACGCTGACGTCCGTCATCGACAGCCTGCGCGCGCTCGCCGGCGAGCACGGCCTGCGGGACGTGCCCGTCCGCGGCCTCGCCATCGGCATGCCCGGCCCCGTCGACCCCGCCACCGGCCAGGTCGTCTCGCCCTCGCGCATGCCGGGCTGGAACGACTTCCCCGTCCGCGAGTTCGCCGCCGCGCACGCGGACCTGCCCGTCCTCGTCGAGAACGACGCGAACCTGATGGCCGTCGGCGAGCACCGGACGTCCTGGCCGGACCTCGACAACCTGATGGTCATCAAGCTCGGCAGCGGCATCGGCTGCGGCGTCATCGTGGACGGCCGCCTGCACCGCGGCCGCGGCGCGGCGGGCGACATCAGCCACGTCCGCATCCGCTCCGACGCGACCGTCGACTGCTCCTGCGGCCACCCCGACTGCCTGGAGGCCCACGCGAGCGGCGCCGCCCTCGCCGCGTCCCTCGCCGCCCAGGGCATCACCGCCGACTCCCCGGGCGCCATCGTCGACCTCGTCACCGACGGCGTCCCGCAGGCCACCGCCGCCGTCCGCAACGCCGGACGCCTCATCGGCGACGTCCTCACCGCGCTGGTGAACTTCTTCAACCCCGACGCGCTCGTCATCGGCGGCAGCCTGTCCAACGCCGAACCGCTCGTCGCCACGATCCGCGGCGCCATCTACGAGCGCTGCCTCCCGCTCGCGACCCGCAACCTGGAGATCAGCACGTCCCGCTCCGGCCGTGACGCGAGCATCCTCGGCGCGGGCCACCTCCTCCTCGACCGCTCCGACGACTGGATCGACCAAGTCCTGGACCGCTGACCAGGCCCGCTGACCAGGCCGCTAAACCCGCCGCGCGAGCAACGCCCGCAACTCCAGATCCTCGCGAATCGCGGAGACGCCTCCCAGATGGCTGTGGCGCCGGTCGTCGGCCAGGACGCCCCTGATGGTGATGATGTAGCCGCCCGGCAGTTCGCGGACATCATCGAGAGCTCGCGCGGCGGCCGTCGCAAGGGGCAGTGGGCGACCTTCGAGGAGCTCCCTCAGAGGACGCATCAGGACGTGGGTTCCCTCGTCCGGATCGCCCGTGATCCTGATGAGGGCGTGGGCGGCGTGGAAGGCCGTCCAGATCTCAGAGGCCTTGGCCATGAGCCGCAGCGTGGGAACGTACGCGGCTGCATGCGATCCGAGGTCACCGAGGCGCCGGGTGACATGGTGGTCGTCGCCGAGCCGGGGACCGAGCACACGCAGCGCGGGTTCCGGATCGCCGGTCATCCGGAAGTGCGCCCAAGCGGTCTCGACACGCGCCCTCGGGCCACCCGAGCCGAACATCCGCTCCACGTCGGGGACGGCCTGCGCCGCTTCGGGCCCGATCGCGCCCAGTACCGCCGCCGCCCGCCCCCACTCGTCGCGGTCGAGCAGCGCGGCCACCTCCGGGACGAGCCGCGCGACTTCAGCGGCCTGCGTTGCGGCCCACGCGGCGAGCGTCTCCAGCAGCGATTGCCGCATCCCGTCGGTGGCGTCGGCACGCAGATACGGCGAGACAGAGGCCACCAGCGAAGCCGCCCAAGGCGCGCACGGTGTCAGCAGTTCCGCGAGTGAGGGCGAGCTCGGCCAGAAGCCGAACCTTTCCGCGCGCCGTCCGTGCCAGGTGAGCCCCGTCCGGCGGCGGGCGAGCAGGTCGAGCAGGCCGGGGAGGGCGCGGTCATCACCGGACCATGCCAGCCCCCACATCGCGAGCTCTCCCGACGGCCCGTCCAGGTGTGGTGCCATGAGGTCGGCGTCGCGGGGTTCCTCGCGCCGGGCATGTGCGGCGAGGATGGCCAGAGCCGGCGCAGGGTTCTCCAAGGTGCCCACGCACTCGCGTAGCGCGGAGAGCAACTCGGGTGCTCGCCTGCGGGCCAGCACATCGCCCGCCGCCTGGACGGCCATGGCCCGCAGGTGTTCTTCCGGCCGCGTGAGCAGGGCGGCGCAAACCGCCTCGCCGGTGCGCCGGTCGAGATCCCGGAGCACGTCGGTCACGTGGACGGAATCACGCGGAGCCAGATTGCTGTGCGGCAGGGCGACGGCCTCCGCGGCGAGCCCGGCGACGATCGACGCCGCGGGAACCGGACGGCCCGGCAGCGCCGCCGCCAGCGCGAGAGCCGCGTACATCGCGTGATGCGCGTCGGCGCCGTCCGCACGATCGCGCAGGAAGACGAGCGTCTCGGGCAGGACGGCCACCGACAGCCGCTCGGCGAGGTCGCCGAGGGCGAGCAGCGTGTCGATCCGGACCGAGACGTCAGGATCGGGCCACCCGTCGATGAGCGTTCTCGCGACCTCGTCGGGATCTGTCACGTCATTGCTGAGCACCCAGATCGCGCCCGTCCGCACAGCCGGGTCCGCATCGTCCAGCAAGGCGAGCAGCCCGGGATGCGCCCGCTTCCACGCCCGAGGCCAGTCGGGCGCGACCAAACGCGGGGCGACCGTCGCGGCCGTCCTCGCGAGACGCGCCAGGATCACGAGGACCAGCGCGCGGCAGGGAACACGCGGCGACCCCGCCGCCTCCACGAGAAAAGGCAAGGCCGCCGGCGCGGCCGTGCAGATGAAACCGCCCTGGTGGTGCAGTTCGTTCAGCAACTCCTCGACGGCCGCGAACGCCTCGCCGTCCACGAGCAGGGAACGGAAGAGCGCCGGCACGTCACAATGCCCCGAATACGCGTAACCGAGCTCGTCCCATGGAACCTCCTCGACACCCTCGAACATCACTCGGACGAACTCCGCCCCGGTCAGGTTGGAAGAGCATGACCCGCCGCGGCTGTCATGCGGGCATGTGAACGTTAACGGGTGCGCCAGAGCGGGTGGGGGTCGGGGCCCTTCGCGGAGCGCCGACGATCGACGCCTCGGCACGGTCTGAGGGAGCGGCACAAAGCGGTCATGTCTTCGGGTGGGGGTGGGCGGAGCATGGGGGTGGCGTCCGGGTGGTGGGCGTCCCGTCCGGTGGTTGAGGAGGCCGTCATGAGCGTGCTGTCCACGAGGTTCACCGAGAAGTACCGGATCGCCCATCCGTTCGCGTGCGCCGGGATGGCGTTCGCGGGCGGGACCGCCGACCTGGCGATCGCGGTCACCGCCGCGGGCGGGATCGGGGCGGTGGGGGCCGCGCTCATGCCCGCCGAGGGGCTGCGGCAGATCATCGGGCAGGTGCGCAAGGCGGTCGGGGACGCTCCGTTCAACATCAACCTGATCAGCTACTTCGACACCGCCGAGAGCGTTCAAGTGTGTGTGGCGGAGCGGGTGCCGGTCGTGTCCTTCCACTGGGGGCATCCGCCGTCCGGGCAGATCGAGCGGTTGCGGGCGGCGGGCGTGTCGGTGTGGGAGCAGGTCGCCTCCGCCGAGGCGGCGCGGACCGCCGTCGAGGACGGGGTGGACGTGGTCGTCGCGCAGGGCTGGGAGGCGGGCGGGCACAACTACGGCGGGCTGCCCACGATGGTGTGCGTCCCGGCCGTGGTGGACGCGGTGGGCGACCGGGCGCTCGTCCTGGCCGCCGGGGGCATCACCGACGGACGCCAGGTCGCCGCCGCGCTGTGCCTCGGCGCGGACGGCGTGTGGGTGGGCACCCGCCTGGTCGCCTCGACCGAGGCGCAGGTGCATCCCGAGCACCACCGCCGGCTGGTCGCCGCGCGCGGCGCGGACACCGTCCGGACGTCGGTCTTCGGCCCGGAGTGGCCGGGGTTCAACCCGATGCGCGTCCAGCGCGACCGCGTGGTCGCCGAGTGGCACGACCGGGTGGACGAGGTGCCGGCCGACCGCGACGTCCTCGGCCAGGTGGGCACCACCGACCTCGGGGGGCGGCGGACGGTCCTGCGCAAGTTCGACGCGCTGCCCCCGACGCCGGCGACCGAGGCCGACTGGGAGGAGATGCCGTGGCTGATGGGCCAGGGCGTCGAGCTGATCCACGACATCAGGCCGGCCGGTGAGATCGTCCGCACGATGATGGACGAGGCCGAACGCGTCCTGACCCGGGGACGGCCGTAGTACTGGGCCGGTGACACGAGCGGGCATGGTGCGGAGTGGCTCGCCGTGGACGCCGTCCCGCCGATCCGCTGGCGCGGAGGAAGCGGTTTGCCGGAATGGGTCCTTTTGGGAGGACTTTGGTCCCTGGAGGCGCGGGCCCGTCCGCTGCAACGTGGACGGATGAACGGTGAGCGGCGGGTGTTCCGGGCGCTGGAAGACCGGCAGTGCTGGATGCTGCTGCGGAACTCCGAGGTCGGCCGGGTCGTGTACACCCAGAACGCGCTGCCGGCGATCGCGCCGGTGAACTACACCCTGCACGGCCGGGACGTCGTCATCCGGACGGCGCCGGGTTCCAAGCTGGACGCCGCGCTGCGCGGCGCGGTGGTGGCCTTCGAGATCGACCAGATCGACGCCGGCGCGCGCTCGGGCTGGTCGGTGGTCGTCGTCGGCCGGGCCCGCGTGGAGACGGACGCGGCGGCCATCGCGGAGCTGGACGGCCTGCGCCTGGTGACCTGGATGCCCGACGAGCGTCCGCACTACGTCCGGATCACGGCCGAGCAGGTCACCGGCCGCCTCCTGGACGGCCGGCTCGAACCGCCTCCCTGGTAGTCGCGCCCCTCGACGGGTCCGTTGAAATGCCGTTGCCGGGCGGTCCTCATTCCGTGTCGTCCGCGGACGTTTAGGACTGGTGTGGAGGGAACCGGGCAGGGCATGGAACGGCCTGGGGGCCGGGCCGGCGCTTCAGGCGGGGCGGGATTGCCTGGAGAGTGCTCGGAGGAGGGGGAGATCCTTCGGTCGCGGCTCCCGGGCCGTTCCGATCCCTGTCTACAGTGGGTGGGGCTGCGGTGGTATGGGCTGAAGTTCCCGGCTGCACGGCCCGTGCGGCCCTGCGGAACCGCCTGTGATCACCCGATGAGCGACCGTAGCCTGGGGTGACGCGCAGGCAGGAGGCGGCCATGCGGCTCTTGATGAGCCTTGCCGACTACGGGCGTTACCGGGTGCTGACCGTGGCCGGCGAGATCGACCTCCTCACCACCGGCAGGTTCCGGGAGACCCTCTTCCGGGCGGTGGAGGGCAAGTCCACCCCCGTCCTCGTGGACATGAGCAACGTGGCGTTCTGCGACTCCTCCTGCCTGAACGCCGTGACGGCGGTCCACAACCGGGTCGCCGCGCGAGGCCAGCAGCTCGCGCTGTTCGCGCCGAGCAGGCACGTCCAGAAGGTCTTCCGCATCACCAGGCTCGACCAGGTGATCCGGATCTACCCGTCCCTGGACGCCGCCATCGCCGGAACCTGCCCCGCCTCCGGCTGACCCCGCCCCACCACCCCACCACCACCCCGCCGACGGTCAGTTCTGGAATGCCGCAAACCTTAATTCGGCCTAAACGCAAAACGGGATCATCGGTTCTCTGTCGAACCACGCGAAAGTGAGGTAACGTCCCTCCTCTCGCCCCGAACTACCGCCTCACGCTGAACTGACAGCGCATGAAAAGCACCTTCTTCAGGAGGCCGCTGGTCATGAGAATCGACGACGACGATCCGATGTGGGACGACCACAGCGGCGGTAGCGGGCACGACGGCCCCGAGTGGGAGCCGGGCGACGAGGATCTTGCGCGGATCTACTGGGAGAAGCTCGGTGACACCCCTGCTCGTGACATCCTTCTCTACCTGATCCGTCGGCCGGGACAGCTCGTCCACCGCGATGAACTGGGAAGGGAACTGCGGCTCGACCCTACGGGCCGGAAGCGGCTGGCGAGCGTGGTCGCCAGCCGGCTACGCCCCACGGGTGCTGCGAACGCCGCCACCGGGCGCAGCTTCCCGTTTCGGTGGTGGAAGAAGCAGGACGGCACGCGTTACGCCGTCAAGCACCAGACCGCCGAAGTTTTCGAGGCTGCTCTGAAGACGCCCGAAAGCTGAGACGTCCGGGCCCGCAGACCGGGATCGACGCGCGAATGCTGGACGCACGGGTGGGCGTTTTGCGGAGGGCGGGGTCAGGTGGTCGGGGGGATGTGGGTGGAGCCGGACGGGGTGAGTTTCTGGAGGGTGTATTCGGGGGAGCGGGTGGGGCGGGCGGAGTCGGTGAGGTGGAAGACGGCGCGGCGGCGTACCACTTCGGTGCGGAGGTCGGCCGGGTTGACGAGTTCGACGCGCTGGGCTTCGGGGGCCCAGGCGAAGCGGACGCATTCGACTGACGTGTGGTCGCCGGTCTTCTGCCTGCGCAGCAGGGCGTAGGCCGCTTCGGTCGCGGGGATGACCGGCTCCTCGACGATGGTGACGTCGAGCTGCGCCACGGCGGGTTCGACCGGTCCCGAGTCGACGTGCAGGACGAGCCGCAGGCGCTCGCCCGGAGTGAAGGGGCCGTTCACGTTCTGGAGCGCGGCCAGGGAGAGCTGGTAGAGCCTCCCCGGGACGAGGGCGCCCGCGGGGTTCGGGACGGTCAGGTCGCGCGGTGTCCGGTCCAGGTCGATCTTCTGGAGCGTCAGCGTGACGTTCGGGGCGCCGGGGGGCGGTTCGTCCCAGTCGAAGCGCAGGGCGAGCGTGCTCGTCGCGTTGCACTCGCGCCGCTCGGCGGAGAGCGTGACGGCGCGCTGGGGGCTGGTGCCGGGGCCGGGGAACTGCACCGAGACGGAGGCGTGGGCGGACGGGGAGGCGAGGCGCCGGTTGTACTCGGGGTCCTCGAAGTGGATATGGCGCGGGACCAGGGGCAGGGACGGCGCGTTCGGGTCGGCCACGCGGAGCGGGAAGAGCAGCTCGTGGCCGTAGCCGTCGTGGTACGCCTCGGCGCCGGGCTGGTGCGGGGCGAACTGCGCGGTCGCGCGCGCGAGGACGGAGGCGCCGGGCGGCAGGGCCGCGATCAGCTGGCGGGCTCGGGCGGCGCGGGCGTTCGGGTCGCCCGGGAGGGCGAACTGGCAGATCGCGAACTTCGCCGGGTCGATGGTGTCGTCGTCCGGCAGGGGCACGCCGACCGCGCCGAGCTGGGCGCGCAGGGCCGGAGTGAGGACGAGGGCCGGGCCGGTGACGTTCTGGAGGGCCGTGACCTGTCCGGCGGCGATGAGGTCCAGGTCCAGGATCCAGTCGAGGATGCCGGATTCCGGGGTCGCCGGCCGCTGCCCGCCGACCAGGGGGACGCTTCCGTCGATCCGGTAGACGAAGGTGAGGACGCCGTCCCATGCGACGTCCAGGGTGTGGCGCTCGCCGGCGGCCAGCTGCATCCGCAGGCGCTGGGCGGTCTGCCGGTAGGTCGGGTTCTGCGGCGGGTCGGAGAAGGCGGCGCGGAACGCCTCGTCGGCGGGGGACGGCGTGACCAGCGCGAGCCGGTCGGGGTCGAAGTGGCTGGCCCAGGTGCGCAGCGCGACCGCCTGCCGTCCGTCGGTGTTGGCGGGCAGCGGAACCGGACGCGGCGCACGGTGCTGGACCGGCAGCCCGCCGGAGAGCAGGCCGAGGCCGCGCGGGCGCACGTGCTCTCCGGTCAGGACGATGCCGCTCTGGCGCAGGAGCTGGTTGCGCAGCGTCACGAAGACGCCGGGACGGGTGCCGGTCATCAGGTACCGCAGTCCGCCCGGCAGGACGGGCTGCCAGCGGTCCAGCGCCGGGCCGTCCGGGGCCCCCGGCGAGGCGAGGGGAGGCTGGTCGAACAGGGCTCCGGTCAGCGCGGGCAGCGGCGGGTCGGGCGGCGCGGGGAGCAGGCCGTGGACGGCGGGCGCCCGGAAGCGGCGCGGCAGGCCGCCGGTGGGCCGGTCGGTGTGCAGCGCGGAGCGGAACTGCACCGTCCGCTGGACGGTCTGCCACCAGAGCGTCCGCCCTGCCGCGCCGGGGGTGGCCGTGCCGATGACGCCCTGCTCGTCCTTGGTGTAGCGGACGCCGACGCGCAGCGCGCTCAGACCCCAGGGCCACGCGGGCAGGTCGGCCCGAGGGCGCTGGGTGAGGTGGAGCGGCTGCACGCCGACCGTCTGCGGCGGGGCGAGCTCGAAGTCGCGCGTGCCGGCGGGCAGCGCCGCGATGTTGCACTGGCCCTCGCGGTAGCGCAGGGCCGCCAGGTCGGGACGGATGCGGAACAGCCGCTTGGCCGCCGGCGACGCGCTCGTCACCCGCACCAGGGCGAAGGCGTGGCCGGTGGTCAGCGCCGCCTCGCCGAGGTCGTCGGGACGGGTGTTGTCGCTGATCGTCCGGTAGCGCAGCACCGCGATCGGCGACTCCGGCGCGAGCAGGCGCTGGGACTGCTCGGCCCAGCTCTGGGCGCGGGCGCGCAGGCGGCTCTCGTCGGCGAGGTCGGGGTCGCCGGGCTGGACGCTCCACATGCGGCTCGCCACCGGCCGGAGCCGTGCGGTGCCGGGCGCCAGGCAGAGCAGCTCGGCCACCAGGAGCCGCGGCGCCAGCGGGGACGGTCCGCCCGCCGGGATCGTCGGGGCCGGACGCCACTGGAGACCCAGGTACGGGCTGACCACGAGGTTCAGCGGACGCGGGTTGGCGGCGCCGTCGAGTGAGAGCGGCGCGGGGATGAGCGTGGCCGCGGGCAGGCGGCGAGTCCCGTCGCCGGGTGACTGGCCGAGCAGACCGCTACTGGCGATGAGCGCCGCGGCCAGCGTCCAGCCGTAGGGCGGCTTGCCGGTGGGCGACAGGCTGCTGACCGACTGGGTCAGCAGCAGCCCGTCCTCGCGCCAGAGCGGGTCGGCGTACGGCGAGGGTTCGGGCAGTTCCGGCAGGCCGGACGGCCGGGGCGGGTAGAACGGACGGCGCGGGTCGAACGCCTGGCGCAGCGCGGCCGGGCGGCTGAGCCGGGCCGGGGTCTCGGGCAGCGCCGCGAGGACGCTCTGGAGCAGGTCGTCCTGCGGTTCGGGGGGCGGGTTCTGCGCGCGGAACCAGCTCTCCTCGAGCGACAGCGGGTCGAGCCGGGCGAAGCCGCGGCCGACCGCGGTGTCCAGGCCGGCGAGGGTGACGGGCAGCGGCGTGCCGTCCGCCCAGCCGCACAGGGCGAGGGCCAGGGCGGGCAGGGCGGTGGTGGGGGCGGCGGCGCGCAGGCGGGAGACGAGCAGCAGCGGGTCGGTCTGGAGCGGGCTGGGCTGCTGCCCGGCGGGCGGCCGGGCCAGGTCGCGGGAGGTGTCCTGCAGGCGTCCGAGGAACGGCAGGGTCAGCAGCAGCCAGCGCGGGTCGGCGGGGTCGCCGGGCGCGTAGTCCGCCGGACTGCTGAGCAGGGCGCCCTGGCTGCCGGTCGGGAGGTATTGCAGCGTCGTGGCCGCGCTGCCCGGGGCGGGCGCGAGCCCGACCAGGTGGTGCCCGCTCGCCTCGATGAGCAGCGTGTCGCCGGGCAGCGCGTCGAGCGCCGCGCCCGGGGCGGCCAGCAGCGCCGACAGGCCGGCGGTCAGGTAGCCGCCGCCCGCGCCGCCGAGCGGGACGACGCCGGTGACGGGGTCGATGGTCTGGAGGCCGGCGAGGCTCCGCAGGAACTGCGCGGCGCGCTGGGGCGCGAGCAGCCGCACCTCCTGGACGGACGTCCAGCGGGCTTCGCGGCCGAGGGTCCCGCCGTTCCCGTCGGCGGCCGGGGTCACCTCGACGAGCTGGTGCTCGACCAGGGCGAGGGGCTGCCAGCTCCGGCCCGGAGCGAAGGTGAACAGCAGCGGGCCGTCCGCGCCGGTCAGGGTGGACGCGGGCAGCTCGTGCTGGTTCAGCAGCACCCGGATCGTGTGGCGCAGGTGGGTCAGGGGCGGGGCTCCGGCGGCGCGGGCCGCGGGCAGGGTGATGCGCGCATTGGACGCGTCGTAGCCGAGCTGCCGCGGCCAGGACACCAGGTCGGTGGCGGTGAGCATCCCGTTGAGCAGGAAGCGCTCGCGCCACTGCCAGCCGTCCAGGCGGGAGGTGTAACCGATCACGAGGTCGCCGGCCGAGGAGCCGTACAGCTGCGCCGCGTCGGCGGTCCGGTTCGGGACCGGATCCTGCAGCGAGCGGCCCCAGTGGGTGACGAGGAGCGCTTCGACGAAGGCGCCGGTGAGGGGGAGCCGGGGCACGTCGTCCGGCCGGGCGACGGCGCGGAAGGTCACCGTGGCGAAGCCGGGAGCGGCGCGTTCGCCGATCCCGGGCGTCGCGGCGTCGGCGAGGCGCATTCCGGGCAGGAACTGGAGGCCCTCCGGGTGCGGGGCGCTGTAGCCGTTCCACCCGAACTGGAGCGTCGTGTCGCCGGCCAGCGCGGCGGGCGAGCCGTCGGGAAGGGTGACGGCGAGGGCGAGGTCGTCGAACAGGTTCGCGCCGTCGAGCGTGAAACTCCCCGCCCCGCCCCCGACGCCGCCCCCGGCCCCGGCCCCGGCCCCGGAGGCCATCAGGTTGAAGGTCAGCGCGGCGGTCAGGGCCTGCCCGCGGGTCGTCATCGGCGCGGACGCCGGGCCGGAGGCGAACCGCGCGGCGACCTCCTCGGCGGTGAGGGCGCGGTCGTAGAGCGCGACCATGCGGTAGGTGCCGAGCCAGGCCCGGCCGCCGGTGATCTCGTCCCCGAGGGCCAGCTCGAACCGGTCGTCCCAGGGGGCCAGGCCGCCGCCGACGGTGTGCTCGGCCCCGAGCCGCCCGTTGAGGTAGATCCGGGTGCGGCCGTCGGCGGAGCGGGTGAAGGCCAGGTGGGTCAGGTCGGGGCCGAGCGATCCGGGCGGGGTGGCCAGGTCGGGGCTGCCGGCGTCGTCGGTGGCGGCGGTGCGCAGCCAGGCGTCGAGGCCGGACGAGTCGAGCAGCCCCTTGCGCTGCTGGAGCGTGACGTTGCGGTGCGCGTCGTCGGACGAGACGGTGAGGATGTCGAACTGCCCGTTGCCCAGCAGCCCGGTCACGGGCTTCACCCACGCCTCGACGCTGATCTCGTCGCTCGCCTTCACCGCCGCGTGGAGCTTGGCCGCGGGCGCGCCCGAGCGGATCAGCGTCGGCTTGATGAGGGTCAGGCCGCCGGCGCTCCAGCTCATCCCCTGGGTCGTGGCGGCGGTCAGGTGCAGCGGCGCGCCGATGCCGGACGAGTCGTGGACGGTCGCGCCGCCGCCCTCGTCGAAGCGGTAGAGGGCCTGCAACCCGGTCGGCGGCCTGCCGACCCGGACGGCGAGGGCGAGGTTCAGGGTGTGCCGGCCGCCGGTCATGTCGAGGCCGAGCGCGACCCGCTGCGGCACGATCGGGTCCTGGGCGGACGCACCGGGCAGGGTGAAGGGCGGCGTGGCGGGATCGGGGAAGGCGATCGCCGGCAGCGCGACCGTCCACTCCACCTGGAACAGGTGGAAGGACAACCGGACCTGGTCGGCGGTCAGGCCGGTGCCACCGGACGCCAGGGCGACACCGCCGACCCGCAGGCGCGGCGCGTCCCCGGCCTCGCCGGCCGCGACGGCCAACGGCCACTCCAGCGCGGGACCGTCGAGCCCGATGGCGCTCAGGGTCAGCGAGGTCCCGGCGGCACCGGGACCGCCACCGCCGGTGCCGGTGAAGGTCAGCCGCACGCAGTTGCTCAGCTCGGTCTGCTCGCCGGCGGAACCGGCCACCGGAAGCTGCAACCGCCCGATCACCTCGACCGCGGTCACACCGTCGCCGGCGAACAGCACGCGGTCGAGCACCAGCGGGAAGAAGCGCAGGCCGAACAGGTCGAGAGCGGGCGCGGGCGCGTCGGGATCGTCGTCGAGCGGGCGCAGCCGCCACTCGTATCCGGTGCGGTGCTCGTAGTCGCTGCTGCGCGCCTCCGGATCGTTGCAGTCCAGATCCAGTTCGACGGATTCAGGCGAGCGGGCGGACGCCTTGGTGAAGCTCGAACCCTGGGCGGGCAGGTCGCGGAACCACAGCCGCCAGGACGCCGTCCCGTGGCCCAGGGTGAGCGGGACGCGGGTCGTGGTCAGCTGCACGTCGCCCGCGGTGGGGTGGCTCAGCGGCGTCCGGATCAGGTTGGACGCGGCCACGCTCGCGCCGCGCACCAGACCGCGCTGGTCGGCGAAGCCGGTGCCGCTCACGGCGCAGGCGGCCATGCTTCCGGCCGTCAACCGGTACCGGGCGGCGCCGGCCGACGCGTCCGCGGGCAGGCGGCGCAGGCCGGCGGCCCCGTCGGCGAAGTCGCCGTCGATCCCGCGCAGCGCCGCCTCGCCGGTCAGCGTCAGCGGGGCGCTCTGCGCGGGGTCGGCGTTGTCCAGGCGCAGCTCGCCCGGGTAGCCGTCCAGGGCGAAGGCCGCGCGGACGGGCCAGGCGCGCGCGGCGGCCAGGAAGCGCAGCACGGTCCGGCCGTCCTGGCGGGCGAAGGCGGTCACGCCGTCGGCGGCGGCGAGGCCGGCGCGCTCGGCGAGGCGCCGCCAGTGCGCGGCGTAGTCCGCGCGGGTGAGCGGACGCGGCGGATCGGGCCGCACGGAGTCCGGCAGCGGCGAGCTCTCCCGCGGGTCCCTGGGGATCCTGGGCAGCTGCGCCAGCGCCTGGATCTCGTCGGTGTACGGCAGGTCGTACCGGTACTGGACGGCCAGCCCGAGCGCGGGGTCGCTCTGCGGCGGGTCGCCGTCGGGGCGCGGGTCGAGGACCAGTCCGGGCAGCGACAGCGCCGCCAGGGGGAGGTCGTACAGCTTGTCCGCGTCCGTGCCGAGCCATTCGCGGGCGGGCGCGAGGGCGCCGGTGTAGCGCGGCCACCCGCCGGCGCCGTCGGCGGCGAAGCGCCAGGAGCCGGGCAGGTCCAGGCCGTCCTGGCGGGTCACCGGCAGCTCGAACGGGACGAGCTGCCGCCCCGCGATCGGCACGTTGGGCGGATCGACGCTCTGGGTGAGCGCCAGGGCCTGCACCATCGGCAGCGTCGGGTGGCGGCGCCACACCAGCGGCAGCGCCGCGCCGAGGGTGTCGGGAGCCAGGACGCCGCCGGTCACCAGGGCGCGCAGCAGGACCGGGTCGATCCCGTACTGGAACGCCCAGGCGCCCAGGGCGGCCGAAGGCGCGGGCGTGCCGCGCCAGGCGAAGCCGATCGCGTCGAAGGTGAGCCGTACCAGCGGCGCGAAAAGCTCGCGTCCGGTCACGGTGCGCAGGGGGACGGTCGCCAGGCCGCCGATCCAGTCGTCCAGGTCGGGCAGGGCGTCGGCCGCGGTGGGCGCGCGGGTGCTCAGCCAGAGCAGGCCGTCGAGCGCCACCTCCGGCGCGTCCAGCGTCAGGTCGGCCGACTGGAGCCGGTACTCGGCGCCGGCCGGGGCGAGCACCCAGGTGCCGGTCATGTGCCGGGCCGCGGCGAGGGTGAGGCTCCAGGGCTGCTCGCCGGGCGCCTGGCCGAGCCCGGACGAGTCGTCGTTGCCGTAGCCGACGGCGCCGCGCAGCAGGTTGTCGGGCGCCGGGACGGGCTGCGCTCGCGCCACGCCCGCGTCGAGGTAGATCTGCTCGGACAGGTTGGGCAGCGGAAGCTGGGCCCAGCCGTCCTCCAAGGGCGTGAACCCCCACAGCACGGGCGGGGTGACGGGGGCGGCGGTCCCCGCCGCCGGGCGCGTCCAGGACGGTTCGGGCTCCCGCAAGGTGGCGCGGAGCCGCCGCGCGGCCTCGTTCGGGTCGAAGGCGAGCGTGGCGGCGGCGAGGGTGACCCGCTCGCTCCAGCCGGAGCCGTCGCGGACGGCGTGGTAGCCGAACGTTCCCGAGGACCCGGCGGGCGGGTCGCCGGCGGCCAGCTCCAGCCGCAGGTTCGCGCCGTCGGCGGAGACCCGCGCGCCCGCGGGCGTGATCCGGGCGAGCGTGTCGGGCTGGACGGCCGGGTCGTAGGGCTGCCGGTCGCTCAGCAGCAGGCTGAACGTCTCGCCCGGGAACCCGATCGGACGCGTGCCGGGCTGCTCCTGCCAGGGCGCGATCTCCCAGAACAGGCGCGGGACGGTGAGCGGGTCGGCGGGTTCCAGCGTGGCCCACTGCGGTGCGGGCGCAGGCAGGCCCGGCCCGTTCAGCGGGTTGCCGGGGTTGAGGTAGCGGTTGAACCGCCGCCAGGACGTGAGCAGCGCCGCCTGCTCGGCGTCGGTCAGCCGCTCGGCCTCGATCGTCATCCGGAAGCCGCGCACCGCCGCGCCCGGCGCCGGAACCGGGTCCGGGACGATCCGGGCGAGCTGGAACACCGCACTGACCGGGGCGCCGTCCCAGAGCAGGCGGATCTGCCCGAAAGCCGACAGCCCCCCGGAGTGGACGGCGAGGGCGCCGAGCAGATGAGCGGCGCCGGTCCGCTGCGCGATCGCCGCCGGGGCCAGTCCCAGCGCGGTGTACAGCCGCTGGACGGCGCCGGCCTGCGGCGTCATCGCGTCGAGGACGATCTCGCCGCCGAGGCAGGTCAGGACGGGAAGGTCGCCGGCGATGCCGGTGGGCCACCCGTCCGCGGGGGCCTGGAGCAGCAGCAGGCCGGCCGCGCCGGCGCTGATCGCCGCGCGGATCGCGGGCGGCGAGAGGTGCCCGTCGGGCTTGGTGCCGCTGCGCGTCCACAGGTACTGCGGCGCGGCGTTGTTCGTCGGGCTGATGGTGACGCTGGTGACGTAGACCAGCGCCAGCAGGGAGCCCGGCAGCAGCACGTCGTCCTCGCCGGCGGCCTGCCGCGGCGTGGTGTCCGTGAACAGGGTCCGGAAGGCGAGGTTCACGGCCGGGTCGGCCAGCCGGATCACCTCGGCCTCGGCCGTCCAGAAGGGGCCCGCGATTCTCACCTTCGGCAGGTCGGGAAGGTTCGCCATCTGCTCCTCCTGGTCCGCTCGTGGCCGGCGGTCAGGTTCCGGCCGTGGACGGGCCGTCACAGGTCGGTGGGGTCGATCGGTCGCGGGTCGATCGGTTGCGGGTCGATCGGTCGCGGGTCGCTCGGGGCGGCGCTGCCGCGCCGGGCCCGGATCACCAGGGACCGGCCGCGCATACCGCCGTCCTGGCTGGTGCGGTGCAGCCGTCCGAGGGCGAGCTGGTCGGGCCGTCCGGGATAGGACGCCGCCAGCGCGGCCGGATCGTCGGCGCGCATCATGCCGTGGTAGCGCATCAGCACCGCGCCGAGCAGCAGCTTGTCGGCCAGGACGCCGCCGAGCGCGGTCTGGATCGGACGCACCGCGACCGCGAACGGGACGGTGACCGACGACGGCGGAGGGGGCGGCGGGGTGCCCGTGCTCGCGTCGTGCACCGCCGCGATCAGCTTCTCGACGGCGTCCGCGAACTCGGGGAAGCGGGCCCAGCGGCGCAGCGCGGCGATGTCGTCGCCGCTCATCGTGCCGCTCCAGGTGATGCCCGCGTACCGGGTTCCGGGTGCGTTGCGGGCGAGCTGCACCTTGTTCTGGAGCTCGTCCGGGATCTGCTCGGGTCCGGCGGGGATCTCCACGCGGGTGACGGCGTCCGGGCCCGCGCCGGTGGCCCGGGTGATGATCTGCGCGATCGCGTCCGTGAAGGCGCTGTCGCCGGGGAGCTGCCGCAGAGCTTCGCCGGCGGCGTCCGAGGGGCCCTGCCAGACCAGCGTCAGGGTCGGCGCGGGCAGGAAGTCGATGAGCGGACGGAGCCGGTCGGGCAGGTCCGCGGCGGGGGCGCTGACCGGCTCGGTGGCGTACCAGGCGTCGAACATGGCCTGGATCTTGGCCGCGTCCGGTTCGTGCATCAGACCGACCAGGGCGTCGCGGTCGCCCTTGGTCATCACTCCGGCGAGCAGCAGCCGTCCGTGCGCGTCGATGGCGACACGGTTGCGGGTGTCGAGCGGCAGGTTGCCGGTGTCGTAGCCGGTGCTGAGCTGCTCCTCGCTCACCTGGACGAGATCGACCGCCAGCGGGAAGTCGCCGAGCGCGCCGGTCGGAGGCGCCAGCGTCGTCTGCGCGACCAGGAAGCGCTTGCCGAGCTGGCGGTGGGTGAACTTCCGCGCGGCCGGGTCGTAGAAGCACTCGGCCTGCACCTCGATGTTGCCGCTGAACAGCTCGACGATCTGGTAGACCACCTCGGGGTCGGGCAGGGCGCTGAGCTTGCGCGCCGTCGCCGCACTCGACGCCGCGTCGGGCGCCTCGGCGGGCCAGCGCTGCTGGGCCTCGTCGGGCAGGCCGTCCCAGAACCGGCGCAGCGGGATCGTGATGGTGCGGACGCGGGTGTCCTGCTGGAACTGCCCGTCGGCGGGCAGCGGCGGGAACGGCGGCAGCCGGTGCCACACGATGTCCGCGCCGCTGGCGGTGGCGCTCGGCAGCGGCGACCGGTAGGTCAGGTCGCGCTGGGTGACGCCGTTGACCGGCGACACGGTGCCGTCGGTCTGCGCGATCACCAGCAGGCGGTGCTCGTAGTAGAACGGCAGGGCCCGCCACTGGAGGGCGAGGACGCCCTGGGAGAAGTCGCCGACGCGCTCGGGCAGGTCGAGGCCGCGCAGCTCGTCCGGGTCCGTCGCGCCGTCCAGGACGAGATGGTCCGGCGCGCTCGGGAGGGCGTCCGGGACGGGCGGGTAGACGTCCTCGACCAGGCGGACGGGCAGCTCGCGCTGGTGGTCCTTGGCGAACCCGCGCACCCACGCGTACCAGTCGGAGTAGCCGAAGCGGCGCAGCAGGGTGAAGGCGACCTGCCGGAACGCGAGCTGCCGGAGCAGCGTCTGGTTGCGCTCGGCCAGGGTCTGCTCGTGGTGCCGGGCGACGATCACCTCCCAGATCGCGCCGGGCGCGGGCGGACGCGCTGGGGTGGCCGGCTCGTCCAGCCGCCGCGAGCCGAGGACGAGCGGGGCGTCCACGGCCTGCGTGCGGTCGAGGACGACGTCCAGCCCGCCCGCGGCGGGATCCACCTGCACCGGCGGGGCGCCGGCCTCGGCGGCCGCGCGGCCGGGGAACAGCGTGGGGGAGCGGCGCAGGCTCTGCCACAGCAGGTCGTAGCGGCCGTACGGCTGGAGGTGGTAGCGCAGCGTGTGCGCCCAGCGGTCCTCGATCAGCTGCGTGTAGGTCAGGCGCCCGTCGGCGTCGGGGGTGGCCGGCGCGGGCGAACCGGCGCGCGGGTAGGCCGTGGCGGTCCAGGGACCGGCGCCGGTCGCGCCGAGGCCGTCCGGTCCCGCGTCCACCGCGCCGCTCGCGTCGAAGAACCGCGCCGTCCAGGCGAGGACGCCGGGCAGCGCCTCGGCGATCCCGGCCGCGTCGGCGGGGAGGGTGACCTTCTGGGAGTCGGGCACCTTGGGATCGTTGCTGTTCAGCGTCTCCAGGTAGTACTTGAGCCGCAACCACTGGACGCGCTCGGGGACGCCGTCGTCCGGCGCGGCGAACGCGGCGGCCAGCGCGCCGGTCGCGACGGTGAAGTGGTGGGCGCGCTCGTCGGTCGGGCCGAAGTCCTCGATGCGGACCGTCCCGGCCAGGTTCTCCGCGGCCGGCAGGTCGGCCGCGGCGAGCGAGGGACGCAGCAGCGCGAGCTGGTCGGCGCTGAGCAGGGTGCGGGCGCTGAGCAGCTTGCGGCCGGCGTCGTAGTCCAGCAGCGGCGCGATCGCCGGGTCGAACGGCGCGGGATCGGCGGTCAGCCGGGCCTGCGGACGGACCTCGACCGTCCCCGGTAGCGTGGCGCCGCGCAGCAGCAGGGCCGCCTCGCCGTTGAGCGGCAGCCGGATCGTGCGGGCGATCGGCGCGGGCTGCGGTTCGAGCTCCTGCTGCCCGGCGCCGTCATCGGGCCGCACGACCAGGCTGCACGGCGCGGACGGGGTGAACCGCACCTCGACGTCGGCGTTGGAGCGTCCGGTAAGCGTGACGGCGCGGTAGCGCAGCCGCTGCCGGACGGCCGGCCGCAAACTGATCTGGACGAGCGCCAGCAGGTCGTCGCCCGCGGCCGGACGCTCGCCGAGCTGGACGCAGCGTCCGGGCTGGAACAGCAGCTCGACGTGCAGGTGCCGACGCAGCGCGGCGAACGCCGCGGCGTCGGGGTCGGCCGGGGTGCCCGTCAGGCGCGCGAAGAGCCCCTTGAGCAGTTCCAGCAGCTTCGGGCCGTGCAGGACGCCGGTGTCGGGGTCGTGGAGGCTGAAGGTCACTGACAGCCCGAGACGTTGCAGCGCGCCCCAGCCGTAGCGGTCGGCGCCGGGTGGGCAACTGGCCAGGAAGTCGGCCAGGCCGTTGGGCAGCGTCGGCGGGCTGAGCTGCAGGGCGGCGGCGTAGCCGCCGGTGACCCGGCCCTGCGGGTCGGTGGCGCTGCCGGGACGCAGCGCGCGCAGCCGCTCCAGCAGGCGCCCCAGCAGCGGATGCAGCGGCGTTTCGCGCTTGCCGCCGGGCTGGGTGACGCCCTGCCATTCGGGCCATTCCAGGTAGGAGTCCTGCCAGGAGTACCAGGGACCGCGCTCGTCCCGCACGCCCCCGGCGGACGGGTCCGGCGGACGGCGCCGCTGGACGGCCCCCGGGTACCACGCCTCCCACTGGCTGGTGTTGAGCGTGTCGCCGGGCACCAGCGGCAGGTCGTCCGGCGGAAGCATCTGGACCTCCTGCCGCAGCCGCAGCTCGGCGGCGAGCCGGGCGGCGCTGGCGAAGGTGTCGGTGGTGGCCGCGTCGATGTCCAGCTCGTACAGCCGGTACCCGGCGTTCAGCTCCAGGGGGTAGGCGGCGTCCCCGCTGGGTCCCTGGTTCCAGCGGAACCGGATCGCCCGGATGCCCAGGGGATGCGGCCGGAACCCGACGCTCGCGCCGATGTCCCCGGTGAACACGAACGGCGGCGGCCCACCGGCCGCGGCGCCGGGGGTGGGGCCGGGGAGGGGCATGGGCGCGTGGGCCAGGCCCGGCTCGGCGCGTTCGTCCTCGGGACGGACCACCGGGAAGCCGGTCGGGCGCGGCAGCCACTCCAGCTCGGCCGGGCGGCGCTCCTCGCGCGGGTTGCCCGAGTGCTCGATGCGGTCGGTCGGCGCGGGCGCGGCGGGCGGCGCGGCGACCGCTTCGGCGGCGAGCCGGAGCTGCACCGGCGCCAGGGCCGACGGCACGTCCCGGTCGGAGACCGTCTGGAAGAACACCCGCCACGCCTCGGGACGCCAGGCGCCGTCCGGCAGCACGCCCGCGGCCCGCAGCGCGGCGACCGGGACCACCGCCGCGCGCGCACCGGGCGGTCCGAAGACGTGGTCGAGGTCGATCGTGACGTCGGTGGGCAGCGGCCGGGCGTTGGAGGTCGGCAGCCCGGCCGTCCGGCCCCGCTGGGTGGTGCCGTCCAGGCCGTAGGAGCCGATCGGGACGGTGCTCTCCCGCCGGAAGATCAGCCGGTAGGTGCGGATCGGCACCGCCGGGCCGTCCTGGCGGGCCGCCTCGGTCCACTCGACGTAGACCTGGCGCGGCTCCATCACCTGCGGGGTCACCGCGCCGGCCGGGGCCAGGTCGGCCGGGGCCAGGTCGGACGGGGCGATGGCGTAGCCGACGGTGAGGTCGCCGTCCACCGGCACCGCCGGGGGCGTGGTCGGGTAGCGGGTCGCGACGAGGGTCAGCGGGCGTCCGGCGTGGCCGGCGAAGTCGACCGGCGTGACGGTGTAGACGTACGTGCGTCCCTTCCGCGGCAGCGCGGCGCGGTCGGCGGCCGTGTCGGGGAAGTGGTCGACCACCTGGAAGCGCGGCTGGAGCAGCGACAGGGTGTCGGTCGGCGTGACCCCGCCCGCCGCGGCGACGTCGGTGGTGTGGCGGTGCAGCACCTTGACCGGTTTGACCGTGGTGGTGCGCTCGGCCTCGTCGCCGTCGAGGGCGCGCCGGCGCACCAGGTAGTGCGCCAGGTGGTGGTCGGGGTCGTTCTGGACGCGGGTGACGCCCGGGAGCGCCCGGCGCGTCCAGCTCAGCTCCCAGGCCAGGGCGATGGTGCTCGCGTTGCTGTACTGGCGCACCTGCTGGAACTCGGGCGGGAACAGGTCGAACCGGGCCTGGGCGACGTTGAAGGTCCGCACGTCCTGGCGGGTGGGGCCGGGATCGGTGGCGTCGGGCCGTTCGCGCTGGCCGATGGACGGCTGGGCGTCCAGGCCGGTGGTCACCTGGTCGAGCCAGGCGGGACGGCCGCCGTCGGCGGCCCGCACCGCGAACACCAGCCCCATCTGGAAGGCCAGCGAGCTCGCGGTGAGCGCGGCGCGCCTGGCCGGGTCGGGTTCGGCGTGGAAGGCGCGCAGGTCGGCGATGATGTCGTGGATGATGACGCCGCGCAGCTGGTGGGCCTGCTGGTCGGCCTGGACGGCGCCGACCGTGCCGGGGTCGCCGCCGTCCCGCGCGGCGCCGTCGGCGGCGTAGATCGTCGTGCCCGGGGCGAACGCGGCCTCCAGCAGCTGCTCGTAGAGCTCCTGCGGGTCGCGCTTGAGGTAGGGCGAGCCGCCGAACTGCTCGTAGGCTCCGCGCACGGCCGCCTCGAAGGAGCTGTCCGAGGGGTTCTGCACGCGGGGGTCGCCGACCGGCGGACGGTAGCCGGGCAGCGCGCCGGGGTCGCCGACCGGGTGCGCGACCGCGGCGTCCCCCGCGCCGGTGTAGGTCTGCTTGAAGGCGCTGCCGAGGTGCTGGGCCAGGCTGAGGCCGTCCTGGAGGGGCGCGGGGTCGCCCGCCTGGCCGGTGGTCGGGTTCACCACGCGGCGCTCGGCCGCGCCGCCGGTGTACAGCCGCGCGGCCCAGTTCACCGCCCACGTGATCGGGTCGCCCGCGGCGACCGCGCCGGTCACGTCGACGAACTGCGGCGTGGGCAGCGGTTCGAAGTGGCGCAGGGTGTATCTCTCGCCGGCCGCCGGCTTCGGGACGCGCAGGAAAAAGTCCTTGCCAACCGTGGTGCCGTCGGCGGGTGGCGGCGGCAGGAAGCCGAGCTCGGGCTCGGCGACCGGGAAGCCGTCCTCGTCCGGGATCAGCCGTCCCTGCGCGTCCCGGTGCAGCCGTTCGGCCTGCGGCAGCAGGACGAAGTAGGTCTGGCGGTCGGCGTCCCAGCTCGGCGCGTCGCGCAGCACGAACAGGACGTAGCCGGGAACGTGGAACACGTCGGCAGCCGGCGCGGCCGTCCGCTCGCCGATCACGGCCGCGAGGGCGCGCGGCGGCAGCCCGGCGGGGCGCGCGGACAGCAGGCGCGTGAACTCCGGCGCGGCGTCCATCGCGCCGCCGGTGCCCGGCACCGGCTCGACCTCGGTGGCCTCCAGCCCCAGCGAGAGGAACTGCTTGGTCCGGTCGAGGGCCGCCTCGACGTTCCCCTCCTCGAACGCGATCTTGACGTTGGCCTGCAGGCTGTGGCCGCAGCAGGAGACGCCGACGGTGCCGCTGCCGCGCACGCCGGGAATGCTCAGCCCCTTCACGCCGATCTCCAGGCCCGCGCTGAAGGTGATCTCCAGGCTGAAGCTGAACGACAGCCGGATGGTCGTGAACACGAGCGGGATCTTGATCCAGAACTCGACGGCGAAGGAGACCTGCACCTCCAGCCCGATCGCGCCGTAGACGGCCGAGCCGTGCAGCGGGTCGCGGAAGTCGACGACGCCGATGTAGCGCGCGCCGAACGCCACCCGTGCGGTGGCGCTGATCCGCATGCCGACCAGCCCGAGGTCCACGCCGGCGCTGAGGTCGAGCCGTCCGCGCGCGAGGAAGCTCGTGCCGAGCACCATCTCGGTGGTGGAGACGCGGAAGATGAAGCCGCCCTCGACCTCCACGGCCAGCGGACCGAGCGTGGTGTGCCAGCGCAGCATGTTCGGCCAGCCGAGCTCGTAGTGGAACAGGCCCGGCTCGATCAGCAGCGTCGCGGAGAAGCGGCTGTTGCCGATCGCGTCGCGGACGAAGTCGGGCAGCGGCGGGTGGACGCCCGGCTTGCCGCCCTCGGGCTTGGAGACGTGGGCGAGGAAGCGCTTCTGCCGCGGGGACAGCAGCACGAAGCCGCTGAGGATGGGGTTCTCGCGGGCGCCGTCCCGGTCGGTGACGTAGTCGGCGTAGTTGGTGTTGAACCAGCCGCGGACCGCCATGAAGAACGTCAGGTCGCTGCGGAACGCGATGATCGCGTCGACGAGGAAGACGCAGGCCAGGTCGGCCTCGGCGAACGCGTCGTAGCGCAGCGGCGAGGCCGAGGCGGAGGTCTGCGAGATCATCGCGCGCAGCACGATCGTCCAGCGCGGGTCCTGGCCGGCGTCCTCCAGGTCCACCGCCCAGCGGTCGCGCCTGGACAGGTCCCCTTGGGTGCGCGAGAGGCCCTCCAGCGTCTTCAGCAGTTTCCGGACGTCGTTCTCGGCGTCCGCGGCCTTGATGGAGGCGATGGTGAAGCGGTAGCCGAAACCCATCCCGATCTCGCGCAGGTAGATCTGGATGACCGGGATCATGAAGCTGACCTGGCGGATCTCCAGGTAGAGGAACCAGGCCCGCAGCCACGGCGAACCCGGACCGCGGCGCACCCGCAGGAACCCGAAGCTGGCCGCGATGGTCGGCAGCCCCTGGATCTGCACGACACCCTCGCCGACCAGCCCCGTCTGGTCGGGCTCGTCGACGAAGTCGACCACGCCGTGCAGCCGGAAGGCGGCGCCGATGGCCAAGTTCACCGGCAGGCGCGCGAAGTGGATGCGCGGTGTGAACTCGCCCGGCAGCGGCAGGCCGATGAACAGCTCGTGGTAGTCGGGCCGCGAGTCCGGGGTGTCGCCGGGGCCCTGCGCGAACTTCAGCTGGCCGGTCACCTGCATGGCGCTGTCGCCGCCGAAGAACTCGCACTGCGGGACGAACCCGATCGCGCGCAGCTCCATCTCGAAGCAGCCGAGGAAGCTGAACGTGACGGCTTTCGGCAGCTCGACCAGGAACTTCACATGCTTGGAGATCACCTTGGCGTCGCCGGTGAGCGGGCACTGGACCAGGTCGATGCGGATCTTGCCGAGCAGCCCCAGCGGCCCGTCCGCGTCGTCGCCGGGGGCGAGGACGAACCGGGCGGAGCCGGTGACGGTGAAGTAGAGGTGGAAGGCGCCGTCGTCGACGAACCGCAGGCCCAGCGCGTCCACCGAGAACTGGAAGCGCGTCCCCTTGCAGTCCAGCAGCTTGACGCCGCGCAGGTTCGCCGCGCCCTGCACCAGGGTCAGGTTGCCGCCGTCGCGCTGGGCGAACTGGAGGGCGATGTCGGCGGTGGCGTCGCCGACCAGGTCGGGCGGCAGCGGACCCGACCCGGCGAGGGTGAAGTCGGCGATCCGGTTCTCGCGGATCGAGAAGCCGCTGTCGGTGAAGCGGAACCGCGTGCGCAGCCCGTTAAGCCGGGCCGGACGGTCGGTGACGGTCGCGGCGAGGTTCACGCCCTTCGGCGTCAGGGCGAAGTCCCGGACGCTGAAGGTGATCGGCTCCTCGCTCGCGCGGGTGAAGTCCAGCTCCAGCACCGCCCCGTCCGGCTGCTGGAGCTGGTAGTGGTAGTCCTTGGTGGCCAGGGTGAAGTAGTGGAAGGTCTTGTCGCCGAGATCCCTGCCCCGGAACCGCCAGCGCAGCCCGAACAGGTCGGGGAACTCCCGCTCGGCCTGCGTCGAGCGCAGCGCGATCCCCTGGTCGTGGTCGACCTTGAGCGCGAAGGTGCCGAGGTCGAACGTCAGCCGGCACAGCAGGTCGAAGCCGATGCTGAGAACCCGCACCCGCACCCCGAGGTCGAAGCTCACCTCGCCCTGCGGCAGCGTGATCGGCAGCCCGGTGAGCGGCGTGTCGGTGTAGAGCTGCAGGAGCTGCGAGTCGGCGCCCTGGCCCTGCTTGAGGAAGGGCAGCGTGAACGCGCCGCCGCCCGCGTCGATGTTGACGCTCAGCTGCGCCGTCCAGCCGGTCCCGAGGTCGGCGGGGTCGAACACCACGGGTCTGCAGAGGCCGGCCGGATCGTTGAGGTCGAGCGGCGGGATCGGCGTGGTGAGCTCGCGGAAGAAGCCGGGCAGCTTCGGCGCGCCGAGCGTGACGTCGAGCAGCACCAGGCTGCGCGGCCCGTCCGGCGGTTTCAGCGAGACGCTGAAGAGGGGCTTGCCGGGCGGCTGGGGCGGCTCGTCGTTGTGCAGCTCGCGGTCGCCGTCGCGGTTCCAGGCGAAGGTGCTGCCCGCCGTCACGGGGTCGGTCCCCGTCAGGGTGACGACGAACGCGGCGCGGCCGAGGCCCGCGCCCTGGCGCATCAGCAGCAGCGAGAACCGGCTGGACGCCGGGACGTCCACGCTGAGCCCGGGCAGCGCGAAAGCGGCGCCGGACGCGGCCGCCCGCCAGTCGAGGCGCGCCTCTTCGAGGCCGTCCGCGCCGATGATCAGGCGCAGGGTGACGTCCTGATCGCCCGCCGGGCTGCGGTCGCCCAGGTTCGGGACGAACCGGCCGAGCAGCCTGCCCAGGGCGCCCTCCTTCCACTGCAGCACCAGGCACGCCTTGCCGCCCGCCTGGTGGAAGCCGACCGTGGCGCTGTCGATCACCACCCCGGTGTCGGCGATCTGGACCGGGTAGGGGAGCGGAGCGCTGAACGGCGTGTCGGAGCGGATGCCGTCCCTGCTGGCGCTCCCGCTGAGCTTCGGCACCGCGAGCTCGACGAACGGGCGTCCGGGGTCGGGCTCGTAGCGGGCGTCGCCGCCGTTGGTCACCTTGCGCATGGGGCGCAGCAGGCTCGGGCCGAACCGCAGCGCCACGGGAGCGTCGGTCACGCGCAGCACCGTTTGCGGGACGAAGTCGAGCTCCAGGCCGATCCCCTCGGGCTCGGCGGAACCACCAGCGTCGCGCTGCAGCACCACGCTCACCGCGTCGAGCCCGGGCAGCCCCAGGACGAGATCCTGCTCCAGGAGCAGGCGGCTCACCAGATTGACCTTGTCCGGCTCGACCGTCGACTGCGGCGGCTCGATCCAGATGTGCGCGAGGACGGCGGGGTCGGACGGCTTGGGCAGGAAGGGCGGCCACTTCTCGCCGAGGTAGTCCTTCAGGGTCATGAATATGGTCATGACGAGCATGCCCCCCATGCCGTGCGCGAGTCGACGTCCGCGAAGAGGTCGTACCTCTCCTGCTCCTTGCCGGTGAGCGTCTTCTCCGAGGTGGGCAGGACCACGGGGGTGACGCCGGACGGCAGGGTGACCCCGCTGCCCGGCGTGCCCCAGGAGGCGTTCCAGACGTTGAGCGCCTTGTCGATGTCGGCGATCTTCTGCTGGTCGGCCGGGGGGAGGCGGAAGGCGTCGCTCCAGAGCCCCACCCGGTACTGCCGCACCAGGGTGTCGTCCTCGTCGAGGACGGCCACCGAGTGCTCGATGTCGGTGTAGAGGCTGCGCCGGGCGAAGTTGGCCGACCCGACGATCGCCCAGTGGTCGTCCACGAGGGTGGTCTTCGAGTGGACGATCACGTCCCGGGAGAACATCGACACCTGGGCGCGCTGCGCGGGGGTCAGCCCCTTCAGCAGGCCCTGGGTCAGCGCGACCAGCCCGTACGGCGGGTAGGCCGGATCGGTCGGGTCGGCGACCCCGACGACCAGGAGCACCTTGAGATCGGGCTTGGCCTTGATCGCGTCCCGCAGCCTGCCCATCAGCTCGATCGACCAGAACGACTGGTCCTCGACGTAGATGTAGCGGTCGGCGGCCTTGATCGCCTTCATCCAGGCCGAGCGGACCTCGAACAGGCCGGCCGGGGCGAACGAGATCTTGTCGTTCGGAGGCAGCTGGTTGAAGCTCTTGAAGTTGAACTGGGGCAAGGTGCGCAGCGACTGGACGTGATGCCGGCCCACCGGCGTGGTCGGCAAGGTTCGCGCGGCCAAGGGGAGGGAGCCCGGCGTGTGGCTGTCGAGGTTCGTGAAGGCGAGCCGCAGGGGCTTCACCGCCCGGCCCCTGACCTCGTTCCACATGTCGCGGAAGTAGTCGTGCATCGCCTGCACCGCCGGCCCCTCGACCTTCGCCTGCACGTCGTGCCACTGCTGGGCGGGGTGCGGCTGGGAGCCGTGGCGGTCGCCCACGAAGTCGAGCCCGCCCGTGTAGCCGACGGCGCCGCCGCCGCTGCCGACGAGCACCAGCTTGGTGTGCGCGGCGCCCGCGGGGTGGGTCAGGATGTTCACCCAGGCCTTCTCGGCGAGGGCGGGTTCGGTGCGTAACTCCTGGATGGAGGCCAGGGTGGCGATGTTGATGTCGCGGATCCAGCCCAGCCCGTGCTTGACCGCCTTCGTCTGGACGAAGTTGTCGGCCATCAGCGCGAACGAGACCCAGCCCAGGATCCGGACGTCGACTCCGGCCCGCGCCTTGGCCTTGAGCAGGTCGATCATGCGGGCCGCGGCCGCGGGCCCGTCCAGGGAGAAGGGTTTCTCCAGCTCGACCGTCGGCAGGTACGTGCCCGACGAACCGGGCGCGGGCAGGATCTTGCCGCCCATCAGATGGAGATGCCAGCCGGCGATGTAGATGAACTGGTTCGCGTTCTCGCTCGGCGTCCCGAGGCCCACGGTCGCGAGCTGCGCCTTGAGATCGTCGAAATAGGTGGTGCCGTCGATCAGCGGGGTGACCCGGCAGCCCCCGAAAGTGAGCGGGAGCGGCTCCGAAGGCGGCACGGTGTCGTCCGGCTGAACGAAGTACTTCTTCATCAGCGCATCGATATCGGCCACCAGAAAGCCCCCGAAGCTGTTCACGCGACTTCCCGGCGAATTCAGCATTCAGGCAGCGGAGGAACGGCGGCCGCTCATCGGTCACGGACGACGGTCGAGCTGGGGAATGATGAAGGTGAAGCCTGCGAGGAGTCAACTTTCACACAGGAGCCTCACTCCGGACAACGGTCCGGCCTCATCCGGACGGCGACCATGCCCTCCCGCGCGGCCACCCCACCGTGACCGCCGGGCCGCTTGCTTTCCCGCGAAACTCGTTCCCGCCGTTCGATGAATGCGACAAACAATTACATAAAGGACTCTTGATCGCGCCCGCCGAAGCCGGAGAGGACGATCAGTTGACGGCGTGGGTGGGGGCCTGTTCGAAGAGGCCCATGGTGCAGCACTTGGGGCCGCCGCCGCCGGCCTGGAGCTGGGGCATCTCGATGGGGACCGGCTCGAAGCCCTGGGCGGTGAGGTCGTCGGCGAGCTGCTCCGCGGTGTGGTGGATCACCACGTGGTGCCCGTCCGACCAGCCGTTGAGGCCGAGCTGGTTCGCGTCGTGGTCGGAGGCGATGATCGCGTCCGGGAAGAGCCGGCGGAGCAGGCGGCGGCTGTCGGGCGAGAACGCGTCCGGGTAGTAGGCGACGGTCACGCCGTCGAGGACGCACAGCGCCGTGTCCAGGTGGTAGAACTTCTCCTGGATCAGCTGGAGGCTGACGACCGGCCGCGCGAAGAATTGCTGCGCCTCGAAATGCGCCCGCTGGTCGGTGCGGAATCCGGTGCCGGCGAGAATGAAGTTCTCCGTCAGGAGAAAGTCGCCCTCACCCTCGCTCGTGGCCTCCGACAATCGGACGTCGTAACCCGCGCTCTCGAACCACTCGGCGTGCGCCGACCGTTCCCCCGCCCGTTCCTCGCTTTTGGGACGCGCGACGAACGCCTGCCGTTCGATCGCCACCGCCCCGTTCGCCGCGAACACCATCTGGGTCAGATCGGGGCGCGCTTCGAGCAGCTCGACCTCGTGGCCGAGCCTTTCGTAGGTCGCTTTGAGGCGGGTCCACTCCTCGACCGCGGCGTCGCGGTCGGTCTCGGCGTCCTTGGGCGCCCACGGGTTGTCGTCGGTGATCTCGTAGAACGTCGGCGGGCACATCAGGACCCGCCGGCGCTCCTCGCGCCGTCCGGTGGCCGGTTCTCCCATGTTCCTGCCCCTTCGTCACAGCTCGTCAGGACGCTCTCGGGCCGAACCCCTCTGGCGCTGCGTCACTCGCGAGTACCTACCGTGCCCGACCTGGATGGCCTCAAACTGGAACAAACCGGCGGCGGCTCAGGCATCGCCGGTCCTGCGCAGGGGTCCCCAGTCGCCGCGCTGCTCGGCGACGGCGCGTTCGGCCTCCTCCAGCACGTCCTCCTCGATCCAGGCGATCGGCCGGCGGCAGGCCACCAGCGGCTCGTTGTCCGGCCCGTGCCCCACGACCTCGCCCTCCAGCACCCAGGGACGGACGCCCGGCCCCTTCTCGTGCGCCAGGTGGCTGTAGTCGTAGAGGCGGCGGGCCACCCACATCCACACCGGCCGGGGCTTCCACCAGTCCTCCACGTCCAGCGCGTTGGCCGACAGGCCCGGCAGCTCCGTCCCGGTCAGGTCGTCCTTGCTGACGCCCCCCTCGTCGACCTCCGGCCCCCGGGACCAGCGCACGAACAGCCCCGACTCGTTCTCCACCAGTTCGGCCAGGTCAGCCAGTGTTTTCACGGATGCCAGCTCCATGCCGCCCGCCTACCCCGAATCACGCGCGGAATTCCTGGCCGGGCCCCGCCACTCCCCGTGGCCCCTTCATCACCACCGACCGGCATCTTTCACGGGAAGAAAATGGACGACCGAGATATGCCGCGCTCGAACGGGATGCGCGGTGGCGTCCTCGGGACGCGCTCGGTGGCGTGCCACCTGACCCTTGACTGTTGTCGCGACTACTGAATATAGTAGTCGCGACAACAGATCGGAGAGCGGCATGTACGTCTTCGGCGACGAGAAGGTCATCAGTGGCGACACCGCCACGGTGTGGGCGGTCTGGTGCGACGTCGAGCGGTTCCCGGACTGGGACCCGCGCGAGGCCGAGAACAGGCTGGACGGACCGTTCGGAGTCGGTACCAGCGGCTACTCCAAGCAGCACGGCAACCCCGGCGGCCCCTACACCATCACGGCCGTCGAGCCGGAGCGGGTCTGGACCGCGCGATCGCCGCTGCCCGGCGGGGAGCTGACCGTCCACCACGGAATGGAGGCCGCCGGCGCCGGGAAGGTCCGCGTCTGGAAGCGGTACGAGGTGCGCGGCCCGCTCGGCCCGCTGTTCCGCTGCTACTACGGCCCCAAGGTGCGCAGGGCGCTGGCGGGCACGTTCGCCGCCCTGGAGCGGGAGGCCGCGCGGCGATGACGCGACCACCGGCCCCCCGGGGCCCGCTGATGAGCCCGGGGTTCTGGCTGCACCACGCGGCCCTGTCCTGGCGGCAGGCGCTGGACGCCGGGCTCCGGCCGCTCGGCCTCACCCACACCCAGTTCAACCTGCTGGCCTCGGTCAACTGGCTGACCGGCCAGGACGGCCCGCCGACCCAGCAGGCGGCGGCCGAACTGTCGGGGGCCGACCGGATGATGACCTCGAAGGTCCTGACCACGCTGGAGGCCCGCGGCCTGCTGACCCGCGTCCCCGACCCGGACGACTCCCGCGCCAAGCGCCTCGTCGTCACCCCCGCCGGCCGCGACCTGGTGAGCCGGGCCGTCCAGGTCGCGGCCGAGGTGGACGCCGCCTTCTTCGGTGCCGGCCCGGACCGCGAGGCCCTGCGCCTACGCCTCCGCGAGATGGCCGAGAACCGCGCCACCTGAACGGCCCGCGCGGGTTTCCCAGCTCTCCGTCCTGAACGAGGCGGCGGCCTCCACGCCCGGACGCAGCCGCGCTGCCCTCGCCGGCGACGGAAGGTCGGCGGCGTCGCTAGGGGACGCCGGTCGCGAGCAGTCCGGGGGACGGGCGGTCTGCCGTCAGAGCGCCAGGCGGAAGCGCTCGCCGAGGCCGGTGAGGCGTTCGACGGGCTCGTTGGCGAAGACCAGCCGCAGGTAGCGGCTTCCGCTCGGGCCCCAGCCGTCCATGGGGGTGGCGGCGATCTTCGCCCGGTCGAACAGGCGCCGGGACAGCTCGGAGGCGGTCAGTCCCAGGGGCCTGGCGTCGAGGAGCAGCGACCAGCCGCCGTGCGGCCGGATGACGGGATAGGCGGACAGCTGGTCCAGAACCGTCTCGCAGCGCCGCCGCCATTCGGCGGTGGCGGCGGCGACGTCGGCCTCGGCGTCGGGCGCGTCCAGCGCGGCGGCCACGGCCTGCTGGGCCAGGCCGACCTGGCAGACGACGTTGGTCAGCCCGACGAGGCGGATGTCGGCCATGATGGGCGCGGGGCCGACGACCCACCCGACGCGCCAGCCGATGAGCCGCAGCTCCTTGGACGCCGAACCGACGCTGATGGTGCGCCGGGCCAGCCCCGGGTGGGCGGCCGGATGGCTGGGTGGGCGGCCGTCGAAGCGGATGCGCTCCATGGCCGCGTCGTAGATCAGCCAGGCGTCGTGGCGTTCGCAGGCGTCGGCGAGGGCGGACCAGTGCCGCTCGTCCAGGACGAGGCCGGTCGGCATCGCCGGTCCCATCATCAGGACCGCCGCGGTGCCGGGTCCGACGGCGGCGGCGAGCCGTCCGGCGTCGACGGTCCAGCCGTCCGCGGTGGGCTGTGCGGGGACGAACCGGGGGATTCCGCCCGCGAGCCGCACCCGGTTGACCAGGCCGGCGTAGATCGGGTCGCACAGCACGACCTCCTGCCCGGGCTCCACGGTGGCCAGCAGCGTGTTGAGGATGCCGTTGAGCCCGCCGGCCACGCTGACGCATTGGGTGCCGGCGTCATAAGCGTGCCCGGAGATGCGGCCGACGTGGGCCGCGGCGGCTTCCCGAAGCGAGCGGTGTCCTTGGAACGGCAGGTAGCTGTTGGCCGAGTCGGTGTCGACGGCGGCGCGGGTCGCGGCGAGGGCGACGGCGGGCGGACGCAGGTCGGTGTCGAGGTTCTCCAGCCGCAGCAGTTCCGGGTCGTTCGCGGCGTCGGCCGCGTCACCCACGGCGTCCACGCCGATGCCCGGGATGTCGCGTAGCCGCGTCACCGTCATGTCGCCTCCACAGCCGAACTTTTTACCGGTACGGGCATACCACTATGCTGATACGCATGGATTTCGCGCAAGTGGTGGGGCAGAACGTGCAACGACTCCGTGCGGCGGCCGGGATATCGCTGGCCGACCTCGCGGCGGCCAGCGGCATCAGCAAGACCACGTTGCACGGGATCGAGCTGGGCCAGGGCAACCCGACCCTCAGCACCCTGTGGTCCCTGGCCACCGCGCTGAAGGCCTCCCTCGGCGAGCTCCTGGACGCCCCCGCCACGACGGTCGAGGTGGTGCGCGCCGATGATCCCCGTCCGCAGGTCCAGGGCGACGCGGTGAGCGCGCGCCTCCTCCACCGCATCAGCCTGCGCGGCACCGTGGAGGTCTACGACATCGCCATCGGCCGAGGCACCCAGCACTCCGACGCGCACCTGCCCGGCGTCGAGGAATGCCTCGTGCTCACCAGCGGACGCGCCACCCTCGGACCCGACGACTCCCTCACCGACCTGGCCGAAGGCGACTCCATCCGGTTCGACGCCGCCCGTCCGCACCAGTACCGGGGACACGGCGCCCACAACCGCGCCGTCCTTCTCATGGTGCATCCCGACAGCTGACCGAGCGTTTTTTGGCTACCTGAACTCCTGGCGCTCCGGGACGTCCGAGTACTACGGCAACCCTCCGGTCGAGGGCGTCAGCCTCTGCTCGTGCCGGGAGCCGTGGGGTGTTGGGTGGTGATGCGGCGGAGCAGGCGCGGGGTGCCGGCGGGGTAGGGCTGGCGGGTGTGGAGCAGCGTGCGGTTGTCGGCGATGACGATGTCGCCGGGCTGCCAGTGATGGGTGTAGAGGTGGCGCGGGTCGTAGAGGCTCGCGTGGAGGTCGGCCATGATCTGGTCGGCGTCGTGTCCGTCCGGCACGGACGGCAGGGTGACGCGGGGCGGGTTGACGATGGTGATGCCGGGCGGGACGGGTTCGCTGTAGCGCAGCGTGTCGTATCCGTGGTGGGGATGCCGGACGACCAAGGGGATGTCCCGCCTCTGCGTCCTGCCGTAGAAGGGGCGCTCGTAGTGGAAGGTGAGGCCGTTCCACAGTGCGCGGGTTTCCGGGGTGGCGTCGGCCAGGACCTCGGTGGTGTCGCAGAACAGGGTGGCGCCGCCGAGGGCGGGGTCGACGGCCTGGACGCAGTGGAAGATCTGCAGGTCGGGGGTGTGGTCGTCGGAGTAGATGCCGTCCCAGTGCAGGGGCATGAAGCCGGTCTCGAACAGGTGGTCGTCGGGGTCGGGTTGGGCCTGGACGTCGAAGCTGGGCCGGTCGGACCACAGGATGGGGTCGCCGAGCCGGTATCCGAACGCCTCGAACTCCTCGACGTCGAGGTCGGGGGAGAGGCCGCGCAGGACGAGAAGGTGTTCGGCGGCGACCAGGTCGAGGACCGTCCGCGGTTCCAGGCCGGTGAGTGCGGCGCGGGGGCCGGCGAGCAGGCGCAGGCCGAACGGGTCCTGGCGTTCGGTCGTCCAGCCGGCGGGGGTGGGCGCTTGCGCGGTCATGGGTGGCTGCCTTCGAGCGGGTGGGGGTGGGCGATGAAGTCGCGGAAGCGTGCGGCGATGTCGATGTCGAAGGCGTCCTGGACGGTTGCGGCGGCCAGGTGGCACAGCAGGCCGCGTTCGATGGGTTTGACGCGCAGGCGGGTCAGCAGCCCGTAGGTGTAGTTGAGCAGCAGGCGGTAGCGCTGGTAGTCGACGGTGTCGCGGAACCGCTGCATGTGCCGGTCGGCGGCCAGCTCGCTGAGCAGGGGAGTCGGGACGATCGGGGTGGTGGGGCGCGGGAGGTCGCGGTCGTTGATCGGCAGGTGGCCGGCGCGTAGGAGTTCGGTGGCGCGGTCCTTGTAGTCGCGCAGCAGCGCGGCCCAGTCCCGGATCAGCGGGTCAGGGGTGGTGCAGGGGTCGTCGAGGGTGGTCAGCACGGTGTGCAGCCGGGCGGCCAGGACGTGTTTGTTGGCGGTGTAGCGGGTGGCGTATTCGCGGGCGCGGACGGCCGGGTCGGGGCTGTTGGCGATGAAGGCCAGGGAGTGGGAGTAGAACGAGGCGGCGCTGCGCTGGATCGGTGGGAAGCCGATGTGGCTGGTGGTCCACATCAGGTCCAGGGCGGTGGCGAAGCGGTCGATCCGTCCGGCGCGTACTTCGTCTTGGATCCGCCACACCAGGTCGGTGGCGTCGGCGTGGAAGTCGGCGTGGAGGTGGCTGCTTTCGAGGGTGCCGAAGATGTGCAGGCGGGGGTCGTGGGGCTGGAAGGTGATGGTGTTGTCGTCGATGTAGGGGGTCAGCGGCCCGTTCTCGTGCTCCAGGCGGGCCAGCAGGGCGTGCTCGCGCAGGGCTCGGGGGTCCAGGACGGCGGTGGAGGGGTGTTCGGCCAGGTGGGCGCCGATGCGGGTGGCGATCTCGGGTTGGATGTGCTCGGTCCAGGCGTCGGGGTGGCAGCGGACGTTGACGCGCAGGTGCGGTCCCTGGCGCCAGTGCGGGAGGACGTAGGCGGCGTCGATGTGCTCGCTCAGCGCGCGCAGGGTGGGCCGGACGGCGTCCAGGGACACATCGTCGTGGCTGGTGTCGTAGTAGTAGATCTGGGCGCTGTGCCAGGTCGCGTTCATCGGGCTCCCTTCATGGCGCGGTCTTCAGGCGACGGGCGGCCGGACGGCCGGACAGTCGGGTGGTCGGGCGGCCAGGCGGTCGGATGGTCGGGTGGTCGGACGGCCAGATCGGTCAGGGCGGATCTGGCCAGGGCGGTGATGTGGTGTTCCTGGCGCGGGCTGATGCCGAGCCGGTTGGCGGCCAGGTGCGCGAGCCGGGCGTAGACGATCGGCAGCGGGCCGGGCGCGATGGCCGCGGCCGGGTGGCGCCGGGCGTGCTCGGGGAGCGCGGGCCGGTAGAGGTCCGGCCTGCTCAAGGTGGTGTGCAGGGTGCGGAGCGAGGCGGCCCATGCGGCCGGCGCGCCGCCGTCCGGCACAGGCCCGGCCGGGTCGTGGCGGGTGAGATGCCAGCAACGCTCGGCTTGCCGGCGCAGCGCGGGCCGGGCCCGGTAATCCTCGTCGTCTGCGAGCGGGTACCGCGTGGGAATGTGCAGGTCCGGGGCCGCCGTGCAGACGGCGGTGACGTGCAGGGCGAAGGCCAGACCGGCGCGGACGGCGATCGGGGCGCCGGCGGCGACGGTCGCGAGCATCGTCCGGCTACAGCGACAGAAATGCTCCTCGACGGCGGCCAGCGCCGCGCCATGGCCGTACCAGTCGTGCTCGGGCCGGTACGGCAGGAACTCCACTTGACCGCGCGTGCGCACGTGCGGGTCGTAGTCGTTGGTGCGGTGTTCGGCGGCGGCGAGCCGGGCCGCTGCCGCGGCATACTCCCGCACGCTTCGCGCGTCGGGCCGACCGGCATCCAGGGCGGATGCCAGTTCCGTCAGGCGGGCGCGCAGGTCGGCTTCCAGTTCCGGTGCGGCGGGTCGCAGACGGAGCCGCAGGTGCGGGCCGCCTTCCCAATAGCGCAGATAGAACGCCTGCTCGACGGTTCCTTCGTCGCGCAGCCGCCGCAGCAGGGGAGCGACCGTGTCGGTCAGGACCACGTCCAGATCGCTCCAGCAGAACAGGTGCGCGCTGATCCAGGGGCCGGGCGGGTCAGCCATAGGTCAGCTCCGGCCCGTTGACCTCGACCACCAGCTCGGTCGTCCGGAAGGCGCGGTCGCCGGACTTCGGCGAGCCGTGGGCGGGGTCGGGCAGCGCCTCGTGGATGACCACCCGCGCGTCCGGCCGGCTCAGCTCCCGCTCGACGGTGCCCAGCAGCAGCGGGCTGGCCAGATCCAGATACAGCGGCTTGCGTTCCTTGCCGGCCCGGCTCTGCTTTGGTCGCCGGCTCTGCTCGCTCAGGATGCGGATGAAGCAGCGTTCGGGGATCGCGTGGGCGGCGAAGAGTTCGGCCCAGCGCAGCATCAGATGCGCATCCGACTCGCCCGTCCCGCGGGATGGTAGGTCACGCGCGCGCATCCACCACGCCGCCCGGGCCAGAGTCAGGCTCCCCAGCTGGGCGCGGGGCGTGTGCCGGACGCCTTGGTGCGCCCACGGGTCATCGTCCTCACCGAGCAGCCACGTCGGCCGGTACGGTGCGGTGAAGTCGCCGAACAACCGGACCAGCGTGCGCAACGCGGGCGGCAGGAAGCCGTCGCCGACGCCGCCCAGATGCACCGGGCGCACCTGCCGGTCGTGCCGCCGGGAGTACAGAACCGGCGGCCCGCCCGCCTCCCACGTGACCACCAGGTCGGCCAGCGGGATCAGCTGCTCGGCGGGACGGCGCGACCGCGTGTAGGGGTAGTCGATGGCGAACGCGGCAGCCGGACGGCGGCGGTTGAGGCCGCTGCCGAACAGGCCGTCCACCTCGGCCACCAGCACCTCACCTCGGTACCGGCTTTCACGCCGGTACCGGCCCCCGTCGCCGTCTCCCTCTCCGCCGCCGTCGCCGTGTCCGTTCACACTCTCGCCGCTGGTGGCCGCGTCGGCGAGCGCTTGGGCTCGGCTGCGGCCACGGCCGTATCCGGTGGCGATCCCGTTCAGCACCGCGCCGGTCGGCGTCCGCTGAACGAAGCAGGACAGCGACGCGGGCGCCGCGATCCAGGACGGCCACGTCCGCGTCATCGCCTCCCACTGCTCGACCCGGGAACCGGTGCCGCCGACCGGCCCGCCCTGAACCGGCGAGGTGACGGCCGATCGGCCGTACAGCAGGTTGCGGGCGTTGCTGCGCAGGAGCGTCAACACGCGCAGGTCGCCCATCGCACCGCCGATGGCCGGGGAGGCGGAATCATTGCCGGAGCCCTCGGCCGAATCACTGCCGGAGCCCTCGGCCGGATCACTGCCGGAGTCCTCGGCCGACTCCAGCACCCCGGCGGCGCACAGCAGGCGGTAGAAGCTCAGGTAGGGCAGGCTGCCGCTGCCGCCGAGCGCCTGGACCGTCCAGGCGGAGACGGCCAGCCGCAGCGGCAGGGACGCCTCGGCCAGGGCCGCCCACGGCCGCAGCGCGTTCAGGTCGCCCCAGACCGGCCGCCAGGACTCTTCGTCGCAGGCCGGCGGCGGCCCGGTCAGGATCGAATCGTGCCGGACCAGCTCACGCCGCGGCCGTGCGGGCGCGTCCTCGTCCAGTTCCAGCAGTCGGCGGACGCGTTCGGCGGCCCGCCGGGCTTCCTGGCACGTGGCCCCTCGGCGCAGCGTGTCGTCCAGGTCGCCGGCGACCTCGCGTAGCTGGGCGGGAGCCTGCGGCCAGCTCCGGATGGCACTCCATGGAGCGATGTCCTGATCGGCGAACGGCAGGCGCTGCTCCAACAGCCCGAGCCCGACCAGCGCGGTGACGAAACGGTGCAACTCACCACGCGGCGGCCCCTTGCCGGACGCGGCGGCGAGCAGCTCGCACAACTCATCCGCCGACACGCCGGGATGAGAACGGGCCGCCGTCAGGCAGGCGTCCACCATCGGCGTCAGACGCAGCTCATGCACCGGCTCACCGGCAGCCGCCCCCAGGAACACCACGGCCTCAGGCGTGACCACCGCACTGGTGTTGAGCCGCAGCGGCAGCCGCGACCCCGGATCGTCCCGTCCCGCCAGCGCCCACGCGCACGTTTGGGTGAACCCGTCGTCGGCCTGGACGATCGAGACGGGCGCCCATGACGGCGTCACCGCCGCGTCCGCCCAGCAGCCCAGCCCCCAGGCGGTGAACGCGGTGAACGGACTGGTCTTGGCCGCCACCCGGGACAGATACCGCGCCAGGCGAAGCACCACCTTGCGTTCGGGCATCACCCCCGGGGCCGAGACCAGCCATTTCTCCAGCTCACCGGCCAGCGCCGGACTGGCATGCCACAGGCCGTGCCGCGCCGCGTCCTCGGCCATCCAGTCCCGCAACGCCTGCGCACAGCCGCCGATCTCGGCCGCCAGCAGCGTCGGCAGCCGCTCGACCTCACCGGCCAGCCGCTCCCGCTCGGCCTGCCAGGCCAGCAGATCCGCCGCCAACCCCCAGGGCAGAGCCGCGCCCAGCCGCGCCGGGGCGATCCGCCCACGCAACGGCCGCCCACCGAACACCGCCCGCCGCAACGCCACCAGCAACCCGCGCCGCTCGCCCGCCTCGATCCCGCCGATGTGCTCTTCCAGGACGTCCACCAGCCGCTGCGTCTCACGCCGCCATGCCGCCCGCCGCTCACGCAACCGCCCGATCCGCCGCCAGGTCCGCTCGGCGCGCAACCCCTCCAGCGACCGCACCGGCAGGCCCGCCACCCGCACACCGACGTCCGGATGAACCCACCAGGACGCGACTTCTCCCACGGGCACCGGCGCCGACGCCGAGCCGGACGGGTCCGCACCGCCTCCTCGATCTCCCTGTGCCACGCTTCCGCTCCGTCCACTGGGCTGCGGGAACCCGCACCGTCCCGCACGGACGGACGGGCTCCCTCGCTCCGGCGGCGGACCATCCCGCCGCCGAAGTCGTCACACCATGTAGCTGCCGTAGGTGTAATAGGAGGACGCCAGCTCGTGGACGCCGTGGCCGGTGGTGAAGCTGCCGTAGTCGGCGTCCTCGCCGGTCTCCAGCGTCTCCACGTCCAGCGCGAGCTCTTCGTCGATGTGCTGCATCTCTGTCTCCTTCTGTGTCGGGGAACGTTCCAGTCAAGAACGTCCCAGCAGTGTGCGTGTGCTTACATCCCTGCCCCATCCATCGATCCACACCGCGTCAACCAGGCAAAACGCAGGGAGATATCTTGACGCCGGCGATCACGGGAGACCGGCGAACCGACTCCGCCGCCGGACGCCGAGGCGTGCCGGGCGGAGCCGGTCATCCGGCTCCTCTGGGCGCGCCGCCGGTCGCGTAGCGGCCCATGCCCGAAACCTCTGTGGCCGCAGACCGTCCCCGGTTGTCGACCGCCGGCCTGTCCTCACCGAGCTGGCGGCCCGACGCTCCGACGTCACTGAGAGTGTTCAACGAAAGGAGCGCACCCGGGCCGCAAGGGGTGAAAAGGAGATGGCCGTTCCCTTGAGGGGCCGTTGCTGGAACGGCAACGCGGTTTGGGTAGGTCGACCTTGATCGCCAAGGATCGGCGGGAGGACGCATCGGGGAGGTGGACGGTGAAGGTCGAGCACCGGATGGTGGCGACGGAGGCCGGGCGGGTCCATGTGGTGGAGCAGGGCAGCGGGCCGCTGGTGCTGCTCGTGCACGGGTTCCCCGAGTCGTGGTACTCCTGGCGGCGGCAGCTCCCGGCGCTGGCGGAGGCGGGCTACCGGGCCGTGGCGCTGGACGTGCGGGGATACGGGCGTTCGTCCAAGCCGCAGGACGTCGCCGCCTACCGGATGCTCGACCTGGTCGCCGACAACGTCGCCGTGGTGCGCGAGCTGGGCGCGGATTCGGCGGTCGTCATCGGCCACGACTGGGGCGCCACGATCGCGGCGCACTCCGCGCTGCTGGCGCCCGAGGTCTTCCGGGCCGTCGGCCTGCTCAGCGTCCCCTACACCCCGCCGGGCGGCCCCCGGCCGAGCGAGGTGTTCGCCGGCATGGGCGGCGACCAGGAGTTCTACGTCTCCTACTTCCAGGAGCCCGGACGGGCCGAGGCCGAGATCGAACCCGACGTCCGCGGCTGGCTCGCCGGCTTCTACCGCGCCCTGTCGGCCGACACGATGCCCCGCCCCGACGAACCCGACCCCCACTTCGTCACCAAGGACGGCGGCACACTCCGCGAACGCTTCCCGACCGGTCCGCTGCCGTCCTGGCTGTCACCGCAGGACCTCGACTTCTACGCCTCCGAGTTCGAACGCACGGGCCTGACCGGCGGCCTCAACCGCTACCGCAACATGGACCGCGACTGGGAAGACCTCACCCCCTACGCCGGAGCACCGATCACCCAGCCGTCGCTGTTCCTGGGCGGCACCAGCGACGCCTCCACGATGTGGCTGGCCGACGCCATCGAGGCCTACCCGCAGACCCTCCCCGGCCTCACCGCAAGCCACCTGCTGGACGGCTGCGGCCACTGGATCCAGCAAGAACGCCCCGACGAGGTCAACCGCCTGCTGACCGAGTTCCTCACCAAATCCTGACCACCCACCGACCTCGCCGGAAGAACCGCTCGCCCCAGCCATAGGCCGGTCGCCGGATCTCCCACCTTGTAGAGGCTGTTGAGCGGCTCAGCGGCCGCATTGTCGAAGGATCTCCCTCGCCGCCGGGCGGACGCGCAGCGTCGCCGACACCGCCCCGCGACCAGATCGCCGTTTCCAGCGCGTCCAGTGCCGACTCGGTGCCCAGGTGATCGGCGACCTGCCGGCCGACGATCGCCCGGGCGGGAGCGTCACACGGCGGCGACGGCGTCGATCTCGACGAGGAACCCGGGTCCCAGGCCGGCCACGACGTGCACGGTGATGGCCGGCGGTGGGTCGGCCCGGTTCCACACCTCCTGGAAGGCGGCCACACCCTCGTCGAAGGTGTGCCCCTCGACCACGGCGATACGCCAGTGCACGATGTTCGCCAGGCTCGCGCCCTCGCTTTCCAGGATGGTCGCGAGGTTGCGGAACGCCTGCCTGGCCTGTTCGCCGACGGTGGGGCCGACGACCTCGCCGTCGGCGCCGACGCCGTTCTGTCCGCCGATGTAGATCGTCTTGGCCGGCTGCTCGACCACGACGGCCTGGCTGAAGGCCGGGCTGCGATGAAGTCCCTCGGGGTTGAGATGCCGCGTGCCCATGTGTCGTCTCCTCCGGTGAAGAAACCAGTAAAAGTGGTTTCGCTGAGACACCAGTTATAGTGGTTTCATGCGAGCGAGGACAACCGGGCGGACGCTGCACGACCCGAAGGGGGGATCGTTCCGGTTCGATGCCGGCGCCCTCTGCCTGGATTTCGCCCACACCGGGGGCGAGGGCCGGTATGCGGTGTTCGAGACCCTCCACGAGCCGACCGACCTGGCTGAATGGCTGGCGCAGCCGCCACTGACCGCCGTCATGACGGTCCCGGTGACCGCCCGCGAACTGACGGCGGCCAAGACCCTGCGCCAGGCGATCTGGGACGCGGCACAGGCCCGGGCGGCGCGGCGGCCCCTCCCGGCCGAGGCGGTCGCGGACCTCAACCGCGCTGCGACGGCGGCGCCGCTGATCCCCGAACTCGCCTTCGACGGCACGACCGCGGGGTGGAGCCGGCCCGTGCGGGCGACGCAGGCGCTGTCGACGCTGGCGCGGGAGATGATCGAGCTGCTGTCCGGACCGCTCGGCGACCGCATCCGCCAATGCGCGGGCGACAACTGCCCGCTGGTGTTCGTCGACACCTCCCGTCCCGGCGCCCGCCGGTGGTGCGCGATGGAACGTTGCGGCAACCGCCACAAGCTCCGGGCGCTGCGCGCCCGGCGCGCCACCGACCCATGACGGTGCAGCCGGCGTTCCGTGGCAGGTGGAACGACCGGCCGCCCCGTGCGGCTCGTCCAGCCTGACGGGACCACCTGCGCCGTCCGGCGAGTGATGGCCGAGTGGCAGCCGCCGGACGCCCCACCGCCGAGTTGCAGGCCAAGTCGTGGCACCTGTGCCTGGCACTGGCCAGCCTCGGCCGCCACGCGCGCCTCGGCGAGCAGGCCTCCGCGGCCCTGACCGCCGAGCACGACCCGCACGCCCGGCGCCGTCCCACCAGCTCGCGACGGAGTTCCTCGTGACGGCCGGATGAAGGCGAGGGGGGCGTCGGGGCGGGCGAGCATCGCGCGGGTGCGGCGGCCACGACGAAGGGAATGAGGCGCGACTCGGAGCGCCGACCAACAAGCCCGTACTCGCGCAGGAGGGAGCCGCAGGGACGTTGGACGGACGTGACCGTCGGGGTGAAAACGACCATTCCAGGGACTGCTGGCATCGCCGGTGCGGTCGGGCAAGCAGCTGTGACCCGTCGAGCCCCGGAGCATGGCGGCGGGGCCGTTCGGGGCGCTGGTTCGGCGGTGGACCGGTCACTGGTCAGGGGGACGGGTGTGCGTGTCCTCCCCGGCGGGACTCCCAGTCGCGCGAGGTGTGCGCCAGCCGGGCGGCCAGCCGGTCGGCCGTGATCGCGATCGCCTCGTGCAGCGAAGTCGCCGTGGCGTGCGCGTGGATCGGGCGGCCGTTGACGTCCGCGCGCAGCGACACTTCAGCCTGACCGGACGGGTCGTGCGCCGGTGCCACCGTCAGCGACGTCCGGACGAACAGGACCGGCTCGTGAGCGTGGGCCAGCACTCGCGAGAACACTTCGCGGGCCCGCCGCACATCACCCTCCTCGACTCGGCCCGACAGCGTGAAGGCCATCGGCGAGGCCGCGGTGTCGTCTGCGGCGGGCTCGGCGGGCTCGGCGGGAGTCGCGTTCTGGCGTGGCATGCGTCCTCCTGGACGGGCGTGGAACGGCGGTGGCCGGGCGGAATTCGCTGGCATGCCGCTCCGTTCGGATGCATCTCCACCATGGCCCCGTGGCCACTCCAGCCCCAGAGACCTTCGTCCCGGACGGCAGGTCGTTCGCCCTTCGCGCAGCGGCGGACGTCATGGGGCCGAGGGTCAGGTCACGTCCGGGGTACGCAGCAGCAGGACGGCGAGGTCGTCGTGGCCGTCGCCGGGCTGGTGGTCGACCAGAGCCCGGCACAGGTCGGGCAGGGACCGGTCGGCGTGCGCGGCGGCGGTGGCGGCCAGGGCTGCGAAGCCCTCTTCGATCGGGTGTCGCCGGTGCTCCACCAGCCCGTCGGTGAACATCACCACGGTGGCGCCGGCGGGCAGGAGGCACGTGTGGTCGGGACGCGGCAAGGCGGTCTCGACTCCGAGCGGCACGCCGGGTTCGGCATCCAGGTAGCGGGCCTTCCCCTCGGGCGAGACCAGGAGCGGGGGCGGATGCCCGGCGTTGCTCCAGTGCAGTCGCCACCGGAGTTCCCTGCTGTCCGGTTCTTCCGCCCGCCCGGTGGACGGAGGGTCCGTGACCGGTTCGATCCGTGCGAGGCAGGCCGTCGTGACGGGGTTGTCAGTGATGGCGTGCAGGGTGTGGTCCAGCTGGGTCAGCACGGAACTGGGCGGGGTGCCGCGGTCGTACAGCAGGGCGCGCAGCATGTTCCGCGTCTGGGCCATCGCCGCCGCGGCGGTGAGGTCATGGCCCACCACGTCGCCGATCACCGCGGCGCAGGATCTGTCGGGCAACAGCAATGCGTCATACCAGTCCCCGCCCACCAGGCCGCGCTCGTCGGCCGCGGCGGGCCGGTACACCGCGGCGGCGGTGAACGGCGCGAGATCGGGCAGCCGGGGCAGCAGCAACCGCTGGAACCGTTCGGCGCCCGCCCGCACCTGCTGGTACAGCCGGGCGTTCTCCACCGTGACGCCGGCGGCGCCCGCCAGCGCGAGCACCACCGCCTCATCGTCGTCGTCGAAGGGCCGCCCGTCCCGGCGGTCGGCCAGGTACAGGTTCCCGTAGATGCGTCCCCGCACGCTGATCGCCACTCCCAGGAGCGTCCGCATCGGGGGATGACCCGGGGGGAACCCGACGGAACGGGGGTGGCGGCCGATCTCCGAGACGCGGAGCGGTTCGGGACGCCGGATCAGTTCTCCGAGCAGTCCGCGGCCGTGCGGCAGGTCCACTCCGGCCAGCGCCGAGATCTCCGCCTCGTCCAGGCCGACCGGGATGAACTCGGACAGCCCGTCGCCGTGCTCGTCCAGGACGCCCATCGCGCCGTAGCGGGCGTCGACCAGCTCCATCGCGGTGGTCACGATCTGGCGCAGCGCCACGGGGAGTTCGAGCTCGCCGCTGATCGCCATGACCGCCGACAGCAGGCCCTCCATCCGCTGCTGGGCGCGTCCGAGCAGCCGCAGCTGCCCGGCTATGTGCTCCAGGTCCCCGCCGTCGGACAGCCTGGGAAGGCGCACCGGTTCCCGCGGCTGATCATTTTGCATGTCGCCCCCGTATCGGCGCCGCCGCCCTCGTCGTCGGCGTGTCGATCGTCTCCGGTGGAGGCTGCTCACTCTAGAGCAGCCGATCAGCCCGATGCCGTGCGCCGCCGCGCGAGGACGCCCTGGGCGTCGGTCCGGCGCGCGGGCCGGGCGTCCGCCCACGGCGGCGGATGCGGTGATCCGTTGCGGTGATCCGTTGAGCTGGCGCCTTGCCACCTGGACGTTGGGCTGTCACGTCCGGGACGTTCAGCCCTACGGACGCCCGCCGCGACACCGTTGGCTGGAGGCGGTGGATCACAGAGCCGTGCCCTGACCAGGGCGGGCCTTGAAGGTGGGAGCGAAAGTGGACGAGCGGCAGAAGACCCGCGGTGTGGTGGTCGGGTACGACGGTTCCGCGCAGAGCGAGATCGCGGTGCGGTGGGCTGCGGCCGAGGCGCGGCTGCGCGGGGTGCCGCTGACGGTGTGCCACGCTTCGGAGGCCTATCTCGCCAACGCCCCGCTCGGGGTGCCGCTCGCCGACCTGGAACGGGCCGCGCAGGACGTGCTGGCGGTGGGGGCGGAACTCGCCCGCAGGGAGGCGCGGGACGTGCACACCGTGCTGGGGCACGGCGCCGCGGCGTCCGTGCTGAAGGACGCGGCGGCGGAGGCGGAGCTCGTGGTCGTCGGCACGCGCGGCCACGGCGGCTTCGCCGAGCTGGTGCTGGGTTCCACGGCGGCGGCGCTGGCCGCGCACTCGCCCTGCCCCGTCGTGGTCACCCGGGAGGCCGCCGACCAGGACGGTCAGGGCCCCGTCGTGGCCGGGGTGGACGGGTCACCGTCCTCACTGGAGGCGCTGGGCCTGGGGTTCGCCGAGGCGTGCCTGCGTGGTACGGAGCTGAGGGTGGTGCTGGCCTGGCCGGCGGGAATCGAGGTCGATGCGCCGCTGGTGGGCGCGGAGGGGCTGCGCGAACTGGCGGCCGAACGGCTCGCCCGGCTCGTCGCGCCGCTGCGGCGGGACCACCCCGAGGTGAAGGTGAAGACGGAGGTGGTGACCGGGTCCCCGCGCGAGGTCCTGCTGGACGCGGCGGCGGACGCCGGGCTCCTGGTCGTCGGGACGCGCGGGCTCGGAGGCTTCCGCGGGCTGGTCATGGGATCGGTCAGTCACGCCCTGCTGCACCACGCGCCCTGCCCCGTCGCCGTGACCCCGCCCACCGCGACGCGCACCGGCACGAGCGAGAGCCGGGCGGGGAAGTAGCGCGGGCCGGCCCGGCCGCGCATGCCCGCGCATGCCCGCGCCGACGAACGGGGTCTCCAGATCCACGCCGTCCCGGTCGGGCAGGTCGCCCCGGGCGTTGAGCATGAACAGCCCGAGGGCGGGAGACGCAACCGAACGATGAAGGAGGCCTGCCATGCGGGCGATGGTGTACCACGGTCCCGGCCGGAAGGCGTGGGAGGAGGTGCCGAAGCCGCGGGTCACCGAGCCGGGGGACGCGGTGGTGCGGATCGACGCGGTCACGATCTGCGGGACGGACCTGCACATCCTCAAGGGGGACGTCCCTGCGGTGACCGACGGGCGCGTCCTCGGGCACGAGGCGGTCGGGACGGTCGAGGAGGTCGGCCCCGGCGTGCGGACGGTGAAGCCCGGCGACCAGGTCCTGGTGTCCTGCGTCACCGCGTGCGGGACCTGCCGGTTCTGCCGGGAGGGCCGCTACGGCCAGTGCCTCGGCGGCGGGGGCTGGATCCTGGGCCACAGGATCGACGGGACGCAGGCGGAGTACGTCCGGGTGCCGTTCGCCGACACCTCCGTGTACCCCGTCCCGGCGGGCGTGGCGGCCGAGGACGTGCTGATGCTGGCCGACATCCTGCCGACCGGGTACGAGGTCGGCGTCCTCAACGGCGGGGTGCGGCCGGGCGACGTCGTCGCCGTGGTCGGCGCCGGACCGATCGGCCTGGCGGCGATCGCGGGCGCCCGCCTGTTCAGCCCGAGCCGGATCGTCGCGATCGACCTGGCCGACAGCAGGCTGGAGGCGGCCGGCCGGTTCGGCGCGGACACCGCGGTGAACAACGGCCGGCAGGACCCGCTGGCGGTCGTCCACGAGCTCACCGGAGGGCTCGGCGCGGACGTGACCATCGAGGCGGTCGGCGTCCCGGAGGCGTTCGAGCTCGCCGTCGAGCTGGCCCGCCCCGGCGGCCGGATCGCCAACGTCGGCGTGCACGGCCGTCCGGCCACGCTGCACCTGGAGAAGCAGTGGATCCGCGACATCACGATCACGACGGGTCTGGTGGACACCTCGTCCACCCCCACGCTGCTGCGCCTGGTCGCCGGCGGCCAGGTCGACGCCGGACGGTTCGTCACCCACCGCTTCGAGCTGGACGAGTTCCCCAAGGCCTACGAGGTGTTCGCCGGCGCCGCCGACACCGGCGCCCTCAAGGTCGTCCTGACCCGCTGAGCGGGACGGTGGCAGCCGCGGCCCCTCGGGGCGGACGACGGACCGGTACGGGAGGGACGATCCATGCCAGCTGAGGTCATCGTGGGGATCGACGGATCCGCGCACGCCTGGCGGGCTCTGGACTGGGCGGCGGACCACGCCGTCCGGCACCGGCTCGGGCTGCGGCTGCTGCACGGCTCGCATGCGCTGTCGCCGGACGGGACGATCCCCGAACGCGCGCTCCGGCGCCTGGCCGCCGAACGCCGGGACCTGCTCGCCGAGGCCCGCGAGTACGTCCTGAAGTCCCATCCCGAACTGGAGGTCGCCACGCGCTTGGTGGCGGCCGATCCCGGGCGCGCCCTCGTGCGGGCGAGCGGCGGCGCCGCGCTGGTGAGCGTGGGGTCGCGGGGCGTGGGCGGCTTCGAGGAGCTGCTGCTGGGCTCGGTCGGCGCTTACGCGGCGGCGCACGCGCGATGCCCCGTCCTGGTGGTTCCGCGCTTCGCGCCCTACCCCGCCGATGCGCCCGCGCGGCTCGTGGTGGGAGTCGACGGCCGGTACGCCGAGAACGACCTGCTGGAGTGGGCGTTCCGGGAGGCGGCCTCGCGCGGAGCCGAACTCGTCGCCCTGCATGCCGTGGGCGTGGAGTTCGGCGCCCCGCGCCGGCGCGTAGCCGAGGACACGGAGCTGGCCGAGGCGCTGGCGGGGACGACGGCGCGTTTCCCCGACCTCCCCGTCAAGCGGGAGCTGACCGAACAGCGGGCCGCGCGGGCCCTGGTGGAGGCGTCCCGCAACGCCGCGCTGGTCGTGGTGGGTGGGCGCCGTCGGCGTGGCTTGGGCAACGTGGTGCCGGGACGGGTCGTCCACGCGGTTCTGCACCATGCGCACTGCCCCGTCGTGGTGGTGCCGCGATCCGATCCTGAGGAGTGAGGGAGCTCCGCGCACCCGGCCGGGCCTCTGGCGGGAGCGGTGACCGCGGAAAGGGCCCGGCCGGGCGGCCGGGCTCTTTCGCTGCGCGGTCTCCTCCGGTGGAGGTCCAGCAGCCGATGGCGTGCTCAGGCTCGCTCCTCCAGCGCGGGTGACGGCCCGGCGGACGCGTCGGCCCCCGCTTCGACGGCGAAACGCCTGCCCGACACCCGGCGGACGGAGATGCGGATGAACGCGTCCCGCCGGCCGGGCGCCCACGGCTGCGGCAGGAGCCGCGACAGCCGTTGCGCCTCGGCTTCGGAGGTCACCGCCCGGGCCGGGCCGACGACGGTGACCGACCAGCCCGTCCGGGCGAGGAGGTCGATCTCGTCGATCTCGAACGCGACGATGGCGCCGCGCAGCGCGGCGTCGAACTTCGATCCGGGCGCGGTCCGGATGATCAGGGCCTGGTCGCCGTCCATCGCATAGTTGACCGGCAGGATCGCCGGCAGCGCCTGGTCGGTGTAGACCACCCTGCCGACGGTGGCCGATCGCAGCCGCGCGAGGCATTCACCCCGGCTGAGCTCCGTCGCATTCGCACCATCGTCCCTCATGTATCCATATTTCACCGCGCGGTGGTGAGGCATCAGAGCCGAACGTCCCCCGGTGAACCGGGCGCAGGCGACCAGAGGTCCCCGGCCGGGCCGACCTGTGGCGCGGCGGGCGGGTCACGCTCGGCCGGTGGGGGCGGCGTGACGGGGGCGTTGCAGCCGTTTGAGGATCTCGACCAGAAGGTAGGAGGCAGCGGCGACGGCGGCGATGCGCAGCCATGCGGTCGCGCTGAGCGGGGCCGAGTCGAACACCGCGTTCATCGCCGGGACGTAGGTGTAGAGCATCTGGATCGCGACGATGGCGAGCGCGCTGACGCCGACCCAGGGGTTGCGGCGCACGCCCCGCCAGAGCACGGGGCGGTCGAGCGACAGGCAGTTGAACAGGTAGGTCAGCAGGGTCAGGGCGAAGACGTCGACCACGATGGTCCGGGCGGTCTCGGGGGAGGCGCCGTGGGCCCGCTCCCAGTGCTGGAGGGCGAAGGATCCGGTGAGCAGGATCGCCGACACGGCCAGGATGCGGACGGTCATGGCCCGGGTGAGCAGGGGCAGGGCGGGGTCGCGGGGCGGGCGCCGCATGATGTGCTCGTCGCGCGGCTCGACGGCGAAGGGCAGCCCGAGCACCAGCACCGCGGTCATGTTCAGCCACAGCACCTGCAGCGGCAGGATCGGCAGGTCGGTGCCGGCGACGATCGCGGCGACCAGGACCAGGCCGAGGCCGATGTTGGACGGCAGCGCCCACACGATGAACTTCACCAGGTTGTCGAAGACGCCGCGGCCCTCCTCGACGGCCTTCTCGATGGAGGCGAAGTCGTCGCCGGTGAGGACCATGTCGGCCGACTCCTTGGCGGCGTCGGTGCCGGTGCGGCCCATGGCGACGCCGATGTCGGCCTGTTTGAGCGCGGGGGCGTCGTTGACGCCGTCGCCGGTCATCGCGATGACGTGCCCGGCGCTCTGGTGGGCCTGGACGAGGCGCAGCTTCTGCTCGGGCGAGACGCGGGCGAAGACCGTGGTGGCCTGGATGCGTTCGGGGGAGACGTCGCCTTCGAGGTCGGCGCCGGTCATGACGTCGCCGTGCAGGCCGACGCGGGCGCCGACGGCGCGGGCGGTCGCGGCGTGGTCACCGGTGATCATCTTGACCAGGACGCCGGCGTCGTGGCAGGTCGCGACCGCCCGCGCGGCGTCGGGGCGCGGCGGGTCGAACATGGCCTGCAGCCCCAGGAAGGTGAGGCGGGGCAGCCCGTCCAGGCCGGACGCCGGCGTGCGGGCGCGGGCGAAGGCCAGCACGCGCAGGGCCTGCTCGCCGTAGGCCTCGGCGCGGGCGGTGACGGCCGTCCGGTCGAGCGGTACGGGCGCGCCGTCGGGCCCGGCGGCGTCGTCGCACAGCTCCAGGATCCGTTCGACCGGGCCCTTCACATAGACGGTGCCGTCGGCGTGCAGGGTGGCCGAGTAGCGGCGTTCGGCGGTGAACGGCAGCGCGGACGTCCGGGGCGGGACGCGGTCCAGCCCGGCCTTGGCGGCGCTGGTCAGCAGCGCGCCCTCGGTCGGATCGCCCACGACGCGCCAGGCGCCGTCCTCGTCCCGGACGAGCCGCGCGTCGTTGCAGCCCCGCCCGGCCAGCAGCGTCTCGCGCAGGGCCGGGTGCGCGGCCGGGTCGATCCGGCGGCCGTCGCGCTCGACGGTTCCGGACGGGGCGTACCCGGTGCCGGTGAGGATGTAGTCGGAGCCGCCGGCGGTGGCGGCGGTGACGGTCATCTCGTTCCGGGTGAGGGTGCCGGTCTTGTCGGTGCAGATCACGGTGGTGCTGCCCAGCGTCTCCACCGCGGGCAGGTGCCGGACGATCGCGCCCCGCCGCACCATCCGCGCCACCCCCAGCGCGAGCGTGATGGTCACGATGGCGGGCAGTCCCTCGGGGATCGCGCCGACCGCCAGGGCGACCGCGGCGGTGAGCATCTCGGCCGCGCCGCGGCCGCGCAGCACACCGATCGCGAAGGTCAGCGCCGCCAGGGCCAGGATCGCGACGGTCACCACCCGCCCGAACCGGTCGATCTTGCGGGTGAGCGGGGTCCGGACGGCGTGCGTGGCGTTCATCAGCCGGTGGATGCCGCCGAGCTCGGTGCCCGCGCCGGTGGCCACCACCACGCCGGTGCCCCTGCCGCGGGTGGCCAGGGTCCCGGAGAACGCCATGCCGGTGCGGTCGGCCGGCGCCGCCGCGGCCGGCGCCGCCGCGGGGTCCTTGGCGACCGGCGCCGACTCGCCGGTCAGCGCCGACTCGTCCACCGCCAGCTCCCGGGTGCGCAGCAGCCGCAGGTCGGCGGGCACCTTGTCGCCGGCCTCCAGTTCCACCAGGTCGCCGGCGACCAGCTCGGCGGCCGGAACCCGCCGGAGCGCGCCGTCCCGGACGACCGCCGCGGTCGTCCGCGACAGCGCGGCCAGGGCGGTCAGCGCCCGCTCGGCCCGCGCCTCCTGCGCGAACCCGACGACCGCGTTCACGATCACCACGCCCAGGATCACCAGCGCGTCCACGTGCTCGCCGAGCAGCGCGGTCACCGCCGCCGACACCAGCAGGACGTAGATCAGCGGGCTGTTGAACTGGAGCAGGAACCGCGCCACCAGGCCGCGCCCGCGCGCCGCGGGCAGCTCGTTGGGTCCCTCCCGCGCCAGCCTCGCGGCCGCCTCGTCCGCGGAGAGACCGCGCTCGGGGTCGGTCCGGAAGGCGCGGACGACCTCGTCGCCGGGCAGCCGGTAGGGCGGGACCGGCGTCCGAACGCCCGTCATGCCGGCGTGGCCCGGACGCGCGCGATCTCCATGATCGAACCTCATAGCAGTCGGTCTTCCGGGGCCGGGACGTTGCTGCGCCGCGGCGCCGCGGCCCCGCCGGGCGGCCGGGCCCGGGGCCGTCTAGAACTCCGGGAACCTCGCCTTGGGACTCTCGGCCTTGAGCTGGGCGGCGTAGGCGGCGGCCTGGGTGCGCCGGGTCATGCCCAGCTTGGCGAAGAGGTGGGAGACGTAGTTCTTGACGGTCTTCTCCGCCAGGAAGAGGCGCTCGCCGATCTGCCGGTTGGTCAGGCCTTCGCCGATGAGCTCGAAGATCTGCCGTTCCTGCCCGGTCAGCTCCTGGAGCGGGTCCTTCCTCTCCTGCCGGGCGCGCAACCGCGCCAGGAGGCGGCCGGTGCTGCGGGGGTCGAGGAGGGACTGGCCGGAGGCGACGGTGCGGACGGCGCCGACCAGGTCGGAGCCGTGGATCTGCTTGAGGACGTAGCCGGCGGCGCCGGCCATGACCGCCTGGAGCAGCGCCTCCTCGTCGTCGAAGGAGGTGAGCATGAGGCATTGCACCTCGGGCATGCGGGAGCGGATCTCCCGGCAGACGGTGACGCCGTCGCCGTCGGGCAGGCGCACGTCGAGCACGGCGACGTCCGGACGCGCCGCCGGGATGCGCGCGAGGGCGTGGTCGGCCGAACCCGCCTCGCCGACGATCTCGATGTCGTCCTCGGCCGAGAGCAGGGCGGCCACGCCGCGGCGGACGACCTCGTGATCGTCCATGAGGAACACGCGGATGGCGCGCTCGCCATCGTGGTCGGTGCTGGTCATCGCCCCATCCTTCGCCGTCCTGGTGTAACCGACGGTACCCGTGGGATCGGTGGCCACTGCACGGAACAAGTCCCGCTGGAACAAGGACCAAAGTCCCATATCTGCCATGGCGGTCATCCACCAGGGACACTGGCGGTATGGCCGAGGAATCGGGGGCCGGTGAGGCACGGACGGCGCCGATCCTCCCCCACTTGCAGCAGGATGACCTGCTGAACGAACTGCAGGCGCGGTTGGAGGCGGCGCGGGCCACCCGCGACCGGGTGCACGCGCTGCTGGAGGCCGTCGTCTCGATCGGCGGGGAGCTGGACCTGGCGTCCGTGCTCCGGCGGATCATCGAGGCCGCCACGACGCTGGTCGACGCCGGGTACGGCGCCCTCGGAGTGATCGGTGTTTTCCAGCGGATCACCCGCCGATGGGGTCGTTCCTGGGCGTGCCGGTGCGGGTACGCGACGAGGTGTTCGGCAACCTGTACCTGACCGAGAAGGCCGGCGGCGAGGACTTCGACGAAGAGGACGAGATCGTGGTCACCGCCCTCGCCACGGCCGCCGGCGTCGCGATCGAGAACGCGCGGTTGTACGAGGAGACGCGGCGGCGGGAGCGGTGGCTGGAGGCGTCGGCGGAGGTCTCCACCGCGCTGCTGTCGGGCACCGATCCGGGCGAGGTGACCGCGCTGGTCGCCGAGCGCGCCCGCCAGATCGCCGAGGCGGATCTGGCGACGGTCGCGCTGGCCGACGAGACCGGGACGGCGTTCGTCGTGGTGGCCGCCGACGGCGCCGATGCCGAACGGCTGCGCGGGATGAGCGTCCCCCTCGACCACTCGGTGGCGGGCCCGGTCTACCGCGAAGGCGTGGCGTTGCGGCTGGCGGACGGGCAGGAGGCCGCTCGCGAGGCCGGCGTGCCCACGCAGGTGGACGTCGGGCCGCTGCTGGTGGTTCCCCTCGGTGAGGGCCCCTCGGCGCGCGGGGTGATCTCGGTGGTGAACGCGCCGGGCGGCAGGCCGTTCTCGCCCGCCACGCAGCGGCTGCTGGAGCCGTTCGCGGCGCAGGCGGCCGTCGCGCTGGAACTGGCGCAGCGCCGCCGCGACACCGAACGGCTGGCACTGCTGGAGGACCGCGACCGGATCGCCAGGGACCTGCACGACACCGTCATCCAGCGGCTGTTCGCCACGGCCATGACCCTGATGAGCGCGATCAAGGTCACGCGGAAGCCGGACGTGGCGGCCCGGGTCCAGCGGGCGGTCGACGACCTCGACGACACCATCCGGCAGATCCGCTCGTCCGAACGTGGCCAGGCACGCCCACGCCACCGAGGCTCGCGTCACCGTCGACGTCGCCGACGACCTGACGCTGCGCGTCGAGGACGACGGCGCCGGCATCCCCGAGGGCGGCCGCCGCAGCGGCCTGAAGAACATGCGGGAGCGCGCGACGTCCCTGGGCGGCTCCTTCGAGACCCGCCCCCGCGACGGCGGCGGCACAGTGCTGCTCTGGTGTGTCCCCGTGCCCGACGCCGAGGCTTGATCGCGCCGTCCCCGCGGCTCGGCCGGACGCTCCACCGCTCCCGATCCCGCGGTCGGGAAGGCGGGGAGCGGCAACCGTCCCGCCAGTGACGGCTGAGGGGACCGAGGCCCTCTGGGCTCGGCCGCTGGTGGGCCAAGATCCCGCTGGTTTGCTGGCTTCCCTTCCTCAAGTTAGCCGCGGCACGAAAAAGAGGGGCGCTCACCACGGTGAGCGCCCCTCTTCCGCGTTTCCCGCACATCCGCGGCCGGTCGAGGACGTCCTGAACGGCCGCGAAGCCGCTACATCGGCTGGTTCCCGAACGCCGGGACGCTGGGGGAGAAGGTGCGCAGCCGGTCGGCGCGTCCCTGGAGAAGCGGCCGCGGCCCCTCCCGGCCGGGGAACCGGTGTCCTGATCCGGTCAGGCCCGGCTCTCCTGGCGGGACCGTCCGGTGTGCTTCGATCATCCTCGCCGCCCGGCTGCGGGGAGCCGGACGCCTTCGCGACAGGGGGATCCGTGATCGAACGCGCTCGGCGTCAGCCTGCCCTCGGCCGTCCCGGCCGCCGCGCCGCGGCGGCCGCCTCGTGACCGCCGCCGGGCAGCCCCTCGCCCTCCTGGCGGCGGCCGTCGCCGCCGCGCCGCCCAAGGCACCGGCGCCTCCTGCCCCGCCGAGCGCCGAGGCCCGGAACGTCGTCATCTGGGGTTACACGCGTCCCGACGGGACGGTGCCGCACACCCCTCCCGACGTGCTGAACGGCACCCTGGGGGCCGAGTCGGGCGACCCCGGCGGCGAGGCCGCCGGGCCGCCCAGGGTGTGCGCCTTCCTGGGCGTCGGCGCGACCGTGCGCGGGCTCGCGGCGGCGATCGAGCCGATCGTCAACAGCGGCGCCCTGGACCCCGAGGACCCCGAGACCCCGCCGGACGCGACCGACCTCAAGCTCGCCCGGGCGGAGCTGGAGCGCGCCCTCGCCCGCTACCTCGGCCTCGACCTCGGCCCGAACCCGCTGCTGGCCGGATGGCGGGCCGGGGCCCGGATCATCCTGCCGATCGAGCTCACCGTCCCGCCCGCCGCCCCCGGCCGATGGACGGTGGGACGCGCCCAGCTGCGCGCCTGGGCCCGGCAGCCGCTGCCGTGGAACGAGGCCCAGACCCACACGCTGCTGAACTGGGCGGCGCTTCCGCTCGACGCACCGACCCGCGCGGCCGCCCTGCCCGGCGACCCGGAGCGGCCCACCTGGGCCGAGGACCTGGAGAACCGCGCCAGGGACCGGCTCGCGCAGCTGACCCGTCCGAACGCCGCGCCCGCCGAACTGGCGCGGCTCGCCGGCGAACTGACCGCGGCGCTGCTCGCCAACCCCTTCGACCCGCTGTTCTACGCCGTGGAGCTGATCCGGCAGGTCCGCCGCGACCGGGCGGGCGACGAGCTGCCGCTCGTCCTCGCCGTCGCGTCCGGGCTCACCGACCACCAGGCGCGGGTGCTCGGCTGGTCGATGGCGGGCAACGCGTGGTTCCGCCGCTGCTGGGACGCCCTGGCCCGCCGGGGCGACGCCGCCGCCGACGGGGCGGGCGTCGCCACCGCCCGCGCCCGGCTCGCCGCCGCGCTCGGCCTCGCCCCGAACGGGACGGGCGCCTGGTTCGGGCCGACCGAGCGCGGCCCGTCCGTGCCGCCGGTGGACCTGGCGCTCACCCCGTCCCAGCACACGGTCGGCCGCGGCCCCAGGCCCGAGCGCTTCGCCTCGGTGTACGGGCGGGTGATCCCGGTCGGCGCGAACGACGAGCGCACCTACCCCAAGCTCGGCCGGACGTTCCGGGGGCCCGCCGCGCGCGGTCGCATGGACCCGGTCGGGTTCGCCGAGGCGCGCACCGGCTTCCTCGGTCCGGCGCCCACCCCGAAGCAGACCGAGTGCTGGGACGTCGCGCGCAAGATCACGCCGAACGAGGGCCTGCTGGACGGCACCCGGCAGGCCGACCACGGCCTGCTGTCCCTCGGCGTCCAGCAGTGGACGATCGAGTTCGACGACGAGCTCACCGTCGTCCTGCACCGCCTCCAGCACGTGGCCCCCGACCACTTCGACCTGTTCTTCGGCATCCGCGGCATCGGGCTGAAGACCTGGACGGAGGCGGACCCGGCGTCCGGCGGCGAGCCCGCCCCGGCCGACGTCGACCGGGCCAACCCTCACCTGCGGCCCCGCGCCAGACCCGACACGCCCGAGACCTGGCGCAGCATCTACGCGGCCCCGCCCGTCACCAAGTGGGGCGACGCGGGCGCCGGGCCGCCCGACGACGGCGTGGCGAGCCGCGTGAAGCTGTACCGGCTCGACTGGAGCACCGGCGGGACCGTCCAGGCGCCGCAGCCGGTGCCGGGCGGCTGGGCCGCCCGCCACGCGATGTTCGGCGGCACGCTGGACGGCTCGGTGATCACCTTCAGCCCGCTGTGGAGCGGCATCTCCCGGCTCGCGGTGACGGCGTCGGAGGACCTCTGCGTCGTCCAGCTCCAGATCGCCGCGTTCCGCATGCAGCGCCTGTACGACGGCGTCGCCGGCCTCTACCCGCTCGTCCCGGACCCGTCCGGCAAGCAGTACCCGCTGCACCGGCTCGCGTCGTCGCAGTTCATGGCCGCCGCGCTGCTGGACTCCCACGTCAACGCGCCCGGCAACGTCAGGAAGGACCTGGACACCGCCTTCAACCGCACCCAGATCGCGCAGAAGCGGGACCTGGACGGCACCTCCGCCGACGACCCGTGGCTGATGCGGATGGCGGTCAACTACCTCGGCGTGCGCCGGGTCGCGCCCGGCGAGCGCGGCAGGCGCGACGACCTGCTGCTCCAGCTGCACGACGGCTTCTTCGAGAAGCTCGACCCCGCGCCCGGCACCTTCCACGGCTGGCCCGAGTCGTGACGCCGCAGGACCTCGCCGCCGAGGCCGCCGCCGTCGCCCGCGCGCTCGGCCTGCTGCGCCGCGACGCCGCCGGACGCCTCGTCCTCGACCCCGCGTTCTTCGCCCGGCCCGGCGAGCGCGTCGCGGCCGTCCTCGCCGACCGGACGCAGCGCGACGCCGCGCTGGAGGCCCTCGACCTGCTGCTGCCGCACACCGCCGAGCTGGACGGCGCGCGCCTGCACCCGATCGTCCCGCCGACCGCGGCGGGCGGGCTGTATCTCGGGGTGACCCGCGCCGGGACCGCCCCGGACGCGCCGGTCCGCATCGACGTGACGGCCGTGGCGCAGCCCGCGCCGGGCGCGCCGCGCGTCACCGCGACCGTCCCGCTCGTCGCGGTGCGCGGCGGCGCGCTCGCCGCCGTCACCGGCGAACCCGTCCATCCGGTGGACCTCGCGGTCGCCGTGGCGCTGCCCGGCGGCGGCGAGGCCGCCGCCTCCCTCGCGGTCGCGGCCGGGACGTCCGCACGGTTCCGCGTCCGGCTGCGGCCCGGCCCCGACGCGCCGCCGCTCGAACTCGACCCGATCGCGCTGCCCGACGGGCTCGCGCGGCTCTGCGTCGCGCTCGCCGACGCGGTGCTGTCGGCGGCTGGGCAGCCCGCCCCGGTGCGGGCGCTCGCCGCGCACCTGGCCGGGCTGCTCGGCCTGGACGGCGCGCTGCCGCCGGTGCCGCTCGGCGACCTCGCGCACGACCCCGCCGCCGGACGGGGCTGGCTCGCCCGCCTCGCCGCGACGGCGCTTCCGGACGGCCGCTCCGCGCTCGCCGCCTGGTTCGGGCACGTCGCCGGGCTGCTCGGCACGTCCCTGGCCGCGCCCGCCGCCGGTCCGCCGACCGAGGCCGATCCGGTCGTGCTGCCGCTGACCTCCGCGGGCCCCGCCGTGGCGCTGCGCGCCTGGCTGCGGCCCGCGCCGGACAGCGGCACGCCGGTGCTGGTACTCGCGGTGTCGGCGGCGCTGCCGGGCGCGGGCGGTGCGGGCGGTGCGGGCGGTGCGGGCGGTGCGGGCGGTGCGGGCGGCGCGGCGGTGCGCGGCGACGCCGTCGTGCTGGCCGTGCCGCTGTCGGGTGCCGCGCCGACCGTCCTCGGCGAGCGGGCCGAACTGACCGTCGAACGGTCCGGGACCGATCCCGTCGTGCCGGTCGGGCCGTCCGGCTTCGGCGTCGGCGGCGTGCGCGCGGGACTGCGCTACAGCGCGGCGGGCCTGGTCCCGGTGCTGGAACTGGAGCGGGTCGTCACGCCCGAGCACACCCTCGCGCGGCTCGACCTGACCGACGCGCGCGGCCTCGGCGCGCAAGCCGCCGCCGAACTCGCCGACGCTCTGGACAAGGGCATCGGCGCCGCCGGACCGACCGCCGCGGCGCTGCGCACGCTGCTCGGGCTCGGCACCGTCCCCGGCGTGGACCCCGGGCTGCTCGCGACCGCGCCGACCCGCGCCCTCGCCGCCTACCACCGCGACCTGCTCGGCACGGCGGACGGCGGTCCGCGCCTGCTCGCCGCGATCGGCGCGCTGCTCGGCGCGTCGACCCCCGGCGGCGGCGCGGGCACCGGCACGTCCGCCGACCCGTGGACCCTGCCCCTGGACGCCTGGCCCGGCGCGGTCCCCGGGTTCACGCTCGCGCTCTGGAACGAGGGGACGGCGAGCGCGCCCCGGCTCCGGATCGGGCCGCGCCTGCGCGTCGCCCCGTCGCCGCACTGGACGGTCGCGGTGCAGGCGGCGCTGTTCGCCGCCGACCTCCCGCCCGCCGGCGTCCCCGCCGGGGCGGTGGTGAGCTGGCTCGGCGGCGTCCGCGCCGACGTGACGGTCGCCCCGCCCGGCTCGGCGCTGGACGAGGAACTCGGCCTCACCGTCCAGGGCGTGCACGGCACCGCGACCTGGACGCCGGGCACGCCCCTCCGAACGGACGTCCGGCTCGACGGCGTGCGGATCGTCCTCGACGGCACGCCGGTCGATCTCGGCACCCTGCGCCTGCCCGCGGACGGGAACGCCGCAGGCGGCGTGCCCGCGGATGGGGACGCCGCAGGCGGCGTGCCCGCGGATGGGGACGCCGCAGGCGGCGCGTTCGGTCTGCCGGTCACGCCCGACGTCGCAGCGGCCGTGCTGCGCGCCGCCCTCGGCCGGGCCTGCCGGTCCTGGAGCGGGCCGGGCACGGCGCTGGCGGCGTCGGTGCTCGGCTTCGGGACCACCGCCGGGCTGCCCGCCGGGGCTCCCGTCCTCGCCGCGCCCGATCCGGCCGACGCCGGGTCGCTGCTGGAGCGCCCCCTGGACGCGCTGCGCGCCTGGGCCGCCGCGCTCGTGTCGGCGGAGGCGGGCGTCACCGCCGAGGGCCTGCCCTACCTCGCCGAGCTGCGCCGCCCGCTCCAGGCGTTCCTGACCGACCGGGCCGGGCTGTACCTCGACACCGGCGCCGCCGGGCCCGCCCCCGCCGGACGCGGCGACGCCGGCGACCCGTGGACGCTGCCGCTCCAGCCGCCCGGCGCGGCCCCCGCCGAACTGCTGGTGTGGGCACTCCCGGACGGCCCGCCCGCGCCGTGGGCGGCGCCGGTCGCCGAGCGCCTCACCGCCGGGCGGCCCGCCCCGGGCGACATCACCGACGCGGCGGCGCGGCTCGCGCCGTACCTGCCCGAGGACGTCGCGCCGCTCGGCGACGGGCCCGCCGCGACCGCGGCCGTCGCGCTCCTCGCCGACGTGCTCGGCGACGGCGACGGGATCGTCCCGGTGGAGGCGGCGGATCCGGGGCCCGGCGGCGGGCCCGTCCGGACCGTCGCCGCCGCGCACCACCTGCTGCCGCGCGCGCCCGGTGCGATCGAAGCCGTGATCGGGACGGTCCGCGCCATGACCGCCGGTCTCGGCGCCGAGCCGTGGGCGCTGGTGCTGGTCGCCCCCGCCTTCGCCGGGGACGGCTGCTGGGACGGCCTCGTCGCCGCCGCCTCCCGGCCCGGCGGGATCCTCCCGCCGTCACCCGCCGTCGTGTCCGTGGACCTGCGTGGCCTGGCCGATCCGCGCACCGCCGACCTGAGCGCCGTGGGCGCCGCCGACGTCTACGTCGTCCGGCCCGCCGAGGACGACCGGTTCACCTTCGCCGACCAGGCCGCGCACCTCGACCGGGTGCTCGCCCGCGCCGCCGATGCGCGGCCCGGCCTGCGCGCCGTGCTCGTCGCGCACTCGGTCGCGGGCGTCGCCGCGCGGCAGCTCGCCGGCACCGACCCGGCGCGGCCGGCGGGGCTCGTCACGCTCGGCGCGCCGTCCGCGCCGGTCGATCTCACCGCGCTGACCGGACCGCAGGTGCGCGCCGCCGCCCGCCTGGTGCGCGGCGCGGCCCCGGACGGGCTCGGCTCGGACGACCTGGACGCCGTGCTCGACCTGCTCGCACCGCCGGACGGCGCGAGCGGTCCGCCGGTCGCCCGGTTCGCCTCCGTCCCCGCCCCGCCCGCTCTCGGCGGCGTACCCGCCGTCGCCGTCGCCGGACGGCTGGCCACCTCCTTCCCCGACCGGCTGGGCGCGCTCGTCGCGGCCGCCGCGGAACCGGCGCGGGCCGGCGCCACCCACCTCGGGCACGGCGTGCGGATCGCCCTCGGCCCGGCGGACGCCGGGCCCGGCGCGGTCACCGTCGCCACGGACCTGCGCCTCGACCTCGGTCGCGTCCCGGTCGTCGTCGGCGCGCCCGAGCCGTCCGGTCCGGCGGGGCGGCTGACCGTCCGCGCCCGGCTCGCCCGCGACGGCGGCCCGCTGCTGGACACCGAGACCGGCGGCGACCGCGAGACCGGCGCGCGCGTCGGCACCGCCGAGATCACCGTCACCGCCGCCGGAACCGCCGCCGGCACAGTCGGCGGCACCGCCGGCGCCGGCGCGGACGCCGCCGTGGACATCGTGCTGCGCGACGCGGCGCTGGACGGCCGCTGGACGCCCGCCGCCCGCCTGGACGACCCGCGCACCGCGCCGCTGCTCGCCCGGCTCCTCACCGCGCTCGCCGCCGAGACCGGTGCGGGGGAGGACCTGACCGCCTTCCTCGGCCTGCTCGCCGACCTCGGCCTCACCACCGGGTCCGGATCCGGGACCGTCCTGGCCGCCGACGCGTTCGCCGCCTTCACCACCGACCCCGCCGGGTACCTCGGCCCCCGGATCGCTGCCCTGCTGGACCGTCCGGGCGGGCTCTACGGGCTGGTCCGCGACGCGGACGCCGGACCCGGCGCGGGCCCGTGGCGGTGGCGCTCCCCGGACCTGCCCGTCGAGGTGGTGGCCGCCGCCGCTCCCTGGCGCGTCAGCGTGCGGACGCTCGGGGACGGCCTGCCCACCTCGGGCGGGGGCCGCTTCTCCGGGTCCGGCGAGATCCGGCTCGACGACCCCGGCGCGAGCGCCGGATGCGCCCTCGACCTGGGCGGCGTCCGCCTGGAACGCGGCGACGGCGGCATCCCGCTGCTCACCGCGCCCGGCCTGGAGCGGCCGGTGCCGCTCGCCCCCGGCGGTCCGGCGCTCCGGGCCGCACTCGGCCCGCTCGTGCCGCGCCTGCTCGCCGACGCCTGCCTGACCGGCCTGCTGGAGCGCGTGATCGGCGGCCCGGTCCCGGTCGGGTCGCTCGCGGCGGCGTTCGCCGATCCGGCGGCCTGGCTGCTCGACGCGCTGCTGCCCGGTGGGGACGGCGCGCCGGGGGCCGGACCGCTGAACGCGCTGCTCGCCCAGCTCGCGTCGGCCGCGGGGCTGCCCACCGGCCCCGCCGCGCCGCTCGCCCTACCGGGCGGCCTGACCGTCCGCGCCACCGCCGGCGGCGACGGCACGACGCTCCGCTTCGGCTCCGACGCCCCGGTGCCGATCGGCGGCCCGGCCGGCGTCCTGCTCGGCCTCGCCGCCTCCGCGACCGTCGCGCGCCGCCACGCCGTGCTCGGCGGCTCCCTCGACCTGACCGTGCCGCTGCCCGGCTCGTGGGGGAGCGTCCGGCTCGTCCTCGCCGCGGACGCGGGCGGGGTCCGGCTCACGGCTGCGCTGCCGGGCGCGGGTGTCACGGTCGGGCTGCTGCCCGCCGTGACCGGCGTCGCCGACCTCGTCACGGCCGCCGCCGCGCGGCTGCTGCCACGGGTGCTCGACGGGCTCACCGCCGCAGCGTCCGCGCCCGCGCCGTCCGCGCCTGCGCCGTCCGCGCCCGCGCCGTCCGCGCCCGCGCCGTCCGCGCCCGCGCCGTCCGCGCCTGCGCCGTCCGCGTCTGCGGCGTCTGCGCCTGCGGGGGCCGCGCCCGTGCCGTCCGCGCTGCTCGGCGACGCGCTCGCGGTCGCCGCCGCCCTCGGCGTCTACGACCCGGCGCAGGGGCCCGGCCACGGCTTCGCCGCCCGCGGCGACCGGCTCGCCCGGCTCGCGACCGCGCGTCCCGGCGACCCCGGCGGGATCACCGCGGCGGCGACGGACGCGGCGGTCGCGCTGCTGCGGCACCTGCTCGGCACCGCGGCGGTGAGCAGCCCCGCGTCCGGGGCGCTGCGGGTGTCGGTCCCGGTCCTCGGCGGGACCCTCGCGTTCGACGCCGCCGCCACCGGTTCGCCCGCCCTGCGGGTCGCGGTGCAGGGGCTCGCGCTGCCGCCCGCCACCGCCGACCTCGCCGTGGGCTGGACGGCCTCGGGTCCCGACGCGTCCGCCCGGCTCGCGCTCCGCCTCGACACCGGGACCGGCGTCGTGCTCGCCCCGCGCCTGGACCTGGCGACCGCCGCGGGCCGCCTGGACCTGCGGTTCCGGCCGCTCGGCGACGACCGCGCGGTGCTGCCGCTCGCGCCCGCGCCCGCCGCGCCCACCGCCGAAGACGTCCTGGCGATCGCCGCCGGCTGGGCCGTCCCGCTCGCCGCGCACCTGATGATCGCGGCCGCCGCGCCCTGGCTGGACCGCCCGCTCTGGTCCGGCGCCGGCGCCCGCACCGCCCGCGACCTGCTGCGCGCCGCCGGGATCATCGACGCCGCGAACGCGCTGCGGCCCGTCCCGGACGCGACGCGGGCGCTGCGGGACCTGCTGCTGTCCCTCGACGGTCTGGCCGTCCCGCTGCCCGGCGGCCTCACGCTGTCGCCGACCCGGCCGCCGGGACGGCTCGGCCTCGCGCTCACCGGCACCGCCGCCCTCACCACCGGCGAGCACACCGTCCACCTGCACGCCGGGCTGCCCGACGGGGCGGGCGTGCAGTGGCCGGACGGCCGGACCGGCCTGGCCGTCCTGCTGCTCGACACCGGCGGCGCGGCCCCCGTCCTCGCCCCGGGCGTGCGGTTCGGCGGCGTCGGCTTCGCCGTCCAGCGCCGCGACGGCGGCGCGCTCATCGACACCGGCGGCCTCCGGCTCGGCGCGGCCGGAGGGTTCGTCCGCGCCGACATCGCCCTGCCCACCGGAGGCGCGCCGCAGCGCTCCGCCGCCCCCGGCGCGTTCGGCGTCGCCGCCGTCCTCGACGGCGTCGGCCTGCCGCTGCTCGCTCCGCCCGGACCGCCCGGCGACCCCGTCGCGGGCGCGATCCTCGCCCCCGACGGCGGCGACCGCGCCCCCGCCAACCCGCCGCTGGACGTGGTCGTCGCGTCGGGACCGGCCGGGCCGCAGGTCGTCCTGGGCGGCAGTGACGCCGCCGACCCGCACTGGCTGCCGGTGCAGCGCACCTTCGGCCCCCTGCACCTGGACCGGCTCGGTCTCGCCCACCGCCGCCGCACCGACGCCGCGCACGCCGCCGCGCCCGACGCCGTCGCGGTGTTCTTCGACGGGGGCGTAGCGCTCGCCGGTCTGGCCGTCCACCCCGACGGGCTGAGCGTCACGATCCCCCTCGCGCACCTCGGCGAGCCCGCCGCGTGGGAGGTCGGGCTGGACGGCCTCGCCGTCGCGCTCGACCTGCCCGCCGTCCGCGTCGCGGGCGGGCTCGTCCGCACCGTGCAGGACGGGATCGCCGAGTACGACGGCGCGGTGTCGGTGGAGGTCGCCGGGCGCGGCCTCACCGCGGTCGGCGGCTTCTCCCGCGGCCCGGACGGCTCCACCTCGCTGTTCGTGTTCGCCGCGCTGCCGTACCCGCTCGGCGGACCGCCCTACCTGTTCGTCGAGGGCCTGGCGGGCGGCGTCGGCTACAACCGCGCCCTCGTCGTCCCCACGGACCCGGTCGCCGCCACGACGTTCCCGCTCGTCCAGGCGATCCAGCAGGGCGACGTCGGCCAGGTCCCCGATCCGGGGACCATGCTCGCCGCGCTCCGCAAGGCCGCCCCGGCGCGGCGCGGGAGCCACTGGGTCGCCGCCGGGGTCCGCTTCACCAGCTTCGAGCTCGTCCACACCACCGCCGTCGCCTACGCCGCCCTCGACCACGGCTTCCAGCTCGGGCTGCTCGGCGTCGCGCGGATGGTGCTGCCGATGGCAGGGCCGAGCATCGCCAACCTCGAGCTGGCCGTCAACGCCCGCTACGACTCGGCCGCCGAACTGCTGTCGCTGCGCGCGCAGCTCACCGACAACTCCTGGCTGCTGTCGCGGGACTGCCAGCTCAACGGCGGGTTCGCGTTCGTGGTCTGGTTCGGCGAGCGGCGGTTCGTGCTCACCCTCGGCGGCTACTCGCCCTGGTTCGACGCCGAGGGGTTCCCCGCCGTCCCGCGCGTCGGGATCCGCTGGGCGGTGTCGGACGAGGTGTCGGTCAAGGGCGAGGCGTACTTCGCGATCGTCCCGGCGTTCATGATGTTCGGCGCGCGGATCGAGGCCGCCTACGACACCGACGCGGTCAAGGTGTGGTTCATCGCCTGGCTGGACGTCCTCGTCGGCTGGGACCCCTTCTACTACCGCCTCGACCTCGGCATCGAGGTCGGCGCGTCCTTCCGGCTCCGGGTCTGCCTGCTCGCCTGCGTCACCGTCGCCATGAGCGTCAGCCTGAGCGCCACCCTCCAGCTCGAAGGGCCGCCGCTGCACGGGACCGCCCGCGTCGACCTGGACGTGGCGTCGGTGACCGTGCACATCGGCGACCCCGTCCCGCCACCGCCCGCCTACCTGGACTGGGCCGGGTTCGCCCACCGCTACCTGGCGGGGGCGTCCGGGCCCGCCGTCGCCGCGATCGCCGCGGGCGCGTCCGCCGACGCCGCCGGGCCGCAGCCGGACGGCACGCAGGACCGGCCCTGGCCCGTCCTGACGTCGTGCCGCGTCCGCACCGAGTCGCGCGTCCCCGCCACCCGGGCCCGCGTCGACGCCGCCGACGTCCCGCTGACCGGCGTCACCGTGGGCGGCGCGTCCCCGATCCACCCCACCCCGTGCGGCACGCGGGTGAAGCCGTACGTCCGCATCACCCACGAGGCCACCGTGACGGCCTCCGACGGCACCGCCCCGGCCTCGCTCACCGCGACGCCGCGCCAGGGCGGATTCCAGGCGGCCCTGTGGCAGCCGGTCCCCGACACCGGAGCCCATCCGCAGCAGACGGCCGGCCTGCCCGCCCTCGGCGGCCTGGACCTGGACTTCTCCGCCACCGTCGCCGGCCCGCCGGTCACCGTCCAGCAGGCGCGCGACGTGTCCGTGGCGGCCCTGCCGTTCGCCCGTCCCGGCGCGACCGCGCCGTCCGCGCCGTCCGCGCCGTCCGCGTGGGCGCCCCACGCGGTCCCGACCACGCTGGCCGGACGCGGGCGAGAGGCATCGGAACCACCCGTGCTGCTCGCCGTCGTCCATCCCGATGCGCCTCGCGTCCGGCGGCCCGGTCCGGGGGACGGACGCGTCGCGCCGGCGGCCGGCGAGGCCACGCCCCTCGCGCCCGGCGCGATCCACGTGTGGCGGGTCGCCCCGAACACCGGCGCGGGCCTGCGCGTCGAGGCGGGACGGGTCCGGATCGTCTGCCTGACCGCCGCCGGGCACCCCGTCGCCGACCGCGTCCTGGACGGCGCGGACGGCCCGCTCGCCGTCCCGCCCGGAACCGTCCGCGTCCTGGCGCACGCCGCCGACGACGGCACCGAAGCCGGATGGCATCTCGGCACGCCGGTCGTGCAGGTCCTTCCCGGCGCGGCCGTCACCGCGACCGCGACCCTGCTGACCGACGGCCCGGTTCCGATGCCGACCGCCGCGCACGGGACGGCGCTCCTCACCGTAGGCGACCTGCTGCGCCGGCGCGCCGCCCACCGGACGCTGCTCCCGGCCGGCACCACCGCCGTGCGGGTCGTCCTGGAACCCGGGTCGGACGCGCCGTCCGACCCGGCGGGCGCCGTCACCATCGACGGCCGGCCGGTGCGGGGCGCCGTCGAGCGCACCGCCACCGGGGTCCGCCTGCTGCTGGACGTGCCGCCGCGAGAACCGGACGGGCCGGTGGAGGTCGCCCTCGCGCCCCCGGCGGGCTGGCGTCCGGTCGCGGTGCACGGCGTCAGCCCCGCCTCCACGGCCGCGACCGCCTCCACGACCGGGACCGCCTCCACGGCCGGGACCGCCTCCACGGCCGGGACCGCCTCCACGGCCGGGACCGCCTCCACGGCCGGGACCGCTTCAACGGCGGGGACCGCCTCCACGGCCGGGACCGCTTCAACGGCGGGGACCGCCTCAACGGCGGGGACCGCTTACGCGGCGGGGACCGCCGCCGGACCCGCCGCGGTGCGGTGGTCCGGCGCGGGGGAGCACGAGAGGGCACGGGCATGACCGAGCAGCCGCCGGCGGGCCGCATCGACTTCCACGACGGCGTCCTGCCGGGCCTGCGGGACGACACCTACCGGATCCGGGTCACCACGACCGTCGAGCACGCCGACGCCCCCGACCTGTCGGGCGCGCAGACCCTCCAGACCTTCACCGAGGACCGCTGGATGCGGGTATCCGGCCCGCAGTACCGGCTGGACCCCGGCGAGGTGCTGTCGGTCTACCCGCCGCCCGACCGCGAGGGCGACCACGCGTCCACGCTGCCGCACGTCGTGCTGCGCCGCCGGACCCTGCCGTGGGAGCGGGCCGCCGGTCCGCTGCCCGACACCACGCCGTGGCTGGCCGTCCTCGTCCTCGGCGAGAGCGAGGCCGTCTGGGACCGCGCCGCCACCGCCCCCGACGGGCGGCCCTGCACCACCGTGACGCTCACCGCCGACGTCCTGCGGCGGGTCCTGCCGCGCCGCGCGGACGTCGCGCTGCTCTGCCACGCCCGCCACGTCGCCCCCGGCGACCGGGCCGACGACGACGGATGGGTCGCGGTCGTGACGGCGGGCCGCCTGCCCGCCGCGGACGAGACGCAGCACGCCTGCCTGGTCTCGCTCGCCGGGCAGGGCGGGCTGCTGGACACCGTCGCGACCGGCGGGGCCGTCCCGGCCTCGGCGGCGCTGACCGTGCTGCACGACTGGACGTTCCGGGTCGGCGCGGGCGGCACGTTCCAGGAGGTCGCGGCGGGCGTCGCGCGCAATGCCGCGGCGCTTGGCATCGCCGCCGACCGGCCCGTCCGGCTGGCGCACGAGCGGCGCGACGGCACGCGCGGCGTCGCCCTCTACCGGGGGCCGCTCGCCGGATGGACCGCCGCGCCCAAGCCCGCCGCCGACGACGAGACCGACGTGGCGCTGTCCGCCGCCACCGAACTCGGCCGCCTGCTCGCCGCCGCCGACCGCCCCCTCGTCCGCGCCCTGTCCGAATGGCGCCGCCGCGACCAGCTCGCCGCGCTCGGCCCGCCCGCCTTCGCGGCCCGCACGCGTCCCTTGGACGTCGCGGCGGAGACGGCCGCCCGCTTGTCCTGCGCCAGGACGGACCCCTGGCGCATACCCGAAGCGCTCCAGAAGACCGCCGCCCCGAAGATCACCCCAAAGACCGCAGAGGCCAATACCGCGGAGACCAGCGCGACGGGGCTCAGCGCCGCGGAGGCCAGCGCGACGGCGGTCAGCGCCGCGGCGGTCAGCGCCGCGGCGGTCAGCGCCGCGGAGGTCAGCGCACCGGAGGTCAGCGCGACGGAGGCCAGCACCGCGCAGATCAGCACCGCGGAGGCCAGCGCCGCGGAGGTCAGCGCGACGGAGGTCAGCGCCGCGGGGGTCAGCGCGACGGAGGTCAGCGCCGCGGGGGTCAGCACCGCGGGGGTCAGCGCGACGGGGGTCAGCGCCGTGGAGGTTGGCGCCGTGGAGGCCGGAACCGTGGCGGCCGGGGTCGCGCGGGGCGGCGTTCTGCCGGGCGACGACGCTTCCCGGGCGCTCGCGCATCCCGCCGTGCGCGGGCCCGCGGCGCTCGCGGCGGCGGAGGCGAGCGAACCGCCGCCGGAGGTCGCCGGCGCGGTCGCGCGGTTCCGGCTGCTGGTCGGCGTGCCGTTCGACCATCTGGTTCCGGACCCGGGCCTGCTGCCCGCCGAGTCGGTGCGCTTCTTCGTCGTCGAGGACGACTGGATCGACGCCCTCGTGCGCGGCGTGCTCGCCGTCGGCGGGACCGGGACGCTGGAGGCCTCGCTCGCCGCCCGGCACGCCGCCGCCCTGAGCGGGCACCGGACGGCGGCGGCCGAGGCGGCTCCGGCCGCGGGGATGCTGCTGCGCTCGTCGCTGGCGGCGCGCTGGCCCACCGCCCGGATCACCGCGTTCGCCGCGCCCGCGCCGCCGCCCGGAGGCGAGGCGTCCCAGGGCGTCCCGATCGCGCCGCTGCGCGCCGAGGCGCTGGCCCCCACGCTCCTGCTCGTGCTGTGGCCCGAGGTCCCGGCGGCGGTGTGGATCGAGGAGCCCGACCGCGAGCTCGGCCAGGGCTTCGACCGCGACGCCTCCGGACGGCCCGTCGTCCCGCCCGTCCCGGCGTCCGGCGGCGCGCCCGTGCCCGTCCCGATGCGCGACGGCCGCGCGGTGGACGCCGCCGCGCTCGCCGCCCTGCTCGCCCACCAGCCCGGACGGCCCGCGCGTACCGGCCCCGGCCCGCTCGCGGCGGCGCTGGTGCGCCGGCCCTACCGACAGGTCTTCCAATGAACGGCTCGCCGCTCTCCGCCACCGCCGCGCCCGACGCCGCGTCCTGGCTGCTCGTGCCGGTCGCGCTCGACGTCCTCGCGCTGCGCGACCCGGCCGCCGAGCCGTCCTGGGCCGAGGTCGCCATGCGCGCGCCCGACCCGCGGGGCGCGCCGGTGCAGCAACTGCTGCCGGACCCGTTCGCCGACCGCGCCGCGCCCCGCGCGCGCGGCGCGTACCTGCACTGGGCCGTGCCCGACGCGCTCACCCACGCCGAGCAGGCGCCGCCCTCCGGCGATGCGCCCGGAGGCGCGGCCGGGGAGGTGGCGTTCCCGGCGCTGCCCGACCGGTGGCTGGTCGTCCGGCTGTCGGCGGGCGCGGATTCCGGCCCGCGCGCCGTCCGGGCCTGGGTGCTGGACGCCGCCGGAAGCGCCGCCGGGCCCCCGGCCGTCACGCCGCTGACCGGCTGGACCGCGCCCGACCCCGGTCCCGCCCCGGACCGGCCGGTCACCGCGCTCGGGCACGGCGACCTCGGCTGGGCCGCCTACTACGACAACGTCGAGGGACGGCTCGGCTTCTTCGACGCCCTCGACGGCGTCCAGGGTCCGGTCGCCTACCTGGTCTGCGGCTGGTACGCCCATCCGGGGCTGGACCCGCTGACCGCCGCCGGGGCCGCCACCTGGACGGCGTTCACCGACCGCCTCGCGGCCGCGCGGTGGCGGCTGCCCGCCGGGCAGTACGACCCGCTCGCCGCCCCGCCGACCCGCCTGCTGCTGCACGGATCGGCGGTGTCGATCGCCTGGCCGGGCACCACCTGGACCGGCGACCTCGGCGGCGCGCTGTCCCGGGAGGCCGACCGCCGCCCCGACCCGGCGGCGGTCCGGCTCGCGCTCGCCGAGTCGCTGGTGGAGGCGCTCACCGCGCTCGCCGCCCGGCCCGGCGAGCCCGCCGAGGCCGTGACCGCGATCCAGGCGTTCCTCGCGCAGGCCGACGGGGAGGCCGAGCCGGACGGCTCGGGCGGGCCGCGCCTCGCCGACGCGCTGCACGCGCTCCGCTTCGGCGCCGCGCCCGATGCGCCCGCCGACGACACCATCTGGGAGGCCGCCGACGAACGCCCTTCCGCGACGCCCGCTGCCGCCCCGGCGGACGCCGCCGGACGGTTCGTCGGCGTGGGCCGCGCCCGGCCGCGCCTGTTCCGGGCGGGCGATCCGGTCCTGGTGGTGGAGGGCGGCGGCCGCTCGTTCAAGCACGGCGGCGACGGCCGCTACGACGACGGCGGGCTGCTCACCGTCCGGCTGGGCGGGACGTCCGTGCAGAGCCTCGGCCCGGCCGCCGACGGCTCCGGCGGCCCGCCCGCGAACCGGCTGGACGGCTCGGTGCTGCACGCCGGGGTGCCCGGCGTCTGCCAGGACCTGCTGGTCGAGCTCGCCGCGCTCGACCCCGGCTCCGCGCCGCCCGCCGGGCCGGGCGAGCGGCCCCCGGCGCTGGCGCGCACCGACTGGTGGACGACCTGGGACCCGTCCCGGCCGCCCGCCGCCGGGGCCGGCGCGCTGCCGTCCCCGCTCGCGCTGCCGTCCCCGCTCGCGCTGCCGTCCCCGCTCGCGCTGCCGTCCCCGCTCGCGGTGACCCCGCCGACCCGTCCGTGGAACCCGCTGCACGCCGACTGGGAGCTGAGCTACGCGCCGCTCCCCACGGCCGGCTGGCGGCTCGGCGACGTCGACCTGGAAGGCGCGCCGCCGCCCGCGCCGCCCCGCGCGTTCCGGGGACGCGCTCCGCTCGCGGCCGGTCCCGCGTCGGTCCTCGCGGGCGCCGCGCTGCGCGCCCGGCGCCGCGCCGAAGCCGCCGGCACGGCCCTCGCCGGGACCGCCGCGCCCGACGCCCTCGCCCTGGTGGACCTGCTCGGCGGCCGGCTGGACGGCCTGACCTCCCTGCTGCGCGGTGAGCAGCAGGGACACGTCGTCGGCGACGGCTCCCGCCCGCTCCCGGCCGACCCGCCGCTGCTGCGCGCGGGCCACGCCACCCTGACCCGCGTCCGGCTCGTGGACTCCTACGGGCAGGTCGTCGAGCTCGGGACCGCGGCCTCCGGCGGCGGCCCGCCCGCCGCGCCGTCCCCGCCGCGCGTCGCCGTGCCGCCGGCGTCGCGGGGCGCCGTGCCGCCGGCGTCGCGGGGCGCCGTG
>NZ_JBHSIT010000020.1:0-123780 GCF_042652125.1 Actinomadura gamaensis | reverse complement strand
CGGCGGCCCGGCGGCCCGGCGGCCCGGCGGCCCGGCGGCCCGACGGCCCGGCGGCGCGGCGGCCCGACGGCCCGGCGGTCCGGCGGTTCGGGCGGGCGGCGGGCCGGGCGGGCGCGGCGGTCAGCCGCCGTGGCCGAAGGCGAGCGCGTAGCCGGGACCGGAGTCGCGGTAGACGTCGCCGTTCCCCCAGCTCAGCACCTCGAAACGGATGTGGACGGCGTGCACGCGCCGGCCGGTCAGCTCCGCCATCATCTCCTCGGACAGGTCGATGATGGCGGGGATGTCGTGCTGCGCGATCGCCCAGTCGGCCGGGCCGAAATCCTCGACGACGCCGGTCACCTTCCGCCCCCGGTAGTCGATCCGGACGCGGGTGCCGAGCGGCCAGTAGGGGCTGGCGACCGTCCGGTAGGACATGCGCGCGCCGCGCGCGGTCGACTGGTCCCAGAAGGACGTGGCGGTCGCCGTCCCGAACGGCAGCCGCGGCTTGCGCCGGGACGGCGTCGGCGCGGGCCGCGCTACCGGGATCACCGGCTGCGCCCCGGGCGCGACGGCGGCCCCTCCCGGCCCGCCACCAGGGAGACCGCGAGGCACGCCGCCCGGCGCGGGGACGGCGCCCCGGTCCCGCGCCGAGGCCGCGTCCCCGTTCCGCGGCGACCGGGCCGCGTCTCCGTCCCGGTTTCGCGGAGAGCGCGCGGAGGTCGCGTGCCGGTTCCGTGACGTCCGGGCCGGGGACGCGTGCCGGTCCCGCGACGAGCGGGCCGAGGTCGAGCGCAGGGAGAGCGGGTCCGGGGACTGCAACGCGAACGCGGCGGCGGCCCCGCCGACCAGGACGGCGCCGGTGATCGGCACGATCAGCAACGCGGCGATCCGGCCGGGGCCCGCAGGCGGTGCGGGCGGCGGCGGGGGCGACGGCGGGGACGGGGCCGGAGCCGCCGTTTCGGGGAGGGAGAACTCGGCCAGAAGCGTCGCGAGGTGCTGCTCCATCGCGCGCTCGGGAAGGTCGAGCAGGTCGGCCAGGAGGGCGTTGCACCGGCCCGCCACGATCAGCCCGAAGATCCGCGTCTCCCGCGCGCTGAGCGTGGCGCGGTTGTGCCGCAGCGTGCGGGTGGTGCGCCCGGAGCTCCCGCAGCTCCCGGAGCCGCCGAAGATTTCCGCTTCGTCGTCCGGTTCGAGGCCGGAGGCGTCCTCGGCCCGCAGCACGAGCCGGGTGAGCCGCACCAGCTGGTCGGCCGCCTCCCGGGCCGGTTCGTTCACGCGCCCTCACCTCCCGGAAGCTCCTTCGTCCGCAAACTGAGAGTAATCGCGTGCGGACAATGCGGAGTGTAAGGTCTGGATGCGGGCAACGGAAGGTGTTGCGGAGGCGAGGAAGCGCAAGAGTGACCGTGCGGGCCGGCCCGCCGCCCACCGTGGACCCGGATGGCAGAATCGAGCCGTGAGCGACGCGAAGGAGAACGCGGCCGCGTCCGGCACGGCCGCCTGGCACGGCCGCATCGACGGCGGCGCGTCCGCCCCCGGACGGATCGAGCACGTGCGCGGAGACGCCCTGACCGGCGACACCGCGCAGACCGCGGGCATGCGGCGGCTGGAGGCGATCTCCGGCCGGACGGTCGGCTCCGAGCGGCTCTGGATGGGCCGCACGCACGTCGGCCCGGCGACGAGCTCCGGCGACCACCACCACGGCGAAGCCGAGACCGCGATCTACGTGGTGTCGGGGCATCCGGTGTTCGTGTTCGCCGAGGGCGACCGCGAGGTGCGGATCGAGACCTCGCCGGGCGACTACGTGTTCGTCCCGCCGTACGTCCCGCACCGCGAGGAGAACCCGTCGGCGGACGAGGAGGCGGTCGTGGTGATCGCCCGCAGCACGCAGGAGGGCATCGTGGTCAACCTGCCGAGCCTGTGGGCCGACGTCGAGCGTCCCTGACGGGGGCGGGGCGGCCGGCGGTCAGTAGCTCTGGAGTTCCAGGAGGTTGCCGTCCGGGTCGCGGAGGTGCGCCGAGCGGAGGTTCGGCCCCCACTCGGGACGGTCCGCCGGAGCCGCGACGACGGACGCGCCGAGCGCTTCGAGGGACTTGGCCGCGGCGTCCACGTCGTCCACCTTGAAGACCAGCATCGAGCGGTCCTGCCCGGACGCCGCGGGCCGGTCGGACGTCCCGGCGACGGCGGCGATCGCGGCGCGCCCGAACAGCGAGAGGACGGCCTGGCCGTCCAGGTCCCAGTTCGCGTAGCGGGCCTCGGGCAGCACCTTCACCGGCTCGATGCCGAGCAGGTCGCGGAGAGCGACGGTGTAGAAGCGGGCGCAGGCGTCGAAGTCGTCAACCAGCAGCCGGGGGTACAGCAGGTCCACGGCGGGCTCCTATTCGTTGGAGGTCACCAATGATTGGTCGTCCCCTACTATAGGGACATGGACCGACCCGCGCGCAGCACCCCGCCCCGGATGCTGGACGTCACCACCTACGTCCTCGCACGCGCCGGACGCCTCGGCCGCGCCCGGATGGCCCGCATGATGGACGAGCACGATCTCGGCCTCTGGCACTTCGCCGTGTTGTCCGCACTGGACGACGCGACCGCGCCGCCGTCCCAGCGCGACCTCGGCGCCCGCCTCGGCATCGACCCCAGCGACCTGGTGGACGTCGTCGGCACGCTGGCGGACCGCGGCCTGCTGCGCCGCGACCGCGACCCGTCCGACCGCCGCCGCTACGTCGTCGCCCTCACCCCCGAGGGCCGCGCGGAACTGGACGCGGTCGCCGGACGCGCCGCCGGCCTGGACGCCGAACTGCTCGCCGCGCTCGACCCGTCCGAACGCGCCGCCTTCACGGACATGCTCCGCCGCGTCCTCGACCACCAGGAGGTTCTCGCCGCGCGCGGAGACGACTGAGCCCTCGTACGCGACCGAGCCCTCGTACGCGACCGAGCCCTGGTACGTGAGGCGGCCGAGCACTCGTGAGAGAGGCGACCGGGTGCTCGTGGGCGTGGCCCGTGCCGGGTGCCGACGACCCGGCCGGGACGCGTGACGAGTGACGGGTGTGCACCGGACCCTCGGACGCCGTGTCCGAGGTTCCGGTGCGCGCTACCTGGAGCCCGTGGGCATCGCCTCGCGCATGCGCTCGCGCGACTGCTGCGCCTGCTCGTGCTCGTGTTCGGGGCCCCACTGCTCTTCCAGCCGCAACGCGCAGCCGACCGCGAAGAACGTCGGCGCCCACTGCCCGACGAAGATGCCCCACCGGTCGGCTCGTTCGGTCGACTCGGCGCCGCGGGACACCATCCAGGAGACGAACGACGCTCCGATCGACGCCGCCCCCATCGCGTACAGGATGTTGGACGACACGCCCATCTTGTGTAGCAGGCCAACCATGGATGCTTCCTCCTTGGGTATCCGCGGGTCTGGTGACCCTGCTGGTCCCCTTTCCCTCAGGGCAGGTCCGCATGGCAATGCGCGGGCCAAGTCTTGCCCTCCTGGCCGGGAACGTCCGCGCAGGTCAGAGCATGTGACGCCGAGGGCCCGGTTCCGGTGGCGCGCCCACCGGAACCGGGCCCTCGACGGACCGGACCGTCCGTCAGTCGAACAGGTCCGGCTGCTCGCGGACGATCTGGTCGTACAGCGGCTGGTAGTTGATCCACGCGACCAGGTCGTTGCCGAGCTGCTCGTGGGTCAGCTTCGCGTTCTCCTCGCTGATGTGGACGACCTGACCGGCGGCCTTGGCGAGCAGCTGCACCTGGCAGGAGCGCTCCATGGTGATGAACCACCAGGCGGCCGCGTCCACCGAGTCGCCGACCGTCAGCAGGCCGTGGTTGCGCAGGATGACGGCCTTGTAGCCGCCCAGGGCGGCGGCGATCCGCTTGCCCTCCTCGACGTCGGTGACGACGCCGGTGTAGTCGTCGAACAGGCCGTGGTCCTCGTAGAAGGCGCACACGTCCTGCGTGATCGGCTCCAGCTTCTGGCCGAGCGCGGAGATCGCGCGGCCGTAGGTGGAGTGGCTGTGCGCGGCGGCCACCACGTCCGGGCGGGCCTGGTGCACCTGCGAGTGGATCGCGAAGGCCGCCTCGTTCACCGGGTAGCGGCCCTCGACGACCTGCCCCCGGTGGTTCACCAGGATCAGGTCGCTGACCTTGATGTGCTTGAAGGACATCCCGAACGGGTTGACCCAGAAGTGGTCGGCCAGCTCGGGGTCGCGGGCGGTGATGTGCCCGGCCACGCCCTCCTCGAAGCCGAACTTGCCGAAGATCCGCAGGGCCGCGGTCAGCCGCTCCTTGCGGTGCCGCCGCTCCTCCTCCACGGTCGCGAAGGTCTCCGGCAGGCGGAAGATCAGGTCCTTCGCGGGCAGCATCTTGTCCAGGAACTCTTCCTCGGCGGACATCGGCGTCTCCTCGGGTCGGGATACCCCTACGAAAGCGCACCCTTACGGCCGTCGCCTAGCCCGCCCCGGCCCAATCCGGGACGGGCGCGTTGTCCGTCGCGGACAACGGCCGGGACAATGGCGGGCGTGAGCACGGGCCGATCCGACCAACCCGACCGCTACCTGCTGCTGCTCCTGGACGGCGCGGCCGACCCGGCGCTGCTGGACGCGACGGTCCGCGCGGCGCGGTCCCGGTCCGCGCAGGTCGCGGAGCTGCCCGAGGCGGAGGTGCGGCGGCACGTCCGGGCGCTGATCGAGGGCGTGCTGGCCAGCCTCGCGGACGGGACCGGCGAGCCCGACCCGGCCGCGCTGGAGGCCGCCGGACGGCTCGGCTCCGACCGGGCCCGGCAGGGCGTCCCGGTCGCCGCGCTGCTGGACGGCTTCCAGGCCGGCCGCGAGTACCTGGTGCGCCGGCTCACCGGCGAGGGCCGCCGCCAGGGCGTCCCTGACGGCGTCCTGCTGGACGGCCTGACCGCGATCGACGGCGTGACGACCGCGCTCGTCCACCGGATGGTGCACGCGCACCGCACCGCCGAGCTGGAGATGGCCCAGACGACGCGCGAGAGCCACGCGCAGCTGCTGCGGCGCCTCCTGCACGGCGAGCCGGCGCCGCGTCCGGCGCCGCTCGACGCGGGCACGGCCTACCACTGCGTCGTCTCCGACGTGAGCGACCCGTCGGTCGCGTCCCGGCTGGAGGGCGCGCTGACCGCGGCCGGGCCGGGCCTGTCGGCGCTGGTGGACGGCCGGATGGTCGCGCTCGTCGCGCGCCTGCCGGACCTGCCCGCGGACGGGCCGCTGATGGTGGCCGCGCCGCCGCGGCGTCCGGACGGCGTCGCGCCGATGTACGCGCTGGCCCGCCGGGCGCTGGCCGCCGGGACGCGCGCGGGGCTCACCGGCCTGCGCCGTCTCGGCGACCTCGCCCTGCTGACGGCCGCCGACGGCGAGCCCGACCTCGGCCGCCTCCTCGCGGACGCCCTGCTCGCCGCGCTCGACCCCCGCGACCCGTTCCACCGCGAGCTCGCCGAGACCGCCCTCGCCTACCTGGACCACGGCAGCCGCATCGAGCCGGCCGCCGCCGCGCTGCACGTCCACGGCAACACCGTGAAGTACCGGCTCCGCCGCCTGCGCGAACTCACCGGCCGCCCGCTCGCCGCCGCGTCCGTCGCGGACACCGCGCACTGGTGGTGGGCCCTCCGGACGTGGCTGGACGTTCCGGCCCGCTGACCGCGCTGTCGGTGCCGGATGATGGGATGGGGCCGCGCCGCCGGAGACGCCGGCGACGTCCGGACGACGAGGGGGAGTGACCGGGTGAACGCACCGAGGCTCGGGACCGTGATGTGGCCGATCCAGTCCTGGCGGGAGACCGGCGAGCTGTTCCGGCGCGCCGAGGACCTCGGCTTCGACACCGCCTGGATCTACGACCACACGGCCTGGCGCGGCCACACGCCCTGGTTCGACGCCTACACCACGCTCGCCGCGGCCGCCGCGGTCACCTCCCGCGTCCGGCTCGGGACGCTGGTGACCTCGCCGAACTTCCGGCACCCCGTCCCGACCGCGCACGCGATCAGGACCATCGACGACATCAGCGGCGGCCGGTACACCGCCGGGATCGGCGCGGGCGGCACGTCCCGCACGTCCGACGGCGGCCTGCTCGGCGGCCCGGACTGGACGCCCCGCGAGCGCGCCGGCCGCTTCGCCGAATGGGTGGACCTCCTCGACCGCGCGCTGCGCGGCCCCGAGACCACCCACGAGGGCGAGTACTACAGCGCGCAGGAGTTCCGCTCCGGGCCGGGCTGCGTCCAGCGCCCGCGCGTCCCGTTCTTCATCGCGGGCGGCGGCCCGCGCGGCATGCGTCTCGCCGCCCGGTACGGCGAAGGCTGGATCACCACCGCGGAGGGTCCCCAGTCGGACGACCCGTACGAGCTGGTCCGCATCCAAATCGGCCTACTCGACGAAGCGTGCGAGGCCGAGGGACGCGACCCGGCCACCCAGCGCCGCCTCCTGCTGACCGGCTTCACCGACGAGCCGTGGCTCGCGTCGTCCGCGTCCTATGCCGACCTCGCCGGACGCTACGCCGAGCTGGGCGTCACCGACATCGCCCTCCACTGGCCGCGTCCCGACTCGGACTGGGCGGCCGACATGAAGACCTTCGAGGCCGTCGCCGCCGACCACACCGCCTGACCACGCTCCCGGCTCCGCCTCCCCCGAAGGTCTTCGAATGCCCTATGTCCTGCTGGCCCTGGCGATCGTGTCGGAGGTCGCGGCGACGCTCTCGCTGCGCGCGTCCGAGGGGCTGTCCAAGCTCGTCCCGAGCGCCGTCGTCGTGGTCGGCTACCTGGTGTCGTTCGCGCTGATGGCGAGGGCCCTGACCGCGCTGAACGTCGGCCCGGTCTACGCGATCTGGTCGGCGCTCGGCACGATCGGCGCGTTCGTCGGCGGGGTGGTCCTGTTCGACGAGCCCGTCCGCCCGCTGACCGTGGTCGGCGCGGTCATCATCGTCCTCGGCGTGATCGTCATGAACCTCGGCGGCGGGGTCGGCCAGGGCTGACCCCGCCGCCGTCGCGGGTTCCGGTTCTCACCCGCTCGCGGGCGGCGGGTTCTCGTCGGTACGTGCGGTCACTGGTACATCTGGCCGCAGACGGCGATGCGGGCGAGGTCGGCCCAGGACATGGCCGTGATGTCGCGGACATAGGAGCGGGTCGGAGCGGCGGCGGACGCGGTGTCCAGCGGGACGCGGGCGCCGTCGGCGGCGTCCCAGCCCCCGACGCTGCCCGCGACCGCGCACTCCAGGTACGTCGCCGGGTCGAAGTTGTACCAGCGCGCCGGGGTGGCGCGGCGGCCCGAGCCGGGCGGGCGCGGCGCGTCCACGCCGAAGCGGGCGCGCGGGCCGGGCGGCTGCTCGGCGAAGTCCTCCAGGTCGGCGAGCTGGGACAGCAGCACGCGCTCCCAGTCGGCGTGGTCGGCCGGTTCGTCCCCGGCGAGGGAGAGGTCCTTGGTCCGCCACGCCGGATCGAACGGCGGCGGGGGAGTGAGGGTGGCGGCGGTGAACATCGCGGCCACGTCGTCCGGCTCCACGCCGTCCCGGTCGCGGAGCGGGCCGCTCACCTTCCACAGCGCCCGCAGGAACGCCGACAGCGACCAGGACGCCGACCGCGCCTCCTGGCCGAGCTGGAGGAAGTGCAGGTAGAGCTCGCGGTTGGTGTGCAGCGCCGGACCCTCCGGGCCCGCGACCCAGTAGTGCTGCCTGTGCGGGACGCCGCTCTCCAGCACCAGGACGCGGGCCAGCGCCGAGATCCGCGAGTCGAAGCCCGCCACGCGGAACTCGTTGCCGGCGTCGTCCTGGCGCATGACGTCCCAGCTGCTCATCCGGGTCCTCCACGATCGGTCTCGCGCTGCCGCGCCCGCGTCCTCGCCGCAAAGTGTCCCATCTCGGGTCTATGCCACCAGTAGCGGGCACGTCACTATCCGGCCTCGGTTGCCGTCCCCGGCGGCGCGCGGGGACGGACCGGGCGACGGACAGGGGCGACGGACCGGGCGCGGGGTCACCCCTTGGCGCGGTGGATGACCTGGAGCTCGGTGAACCCGTACAGGCCCCACGGCCCGTTCTCGACGCCGACGCCGCTCCACTTGAAGCCGCCGAACGGCTGGTGCGGGCCGAGCGCCAGGTGCGTGTTCACCCAGGACGTCCCGCATTCGAGGCGCCCGGCGACCTCGGCGGCGCGGTCGGCGTCGCCGCCCCAGACCGATCCGGACAGGCCGAAATGGGTGCCGTTGGCGCGGGCCACGGCCTCGTCAAGGTCCCGGTAGGCGATCACCGGCAGCGCGGGGCCGAACTGCTCCTCGTCCACGATCCGGACGCCGTCCGCCACGCCCGCGAGGATCGTCGGCTCGAAGAAGTAGCCCGGACGGTCCATCGGGCGCCCGCCCGCCGCCGCCTTCGCGCCGCCCGCGATCGCGTCGGCGACCAGCTCCGACACCCGCTCGAACTGCGGCCGGTTGTTGATCGGCCCGTACTCCACGCCCTCGGCCGTGCCCGCGCCGACCCTCGCCTCGCGCGCCCGCGCGGCGAGCGCCTCCACCACGTCGTCGTAGATCGCCTCCGGCGCGTACACCCGCTTGACCGCCGAGCAGACCTGGCCGTTGTTCATGAACGCCGCGCCGAACAGGCGGTCGGCGACGGCGGCCGGGTCCACGTCGTCCAGCAGGATCGCCGGGTCGTTGCCGCCCAGCTCCAGCGTGACGCGCTTGAGGTCGGGCGCGGCGGACGCGGCGACCCGCTTGCCCGTCGCCACCGACCCGGTGAAGCTGATCTTGCGGGGGACGGGGTGCGCGGTCATCCACGCGCCGAGCTCGTCGCCGCCGCTCACCACGTTCAGCACGCCGGGCGGCAGCACGTCCCGCAGCGCCTCGCCGAGCAGCAGGCTCGACAGCGGCGTGTACGGGGACGGCTTGAGCACCACGGTGTTGCCCGCCAGCAGTGCCGGGCCGAGCTTCCAGGCGGCGAGCAGCAGCGGGAAGTTCCACGGCGTGATCGCCGCGACGACGCCCAGCGGACGCCGCACGACCTCGACGAACGCGGCGTCGTCGTCCTGGATGACCTCGCGCGGCAGCTCCAGGTCGGCGAAGTACTTCAGCCATACTCCGGCCCCGATCGCCTCCGTGGTGGCGTCCTTGAGCGGCTTGCCCTGTTCGAGCGTGATGACCCGGCCGATCTCCTCCGATCGCGCGAACAGCACGTCCGCGGCGGCGCGGAGCGCCTCGCGCCGCGCCTTCTCGTCGGCGCGCCATCCCGCGCGGGCCGCCTGCGCCGCGTCCATCGCCGCGTCGAGCTGCTCGCGCGTGGCGTCCGGCGCCTGCTCGGCCACCTCGCCCGTGGACGGATCGACCACGCCGAACGTCCCGGACGCCTCGACGGCCCTCCCACCGATCGTCATCGTGTACCCGGCCATGGAACCTCCCACCTCGGCACATACCGAACGACGTTCAGTATTCACCCGGCGACCGGCCCGGCACCACCCCGCCGCGCGGCGGTGCCCCGCCCGGTCACCGCGGGTGGGCGGCGGTGGCCGGAGTCGGCAGGAGGTTGGCCGGTTCCGGCAGGTGGGGTGGGCTCCGCAGGACCGGCGGGACATCATCTCGCTCATGCGATCACGACTCTCCGCGGCGCTCGTCGCGGGTCTCACGATGACCCTCGCGGGCGGGACGGCGACGGCGGCGTCCGCGCGGTCCCCGATGGCGGCGCCCGCGCCCCGGCCGGGCCTCGCCAGCCCGCATCCGTGCGAGGGCCAGCCGGGCTTCACGTGCGCGACGCTCCGGGTCCCTCTCGACCACCGGAACCCGGCCAGGGGCACCCTCGACCTCCAGGTGGGGATGTCCGACGACATCAAGGCCCCGAAGGGCACGCTGCTGTTCCTGACGGGCGGTCCCGGGCAGCCGGGGGTGCCGTTCCTCACCCGGCTCACCCGGCAGCGGCTGCCGGAGCTGGCGAAGAACTACCGGTTCGTGATGATCGACCAGCGCGGCACCGGCCAGTTCGGCGCGATCGACTGCCCGAAGATGCAGGCGCAGGTGGGCAGCTCGGACATCGCGCCGCCGACGCGCGACGCGGTCGCCGAGTGCGCGGGCGTCGTCGGTGACAGGCGCAGCTACTACACGACCGAGCAGACGGTCGGCGACCTGGACATGTTCCGGCGGGCCCTCGGCGTCCCGAAGTGGGTCGTGGACGGCGTCTCCTACGGCTCGTTCACGGCGGCGAACTACGCCTCGTTCTTCCCCGGGCACGTCAGCAAGGTCGTCCTGGACTCGGTGCTGCCGCACAAGGACCCGAACCACGAGCAGATGCTCTACACGACCGGGCAGCGGGCGGTCGCGCGGGTGCTGCGCGACGCGTGCAAGACCGCGCCCGCGTGCGGCTACGACCCCGCGCAGGACGTCGCCTACCTCGCACGGCACCGCAAGGACGCCGTCCTCATGTGGGACATGCTCGTCTCGTACGAGTTCGTGGACCCGTCCTACCGCGACCCGAACCCGGCCGGGCTGCCCGCCGGATCGGGCGACGTGGTGGGCGCGATGCACGCGGCGCGGCTCGGCGACCCGGCCCGCCTCGACAACATCATGAAGCTCATGGCGCCCGGCGGCGACCCGGTCGCGTCCTTCAGCGCGGGCCTGCACGAGGCCACCATCTGCGGCGACGGAGTGTTCCCGTGGGGGACGTCCGAGACCCCGGTCGCGCGGCGCCCGGCGGCGCTGGAGTACACCCGGCGGCACCTCCCCGCAAGCGCGACGTGGCCGTTCACGACCGCCACGGCCGTGGGTGACGGGTTCATCCAGGAATGCCTGACCTGGCCGGTCGCGCGGCACACCGCCGAGCCGAAGACGAAGCTCCCGCCCGTCCCCATCCTGATCGTGAACGGCGACCACGACCTGTCCACGCCGATGGAGTGGGCCAAGGAGGAACTCGCCAACGCGCCGCGCGGCGAGCTCGTCATCGTCAAGGGCGCGAGCCACTCGATCCAGAACCGCGAGCGCGGCACCCAGGGCCGCGAGGCCGTCTACGCCTTCCTCAACACCTGACCCGCCGCCCCGCCGGCCAGCGCGTCCCGGTGGGCAAGGTGACGCGCCGCCGTCCGAACGGCGGCGCGTCGGGGTGGGTCAGGCGCCGAGCATCCGGTCGACGAGGGTGCGGTAGCCGCGCAGGGCCTGCCGCAGCCGCTCGGTGTCGGACGGCGCGTCCTTCTCGTTGCGCCACCGCTCGTCCAGCTCGTGCTTGCGCGAGGTGAGCGCCTGCCCGATCGCGTTGACGACCTCGGCGGTCAGCTCGTCGGCCTTGCGGACGGACTCCTCCGGGTCGTCCACGAAGCCCGCCTGGACTTCGTGCCAGCGTTCCCGGAAGCGCCCGGCTTCGGCGTCCGCCAGGAGCCTGCTCTCGACGGAGCCGTCCGGCCGGGGTTCGGGGGATCGCGTGGCGCCGCCGTCGTCGCCGCCGTGCGGGTGCCCGGCGACGATGGGCGCGGTGTCGGGCGTGTTCGGGTCGGTCTCGGGCGGCCGTCCGGCCACGCGGACGCCCGGATCGGTCTCGGGCGTGCCGGTGTTGGTGGCGGTGACGTCGGCGGTTCCGGCCGCGCGCTCGCGCTCGGTCCTCGCCGCGGCGCCCGCGGGGCCGGGACGCGCCGGATCCTGCGCCGGTCGTGGGGAAGTGGGTGACACTGCGATCAGCTCCTCTGCTCGCGGCCGTCGTCGCGGCGCTCGGCGCCCGGTCCGGCGGCCCGGCCGGCGGTCGGCTCGGCCACGGATCCGGCGGTCGGCTCGCCGGTGCGCCGGCCCGTGTCCCCGTCCGCGGACGCGCCCTCGGGGCCCGCGGCCGGCGTCCGCGCGGAGCGCTCGCCGGCCGGGACGGCCAGCAGGTCCTCGAACAGGGCGCGGTAGTGGACCATGGCCTGGCGCAGGTCCTCGGTCGAGGCCTCCTTGCGGTCGGCGCGGACGCTGATCTCGTGGCCGCGCCGGTAGTGGTCGAGGGTCCGGCCGTGCTCGACCGACAGGTGCTCCACCCGGTCGTCGAAGTCCCGGGTCGGGTAGCCGCGGTCGCCCATCACGGCCGTGACGAGCCGGTCGGCCTGCGCGACGGCGGCGTCCGGGGTGTCCACGAACTGCTCCTGGACGTGCGTCCACTGCTCGCGGTACAGCTCCCGCTGGCGGGGGTCCAGCTCCCGCAGCGACAGCTCCTCGTGCCGCTTCTCGCGGGACATCAGCTCCCGTTCGGCGGCGCTCCGGCCGCCCGCCCGCTCGACGGCGCGGTCGTACTCCGGGCCGAAGCGGTTGCGCAGCCGCCGGGTGCGGCTCTGCCGGACGGCCAGCAGGAGCGCGGCGGCGACGGCCAGGACGACCACTATGGCGATGACGACCATCACGGCGGTCGACATTGCGTCCTCCTCGAAGTGTCGACTCCGTTGTGCTCGGAACGAACGGTCCGCCGATGCCCCCGTGCTCCCCGTCGAAACGGACGCCAGGTCACGGACCGACCGTGAGTGCTAAATCGGTCAGACCCGGATTGGTGCGGCAAAGCCGGATCGACCCCACAATCCGGGGTGTTCATGGTCTGATGGGGCGGTGGCCGCGCCCCTCCTCCGGCGCGGCCGGGCGAGGGGAGGTGACGCGCGGTGCGGCACGCGGCCGGACTCCTCCTCGGCATCCTGCTGACCCCCGCGCTGCTGGCCGGGGCCGCCTGGGGCTACGCGCAGGCCGCCGAGTCGTTCGACGGCGGCGACCGGGTCATCACCGACCACACCCGCGGCTACGGCGCGTTCGCGCTGCTCGCGGCCGTGGGCCTGGTCGCCGGAGTGATCATCGTGGCGCGCTGGGCGTCGCCGCTGGTCTCGCTCGTCCCGGCGCTGGCGCTGCTCGGGCTGTCGGCGGCGTTCCTCGCCGACCCCGGCGGGGTGCTCGGCCTGCCGGCCCGGATGCACGCGCCCGGCGACCTGGACTTCGGCCTGCGCATGCTGCTCGGCTCCGGCGTGGACGCGATGCTGGGCTTCGCGCTCCTCGTCCCCACCTGGGCCCCGCGCCGCTGGGGCGGACGCGACGACGACGAGCCCCGCGTCGACTACTACTCGCCCGCCGAGCGCTGACGTCCCGAACCCGAAGACAGGACGACCGGAACCGGTGCCGCCCCCCGGACCGAAAAGGCCGTCCGGCACCGGTCGGGGGAACCGGCGCCGGACGGCGGGAGCGGGACGCGGGTGGAGGCCGCGTCCCCGTGCTGGCCGAAAAGACCTCCGGTTCCTACTTACCGGCCTTCGAGACGAACTCGGTGGTGTAGGTCTTCGCCAGGTCGATCGTGTCCTTCTTGCCCTTGACGTTCGGGGAGAACTGGGCCAGGACCTCCAGGACGTTCTTCGCGCCCTCCGCGGGCATGACGCCGTCGGCGGTGAACATGCCGATCGAGTCGCCGATGGCCTTCTTGTAGAGGGCCGGGTCGCCGCCCGCGTAGTCGGCGGGCATCTTCGCGGCGATCTCGTCCGGCTTGTGGGCCTTGATCCAGCCGAGCGTCTTGACGAAGGCGTTCGCGAGCTTCTGCACGGTCTGCGGGTTGGACTTCACGTAGTTGCAGTCCATGTACAGCGACGACGCCGGGTAGAGGCCGCCGAGCGCCTTGCGGGTGCCCTCCTCGGTGCGCATGTCGAGCAGCACCTTGCCCTTGCCGGACTGGGTGAGCTTGGCGATCGTCGGGTCGGTCGTCATGCCCGCGTCGATGCCGCCGTTGCCGAGGGTCGCGATGAAGGTCGCGCCCGCGCCCGCCTTGACCGTGGTGTAGTCGGACGGCTGGACGCCCGCCTTGACGGCTAGGGCGCGGGTCAGGAAGTCGGTGGACGAGCCGGGGCTGGTCACGCCGAGCTTCTTGCCCTTGAACGCGGCGGGGGAGGAGATCTGCCCGGCCTTGTCCGCCGAGACCATCTCGGCCTCGCCGGGGACGTCGGCGAACTGCACGACGCTCTCGATGCACTTGCCCTTGGTCTGCAGATCGATGGTGTGGTCGTAGAAGCCGACCACGCCCTGCACGTCGCCGGAGATCAGCACGTTCTCGGCGATGGCCCCGGCGGGCTCGGTCAGCAGCTGGACGTTGAGTCCCTGCTCCTTGAAGTAGCCGAGCTGCTCGGTGAGCTTGGCGGGCAGGTAGATGACCTTGTCGATGCCGCCGACCATGATCTTGACGGTGCCGCCGGAGTCGCCCGACGACGAGGACGACTTGGAGCTGCGGCAGGAGGTGAGCGACAGCGCGGTCACGGCGGCCAGGGCGGCGGCGCCGACGCGGTAGGAGGTGCGCATGGGGTGGGTCTCCAGGAACGAGAGGGGGACGGAGGGGGACAGCGGCAGGTCAGACGGGGTTGGCGTCGGCGGCCGACGGCGGGCGCCAGCGCAGCAGCCGGCCTTCGAGCATCGTCAGCAGCCACTCGGCGAGCAGCGCCAGCACGGTGATGATGATCATTCCGGCGTAGATGCCGGCCGCGTCGAAGGTGCCCTGCGCGTGGTTGATCAGCAGGCCGAGGCCCTTGTCGGCGCCGCTGTACTCGCCGACGACCGCGCCGATGATCGCGAAGCCGAACGCCGAGTGCAGCGAGGCGAGGATCCAGGACGTCGCGGACGGCACGACCACCGTCCGCAGCACGGCCCAGCGGCCCGCGCCGAGGATGCGCGCGTTGTTGACCAGGTTGCGGTCCACCTCGCGGGCGCCCTGGAAGGCGTTGAAGAACACCGCGAAGAACACCAGCACGAACGCCGTGGCGACCTTGGACTGCATGCCGAGCCCGAACCAGATCACGAACAGCGAGGCCAGGATGATGCGCGGGATGGCGTTGGCGGCCTTGATGAACGGCGCGCACACGTCCGACAGGAAGCGGCTGCGGCCGAGCACCACGCCCAGCACGACGCCGCCGAGCGAGCCGAGGACGAAGCCGAGGACGGCCTCGCGCAGCGTGTAGGAGATCTGCTCCCAGATCGAGCCCTGCGAGGTGCCGTTGGTGAACCAGTCGACCAGGCGGTCCCAGATCGCGGAGGGCCGGGAGTAGTAGAACGGGTCGATCCAGTTCCGCGCGGCCAGCTCCCAGGAGCCGAGCCAGAGCGCGACCATCACCAGCCGGACGGCGTAGATCATGGCGCGGCGGCGCAGCGCGGCGGCCTTGGCCTGGGCGACGGCCCGGGCCTCCTCCTCGGGGGTGGGCGCGGCGGCCGGGGCGGGCCGCTCGGTCTCGACGTCATGCGGCACGGCCGGCTGCTCCCCTCTCGCGGGTGATCTGGACCTCTTCGCGCAGCGACTCCCACACCTCGCGGTAGACGTCGAGGAACTCGGGGGTCAGCCGCACCTCCTCGGCGTCGCGCGGGCGCTCCAGCGGGACGTCGAAGACGCTCTTGACGGTGGCGGGCCCGGCGGTCATGACGACCACCCGGTCGGCCAGCACCAGCGCCTCCTCCAGGTCGTGCGTGACGAACACGACGGCCGCGCCGGACCCGGACCACAGCCGCAGCAGCTCGTCCTGCATGAGGCCGCGGGTCTGCACGTCCAGGGCGGAGAACGGCTCGTCCATCAGCAGGACGGACGGCTCGTTGACCAGCGTCTGGGCGAGCGCGACGCGCTTGCGCATGCCGCCGGAGAGCTGGTGCGGGTAGTACTTCTCGAACCCGGCGAGGCCGACGCGGGCGACCCACTCGCGGGCCTTCTCGCGCGCCTCGCGCTTGGCGACGCCCCGGTAGCGGGGGCCGGTCGCGACGTTGTCGAGGACGGAGCGCCAGGGGAGCACGGCGTCGTTCTGGAACATGTAGCCGACGCCGTCGGGGATTCCGGTCACGGGCCTCCCGTGCACGCGGACGGTCCCGGCGGACGGCGGCTCCAAACCGGACACCAGGGACAGGGTGGTGGACTTGCCGCATCCGGTCGGGCCGACGACCGCGACGAACTCGCCGGGCGCGACGGTCAGGTTCAGGTCGCGCACGGCGGTGTGCAGGCCCGCGCCGGACCGGAAGCGTTTGGTGGCCCCGTGAAGTTCGATCACCGGGGCGTGCTGCTGGGACATGCCCGGCAGGTTAGGAAGTGACCGGGGTCACGGGAACCCTTGCTCGCGATGCCCGCGCAATTCGCATAACCGCACGTTGAGCGTGTTGCGCGGGTTCTGCTCGTTCTGCTCGCGCGGGGCTGTGCGCAGGGTAAGCCATCAGGTACGTTGACCTGCCATGCCCGTCCGCCTCCGCCTCCCGTTCGCCCGCCAGGTGCTGATCTTGCAGATCGCCGTGGTGGTCGTCGTGGGCTGCGCGGGCTACGCCCTGGTGGCCTGGCGGCTGGACGGCGAGCTGCGCGACCAGTTCGGCCAGCGGGCCCTCACCCTGGCCCGCAGCGTCGCGGCCGACCCGGACGTCGGCCGGTCCGTGGTCGCGGGCGACCCCGGCCACCTGGTCCAGGACCGGGCCGAGCGGGTCCGCCGCCGGGCCGGGGCGCTGTTCGTCGTGGTCACCGACCGGCGCGGCATCCGCTACTCGCACCCGACCGAGGCGCTGCTCGGGCAGCGCGTCAGCACGGACCCGTCCGCGCCGCTGGCCGGACGGGAGGTCGTCCGGTTCGAGCGCGGCACGCTCGGGCTGTCGGTGCGCGGCAAGGTGCCGCTGTACGATCCGTCCGGTCCGGAGGCCGCCGGACGCGTCGTCGGCGAGGTCAGCGTCGGCTTCGACGCCGGGGCGATCGACCGCGAGCTGGACGACGCGCTGAGCGGGCTGAGCGCGTTCGTCGCGGGCGCGCTGCTGCTCGGCGTGCTGGCGTCGGCGGCGATCGGCGTCCGGCTGCGCCGCCAGACCCTCGGCCTCGAACCGTACGAGCTGGTCGAGCTCGTGCACGAGCGGGAGGCCGTCCTGCACGGCGTCGGCGAGGGCGTGGTCGCGGTGGACGCCGCCGGACGCGTCGCGGTCTGCAACGCCGAGGCGGCGCGGCTGCTCGGCACCCGGCTCGAACGCGGCGTGCCGGTCGAGGAGCTGGACGTCCCCGGCCCGCTGCGCGAGGTGCTCGCCGGGCGCAGTCCCGCCGCCGACCTGTTCGTCACGGCGGGGGAGCGGGTCCTGGTCGTCAACCGGCGCGAGGTGCGGCGGCGCAACCGCGACCTCGGCGCGGTGGTGACGCTGCGCGACCGCACCGACGTGGAGACGCTGGCCCGCGAGCTGGACTCGGTGCGCACGCTGTTCGACGCGCTGCGCGCCCAGCGGCACGAGTACGCCAACCGGCTGCACACCCTGTCCGGGCTGCTGCACCTCGGCCACCACGAGGAGGCCGCCGGGTACCTGGCGACGCTGGTGACCGACGCGTCCGGCGCCCCGGCCGCCGAGCCCGTCCCGTCCGACCCGGTGTTCGACCCCTACCTCCAGGCGTTCCTGTCCGCGAAGACGGCGGTCGCGGCCGAGCGCGGCGTCCGGCTGGACGTCGGTCCCGGCAGCTTCGTGCCCGGCCGCATCATCGACCCCCTCGACGTCACGACCGTGGTCGGCAACCTGGTCGACAACGCCGTGGAGGCGGCCCGGCAGGGCGGCCGGCGGCCCGCGTGGGTCGAGGTCGAGCTCCTCGGGGACGGCCCCGACCTGCACGTCACGGTCGCCGACTCCGGCGCGGGCGTCCCGGCCTCGCTGCGCGAGGAGATCTTCCGCGACGGCGTCACCACGCGCGAGCCGACCGGGGGCCGCGCCCGCGGCCTGGGCCTCGGCCTGGCCCGCCGCACCGCCCGCGCCCGCGGCGGCGACGTGACCTTCGCCGACCAGCCCGACCGTCCCGACCAGCCCGACCGTCCCGACCAGCCCGACCGTCCCGACCAGCCCGATCGTCCCGACCAGCCCGATCGTCCCGACCGTCCCGACCGGTCGCGGCGGCTCGACCCGCCCGGTCCGGCCGGGGCGCCGGACGACGCCCGGCACGGGACGACGGGGGCGGTCGTCGTCGCACGCCTGCCCGGCGTGCTGGGTAAGGAGGCCGACGATGGCTGACCAGGTGATCCGCGTGCTCGTCGTGGACGACGACTTCCGGGTGGCGCAGGTCCACGCGGGCTTCGTCTCCTCGGTGGACGGCTTCCAGGTGTGCGGGACCGCGCACAGCGCCGCCCGCGCCCGCGAGCTCGCCGTCGAGCTGGACCCGGACCTGGTGCTCCTCGACGTCTACCTGCCGGACGCGTCCGGCCTCGGCCTGCTCCCCGAGCTGGACGCGGACGTGATCATGGCAACGGCCGCCGCGGACCCGGCGTCGGTGCGCGCGGCCCTCGGCCACGGCGCGCTGCACTACCTGGTCAAGCCGTTCGCGGCCGAGGCGCTCACCGCCCGCCTGGTCGGCTACGCCCGGTACCGGCGCGCGCTCGCCGGGCCGGGCGAGCTGACCCAGGACGCGGTGGACGAGGCGCTGCGCGAGCTGCACGCGCCCCTGTCCGCCGGGCCCGCCCGCCCGTCCGGCCGGACGCCGGTCACCGCGCAGCTCGTCGCCGAGGCGCTGCGCCGCGCGGGCGTGCCCCGCTCGGCCGCCGAGGTCGCCGAGGACGTCGGCATCTCCCGCGCGACAGCCCAGCGCTACCTCGCGAGCCTCGCGCAGCGCGGCCGCGTCCACGTCGCTCTCCGCTACGGCGCGACCGGCCGCCCCGAACACGAGTACTCCTGGTCACCCCGCTAAGGGGCGGCCGAGGGGACGGACGGGGCCGGGCGCTCGCCCCGGTAGAGGCGGGCGATGATGTCCTCGATGCCGGTCTCGCGCAGGGCGATGTCGCGGACGTCGTAGCGGGCGGCGAGCGCGGCCACCACGGACGCGGCGTTCGCGCCGTCGGGCAGGCGCAGCGTCTGGCGCGGGCCCTCGACGTCGGTCACCGCGAGGCCGTCCACCTCGACCGGCGGGACGGGCGCGGCCAGCTCGACGACCAGCTGCCGGTCGGCGCCGGCCGCCCGTCGCAGCGCGGTGAGGCCGCCGTCGAACGCCGCCCGGCCGTGGTCGATGATGATCACCCGCCGGCAGAGCCGCTCGATGTCGCCGAGGTCGTGCGTGGTGAGCAGGATCGTCGTGCCGCGCTCGGCGTTCAGCCGGGCGAGGAACGCGCGGACGGTCGCCTTGCTCACCACGTCCAGGCCGATGGTCGGCTCGTCGAGGACCAGCAGGTCGGGGTCGTGCAGCAGCGCCGCCGCGAGGTCGCCGCGCATCCGCTGGCCGAGGCTGAGCTGCCGGACCGGGGTGGCGAGGAACGGCTCCAGCTCCAGCAGCGCGGTCAGCTCCGCCAGGCGCGCCTTGTAGGCGTGCTCCTCCACCCGGTAGAGGCGCCGCACGAGCGTGAGGCTGTCGCGCAGCGGCAGGTCCCACCACAGCGTCGTGCGCTGGCCGAACACCACGCCGATGCGGCGGGCGAGGGCCGTCCGGGCGCGGGACGGGTCGAGCCCCGCGACCCGCACCCGGCCCGACGACGGGGTGAGGATGCCGGTGAGCATCTTGATCGTGGTGCTCTTGCCCGCGCCGTTCGGGCCGAGGTAGCCGAGGAACTCGCCCCGCTCGACGGCGAACGTCACCCCGTCCACGGCGCGGACGGTCGTGCGCTCGCGGCGCAGCCCGCGGCCCGTCCGCCGGCGCAGGGTGAAGGTCTTGGTCACGTCGGTCAGCTCGATCATCGCGTCCCCTCTCAGCTTCCCGTCGAGCGGTAGCGGCGCAGCCCCGCCCGCCACGCCAGGCCCGCCACGACGCACAGCGCCGCGCCGACGGCCGGCGAGGCGAACCGCGTCCAGCCCGGCAGCCCGAGCGGGTCGGGCCGCCCGAGCACGTAGAGCCCGGGCATCCAGTTCACGAACGCCAGCGGCACGACGAAGGTCACCCCGCGCACGAAGTCCCGCGCGAAGACCGTCATCGGGTACTGGGTGAGGGACGCGCCGCCGTAGGTCAGCGCCTTGGTCGCGCCGTGGCTGTTCAGCAGGACGAACTGGACCGCCGAGCACAGCACCCAGATCCCGGCGAAGATCGTCGTCCCGGCCACCACCATCAGCGGGACCATCGCGACCCGGCCCGGCGTCCACGCCACGTCCAGCCGGGGGAGCGCGAGCGCCAGCACGAGCACCGGCGGGACGAGCCGGCCGATCCGGCGCGGCGAGAAGTCCTCGGTCGCGAGCTGGATCAGCGGGCTCACCGGACGGACCAGCAGCGCGTCCAGCGTCCCCTCCCGCACGTGCTCGCCGAGCCGCTCGGTCGTGCCGAGCAGGATGTCCGACACCGCGAACGACAGCGCCGAGGTGCCGTAGAAGAACAGCACCTCCGCCGCGTCGAACCCCGCGATCCGCTGGGCGCGGCTGAACATGACGATGATCGCCGCGACGTCCAGCCCGGCCGTGGCGGCGGTGCCGAGCGCGAGCAGCAGGAGCGACACCGGGTACTGCGCCGCCGCGCGAATCCACGTCCACGCGAGCAGGCAGTACGTCGTGACGGCCCGTCCGCTGCGGGTGACGGCCCGTCCGCTGCGGCCCAGGACGCCCGGACCGGCGGTCATCTCGCGGCTAGCCACCCTGCGCCTCCAGCCTGCGCTGGGCCACGCGGGTCAGCAGCCGTCCGGCCGCGAGCAGCCCGGCCGCCCACGCCGCCTGGAACCCGAGCGCCGCCGCGAGCCCGTCACCGGTCCGGCGGCCGAGGTACACGTCGGCGGGCACCTGCACCAGCCCCGACCACGGCAGCGCCCGCGCGATCTCGCCGAGCGCGCCCGGGAACGCCACGAGCGGCACGAGCATCCCGGAGAGGAACAGCGACAGCACCAGCGCCACCGCCTGGACGCCGCGCTCGTCGTGCAGCCAGAACATCGACAGCGTGATCAGGTACCGCAGCGCGAAGCTCAGCAGGACGGCCAGCCCGACCGACGCCGCGAACGCCGCCGCCGTGCCCGGCCCCGGCCACCGCAGCGTGAACAGCAGGCCCCCGACCAGCATCGGCGGCAGCCCGCGCAGCAGCAGCGTGGAGACCGCGCGGCCGATGTCGTCGGCGAGCCACCACGCCTGCAGGTCGACCGGCCGGTGCAGGTCGATCGCGACGTCGCCGGTGCGGATGCGCTGCCCGAGCTCCATGCCGCCGAAGATCTGGACCGGCCCGATCAGCGCCTGGGTGAGGAAGGAGAAGGTCACCGCGTCCGTCGCGTCGTAGCCGCCGAGCCCGGGGCGGGCCCGCCACAGCGCGAGCAGGACCGAGGCGCGCATGACCCCGAAGAACGTGTTGGTGACGGCTTCGGCCGCCGAGCCGAGGGGATAGGCGGAGTATCGTCGCAGTGCGTACCAGGAGACCCACGGAATGACGCCCACTGGCCACGAGCCTAGGACGTCCGGCTCGAAGGTTCCATGCCTTTTCCCGTCGCGAACGTTCCCGCCCCGGACACCGCGGGACCCCGGGGACGAGCCGCCCTCCCCGGGGTCCTGACGATGCGGACGGTTACGGAAGCGGGGGCTTGCCGGTGGAGTAGATCCAGGTCTTGAAGAAGGCGGTCAGGTCCTGGCCGGAGACCTTGCTGGCGAGCGCCACGAACTGCTCGGTGTTGCCGTTGCCGTAGCGGTGCTGCGCCGCCCAGGTGCGCAGCAAGGTGAAGAACCTGTCGTCGCCGATCTTCTCCTTGAGGAACTGCAGGACCATCGCGCCGCCGCTGTAGACGCGGGAGTTGAACATGGTGTCCCGCTGCGGGTCGGCGATCTCGACGGACCAGTAGGGGCTGCCCGCCGGGTCGGGGTAGGCGTGGCTGTTGTAGACGGTGCGGACCCGGTCGTGGACGGTCGCGCCGCCGTGCAGCTCGTCCCAGTAGTACTGCGACCAGGACGCGAAGCTCTCGTTCAGCCAGATGTCCTTCCAGCGCGCGACCGAGACGCTGTCGCCGAACCACTGGTGGGCCAGCTCATGGGCGATGGTCGAGGTGCTACGGACGGCCGAGTAGACGGGCTTGCTCTGCGTCTCCAGCGAGAACCCGAGCGGCTGCCCCTGGTAGACGGCGTTGTCGGCGATCGCACCGGTCGTCTCGAACGGGTACGGGCCCCACGTCTTGGCCCACAGGTCGGTGGCCTCCGCGGTGGTGTCGGTGAAGAACTGCACCGCGTTCGGCTGGCCGGTCTTCAGGACGGGGTCGACCGCGACGTAGTTGTTCAGCCCGCCGGGCGTCCTGGACTGCTTGACGTCCCACTTGCCGATGTCGATCGTCGCCAGGTAGCTGGCCATCGGCCTGTTCTCGCGCCACCGGAACGTGCTGGCGCGCGTGGCGGCCTTACGGCGGCTGAAGGACGCCATGACGTCGCGCCTGCCCTCCGGCAGGCCGTTCGCGACGACGGTCAGGCCCTTCGGCACGGTCACCGTGTAGTCGTAGGTGGCCTTGTCGCTGGGGTGGTCGTTCACGGGGAACCACGTGGACGCGGCGTTCGGCTCGTCGCCGATGAACGCGCCGTCCGGGGTCTTCAGGAAGCCGTAGGGCGAGCCGAACACGATCGGGGAGCCGACGATGGTCTGCGGGACGCCGCCGTAGGTCACCGCGACCCGGAAGGCCGAGCCCTTCCGCAGCCCGCGCCGCGGCGTGATCTTCAGTTCCTGGCCGCGCCGCTTCCAGGTCGCGCGGTGCCCGTCCACCACGACCCTCGACACGTCCATCCCGGACAGGTCGAGGTCGAAGGAGGACAGGTTCTGGGTGGCCCGCGCCGTCATCGTGACGGTCCCGTCGAGCTGCCCGTACTCGGTGTCGTAGGCGACGTTCAGGGAGTAGTGCAGGGCGTCGTAGCCGCCGTTCCCCTCCAGGGGGAAGTAGGAGTCGCCCACGCCCTCGGCCCCGGGGGTGAACCGGGCGTGCGAGGCGGCGGAGGCGGCGGGCGCGAGGGCCACCGCGGTGACGGCGGCGAGCGCCAGGGGAAGCAGGCGGCCGGGAGTGCGGACGGTGGGCACGAGGCGGAGGGAGCGCCTTGCCATCGGGGGTGATCCTCTCCCTTGGGGATGGTGAAGATCACCTTGCCCCCGTATGGGGCGAAAGTCGATAGATGGGCCTTAATTGGACACGGCAGAAGGCCCCTCCGGGTGTAGGACGGAGGGGCCTTCGCCGCGGGACGGTCGTGGGGGCGACCACGACCGGTGGGCCGGTCCTCGCGGATCCGGCCGGGGCGCGGCCCGGCCGGATCCGGCTCAGCGGGGGCCTAGTGGAACTGCGCCTCCTCGGTGGAGCCCTTCAGCGCGGTGGTGGACGAGTCCGGCGAGATGGCGGTGCTCACCATGTCGAAGTAGCCGGTGCCCGACTCGCGCTGGTGCTTGACGGCGGTGAAGCCGCGCTCGACCGAGGCGAACTCGCGCTCCTGCAGCTCGACGTAGGCGGTCATGCCCTCGCGGGCGTAGCCGTAGGCCAGGTCGAACATGCCGTGGTTCAGGGCGTGGAAGCCGGCCAGGGTGATGAACTGGAACTTGAAGCCCATGTGGCCGAGCTCGCGCTGGAACTTGGCGATGGTCGCGTCGTCCAGGTGCGCCTTCCAGTTGAAGGACGGCGAGCAGTTGTAGGCGAGCATCTGGTCGGGGTACTCGGCCTTGACCGCCTCGGCGAACTTGCGCGCCTGCTCCAGGTCCGGGGTGCCGGTCTCCATCCAGATGAGGTCGGAGTACGGCGCGTAGGCCTTGGCGCGGGCGATGCACGGCTCGATGCCGTTCCGCACGTGGTAGAAGCCCTCGGCGGTGCGCTCGCCGGTGATGAACTCGCGGTCGCGCTCGTCCACGTCCGTGGTGATCAGGGTCGCGGCCTCGGCGTCGGTCCGCGCGATGATCAGGGACGGCACGCCGGCGATGTCGGCGGCCAGGCGGGCGGTGTTGAGCGTCTTGATGTGCTGCGAGGTCGGGATGAGGACCTTGCCGCCCAGGTGGCCGCACTTCTTCTCCGAGGCCAGCTGGTCCTCCCAGTGCACGCCCGCGGCGCCGGCCGCGATCATGCCCTTCATCAGCTCGAAGGCGTTCAGCACGCCGCCGAAGCCGGCCTCGGCGTCGGCGACGATCGGGGCGAGGTAGTGCACGTCGCCCGAGCCCTCGCTCCACTGGACCTGGTCGGCGCGCAGCAGCGCGTTGTTGATCCGGCGGACCACGGCCGGGACCGAGTTGGCCGGGTAGATGCTCTGGTCGGGGTAGGTCTGGCCGGCCAGGTTGGCGTCCGCGGCGACCTGCCATCCGGACAGGTAGATGGCCTTGAGCCCGGCCTTCACCTGCTGGACGGCCTGCATGCCGGTGAGCGCGCCGAGCGAGTGGACGTAGTCCTCCTCGTGCAGCAGCTTCCACAGGCGCTCGGCGCCGAGGCGGGCGAGCGTGTGCTCCTCCTGCACCGACCCGCGCAGCTTGATGACATCCTCGGCCGTGTAGGTCCGCTCGATGCCCTTCCACCGCTCGTCGGTGCTCCACTGCCGCCGCAGCTCGTCCGCTGCGCCCTTGAGGCGACCTTCGGTCATTGTCCTGCCCTTCCATGAGCCGGGACGGACGGCCGGACCGCGCCGTCCCGGGATGTCGTCCCCTGGGTGCTTGCCACGACTATGCCCCGGCTCCGGGCGTTAATGAACTGGCGAGTAACGAAACTTCTGCGGATTTTTCGGTATCATCAAGCCGTGACGACCTTGCGGCCAGAAGAACCCCTTAACTTGACGAGTGACGTAGATCTCGTCACCTTCGGGCAGCGGCTCCGCCACCTGCGGCGCGGCCGCGGCATGACGCTCGCCGACCTCGGCGACCGGGTCGGCCGCGCGCCGTCCCAGCTCTCGCTGCTGGAGAACGGCCGGCGCGAGCCGAAGCTGTCGCTGCTCCAGGCCCTCGCGAACGCGCTGGAGGTGCCGGTCGAGGAGCTGCTGCGCCGCCAGCCGCCGTCCCGGCGCGCGCAGCTGGAGATCGCGCTGGAGGAGGCGCAGCGCGACCCGGTCTACCGGTCGCTCGGCCTGCCGCACCTGAAGGTCGGCAAGCGGATGCCGAACGAGGTCATCGAGCACATCCTCGCGCTGTACGGGGAGCTGCGGCGCTCCCACACCAAGCCGACCGCGAGCCCGGAGGAGGCGCGCAAGGCCAACGCCGAGCTGCGCCGCCAGATGCACGAGCGCGGCAACTACTTCGGCGAGATCGAGCGGGTCGCCGCCCAGACGCTGGACGCGGTCGGCTACCGCAGCGGCGCGGTCTCCCAGGGGATGCTGATGGGCCTGGTCGGGCACTTCGGCTTCAGCCTCCAGTACGTCCGCGACCTGCCGCGCTCGGTGCGGTCCATCACCGACCTGCGGAACCGGCGCATCTACCTGGAGCGCGAGCAGCTCGGCATGCACACGCCGCGCACGATCCTGCTCCAGACCCTCGGGCACATCGCGCTGGACCACGACCAGCCCCGCGACTTCGCCGACTTCCTGCGGCAGCGGGTCGAGGCGAACTACTTCGGCGCGGCGATCCTGATCCCCGAGCGGGCGGTGGTGCCGTTCCTGACCGAGGCCAAGCAAGCGCGCGAGCTGTCGGTGGAGGACCTGGCCGACGTGTTCTCGGTGTCCTACGAGATGGCCGCGCACCGGTTCACGAACATGGCCACGCACCACCTCGACCTTCAGCTGCACTTCACCAAGAACGACGAGAACGGCACGATCTACAAGGCGTACGCGAACGACGGCCTGGTCTTCCCGCAGGACGAGGACGGCGCGATCGAGGGCCAGCGGATGTGCCGCGAGTGGGCCGGGCGGCACGTGTTCGGCGCGGCGGACCGGTTCTCCGTCTACTACCAGTACACCGACACCCCCAAGGGGACGTACTGGTGCCTCTCGCACATCGACCCGTCGCACGAGCGCGACTTCGCCATCACCCTCGGCGTGAAGTTCGAGGACTCGCGCTGGTTCCGCGGCCGGGAGACGACCAACCGGGTGAAGTCGGCCTGCCCGGACGGCGACTGCTGCCAGCGCCCGCCGCGCGAGCTGGCCGAGCGCTGGGAGGGCATGGCCTGGCCGTCCGCCCGCGCGCACTCGCACGTCCTGTCGGTGCTGCCGCCCGGCGCCTTCCCCGGCGTGGACGAGGCGGACGTGTACGCGTTCCTTGACAAGCACGCCGAGCAATAGCCGTCCCGGACGAGCAGAAACGCCCGTCCAGGCCCTGGTACAAGGGTCTGGACGGGCGTTTCACCTGTGACCCGGGACACGTGTTACCCGCGGTAACGCGAGATGGTGCTACCGTTGGTAACAGGTGATATTGGAGGAAGGGTCAATAACGATGTCCGACACCGAGGCGACGCCGTTCTCGCTGGAACTGAGCGAGGACGTCTCCGAGGTCAAGAGCTGGGTGCACGAGTTCGCCCGCGACGTCATCCGCCCCGCCGCCGAGGAGTGGGACGAGCGCGAGGAGACCCCCTGGCCGATCATCCAGGAGGCGGCCAAGGTCGGCCTCTACTCGCTGGACTTCTTCGCCACCCAGTGGCTGGAGCCGACCGGCCTCGGCATCCCGGTCGCCTTCGAGGAGCTGTTCTGGGGTGACGCGGGCATCGCGCTGTCGATCGTCGGCACCGGTCTCGCCGCGGCGTCCGTCGCCGCGACCGGCACGCCCGAGCAGATCGCCGAGTGGGTCCCGCAGATGTTCGGCACGGCCGACGACGTCAAGCTCGGCGCGTTCTGCGCCTCCGAGCCGGACGCCGGGTCCGACGTCGGCTCGATCCGCGCCCGCGCCGTCTACGACGAGGCCAAGGACGAGTGGGTGCTGAACGGCACCAAGACCTGGGCCACCAACGGCGGCATCGCCGACGTGCACGTGGTCGTCGCCTCGGTCCACCCCGACCTCGGCAGCCGCGGCCAGGCCAGCTTCATCGTCCCGCCGAACACGCCGGGCCTGAAGCAGGGGCAGAAGTTCAAGAAGCACGGCATCCGCGCCTCGCACACCGCCGAGGTCATCCTCGACAACGTGCGCGTGCCCGGCAACCTCATCGTCGGCGGCAAGGAGAAGTTCGACGCCCGCATCGCGCGCGTGCGCGAGGGCAAGAGCGCCAAGGGCCAGGCCGCGATGAAGACGTTCGAGACCACGCGTCCCACCGTGGGCGCGATGGCCATCGGCGTCGCCCGCGCCGCCTACGACTACGCCCTGCAGTACGCCACCGAGCGCGAGCAGTTCGGCCGCAAGATCGGCGACTTCCAGGCCATCGCGTTCAAGCTGGCCGACATGAAGTGCCAGGTCGACGCCGCCCGGCTGATGGTGTGGCGGGCCGCGTGGATGGCGCGCAACGGCAAGGACTTCACCAGCGCCGAGGGCTCGATGGCCAAGCTCATGGCCTCGGAGGCCGCCGTGCGCGTCACCGAGGAGGCCATCCAGATCCTCGGCGGCAACGGCTACACCCGCGAGTACCCGGTGGAGCGCATGCACCGGGACAGCAAGATCTTCACGATCTTCGAGGGCACCAGCGAGATCCAGCGCCTGGTGATCGGCCGCACGGTCACCGGCCTCCCCGTCCGCTAGCGGAGGACGGCGGGCCGGCGCTCCCGTCCGGGAGCACCGGCCCGCCGGCCCGGCACCGGTCATGCGGGGACGCCGCCGCGCGCGACGGGCGGGATCAGCCATAGCCGATGCCCCACTCGTCGCCGGACGGCCGGGGCATCGGGAGCGTGCTCGGGTCGCCCTGCGCCGGGACGCGCGGGCTGTCCGGGCGCAGGAAGTCGCCCTCCTGACTGCCGGAGCGCAGCAGCAGGTCGCGCTCCTCCCGCTCCCACACCAGCGGCTCGCCGGTGAAGGGGGCGACCTTGACCACGGTGAGCGAGCCGTCGACGTTCGGGCTCTGGCCGCCGCTGCGCACCTCGAACTCGTAGCTGAGCGAGGTGCGGCCCAGCCGCGCCACCCGCAGCTGCGTCTCCACGACCTCGTGGCGCCACAGCCTGCGGCGGTAGCTGGCGGTGTAGTTGACCCTCGGCATGACGGGCAGGTGGTCCAGGCCGAGCCGGTGCAGCAGCGTCTGCTCGGCCGACTCGACCCACCGGATCACCGTCGAGTGGTGGTAGTGGCCGGTGACGTCGGTGTCGCACAGTTCGACGCGCTGGAGCACGCTGACGCTGGACGGTTCCCCCGGCATGGTTCGTTCACCTCGCGATTCGGCAGACGGTGGAGGGATCACCACGAAACTACGGCCCGTCGTGCACGCAGAGCAAGGAGTTGATGACTCAATGTTTCGTGTGTCGCGGTGCCGGGTATCCGCGCCCGGCCCGCGCGGCCACCGCGGACGGCCCCGGTGCCCTAGGGTGATCGCACGATGACCAGCGTGAACGGGACGGCCGGGAGCACGGCGGGACGGGGGGCGGGCCGCGATCCCGACCGCCGCCGCGCGCTGCTGGAGGCCGCCGACAGGGTGATCCAGCGGGAGGGCCCGGAGGCGTCGATGGCGGCCATCGCCGCCGAGGCGGGCATCAGCAAACCCATCCTGTACCGCCACTTCGGCGACAAGAGCGGGCTGTACCAGGCGCTCGCCGAGCGGCACGCGCGCAAGCTGATCGAGGGCGTGCGCGCGGAGTTCTCCCGGCCCGTCCCGGTGCGCGACCGCGCCCGCGGCACCATCGACACCTACCTGGCGCTGGTGTCGGCGAACCTGAACCTCTACCGGTTCCTGATGCACCGGGCGAGCGCCGAGGACGCCGCGACGCACAGCGCGATGAGCACGATGATCCGCGAGCTGGGGCGGGCCCTCGCCGAGGTGATGGCCGCCGAGGTCGAGGTGGACGACCCGGTCCGCGCCCACGTGTGGGCGCACGCGGTCATCGGCATGGTGCAGACCGCGGGCGACTGGTGGCTCGACCACATGGCCGAGGTGCCCCGCGAGGCCGTCGTGGACAGCCTCGCCGACATCGTCCTCGGCGGGCTGCCCGCCGCGGCGGGCGGGCGCGTCCCCGGCCCGTCCGGCGCCTGACCAGGGCCACCGCGGCGAGGAACGCCGGTGTGGCGTGCGTCACCTTGCTCCGCCCGGACGGGCTGCCAGGATGGCGGCATGGACCTTGATCGGCTGGCCGGTCCGCTGGGCGAGGTGCTGTCGGAGCGGTTCGGGCCCGGCACGCGGGTGCGCGGGCTGCGCCGGGGAGGCGGCGGCGCGTCCCGCGTGACCTGCGCCTTCGAGGCCGTCGCCGCGGACGGCGCGGCGGTGCCGCTGATCCTGCGGCTGGGCACGCCCGGCGCGTCCGCGAGCGGTCCGCTGACGCGGGAGGCCGCGCTGATCCGGGCGGCGTCGCGGGCCGGGGTGCCCGGCCCCGAGGTGATCGCGGCGGGCGACGCGGACGGCCCGCTCGGCGTCGAGTTCGTCGTGATGGAGCGGATCGCGGGCGAGACGATCCCGCGCCGGATCCTGCGCGACCCGGCGCTCGCCGGCGTCCGGCCCCGGCTCGCCGCCCGCTGCGGGGAGATCCTCGCGGCCGTGCACCGGATCCCGGCCGGGGAGGTCCCCGGCCTGGACGGCGGCGACCAGCTCGACGCGTGGCGGGCCGTCCTCGCCGCGGCGCCGGAGCCGTATCCGGCGCTGGAGTTCGCGCTGCGCTGGCTCGACCGGAACCGTCCGGCGGCGCGGTCGCCGGTCGTCGTGCACGGCGACTTCCGCAACGGCAACCTGATCATCGGCCCGGACGGCGTGCGCGCCGTCCTCGACTGGGAGCTGGCCCATCTCGGCGACCCGCTGGAGGACCTCGGCTGGCTGTGCGCGAAGGCGTGGCGGTTCGGCGAGCCCGAGCCGGTCGGCGGGTTCGGCGGCTACGACGACCTCGTGTCCGGCTACGAACGCGCCGGCGGCGGGCCGGTGGACCGGGACGCGCTGCGCTGGTGGGAGATGTTCGGCACGGCCCGCTGGGGGATCATCTGCGTCATGCAGGCCGGCCGGCACCGCGCGGGCGCGGAGCGCTCGGTCGAGCTGGCCGCGCTCGGCCGCCGCGTCGCCGAGAACGAGTGGGACCTGCTGCGCATGATCCCCGGCCGGCCTCCGCGGGCGGACGTCAGCGGGAGCCGGTCAGGTGGGCGTAGACGATGAGGTTGTCCCGGTAGGAGTGCTCCACGCGGTTGTACGAGCCGCCGCAGGTGATGAGCCGAAGCCCGGCATAACGGACGTTCCCGTACACCCGCCCGCGCGGGAAGTCCCACTTCGGAACCTGCTCGACGGCGTCCACGCTGAACAGGGCGGTCGTGCCGTCGGAGCGGGCGACCTTCACGATCGCGCCCGGCCTCACCTTGTGCAGCCTGTAGAAGACGGCGGGCCCCTCCCGGTCGTCGTAGTGGCCCAGCAGCACCGACGAGCCGCGCGTGCCCGGCGCGGGCCCGCCCCGGTACCAGCCGACGCGTTCGGCGACGCGGAACGGCGGCACCTCGACCGTGCCGTCCTCGTTCTGGCCGACGGGCATCACCGACGCGCGGACGTCCGCGTCCGGGATCTCGATCCGCTCGGGGGCCGCGGCGGGCAGGTCGGTGCCGTCAGGGATGCTCCACAGCGCGCGCGGGCCGCCGAGGTCGCGGTAGTGCGCGGCCTCGCCCGGCAGGTGGACGCCCCGCCCGAGCGCCACCGCCCCGAGGACGGCCAGCCCTCCGGCGACGAGGTATCCGCGGTTGGCCATGCGGCGTCCGCCGGACGGGTCAGACCCGGCCCCGCGCGGCGCGGTTCCGCAGCAGGGCGACCCCGCCGATCCCCGCCGCGCCGCCGAGCAGCGTCAGGCCGAGGCCCGTCCACGGCACGTCGGGGCCCTGCGTCCCGCCGCCGCCGGTCATCGCGCCGCCGTGCGGGCGGCCGGTCGCGTCCGGCTTCCGCTGCCCTTTGCCGATCTCGAACGAGCCGTCCTGGGAGTAGTTGGACGTGATGCACTTGGCGGTGATCGTGTAGCGGCCCGCCCTGGCCGGGGACGGCCGGGCCGACACGCTGAACCAGCCGTCGTTCACCACGCCCTTGCCGTGCACCGCGCCCGACAGCGTGACGTACCGGTCGCTGGTCCGGCAGCCGCCGGACACCGTCACCGACTGGCCCGGCCGGACGACGTTCGGTGACACGTCCAGGTCGTCGGCCAGGGCCGGGCCGCCCGCGAGCAGGACGCAGCCGGCGGACACGGCGGAACAGGCGACGGCGTTGCGCGCGGACACGATGCGCACGGTACCCCCCGAGACAGGCGATGACACGGAGTGATTCTCCGCTCACGTCGGGTCTTCCCGGCGGGAAGGGGATCAAGGGGGGATGGACGAACTCTTTACCGAGTGCCCCGGCCGGCATGACCGGCCGGGGCACCCGCCCTTGCCCCGGGCTCGGGGCGGCTACTGGATCAGCCGCCAGAAGGTGGGGGAGACGTCCGGCGCCCGGCCGCTGCTCGGCCGGAGCGCCCGGAACAGCTCACCCTGGTAGTTGACCAGCGCGCCCTGCTGGTAGGAGCCGCCCGGCTGCCAGTTCGGCACGCCCACCGGCGAGATGCGGCTGGTGCGTCCGTCCACCGCGCGGGTGCGGGTGAGGGCGGACGCGCCGACCTTCACCGGCCCGGAGTAGGGCCGCCACCGGACGCCGTCGGTGGAGTACTCGATCGCCAGACCGGGGTCGCGGACGTTCGCGCTGAGCGTCCCGCCGTCGATCTTCCCGCCGGGCAGCGGGATCCGGTAGTTCACGCCGACGCCGGGCAGCCCGACCGGACGGTACGCCGACAGCAGCGGGAAGGTGACCTGCCCGAGCGTGTTGGTGAACACGTTCCAGGCGGCGGGCATCTGCGCGGGCGCCGGGGTCTCCCGGTTCCACGCCCGCTCGGCCGCGCCGAGCAGCTTCGGGAAGGCCTGGTACTCGCGGATCTGCGGGGTCATGCCGTTCTCGCCGAACAGCTGCGCCTCCATGCCGAGGATGTTCTTGCGGCCCTCGGGGGTGAGCCTCGTCCAGGACGGGCTGGGCGTGATCGGGTTGCCCCAGCGGTCCTCGGTCGCGTTGGCGTACACGTCGAACGGCTGGTAGGTGAACGTCGACCTCTCGTCCACGTACTCGGCCCAGTAGTAGCCCGGCTCGTTCGGGTCCTTGTTGTAGGCGAGGTCCATGTAGAGGTTCGTCGCGTGCGCGAGGATGACCGGCGTCCCCTCGTTCGCGAACCGGTAGGCCCAGTCCTCGTGGCCCCAGCCCCACACGTTCTGCCAGGGCAGCGGCGCGAAGCCCTTGAGCCGGAAGCTCTTGGTCGGGTCGCTGATGTCCTCCCAGCCGGAGGTCTGCGGCGCGGCCGTGTGCGCGATGTCGTTCCACTTGGTGAAGAACAGGTTCTTCAGCGTGTCGCCGTCCTTGCCGGCGGTCTCGGGGTTGCTCTTGCACGCGGGCGAGCCGGACCACCAGGTGTCGGGCGCGCCGGGCGGCTCGTCCCCGCCGAGGCTGATCCGGTTGAGCGGGGCGCCGGCGCCGGCGTACATCTTCTTGAGCTCGCCGACGACCTTGGTGAGGAACCGGTAGGTGCCGGGCAGGCACGGGTTCGCCATGTTGTCGGTGTAGCCCTGCACGCTGACGTGCTTGGACGTGTCGTTCGGGTCGAGCATCCGGTACGTCGCGTCACCGGTGGCCCGGTAGCGGCGCTCCATCGACTGGACGGCCGCGCGCGCGTGCGCGGGGAAGTCGAACTCGGGGATGACGTCGATGTGCCGGGCGTTGGCGTACTTCAGGATGCTCTGGAAGTCGGACACCGTGTAGTAGCCGCTGCCCTTGCCGACGAAGTTCAGGACGTCCGGCTCGAACCCCTGGTACGCGGGCGGACGGCCGAGGTTCGCCTGCGTCTGGTTCCGGGCCTTCCCGGCGATGCCGTCACCGCCGCCGAGGTCGTTCACCGAGCCCATGCCCTCGTGCAGCGCCCTGGTCTCGTCCGGGTCGAACGCGCGGTGCGCGCCGAACCCGGTCAGCTCGGGCAGCCCGGGGATCTGGAGCCGCCAGCCCTCGTCGTCGGTGAGGTGCAGGTGCAGCTTGTTCAGCTTCGTGAACGACATCAGATCGAGGAACTTCTTGATCGTCTGCGCGCTCTCGAAGTGGCGGGCCACGTCGATGTCGAGGCCGCGGTAGGAGAACAGCGGCGCGTCGGCGATCGTCGCGCCGGGCACGCGCACCGCGCCTCCGCCGTGTCCGGCGGCGGCGTCCCGGTAGGACTTCGCGGGGACGAGCTGGCGCAGCGTCTGGATGCCGTGCAGCACTCCGGCGGCGTCCGCGCCGACGATCCGCACGCCGGACGCCCCGGTGGTCAGCGTGTAGCCCTCGGCGTCGGGCTTGCCGTCGTGGTCGACGTCCAGCTTCGGGTCCGTGGCGAGCGTGATCGGGGCGCCCTTGGCGCGGGTCAGGTCGCGCAGCGCCGACCGCAGGTAGTCGGCCTCGCCGCGCAGGTTCCCCGGCGCGCGGACGTCCGATCCGCCGCCGACGGCGGCCGTCCCGCCGGTCGCGGTCGCCGACAGCGGCTGCGGCAGGATGCTCTGCTTCAGCGTCAGCGAGACCTTCGTCTCGGTGTTGTCGGCGTAGCGGCGGGCGGCGTCCTGGACCGGACGGTTGTCACCGCTGAACGCCTTGGTCTGCTTCGGGTCGGTCGGGTCCTGCAGCGCCTTGGCGGGCAGCCAGTGCGGCGTGCCGCCGCCGTAGGAGATGCTCCATCCGGCCGGGGCGTCGGTCTTCTGGAGCGCCCACAGCTCCATGTTGAAGTCGATCTGGCGGCGCTCGCCGGGCTTCACCGGCTTGAACGCCGAGGTGGGGCGCAGGACGTAGAAGTCGCCGCTCTGCGCCCGGTCGGCGCGCGCGACGCTCAGTCCCTGGTCGGCGAGCTGCTTGCGGCCGATGTCGCCGGCCGTCCCGGTCAGCACGGCCGCGGGCTGCCGGACGGAGGTGAAGTACATCGCCCACCCGGACGACCCGAGCCCGCACCGGCGGTCGCGGTCGTCCAGGGTGAGGCGGGCACGGAAGTAGACGGCGTCGGTGACCGTGTGGTCGACCGGCTGGAACGTCATCTGCAGGGCGCGCGGGTCCGGGGCGCAGGCGGCGGACGCGGGCGCGGGCCCGAGCACCGCCGCCCCGGCGGCCGTCAACGCGGCGACCGGGACGAGCACCGCCGTCCGGGGCGGTCTTCTCAATGCAGGCTGCGGCATGGACAGGAAAGTAACCTGTTTATTTGCCGAGTCTTGACGATCTCCGCGCGCCTGATCCGGCCATCCGGAAACCCGCAGGCCCCGCGCCCCGGCCGCATCCGGACACGCCGGCCGGGTTGACCCCGATCGCCTTCCTTCCCGGCGTCCGTCGCCCTTTCTCGTGCTCAGCGCAGCGCGAACTCCCAGCCGTCGCCCTCGGCGTACGCGCGCAGGAGCCGGCGGGCGGTGGTGGTGACGTGCACCTCGTCCGGGCCGTCGAAGATGCGGCCCGCGCGGGCGTGCCGGTACATCCCGTCCAGCGGGGTGTCGGGGGTGAGGCCCTGCGCGCCGTGCACCTGGATGGCGCGGTCGATCACGGCGTTCAGCATCCGGGCCGCGACGACCTTGACCACGCCGATCTCGACCCGCGCCTGGTCGCCCCGGTCGATGCGGTGCGCGGCGTGCAGGGTCAGCAGCCGCGCCGACTGGATCTCGGCGTAGGAGTCGAACACGTGCTGCTGCATGAGCTGCTTCTCGGCCAGCGGGCCGCCGAACGCGGTGCGGGAGTTCAGCCGCTCGCACATCAGGTCGAAGGCGCGCTGCGCCTGGCCGAGGAAGCGCATGCAGTGGAAGATCCGCCCCGGGCCGAGCCGCTCCTGCGCGATGACGAAGCCGTGCCCGCGCTCGCCGAGCAGGTTCTCGCGCGGCACCCGGACCTCGTCGTACAGCACCTCGCAGTGCCCGCCGTCCAGGCCGAGGACGGGCGTGTCGCGGACGATCGTGTAACCCGGCGTGTCCGTCGGGACGAGGATCATGCTGAACGCGCGGTGCGGCGGCGCGTCCGGCTCGGTGCGGCACATCACGGTCGTGTACGCGGCGCGGTCGGCGAACGTCGTGAACCACTTGCGGCCGCGGATCACCCACTCGTCGCCCTCCAGCGTCGCGGTGGTGGTGATCTGCGTCGGGTCCGAGCTGGACACGCCCGGCTCGGTCATCGCGAAGCTCGGGTAGATCTCGGCCCGCACCAGCGGCTTGAGGAAGCGCTCGCGCTGCGCCTCGCTGGCGTGCTCGTGCAGCATCAGCGAGTCCTGGAGCGTGAACGTGCCGAGCGCGATCTGCCCGTACTCGCTGCGTCCCTGCACCTCGTTGACGTACACGTAGTCCAGGAACGGCAGCCCGCCGCCGCCCAGCTCCTTCGGATGGCCGAGCGCCCACAGGCCCTCGGCCTTCGCCTCCCGCTGCAACCGCGCCAGCGTCCCGCGGGCCTCCTCACCACCGCGCCGCAGCACCGGCTCGGCGGGCTCCACCCGCTCGGTCATGAACGCGTGCACCGCGTCGCGGACGGGACGCACCGACGCCGGAACCTCGAAGCTCATCCGACCACCTCCTAGAATCGCATTCTGTCCCAGTGGAGGAGGACGCGCGATGCCCGCACCGCACGATGTTCCGGGACCCGGCGAACTCGTCGCGGCCGTCCGCGAGTTCCTGGAGCGCGACGTGCTCGCCGGCCTGGACGGACGCACCCGCTTCCACGCGCTCGTCGCCATCAACACGCTCGGCATCGTCGAGCGGGAGCTGGAACTCGGCCCCGGCCACGCCGAGCGGCACCGCGCCCGGCTGCGGGACCTCGGCTACGAGGACGACGCCGCGCTCGCCGCCGCCATCCGCGACGGCGACCTGGACGACCGCCACGCCGAGCTCAGGGACGCGCTGACCGAGATGGTCCGCGACAAGCTGGCCGTCGCCAACCCCGGCTACACCCAGGAGTAGCGCCCGGCGCCCGGCCCGGAACGCGCGACGGCCCGGCCCCCCGGGAGCGAGGGGCCGGGCCGGACTCACGCCGCCGCGGGCTTCACGACGGCGTGGAGTTCACGTCGGCGTGGAGTTCACGTCGGCGTGGAGTTCACGACGGCACTGGATCACGTGCTGGAGGAGAGTTCCAGCTCGCGCACCTTCGGGTCGCCCTCGTCGGCGGTGTAGTCGTCCGGGGTGGTGACGTCCTCGCCGTCCTTCAGGCCGGCGGCCTTGAGGACCAGGGACGCCGCGACCGCCACGACCAGGTTCACCGCCAGCGCCAGGATGCCGACGTACACCGTCATCTTGGTGTCGAGGCCGAGGTCGCTGAGCTTGTAGGCCGAGCCGCCGAAGTGCGCCTTGCCCTTGGCGGCGTTCGGGATCTCGTACAGCATCCACAGTCCGGCCACCATGCCCGCGATCCAGCCGGCGATCAGCCCGCCCCGGTGGAACCAGCTGGTCACCAGGCCGAGGCCCACCGAGGGGAGCGTCTGCAGGATGATGACGCCGCCGATGAGCTGGAGGTCGATGGAGAACTCCGGGTCCAGCGCGAGGATGCAGACGACCGCGCCGACCTTGACGATCAGCGACACCAGCTTGGAGACGACCGCCTCCTCCTTGTCGGTCGCGTCCTTGCGCCAGAACTCCTTGTAGATGTTGCGGGTGAACAGGTTCGCCGCCGCGATCGACATGATCGCCGCCGGGACGAGCGCGCCGATGCCGATCGCCGCGTAGGCGACGCCCGCGAACCAGTCCGGGAACATCTTGTCGAACAGCACCGGGACGACCGTGTTGGTGTCCGGCTTGCCGCCGGTGGACAGCGGCTTCACGCCCGCCGCGATCGCCATGTAGCCGAGCAGCGCGATCAGCCCGAGCACGAAGCTGTAGGCGGGCAGCGCCGACATGTTCCGCTTGATGACGTCGCGGTTCTTGCTGGCCAGGACGCCGGTGACGCTGTGCGGGTACAGGAACAGCGCCAGCGCCGAGCCGAGCGCGAGCATCGCGTAGTTCAGCTGGTTGGTGCCGTCCAGCAGGACGCCGTCGCTCGGCGCGGGCGTCTTGGCGAACTTGGCCTGCGCCGTGTCGAAGATGTGCCCCCAGCCGCCGACCTTGGACGGGATGTACAGCACCGCCACGATGATCACGATGTAGATCAGCGCGTCCTTGACGAAGGCGATCAGCGCGGGCGCGCGCAGCCCCGACTGGTAGGTGTAGGCGGCCAGGATCGCGAACGCGATCAGGATCGGCCAGTGCCCGTTCACGCCCATCGCCTTCAGCACCGACTCGATGCCGACGAGCTGCAGCGCGATGTAGGGCATCGTCGCGACGATGCCGGTGATCGCGATGACCGCCGCGAGGCTCGGCGAGCCGAACCGGGCCCGGACGAAGTCGGCCGGGGTGACGAAGCCGTGCCGGTGCGACACCGACCAGAGCCTGATCAGCACCAGGAACACCAGCGGGTACACGACGATCGTGTACGGGACGGCGTAGAACCCGGCCGCGCCCGCGCCGAACACCAGCGCCGGGACGGCGACGAAGGTGTAGGCGGTGTAGAGGTCGCCGCCGATCAGGAACCAGGTGATCCAGCTGCCGAACGAGCGGCCGCCGAGGCCCCACTCGTCCAGGCTGTCCATGGTCTGCGGCCGGCGCCACCGGGCCGCCACGAAGCCCATGCCGCTGACCAGCACGAACAGCGCGGCGAACACCACGAACTCGGTCATGTGGTCCTTCACCGGTCATCCCCCTTCCGGCGCTTGGTGGTCTGGTAGACGACCGTCGTGCAGACGACGCCGAGCGGGATGAAGGCGAACTGCATCCAGTAGAACGCGGGGAACCCGCCGAGCCGGGGCCCGTCGTGGTTGAACAGCATGGTCAGCAGGGGCACGACCACGGGGACGACGAGCAGCCAGTTGACGGGGTGGTGGTCCGAGCGCCGCCGGGTGGGCGCCGCGTCGGGGGAGACGGAGGACGGAGCCTCCGAGGAGTCGGGGGGCGGTTCCTGCGGAGCCAAAAGGGGGTCCTCCTCGTGCACGTGTCGCTTAGCGGCCCAGGGAGCCGTCCACATGGTGAGACAGCCCCTGACCTGGGACGGGTGCCGGGAAGCCTAGTGCTTTCTCGATCACGGTGGGGTCTCGGACGCGGCACGACTGCATGGAGCGTTCCAACATGTGAAACGCCTGGTCAAGGAGGAACCAGTGGCCCGGTGGGTCAGTCGCCCGTGATGTCGTCGGCGATGTCGCGGGTCCCGTAGCCCTCCGGCGCGGGCACCTCGACGACCGGATCGTCCCGGTCGTCGAACTCCAGGCGCAGCGCCCGGGCCATCGTCGCGTGCATCTCGTACAGGCAGGTGACGTAGGTGAGCTCGAGGATCTGCTCGTCCGGCAGGTGCTTCTTCAGCGTCGCGAACACCTCGTCGTGGACGCGCCCGCCGTTGAGCACGAGCGCGTCGGCGTAGGCCAGGACGGCGCGCTCCAGCTCGTCGAACCGGTCGGACACCTCCCAGTGCGCGACCGCGCGCACCTTCTCGTCCGGCACGCCGAGCGCGCGCATCTGCTTGCAGTGCTGCGAGAACACGAACTGGCTGCCGCGCGCCCACCCGGCCCGCGTCTGGCCGAGCTCGCGCAGCACCGGGTCGAGCCCGACCTCCCGGTAGACCTGGAAGCCCTTGACGCAGTGCTTGAAGATCGCGTGGTCCAGCGCGAACGTCGTCCACCAGTCGCCGGGCGACCCGGTGGCGGTGCCCCGGCCGTCCGCCGGGTCGCGGCCCTCGCCGAACAGCCGGTCGTAGAAGAAGAGGGCGAGCCTGTCGCCGCGCTCCTCCAGCTCGGCGCGGGGAACCTGGCGGAGTCGGGGCATCGGGGGCTCCTTCGCGGGACGGGGCGTTCCGGCGGGACGCGGCGGTCAGGCGGGACGCGCGGCGGTCAGACGGTACCCGGCGGTCAGACGGTCCGGTCGGCGGCGGTCCTCGGCTCGTGCCGGACGTCCTCGGGACGGTCGAGCTCCCGCAGCCAGCAGGCGAACTCGATCAGGACGCCGTCGGGGTCCTTGAAGTAGATCGAGCGGACGAACACGCCGTCGTGCACGTCCCGCGCGACGCCGAACTCGCTGTCGTCGTGGTTCAGCAGGACGCCGACGTCGACGCCCTTGGCGATCAGCTTGTCGCGGTATTCCTCGATCTTCTCCGGCGGGACGTCGAAGGCGATGTGGTTCATCGAGCCGACCGCCGAGAGCAGCTCGCCCCGATCCGGCAGGTCCTTCGGGGCGGACACGCCGGGCACCGGTTCGGGGGCGTCCGGGAACCAGAAGAACGCCAGCGCGTTGCCGCCCCCGCAGTCGAAGAAGAAGTGCTGGCCCCAGCCCATCGGCAGCTCGATCGTCTTGATCAGCGGCATGCCGAGGACGCCCTGGTAGAAGTCGACCGTCCGCTTCATGTCCCGGCACACCAGGGCCAGGTGGTTGACGCCGCGCAGCTCGAACTCGGAGTTGGCGCGCCCGGCGCGGTCCCCGCCGGTCCCGGTGGAGGTCATGGCATCCTCCCGCCACAGTCTCGGTAAGTGAACCCTTGCGTCCATCTTGTCAGGAATGTCGGCCGTGCAGAACCCCGTTCGGCGCATGATCCGCAGTGCCGCGGGCCGTCCCCGCCGAAGATCCGGGGAGGCGGTTTCCGGAGTGTTTCCGGCGCGGCGTGGCGGGTTCGGTCCGCGAGCCGGTACGCTCGGCCCATGCGAACCGGAACCCGCCGCCAGTGGTGGTGGCGCCGCTGAGGCGGCGCCGGTATTCGCACGTTCGACGACCAGGCGATCGCCCGCACCGGCGGTCGCCTTTCGCGTTCGTCGGCGCAGGGCCTCAACAGACGAGGGGCCACCGCGGTGGAGACCGTCCAGCAGAAGCCGCTGACCAGCGAGTTCGTGACCGCCGGGGGAGTCCGGGTGCGCCGCCTGGCCACCCCGGTCGACCCGGAGCGCAAGTCCGCCGTGCTCAACGCGCTCGTCGCCGCCGTGGGCGAGCGGCGCGGCGGCGTGCTCAGTTCCGGGATGGAGTATCCGGGCCGCTACAGCCGCTGGCACATGGCCTACGTCGATCCGTGCCTGGAGCTCGTCGCGCGCGGCCGGACGGTCGCCGCGCGGGCCCTCAACGAGCGCGGCCGGGTGCTGCTGCCCGCCGTCGCGTCCGCCCTCGCGGGCACGGGCGAGACGCGGACCCGCACCGGCGACCTGGCCGAGGTGTTCGTCCCGCCGAGCGACGAGTTCTTCACCGAGGAGCAGCGCAGCCGCCAGCCGACCGTCTTCACCGCCCTGCGCGCGGTGGTCGACCTGTTCCGCTGCGACGACCCGCACCTTGGCCTGTACGGCGCGTTCGGCTACGACCTGTCGCTCCAGTTCGAGCCGCTGCGCACCCGCCTCACCCGCCCGGACGACCAGCGCGACCTCGTGCTGCACCTGGCGGACGAGATGGTCGTCGTCGACCGCAAGCGCGAGACGTCCCACCGGCTGTCCTACGAGTTCACCGTGGACGGCGCGTCCACCGACGGCCTGGCGCGCGAGACCGCGCCGACGCCGGTCCGCGAGGCGGCGGAGCTGCCGCCGCAGCCCGTCCCCGGCGTCTACGCGCAGATGGTGCGGGAGGCGAAGGAGAAGTTCGTCCGCGGCGACCTGTTCGAGGTCACGCCCGGGCACGCGATGCACGGGCGCTGCACGAACCCGGCGGCGTTCTTCGAGCGGCTGCGCGAGACCAACCCCGCGCCCTACGAGTTCATGTTCAACCTCGGGGACGGCGAGTTCCTGGTCGGCGCGTCCCCGGAGATGTTCGTCCGGGTGAGCGGCGACCGGATCGAGACCTGCCCGATCGCCGGGACGATCCGGCGCGGCGAGGACCCCCTGGAGGACGCCGAGCAGATCCGCACGATCCTCGCGTCCGCCAAGGACGAGTCGGAACTGACGATGTGCACCGACGTGGACCGCAACGACAAGTCGCGGATCTGCGTGCCGGGCAGCGTCCGCGTCCTCGGCCGCCGCCAGATCGAGCTGTACTCGCGGCTGATCCACACCGTGGACCACATCGAGGGGCGGCTGCGTCCCGGTTTCGACGCGCTGGACGCCTTCCTCACCCACATGTGGGCGGTGACCGTCACCGGCGCGCCCAAGGCGTGGGCGATGCAGTTCATCGAGGACCACGAGGACTCGCCACGCCGCTGGTACGGCGGCGCGGTCGGCTTCGTCGGGTTCGACGGGTCGATGAACACCGGCCTGACGCTGCGCACCGCGCAGATCCGCGACGGCGTCGCGACCGTCCGGGCGGGCGCGACGCTGCTGTACGACTCCGACCCGGACGAGGAGGAGCGCGAGACGCACCTGAAGGCGAGCGCGCTGCTGCGCGCCCTCGCCACGTCCGAGGCGAGCGGGCAGGCGTTCGCCGACGAGGCCGACGAGCCCGACCGCGCGGGCGACGGCATGAAGGTGCTGCTCGTCGACCACGAGGACTCCTTCGTCAACACCCTCGCCGACTACTTCCGGCAGCAGGGCGCGGACGTCGTGACGCTGCGGCACGGCTTCCCGGTGCGGCTGCTGGACGAGCACGCCCCCGACCTGGTGGTGCTGTCGCCCGGTCCGGGCCGTCCGGCCGACTTCGCGACCTCGGCGCTGCTGGACGAGCTGGACGCGCGCCGCCTGCCCGCCTTCGGCGTGTGCCTCGGGCTCCAGGCGATGGTCGAGCACGCGGGCGGCGAGCTGGCGCTGCTGCCCGAGCCCGCGCACGGCAAGCCCGGACGCGTGGAGGTGACCGGCGGCGAGCTGTTCGCCGGGCTGCCGGGCGAGTTCACCGCCGCCCGCTACCACTCCCTGCACGCCACCCCCGAGCGGGTGAAGGGCTTCCAGGTGACCGCGCGGCTCGGGGACGTGGTGATGGCCGTCGAGGACCCGGCGCGCCGGCGGTGGGCCGTCCAGTTCCATCCCGAGTCGATCCTGACCGCGCACGGCCGCGCCGGGCACCGCGTCGTCGCCAACGCCCTGCGGCTGGCCCGGAATTCCTGACGGAGGCTGTCAGCCTTTCCTGCCAGCGTGGACGCATGACGACGAACACGCCGGCAGGAAAGCCTGGAGAAGAGCGGGCGCGGAAGCCCGAAGGGACGTTGGCGGGGGAGCTGGAAGAGAAGTCGGCGGGGAAGCCCGAAGCGGCGTTGGCCGGGAAGGTCGCGCTGGTCGCGGGCGGGACGCGCGGCGCGGGCCGCGGCATCGCGACCGAGCTCGGCGCGGCGGGCGCGACCGTCTACGTGACGGGCCGCACGACCCGCGCCGGACGGTCCGAGATGGACCGTCCGGAGACGATCGAGGAGACCGCCGAGCGCGTCACCGCGGCGGGCGGCGAGGGCGTCCCGGTGAAGGTGGACCATCTCGTCCCCGCGCAGGTCGAGGCGCTCGTGCAGCGGATCGACGCCGAGCGGGGACGCCTGGACGTCCTGGTCAACGACGTGTGGGGGAGCGACCACCTCTTCGAGTTCGGCAAGCGGATGTGGGAGCTGGACCTCGACGACGGGCTGCGCCTGCTGCGGCTCGCGGTCCACACCCACCTGATCACCAGCCATTTCGCGCTGCCGCTGCTCAACCGGAACCCCGGCGGCCTGGTCGTGGAGATCACCGACGGCACGGCCGACTTCAACGCCGCCTACCGCGCGGAGTGCGGGGTGTTCTTCGACCTGGCGAAGTGGTCGGTGCTGCGGCTCACCACGGCCCAGGCGCACGAGATCGAGCCGTTCGGCGGCACGGCCGTGGCGGTGACGCCCGGCTTCCTCCGGTCCGAGGCGATGCTGGAGCGCTTCGGCGTCACCGAGGAGAACTGGCGCGAGGGGGCGAAGATCCAGCCGGCCTTCGCGGTGTCCGAGACCCCCGCGCTGGTCGGACGCGCCGTCGCGGCCATCGCCGCCGACCGGGACCGGGCGCGCTGGAACGGCCGGTCCATGGACAGCGGCTTCCTCGCCAGGGAGTACGGCTTCACCGACGTGGACGGCAGCCGGCCCGACGTCTGGCGATACATCCGCGAGGTCGTGCAGGGCGACAAGCCGGACGTCCCGGAGGACTACCGGTAGTACCGGTAGATCGGGCTACCGGTAGAGCTTCGCCGCGCGCTCGGCGGCCTCGGCCATCCGGGCGCGCAGCCCGGCCGGTTCCAGCACCTCGACCTCGGGACCGAGCCCGAGGAGCTGCGTGAACGCGACGTCCAGGGACTCCACGGGCAGGACGGCCGTGACCCAGCCGTCCGCGTCCGGCCGCCGCGCCGCCTCCTGCGCGCGCTCGACGGCGTGGGTGTCGAGATGGAACCTCAGCGAACGGAGCCCGGCCGGGCTGAGCCGGACGGTCACCTCGTCCCGGAGCATCCCGCGCAGGAACGCCGCCGTGCTCTCCCGCCAGAACTCCGCCAGGTCGAACGCCTCGTCCCGGACGAAGTGCCCGCCCGTCGGGGCGACCTCGGTGATCCGGTCCACCCGGTAGGTGCGGTGGCCGCGCCCGATCCGCGCGACCAGGTACCAGCCGCCGTTCTTCAGCACCAGCCCGTACGGCTCGACCGTCCGGGCGACCTCCTCGTCGCGCCGCCGGTACCGGATCTCGACGCGCTCGTCCGTCCAGACGGCGCGGGCGAGATCGCGCAGCGGGGCCGGCGGCGTCGCGTCGCCGAACCAGCCGGGCGCGTCCAGGTGGAAGCGCTGCCCCGCGCGCAGCGGCGCGTCGCGGAGCACCGACGGCAGCGCCGCGCGGACCTTCAGCTCGGCGGTGGCGACCGCGTCCGCGAGGCCCATGTCCCCGGCCGGGCCGCGCAGTCCCGCCAGGAACAGCGCCTCGGCCTCCTCGCGGGTCAGGCCGGTCAGCCGCGTCCGGTAGCCGCCGAGCAGCCGGTACCCGCCGCCCGGCCCGCGGTCGGCGTACACCGGCACCCCGGCGGCCGACAGCGCCTCCACGTCCCGGTAGACCGTCCGCTCCGACACCTCCAGCTCCTCCGCCAGCTCCGCGGCGGTCATCTCGCCGCGCGACTGGAGCAGCAGGACGAGGGAGATCAGCCGGGACGCGCGCACAGCACCCATTCTGACAAGTTCGTGGCAGATACCGCGCATCGCGGTATACCGGGAGGTCGGGGCGCTGTTACGGTCGCCCGCATGCTGACCGAGAACACCCCCGTGCACGCGTTCATCGACGCGCTGCCGAAGGTGGAGCTGCACGTCCACCTCGTCGGCTCGGCGTCGGTGCCGACCGTCCTGGAGCTGTCGAACCGCCACCCGGACGGCGGCGTCCCCACCGGCGAGGCCGAGCTGGACGCGTTCTACACCTTCCGGAACTTCGCCGACTTCGCCCGCGTGTACCTCGCGGTCTCCGACCTCGTCCGCACCCCCGAGGACGTGGCGACCCTAGTGCTCGGCGCGGCCCGCGACCTCGCCGCCCAGAACGTCCGGTACTTCGAGCTGACCGTCACGCCCTACAGCCACCAGCGCGTCGGCATGCCGATGCCCGCGGTCACCGAGGCGCTGGACGACGCCGCCCGCCGCGCCCGCGCCGAGCACGGCGTCCGGCTGGCCTACATCTTCGACATCCCCGCCGAGTTCGGCGCGGACGCCGCGCGCGGCACGCTCGAGCACGCCGTCCGGCACCCGCCGGAGGCGCTGGTCGGGTTCGGCATCGGCGGCATGGAGGAGGTCCGGCCCGCGCACCGCGACGCCTTCCGCGACGCGTTCGCCGCCGCCCGCGCCGCCGGGCTGCGCAGCCTGCCGCACGGCGGCGAGATGACCGGCCCGGAGACCATCTGGGAGTGCCTGGACCACTACGGCGCCGAGCGCATCGGCCACGGCATCAACTGCCTCGCCGACCCCGAGCTCGTCGCCGTCCTGCGCGACCGGCAGATCCCCCTGGAGGTCTGCCCGACGTCGAACGTCCGCACCGGGCAGGTCCCCGACCTCGCTTCTCACCCGCTGCCCCGGCTGCTGGAGGAGGGCCTGTTCGTCACGCTGAACAGCGACGACCCGCCCATGTTCGACACCACGCTCACGGGCGAGTACCGCGTCGCCGCGGACGTGTTCGGCCTCGGCGTGGACGACCTGGCCGGGCTCGCCCGCAACGCGGTCACCGCGTCCTGCCTGGACGCGGCCGACCGGAAGGCGATCCTGGACGAGATCGACACCGTCACCGCGCCCTGACGGCGAGGGCGGAGGCGCCGAGCGCGGGACCGGCGGCGGATCAGCCCCAGGCCATCCGCCGCCACGGGCTCGCCGGGTCGGTCGTCAGGATGCGGTGCCCCTCCAGCGAGCGCAGGTACCACTCGCCGAACTCGCCGTCGTCGAACCGCAGCATCCGGCCCAGGACGTACCCGGCGGAGAACTCCTCCCAGGAGTCGTAGGTGCGGTACGCGCGGTACCCGGCGGTCAGCGAGCAGTCCTGCGCCGCCTCCCCGTCGCAGTACCCGGCGTTGAGCCCCCACCGGGCCATGTTCACCGCCCGGCCGAAGTCGTACCCGTACACGCTGGTCACGTGGCCGTGCGGGCGCAGCAGGCCGTCCGCGCGGAACCGGTCCTCGTAGCGCCGCACCTGGTCCGCCAGCTCCTCCAGCTGCGCGACCGTCTTGGCCGAGATGTCCCGCTCGCCGCACCAGCGGCGGATCTCCCGCGTCCAGGCCCCGGCGTCCGGCCGGCGGCAGTCGAGGACCACCTGGATCGCCGGGTCGCTGTTCTCGGCGTCCAGCAGCCGGTCGATCTGCTCCCGCCAGCTCTTCGGGTCGGTGACGTCCCAGTCGCGGGCCAGCAGCTTCCGGTTGTGCTCCGGGCCGTCCGGGTCGGCGAGGGTGTTCCACGGGACGCCGTTGCCGACCGCCAGGTGCGCGCCCACCGCCAGCGCGTGCGCGAGCTTGCCCCACGCCGGCGCCTCCGGATCGGTGATCAGCACGTCGTGGTCCCGGTCCGGACGCCGCTCGGCCTCCGACAGCATCTCCGCCACGCGCCGGTACGCGTCCCCGCCGTGGACGAGCCGCGCCAGCAGATCGCGCAGCGGGCCCGCCGCGCCCCGGCCCGCGTCCCGCAGGATCAGCCGTCCCGCGCGGACCGCCGCCCGCTCCGCCCGCACCGTGTCCCCGGCCGCCTGGTAGGCCGCCATCGCCGCCCACGCCCGGCGGGCCGCCTCGCCGGTCAGGCCCGCCTCCGCCAGCACCTCGGCCGCGACCGCGGCCAGCTCCGCGCCCGCCGGGCCCGGCGGCAGCGACGCCGCCGCGTGCTCGGCCGCCGCGAGGATCTCCAGCGCCCGGTCCGTCCGGCCCTGCACCGCCAGCGCGTGCGCCTGCCGCGCCCGCGCCAGCACCGCCGCCGGCAGCTCCCGCCGCTCCTCCAGCACCGCGGCCGCCTCCGCGTAGGCGGCGGCCGCCTCGTCAGTGCGACCCGTCCGGTCGTACCGCCGCGCCCGCTCCAGCAACGCCCGTGGGTCGATCATGGCGGTCAGCGTAGCGGGACCGCCGCCACCTCCACGCGGGTGTCGTGGAACACCGGGCCCGCGCCGAGGTCGGTCGTCCGCTCGGCCACCACCGCGTTCGCGTTCGCGCCGCCCGACAGCCGCGGCCAGTACCCCTTGGTCGTCGCCGCGACGCCCGGACGGACCTCGTCGGTCACCGCGACGGTCCCCTCGAACGCGCCGCGCTCGTTGCTCACCCGCACCCGGTCGCCGTCCGCGATGCCCCGCGCCGCCGCGTCGTCCGGGTGCAGCCGCAGCACCGGGCCGCCGTCCGCGCGCCGCCGCAGCTCCGCGTTCTCCCCGAACATGCTGTTGAGGAAGAAGTGCGACGCCGCGGAGATCAGGATCAGCGGGTACCTCTCCGCCCGCTCCGCGTCCGCGCCCTCGCCGGACGGCACGTACCCGGCGAGCGGATCGTGCCCGAGCGCCGCCGCCGTCTCCGACCGGAACTCCAGCCTCCCCGAAGGCGTCGGGAAGCCGTCCGCGTACGGCAGGAACGGATCGGGCACCGCCAGCCGGACGAAGCCCTCCTTCCGCAGCCGGTCCAGGGTGATGCCCTCCAGGTACGGATGGCCGCCCGACAGCGCCTGCTCGGCCAGCTCCTCGTCCGACTCGAACAGCGCGGGCTCCGTCATCCCCATGCGCCGCGCGAGCCGCCGGAACGTCTCGGTCGTCGGCAGGCACTCGCCGGAAGGCGCGACGGCGGGCTCGTTCCACGCCAGGTACAGGTGCCCGTACCCGTCGTGGAGATCGGCGTGCTCGTGCTGCATCGTCGCGGGCAGGACGATGTCGGCGTACGCCGCCGTGTCCGTCGGGAACTGCTCCAGGACCACGGTGAACAGGTCGTCCCTGGCGAGGCCCCGCCGCACGCGGTTCTGGTCCGGCGCGCTCGCCACCGGGTTCGCCGCGATCACGAACAGCGCCTTCACGGGCGGATCGTCCAGGTCGAGCAGGCCCTCCGCCAGCCGCGACATCGACAGCCGCCGAACCGGACCGGGGCGCAGGTCGTCCCGGTGCAGGGCCGCCTTGTTCAGCGGGACGTGCCCGGACGTCGAGTACGACAGCCCGCCCCCGCGCAGCTTCCAGTCGCCCGTGATCCCCGGCAGGCACGCCAGCGTCCGCAGCGCCGACCCGCCTCCGCCGTGCCGCTGCAGCCCCTGCGTCGCCCGGATCGCCGTCGGACGCGTCCGGGCGATCCGCTCGCCCAGCGCCACGATCCGGTCCGCCGGGATCCCGGTGATCGTCGCCGCGACCCCCGGCGGGAACGCCGCGATCCGCTCCCGGAACTCCTCCCAGCCCAGCGTGTGATCGCGCAGGAAGTCCCGGTCCTGCGCGCCCAGCCCCACGATCACGTTCATCAGGGCCAGCGCCAGCGCCGCGTCCGTGCCCGGGATCGGCGCCAGGTGCTCGTCCGCCTGCCGTGCCGTCCGCGTCGCCACCGGGTCGATCGCCACGACGTACGCGCCCTCGCGCCGCGCCGCCTGCACGAACTTCCACAGGTGGTGCCCGCTGGTCAGCGTGTTCGTCCCCCACAGGACGATCAGCCGCGCGTGCGCGAGGTCCTCAGGGTCGAGCCCGCCCGCCGACCCCATCGCCAGCTCCAGCCCCGCGCCGCCCGCCGCCGAGCACATGTCCGCCCGGTGCGCCGAGGCGCCCAGCACGTTGAAGAACCGCCGTCCGGCCTGGCCCTCCAGCCCCTGGACGTACCCGAGCGTCCCCATGCCCCAGTACGGCCACACGGCCTCACCGCCGAACTCTTCGACGACGCTCCCGAGCCGCTCGGCGATCTCGTCGAGCGCCTCGTCCCACGAGATCCGCTCGAACCGCCCCTCGCCCTTCGCCCCGACCCGCCGCAGCGGATGCAGGATCCGGTCGTCCTGCCCGGCCCGCTCCAGCCACCGGTTCACCTTCGTGCACAGCGCGCCCCGCGTGTACGGATGCGCCGGGTTGCCCCGCAGCCCGACCGCCTCCCCGTCCCGGACGGTCACCACCCACGAGCACCCGTCCGGGCAGTCCAACGGGCAGGCACCCAGCACCTTCAGCTCGGACATCCGCTACCGACCCCTCCTGAACGCGACCTTCCCCATCAGTCTGGTGCATCATCGTCAGTACCGACACCGTGCGACGCACGTTACGCCGCGCCGGGCCGGGACTGTCGGCGCCCCCGGCTAGAGTTTCCGAGGCCGTTCAGAAGGGCCGTACGGAAGCAGCAGGAGGGGGATCGGCGTGTCCGCAGACGACGCATTCGACATCGAGTTCCGCAGCGACGTGGAGGTGGAACTGATCAAGTCCGCCGCGTCGGACGCCGACGTCCTGTGGGCGGCGCGCGTCTCCACCAAGGGCGAGAGCTCCCTCGCCGAGATCGAGGCCGACCCCGAGCGCTCCCGCGGCCTGATCAACTACCTCATGCGCGACCGCCACGGCACCCCCTTCGAGCACTCCTCCCTGACCTTCTACGTCAAGGCCCCCATCTTCGTCTTCCGCGAGTTCATGCGTCACCGCACCTTCTCTTACAACGAGGAGTCGGGGCGGTATCGCAAGCTGGAGCCGGTCTTCTACGTCCCCGGCCCCGAGCGCAAGCTCGTCCAGGAGGGCAGGCCGGGCAAGTACGTCTTCGTGGACGGCACCCCCGAGCAGCACAAGCTCGTGACCGAGGCCGCCGAGGAGAGCTACCGCCAGAGCTACCGGGCGTACCTGGAGATGCTCGACGCGGGCGTCGCCCGCGAGGTCGCCCGCACCGTCCTCCCGGTCGGGCTGTACTCCTCGATGTACGCCACCTGCAACGCCCGCGCCCTGATGAACTTCCTGTCCCTGCGCACCAAGCGCGAGGACTCGACCTTCCCGTCCTTCCCGCAGCGCGAGATCGAGATGGTCGCCGAGAAGATGGAGGAGCAGTGGGCGGCCCTGATGCCCCTCACCCACGCCGCCTTCGAGGCCAACGGCCGCGTCTGCCCCTGACCTCCGCCGGGGGCCGCGGCGGCTCCTGACGTCCGCCGGTTCGCCCGCCCCCGCCCGGCCCGTCCGCATGTGGCCCTCGACACGTGAGGCGGCCGTGTCCTGCCGGTTCGCCCGAGCAGGGCGGATTGGGGCTGGGCAGGGGTGGACGGATGGGGGAGGGTGCTGGCATGCCGGAGATCAGGATTTCCCGTGACCTGCCCGCTTACCTGGCCGTGCCCGAGGGGGAGGGGCCCTGGCCCGCGGTGGTCATCTTGTTCGAGGCGTTCGGCGACAACACGGACATGCGGGCGCAGGCGGACCGGTTCGCCGCACGCGGCTACCTCGCGGTACTGCCGGACCTCTACGAGGGTCGGCCTTGGCTGCGCTGCGTGCGGAAGGCGTTCCGGGACATGTTCGCCCGGCGGGGCCCCACGTTCGCGCACATCGAGGCGGCGCGGCGGTGGGCGGCCGGGCGGGACGACTGCACGGGACGGGTCGGGGTCGTCGGGTTCTGCATGGGCGGCGGGTTCGCGCTGGTCGCGGCGGCGAAACTCGATTTCCATGCGGCGGCGGCCAACTACGGGATCGTTCCCCGGCACGCCGAGCGGGTGCTCGAAGGGGCCTGCCCGATCGTCGCGACCTACGGCGGAGCGGACCGGACGCTCTCGGGCGCGGCGGCGAAGCTGGAGCGGGCCCTGACCGTGCTCGACGTCCCGCACGACGTGAAGGAGTATCCGGGAGCCGGGCACGGCTTCCTCACCGATTCGGAGGTGCTGGTACCGCAGCCGCTCACCATGGTCGCCCGGGTGGTGCTCGGAATCGGCAAGGGCAAGGAGCAGGCGCCCGAGGCGTGGGAGCGGATCCTCAAGTTCCTGGACGGACGGCTCGAAAACGGATCTACAACGTAAAGGCGCCAGCCGGCGAATCCACGGCGAATCCACGACGTCCGGGGCATTACCCCTCAGGTCATCGTGTTCCTGACGTGGGTGTCGATAACGTCTGCGACGTGATGACCACCACGTACTCCGAGCCCTCGACGTCCTCCTCCTACGGCGACGCCCGCCCGATCGGCGAGCAGCTGCGCGCCTGGCGGCAGCGCCGCAGGCTGAGCCAGCTCGAACTGGCGTCCGAGGCGGACGTCTCGACCCGGCACCTGAGCTTCGTCGAGACCGGGCGCTCGGCGCCGAGCCGCGACATGGTGCTGCGCCTGGCGGAGCACCTCGACGTGCCGCTCCGCGACCGCAACCTGCTGCTGGTCGCGGCCGGATACGCGCCGATGTACTCCGAGACGCCCATGGAGGAGCCCCGGATGGACGCGGTGCGCGGCGCGCTGCGTCAGGTCCTGGACGGCCACCAGCCCTACCCCGCGGTCGTCGTGGACCGCTTCTGGAACCTGGTCGACGCCAACGAGGCGGCGTCGATCTTCACCGACCTCGCGCCGCCGCACCTGCTGGAACCGCCGCTGAACGTGCTGCGGCTGAGCATGCACCCGGACGGCATCGCCCAGTACATCCTCAACCTGGGCGAGTGGCGCGCGCACATGGTCGACCGCGTCCGCCGCCACGTCGCCCTCACCGCCGACCCGGCCCTGGAACGCCTCTACAAGGAGCTCCGCGACTTCCCCGGCTCGGACCCCCTGGAAGAGGCGGCCGTCCCGTCGACCGGCCACGACGTCTTCGTCCCCCTCCGCATCCGGGTGGACGGCGCGGACCTCTCCTTCTTCAGCACCATCGCCACCTTCGGCACCCCCGTCGACATCACCGTCGCCGAACTGGCGATCGAGTCCTTCTACCCGGCCGACGCGACGACCTCCGACTACCTCCGGACCCGCGCCGGCTGGTGACCTCTCCCGCTGAACGGGTCACGGCATCGGGCACTTCCGGGCGGCAGCGGGTGTTCAGGCGGAGCTCGTGGGGCGGGTGGAGACGCGGTAGTCGGCGCGCCGCAGGATCTCTTCCGCGTCGTCGAGCGGCGGGTAGATCCACTGGGTGTTGACCTGCTGCTTGCGCGCCTTGGCGACCGCTCCGGTGGTGTGGACGATCCGGTCCCAGCCCCGGGCGGTCACGGCGCCGGCGTCGCCCAGGTCCAGGCAGACGACGTAGGGGTCGGGCGTGAACGGCACCAGGGGTATGCCGAGCAGGTCGGCCGCGACGTTGTGCCCGGCATGGCGTCCCAGTTGCAGGGCGTGCTGGCAGCTCGGCATGACCGTGTGCGTCTCGTCCGCGGGGGCCGCGGCCGTGTCGCCCGCCGCGTACACGCCGGTCACGCCGCGGACCCGCAGGTACTCGTCGGTCACGAGGCGTCCGATCCGGTCGCGGTCGCCCGGGACGGCTCGCGTCAGCGGGCTGGCCTGGACGCCCGCCGTCCACACGACGGTCCGGGCGGCGATCCAGGTCCCGTCGGAGAGCCGGACCCCGCGGCGCTCCACCTTCTCGACGGTGGCGCCCAGGTGCCGTTCGATCCCGAGCTCATCGAGCGCCGCGGTGATCGCGGGCCGGGGGCCGGGCCCGAGTTCGGGGCCGATGTCCGGTGCGCGCTCGACCAGGACGACGCGCACCTGTTCGGCGTCACCGCTGATGTCGCGCAACCGGCCGACCAGCTCGGTGGCGACCTCCAGGCCGGTGAATCCCGCGCCGACGACCACGGCGGTGAATCGGCCCTCGCCCGGCTCGTCCGGCAACGCGTGGAGATGGGCGTCCAGGGCGATGGCGGAGTCCAGCGTGTCCACGTCGTGGAGCCATTCGGCGCCGGGCATCGAAGGCCGCACCAGCCGGCTGCCGGTGGCGAGGACGAGCCGCTCGTACCCGAGCTCGCTCTCGCGTCCTTCGGCGATGACGGTGACGCGGCGCCGGACGGTGTCGACATCGGTGACGTGCGCGGCATGCCGCCGCACGCCGATCGGGCGCAGCACCCGATCCAGCGGCACCCGCTTGTCCCCGGGCCGGGCCTCGTACAGGCGCGGCCGTATGACCATGTCGTCGCTCGCCGACACGAGCGTCACGCGGTCGCCGCCGAGCAGCCGCGCGGCGCCCGCCGCGCTCCACACTCCGGCGAACCCGCCGCCCAGCACCAGCACATCCGGCATGACGAGATCTCCCTCTTGATCCAGTGATTCCGCGGACCGGCGCTCGGGCGCGTCCGCGCGGTCGTGAGAAGGCGTCGTGCTCAGAAGGCACGCACGTGCAGGAGCTTGTCGGGGTTGCGGACGAAGTCCACGCAGGTCACCCGGCCGTCGGCCACGGCGACCGCCATCACGCCCGTCACCGCGCTCCGGTGCGTGCGCAGCAGTCCGGCCCGCCCGTTCACCGTGACGGGCCGAAGCGCCGAGTCGGGTTGGCGCCGGGCGATACCGGCGAGGTAGCGGGCGACCCGCTCGGCACCGTGCAGGGGCCTGCGGGCCGCGCTCACCACGCCACCACCGTCGCTGCGCAGCACGACGTCGCTGTCCAGCAGCGTGAGCAGCGAGGCGAGGTCACCGGTGGCGCACGCCGTGGCGAACGCGGACACGACCTGCTCCTGCTCCGCCAGCGAAGCCTCGAAGCGAGGCGCCCGAGCGGCGGCGTACCTGCGCGCTCGCGCGGCGAGCTGGCGGCAGGCCGGCGCGCTCCGTCCGACGACCCGCCCGACCTCGTCGAACGGCAGACCGAACACGTCGTGCAACACGAACGCCGTGCGCTCGGCGGGCGTGAGCGATTCCAGCACCACCAGCATCGCCATGCTCAGCGTCTCGTCGAAGGTGACCCGATCGGCGGGGTCGGCCGCGGCGTCCGGACGGGACGGCCCCGCCGCGGCGACCACGGGCTCGGGCAGCCAGGGCCCGACGTACTCCTCGCGGCGGTACCGGGCCGACTTCAGCACGTCCCGGGCGATCCGCGAGACCGTCACGATCAGCCAGCCGGTCGGGTCCTCGATCCGGTCGGGGTCGGTGCTGCACAGGCGCAGCCATGCCTCCTGGACCACGTCCTCGGCCTCGTCCACGCTGCCGAGCAGCGCGTAGGCCACGCCCATCAACCGGCCTCGGATCGCTTCGAACGCGGCCGGCACCTCGTCCTCGTCCTTCATGTCAAGAGGACGAGGTAGCCCCGCGGGATGTGACAGCTCGCAGGTACCGGGCGGCAGGCGGCGGATTCGGCGACGCGGTCACGAGCGATCGGAGTGGGTGGGAGCGGCTCCGGCGGTGACGGGTTCGGGGGTCGGTGCGGCGGGTTGAGGGGTTGGTGCGGCGGGTTGGGGGGTTGGTGCGGTGGGTTCGGAAGCCGGTGCGGTGGCTTCGGACGCTCGTGCGGTGGCTTCGGCTGGTTCGGGAGCGGTGTGACCGGCGATGGGGCAGACGGAGGGCGGCGTTCGGTCGTGGGCGCGGCGCGCGAGTTCTTCGCGCTGCTCGGCTTCGAGCAGGTCGTGGTGGATGCGCTCCGGCGGGACGCCGAGCTCGTGGAGCCTGGTCGCGGTGGAGCGGATCATCGCGGCGGGGCCGGCGATGTAGACGTCGTGGTCGGACCAGTCGCGGAACCGGTCGAGGACCTCGGCGGCGGTGCCGGGCAGCGCGTTGACGCCGGACGAGCCGTCGCCGTCCCGGGCGTCCGACAGGACGGGGACGACCCGCAGCCACGGGCAGGACGATTCGAGCAGGCGCAGTTCGGCCAGGTCGTAGAGGTCGCGTTCGGTGCGGGCGGCGAACAGCAGGTGCACCTCGCGGTGGCGTCCGGCGGACGCGGCCTGCTCGGCGATCGCCCTGAGCGGCGCCAGGCCGGTGCCTCCGGCGACCAGGAGCAGGTCGCGGCCGGGGTCGGCGGTGAGCGTCATGGTCCCGAGCGCGGGACCGAGCAGGAGCGTGTCGCCGACGCCGGTGTGCCGGACGAGCGCGCCGCTGACCCAGCCGCCCGGGATCGCCCGGACGTGCAGCCGGAGGAGCCCGTCCGCGCGCGGCGCGTTAGCGATCGAGTACGGCCGCCAGACGCGGGGCCAGCGCGCCGTCTGGACGGTGATGTACTGGCCGGCCGAGAACCGCAGCGGCTGGCTCGGGCGCAGCGTCAGGACGGCGATGTCGGACGTGCGGCGCTCGTGCTCGACCACCTCGGCGACCCACCAGGGCGGGGCGTACCGGGCGTCCTGCTCGGCGGAGGCGATCATGATCTCGGCGGCGGCGTCGAAGGCGGTGGACCAGGCGGCCTCGGTCGCGGCCGTCCAGGCCTCGCCGGAGAACCGGCGCATCGTGGCGAGCAGGGCCGCGCGGACGGCGGGGTAGTGCTCGGGCCGGACGCCGAACTTGCGGTGGTCGCGGCCCAGTGCGCTCAGGTAGTGGGCCAGGGAGTCGGGGCTGTCCAGGCTCCACACGAGGGTGGTGAGCGCGTGGAACAGCCGGTCGCGCTGGAGGTCCATGGCGGGTGGGAACAGCGTGCGAAGTCGTGGATTCTCGGCGAATAACCGACCGTAGAAATAGGCCGTGGCGCGTTCTCCGTCCGGTTCGATGTGGCTGAAACTCTCTTTGACGATCCGGGGTTCCAGGGACATTGTCGAGTTTCGCCCCCCAGCTTTTCTCGGACCGGACGCCGATGTTCCCCGGCGCTTCGGGCGCCCTCGGCTTTGTCCGGCTGTCCGAGATTCTCGCACCGGGGAGCGATGATTCTCAACCGTTTCGCGCCAACTGCCGTGCATTACGTCGAAGAGTGATCGGCGCATCATTCTACGTAATCGAGAATCATCGGTCACGAGGATGCATACTGATCGGTATTGGCACCTTCGCGGAGCGGACGTCAGGACGGGCCCCGCGAGCCGTGGAGGGCTTTCGCGATTATCCGGACGGGCCGGGACGGCGGCGTAAGTCCGGCCACTCGGTGGGCGTTTCTCTACCCCGGTATGAGGTTGCAGATTTCGGGGCGAGGGTCCATGGCCGCCCGGAACCGGCTCGGCCGCGGCCCCGTCCGACGGGACGCGATGTCGGATGCGAGGTTGGACCGGCGTATGGCCGTTGGCCTGCGGATATCGGGACGATGCGGCAAGCTTGCCCGGTAGCGGGGCCAAGTGGGGTGGACGGCCAACGTCGCGCATGAAGCATCATGGCCCCGCGAATGCGGGAAAAGCGCCGCACTTCGGAAGTGCGGCGAGGTCCCGAAGGCAGGGAGGGAAAGCGCGCATGGCGGACACGACAGGGCACGCTGCCACGGACGAGCCGTCCGGCGAGGGGCGGGGCGCGGAGCCGCCGCTCATCGGGATCACCACCTATCTGGAACCGGCGCGGTGGGGCGTGTGGGTCCGCGAGGCGGCGGTGCTGCCCGCCCCCTACATCCGATCGGTCGAGCGGGCGGGCGGCGTGCCGGTGCTGCTGCCGCCGACCGGGAGCCTGCGCGGCGTCGCGGCGCTGGTGGCGGGCCTGGACGGGATCGTGTTCGCCGGCGGCGCGGACGTCGATCCCGGCCTCTACGGCGCGGACCGCCACGCCGAGACCGGCGCGCCGCAGCCCGGCCGCGACCGGTTCGAACTCGCGCTGCTGCGCGCGGCGATAGCCGCCGACCTGCCCTTCCTGGCCATCTGCCGGGGGATGCAACTCCTGAACGTGGCGCGCGGCGGCGGGCTCGTCCAGCACCTGCCGGACGTGCTCGGCCACCGCGGGCACGCCCCGGACGTCGGGGTGATCGGCCGGCATCGCGTCCGGATCAGCCCCACGAGCACGGTCGGGAAGATCCTCGGGGAGGTCGCCGACGTCCCGACCTACCACCACCAGGCCGCCGACCGGCTCGGCAAGGGGCTGGCCGCCGTCGCGTGGGCCGAGGACCAGGTCGTCGAGGCGGTCGAGCTCCAGGGCCACCGGTTCGGGCTGGCCGTCCAGTGGCATCCGGAGGAGGGGGACGACCGGCGCCTGTTCGAGGCCCTGGTCGCCGAGGCGTCGGACCGCTGACCCGCGGCGGCGCATGACCCGCGGCGGCGCGTGACCCGCGGCGGCGCGTGACTCGCAGCGGCGAAAGACTGCGGCGCTGAAAGACCCGCGGCGGCGCATGACTCGCAGCGGCGAAAGACCGTGGCGATGCATGACCCGCGGCGACGAACGCCACATGGCCGGGACGGTTGGGGCAGAGCCTTCGAGGGAAGGCGAGGGAGATCCGCCGTCGCTCCGGGAGGTGCCGCGTGTCGCCCGAACCGTCCGCCGAGGACTTCCTCGCCGGGATGCGCTCGTCCGACGGCGAGGAGTGGACGATCGAGGAGATGCGGGAGCTGAGCGAACTGCGGCTCCCGGACGGTCGGCGAGAGCTGCCGCACGTCGAGGACCTCACCGTTCCCAGGGCGGACGGCGCGGTTCCGGTCCGGCTGTATCGGCCCGTCCCGCGGGCAGCGGGCCCGCTGCCCGCCCTGGTGTACCTGCACGGCGGCGGTTGGGTGCTCGGCGGGATCGAGAGCGGGGATCCGCTGTGCCGCGACCTGGCGGCCGAGGCGGGATGCGTCGTCCTGAACGTCGGCTATCGGCTCGCGCCCGAGCATCCCTTCCCGGCGGCGATCGAGGACGCGTGGACGGTCGTCGACGCTCTCGCCCGCCGTCCGGAGAGGTTCGGGATCGCGCCCGAAACGATCGCGGTCGCCGGGGACAGCGCCGGGGGGAACCTCGCCGCCGTCGTCGCGCTGCTCGCCCGCGACCGGGGCGTCCGGCTCGTCCACCAGCTGCTGGTGTACCCGGTGACCGACACGTCCGCCGACACCGCGAGCTGGGACGCCTACGGCGAGGGATACGGCCTGGACGCCGCGACCCTGCGCCGCTTCGCCGCCCTCTACCGGGCCGGAGCCGACCCCGCCGATCCGCGCCTCGCCCCGCTGCGCGCCCCCGACCTGTCCGGCCTGGCCCCCGCCACCGTGATCACCGCGGACCACGACATCCTGCGCGACGAGGGCGAACAGTACGCCCGCCGGCTGGAGGCCGCGGGCGTTCCGATCGTGCACCGCCGCTATCCGGGCACGATCCACTCCTTCTTCCTGCTCCCGGAGATCTTCCAGGACGGCGTGAAGGCCCGCGAGTTCGCCGTCCGCCGCCTGCGCGCCGCATTCGGCACGTCCCCTGCCACCCCGACGACGAACCCGAACGCTTAACCGACCACGAACGCTCAACCGACCGCGAACGCGCAAGAACGCGCATGACGCGCACGAAGGCACAAGGCCGTGTTCGATCGTTCTTGAGGGGCTGAGCTTGGCGAGTCGCGCGGGGGAAGCCTGAAGCTCCGGTCGGAGGGGTGTGGCCGGGCGTGGGACGTGGGACCGTGAGTGAGGACATGCGGGAAGGGTGTGTGGATGAGCACTAATGCGACTGGGGACGTGCGCTACGACCGGTATGAGCGCCTGAAGCTCGACTGGGCCGCGCCGCGGGTGCTGCGTGTGACGCTCAGCGCTCCCGGGCGGCTCAACGCCGTCGACACCACGGGGCATCGGGAGCTGGCGGAGATCTGGCGGGACGCCGACGCCGATCCGGAGGTTCGCGCGATCCTCGTCCGGGGCGAGGGGGCGGCGTTCTCGGCGGGCGGCGACCTGTCCATGATCGAGGAGATGATGGACGACCACGCCGCTCGCGTGCGCATCATGCGCGAGGCCCGCGACATCGTGATGAACGTCGTGAACTGCGGGAAGCCAGTGGTCAGCGCCGTGCAGGGGCCGGCGGTCGGCGCCGGCCTGGCGGTCGCGCTGCTCGCCGACGTCTCGGTCGCGGGACGCACCGCGAAGATCATCGACGGGCACACCCGGCTCGGCGTCGCGGCGGGCGACCACGCGGCGCTGGTCTGGCCGCTCCTGTGCGGGATGGCGAAGGCCAAGTACTACCTGCTGCTCAACGACACGCTGTCCGGTGCGGAGGCCGAGCGCATCGGCCTGGTCAGCCTGTGCGTCGAGGACGACGAGGTGCACGAGCGCGCCCTGTCGATCGCCACCCGCCTGGCCCGCGGCTCGGCGGAGGCCATCGCGTCCACCAAGCACGCCCTCAACAGCTGGCTGCGGCTGGCGCAGCCGACGTTCGACGCGTCCCTGGCCATGGAGTTCCTCGGCTTCGCCGGCCCCGACGTCCGGGAGGGTGTGGCCGCGCTGCGCGAAAAGCGCCCCCCGAAGTTCGAATGACCACTCGCTGACCGTACGCGTTCAACTGCTCGTCTCCGCACTCGACTGCTCGTCTCCGCGGTCGACTGGTCGACTCCGCGCTCAGTCGACCGCCGTCCGGCCGGGCGGCTCGGTGGGGAGGGGGTCAGGGCTCGGTGGCGGCCGTCGTTTCGATGAGCGTGGCAGCCAGCTCTTCGACGGCGCGGTGGGCTTCGGTGGCGACGGCGGCGAAGATGTGGATGTCATGCCACGCCTTCGGCAGCACCTGGTACGTCACGGGGACCGCTGCGGCGCGGGCGCGCGAGACGAACTCCTGCACTTGGGGCCGCAGGGTCTCGCGCTCCCCGCAACGCACGATCAGATGGGGCAGCCCGACCAGGGAGGCACGGGCGGGAGATGCGCCGTGTCGCTGCTCCGGCGAGGCGTAGAGCCGCGCGATGCGCCTGGTGGCCCGTGCCGACAGGACGGGGTCGGCCGCACGCAGGCGATCGTCCGGCCGCGGGGCGTCGAGGTCGATCCAGGGCGAGAGCAGGACCACCGCAGGCGGTGGCGGCAGTTCCCGGTCGCGTACCTTGAGCGCCACGCTTAATGCCAGGGCCGCGCCGGCGGAGTCGCCCGCGAGGACAAGCCGCCCAGGGCGGATGTCTGATTCGGTCAGGGCTCGGTAGGCCGTCCAGGCGTCCTTCGGCGCGGCCGGATAGGGGTGTTCCGGGGCCTTGCGGTAGTCCGGCAGCTCGACCGTGCAGCCGCAGGCCAGGGCCAGGTGGCCGGCGAAGGAGAGGGAGAAGCGCGGTGACCCGGCGACGAAACCGCCGCCGTGGAAGTGCAGGACGTGCAGGGCTGAGGTCCCGGAGCGGGGCTGGACGCGGATCGACGGGATGCCGTCGAGGGACGTCCGGCGGACGGTGACGTCCGCGGGCAGGGGAAGGCGCCGTGCGATGCCCTCCAGGTAGGCGCGCCTCCAGCTCAACGGCACCGGTGCCCCGGCCACGTGCTTGAGTCCGCCGCGCGCCATCGCTCGGACGACCGGAGAGGGAAGCTTGGCCATGATGGGCTCGATGCGCCTTTTCTGAGCCTTGTCTCGCAGGTCTACCCGGTGCCGCCGTCGCCCACCCTCGGAGCGTCGACGAGGGGAGCGCAATCCGTCACCCGGACGGGACCGGCCGCCTGCCAACCGTGACCGCCGGGCCGCTGTCGGCCGATGCGGTTCTCTGGGATGGTCGAACCAGGGACCTGGCCGATCAGCGGCGGAAGGAACCTGGTGGTGCGGCATCGCGTTGTGATCATCGGCTCCGGCATCGGAGGCAGCGTGACCGCCTTCCGGCTCGCCCGGGCCGGCGTCGACAACGTCGTGCTGGAACGCGGCCGGCGCTGGCCCGTCCTCGGGCGGAAGGCCGTCTTCCCCTCCTTGACGGCGCCGGACCGGCGGCTGATCTGGCGGGACGGCGAACCGTCGTCGCTGCTGGCGACCGACCGATCGGCGCCCGTCCGGCTCCTGCGGGCGGCCGTGGCCGCCGCCTTGCCCCGTTCCACCGGGCTGATGGAGATCAGCCCGCACCGGGACCTGACGATCGTGTGCGGGGCCGGGGTCGGCGGGGGGACGCTCACCTTCGGCGGGATGCTGCCCCAGCCGCTCGCTGGACCGTTCCGCCAGGTCTTCCCCGATTCGGTGGACTACGAGGAACTCGACGACGTCTACTATCCGCGGGCGCGCCGGCGCCTGGGAGCCGTCCCGTTCCCCGACGACCTGTTCCGCCATCCTCAGTACCGCTCCCATCGGCTCTGGCGGTCGGCGCTCGACCGGTCGGGGCTGCCCGTGGAGCGCATTCCCAACGGCTACGACTTCGATGTCGTCCGCGCGGAACTCGCCGGGACCGCTGATGCCTCGGTCACCGCGGGCGAGTACATCTTCACCGGTACCAATAGCGGCGCGAAGTTGAGCGTGGACCGCACCTACCTGGCGTGGGCCGAGCGGACGGGCAGGACGGTCGTGCGGCCGCTCCACCGGGTCACGGACATATCCCAGGCCGGCGATGGCGACTACCAGGTCACCGTCGACCGGCTCGGCGACGATGGTGCGGTGGCCGGACGCTTGGTGATCAGCTGCGAGAAGCTGATCCTCGCGGCTGGCGGGGTGCACACACCGCGGATGCTGACGACCGCCCGCGCCACTGGTGCGCTTCCGGGGTTGAACGAGCACGTGGGCGCGGACTGGGGCACCAACGCCGACCAGGTGCTCCTGCTCAAGGCCCGGCACGCCGCGACGGGCCGCCGCCAGGCGGGTCCGCTGTCCTTTCTCGTGCGCGACCACACGCGCACGGCCGCGCTGACCCACATGCCGCTGCCGTGGCCGGTCGAGACGGGGCTGCTGGCGCTGGCCGGCATGGGGATCTCCGAACGTCTGGGCCGCTGGCGCCATCGGGGCGGCCGTGCCCGGCTGGAGTGGTCGGCCGACAACGACGCCGCCGCTCGGCGCCGGATACGGGACCTGGCCGGTCAGGCCGCCGGGCATGTGCCCGGCGGCGCCACCGTCGTCGCTCCGACGGCATTGGCGCCCCTCACCGTGCATCCGCTCGGCGGCGCGGTGCTGGGCCGGGCCACCGACGCCTACGGGCGGCTGCACGGCCACCAGGGGCTGTACTGCCTCGACGCGGCCCTCATGCCCGGCTCGACGGCCGGAGTCAATCCGGCGCTGACCATCGCGGCCGTCGTCGAGCGTTGCCTCGACCACATCATCGACGATTTCGTCCGGTAGCCGAGCCGCGTCCTCCCACGCGGTTCGCCGCGGGCGCCGACCGCCCCCGCGAGTGGGGATGCCGGTTTCCTCGCCCTTCCCGCGGGTCGGCACATCGTTTTCCCGGGTCCCGCGCCGGAGGTGAGGAAAATGAGGGCGCAGAAGCAAGTAATGAGTGGCGCAAAAGCTGACGATCAGCCCTCTCTGAGCCTCACGATGCAATTCATAAACGGGCGGCAATTCGCCCGTCAACGATCACTGTGTTCACTGCGGAAACGCGGGTAAGGTTCAGGAACACTGGAAGTTCGCCTTTGAAGTGATGGTGTTACGCTGCGGTGGAATGGTTCCTACGGAGGGCTGGACATGCCTGCGCGAGACAGCAGAAGCACCTACCGCCGAGAAGTGGACCGGCCGCGGTCCCGCAGCGGAATCAGCCGTTATCTGAGCAGCGTCATCGACGACACCCGGGATTTCCTGGACGATGTGCTGGATCGCGGATCGGAGGTGGAGCGGGACGTCCGGGGCACCGTCCGCCGAGCGGTGGAGACCCGGGACGGCGGGCGCCGGCGAAACCGGTACCGCAATGACCGCCGCGAAGACGATCCCGAGTACGACGAATTCGAGTACGACGAGGACCGCGGCCGTGGGCGGCGCTACGACCTGGACGCGGAACTGCGCGACCGGCTGGCCGATCTCCGAGATGACCTGGACCGGCTGTCGCGCCGGCTCGACACCCTGACGGACGAGCGCGCCGAGACGGCGGAGAAGGGCGCTTCCTAACCACCGACACGGCCACCCCACGCGGCCACCCACACGGGAGGGCCCGGACGCCGGCAGGCCGCTCGGCGAGGACGGTCGGGCGGTACCGGCTTGCTTCCGCCGCGCCCCGGAGGGACTGGAATGGACGAAGGCCGGGTCCGGCTGCTGGTCAAGGTGCTCGCCGAGGTGCTGGGCGAGGAGGTCCGCCAGCGGGCGCGGTTGCGGGGCGCCCCCGGCGGCTCGGCGTGGCTGGCCGAGCAGTGGCGCCCCGCGGCCGTGCGCAGGGCGTTCGAGGAGCTGGGCCCCTTCTACACCAAGGTCGGCCAGATCCTGTCGACCCGGCCGGACCTCGTGTCCGAGCCGGTCCGGCAGGAGCTCGGCAAGCTCCACGACCGGGTGACCCCGGAGCCGTTCGAGCGGTTCGCCCCCGTGCTGGAGCAGGAGCTGGGCGACGACTGGGCCCGCCGGTTCGCGGATGTGGAGACCGAGCGGCCGCTGGGCGCGGCGTCGCTGGCCCAGGTGTACCGAGTCACGCTCCGCGACCGCCGCCCGGCCGTGGTCAAGATCCAGCGGCCGGGCATCGCGCCGGTCATCAGGCGGGACATGGCCGTGCTGCGCCGGGCGACGCGCCTGCTGAGCCGGTGCGCGCCCCGCTTCACCGGCGTCATGGACCTCGACGCCATGCTCATGGTGATCTTCGATGCCATGCGGCCGGAGCTGGACTTCCGGCTGGAGGCCGGCAACATGGACCGGGCGCGCGGCATCGTCGCACGGTTCTCCACGCTGGAGGTCCCCGAGGTCCTCTACGCCGGCCCGCACGTGCTGATCCAGAGCCTGGCTCCGGGTGCCTCCATCCGGGACGCCAAGGCCGGGGACTTCTCGCCGGGCGAACGCCTGGCCATCGGCCGGGACCTGCTCGCGCTGATGTACCGGTGCTATTTCGTGGAGCACACCTTCCACGCCGATCCGCATCCGGGGAACATCTTCGTCGCGCCGGGGGAACGGGCGTCGATCATCGACTGGGGAATGGTGGGAAGCATCGACCGCCGCCTCAGCATCTCGATTTTCCGGGTGCTGCTGGGTGTGGTGCAGAACGACGCCCAGGCCGCGGCCAGGGCATGGATGGAGATGGGGTACGCCACCGAATGGACCGAGTTCCGGGCGTTCGCCAGCGATATGGCGGGCGTCGTCCCGAGAGTGCGCACGGCCTCCCTGGACGAACTCAATTTCGGTGTCCTGCTGGGGACGGTGCTGAAACGATCCACCAAGCGGGGAATCGCCACCAGCCCCATGGTCTCCATCCTGGCGAAGTCCTTCGCCAATATGGAGGGGTCGGTTCGCTATCTGGCTCCGGAACTGTCCATCATCGAGGTGTTCCAGGAGGAGATGAGCGGGATCCTGTCCTTTCTGGCGACCGAACTGTTCTCCGAAGCGCAGGCGGCGCGCATCCTCACCGACGTGGCGCTGGGCGCGACGACCGGCTTGGAGCAGGCCCGCGGCGTCCTGCAGGACCTGTCGAGCAGGGACCTGGCGCTCGACATCCGGCAGATGCCGCCGCGCAGCAGTCTGCTGAACCGGCTCGGCCCCGGAGCCGCCTGCGTCGCGGCCGGCGCCGTGCTCGCCCATTTGCTGCGCGGCCACCGGGACGCGCGCCGGTGACCCGCCGGCGTTTCCGGGCGAGGGGCCCTGACGCCGGGAGCGCGCACGGGCTGAGCGGCACCCGCCCGGCGCGCACCGGTCAGGGGACGGCCGCGGCGTGCAGTTCGGCGGCGGCGTTCTCCAGCAGGCCGGGAAGCAGCTCGGCCCGGGGCGCCGCCGTGTCGAACAGCAGCGAGAACACCACCTCGGTGGAACCCTCCATGATGATGACCATCCCGTGGTGGCCGGGCAGGAGCGGCGGGAAGGCGTAGACCGCGCGGGCGGACGCGCCGTCGAGATCCAGCTCCGCCGTCGCGCGGAGGGTCGACACCGCCAAGGCGGTGAAGCGGGGCGCGGTGATTCTCAGCATCGCCGCCCGCGCCAGCCGGTAGGGCAGCCTGCGCAACAAGACGCGGTCCATGGCGCGATGCCGGGCGATCCTTTCCGCACCGGTCTGCCGCTGCACCTGCCGTAGCCGCTCGATCGGTGACGGCTGATGGCAGGGCAGGGCGACGCGGATCACTCCGAGCAGGTTGCCCGGCTCCAGACCGCCCGCCCTGGGCCGCAGGTCGACCGGGACGGCCACGTGCAGCCCTCGCCCGGGGGCGCGCCCGCCGCCTGCGGCCTTCCAATCCTGCGGGGACCAGGCGCGGAACGCGCCGCTGAGCACGGCCAGGGCCACCTGGTTGACGGTCGTCCCGGTCGCTTCGGCGATCTCCTGCAGCGGAACACGGTCCAACCGGGCGATGTGCAGCGCGCGGTCGCCGGTCAGGGGGGCGCGATTGGGCGTCCACTCGCTGGTCGGCGTCAGCGGGACGCCGAGGTCGGTGAGCGCCGGCCACCGCCGCGGAGTGGCGGTCCCGGTGCCCGCGGTCTCGTGCGACCGCTGTGGCGAACCGGGGCGGAACAGGCTCTGGGCCACGCTCAAGATGGCCATACCGTCCTGAAAAGCATGGTGGGCGCGGTAGCACAAGGCGTACTCATCGGTGGCGTACCCGTGCAGGCACGTGATCCCCCACAGGGGACGCTCCCGGTCGAAGGGACGGGTGACCTCCTGCCGTCCCGCGTCGATCACGTCGTCACCGGGAGCGAGCCGACGTTCGGTCAGGTGCGCCAGGGGATCGAAGGCGGGGTCGGGCTCCCACCGGTCGGCGCGGGCGGCCAGCCGGTAACCGAGTGCGGGGATCTGCTTGATCTGGTCGGCGAGGTAGCGCTGCAACAGCGCCGTCTCGGGAGGGGGCCCGCCGAGGATCAGCAGGCCGCCGATGTGCAGCTCGGGGTGGTGCTCGGCGGGGTCGGCGGCCTCCAGGAAGAACCTGTCGAAGAAGCCGAGCGGACGCGGGCCGTCCTGCGGTGACGTGCGCTGGGCGCCGGGGCGTGCGAGGGACATGCCTACCTCTTCCGGTCGGACGATGACGTTCGGACGGGGCGTTGGAGTGGGCGTTTGGGACGGGCATTCGGACAGGGCGTTGGGACGGGGCGTTCGGGCGGGGTCAGGGGACGAGACGCAGCCCCTGGACACGGAGGAGCACCTGCCCGTCGGGAGCGGTCGCGGTGGCCTGCGAACGGTCGGCTCCGACCGCCAGCCTTAGGCCGGTGGGGTGGCGGTCGCTCAGCAGCAGGTCGTTGTCGCCGGGGATCAGGGTGACGGCGGTGATGCGACCAGGCGTGGCCAACGCTCCGGGGGTGGGGAGCGCGGCGGCGGTCTGGAGCAGGGCGTCCAGGAGGATCCACGGAGTGCGCATCCGTTCGAAGTGTTTCCGCTGGTGGTCGGGTATCTCGATGTGCCATGTCGCGATCACGCCGTCGGGAGTGTGTTCCAGGGCGTCGATACCGGCGAACACACCGGTCAGCCTGGCCACCGCGCCGGATCGGCCGTTCCCCGTGCGGGGAGGCGGGAGTGGCGGTCCGGTCACGGGCCGGCCCGGGTGACCGAGGGCGACATCGGCCGACATGTGCGATCTGCGCGTAGGCGGGGCCGAGGGATGTTCGACCCGTGAGCAGATCTCCACGCGGACGTCCCCTTGGGCCGGGTCATGGGAGGCCGCCAGTTCATAGCGCGCCAGACGGGGTCGCAGCGCGACGGGCGCGCGGAACGCCACGTCGTTCACCGTTGTCACCGGGACGGCACCGGCGAGCCTGTGCACGGCCTGGACGGCGAGCTCGACGGCGAGGGCGCCGGGAAGGACCGCGCGGTGGCCGCGCCGGTGACCGGTGAGGTAGTCGTGCCCGGACAGGTCCAGCTCCCAGGACACCTGCAAGGACCGTCCGTTCCGCTTCGCGCGCCGCCGGTGCGGCCGCGGGATCGGTGCCTGACGGGTGGGAGGGCGCCGACCGGCCCGGGCGGGGACATCGACGGATGCACCGGCGGCGTCCCGTTGGCCTTCGGGCGGCTCGTCGAGGAACGCCTCGGGCCGCGGAAGATCGGGGAACCGGTCCCGGAGGGAGCGTTGTTCGGCCGCCCCCAGATGACAGACGACGTCCTGCCCGGGAGGCCGGACGGCGCCGAGTTCGGTGAGGAACAGCCGCTGCCCCTCCTCGTCGCTGAGCAGGCTCAGGTGGCCGGTGCGCCGGGTGTGGGCGACGAAGGCCGAACGGGGCCCCAATCCCGACTCGCCCCACATCGTCCAGCAGATGGCGAGTTCGTCGCGGCCGCGGTGCGCGGCCTCGTAGCGCGCGGCGAGGTCGAGCATGTCGTTGGCCGGGCCGTAGTCGCTCTCGCCCGGCAGCCCCACCAGTCCGGCGATGGAGCTGAAGCTGCACCACCGGCCGGGCGGCGGGTGGTCGAACGCCGCCTTCAGGTGGAGGTAGCCGTCCACCTTCACGCTGCGCACGCGCCGGTAGACGTCCAGGGACTTGGCGGCGAGGCGCCGGGCGCCGCCGATGCCCGCCGCGTTGATCAGCAGGTCCACGTGGTCGGTGGTGCGGTGGACAGCCTCGGCGGCCCGCCGGACCGCTTCGCGGTCGGTGACGTCGCAGGTTTGATAGTGGACGCGGGAGGCTCCGCAGTGGTCCTTCATCAACTGGAGGGTCCGCAGTGCTTCGCGGGCGTTGCGCAGTCGGTCGTACTCGGCGCCCGCCTCGGCGACCCCGGTGCCGGGCGCCTCCCGCAACCGGTCGGCGATGTAGGTGCGCCGGTCTCGTCGGCCCAGTGCGCGAACCTGCGGGACCATCTGCTCCAAGGGGGCGCTGCCCAGTAGCCACAGGGTGGGACGCGCGGACCGCAGCAGCCCTCGCAGGGCGGTGGCGGTGATGCCGCGCGCTCCACCGGCCGCCACGATGACGCTGGCGTCGTCGACACCTGGCCGCGCGGCGGTCCCGCCGAAGCCGCTGCTAAGGCCCCCACCGAGGCTGCCGGCGGGGGCCGGCACCAGGTGTTCTTCCCAGCGGCGTCCGTCCCTGTAGTGGACGACCGGCAGGCCACGCGGACGGGTCGACTCGTCGGCGAGTTGCCGTAGCGCCAGGTCCAGGGCGCCGGCGTCGGTCACCACGGCGTAGGCGCAGAGGTCGGGCAGCTCCCAGCGCAGGCATTTGACCAAGCCGGTCAGCAAGGCCGAGTGCGGGTGCGGGACACCGCCTTTGAGCGGGTCCAGGACCAGCACGGCCAACGAGTCACCGGTGGCGCGTGGAGCGGTGGAAGTGCCCTCCGAGGGAGCGTGTCGGGACTGATCGTCTGCGGCCAGGCGTCGGGCGGCCAGGAACATCAGCTCCTGCAACGCGATCAGCGACGAAGCGGGAGACTGCGGCCAGCACAGGTCCCGCAGCGAGACGATCACTCGGATGTGCCTGGCCGCCGGAGGGTTCCCCAGCAGTCCGTCCAGCATCGCGGGCTCGGCCCAGGGGAGGGGTCCGGCCGCCGCCGCTTCAGGCCCGGTGCACACGATGCGCACCTGGTCGTTCCGCGTTCGCAGCCTGACCTGCGCGGCGATACGCGGGTCCTCGGTGAGCACCAGTGCGCCGGCCGGCAGCGCGGGGACCGCCCCACGGACGGGAACCGCCGGGCGCGGCCTGAAAACCGCCACGTGCCGTTCCATCACCGCCACCTCTGCGCGGGAGACGGATCCGTCGGCGGCAGGACGGTGACGGCGAAGCCCGACGGCCCGTCCAACCTGCGTGGCAGGCGCGGTCGTTGTTCGATGGCGCGCATCACGGCGACCACACCGTCCGCGGCGAGGTAGGTCGGACGTCCGGTGACCGCGCCCGCGCCCAGCCCGCACTCCCCGGTGGCGATCGCGGTGCTGGGGGGAGTCGTGCACGTGCTGACCAGCGCGGGAACGTTCCAGCCGCGCGCGGCGGCGACCTTACGGCGGGTCAGCGCGAGTAGGAACGCGCCCTCGGCGATCTCGTGCGGGTCCACTCCCAGAAAGCGGGCCGTCTCCCGGGGCGGGCCGGTGTTCAGTCCGAGCACCAGCGCCACGTCGAGTTCCCCGCGTCGCAACTGTCCGGACGCGACGTGGATCGCTGCCAGCCCCGAGTCCAGCCCGCAGTCCAGGATCATCGTGGGCCCGTGCAGGTCGTGGCGGTTGGCGATCCAGCCCAGCGCCACGCACGGCATCCTGCCGGGGAGGGTGTAGGGCCCGATCGGCGCGGTCCTCGCGCCGTGCTCGCTCAGGAACGCCTCGCACGCCTTCTCGTCGGGGGTTCCCGCGAACCTGCGCCGCAGGGCGTCGGCGAACCCCCGCACCGTGGAGTCGGCGCCCAGGTGGGTGGAACCGTAGTGGACGCCGAAGACACCGGTCCGCTCTTCCAAGCCGTCCCAGCACCGGCCGTGGTGGTCGACGAAATCGGCGACCGCGAGCAGCGCCAGGTGCTGGCAGCGGTCGATCTGCCGGGCGATCCCCGGTGCGACGCGGACCCGGCTGAAGGGCGGAGGATCGAAGTGCTCGCCGAAGCTGGCCGCCGGAAGCGGCGCGCCCGGATCGGCCAGCAGCTGCCGGACGGCTGCCCTGTCGGGGTACCCGGGCAGCACGGCGCTCCAGCCGACCACCGCCACCTCCTGGTCGGTGCAAGGCCGGGCCGATACCAGGCCGCCGACCGGACGGTCGGGGTGCTGCACCAGGAGATGACCGTTGATACCGCCGAGCCCGCAGGCGAACACGCCGACCAGCGGCCGTGGCGTCGGACCTGCGGCCGAGCCGTCGCGAGCAGCCGAGCCGTCGGAAGCGGCCGGTGGGGTGAGCGGCACGTCCTCGGTGGGGACACGGGCCTGCTCTTGGTCGGCGGCCCCGCCGGCCCTGGCGGTGAAACGCCGCTGCGCCGGAACGACGCCCTTGTTCAGCCCGGTGATCGCCTGGATGAGGGAGACGATCCCGCACGCCATGCCGGTGTGCCCGGCGATGGTCTTGTTCGAGGTCGCCCAGGTCGGTTTTTCGGCGTAGGCGGTCGCGATGGAGCACAGCTCCACGTGGTCGCCGGTGACGGTGGCCGTACCGTGCGCCACCACCCACGCCACCTCGGAAGCGGGGACGGCGTTGACCTCGTGCGCGCGGCGCATCGCCCGGACCTGCCCGGTCGGATTCGGGGCGAAGATCGCCTTGCCGCCGCCGTCGCTGGCGCCGCCGAAGCCCACCAGCACGCCGAGCACGGCGTCGCCGTCGCGGTGCGCGTCGTCCAGGCGCTTGAGCGCCACCGCCGCCGCGCCGTCGGAGAACATGGTCCCGTCGGCGGCGGCGTCGAAGGCCCGCACGTCGCCCGAGCGCGACAGCGCCCCCATCTTGGCGAAGTACACCTGCCGCAGCGGGCCGTGGGCGCTCATGCCGCCGCAGAAGGCGATGTCGACCTCTCCGTCGATCAGGCGGGTGACCCCGAGATCGACGGCGTACAGGCCCGCGGGGCAGATGTTGTCCACCACCAGCGTCCGGGTGTCGTCCGGAAGGACGCCGCAGGCGGCCCGCCGGACCTGTTCGTGCGGCAGGAACCGGCAGTGGTGCCGGTCGGCGCAGCGCTCCGTCTCGGCGATCGCGGCGCGGATCCGAGCGCGGACGTCCTCGACCTCGTCACGAACACCGGCACCGTGATGCCCCTCGGGGCCGGCCGCCGAGTGCACTGCCATGCCCGCGGCGGCCAGGTCGGCGGCGAGGGCGGCGTCCAGCTCGTGGCTGGCCTCGCTGCTGGCGGCCACGTACAAGCCGCAGCGCCCGTCCGGCGGTAGCGCGGCAGTGTCCAGGGCTTGGAGCAGGCTGTGCCGCAGCCAGCCGACCTGGAGGTCGGCGGAGTCCGCCGTCCATTCGGGTTCCAGCCGGCGGTGCGGGACGAACCCGGTGATCTCGCCGAAGGTCCGCCCGTAGGTGCGGTCCGCGGCATCGGGATCGGCGGAGTGGAAGGCGTGCGGGTCGTAGCGGCGGACGGGTTCACCGAACACCGGACGGTCGGTCCTGAGCAGTTCCCAGAAGTCCTCGGGACCGCTGGCGCCGGGCGTGACCAGTCCCATGCCCACGACCGCCACCAGCGCGCGGGAGGTGTGCGCGCTCATGACGAGCGCAGGATCCTGTCGGCGACCGCCTCGACCGTCAGGGGTGTCGGAGGCTCCTGGGCGCCGAGCGAGGACGGAAGCCGCCACCGGTCGGTGGCCAGCGCCAGCACCATCGTGTTCTGCAACGAGTCCAGCCCCAGCTCCGCCTCCAGGTCCACGTCGGCGGTCACGACCTCGACCGGGAACTCGAGCGCCTGGGCGTACATGGTCCTGAGCTGTGCGATCAGTTCGTCACGTGCGGGGATCACGGGTCCTCCTGAAGGGCGGGTCGCAAGGCGTCCAGAGCGTTGCGCAGGTCGTGGGGGGTGGTGCGCATTCGGAACGGGGCCGCCGCCCGCGCGTCCGGGGCCGCCACCGAGAGCAGGTTGGTCAGGGCGCACCGCAGCCCGCATTCGATGAAGTCCTCGATCCCGTCGCCGCGGAGCTCCGTCACGGCGCCCAGGAAGTCCACGGGCAGGATCATCTGCAGGGCGAGCGCCTGGCGCAGGTCGTCGCAGGCCCGATAGCGGCGCCTGAGCAGCGGCGAATGGACGGCGCGCCGCAGCGGTTCTTGCGCGACGCTTTGGACGCGCCAGGTGTAGTCCAGATAGGCCTTGGTCAGCAGGGGGTGATGGTGGGGGAGCCGACCGGTGCGCAGCAGCGTCGCGGCGTGGCCCTCGCTGGTGAGCCGGGCCTGGAGAGCCAGGATCTCGTCCTCGCGTCCGGACAGGACGACCTGCTCGGGCCCGTTCACTGCGGCCACCACGACGTCCTCGGCCTGCCGCGCCCACCGTTCGGCGTAGCGTCGGCTCACCGACACCGCCAGCATCGCCCCGGGAGGGATCCGGCACCGGCGCAGCGAGGCGCTGCGCTCGCACAGCAGGCGTGCCCCATCGGCGACCGAGAACGCGCCGGCCGCCACCAGCGCCGCGTATTCGCCGAGGCTGTGCCCGATCAGGACGTCACCGGCGATGCGCCCTTCCTCGCGAAGGACGCGGTAACAGGTGATCTCGGCGGCGTAGACCGCCAGGACCATGGTGTCGGCGATCCCCGTGTCGGTGGTCTCCGCATCGGTGCTCTCCGTGTCGGCGACCGGGGAACCGGGGGCGGTGTCGAGGGGTTCGCCGTCCAGAAGCGACGGGCCGACCGGTGCGAGGCCGTACTCGCATACGACCGGATCGATCTGCGCAGCGGTCTCGACGGCGATCCGCCGGGCCGTGGAATGGTAGCGGAAAGCAGCCGGAAAAAAGGCTCCCAGTCCTGGGAACATCAGGGCCGTGCGCACCATTCAGAACCCTTTGAAGTGGAGGACCGGCTTCAGGCATCCGCCTCGCTGGGAATCGCGGGCCGCCTGGTTGATCTCGGCGAACGGATAGAGGCTCACCATCCGGTCGAACGGCAGCCGCCCTCGAACGTGCAGATCGGCCAGGACCGGGAGGAAGAGTTGCGGAATGCTGTCGCCCTCGACGATGCCGCGCACCTGCCGGCCGAACATCAGCCCCGACATCTCCAGCGCCACCTCGGTGCCCGGTGCCGCACCGCCGACCACGCCGCAGACGCCGGAGGAGTGCAGCGCGTCCACCGCCATCCGCAGGATCTCCGGCACGCCGGTGGCCTCGAGCGTGTAGTCGATCCCCCTGCCGCCGGTCAGTTCCCGCACTCGCCCGACGGGTTCGGCGCGGCCGAGCTCGACGGTGTGGGTGGCGCCGAGTTCCTCGGCCAGCCGCAGCCGGGCGCGGTTGCGGCCGATCGCCACGATGGGGTCGCATCCGGCGATCACGGCGGCCATCACCGCGCTGCACCCGACCGACCCCGCGCCGAAGACCGCGATGCCGCTGCCCGGCTCGCAGGCCAGGGAGTTCAGCACGCTCCCCGCTCCGGTCTGCACCCCGCAGCCCAGCGGTCCCAGCAGCTCCAGGGGCAGGTCACGGGGCATCGGGGTGACACTTCGGACGGGCGCCAGCGCATGGGTGGCGAACGAGGACTGGCCGAAGAAGAAGCCGTGGACGGCAGCGGAGCCGCTCCGCATCGGCGTCGACCCGTCACCGCGGACACCGCTGAAGTTGCGGGCGACGAAGTCGGCGCAGTAGGCCGGAGCGCCCCGGCGGCAACGGGCGCAGGCGCCGCACGAGTCGAAGCTGAGCACCACGTGGTCGCCGACCCGGACCTCGGCCGAGTCGCCGCCGACCTCCTCCACGACACCCGCGCCCTCGTGCCCCAGCACGATGGGCAGGGGAACGGGGAACCAACGGTCGCGGACGATGAGATCGCTGTGGCAGATGCCGGCGCTGACCAGCCGCACCAGCACCTCGCCCGGACGGGGCGCGTCCAGCTCGACCTCCCGCAGCACGAACGGCGCGCCCGCCGCCTCGGTCAGCGCCGCGGTGATCAGCACGGGACCGGCGCTCTCTGCGGTCGGGCGCCCGTCGTCGCCGCGGCGACGAAGTCGTTTCCGATGGCCCGGCAGAACGGCAGAACAATCAAATCCTCATCTACTTTCGCTCGGCCGGGCGCGGTCGAGGCAGGGAAAACAATGCTCGCGCCCGGTGTTCAATTGACGTGCATGGCGAAAGTTCTCCTCCGACAAACAGAGTACAAACTGGTCGGACACGGATGTCAATCAAGAGATGCCTGAAGTCGGAGACAGTTACAACTGACCTTTAGGTCAATTCGCCCCGCCACAGCGTCAACACCCGCCACACGTGGGCGTGCAATTCGCTTCGATGAAAATTTCACCCCGCCTCCGCGGGAATCATCGGTGCACGAGAGCGAGAACGTTGCGAACGGTGGCTCGGGGACATGGGATGCTGCGCTGGTGATAAGAATCCTGGGCCTCACCGTCGTGCTCCTCGCGGCCGGGTGTTCGTCGAATTCCCGGGCGGCCGCTCCGGAGGCGGTCCCATCGAGCTGGCCGAGCTCTTCGGAGACGGCCAGCCCGGCTCCTCGGTCCGGGGCGTCGCGGACGGCGGTGCCGGTGGCTCCGTCACCGGGGCTGGTCGTGCACAACGGGACGCTGGAGTCCCCGCTCAGCGACTTCGAGGCCGCTGTTTCGGGCACCTCGTGGGCCGCGTCGTTGAGTGATCCGTTGCATGGCACGACGCGGCCCGACGGCCGCTTCCTGCTGGTGCGGGTTTCGATGCGCAACATCACCGATCACCCCGTCTACCCGCCCGCGCACCTCTCGCTGTACGCGGCGGACGGTTCGGAGTTCGCGCCCGAGTGGGACCAGACGTTCGGGCAGACCGTCCTGGTCGGACACGGCAAGGTCAACGACCTCCGACCGGGCGCGAGGACGACCGTGGTGCTGGTCTACGACCTTCCCGAGGGCGTCAGGCCGAAGGCGGTCGCTCAGCTCAAGCTGGGCGCCGGCGTCTAGCGGGTGACGAGGCGGTCACGGGATCAGGCCGAGGCGGCGGGGCGGTCACGGGGTCAGGCCGAGGTGGCGAGGCGGTCACGGGGTCAGGCCGAGGTGGCGAGGCGGTCGCGGGATCGGGCCGAGGGCGCGGGGTGGTCGCGGGATCGGGCCGAGGGCGCGGGGTGGTCGCGGGGTCAGGGCGAGGGGGCGGGGTGGTCAGGGGATCAGGCCGAGGCGGCGGGCTTCGGTGACCGCTTGCAGGCGGTCGCGGAAGCCGAGTTTGTCGTAGATGTGCTCGAGGTGCTTGCCGACCGTCCGGACGCTGATCCGGCGCAGGGTCGCGATCTGGCGGGCGGTCAGGCCGTCCGCCAGCAGGGCCAGGACGTCCAGTTCTCGTGCGGTGAGCCCTGCCCGCCGACGCGCCTCGTCGCGGGCTTGCGCGCCGGACGGGACCGCGCCGCCGGAAGGGAACGCGAGGTCGAGGACGGTCAGGACGGGCCGTAGCGAGCGGACGAGGTCCAGGGCCGAGTCGGGGAAGTCGGACCCGGACCGGAGGAGGTACCAGCCCGCGCCGCGCAGCGGCGTGCGCGGGCCGATCGACAGCGCCATGTGGTGCAGGAGGCCCATCGGGCGGTAGAAGCCCAGGTAGGCGGGGTGGTTGCGCCATTCGCGGGCGGCGACCAGGTCGCTGATCCGCAGCGGTTCGCGGGTGCGGGGGCTGCGCCGGTAGTGGCGGACGGTCGGGATGTCGGCCAGCACGGAGACGAGCCGCCGCTCGTCCGCGGGGGCGGCGGCCGGGTCGCTGCGGATCTCCGCCGTGCAGGCCGCGAGGTCGACGGCCGCCCAGCCGACGACGTCCGCGCCGATGGCCTCGCTCAGGCAGGCGGCCACGGCGGCGAGACGGGCGGCCCGGTCGGGGAGCCCGTCGCACTGGTAGCTCAGCTCGCGTGGGTCCATCGGTGGCGTCATCCGGCGCTCCGGAGGGCGGTCAATACGTATTGTTCCCCATGCCGCCGGACGCGGCGCGTGACTAACGTCGGACAAGCGGGGGCGAAGCGAGGCCGGAAGCCTGGTGCCGGGGGGCACGGGGCTGTCGGCGCGAGGCTCCGGCCTCGGTTCCACCGCAGGACGCCGCACAGCGCAGCGACGCTGCCAGAGCGGCTCTTCAGCAGTGATGCCGCGAGGACGCGCGCCGGCGAGGCGACGCGGGCAACGGAACGGTGCTTCAGGAGAAGCGTGTGGCCAGCGCGGCCAGGCCGGTGGCGTAGATGCCGATGGTGAGGGTCTTGGCCATGGCCTCTTCGTCGTCGGCGTTCGCGGAGAATTCGGCCGACCATTCCACGAACGCCTCTCCGGTGACGGTCACCGGGACGACCCGGAGCGTCGCGCGGCAGCGGCGGACGGGCAGTGGACATTCGAGCACTTCGTACCGGTAAGTGCGGGTCTCGTCGTCCAGGGAGATCAGGCGCTCGCGGAACACGGTGTCGCCCGGGCCGATGATGCGGCGGACGCAGCCGACGCGGTCCGACGGGCCGCCGTCCTCGATGACGCCGGTGTCCACGCCGGGCATCCACTCGGCGAGGTTGCCGAAGTCGCGCAGGTACGCCCAGACGCGGTCGGCGGACGCGGGCAGGACGGCGCTGGCGTACGCGGGCGCCTGGACGGGCGGCAGCAGCGACGGTCCGGCGGTCGGCCGGTCGGGCGGGGTGCCGGGAGTTCGCGGCGAGGGGGTGGCGGGGGTTCGCGGGGAGGGAGCGGTGGGGGTCTCGGGCATGGCGGGCTCCTCGGGGCACGGACGGTCCGTGCCGCGCGGATCGACCGGGAGACCGCGCGGCGCGGGACCTGCGGGGCGGTTCAAGGGGTGGGGCAGGGGGTGGGGCACGGGGTGGTTCGGGCGGTGCGGATCATCACGTCCCATGCTCCACCGGGGGTGTGATCCAGGCAACGTTCGCGGCATCATCGGACGCGTCGCCGGATCCGTTCCGGCGCCGACGACCGGGAGGACGCCGTGCTGCTCGCCGATCTGGCCCACCGGGGCGCGACGCTGTGGCCGGAACGCACCGCCGTCGCCTGGGACGGCCGCCGGCGCACCTACCGGGAGCTGGGCGAGCGCGCCGAGGCCTGGCGGCGGGCGCTGGCCGCCGGGGGAGTGCGCGCGGGCGATCGGATCGCTCTGCTGAGCGTGAACGTCCCGGACGTGCTGGAGGCGGCGTTCGGGGCGTCCCTTGTCGGTGCGGCGGTCGTCCCGCTGAACGTCCGGCTGAGCGCCGAGGAGATCCGGTTCCAGGTGGAGGACGCGCGCGCCCGGCACGCGATCGTCCACCCGGCGCTGGAGCCGCTCGCCCGCGCGGGCGGCCTGCTCGGCCTCACCTGCTGGACGCTCGGCCCGGACACCGAGAACGCGCTCATCGGCGCACCCGAAACGGATCTGCCGCGCCCGGACGCCGAAGCGCCCGTCATGCAGCTCTACACGTCCGGGACGACCGGACGTCCGAAAGGGTGCCTGCTGTCGAACCGGGCGTGGGTCGTGGCGTCCGCCAACGTGGTGCAGGCGCTCGGCCTCACCGGCGACGACCGGATGCTCGGCGCGCTGCCGCTGTTCCACGTCGCCGGGTACGGGGTCGCGCTCGCGCAGCTCGCGGTCGGCGGGACGCTCGTGCTGCCGCCCGGTCCCGCGCCCGAGCAGCTGTGGCCGGTCATCGCGGAGCACGGCGTCACCGTCGCGATCTTCCCCACCGGCACCGGACGCGCCCTCCGCCACGAGGCGGCGGCGCCCGAATCGCTGCGGCTGCTGTTCGGCATCGCCGCCACCGAACGCGCCCGCACCCTGACCGTCCTGCGCGACCTCGGCATCGACTACCGGGGCATCTACGGGTCGACCGAGGCGGGGAACTTCGTGTCGGTGTCCACGCTCGCCGACGAGCTCGAACGTCCCGGCACGGTCGGACGTCCGCTCCCGCCCTTCGACGTCGCGGTGGACGCGCCGCCGGGCGAGGCGGGCGAGCTGCTCGTGCGCGGCGCGACGCTGATGAGCGGATACGCCGGCCTTCCCGAGGCGACCGCCGAGGCGCTGCGCGGCGGCTGGCTCCGCACCGGCGACCTGCTGCGCCTGGACGCCGACGGCTACCTGTACTTCGTGGACCGCGCCAAGGACATGGTCAAGTCCGGCGGCGAGAACGTCTACTGCGCCGAGGTCGAGCGAGTCCTGGCCGACCATCCCGCCGTGCTGGACGTCGCGGTCGTCGGCGTCCCGGACCGGCGCTGGGGCGAGGCGGTGAAGGCCCTGGTCGTCACGCGCGGCGACGTGGCGCCCGCCGACCTCGACGCCCACTGCCGGGGCCGCCTCGGCGGGTTCAAGCGTCCCCGCTGGTACGAGCTGGTCGAGGCGATCCCGCGCAACCACTCCGGGAAGATCCTCAAGCGCGAGCTGCGCGCCGCGCACGACCCCGCCAAGGCCGTCCGCCTCCCCGAAACGGACACGCCACCGGACGACCCGCCGAACCGGGGTACCGTGCGGCCATGAACCGCCGTCGCTTCCTGGTCGCGTCCGCCGCCGCCGTGGCGGGCGGCGCGGACGTGCTGGCGGCGGGATGCGGCGGTTCGGGCGAGCGGACCGTCCTGCGGCTGGTCACGGGGGAGAAGGGCGGCCCGTACCAGGCGCTGGGGGACAGGTTCGCGGCCGAGCTGCGGCGCGGCGGGTTCACGGTGAGCGTCGTGCCGACCAACGCCAGCGTCCAGAACCTGGCCATGCTGGCGGACGGGCGCGCCGACCTCGGGTTCGCGCTCGCCGACAGCGCCGACCGGGCCGTCCGGGTGGAGCACCGGCGGGTCGACGCGCTCGCCCGCATGTACATGAACCACGTCCACCTCGTGGTGCGCGCCGATTCGCCGGTCGCCAGGGTCTCCGACCTCGCCGGGCGGCCGGTCTCCCTCGGCGCGGACGGCTCGGGCACCGCCGTCACCGCCGAACGCGTCCTGGCCGTCGCGCGGCTCGCCCGGCCGGCCCGCGTCGTCCGGTACGGCCTGGACCGGTCGATCCAGGCGCTGGTGAAGGGCGAGATCGCGGCCGCGTTCTGGTCGGGCGGCGTGCCGACGCCCGCGCTCACCGCGCTGTCCCGGCGGGTCCGCATCCGGCTCGTCCCCCTGGACGAGCGGCTGGTGGGCGAGCTGCGCAGGGCCTACGGGCCGGTCTACGACCCGGCGGCCATCCCGGCGCGGGCGTACGGCGAGGACGAACCGGTCGAGACGGTCAGCACGGCGAGCTACCTGATGTGCCGGGTGAACCTGCCGCGCGACGTCGCCTACCGGGTGACCGAGCGCCTGTTCACCAGCCGTGACCGCCTGGAGGCTCCCGAGGCGCCCGGCGGACGGCTCGACCGCCGCTTCGCGATCGGCACGGGCGCGGTACCGCTGCATCCCGGCGCCGCCCGCTACTACCGCTCCGTCTACGGCTGAACACGTGCGCCCTTGAGCGCGGTCGTGTTCGGACGTGTTCGGTCGCTCAGGATTGTGCGTTTGATCGGTCGTTCTGGAAGTGGAGTTCGACGGAGAGGCCGTGGGGGTGGTTGGCGGCCAGGGTGAGGCGTCCGCCGCAGGATTCGGCGAGCGCGGCGGCGATCGGGAGGCCGAGGCCGCTGCCGGGCAGGTCGGCGTGGGCCGGGGCGCGCCAGTGCCGTTCCACGGCGTGGGCGCGTTCCTCTTCGGTCAGTCCCGGGCCGTCGTCGGCGATGCGCAGGACCAGGGCGTCCGCGTCCAGCGTGACCGCGACCGTTCCTCCGGACGGGACGAACTTGTGCGCGTTGTCCAAGGCGATGTCGGCGATGCGCGCCACCGCGTCCGGGACGGCCCGGACCGGCAGGCGCGGCGGCAGCCGCACCGTGAACGCGATCTCCAGCGCGTCGAACACCTCCCGCCAGGACTCCAGCTTCGGCGCCAGCTCGGCGACCACGTCGAGCTCGCGGGCGATCGGCGCGCCCGCCTCGCTCTGCGCGAGGTCCAGCAGGTCCGTGACGGTCTTGGCCAGCCGGTTCAGCTCGTCGGAGGTCTCCCGGAACTCCGGCTCGCCGGCCGGATCCAGGAACGGGCGCAGGTTCTCCAGCCGGAACATCAGCGCGGCGAGCGGGTTGCGCAGCTCGTGCGAGGCGTTCGAGGCGAACTCGCGCTGCCGCTTCATCGCGGCGCCGACCGCCTCGACCATGTCGTTGAACCGCTGCTCCAGCCGCCGCAGCTCCGGCGGCCCGACGTCCGCGGCGGTGCGCGCGCCCATCTCGCCCTCGGCGATGCGCCGGGTCGCCTCGTCCAGCTCGGTGACCGGGCGCAGGATCCAGCGGGCCAGGCCCCGCGCGACCAGCACCGCGAACGCCAGCACGGCGAGCCCGGCCAGCAGCAGCGCGCCCCACACGCGCGCGATGTCGGCGCGGGCGTCGGCGGTCGGCGCGAGCAGCAGCACCGCGCCGGAGATCTGCGCGTCCCGGCCGGACGGCTCGGCGATCAGCACGTGCCGCGGCCCGAACGGCGTCAGCGACGGCAGCGCGTCGGTGGTCCGTCCGGACAGCGCCAGCTCCGTCGCCCGGTGGTCCGGGACGAGCGCGCCGCCCGCCCGCGCGACCGGGACCCCGTCGCGGTCCCCGATCCACACCGACGCGCCGTACAGCTCGGCGTACCGGGCGATCTCGGGTTGCAGCGAGGCGCGGTCGCCGGTGCGCGCCGCCAGGTCGGCGAGCTCGGCGAAGCGCGTCGCGTCGGCGCGGCGGTCCAGCAGGAGGCGACCCGTCCGGTGCGAGGCGTACGCGCCGCCGAGCGGCACCGCCAGGCCCGCGATGACCAGCACGACCAGGGTGGTCAGGACGGCGACGAGCCTGGTCCTCACGCCGGGCCGTCCCCGAGCCGGTAGCCGGTGCCCACCAGCGTCACGATCAGCCAGGCCCGCCCGGTCTTGCCGCGGATGTTGCGCACGTGCACGTTCAGCGCCCGCGACGCCGACAGGGACGTGTCGCCCCACAGCGCCAGCAGGATCTCCTCCCGCGCGCACACCTCGCCCGGACGGCTCGCCAGCAGGGCCAGCACGTCGAACTCGCGGCGGGTCAGCGCCACGTCCCGGCCCTCGACCGTCACGCGCCGGGCGGGGACGTCCACGACGACGTCCCCGACGGTCAGCCGCTGGACGCGGGAGGGCCGCGCGGTGCGGCGCACCACCGCCTGCATCCGGGCCAGCAGCTCGTCCGGGCGGACGGGCTTCACCAGGTAGTCGTCCGCGCCCCGGTGCAGGCCCTTCAGCACGTCCCCGGCGCGCGCGGTCACCACGATGAGCGGCACGTCCGAGCCGCGCCGCAGCCGCTCCAGCGCCTTCAGGCCGTCGCAGTCGGGCAGGCCGAGATCGAGCAGCACGAAGTCGGCGTCGGCCGCCATCCGGACGCCGTCGGCGGCCGTCCGGGTGTGCCTGACCTCGTACCCGGCACGCCGCAGGTGGGTGCCGAGGGCGGCGGCGAGGCGCAGGTCGTCCTCGACCAGCAGAACGCGCATGGCCGCCAGGCTAGAGGTCCGGCGCCGCGGCCGCAGCGTCCGGTCCGTCCGGCCCTCACGCGCGGTCCGACGCACTGCCGTCCGTCCCGCCGTGACTGGGGCCGCCTCGGTCGTTGCGGTTACCGGCGCCGCTCCGGCCCGCTTCGGCTCGGCCCGCTTCGGCTCGGCCCGGTGCGGCTCCGTCCGGGGTGGTTCGGCCGGAAACGCCGGGGTGTTCGGAGTGCCGGACGATCCACACTTCGGCGCGGCTGGTCGGGTTCTCCCGGCTGAGGTCGGTGAGTGGTGGCGGCAGCGGGTGCGTGCGCGGGGGAGGAGGGAGCGGAGGAAGCTCGTCGTCGGGCTCCGGCATGCGATCACCTCGGTCGGCGGGTCCCGCCCGTCCGGGCGGGGAGGGCTGCGGGGGCGCGCGGACGCGGCGTCCGCGCGCCCCTGGCTGCTACACGCGCGCGGAGGCGGTGTCCGCGCGCTCCTGGCTACACGCGCGCGGGAGTGGCCTCGGCGGCACGCTCCCGGCGGGACATCGCGGTGTCCCGCGTCTCGCGCATGCGGACGTACACGATCAGCGACACCGCCGCGCACGCGGCGACGTACCAGAAGAAGCCGGACTCGGCACCGGCCTTCTTGAACCAGAGCGCGACGTACTCGGCGGTGCCGCCGAACAGCGCGTTCGAGATCGCGTAGGGCAGCGCGACGCCGAGCGCCCGCACGTGCGTGGGGAACAGCTCGGCCTTCACGACCGCGTTGATGGACGTGTACCCGGTGACGACGACCAGCCCCGCGAGCATCAGCGCGAACGCGCTCCAGAAGCCGGACGCGTGGCCGAGCGCGGTCATCAGCGGCACCGTCCCGATCGTCCCGCCGACGCCGAACGCCATGAGCAGCGGGCGCCGTCCGATGCGGTCCGACAGCGCCCCGGCGAGCGGCTGGAGCAGCGCGAACACCAGCAGCGCCCAGAAGCTCACCAGGGACGCGGTGCTCTTGGGCAGGCCCGCCGTGTTGGACAGGTACTTGGTCAGGTACGTCGTGTAGGTGTAGTACGCCAGCGTCCCGCCCATGGTCAGCGCGATCACCAGGGCCGCCTCGCGGCGGTGCCGCAGCAGCTCGCGGACGGTCCCGCGCTCGCGCACCGGAGCGCCGGCGCCGCCATCGGTGCCGGCGGGCGCGCCCTCGCGGCCGGTCTCCTCGGTGAACGCCTCGGTCTCCAGCAGGCGCCGCCGCAGGTAGAAGATGACGGCCGCGGCGAGCGCTCCGACCACGAACGGGATGCGCCAGCCGTAGGACTTCAGCGCGTCCTCGCTCATCGTCCGCTGCAGGACGATCTGCAGCCCGAGCCCGATCAGCTGGCCGGCCGTCATCGACACGTACTGGAAGCTGGAGGCGAGCCCGCGCCGGCCGGGCGGGGTGGCCTCGGTGAGGTAGGTCGAGCTGGCCGCGTACTCGCCGCCGACCGACAGGCCCTGCATGAGCCGCGCGACCAGCAGCACCACCGCGCCGAAGTACCCCACCGACCCGTAGGTCGGGGCGACCGCGATGAGCAGCGCGCTGCCGGACATCAGCGTGACCGTGAGCGTGAGCGCGGCCTTGCGGCCCCGCCGGTCGGCGAACCGGCCGAGCAGCCAGCCTCCGACCGGACGCATGAAGAACCCGACGGCGAAGATGCCCGCCGTGTTCAGCAGCTGCGCCGTGGCGTTCCCCTTGGGGAAGAACGCCGAGGCGAAGTAGGTGGCGAAGCTGGCGTAGACGAACCAGTCGTACCACTCGACGAGGTTGCCGACCGAGCCGCCGAACACCGCCCGCCACGGAACGCGCGCCGGGCCGTTCCGTGCGGCGCCGTTCCGTGCGGCGCCGTTCGGCGGGGCGTCGTTCTGCGCGGCGGGATCGTTCGGGCCGGGACTCCTCAGTCCGGGACGGGACACGCTTGACCTCCTGCGATTCACGGCGCCGGGGGAACGCCGGTGCAGGGAGCCTCTCCGCGCCCGGCCGTCCGGTCCAGATCTGGACGGCCAGACCTAATCCGCCGTTAACACGCCGGAAAGATTCGGACGGTCAGTACGAGCGGGGGAGGCCGAGTTCGTGCTGCGCGATGTGCGCCAGGACGAGTTCCTCGGCGACCGGGATGTTCTTGGCGATGCGCGCGTCGCGGAACATCCGGGCGATCGGGTACTCCAGGGAGTACGCCATGCCGCCGTACGTCTGGAACGCGCGGTCGGCGGCCTGCCACGCGGCGTCCGCCGCGGTCAGCTTGGCGATGTTGGCCTCCGAGCCGCACGGGCGGCCCGCGTCCCAGAGCCAGGCCGCCTTGTGGGTCATGAGCCGCGCCAGTTCGAGCTGCGCCTTGATCCGCGCGAGCGGGAACGCGACCGCCTGGTTCGTCCCGATCGGACGGCCGAACGGCGCGCGGTCGCGCGCGTAGTCGCAGGCGTGGCGCAGCACCAATTCGCCGAACCCGACGCCGCTCGCCGCCGCGAGGATCCGCTCCGGGTTCAGGATGTCCCACAGGACGGCGAAACCCTCGTCGGGCGCGCCGAGCACCCGCTCCGCCGGGACGCGCACCTCGTCCAGGAACACCATGCTGGACGCGACGGTGTTCGTGCCGAGCTTCGGGATCGGACGGTAGCTGAGCGTGCCGTCCGCGACGGCCTCCTTCACGTCCACCAGCAGGACGGTGAAGCCGTTCGTGCGCGGCTTCGCCTCGGCGGCGGGGATCGTCCGGGCGACCAGCACCAGGAAGTCGGCGCGTTCCACCCCGGAGATCCAGATCTTCTGGCCGGACACGACGTAGTGGTCGCCGTCGAGCCGCGCCCGCGTCGCGATCTCGATCGCGTTGCTGCCGGCGTCCGGCTCGGTGATCGCGAAGCAGGTCTCGAGCTCGCCCGAGGCGATGCGGGGCAGGAACTCGCGGCGCTGCGCGCCGGTGCCGTGCCGCGCGATCGTCAGGCCGCCGAACGCCGGGGTGAGCAGGTACATGAAGGACGCCGCGCCGCCCGCGCCGCCCTCGGCCAGGCTCTCCAGCGCCACGGCGAGCTCCAGCAGGCCCTGGCCCGCGCCGCCGTACTCCTCGGGGATCGCCAGGCTGTGCCAGCCGCCCGCGACCAGGTCCCGCCAGACCTCCTCGGGCCACCGCTTCTCCGCGTCGCACCGGTCCCAGTACGCCTGGTCGTACTCGCGGGCGATCGCCTGGACGCCCTCCCGCACGGCCGCCGCGCTCTCGGGCAGGTCGAAGTCCACTCGCGCCTCCTACCGACGTCGTCTGCGCCGCCACGGTAGCCCATGCCGTAAGTGCTCACTGACATCGGGGCGGGACGCATAGAGCCGCCCGGTCCGGCTCAGCCGGTCAGCACTGACTGGATCGACTTCGTCACCAGCTCCGCCGCGTCCTGCTCGGTCAAGTGGCCCTGGCGGAGCCGGCCGGACGCGCCGTGCAGGATGTAGTGCACGACCTCGACCAGCCAGTCGGCGGGCATGTCGGTGCGGAACGCGCCCTGCTCCTGGCCGCGCCGGATGAGGTCGGCCATCCGCGCCGCGGGCGCGTCGTGCACGTCCCGGATCCGCTCGGGCGGCAGGACGTCCTCGGCCGCGCTCAGCAGGGCCGACGATTCGGCCACGAGCCCCCAGCTCGACGCGAGGAGGCGGGCCATCGCCTCGCGGGCGTCCCCCGTGAGGTCGATCGCCGACAGGGTCCTCTCGCCCGCCTCCAGCGCGTCGGTCAGCGCGGCCTCGACCAGTTCGGGACGGGTGCGGAAGTGCCCGTACAGCGTCATGCGTCCCACGCCGGCCGCCTTGGCGATGTCCTCGACCTTGGCGTTCGGGTCCGAGCTGAGCCGGGCGCGCGCGGCGGACACGATCCGGGCGATGTTGCGCTCGGCGTCGGCGCGGCGCCTGCCACCGGTGGAAGCGGCCATGGCGGTCATCCTAGCTCGTATGTCCGTGGACGGGTTATAGTCCACAGCACGAAGTCGTACTTAGACGTACGAGTTATGGTCGGGCAAGGAGGATCCGATGAGTCGAGAGTCCGTGGAACAGGCCGATCCGGCGGTGGGCGCGCCCGCCGCGGAACCGCATCCGGCGCGCTGGCGCATCCTGGGGTTCCTCGGCGTGGCGCAGTTGATGCTGATCCTGGACGTCACCGTCGTCGCGATCGCGCTGCCGCACATCGAGACGGGCCTAGGGCTCGGTCGCGAGGCCGTGACCTGGACGGTCAGCGCCTACACGCTCACCTTCGGCGGCCTGATGCTGCTCGGCGGCCGTGTCACGGACCTGCTCGGCGCGCGGCGCGTCGTGCTCGCCGGGCTCGCGCTGTTCACCGCCGCGTCGCTGGTCACCGGGCTGGCCGGGTCGGCGGGACTGCTGATCGGCGGACGCGTCGCCCAGGGCCTCGGCGCGGCGCTGCTGTCGCCGTCGGCGCTGTCGCTGGTCGTGGGGCTGTTCGAGGGTGAGGAGCGCAACCGGGCGCTCGGCGTGTGGTCGGCGCTCGGCGGGGGAGGGGCGGCGCTCGGCGTCCTGCTCGGCGGGCTGCTGACCGCCGGTCCGGGATGGCCGTGGGTGTTCTTCGTCAACGTGCCCATCGGGCTCGCGATCGTCGTCGCGCTGGCCGTGCTGCTGCCGCGGCGGCCCGTCCCGGCGGCGGCGCGGCCCGGCCTGGACCTGCCGGGCGCGGCGCTGGTCACGGCGTCCACGGCGGTGCTGATCTACGCCCTCATCGCGGCCGGTGAGCACGGCTGGACGTCGGTGTCCACCGCCGGCCTCGTCCTGGCGGCCCTCGCCGGCTACGCGCTGTTCGCGCTGTGGCAGCGGCGCGCGTCCGCGCCGCTGATGGACGTCCGGCTGCTGGTGCGGCGCCCGGTCGCCACCGGGGTCTTCCTGATCTGGATGGCGACCGCGCTGATGATCGCGGTGTTCTTCCTCGGCACGTTCTACTTCCAGCACGCGCGCGGGTACGGCGCGCTGCGGACGGGCCTGCTCTTCCTGCCGGTGGCGCTGGCCACGATGGCCGGGGCGAACCTGACCGGACGCCTGATCGGACGCTGGGGAGCGCGCGTCCCGGCCGTCGCGGGACTGCTGCTCGCGGCGGCGGGCATGGCCGTCCCGGCGCTGTCGGCGCGTCCGGTGAGCGTGGTCGCCGGCGTGGCCGTCGCCGCCGCGGGCACGGGTGCGCTGTTCGTCGTCGCGTCCGCGACGGCGCTCGGCCGGGTCGCGCCGCACGAGGCCGGGATCGCGTCCGGCATCGTCAGCACGTTCCACGAGTTCGGCGCGTCCTTCGGCGCGGCCGTCGTCTCCAGCGTCGCCGCCGCCAGCCTGGCCGGGACGACGCTGGACGGCTTCACCCGGGGGTTCGCCGTCGCCGCGGCAGCCTCGGCGGTGGGCGCCCTCGCCGCCGCGCTGCTCGCCCCGCGCCGCGACGGCTGATCACGGACGGAGGCGGACGGGCAGGGCGGCGTGCCCGTGGGAGATGAAGGAGGCCAGCGGTCGCAGCTCTTCCGCCGGGACGGCCAGGGCCAGGTCCGGGAAGCGGCCGAACAGCGCCGGAAGGGCGATCGCGGCCTCCAGCCGGGCCAGCGGCGCGCCGAGGCAGTAGTGGACGCCGTACCCGAACGCCATGTGCTCCTTGCCGGCGCGCGTGACGTCGAAGGCGTCGGCGTCGTCGCCGTGCAGGCCGGGGTCGCGTCCGGCGGCGGCGTAGCAGGCGAGGATCGCGTCGCCCTTGCGGAACGCGACGCCGCCGTCCAGCTCGATGTCCTCGACCGCGAAGCGGAGCGGGAGGTTGGCGATCGGCGGCTCGGCGCGCAGCGTCTCCTCGATCACGTCGTTCCAGGTGGCGCGGCCCGTCCGGACGAGGGCGAGCTGGTCCGGACGGGTGAGCATCGCGTGGATCGCGTTGTCGAGCAGGTTCACCGTCGTCTCGTGCCCGGCGCTGACGAACAGCACGAGCGTGTCGACGAGCTCCTGCTCCGACAGCGTCGAGCCGCCGTCGCGCGCGGCGATGAGGTCGCTGGACATGTCGTCCGCCGGGCGCGCCCGCTTCTCCTCGATCAGCGCGCGCAGCACCGCCTGGAGGCGCGGGTAGGCGGCGGCCACCTCCTCGGGCGTGGCCGTGGTGCGGAAGAACGTGTCGACGCACGCGCGGATCTCCTCGCGCGCGGCCTCGTCGGTGATCCCGAACAGCTCGCAGATCACCTGGATCGGCAGCGGGTAGGCGAAGCGTTCGCGCAGGTCGACCGGCTCGCCGGGCGGGACGGCCGCGAGCTCGTCGAGCAGTTCGGCCACGATCGCCTCGACGCGGGGACGCAGTGCGGCCGTGCGGCGGACGGTGAACGCGCTGGAGATCAGCCGCCGCAGCCGGTGGTGGTCGTCGCCGTAGGCGGTGAGCATGTTCCGCACGGCGATCCACACGAACAGCTGCCACTCCGGGCCGACCTCGCCGTTGATCAGCGGCGGCCAGTGCAGGTAGCCGTCCTTGGAGACGCGGTCGTCGGTGAGCAGCCGCCGCAGGAGCGCGGGATCGCCGACCGCCCACGCCGGGACGCCGCCCGGCAGCAGGACGCGCGCCGCCGGGCCGCGCGCGCGGATCCGCGCCGCGTCGCCCTGCACGTCGGCTCCGGTCGGGTCGATGACGAACGGGCCGTCGGCTGCGGAAGTGCTCATCGGACGCTCCAGAGGTCGGCCTACGGGCGGCGGGCCACCGCCTCGCGGGCGGCGCGGCCCGTCCTCACGATCCGTCCGGCGACGGCCCCGCGCAAGCGCCCCTCGCGTCTCCTCCGTGTGCCCTCCAAGGACGGCCGGCCCGGCGCGTGGTGTCGCCCGTCAGCAGCGACGCGTCCGCCCGGTCCCGTCAGGCGGCCTCGAAGTCGGCTCGATGGTCGGCGGCCCACTCGGCGAGGGTCCGGCCGGGCCGTCCGGTCACCGCGGTGACGGGCCGGGGCACGTCGGGGACGGTCAGGGTGTCGTGCCAGTAGTCCAGCAGCATCTTCAGCACGGGCTCGGGGATGAACCGCGCGGTCTCGGCGCGGAACTCCTCGGGCGTGATCTCCACCAGCGGGATCTCCCGTCCCAGCGTCCTGCCGATGACCGCGACCTGCTCGGAGCGGGTCAGGGCCTCCGGTCCCGTGAGCGGGATCGCGGCGCCGAGACGGTCGTCGGAGAGCAGGGTCTCGGCGGCGGCCTCGGCGATGTCGTACTCGTGGATCGGCGCCTGCGCCGATGCGAGGTGGGGCGCCCGGATCGGCGCCCCGGAACGGATCTGCCAGGCCCACGACAGCAGGTTGTTGGCGAAGGTGCCGGGCCGCAGGATCGTCCAGGCGCCGGTGCGGGCGGTCACGGCCTTCTCGACCGCGGCGTGGTGGACCTGGCTCGCCGACCCGCGGTCGCGCGGGAACTCCTCGGCGGCGGCGAGCGAGGACAGCACGGTGAAGCGGTGGACGCCGCGGGCGACGGCCGCCTCGACGAACGCCTCGACGCCGGGGGCGGGGAAGACGAAGGCGCGATCGACGCCGTCGAACACCTCCGGCCCGAGCGTGCCGGCGTCGGCCAGGTCCCCGGCGACGACGTGGACCCCGGCCGGCAGGCCCGCGTCGTCGGGCTTGCGGGTCAGGGCGCGCGGCGCGGCGCCGCGGGCGAGCAGCGTCGCGACGAGGTGGCGGCCGACTGCGCCGGTCGCGCCGGTGACGAGGATGGTCACGGGGTTCTCCTTGGGAAGGCGGTGCCGGTTCGTCCGGCTTGATCGCCAACCTAAAGAGAGTTCAGGTCATATCCTGTCCGCATCTCCGCTAGATTCGCGAACCATGCCGGAACGGACCCCCACCGAGCGGGCGCTGCGCCTGCTGGAGCTGCTGCAGGCCCGCCGGTCCTGGAGCGGCGGCGAGCTCGCCGGGCAGCTCGGCGTCGACGGGCGCACCCTCCGCCGCGACGTGGAGCGGCTCCGCGGGCTCGGCTATCGCATCGAGGCGCGCCGCGGCCCCGACGGCGGCTACCGGCTGTCCACGGGCGGCGACCTGCCGCCGCTGGTGTTCACGCCGGACGAGGCCCTCGCCGTGGCCGCCGCCCTCGCCTCGTCGGCCGCCAACGGCGCCGCCGGCGGCGGCGAGGTCGCGCTCACCGCGCTGGCCAAGATGGAGCAGGTGATGCCGCCCGCGGTGCGCCGGCGCGTGCGGGCGCTGCGCTCCTCGGTGGCCCTCGGCGGCACGCCGAACGCGATGGCCGGCGCGTATCCGGCTCCGATGAACGCCGATGTGCTGGCGGTCCTGGCGCTGGCGTGCCGGGACGCCGAGCGGGTCCGGCTGCGGGTGATGAGCACCGAGGACGCCGACGGCGGACGGGAGTTCCCGTGCCACGTCGAGCCCGCCGCCCTGGTGCCCCGGCAGACCCGGTGGTTCCTGGTCTGCCGCGACCTCGACCGCGGCTGGCGGGTGCTGCGCGTCGATCGGATCACCGGCGCGTCGGCCACGGGCGCGCGCTTCGAGCCGCAGGAGGTGCCCGGCGGCGACCCGGCCGCGTTCGTCACCGAACGGCTCGGCGCTCCGCCTCGCCGGCATACGGCGACGATCCTGATCCACGCCCCGATCGAGCAGGTCCAGGCGTACATGGGCGGCTTCGCCGCGGACTTCTCCCCGGCGACGACCGCCACCGGTCGGGCGGCGACGCACTGGCACATCGCCGACGTGCGTCTCGAGGTGCTCGCCGCCGGCCTGCTCTGGGTCCGATGGCCCTTCGAGGTGATCGACTCCCCCGAGCTCGCCGCGCTGCTGCGGGACCGGTCCGCGGCCTTCGCGTTCGCGGCCGACCCGCGCTGAGGCCGTCCGGAAGCACCTGCCGATCCGTTACGCGCTGACCGCCGCGCCTTGACCCGGGCCCGTCCGGGCACCCCGGAATCGCCCATGGCACGCCATGATCACATGTGTCGACGCCGTCTCCCCGTGAAGGAGTGCCATGGACGACCGGAAGCAGGACGACACGCAGCGACACGAGCAGGCCGCTCCGAACGTCCGAGCGCGCATCCGGGAGAGTTTCGAACGGCAGGGATTGATGCGGCACCTCGGCGCACGGCTCGCGCACATCGGGCCGGGACGCGTGCACATCGTGCTGCCCGCGCGCCCCGAGGTGACCCAGCAGCACGGTTACTTCCACGCCGGGGCCACCAGCGCGATCGCCGACAGCGCCGGCGGTTACGCGGCGTTCACCCTGTTCCCCGACGACTCGTCGGTGCTCACCGTCGAGTACAAGATCAACCTTCTGGCCCCCGCCGAGGGCGACCACATCGAGGCGGTGGGGACGGTGTTGAAATCCGGGCGGACGCTGACGGTCTGCAATTTGGAGGTGTTCGGCGTCCGGGGCGAGGAACGCCGGCTCGTGGCGGCGGGCCAGCAGACCCTCATCTGCCTTCCGGGACGCCCCGACCAGTGAGCCGCGCGCGGCCGGAATCCCCGCCTGCGACGTGCCGCTGGTTCCATGCTCGCCGCCGGGCAGGTGCGGATGGCGCGCCGCCGCGCGGACGGCGGCTACTTCACGCTCGTCACCCCGCCCGCCGGGACGACCCCGACCAGGCGCGTCGCGATCCGCTCCCGGTCTGCCGGGCGGCGTCCCTCCTGCGCTGACGCCGCCCGGCCGACCGGGCGCGAGGTCAGGCGTCCGTCCAGGTGCGGAGCTTCTCCGGGTTGCGGACGGCCCAGATGTGCGTGATCCGCCCGTCGGCGACCTCGAACGCGTAGACGCCGGTGACCTGGCCCGCCCGCCGCACGATGAGTCCGGGACGGCCGTTGACCGTGCTCTCCGCGAGCGTGACCTCCGGCGTGATCCGGGAGGCCAGGCCGAGGACGTAGCGGGCGATCCTGTCGCCGCCCTCGATCGGGCGGAGCGTCGTGACGACCAGGCCGCCGCCGTCCGCCGTGAAGGTGGCGGCGGGGTCGAGGAGGCCGAGCAGGGCGCCGATGTCCCTGGCCTCCCACGCCCGCTTGAACTCGCGGACCAGATCGGCCTGGCGGTCGGCCGGGGACGCGGGCGGGGCCGCGGCCCGGACGCGGCGGCGCGCGGCGGACGCCAGCTCGCGGCAGGCGGCGGGCGTCCGGCCGGTGATCTCGGCGATCTCCGCGAACGGGTAGCCGAAGACGTCGTGCAGGATGAGCGCGACGCGCTGCGCCGGCGTCATCGACTCCAGGACGACCAGGAACGCCATGCCGACCGACTCGTCCAGGGTGATGCGGTCCGCCGGGTCGCCGGGGGCGGCGGACGCGGCCGGGCCGGGGCGTCCGCCGATCCAGTCGGCCCGGCCGGGGACCGGCTCGGGGATCCACTCGCCCACGTACCGCTCGCGCCGGGCGCGCGCCGAGCGGAGCACGTCCAGGCAGACGCGGCCGGCGACCGTCGTCAGCCAGGCCCCGGGCGACGCGACGGCGTCCCGCTCGCGCTGGGTCATCGCGTACCAGCGGGCGTAGGTCTCCTGGACGGCGTCCTCGGCCTCGGCCACCGAGCCGAGCAGCCGGTACGCGAGGCTCATCAGCTGCCGCCGCTCGCTGACGACCGCGTCCAGCCCCGCGTCGGAGGTGTCGCGTTCCGGCCTCGTAGGGGTGGTCATGGTGCTGGCTCCCTGTCCTGAACGGTGTCGCCGACCCGACGAGGCGGCGCCCGGAAATGTCAGGACGGCGGACGGCCGCCGCCCGACCCGGGGGTGTCGAAGTAGGCCACGACCATCTCGACCAGCGCGTCGACGTCGGCGTCCACCATCGGGACGCCGGTCATGCCCATCCGGTGGAGCAGGGTTCCGACGACGGTGTCGATGAAGAACAGGACGCGGTGCTCCGGCTCACCGAGCGCCTCCTGGAGCGCGAGCCGGTACGGGTCCTGGAGCCGGGTGGACAGGATCTCGCGCAGCGACGGGTCGCTGACGGCGTCGCTGAACACGCCCGCGAACGCGTCGCCCACGCCCGGCTCGCCGATCTTCTCCGCGATCCAGTGGACGGCCGCGGTCAGCATTCCGGCGCGGGTGGGACCGTCCAGCGGCATCGGGCCGAACGCGTCCAGGAGGCAGTCCACGATCAGCGCGCCCTTGGACGGCCAGCGCCGGTAGACCGTCGTCTTGGCGACCCCGGCCGCGGCGGCGATGCGGTCCACCGTCGCGCGGGCGTATCCCAGCTCGTCCACGGTGGCCAGGGTCGCGGCGAACACCTCGGCGGTGACGCCGGAACGCGGCCTGCCGGGCGGTCGGGGGTTCGTGCTCGCGGCTCCCATGGTCACACCATACCGAAATACGCTACTGTTGGTTTCGATACTTCAGGTAGCGAAACTGTGGGGTGAGCCATGCGCGAGAACACCGGAACCCGCGGGCCGCAGGCGGCCGAGGCGACGCGCGGCCAGGCGCTGGGCGGCGACCCGGACTGGGCGGCGATGAGCGACGAGGAACTGGACGCCTTCCGCACGAAGGAGAACGCGCGGCGCTCGTCGCCCGCCATGCGTGCCATCACCGGCGAGCCGCACCCGGACGCCGCGATCGCGTGGGAGCAGGTGGCGCTTCCGGGCCGCGACCTGCCGGTCCGGGTCTACCGGCCGTCCGCCGACCAGGGGAGGGACCTGCCGCTGGTGCTGCACGTCCACGGCGGAGGCTTCGTGGGGACGGCGGTCCAGTGCGACTGGATCAACAGCCACATGGCCGCCGGCCTGCCCGCGGTCGTCGTCTCGGTCGAGCACCGGCTGCTGGCCCGGGACGTCGGCCTGGAGGCCGCCGCCGAGGACGGCTGGGACGTGCTCGACCACGTCGTCCGCAACCCGGCGCGGTTCGGCGTCGATCCGGCGCGCACCGTCCTGATGGGTGAGAGCACCGGCGGCCTGATCAGCGCGCTGGCGGCGGTGCGCGCCCGCGAGGCGCGGATCCCGCTGCGGGCGCAGGTCCTCGTCAACCCGGTCACCGACGTGACCGAATCCCTCTTCGACTACCCGTCGATGACCCGGTACGCGGACAGCCCTACGCTCAGCCTGCCGCAGATGCGCCTGTTCCGCCGCCTGGCCGTCCCGCCGGGGGCCGACGCCCGCGCGCTGTCCCCGCTGCACGCCGGGGACCTCGCCGGACTGCCCCCGGCGCTCGTCCTGGTCCCGACCGAGGACCCGATCGCCGACCAGGGCCGCCGCTACGCCGAGCGGCTGCGCGAGGCGGGGACGGCCGTCCGCGCCGTCGAGTACCCCGGCACGGGACACGCCTTCCTCAGCATGCCCGGCGTCGTCCCGGCGGCCGAGACCGCCCGCGACGACATCCTCCACTTCCTCCGGGACGCCCTGGCGGACTGACCGTCGATCGGGCCGGTCGGCCGGGCGGCGCGTCGGTCGGGCAGGGCGATCCGGGCGGGTCGGTGGGGCGGGCCGGTCCGGGCGGTCAGTCGTCGCGGGTGAAGATGCGCAGGAAGAACTGGAAGACGTTCAGGATGTCGAGGAAGATCGCGGCGGCGAGCAGGGGAGCGGAGTCGAGGTCCGCCGACCGGCGCAGCCGCTGGAAGTCGAGCATGGTCAGCCCGGCGAAGATCACCAGGCCGAGCACCGAGTACACGAGCTCGCCGCCCGGGATCCGGACGAACACCAGGACCAGGCCGAACACGATGAGGGCCAGCAGCGCCCAGAACAGGATCCGGGAGAGCGCGGACAGGTCGCGCCGGGTCGCGTACCCGGCCGCGCCGAACCCCGCGATGAACAGCGCCGTGGCGCCGCCCGCCCGCCACAGCGCCCCCGGCTGGACGCTGGCGTACTCGGCCAGGACGGGCGCCATCGCCACCCCGATGAGCAGGCCGAAGGCGCCGAGCAGCGCCACGGTCAGCGGCCTCGACCGGCCGACGGTGAACTGCATGGCGAGGAGGCAGGCGAAGGACGCGATGGCCGCCACGATGCCGGCAGCGCCGGTCAGGTCGCGCCCGGCGTAGGCGCCGAGCGCGAACAGGCCGGCGGTGGCGGCCACGTACCCCATCGTCTGGGCGAACAAGGTGTGCGTCCGCCCGCGCACCGCGGATCCGGGCGCGTAGAACGGATACTGGCTCACGGTTTCCCTCCCGTCCCCGGTCGGCCGGCGTCCGGCCGGGACCGTCCTTCGTGATCGACAATGCCCCGCCTCCGTCCTCGCAATCCCCGCCGGAGGCGGGCCGGGCGCCCCTCGGGTGGCGCGGCGGGGGCGCAAAACCGGGGGCGCAGGTCAGGGGAGGAGCAGCGTCCGGGTGCCGTCGCGGCGGTCGATCAGCTCGATCGTCGTCTCCGGGCCAGGGCGCGGGATGTCCGGCCGCTCCGGTGGCGGAACGAACAGTTGCTGGAGCAGGGCATCTGGCCGATCGGGGAGGGCCGCGGCGGGGGACAGGTACGCGTCGCGGAGCCGGTAGGTCACGCGGGTCCCGTGCCGGTCGGACGGCTCCAGCGTTTCCAGCGGACGCGGTTCGGCCGTCCAGTCGGCGCGTTGCCGGTAGTGGCGGCCGTCGTGCCAGACGTCCGCGACGGCCTCGGCGCACAGCGCGGTCACCACCGCCATCCCCGTCTTGTAGACGGCCGGACGGCCGCAGAGCAGGGTCGTCATCGGCTCGGTGAGGACGAGCGCACCGTCCGGGCCGCTCCGCGCGAGCGGGATCCCGGGGCCGTTGTCCTCGACGCTGAACCGCCTCGGGCCCTCGATGACGACCCGGACGCGGAGCGGCGCGTCGGTGGCCTCCTCGGTCAGCGCGTCCCGGACGGCGAGGGACAGCACCACGCCCGGCAGGCCGGGATCGTCCAGCGGCACGCCGTAGTAGAGGAGCGGACGGCGCCGGACCGCTTCGAGTCCGCCGGTGACCGCGATCCGCGACGCGTCGGAGTCCATTCGCCATTGTCTCACCCGGCGCCCGCCCGCCGCCCGGCTAATCGGACGATCGTCGTCCACTTATTGCTAGGCTGGCGGCATGACGGACGCGGTGGCGGCGGTGGATCGGCTCCTGGACGACGGCTCGGGCCGGCGTCCGCGCGCCGACGCCCGGCGGAACGTGGAGCGCCTGGTCGTCGCCGCCCGGGAGGCCGCGCTCGAGGGCGGGGACATCACCGCGCACGAGATCGCGCGCCGCGCCGGCGTGGGTGTCGGGACCTTCTACCGGCGGGTCGGCTCCCTGGAGGCGCTGCTCGAAGCCGTCCTCGGCGAGGTGCTGGGGGAGATCGTCGCGAAGGCCGACGAGGGCATCGCCGAACGGGACCCCTGGACGGGCTTCGAGACGTTCGCGGCCGCCTACATCCGGCTGCGCAACGAGCTGTGCGACGTGAACAAGCGCCTCGGCGACGTCCTGGACCACTCGCGCGCCGAGCTGCGCGACCGCATCCGGCGCGTGGTCGAGCGGGCCCAGCGCGCCGGGGCGATGCGGGCGGACGTGACCTGGGAGGACGTCGCGTTCCTGCTGGTCGCCGCGTCCTCGACCGGACCCCACACGCTCGGCCTGAAGGCCGGCGACCGGCAGTGGGAACGCAACCTCCGGGTTGTCCTGGACGGCCTGCGGAGCACCGACCCGCGCCCGCTGCCCGGCGCGCCGCCGTCCGCGCTCAGCACTTCTTGATCTTCGCCTCGGAGACGGCGGCGGCCGGCAGCCCGGGCTGCGCCCACAGCAGGTAGCTCAGCCCGTCGAACCCCTGGGAGCCGCCGAAGAAGACGCCGCTCTTGGACGCGTGGACCGCGAGCCCGTAATGCCCGGCGTTGGTCCTGACGCACCAGGCGCTGTCCTTGCCGCCCGGCCACCCCTCGATCCGGTCCTTCCAGGCGGTGGGCGGGGTGGACATGCACGCGGCGAGCGTCGGCCGGCCCTGGCCGGTGAACCGCGCGGCCCTCGCCCCGTTGACGAGATCCGGCCCCGACGCGACGTACTTGCGGTAGCGGATGTCCGCCGTCGTGGATTCGGGCGGGTCGGATTCGCCCAGCGAGTGATGGAACGTCCTGCCGGACTCCAGGTCCCGGGACCCGCCGAGGTCGCTGGGCACGGTGCCGCGCACCGCGACGCCGTCGCCGCCCTGCGCGTCGGTGACCGCGACCGTCGCCGCGGCGCCGTCCGGAACCACCACCCGGATCTGCCGCTGCCGGACGTACAGGTCCACGTGCCTCAGCTGCGCGCCGTTCACGCTGACCTTGAGGTCCCGGTCGGTCCGCAGCTCGAACACCGACGTCTTCCGCTGACCGTCGAGCGTCTGCTCGACCAGCAGCCAGGTCGTCCCCTTCTTCACCTTGTGGTCGATGACGTACTTCGCCAACGCGTCGGCCGCGAACAGTCCCAGATCGACGGCGATGCCGGGGATCGTCTTCGGCGCCACCTCGGGCAGGACGGCGAGGACGAACGGCGAGTACACCTCGTAGGCGTCCGCGATCCGGCCGGCAGTGCACCCGGACGGACCGCACCCCGCGGCCAGCCCGGCGGTCACCGCGCAGGCGGCGGCCACAGAAGTCGCGCGTCGGAACATGGACCCCGTCCTCGATCGCCCCAGCGAACGGCCCGGAAACACTTCGCCGCCCCACGCCCCCGTATGCAAAGGCGTACTCATCTGGACGCCGCACTCCGCCCCGAAGTTCGAACGACTTTGCTCTGGCTTTACGTTTCGTGAAGGCCGCGGCGCACGGAAGCGAGGCGCCTGTCGTTGGGCGGTGTTAGCGTCCCGCGCGTCTTGCATGATCAGTTCTGGAGGCTCCCCCATGTCCGACGCGCGACCGCTGTTCCCCGAACTCCGGATGTTGACCGAGTTCGAAGACGCCCATCCCGGTGGCTTCGTCCACGGGTTCGAGGTGCGGCGCGGACGGCCGTACGTGGACGAGCGCTGGACGAGCCCGGCGGCCGGTCCGCCTTCCTCGCCTGGCTGGACGGGACGTTCGGCATCACGCCCGCCGACGACTGGGAGGAGATCGTCGACGCCGCGCAGGCCGAGCTGGAGGCCGAGTGGGCGGCCTGGATCCATCCGCTGGTGCCCGACGCGGTGTGGTCGCCGAACCATGAGCTGAACCTGCTCGCGCGGTTCGGCAACCGGCTCTACAAGGGGTACGCCAACGGGTTCTGGCTGCTGGACGCCTACGGCGAGCGTGAGCGAATCCGCAACCCCGCACTCACCGCCGACATGACGCCGTTCGCCGAGAACGACACCGACACCGTGTTCGCCCTGGACGCCGGCGGACGCGTCCTCGCGGTCGGCAAGACGGCCGGGATCCACCCCGTCGCCCGCGACCTGCGCGAGTTCTTCCAGCTCATCGCGGCCCTCACCGAGACCGAGATCTGGTGCGACGAGCACCAGGTCGGGCTGCGGCCGTGCGAACCGGCGCCGCTCCGCGACAAGTACCTGGAGTGGCTCGAAACCACTTTGGACCTCCGCCCCGCCGACGACCCGGAGGCCGTCATCCGAGCCGCGCAGACGCCCTGACCCTGTACGCCCCACAAGCGCGGCCTTCTCAAGGTCGCGCTTGTGGGCGTCGCTGGGCGGTCAGTCGTGGGCTTGGGCGGCGGCCGTCCGGGCTGCGCTCGGCCGTGGCGCGCGCGTCTTGCGGGTCATGAAGGACGCGGCGAACGCGGTGGCCGGCAGCAGGGCGAGCGCGGCCCCGGCGGCTCGCTCGGTGGCTGCCGCTGGGCCGTGCGCGGGCGCTGCGGCGAGGAACGTCCCGCCCAGCAGCGCCACGCCGAGCGTCCCGCCGACCTGCTGGACGGCGTTGAGCAGCCCCGCCGCCGAGCCCGTCTCGTGCGGACGGACGCGATGCAGCGCGGTCGTGAAGAACGGCACCGTGAACAGGCCCAGTCCGCAGCCGGCGATCCCGAGCGCGGGTTCCAGCATCCAGCGGGAACCTGGCGAAGTCGCCTCGACCGCGACCATTCCCAGGATTCCGGCCCCGAGGACGGCCAGCCCGACGAACATCAACCGCGCTCCGATGCGGGGGACCAGCCACGTCCCGGCGGCCCAGGAGGCCACCGCCATGCCGGCCGACCAGGGCAGCATCGCGAGCCCGGCCGTCCGGGCGTCCGCTCCGGCGCGTCCGCTCTGCAGGCTCATCGCGATGACCAGCGACAAGCCGGTCATCACGGCGAAGAACAGCACGGACGCGACCAGCGCGGCGGGAAAGCCGCGGTTGGCGAACAGGCTCGGCTCCACCAGCGGGCTCCGGCCGCGCCGGGCGCTCCACCGGACGTACGGCACCAGCGCCGCCAGCACCGCTGCTCCCACCACGGCACCGCCCCACTGCCAGCTCCCGCCGCCGGTCTGGACCAGCGGGAACACCACCAGGCCCGTGCCCACCGTCACCAGCGCGGTGCCGGGCAGGTCCGGGCGCGGACGCCGGGCCGCGCGGTCCTCGCGCAGCACGCCCGACGCCGCCAGCACCGCCACGCCCAGCGGGACGTTCACCAGGAACGCCCCACGCCAGGACAGCGCCTCGGTGAGCAGCCCGCCCAGCACCGGGCCGCACACCGCCGACAGGCCCATCACCGGGCCGATCGCGCCCATCGCGCGGGCCAGCGCCGGACCCTCGAAACGCGCCCGGATCAGCCCGATCGTCTGCGGGATCACCAGCGCGGCGCAGGCTCCCTGGACCGCCCGCGCGGCGATGAGCGCGCCCGGCGAGCCCGCCATCGCGCACGCCGCCGACGCGAGGGTGAAGCCGGCGACGCCGATGCGGAACACCCGGGCCCGTCCGGCGATGTCGCCGAGCCGCCCGCCGGTGATGAGCAGCAGCGCGAACGGCAGCGTGTAGGCGGCGGTGAACCACGGGACGTCGGCGGCCCGGCCGCCCAGCCGCGCGTGGATCACCGGCGCCGCGACGTGCACGATCGTGCCGTCCAGCATGTTCATCGCCTCGGCGGTCAGCAGCACGGCCAGCGCCGCCCGGCGTCGGAAGTCGGTCATCGGCTCTCCGTCTCGTTGTTCGGGTCTCCCGAGACTGGGGCCGGGCCGCTCGGCCGTTCCAACTACGGCCGCCATATCGCGGATTCGTTCCACGGAAGCCGGTCCTGGCGCAGAATGTGTCCATGCTCGACAAGGTGGACCGGGCCGTCCTGCACGCCCTGCGGATCGACGGGCGCGCGCCGTTCGCGCGCGTCGCGTCCGTCCTCGGGGTGTCCACGCAGACCGTGGCGCGCCGCTACCGCCGGATGCGCGCCGATTCCGGGCTGCGCGTGGTCGGCCTGGCCGATCCCGACCGCACCGGACGCGCCCGGTGGCTGGTGCGGATCACGACCGTCCCGCGCGCCGCACCGGAGCTGGCCCGCGCGCTGGCCCGCCGCACGGACACCACGTGGGTGAAGCTCGCGTCCGGCGGCACCGAGATCGTCGTGGTGGTGGACTCCGGCGACGACCACGCCCTGCTGCTCCAGGACATCCCGCGCACTCCGGCCATCACCGCCGTGTCCGCGCACTGCCTGCTGCACACCTACCGGGGCGGCCCGACCGGATGGCCCGGCCATGCCGACGTCCTCACCGAAGACCAGCGCGCCCGGCTCGTCCCCGACCTGACCGGAGCGTCGGGCCGCGGCGCCCTCACCGAGGACGACGCGGGCCTGCTGACGGCCCTGCACCGCGACGGCCGCGCGACGCTGGCGGAACTGGCCGCCGCGACCGGCTGGTCACCCGCCACCGTCGCCCGCCGCCTGACCGACCTGCGGGCCTCGGGCGCGCTGTTCTTCGACGTGGAGTTCGACGACGCCCGGCTCGGCGTGACGACCCAGGCCCTGCTCTGGCTCGCGGTCGCCCCCACCGAGCTGGACCGGGTCGGAGCGGTCCTCGCCGCGCACGACGAGCCGGCCTTCGTCGCGGCCACCACCGGCCCCACGAACCTGGTCGTCCATGCCCTGTGCGAGAGCCCCGCGGCCCTGCACCGCTACCTCACCCGCCGGCTCGGCGAGCTGCCCGCGATCCGCGCCCTGGAGACCTCGCCCGTCCTGCGGACGGTGAAGGCGGCCAGCCCGAGCGCGGCGCGCTGACTCGGACGATCGCGCCCTGTGGCCGGTCGGGATGCCGGGCTCCTAGGAGGCGGAGGCGTGCGGGTCGCCGCCGAGCGCGCGGCGGTAGAAGTGCGAGAGCGCCTCGTCGATGGGGTGGGTCGCGGGGGAGCCCAGGCGCTTCCATCGGACGAGGTTCATCGCGACCGACAGCTGGCGCGTGCCGTCCGCGCTGGTCAGGGAGAGCGCCTGCGCGCCCCAGACCGTCCCGTCGTGGCCCCAGAAGGTGCCGCTGCCGGGGATCTCGAACCGGTGCAGGCCGAGGCCGTAGTCGATCGTGCTCTGGCCGTCCTGGGTGAGGACGGGCCCGGTCCGCCGCATCTGCTCCAGCGATGTCGCGTTGACGATCTCGCCCGCGAGCAGCAGGCGGTAGAAGCGGTTGAGGTCTCCGGGGGTCGAGACGAGCGACGCGCCCACGCCCGTCCAGGACATGTCGTACTCGCTGTAGTCGCGGGGCGGGTCGATGTGGCCGTAGAACGCCTCGTACATGCGCGGATGCGGGTCCGGGAGGCGCGGGGCGGACGGGAACGCGGTGTGCCGGAGCCCGGCGCGTCCGATGACGTCGCGGGTGATGTGCTCCTCGGGCGGTAGGCCGGTCAGCTCCCGCAGGAGCTCGCCGAGCAGCAGGTAGTTGGCGTTGGAGTAGACCCCCGAGGGGCCGCCCGGACGTCCGGCCGGAGGAGCCGCGAGCCCCATCGCGACCAGCTCGGACGGCGCGAACCGGCGGAAGCGGTTGTCGTCCAGGCTGCGCGTCGAGAAGTCCCCCGCCGGGAAGCCGCGGAGGGACGGGAACGCGGAGAAGAGGTACTCGGGGATGCCGCTGGTGTGCGAGAGCAGCATCCGGACGGTGATCCCCGCGCCGCGCCCGTCCGGCACCAGCCGGGGCAGGTGGTCGCCGATCGGCGCGTCGAGGCCGACCGCGCCCCGCTCGACCAGCCGCAGGACGGCGGCGGCGGTGAAGGTCTTGGTGATGCTCCCGACGCGGTGCGGCATGTCGGCCGTGACGGGACGGCCGGTCCGCAGGTCGGCGACGCCCGCCGCCCCGCGCCAGACCCGGTCGCCGTCGCGGACCTCGGCGACCACGCCGGGGATGCCCGCGCGGTGGACGGCGTCCAGCGCCGAGGCCAGGCCGTCCGCGTCGAGGGCGGACGGTGCGGACGGCGCGGTGCTGATCTCCTGGGAAGAGTTTCGGAACATGTTCCGAAAGTAGCCCCGAGCGCGGCCTCGTGTCGATGGGTGCGGCCGAGATCACACCGGTGGCACGCGCGGCGGCGGGACGGCATGATGGACCGGTGCCCCGAGACGCTTCGACCCCGGACGCCCCGGCCCGGCGGAACCCGCCGCGCGCCCGCACCGGCCGTCCGCCGGCCACCTCGCGCGAGGAGATCCTCGCGGCGGCGCGGCTGGTCATCGAGCGGGACGGCTGGGAGCGGCTGACCGTCCGGCGGCTCGCGGCCGAGCTCGGCATCGGGACGACGACCCTGTACCACCACGTCCGCGACCGCGAGGACCTGCTGGTCCAGCTCCTCAACGAGCACACCGACCGGACGCTGCGCCCCGACCTGCCGGACGATCCGCGCGACCGCGTCGTCGCGGCGGCGGTCGCGATGCACGACTCCCTCGCCGCCTGGCCGTGGGCCGCGGAGATCCTCACGACCGACGGGTTCCTCGCCCGGCTCGGCGAACCGGCGCTGCGCGTGGTCGAGACCATCGTGGCCGCCGCGATCGAGCACGGGTGCACCGAGGAGCAGGCCGTCCACCTGTTCCGGAGCGTCTGGTACTACACCGTCGGCGAGATCCTCGTCCGCGCCCGCACGCGCGACCGGCGGCCCGACGCCCTCCAGCCCGGCGCCCTGAGGCCCGGCGCCCCCGGGCCCGGCGACCCGTTCTTCGGCGACGGCGTGGACATGTCACGGCTTCCGACCCTGGCCGCCGTCGGGGACCGCTGGCCCGCCCTGGCCGCGCAGGACACCTACGCCTCCGCGCTCGAAGCGTTCGTCGACGGCCTGTTCGCCCGGGCCGCCGCCGACCGGCAGGGCTGAGGCGCCCGCGCGACCCGCGTCGGCGATCGGCGGGGCAGCGGGCGACGACGGGGTGACGCCGCGTAGCGTTGGGGTGATCGCTCTCGGGAGGACGGAACGTGCCGATGGACCACGAGGCGGGCTCCGGGCCGCGGGTGCGGGAGCTGCGCGAGCTGGACGAGTTCGACGCCGTCGTGCGGCTCGTCGAGGAGATCTGGGGCCCCGACGAGGGCGGAGCGCCCGTCTCGGCCGAGATGATGCGCGCCCTGGCGCACGCGGGCAACTACGTCGCCGGCGTCTTCCAGGACGGGCGGCTCGTCGGGGCGTCGGTGGCGTTCTTCGCCGCGCCGGTCGGCACCACGCTGCACTCGCACCTGACCGGCGCGCTCCCCGGACGCGGGATCGGGCTGGCGCTGAAGACGCACCAGCGCGAGTGGGCGCTGGCGCGCGGCCTGACCCACATCACCTGGACGTTCGATCCGCTCGTCCGCCGCAACGCCCACTTCAACCTGGTCAAGCTCGGCGCCCGGCCGGTCGAGTACCTGACCTCCTTCTACGGCCCGATGCGGGACGCGATCAACGGCGGGGACGACACCGACCGGGTGCTCGCCGCCTGGGAGCTGACCTCCGTCCGGCCGGACGTCCGCACCGAGGGGGCCGCCTACGCGCTGCGCGACCGCGACGGGCGTCCGGAGATCCTCGACACCGGCGCCGGGACCGTCCTGGTCGAACTGCCGCCGGACATCGAGACGCTGCGCCGCACCGACCCGGACGCGGCGCGCGCCTGGCGGCTGGCCGTCCGCGAAGTGCTGGGCGGGCTGCTCGCCGCCGGCGCGCGCGTGACCGGCTTCCACGACCGCGCGAGCTACGTCGTGGAACGCCGCGCCGCCGATCGCCGCGCCGCCGACCGCCTCGCCGCCGAGCGCCGCGCCGGCCGGCCCGGTGCCGAACCGTCGTCCGCCGGAGGGGCGGGCCCGTCCGACTGGAGCCGACGATGAAGATCGACGGGATCGAGCTGCGCCGGATCGCGATGCCGCTGGTGGCGCCGTTCCGCACGTCCTTCGGTGTCGAGACCGCGCGTGACGTGCTGCTCGTGCGGGTCGTCACGCCGGACGCCGAGGGCTGGGGCGAGTGCGTCGCGATGGACCTGCCGCTCTACAGCTCCGAGTACGTCGAGGGCGCGGCGGACGTGCTGCGCCGCTTCCTGATCCCCGCGCTGCCGAGGGACGGCGTGGACGCCCACGCCGTCGAGCGCGCGCTGGAGCCGGTCAAGGGGCACCGGATGGCCAAGGCCGCGCTGCAGACCGCCGTGCTGGACGCCGAGCTCCGCACGGCCGGCCGGTCCCTGGCCCGCCACCTGGGCGCGGACCGCGACCGGGTGCCGTGCGGGGTGTCGGTCGGGATCATGGACTCGGTCCCCGAGCTGCTCGACGCCGTGGACGGCTACCTCGCCGAGGGCTACGTCCGGATCAAGCTGAAGATCGAGCCCGGCTGGGACGTCGAGCCCGTCCGGGCCGTCCGCGAGCGCTTCGGCGACGGCCTGCTGCTCCAGGTCGACGCCAACGCCGCCTACACCCTCGCGGACGCGCCGCGACTCGCCAAGCTGGACCCGTTCGACCTGCTGCTGATCGAGCAGCCGCTCGCCGACGACGACATCGTCCAGCACGCCGAGCTCGCCCGCCGCCTGCGCACCCCGCTCTGCCTGGACGAGTCGATCGAGTCGGCCGCGCACGCCGCCGCCGCGCTCACCCTGCGCGCCGCGTCCATCATCAACATCAAGCCCGGCCGCGTCGGCGGCTACCTGGAGGCCAAGCGCATCCACGACCTGTGCCGCGCCCACGGCGTGGCGGTCTGGTGCGGCGGGATGCTGGAGACCGGCATCGGGCGCGCCGCCAACCTCGCCCTCGCCGCCCTGCCCGGCTTCACCCTGCCCGGCGACACCTCGGCGTCCCGGCGCTACTTCGCCGAGGACGTCACCGAGCCGTTCGAACTGGACGACGGGCACCTGGACGTCCCGGACGGTCCCGGCATCGGCGTCGAACCCGTCCAGGACCGGCTGCACGCCTTCACCACCTCGTCCGAGTGGATCACGCTTTGAGTCTCACATTCCCGTCGGGACGTGAAGCATCCCGCACATTCCCCTGGACAACGAACTGCCGGGAATTGTCGAGTACATTTCTGCGCGTCCGCCCGCGATGGCCGAGGTGATCGTCGCTGACGGCTACCTGCGCACGTCCCCGTCGCCGCCCCTGGAAAGCTGACGCCGCGCGCGGGTCGGACGCTGCGCGCGGGTCGGACGCTGCGCGCGGGTCGGACGCCGCGCGCGGCTCGGATGCTGTGCGCGGCTCGGACGCTGCGCGCGGCTCAGACGCCGAGCGCCTCGGACGCCGAGCGCGGCTCAGACGCCGAGCGCCTCGGACGCCAGGGCGGTGCCCTCGACCCGCGCCCGGATCTTCGCGAACGCCGTCTCGCGCGAGGTCGAGGTGTCGTCAGCGAACGGGGAGAACCCGCAGTCGTCGCAGGTGCCCATCCGGTCGAGCGGGAGGTGCCGGGCGGCGGCGAGCACCCGGTCGCGGACCTCTTCGGCCGTCTCGACGCGCGGGTCGATCGGATCGGTCACTCCGATGAAGAGCCGCGCGCCGGCGGGCAGGTGGTCGGCGGCGACCGCCAGCACCCTGTCCGGGTCGGGTTCGCCGGCGAGCTGGATGTAGAAGTTGCCCGCCTTGAGCCGGAACAGCTTCGGCAGCAGTTCCGCGTAGTCGATGTCGAGGCTGTGCGTCGAGTCCTGGTCGCTGCCGGGGCAGGTGTGCACCCCGATGCGGGCCCGCTCGGCGTCCGAGAACCGTTCAAGGACGCGGTTGTTGAGCGCGAGGAAATCGTCCAGCACGCTACCGCTGGGGTCGAGTTTGAGGGACAGCCGTCCTTCGGTGAAATCGAGCTGCACGACGTGCGCGTCCGCATCCAGGCAATCGCGGATGTCCTTTTCGGCCTCGTCCGCGAGGTCGCCGAGGAACTGTTCGCGCGAATAGCCGGCGATTCCATCGGCCGGGTACAGCAGGCTGAGCGCGGACGGTGCGATGACGGCCTGCTTGACCGGCACGCGGGCGACCCGCTGCGCGGCGCGCAGGTACTCGACCGCGTGGTGCCGGTAGCGGAACGGCCCGGCCGTCAGCCTGGGCAGCTGCCGGGTGTGCCCGTCGGCGAACGGGATGGCGACGCCGTCGGACGCCAGGGCGGCGAGCCCGGCGACCGGGTAGGTCGCGAAGCTCGGCTTGGACTGCTCGCCGTCGGTGACGACCGGCGAGCCGACCTCCTCCATCTGGCGGACGGTCTCGGCGACGGCCCGCTCCTGCGCGGCCGACGCGTCGCCGCCGGAGCTCAGGGCGGTCAGGAGGTCGGGCGGACGCGGGACGCTGCCGATCGGTTCGGTGGGAAGGCCCATGGAAGCGACGCTAGATCACTCTCTGGATGTCGTCAATCACTTTGCGTGACGATGGGGGAGGTCGGGTCCGGTCAGGCGCGTCCATAGCCGAACGCGCCGCGACGCGGGAGCACGGAAGTTGCCAAAGAACGGACGCGCCGATCGAACAACGGAATCAAACGCTCCGCGCGGTCTTCGCGGCGGTTCGGGAGCGGGTTATAAACGCCGCAGCGTCCCGTCCGTCCCCCGCCCCCGGGAGTCCTCCCATGACCCCTTTCCGCACGCTGCTCTCGGCCGCGCTGTCCACCGCGTTCGCGGCGGGCGCGCTGGCCGCGGCCGTCCCCGCCGCCTCCGCCTCCCCGGCAACCCCGACCTCCGCGGCAACCCCAACCTCTCCGGCAGCCCCGGCCGTACCCAAGGACGGCCCCGAGCGGCACTGGCTCGGCTCGCAGATCGTCAAGCACGAGCACTTCCGGCGCGCCCCCGTCCCGCCCGCGCTCGCCGTCACCCAGACACCCGGCCTCGACGTGAGCGGCTGGCAGGGCAACGTCAACTGGTCGTCGGTGGCCGCCAACGGCGCGAAGTTCGCCTACGTCAAGGCCACCGAGTCCACGAGCTACACCAATCCCTACTTCGCGCAGCAGTACAACGGCTCGTACAACGCCGGCCTCATCCGCGGCGCGTACCACTTCGCCGTGCCGAACAACTCGTCCGGCGCGACGCAGGCGGACTACTTCGTCGACCACGGAGGCGGCTGGTCCGCCGACGGCCGGACGCTGCCGGGCATGCTCGACATGGAGTGGAACCCGTACGGCGCGGCCTGCTACGGCCTCTCGCAGAGCGGGATGGTGAGCTGGATCCTGGCGTTCAGCGACCGCTACAAGGCCCGCACCGGCCGCTACCCGGCGATCTACACCTCCACGAGCTGGTGGTCGCAGTGCACCGGCAACCGCGGCGCGTTCGCGTCCACGAACCCGCTCGTGATCGCCAACTACAACGGCAGCCCCGGCACGATGCCCTACAACTGGACCTACCAGACGATCTGGCAGTGGTCCGACAGTGGAACCTTCCCCGGCGACCAGGACTACTTCAACGGCGACCTCAGCCGCCTCCAGGTCTTCGCCAGTAGCTGACGCCCGCCCGCGACGCGCACGCGCCCGAGGGCACGCGCCCGAGGGCACGCGCGTGCCCGAGAACCGTGGGAGTCGAACAGGGATCGGAGGAGACCGTCAGGGTTCGACGCGGCCGTTCACGTACACCCAGGCGTCGTCGTGCAGGACGAAGCGGCTCTTCTCGTGCAGGTGGTCGCGCCGCCCGTCCTGGACGTAGTGCGCGCGGAACTCGACGGTGCCCCGGGTGTCGCCGGCCGCGCCGTCCGCCGTCCGGACGATCTCCAACCGCTCCCACCGCAGTCCCGGCTCGAACTCGATGCCCGGCGGACGCGTCGCCGGGTGCCAGCTTCGCAGGAGGTAGTCGGCGTCCCGCATCACGAAGGCGCTGTAGCGTGACCGCATCAACAGCTCGGCCGTTTCGGCCCGCGCCTCGCCGCGGTGCAGCCGTCCGCAGCAGTCGCGGTACGGCGCGGGCAGGCCGCAGGGGCAGGGCTCGGATCGGCGCTTGGGCATGCCCCCATTCTCCCGTCCTTCCGGCGTCGCCTAGACGCGGGCCGGGGCCGTGTCGGAGTGGCGGGCGCGGAAGGTGCGGCGGTAGGCGTCGGGCGGCACGCCGACCGTCCGGTTGAAGTGCCTGCGCAGGGACGTCGCCGTCCCCATGCCGGTGGCGGCCGCGATGGCGTCCACGCTCTCGTCCGTGGTCTCCAGCAGCTCCTGGGCGCGGCGGATGCGCTGGGTGAGCAGCCATTGCAGGGGAGTGGTGCCCGTCATCGCCTTGAAGTGGCGGCCCAGGTGGCGCGAGCTGAGGTTCGCGCGGCGCGCCATGTCCTCGACGGTCAGCGGCTGGTCGAGGCGCGCGCCCGCCCAGGCGAGCAGGTCGCTGAGCGGGTGGTCGCGCGGCTCGGGGACCGGCGTCGCGACGAACTGCGCCTGGCCGCCGGGCCGGTGCGGCGGCACGACCAGCCTCCGCGCCGCCGCGTTGGCGACCGCCGAGCCGTGGTCGAGGCGGACGATGTGCAGGCACAGATCGAGCGCCGCGGCCTTGCCCGCCGAGGTCAGGACGCTGCCGTCGTCCACGTAGAGGACGTCCGGATCGACCTCGACGCGCGGGTACCGGGCGGCGAGCGCCTCGGTGTGCGCCCAGTGCGTCGTCGCGCGGCGTCCGTCGAGCAGCCCGGCGGCGGCGAGGACGAACGCGCCCGTGCACAGCGACGCGACCCGCGCCCCGGCGTCGTGCGCGGCGCGGACGGCCGCGACGAGGTCCGCCGGGGGATCGGCGTCCACCTCCGCCCAGCCCGGCACGACCACGGTGCCGGCGAGCGGGATCCGGTCGAGCCCCGCGTCGGGTTCGAGCAGGAAGCGGCCGTCGGCGCGCACCGGCCCCGCGCCGCAGATGACCGGTTCGTACCAGGATTCGGCCGTCACGGGCGGCGGCGAGGAGAACAGCTCGTACGCCAGGGCCAGCTCGAAGTGGAGGATGCCGTTCGCGACGGCGATCGCGACGGTATGCGGCGAGGAGGGCACGTCCGGAATTGTACGCACCTTGTCGTTCCGGACACTAGCCCGGCGTCCTCGCTGGTCGCGAGGATGATCGCATGAACGAACTCAAGGAACGGGCACGGACGGTCGCGGTCTTCGGGGCCTACGGACACACCGGGCGCTTCGTCGTCGCCGAACTCCTCGCGCGGGGGTTCGTCCCCGTCCTCGTCGGCCGCGACCAGGCCAAGCTGGACGCGCTCGCCGCCGAGCACCCGGGCCTCGCCGCCCGGCAGGGCGCGGCGGACGACGCCGCCTCGCTCGACCGCGCGCTGTCCGGCGCGGACGCGGTGATCAACGCCGCCGGGCCGTTCGCCGGCACGGGCGGCCCGGTGACCGAGGCGGCGCTGCGCGCCGGGATCCCCTACGTGGACGTCGCGGCCGAGATCGAGGCCAACCTCGACACCTTCGCGCGCTTCGGCGACCGCGCCCGCGAGGCCGGGACCGTCGTCCTGCCCGCGATGGCGTTCTTCGGCGGCCTCGGCGACCTGCTCGCCACCGCCGCGATCGACGGCTGGAAGGGCGCCGGCGACTGGTCCGGCGGCGACGAGGTGCACGTCGCCTACGGGCTCGACAGCTGGCACCCCACGTCCGGGACGCGCGCCGCGGGCGAGGTCTCCCGGCGCAGGCGCGGCGGGCGCCACCTCCGTTTCACCGGCGGACGCCTGACCCACCACGACGACGAGCTGCGCACCCGGAAGTGGGCCTTCCCCGAGCCGACCGGCGTGCGGGAGGTCTTCGGGGAGTTCACGATGGCCGACGTCGTGACCGTCCCCAGCCATTTGGACGTCCCGGAGGTGCGCACCTACATGGCCGTCGAGGCGGCGCGGGACCTGTCGTCGCCCGACACGCCCGCGCCCGTCGCGGCCGACGAGCACGGGCGGTCGGCGCAGTCGTTCGTCGTGGACGTCGCCGTGGTCTCGGGCTCCCGCGAACGCTCGGCCGTGGCGTCCGGACGGGACATCTACGCGGTCAGCGCGCCCCTCGCCGTCGAGGCCGTCCACCGGATCCTCACCGGCCGGATCAGGACGACCGGCGTCGCGTCGGCCGGCGCGCTCTTCGACGCGCGCGACTTCCTGCGTGCCCTGGCGCCCCACGTGACCGTCGAGTTCCACGATCGTTCCGTCCCTTCCCGCCTCGGAGGCGCCTGACATGCGGGCCATCAGCCAGGACGTCCTCGGCGGCCCCGACGTGCTGAAAGAGGTCGAGCTGGAGCGTCCCGAACCCGGCCCGGGGGAGGTGCTGATCCGGGTCCGGGCGGCGGGCGTCAACCCGACCGACTGGATCCACCGGGCCACCGGCCTGATCCTCGGCACGCCGCCGTTCGTGCTCGGCTGGGACGTGTCGGGCGTCGTCGAGGAGGTCGGCCTCGGCGTGACGATCCACCGGCCGGGCGACGAGGTGTTCGGCATGCTGAGGTACCCGTACGGGAACGGGTCGCACGCCGAGTACGCGGTCGCCGCCGCCCGCCACGTGGTTCCCCTGCCCGCGGACGCCGGCCACGTCCAGGGCGGCGCGCTGCCGCTGGTCTCGCTCACCGCCTGGCAGGCCCTGGTCGACACCGCGGGCCTGCGCGCCGGGCAGCGCGTGCTGATCCACGCGGCGGCGGGCGGGGTCGGGCACGTGGCCGTCCAGATCGCCAAGGCACTCGGCGCCTACGTGATCGGCACGGCGAGCGCGCCCAAGCACGACCTCGTCCGGAGCCTCGGCGCGGACGAGGTGATCGACTACACCGCGACCGACTTCGCCGCCGCCGTGCGCGACGTGGACGTCGTCCTGGACGGCGTCGGCGGCGAGTACGGCCCGCGCTCGCTGCCGACCCTGCGGCCTGGCGGCGTCCTCGTGTCGATCGTGAACCACATCCGCGACCTGGACACCGCGCGGTACGGCGTCCGGGCGGCCGAGATGCTGGTGGAGGCCGACCACGGCTCGATGCGGGAGGTCGCGGCGCTGGCCGGGGCGGGCCGGCTGCGCGCCGAGATCGACTCGGTGTTCCCCCTGGCGGACGCCGCCCGGGCGCACGCGCGCGGCGAGACCGGCCGCGTCACCGGCAAGATCGTCCTGACCGTCTGACCGTCTGACCGCCCGGGCGGCCGGGCCGCCGCACCGCCAGGCCGCCGCGTTGCCTGGCCGCCGCGCTGCTCGGGGAGCGTGCCGCCAGGCGGGTGTGACGCCAGGCTGTCGCGCTGCTAGGCGGACGCGTCGCGCGCGGGCGGGACGGGCGCGTCGAACTCGATCCGGATGCGCTTCACGCCGTTCATGAAGTACGAGCGCAGCAGGTCGGGTTCGCCCACCGCGCGGGCCGTGGGCAGCCGCGTGAAGAGCGCGCGGAACATCTCGGTGATCTCCAGGCGGGCGAGGTTCGCGCCGAGGCAGAAGTGCGGCCCCGGCCCGCCGAACCCGACGTGCGGGTTCGGGTGCCGGGAGATGTCGAACGCGTCCGGCTGGTCGAACGCCGCGTCGTCGCGGTTCGCCGACGAGTAGAACAGCAGCACCCGGTCGCCCGCGCGGTACCGGTGCCCGTTCAGCTCGTGGTCCCGGACGACGTTGCGGCGGAACGAGACGACCGGCGAGCAGTACCGGACGATCTCCTCGACCGCGCCGCCGATCCGGTTGTCGAAGTCCTCCATGAGCAGCTCGCGCTGCTCGGGATGGTCGGTGAACAGCTTCAGCCCGTGCGCGATCGCGTTGCGGGTCGTCTCGTTGCCCGCGAGCACCAGCAGCAGGAAGAACGCGCCGAACTCGCGCGGGCTGAGGCGCTCGCCGTCCACGTCCGCGTTCACCAGCGTCGAGGTCAGGTCGCCGGTCGGACGCCGCGCGCGCTCGCGGCCGAGGTCGGCGGCCAGGCCGTGCAGGTCGCGGCCGGCGCGGGCGACCTTCAGCAGGGCCCGGCCGGTGCCGACCCGTCCGAAGCCCGGCGACATCGTCGTGTACTCCTCGTCGGTGAACCCCAGGAGCACGTTGGTGCGCGCGACGATCCGCCCGTAGTGCCGCTCGGGGACGCCGAGCATCTCGGAGATGACCTCGATCGGCAGCCGCACCGCGGCGGCGGACACGAAGTCGCCGGGACCGTTCCGGACCAGGTCGGCCACGATCCGCTCCGCCCGCGCCCGCACGGTGTCGTGCAGCCGGGCGAGGACGCGCGGCGCGAACGCGCGCGAGACCGTCCGGCGCACCTTGGCGTGCCGCGGGTCGTCCATGTTCAGCAGCGTGTCGACGTAGCGGTTCAGCCAGTCGGGCAGGTCGACCGGCGTGGTCGCGCTCGGCTCGCTGGAGAACACCTCGGGCAGCCGGGACGCCCCGGTGACGTCGGCGTGCCTCGTCAGCGCCCAGAAACCGGGGGTGCGCGGCAGGAACGGGATCGCCGGCATCGGGAAGAACACCGGCCCGGGCCGCTCGCGCAGCAGCCGGAACGCCTTCTCCCGCTCCTCGGCGGGACGCTGCCAGAAGGCCAGGTCGGCGAGGTCGATGTCCCGTTCCCGCGGGGGGTCGGTCGAGGACGGCATGCCGCTCCTTCGCTCGGGAGGTGCCGGACCTCCCGAGTCTGGCAGCGGCCGTCGCCGACTCCAAGTGACCGGTTGAAAACGCTATGTCGCGGTCACCAGCGGACCGGCAGGCGCTCCGGGCCCGTCACGAGGCCGCCGGACCGCCACGGGACCTCGTCCGCCGGGACGGCCGTCTCCAGCTTCGGGAACCGCTCGGCCAGCGTTTCGAGCGCGACCTCGACCTCCTGCCGCGCCAGGTTCGCGCCGAGGCAGAAGTGCGGCCCGTGCCCGAACGTCACATGGGACGCGCCGTCGGTCGGACGGTCCGGTGCGAACTCGTCCGGGTCGGCGAAGACGGTCGCGTCCCGGTTCGCGGCGGCGAGCATCGGCAGCACGGTGTCCCCGGCGCGCACGGAGCCGGACGCCAGCTCGACGTCCTCCAGCGCCAGCCGCGGCAGCGCGACCGCGGTGGGCGTGTCGTGCCGCAACACCTCCTCCACCAGGCCCGGCGTGACCCGCACGGGCCAGCGGCCCCCGGTCGTCAGCGTGAACACCGCCGTCGCCAGCAGGTGCGCGGTCGTCTCGTGGCCCGCCGAGATGATGTTGATGACCAGGCTGACCAGTTCCGGGCCGGACAGCCGGTCGCCGTCCTCGTCGGAGGCCGCGATCAGCACGTCGATCAGCGCGTCGCCGGGCGCCGCCTTCCGCGCGGCGATCAGCGCCTCCACGTAGCCGCGGAACTGCTTCCCGGTCGCGGAGCGCCGCGCGGCGCCCTCGGTGCCCGTGGAGAGCGCCGCGTCGGCCCACCGGCGGAAGCGTTCCCGGTCGCCGTCCGGGACTCCGAGCAGCTCGCAGATCACCCGGACCGGAAGCGGGAACGCGAACGCCTCGACCAGATCGCACGGCATCTCCCGCACGGCCATCCCGTCCGCCAGCTCGGCCGCGATCGCCTCCATCCGCGGACGCCACGCCGCCGTCCGGCGCGGCGTGAACGCGCCCGCCACGATCCGCCGGATGCGCGTGTGCCGGGGCGGGTCCATGTTGAGCAGCGAGTGACGGTCGTTGCTGACGTCGCCGCCGCGGGCCAGCCGCGGCCCGCCGCGCCGCAGCTCCCGGCTGAACCGGGGGTCCGCCAGCACCCGCCGGACGTCGGCGTGCGCCGACACCGCCCGCATCACGTCCCCGCTGGGAGCCGTGAGCTCCGGCAGCCGATCGCGTCCGCTGTTCCCGCCGTCCATGGCACCTCCCGGCCGAGCCCCCTCCATGGTCCACAGCGACTCGCCGCCCGTCGAGCGCTCCGAACGGTCCGAACGGTCCGAATGCTCCGAGCGGTCCGGACGCTCCGCGCGTGGAGGCATCGGCCCGGCGGCGGCTCTTCCCGGGGCCCTCGTACGCCGTGGGGCGTACGGCGGGAGCCGCTCCCGGACGGATGCCCCGGTCCCGTCCTGCCGGTGATGCTGACGGTGCGAGATCCCCCGACGAGATCCGCCCCACAAGGAGCCGACCATGACCGCACGTCCCGGTACCGATGCGCCGCGAGGCGGCACGGTGACGCTCCCGGCCCCGAAGCGCGCCGCCGTGCCCGCGCCGAGGTGGCGGATCTCCCGCGGGGTGCGGCGCGCGATGCTGGTCGTCCACGTGGTGTCGGCGGGCGCGTGGATCGGCATCGACGTGATCGTCGCGGTCCTGGTGCTGACGGGCCGGTTCGCGGACGACGTGAACCTGCGCAGCCTGGCCTACCGGGCGCTGGCGGCGTTCGTGGTCTGGCCGATGCTGGGCTCCGCGCTGATCTGCCTCGTCAGCGGCGTGGTGCTTGGCCTCGGCACCAAGTGGGGACTGGTGCGGTACTGGTGGGTGGCCGTCAAGCTGGTGCTCAACCTCGCGCTCTGCGCCCTCATCTTCTTCGCGCTGCGGCCGGGGATGGGACCGGTCGCGACTTACGGCGAGCGGCTGCTGACGGGGACGCCGTCCAGCGAACCGGTGGACAAGCTGTTCTTCCCGCCCGCGGTGTCGCTCACCGCCCTCACCTTCGCGACCGTCATCTCCGTCTACAAACCGTGGGGCCGCGTCCGCCGCCGCTCCCGGTAGCGGCCCGGCGTCCCCTAGGGTGGCGATCATGACCGTCCTCCCGACGACGGAGCCCGCCGTGCTGCGCGGCTCCCTGCGCGACCAGTTCGAGACGTTCCTGGACGAGCACCGCGCGCACATGCACGCCTGCCTGGACGGGCTGACCGACGAGCAGGCCCGCCGGTCGCTGGTCCCGTCCAAGACGACGCTGCTCGGCCTGGTCAAGCACGCCACGTTCATCGAGAAGGTCTGGTTCGACGAGGCGGTCACGTGCCGTCCCCGGAGCGAGATCGGCATTCCCGAGACCCCGGACGAGTCGTTCGATCTGACCCCCGGCGACACGGTCGAGTCCGTCCAGCGGGCCTACCGCGAGGCGTGCGCGGCGTCCCGCGAGGCCACGAAGGACCTCGGCCTGGACGACCTCGTGCGCGGCAACCGCCGGGGCCCGCTGCCGCTGCGCTGGGTCTACCTCCACATGCTGCGCGAGCTGGCCCAGCACGGCGGCCACGCGGACATCCTCCGCGAGCAGATCCTCGACGGCGCTCGCGGCCGGGCCTGACCGGACGGTGCCGTCCGGTCAGGGTGGTTCCCGGCGGCTCCGGCGCGGCCACCTCGACCTCACCTAGCCCGGCGGGCCGGACGACCGGCGCCGAGGAGGGGGTTACGGGCGGGGACGGCCGAGGCCGTCGAGGAGGAGGTCGAGGCCGGTGATGAACTGGTCGCGGTCGTCGTGGTCGCGCAGGTCGGCGGTGATGCCCGTCAGGAACGGGTACTCGGCCGGGTCGAGGCTCTCCCAGTGCTCGGCGGTGCGGGCCAGGTAGGTCTCGCGGTCGGTGGACGGCGCGACGGTGACGCTCGGGGCGATGATCTGGGCGCCGACACCGGTGATGTAGTAGAAGACCGCCGTCGAGACGGCGAAGCGGCGCTCCGGCGGGGCGCCGGCCCGCGTGACGAGCATGCCGATGCCGTCCTGGAGGCGCAGCGCGTTGGGGAGCGTGGGCGGCGTGGTGACGCGGGACGCGGCCCACGGATGCCGGTCCAGCTCGTCGAAGACGGCGAGGGCGAGGGCGCGCAGTTCCGCGAGGGCCTCTTCGGCCGGGGCGGAGGCGGAACCGTCGGCTGAGGCGGCGGCCGGGGTGGAGGCGGGACCCTCGGCTGAGGCGGCGGCCGGGTCCGGATCGGCGGCTGGGACGGGCGCCGAGGTGAGGGCGCGGCCGAGGACCTGGTCGGCGGCCAGGGCGACGAGCTCGTCCTTGCCGGCGACGTGCCAGTAGAGCGCTCCGGTGCCGGTGTTCAGGCGCTGGGCGAGCGCCCGGAAGGTCAGCCCGCGCTCGCCGAGCTCGTCCAGCAGCGCGACGGCGGCGCCGACGACGATCTCGCGGGAGAGGGCGTCGGCGCGTCCCCCGGCGGGGGCTCGTCCTCGGGTCCGTGGCATGTCCCCAGTTTGACACATGCTGGAACGTTGTTCCATATTGGTTATGGAACGACGTTCCATATGGGGCGCCGCATCGTCCGTCGCCGAACCGGGGGGAATCATGAACACGCACGTCACGATCATCGGCGCGGGGCTGGGCGGGCTCACGCTCGCCCGCGTCCTGCACGTCCACGGGATCCCGTCCACGGTCTACGAGGCGGAGGCCTCGCCGACCGCGCGGGCCCAGGGCGGGCTGCTCGACATCCACGAGAGCAACGGCCAGCCGGCCCTGGAGGCGGCGGGGCTGATCGAGGAGTTCCGCGGGCTCGTCCTGGAGGGGCACCAGGCGACGCGGGTCCTCGCACCGGACGGGACCGTCCTGCTGGACGAGCCCGACGACGGCACCGGCGGACGGCCCGAGGTGCAGCGGGGGGAGCTGCGCCGGATGCTGCTCGACTCGCTCCCGGCGGGCACCGTGCGGTGGGGGCACAAGGTGACGGACGTCCGCCCGCTCGGCGGCGGGAAGCACGAGGTGACCTTCGCCGACGGGACGACCACCGGCACCGACCTGCTCGTCGGCGCGGACGGCGCGTGGTCGCGGGTCCGGCCGCTGGTCTCCGCTGCGGTGCCCGAGTACATCGGCAGGTCGTTCGTCGAGACCTGGCTGTTCGACGGCGACGACCGGCACCCCGCGACCGCGGCGGCGGTCGGCGGCGGGTCGCTGCTCACGCTCGCGCCGGGGAAGGCGATCCAGGCCCACCGGGAGAGCGGCGGGACGCTGCACGCCTACGTCGTGCTGTCCAAGCCGCGGGACTGGTTCGCCGAGATCGACTTCAGCGACGCCGCCGCGTCCGCGGCCCGGATCGCTGCGGAGTTCGAGGGCTGGGCGCCGGAGCTGACCGCGCTGATCACCGACGCCGACGTCCCGCCGGTGCTGCGGCCGCTCCACGCCCTGCCCGCCGGGCACCGCTGGGACCGCGTGCCGGGTGTGACGCTGCTCGGCGACGCCGCGCACCTCTCCGCGCCGTCGGGTGAGGGGGCGAACCTGGCCATGTACGACGGCGCCGAGCTGGGCCGGGCCCTGGCCGCCCACCCCGGCGACGTCGAGACCGCGCTCGCCGAGTACGAGCGGGCCCTGTTCCCGCGCTCCGCCGCCGAGGCCGAGGACGCCGTCCGGATGCACGACATCCTCTTCGGCGACGCGACCCCGCAGAGCCTGCTCGACTTCTTCGCCGCCGCAAAGTCCGCCTGAAGCCTCCCAGACTCGGCCGAAGCGTTGATTTTAAGTAAAGTGGCAGGTGAGTATACCTTTTAATCCAGCGTGGTGATGGCTGGTTCTGGGCTGTGTCAGGCAGTCCACTAGCCCCGGTTCGCTAACTCGTTCTTCCGTTCAGACGAGGATTCGATGCGGCAACCGTACGTAACCAAAAAGCTCAGCAAGCGCACCGGGGCGACCCGGTACACGGGGATGTACTACGACACGACGGAGACGCCCCGGTCGGCCGGCACCTACGACGACGAACTGGAGGCACTGACCGCGGCCCGCCGGGAGCAGGCCAGGCGTGAGGGCGGAGCCCTGGGGGAGATGACGCTGGCGCAGAGGCGCGCGATGACGTTCAGTGCTGGTCGCCCGGGTCACCGGCCAGTCCTTCGAGACGTTCCTGCGCGAGCGCATCTTCGACCCCCTGGGCATGAGAGACACCGCCTTCCACGTGCCCGCCGACAAGATCGACCGGTTCCCGCCCCTGTACGCCCCCGATCCCCACACCGGCGAGTTCCTCGTGGAGGACCCGGCCCAAGGAGGCCACCACGACAAGCCCCCGGCGTTCCAGTCCGGCGGCGGCGGCCTGGACTCCACCGCCGACGACTACCACGCCTACTTCCGCATGCTGCTCAACGGCGGCATCCACCAGGGCGAGCGGATCCTGTCCCGGCCCGCCGTGGAGCTGATGACCACCAACCGCCTCACGCCTGAGCAACTGGCCGCCCGCCAGGCCTGGGCCCGCAGCGTCGTCCACCTGTCTCACGGCACCGGGCAGCACGGCGGCTGGGGATGCGGGATGGCGGTGCGCACCTACCGCGGCGACTACGCCCCCATCGGCCAGTTCGGCTGGGACGGCGGCGCCGGCACCACCACCTACGCCGACCCCCACCACGGGCTCGTCGGCATCCTGCTCACCCAGACCGGGATGTCCACCCCGGACTCCTCGATGGCCATCCACGACTTCTGGACCACCCTCTACCAGGCCATCAACGACTGACAGCAGGCCGCACACCACAACGCGTCCGGCCTTCCCGGCCAGGCGCGCGCCGCCCGGAGCGGCGACAGCGCCCACCAGGTCGGCGTAACGAACGCGACCGGACTGGCGGGCCTGGCGGGCGGTTCGCAAGGCTTTCCCTCCCCGCCGCGATCGTCGGGAGCCGGGCAGCCGTCCCGCCGCCCATCCCGCACGGCGTGCCCGGCCACCGCCGCCGGGACATCCTCGACCTTCGGAAAGTAGCCGAGCCGCTGGTAGGACTTCAGCCACACCACCAGCGCCAGCAGATGATGCTCATCCTGAGTACGGCCCCGCGGCCACTCGACCTCGGCCTCGGCCGGCGTGAACAACACCTCGGACGCGTGCTGGGGGTGGGAGTGACGTCTAGGGCGCCCTTTGCCCGCCCAACTCGGTCCGCGAGGAGGCTGAGTGCAGAAATTAGCGGTGATGCTGCCGGGGCCCACCGGCCTCCGGTGTCGGTCACGGTGCGTGATGATCTCGGTCTGGCGGCCGGAAGCGGCCCGGGAGCCAAGGGAGCGGGCGTGTCGTAACGCGACGTCGACGCAGCGGCCCCACCGCTCCACCATGAGTGCGGACAGTGACGGCTGATCTTTGTGCTGGGTGTGGCGGGGCCCGGTACATCGTGCGCGTGAGGCCGGGGTGACGGGTGCGGCACAGGCAGGTTGGCGGGACGGCGGGGGTGGCGGAACCGCAGGGTGCGCCCCGCTCCAGACTGCGAAAGCAGGTGTGTGACGTTCCGTCCGTCGTCTCCTCTGACCACGCGTCGATTGGCCGCGCTGACCGCCGTCGGCGCGCTGGCCGCCGGCCTGGTCACTGCCCCGGCCCTGCCCGCGGTGGCCGCGACCAAGACCACCTGCGAGAACGGCTCGATGGTCTTCGAGAAACAACTCCTGGGCCCTGGCAGGCACAGGCTGCAAGCACGTGTCCGGCAGCGGCGACCCCCACGAGACCTACGTCAAGAAGCTGCTGATGAACGTGCAGCCGTTCCCCGCCCGGACGGTCCACTGCCAGCAGGCCGTCTTCGAGCACGACTGGGTGGGCTGCTTCTCACACCCGCGGTCCCCGGCTGACCCGCCGCCCGCCGCCCATGCTGGCGTCCCGTGGGCGGCGTGGCCGGTGCGGGCAGGTGTCCTCCGGCGTCCGGTGTTGCGGTGAGGCCAGCGTGACGGGTGCGACCGGGGGAGGTTGGTCGGACGGCGGGGGTGGCAGGACCGCAGAGTGCGCCCGGCACCGACCGTGAAAGAGGTGTGTGATGTCCCGTCCGATCGCCTTCGCGCTGACCACCGTCGCGCTGTCGACTGCGGTACTGCCGGCTGCCGCCCAGCCCGCTGCACCACCCGCCGCGCAGTCCCGGGCCGCCTTGGTCGGCGCCCGGTACACCTGCGAGACGGGCGTGCTCACCTCGACACACCGATATCTGCTCTACGGGAGCGGGTGCAAGCACGTGTCCGGCAGCGGGGATCGGGGGGAGGTGTTCGTCAAGGAGGACCTGGGAGGCGGAAAGAGCGAGACGTTCCACTGCGAGAAGACGATCGGCATCCACCGGTGGGACTACTGCACGTGGGACCAGTGACTGGGAACTCCCGTCCGCAGGTTCGACGTCGTGGTCGGGCACGGCGAGGAGCCGTTCAGCGTCGCCGCCGCCACTGACAGGCGACTCGGCCCGGCCGAGCTGGAGCAGATGATGGCTGCCTACACCCAGGCGCTCACCGCGCGCGGCTGGCGGGGTCGCCTCCGGGGATTCCCTGTGTCTCGCGCAGGTCAGAGGGGGCGTGGACGGACGCGCTCCCCCGCCGAGGCGGGGGAGCGGGGGCGCGCGTCCGTCCGCGCCTCCTCTACCGGCGGGCCCTACCGGGGGCGTACCGAGGTAGGCCCACGGCGCGTCCGGGCGGTCTCCGCCGCACGGGTGGACCCCGGTTAGGCCCCGCCGGTAGGCGCCCGGACGAGCTGCCAGCCGATATGTACCGTGGTACACATCCCGCCGTCCGGCCCGGACGTCACCGGGTACACGTACGCGTTGACGGCCCGCTCGCACCGGGGGAGCGGGAGGTTCGGAGGGCGGCGAGCCCTCCGCGTCCACCAGGCGCTCGTCGACGCACCCGCCGAACCCAAGGCCGCCCCCCCGACCTGCGGCGACAACGTTGCATGCCCAAAAACGCGCGTGCGTGATCCGGTCCGCGCTCGGGCCGCCCGGCAAAACCCTGCGTTTTGCATATCTTGCTGAGCGTTCGTCCGCGCCGCCCGTGGCGGCCGTAGCGTGCGCGCTTGAGCAACCAGGATGCGACCGCCCGTTCACCGGCGCCCTGGCCACGGCCCTGCAGTTCACGGCCGCGCTGGCCGCGTTGGACTGCTTTGGCGGCACCGGGACTGCGGCCGAGCATGAGGCCGAGGCGGCCCGGCTCGGCGGCGCCGACGCCTACCGGAAGCGGCTGGCCAACGCGCTGCTGGGCGCGGTGCAGCTGCACGCGATGCTCGCCGAGCCCCTGGCCGCCGGCGACGCCGACGCCACGGCGGCCGCGCACGCCGAGCAGCTGTCCACCTGCGGGATGCTGGACCCCGACACCGGGGAGGTGGACCCGGGCAAGTGGGCGGAGTTCCTGCGCTGGCAGACGCTGCGGGTGTCGGGGCCGCTGCGCGAGGCCGCGACCGACCCCGCCTCCGGGCCGATCGTGCTGGGCGCCGCGCACGCCGCCTACGCGCTCCAGCGGATGCTCGGCGGGATCGCTGCCGGACAGCGCCTGTTCGCCGAGCCGTCGATCGAGGCGGTCGCCGCGCAGCGGGACGAGCTGCGGGACGAGCTGCGCGCGGCCCGGACCGAGCCGACCGACGCGATCGCCAATATCGACGTCCTGGAGGATCTGCTCGCCGGAGCCGAAGGACTGTTCGGCTGAGCACGCCGCTCGGCGAAGGCGGTGTTCGCGACTGTGCTGCCGCCGGTGGGGGTGCTGGCGCGGCGGGCGGACGTGGTCGAGGTGATCGGCGCGGCGGTGGAGGTCTCCGCGGCGGGCAAGGGACATCGGCGGATCGCGGCCGGGCTCGGCCGGCCTGCGGAGACGGCGCGGGGTTGGCTGCGCCGGTTCTCCTCGAGGGCTGAACGGATACGGGCGGCGTTCACAACCCTGCTGGCGGGCTTCCTCGCCGACCGGATGTTCTCCCCGCAGCCGCCGGGACACCATTCCGAGCCGCGCTCGCGGCGATGATCGCGTGTCCAAGGCGGACGAAGAAGCCCGTCGACGGGCCGAGCGCGCCCAGCAGGTCGCGCTCTGGAAATACCAGCTCATTCGCGAGGCGGCCGACCCCGCGCTGACCACGCGGCAGCGCGGGCGGCTGGTCCGGCAGATCGCCGGGACCACTCACGACGGCCCGAACCGGCCCCGGCCTGAGGGGTTTTGCGGCCCGCCACGGACGGTAACCGTTGGAATGCAGATGACTACTTGAAGTGGTCACTGGTTGGTTCGGACGACACCGGCAGGGCACGCGACCGCGCCCGGGTGTCTGGCGTCTTGACGGGGCGGTCTTCAGGTGGTCCTCGCACATCGGTACTGTCCGCAAACCCGGTGATCGGTTAGGCCTCGTGCAGGACAGTGCCGTCTCACCGGCGCGTGGGGAGCACACTGGCTCGCACCACAATCCCCGCGGAGTTCGACTCAACCGCCGGGTCCGGGGTGGTTACCGAACGTCCTCGGTTCGCGGCCTCCGCCCACGGTTCCCTGGGGACGACGTTGCACCGGGTAGACGCCCGAACAGCTCGCCCCGCGAGCGCCCGCCCACCCCGCTACGCGTCGTGAGCCTGTTCGTGGGGATCGGAGTTCTGTCGGCGGCCTGACAGGTCGGTCTAGGCTTGGGTGGCGGGGTCGGTTCTCTGGCCGGGGAGGCGTGGAGGATTGTTGGACCGGGGCGAAGTCGGCGCTGTCGTGGTGCTGCTGGAGGGGCTGGCGGCGCAGCATCCCGACGATCCGTTGAGCGTCCTGGCAGTGCGGGTCGCGGCGGCTCTGCGCGGGCGGGCGGCGGCCGGTGAGGCCGAGGCGCCCCCTGACGCCGGCCTCAGTCCAGACCGTGATCAAGTTTTGGGCCGTGATTTCGGCGCGGTGGCAGCGGCTGAGCGGCGCCGAGAGGTCGGTCAGGTCCGCGACCTGGCTGCCGAGGGCCGAGACGCTGCGGCTGAGGACCGCGACGCGCGGGCTGCGGTGCGGGCCGCGCGGGCGGTCGAATCCGCCCTGACGGCGGAGGCCACCGCCGCGCGGATGTCGGACCTGCTGCGCCTTGCCGAGTTGCGTGATGACCGTGCCGCCGAGCAGTCGGTCGAACGGCGAACGTCCAAGGAGCAGCGCCGCACCGCTGAGGAGGACCGGGCCTCCAACCGCGTGGATCGGGCGGCGCTGCGGGCGTTCTTGCTGACCTTGCAGGTGGACCGGCTGAACGAGCGTCATGCCCGGCGTTCCAACGCGCAGAACCGGTTCGCCGCAGGCCGCGATCGGGCGGCGGCGAAGACAGACCGGCAGGTGTCGGAAGGCGACCGCGACCAGACGCTCATCGATGTCGAAGAACTGGCCCAGCGGCTGCACTGGACCAGACAGAACATCATCAACATCATCAACCTCATCGAGCGGGCCGAGCATCTGAACCTGTCCGCTCAGAAAATCGAGGCTGACCCTGTTGTCCTGGGCGAGTTGGAGGCCATCGCCAGGGAAGCCTCCCAGTACCGCAAGTAGTGGGCGGCCCGCGGCTGGGGTGGCGGGGCCGGGACCGAACAGCTACAGCCGAGACGGTCGGGTGGCTTCTCCTGCTCATCCAAGCCGGGGCAGATGGCGGCCGGTGCGAAGAACTCGTTAGGTGTCCCGTAGCGCTCCTCAGCCCAGGTATCCGCCGTAATGACGGCCGACTCGGCCGCAGCGCCCGTGCCAGCGTGAGCCTCGTAGTCCACGGTCACCCCCTGGGCTGCTCGGGACGGCCCCTCTCCGACACCAGCAGGCGCACCAGCCCGTTTCCCAGATCCTCGGGGGCGGCCGCGACCCACACGTCCACGCCGGGGCATCGCGCCGCACAGAGGCCCGACACACCGCCCGCATACCGTCACAGAAGCAGGCCGACGAGTCGCATGCCAAGCTCCGCGGCCCGGGTGAACGCGCGAACGCCAGCTCAGATCATGGGAGATCCTCAGTAAGCTCCGCTGCTGCCCCGATCCTGCCGGCCACTTCGTCAAGGCCATCAGCGTTCTTTAGAACCGCGAAGTCTCAGCTCGCGCATGATGGAAACGGCTCACTGACCACTCAACCAACCACGATCAGCCGGTAAGTTCACACACCACCGTCGTCAGGATCGGGACCAGCTTCGTCTTGGCTGCTTTCCCTTCTGGTCTGGGCGCGAGTTACGAGGTTGGGAAACGGATGCTCTCAGCGGGAATCGACAGCCCTACAGCCCTCGGAGGGCGATTGACATGCAGGTTCCTGCCGACGCACTTTCGGGAATCTGCGCACCTGCGCGCTTCGCGCAGAGGTCACTTGTCGGCGGCGAGCTTCCCACCGACGCCGAAGCTGTCAGCGGGGGTCTCCTCGATGAAGACCATCACCGTCTCGGCCGGAATCCGGTAGGTCTCGACGAACGCATCGGTGATCTTCTTGATCAGCTCCCGCTTGAGCTCGATGTCGCGGGGGCCCTGCTGAACGGTCACGACGGGCACGGCTGCCTCCTGATTAGCGGTGGTTCACGTGGTTGCCGCGGGGCGGATGAGCCGGTCCCGCGTTCGAGACCCAGGAAAGCCCACGGCGCGACGGGTCGGCCAACACCCAACAGGCGACACCGACAACCAACGGACGTGAGACCAGCTGAAGACCTGGTTCTCGGATGCCGGGACTGTGCGGTTTTCGGCTCTGTCCCGTAATCGGTGGTAGCTCTGTGTGATCTCGTGTCAGCCTGGAGGGTGCTGGAGGTCGACGCGCTGGTTGGCGCGGTGTTCTCGGGGTTGTCCGCGCTGTTCGTCGAGGGGGTCGTGGATGAGGGTGAGTGCATCCGGGTCGCAGCTCGCACGCGTGGTGATCCGGTGCCGTGCCCGGTGTGCGGGACGCCGACGCGGCAGGTGCATGGTTGGTGCGGTCGGACGGTGACGGACGTGCCGGTTGACGGCCGCCGTGTGATCGTCGGGGTGCGGGTGCGGGTGCGGGTGCGGCGGCTGCGGTGCGGGCGGTGGAACTGCCCCAGGGGGACGTTCCGCGAGCAGGTGCCCGGCCTGCTGGAGCGGTATCAACGCCGGACGAGCCGGCTGGCCGAGCAACTGGGCGCGATGGTTCGGGAGCCGGCGGGACGGGCGAGCGCCCGTCTGTCGGCCGGCTGGGCGCTGTCGCGGTCGGTCGCGTTGCGTTTGTTGGCGCGGCTGCCGCTCCCGCCGCTGCGGGTGCCGAGGGTGCTGGGCGTGGACGACTTCGCGTTGAAGGGCCGGCAGCGGTACGCCACGATCCTGATCAGCGCCGGGACCAGTGAACCGGTCGACGTCCTGCCCTGTCGCGGCGCCGAAGCCTTGCAGGAGTGGCTGGGGACGCATCCGGGCGTCGAGGTCGTGTGCCGGGACGGCTCGCCGGTCTACGCCGAGGCGATCCGCCAGGCCCTGCCCGACGCGGTCCAGGTCGGCGATCGGTGGGACCTGTGGCTCAGCCTCTGCGACAAGGCCCTGTCGGAGGTCCGCTCCCACACCGCCTGCTGGGCGACGGTCAACCCGCCCCGCCCCGCAGGCGACCGGGAACAGACCACCCGGGAACGCTGGCAGCAGGTCCACGCCCTCCTCGACCAGGGCGTCGGCCTGCTCGAATGCGCCCGAAGGTTGAACATCTCCCTGGGCACCGTCAACGCTACTCGCGCCGCGGCGAACCCGAAGAGCTCCGGATCGCACCGCGCTACCGGCCCACCCTCGTCGACCCCTACCGCGACCACCTGCGCGCCCGTCGCGCCGAAGACCCCGCCGTTCCGGTCACCCAGCTTCCTCAAGGAGATCAAGCAGCTCGGCTACACCGGCAGCCTCAACCTCCTCTACCGCTACCTCAACCAGGGCCGCGCCGAAGGAGACCGGCCCGTCACCACTCCACGCCACCTCGCCCGGCTCCTGCTCAGCCAGCCCGAGCACCGCCGCGATAAGGACAACGCCCTGCTTTACGACCTGACCGCCAGCTGCCCCGAACTCACCGAACTCGCCCGCCTCATCAGCGGGTTCGCCCAGCTCCTCACCCCCGCCGAAGGAAACGACACCAAGCTCACCACCTGGATCACCGACGTTCGCGGCGCCGACCTGCCCTACCTGCACGGCTTCGTCAACGGCATCGACCTCGACCGCGCCGCCATCGACGCCGCACTCACCCTGCCCTTCCACAACGGCCGCACCGAAGGCGTCAACACCCGCACCAAACGGATCATGAGACAGATGCACGGCCGTGCCAGCTTCGACCTCCTCCGCCACCGCATCCTGCTCGAGTGTGCATCACGCAGCGCTACCACCGATTACGGGACAGAGCCGAAAACCGTACAGTCCCCCGCGGGATGGTCCCGATCAGGTCTACTCAGGCAGTTGGTCCGGCAAGTCGCCCCGCGCCCGCGGGGATGGTCCCCGGCCCCTGGGAGGTCCAGCCATGGGACACGCGTCGTCCCAGCGCCCGCGGGGATAGCCGACCTCGATGGCGTCCCATCGACCGCATGGCCACCGTCGTCCCCTGCGCCCATGCGAGGGGACTGTACGGTTTTCGGCTCTGTCGTTCTTTCGGTGGTAACGGAGGGTGGGGCTACTGCAGGAGGATGCGGTGGCGCAGGAGATGGAAGCCTGCCCGGCCATACATCTGTCTCTTGATCAGTTTGGTCTTGGTGTTGACGC
>NZ_JBHSIT010000019.1:0-133842 GCF_042652125.1 Actinomadura gamaensis | reverse complement strand
CGCCACCGCCTTCATCGCCGACCACTCGCTGGGATAGTCCGGACGCACCTCGGTGACCATACGGACCGCCCGCCTGCGCAGCTCAGGCGGATAGGGGGACTGACGTGCCATGACTCGATCCTCTCAGGGAATCGAGCCTCCATTCGACCCGGGGCGCTTCACAGTTGGCAGATTTTCTGCGACGGGGTCTCTCCAAGTCAGAAGCACTGCGGAACCGTGGCTGTCACTTTTGCTGACAGCAGGCGTGGCTGCGGCCCGTACTTTGCCAGGGTGGCGAAGGGAGTGCTCGTGACGGAGCAGATGACCACTGGGCAGCGGGTCGCTCGTGCGCGTAGCCGGAAGGGCTGGGATCAGGCGACGCTTGCCGAGGCCATGGACCGGTCGGTCAGTTGGGTGACCAAGATCGAGAACGGTCGACTACCGCTCGACCGTGCAAGCGTGCTGGCCAAGCTTGCGAGCGTGCTCGACGTTGAGGTTCCCGAACTGACCGGACAGCCGTATCGGCACGAGACGGCGGAACTCGACTCGGGGCACTCGGCCATCCCCGAACTGCGGCTTGCGCTCCAACAGGCCACGATGCCCGGTGGTGCCACGGTGATCCAGAGCCGGGAACCGAGCAACCTCGAGGAGATCTCCGGCCAAGTGGCGCTCGCGGAGAAGCTGCGGCAGGACGCGCGGTTCTCGGCGCTCGGCGCGATCCTCCCGCAGATCATCACGGACCTTACGCTCCATACCGCCGACCGGACCGCACCTAACCGGGATCGGGCGGAGGCGCTGATGCTCCGGGCCTGCCACATGGCGCGTGTGACGTCCAACCTTCTCGGCCATCATGATCTCGGTTGGACGGCGGTACAGCGGGAGCTGGTCGCTGCTGATCGGGTCGGCGCTCCGGAACTCGTCGCCGCGTCCGCGTGGGACCTGTGTGGGGTCTGGCTGCATGAGGCGTCCCTGGAGGGGGCGAAGTCGGCCGCCTTGGCCGCACTGGACGACATTGACGAGCACATGGGGTCCAACGACCCGGACCTTCAGGCGCTGTGGGGCGCGCTACATCTGCGGGCCGCCGTGTCCTATTCGCGGCTGCTCAACCGCTCGGAGGCGGAGGCCCATCTCAGCGAGGCGGAACGCGTCGCTGCCGCGTTGCCGCCGAACGGGAACGTTTACCAGACGCAGTTCAACCGCGTGAACACGCGGATTCACGCCGTTGAGATCAGTCTTGAGCTTGGCCGGCCGCGCGACGTCGTTTCCCGGTCAGAGCTCGTAGAGGTCGCGGACATCGCCTCGGGGGAGAGGCAGGCTCATTACTGGACCTGCCGCGCAGCCGGTATGGCGATGAACCGCAAGGAGGACAAGGCCGTTGACGCGCTGCTGACGGCCGACCGAATCGCGCCTCAGCACGTGCGGAACCGGCCGATCGTGAGGAATCTGGTGCGCGATCTGCGGAGCAGCGGAAGGCATTCGAAGGGTAGGGAGATCCGGGCCTTGGCGGCCAAGATGGCGCTCGACTGAACCGATATCCGCTGTACGCGGGGGAGTTGCGCCGACGGCGTCACTTGGGCGGCTGGGGATGTTCTCGGCTGAGGTTGTAGCGGGACGTTACGTCGAAAAGCCCGGACACGATCACGTGTCCGGGCTTTTCGATTCGTTCGGAGAATGTGGGCAGGGGCGGGGTCGAACCGCCGACCTTCCGCTTTTCAGGCGGACGCTCGTACCGACTGAGCTACCTGCCCATGACGCACGCGATCGGCGCGTCTGGCGGTCCTGACGGGATTTGAACCCGCGGCCTCCACCTTGACAGGGTGGCGAGCACTCCTAGCTGCTCCACAGGACCTTGCGTGCTCCGAGTCTAGCTGGTTCGGAGGTGTTCCGTGACCGGGGCTTTCGGGGCCCTCGCTCTCGGCGACAGGCATGAGCTTACGGGATGCCCGAGGTGAGTGCCAACTCGTTAAGCGGGAGGTTGGTACGGGTTGGTTTGAACCTTTGGGGGTGAAGTGGCGTCTGACCGACCGGACTCTCGATGAGGAAGGTGGAGCGGATGAAGAGCACGATGAGGCGGCTGGCCGTGACGGGGGCGGTGGCGGTCGTCGCTACGGGGATCGCTGCTCCGGCGATGGCGGACCAGGACGCCGCGAAGGTCTCGTGTGGCGGGAAGTTCCAGAAGGTGATGGAGCTCAAGCGGGGGAGCGTCCACGGGGCGAAGATCAGCGGGCGCTACGCCAAGTGGCACACGTCCAAGGAGGCCGAGGGGTACTACGTCCCCTACGGCAAGGCGCACGCCGAGAAGCTGTCGTCGCACGCCGTGGTCTGCCTCGTCTCGGACAAGGGCGGGCGCATCTCGCTGCGGCCGGCGACGCGGGCGCAACTCCAGGCGGCCGTGAACAAGCCGTGGACCTGGCGGTACTTCAAGGTGAGCTTCAACCGGTACGGGCACGTCAACAAGATCGTGCAGCAGTATCACCCGTGACGTGACAGGACGCGGCGTTCCACCGCCAGGAACGCCGCGTTCAGCACGAGGCCGAGGACGCCGAGCAGGACGATGCAGGTCCAGACGCCGGGGACGTCGGTGGTGCTCTGGGCCAGCATCTGCAGGTAGCCGATGCCGTTGACGCTGCCGACCAGCTCCGAGATCACCATGAGGATGAGGGCCGTCGAGAGGCTGAGCCGGAGGCCGGCGAAGATCTTCGGGGCGGCGGCCGGGAGCAGGACGCGGAACACGCGGGTGGTCCGGGACAGGCGGAAGACGCGCGCGGTGTCGAGCTTGAGGGGGTCGATGTCGCGCGCGCCGTCCATCGCGTTCAGCAGGACGGGCCAGACGACGCCGAAGACGATCGTGGCCAGCTGCATCTCGGTGCCGATCTTGAAAGCGACGAGGAAGACCGGGGCGAGCGCGGGCGGCGGGATCGCGCGGAAGAAGTGGATCAGCGGGGCGAGGTGGTCGGCGAGGAGCGGGGAGCGTCCGGCCGCCAGGCCCACGGCGACGCCCAGGACGCAGGCCAGGGCCCAGCCGGCCAGGAGGCGGGCGAGGCTGGGGAAGATGTTGCCGGTCGCCTGGGCGGTCAGGAACAGGTGGGACGCCGGGCCGGAGAACCAGTCCTTGTGCATCCGGGCCAGGATCTCGGACGGCGGCGGGAAGAACGGGTCGTCCGCGCGGCGGGTGAGCGCCTCCCAGACGGCGACCGCGGCGGGCAGGGACGCCAGCCGGGCGAGCAGGTAGATCATCGGGCCGTTCTCCAGCGGAACAGGCGGCGTTCGAGGGCGGCGAGGGCGCCGTTGCCGAGCAGGCCGAGGACGCCCGCCCAGAGGGTGGCGGCGAGCATGGGCTCCATGCGGGCGGAGCTTCCGGCGGTGTTGATGAACGTCCCGATGCCGGCCGAGCCGCTCGCGAACAGCTCGGCGCTGACGGTGGCGATCAGCGCGATCCCGGCCGACATGCGCACGCCCGTCGCGATGAACGGGGCCGTGGACGGGAGCGAGACGCGCAGCAGGACCGACATCGGGCCGAAGCCGAAGGAGCGCAGGGACTCGCGGGCGACCGGGTCCACCTCGCGCAGGCCGTAGACGGTGTTGATCAGCACCGGCCAGCAGGACGCGTAGACCGCGATGGTCGTCTTCATGTCCAGGGCGTCCGGGAACAGCAGCATGGCGAGCGGGATGATCGCGACCGCCGGGATCGGGCGCAGGAACTCCAGCACCGGCCGGACGACCGCCTCGACGCGCGGCAGCGAGCCGAACAGGAGCCCGAGCGGGACGGCGATCGCGACCGCCTCGGCGAGCCCGAGCAGCCAGGCGGTGACGGTGGCGCGGACGTCGGCGAGGAACGCGGCGTCCCCGGCGAGCCGTCCGGCCTCGGCCAGGACGGAGGAGATCGGCGGCAGGACGGAACGGTCCACCATGCCCGTCCTGGACGCGAGCTCGGCCAGGACCAGGAAGGCGAGGACGCCTTGCGCGCCGCGCCGCGTCCGGGTCAGCGCGACGCTCGTCCCTGGTGGCCGGGCCCGTCCGGCGCGGGGCGCGGCCTCGGCGGCCGGACGGGCGGGCGCGTTCGCCGTGGACGTCACTTCGGCGGAGCCACGATCATCTTCCGGACGTCCGGCGCGTTCTGCAGGTAGCCGTACTCCTTCATCAGGGCGGCGACCTTCTGCAGCTTCGCGGCGTCCAGGCCGGTGGGGTACGCGCCGAGCGAGATCTTGCCGGCGGTGCCGGCGGGGATCTGGGTGTAGGTCGGGATCACCCGGGTGACCTCGCCGCGGTCGGCGGCGACCTTCAGCGCCCGGTTGATGGCGCGCTGGAAGGCGGCGACGGTCTTCGGATGCTTGTCGGCGAACTTGGACGTCCCGCCCCAGCCGGAGATCGGGAAGTCCTCGGTCGGGCCGGTGACCAGGTCGGCGAGCAGGTGCCCGCCCTGCGCGGTCTGGATGTCGGTGACGAACGGCTCGACGGCCGCGACCGCGTCGACCGTGCCCTGCTTGAGCGCCGCGCCCATGTTCGGCAGCGGGACGGGCACGACCGTGACGTCCTTGGCCGGGTCGAGGCCCGCGTTCTTCAGCTGGACGGCGAGCAGCAGGTCGGTGATGCTCTTCAGGGCCGGGACGGCGACCTTGCGGCCCTTCAGCCCGGCGAGGCCGCGCACGTCCGAGTCCGGGCCGGTGAGCAGCGCGAACGAGCCGTTGGCGCCCTGGTAGGAGTCGGCGACCAGGCGGAACGAGATCGCGCCCTTGTCCTGCGCGGTGAACGTGGAGACGTAGTTCAGCAGGGCCAGGTCCATCGAGCCGTTGAGCAGCATCGGCGTCGCGTCCGGCGACGCCTTGATCGGCTTGGTCTTGACGGTCAGGCCCTCGTCCTTGAAGAAGCCCTTCTGCTGGGCGATCGCGAGGGGCGCGGAGTCGGGGACGGGTACGACGCCCACGTTCAGGACGGGTTTCTCGAGCCCTTTCGGGTTGGCCGCGCCCGAGCCGGACGCGGACCCGCAGGCGGACAGGGCGAGGCAGGCGGCGGCCGCCGCGAGCCCGAGCAGGTAGCGCTTCATGGGGGGTTCCTCGTCGGGGGGAGCTACGAAGAGGCGTCAGCGTACTGAAGATCATCTCTCCGTGGCGGGGTCCGCTGAAACGTCCGCCGCAAAGCCGTCCGAAACCCCCGCCGAGCCGCTGCCCGAAAAACCCTCCCCGCCCCGGCCGAATCACCAGCGCCCCCGCGCCCGGCGTCCGCGCCCGGCGTCCGCGCCCGGCGTCCGAGCCCGGCGAGCCCGGCGTTCGCGCTCTTCCGCGCGCCTTTCGCGCGCGCCCGGTGTCCGCGCCTGGCTCGCGCAGTGGCCGGCCTCCGGCGAAACGGACCGAAGGGGGTCGGTGCGGGCGCCGGGTGCGGATTCGGGAGAGGATGGGCGACGCCAGGTAACGGGGCTGTAGCGGTCGGATACCGGCTTTGGTGAAAGGTGTGGCGCTTAAAGCACTTTGTTCGCTTTTGTAGCCTCTTGCACCGGCTCCGTGGTGGCGCGTGGCTCCCACCGGGCGCGTCCGAGACGAGAAAGGCGGCTCATGGCTGACTCCACTGGTTCCACCCCCGCTGAGGGGTATCAGAGAGGGCTCGGCACCCGGCAGATCCAGATGCTCGCGATCGGCGGCACGATCGGCACCGGACTGTTCCTCGGCGCGGGCCAGAACATCGCCAAGGCGGGACCGGGTCTGATCGTGACCTACCTGGTCGCCGGGCTGATGCTGTTCTTCGTCGTCCGCGCGCTGGGCGAGCTGCTCATGTACCGCCGGGCGGAGGGCGGCTTCGCCGGGTACGCGCGCGAGTTCCTCGGCCCGTTCTGGGGCTACGCCACCACCTGGACGTACTGGATCATCTGGGTCACCACCGGCATGGCCGAGCTGACCGCCGCCGGCAAGTACATCCAGAAGTGGTTCCCGCACTTCGCGCAGTGGAAGACCGCGCTGATCGCGCTGATCGTCCTGTTCGTGGTGAACCTGATCTCGGTGAAGCTCTTCGGCGAGCTGGAGTTCTGGTTCGCGATGATCAAGGTGGTCGCGATCGTGGCGATGATCGCGATCGGCATCGCGGTGGTCGCGTTCGGGTTCGGCGACGCGGGCAAGACCGCCTCGGTGGAGAACCTGTGGTCGCACGGCGGGTTCTTCCCCGAGGGCGCGTCACCGGTGATCATGACGTTGCAGATGGTGCTGTTCGCCTACCTCGGCGTCGAGCTGGTCGGCGTCACCGCGGCCGAGGCCAAGGACCCGGAGAAGAACATCCCGCGCGCGATCAACTCGCTCCCGATCCGGTTCGCGCTGTTCTACATCGGCTCGCTGCTGGTCATCCTGTCGGTGGTGCCGTGGACGGAGTTCAGCTCGGGCGCCAGCCCGTTCGTGCTCGCGTTCGACAAGGTCGGCATCGCGCACGGCGGCGACATCGTCAACTTCGTCGTGCTGACCTCGGCGCTGTCGTCCTGCAACGCGGGCGGGCTGTACTCCACGTCCCGGATGCTGCGCGCCGCGGGCGTGAACGGGGACGGCCCGGCGATCCTCGGCCGGCTGAGCGGACGCGGCGTGCCGGTGCTGACCGTGGTGATCTCCGCGGTGGTCATGGGCATCGGCGTCGTCGTGAACGCGGTCGCGCCGGGCAAGGCGTTCGACTACATCACCTCGGTCTCGACCGGCGGCGCGCTGCTCGTCTGGTCGGCCATCGTGGTCTCGCACCTGGTCTACCGGCGGCGGGTCGCGCGCGGCGAGGCGCCCGGCACGTCCTACCGGATGCCGGGCGCGCCCTACACCGGCTACCTGGTGCTGGCGTTCTTCGCGTTCGTGGTCGGCACGATCGCGTGGGAGTCCGACACCCGCATCGCGCTGTGGGCGATGCTCGGCTGGGCCGCGATCATGCTGATCGGCTGGCCGTTCGTGCGGCGCTCCTCGGTGCGCCGCGCCCAGACCGCCGAAGAGGCCCCCGCCACCGTCTGACCCCCCTGACGCCGCGCCGCACGCGCCCGCGTCTTACACACCCCGCCGTCCGCAGGACGCCCGTCGCACACGCGTCCTGCGGACGGCGCACTCGCGCCGCATGTGCTCCGCTGCTGCGTCGTGTCGCGCGTGTTCCGCGATCGTGTCGCACTCGTGTTGTGTGGGCGGCGCGCTCGCGTCGTGCGTGGGTTGGTGGGACGCGCCCGGGTCGCCGTTTTTCGTGGCGGGCCGGGTGTGTCGGTGTTGAGGGGGAGTGAACGCGGTCATAGTGGGGCGCGTCGGGCTGGGCCGCGGGTCCCTCGCGGATCTATCGTGGATCCACCCGACGGGGGAGGGCGCGGTGACGGGCAAGACCGTGGGGCGCGGCCTGGCCGCGCGGCTCGACCTGATTCCCGTCGTGCCCCGGACGATGCTGGAGATCCGGGTCCGCTGGGTGCTGCTCGTCGTGGTGGCGACCGCGAACCTGGGCGGCGCGCTCGTGGTGCTGCTGTTCGCCACCTTCGTGATTCCGGACCCGCCGATCCACGACATCGAGCACGTCCGGATCGTGAACACGGTCGCCTTCTTCAGCTATCCGGTGCTCGCCGGGCCGGTCGCGATGGCCACCGGCCTGTACCTGTGGCGCCCGGTGATCAGGCTCGCGCGGGACGGCGGCGCCCCGGACGCCTTGCAGCGCCGGGCCGTCCTGCTCGGACCGCTGCGGCTGACCGTCCTGGTCGGGATGCTGTGGACGGTCGGCGCGATCGGCTGGGCGGCGCTCGACGCGGCGCTGTTCAACGCGCGGATGGCGGCCAAGGTCGGATCCACCTGCCTGCTCGGCGCGATCACCACCTGCACGCTGGTCTACCTGCTGTCGGAGCGGCTGCTGCGGCCCGCCGCCGCGCTGGTGCTGGAGAGCCGTCCGCGCGCCGGGGTCCGGCTGCCGGGCGTGACGACGCGGGTCATGCTCGCGTGGGCGCTCGGCACCGCCGTCCCGGTGTTCGGGCTGGTCTGCGTCGCGGTCGCGGCGCTGGTCACGCCCGGCATCCGCACCACGCAGCTCGCGCTGACGATCCTGGCGCTCGGCGCCACCGCGATCGGCGTCGGGACGGGCGTGACGTACATCGCCGTCCGGGCGATCGCCGACCCGATCAAGGCGGTCCGCGGCGGGATGACGCGGGTCGCGCGCGGGGACCTGTCCGCCGAGGTGCAGGTGTACGACGCGAGCGAGGTCGGGCAGCTCCAGGCCGGGTTCAACGACATGGTCAGCGGGCTGCGCGAGCACGAGCGGCTGCGCGACCTGTTCGGCCGGCACGTCGGCGAGGAGGTCGCGGGCCTGGCGTTCGAGCGCGACATCGAGCTCGGCGGCGAGACCCGCGACGTCGCGGTGCTGTTCGTGGACCTCACCGGCTCCACCCGGCTCGCCGAGACCCACGCCCCGGACCAGGTCGTCGAGCTGCTCAACGCGTTCTTCGACGTGGTCGTCCGGGTGGTCGCCGCGCACGCGGGCTGGATCAACAAGTTCGAGGGGGACGCGGCGCTGGCGATCTTCGGCGCGCCGTCCGGGCTGGACGACGCGGCCGGGGCCGCCCTCGGCGCGGCCCGCGAGCTCGGCCACCGGCTGCGCGCGGAGGTCCCGGGCGTGGACGCGGGCATCGGCGTCTCCGCCGGACCCGTCGTCGCCGGGTACATCGGCGCCGAGCAGCGGTTCGAGTACACCGTCATCGGCGACCCCGTGAACGAGGCGGCCCGGCTCAGCGACCTCGCCAAGACCCGCGACGAACGCGTCCTGGCGTCCGGGACGGTCGTCGAGCGCGCCGCCGAGTCCGAGGCCGGGCAGTGGCGCTACGGCCGGACGGTCACCCTGCGCGGACGCAGCCGGACGACCCGGCTGGCCGTCCCGTGCCCGCCCGTCCCGGCCGTCGAGGCCGCCGCGATCGAGGCCGCCGACCTGGACGAGCACCGCGACTCGCGCCGCTTCCCCCGCCTGCCGCGCCCGCGCGTCCCGATCCGCCGCCGCGCCCCCGAAGGCGAACCCGACGCAGCAGGCTGACCCGCCCCCGCCGTCCGCGTCCGCGCCGTCCGCGCCGTCCGCGTCCGCGCCGTCCGCGTCCGCGTTGTCCGCGTGCGCGCCGTCCGCGTCGGCGGTGCGCGTTGTCCGCGTGCGCGTCGTCCGCGCGGGCCGTCCGTGTTCGCGTCGGCCGTGCGTGTCGTCCGCGTGCGCGTTGTTCGTGCGCGTTCTCCGCGTTCGCGTGTCCGCGTTCGCGTGTCCGCGTTCGCGTGTCCGCGTTCGCGTGTCCGCGTTCGCGTGTCCGCGTTCGCGTTGGTCGTGGCGTGTTGGGCGGGTTCGGGTTTGTCGGGTTCGTGACGTTTGTTGGGGGCGGGCGGCGGGGGATGGCCGGTTCTTTGCGGTCTCTTGTCGGCGGGTGTTCCGTTCCGTGAGGGAAACGGGACGCGCGGCGTGATTACCTCCCCACGGGGGGTCGGTTGACCAGACTGCGGACTTTGCCGATACGCGTGCGCATGCCGTTGGTCGCCGGAGGCGTGGCGGCGCTGGCCTGCGCGGTCGTCGGCGTGCTCGTGGTCGCCGGGGTGCGCGGACGGGTGGACGACTACGACCGGGAGAAGACGACCACCGCGGCGCTGTCCATCGTGCAGATGATCAAACGGGACCGGCTGCCCGGTCAGCTGCCCGAGGTGGACGGCATCGCGGCGGCGCAGGTCCTCGACGCGCGCGGGCGGGTGGTCTCCGCGACTCCCGACCTGGTCGGACGCCCGGCGATCGCCTCCTTCGAGCCGGACGAGGACACCGTCAGCACGTCCCGGAAGCTGTGCCCGCCCGCCGGGCTGCGCGGCTGCATGGACGTGATCGCCTTCCGCGTGTTCCAGCCGGACGGCGACTGGACGGTGTACGCCGCCGACGTGACCACCCCCTGGTACGCCAGCGGATCGCTCGTGATGGTCCTGGTGGCGATGGGCCTGCTGGTCGTGCTGCTGACCGTCCTGCTCACCCGCCGGACGGTCGATCGCACGCTCGCGCCCGTGGACGCGATCCGGTCGGAGCTGGCCGAGATCACCGCGACCGAGTCCGGACGCCGGGTGCCGGTGCCGCCCGTCCGGGACGAGATCCGGCATCTCGCCGAGACCGCCAACGCCACGCTGGACCGGCTGGACGCGGCGCTGGAGCGGCAGCGCAGGTTCACCTCCGACGCGTCCCACGACCTGCGCAGCCCGATCACCGGGGCGCGCGCCCAGCTGGAGGAGGCGCTGATGGACCCCGACCTGGCGGACTGGCCGCGCGTCGCCCAGAACGTGCTGGTCTCGCTGGACCGGCTGCACGCGATCGTCTCCGACCTGCTCGCCCTAGCCCGCCTCGACGCGGTGCTGCACGCGGGCGAGGAGGAGGTGGATCTCGCCCTGCTCGTCTCGACCGAACTCGCCCGCGCCGTCCGGGACACGCCGACCCGGGTCGCGCTCGACCAGGACGTCACGGTCCGCGGCGACCGGCTCCAGCTCGCGCGGCTCCTGACCAACCTGCTCACCAACGCCGAACGGCACGCGGTGGACGAGATCTCCGTGTCGGTCGTCGCGGACGGCCGCGACGCCGTGCTGACGGTCGCCGACGACGGCGCGGGCATCCCGCCGGGGGACCGCGAGGCGGTGTTCCAGCGGTTCGTCCGGCTCCGCGAGAGCCGCGACCGCGACCCGACCGGAACCGGCCTCGGCCTCCCGATCGCCCGCGAGATCGCCCGCGCCCACGGCGGCACCCTCACCATCGCCGACTCCCCGAAGGGCGCCCGATTCGTCCTGCGCCTCCCCCGCACCTCCTAGCCGTCCAGTCGTCCGGTCGTCTGTCAGCCGGCCAGGAGTCTCCTGGCCGTTCCGGCGCCTTTCGGGCGCCGGGGTGCTGACGTGCCCCGCGCGGTGAGGGCGCGCGGGGTGGTCTCCGCGAACCGGCCGGCGTGCTCCCGTGCCGCCGTCCGGCGGGGTGATCGCGGTGGGACCGTCAGAAGGTGCCCTGGGACAAATGCATCCAGCCCGTGTAGGCCGCGTTCTTGGCCCGGAACCGGATGCGCTGGAAGGACCTCGGGTTGATGTAGCCGGGACCTTGCGCGAGGACGTTCTCGAACACGTAGTCGGACGCCACGAACCCGACGTCCGCGTCGGTGTCGGACATGCGGTGGCGGAGTTCGGGGGCGTCCAGCAGGCGGGCGGCCTGGATGATCGCCGCGCCGTTGACGCCCTCGCGGTCCGGCATGACGGGGCCGATGTGCAGGGACATCCGGATGCGCAACCGCATGGCCTCGCTGGCGGCGTGGTTGTGGCGGCGCAGGCGGGCGGTCAGCAGCGACAGCATCGGGTCGACGACGCGCGCCGGCGGGGCCTGCGGCGGGACGACGATGAGCATGCCGTCCCCGCGGTCCTCGTGGTAGCAGGCCGCCCACGGGACGTTCGATCCCTCCAGCGCCTCCGGCACCGCCTCGTAGAGGACGCGCCGCAACTCCAGCCGGTCGGTGTCGTTACGGTGCGCGGCCGAGAAGCCGACCACGTCCACGAACATGATCGAGCAGACCTGCCCGGCCCAGTCGTGCGCGGCGCGACGGACGGCGGGCCGCGGAGGCTCCCACACGGCGGCCGCGGACGAGACGACCGCCGCCTCGTCGGGGACGGCGCCGCGGCCGTCGTCCGGGGCCTGCGTGAGGCGCGCGTACATCTGCTGGTCCAGGACGGCCAGCACGCGCGGGTAGGCGGACAGGAACGCGGCGAACTCGCCGACCGGCATGCGCAGGATGGTGAGCCGGTCGAGCGCGACGACGGTCGCCGAGCGGGTCCGCACGAGGAGCGCGGCGCGCTCGCCGATCAGGTCCCCCGGTCCGCGTACCGCGACGATCCGCTCGACGCCGTTCTGGTTGACGCGGATCGTGACCTTGCCCGACCAGATCACCGCCACGTGGTCGGCGAGGTCGTGCTCGCGCCACAGGACGTGCCCGGCGGGCAGCACCTCCTGCTCGGCGGAGCGCAGGAACTGCATCCGCTCGACCGAGGTCAGCGCGGACCAGAAGTCCGTCGAGGCCGCCGCGCCGTCCGCGCCTCCCGGGCCGCGGGCGCCCGCCGGTGGCCAGCCTTCCGGCTCGGGCAGGACGGGCGCCTGGAACCGATCCGGCAGGACCGGGACGCCACCGTCGCCGGGCCGCTGCGGGAAGCCGGGGCCGGCCGGGTGCCCGTCCGGGGACACCGGAATTCCGGTGCCGTTCGCGGTGGCGCGGATTCCGGGCTTGCGGGGGACGCCGGGCCGGGCCGCCCCCTCGACGGTTCGGCCCGGCGCGCGCTCGGACCCGGCCCGCGCCACCGGCGGGCGGTCGCGGCGGTTCGGCGAGCCCGTCCCGCCCGCGCCCGGCCGGCGGCCGGCACCGGAGGGCAGCGGACGGGGCGGCGCGACCACGCCGTCGTCGTCCCCGGGTGGCCAGGGCATGGGCTGCGTGGGGGCGAGAAGCTCCGCCTCGCGGCGGCGGTGGGACCGCGTCCCGTCCGGGACGTGCCGGTCAGCAGCGTGGCGGTCGGAAGTCTGCCGGTTCGGGGTGTGCCGGTCCGGGGCGTGGCGGTCGGGGGTGTGGCGGTCGGGGGTGTTGCGGTCCGGGACGTGCCGGTCCCTGGCGGGACGGTCCCGCCGGGTGACCTCGTCCGGTGGCTGGTCGGCCTCGTCGCCGGGGTCGGGGGTGGCGTCCGGGTCGTAAGGGTTGTGCCGTTCAGGGAATTTGGTCATCAGACCCTCGGAGGGGGAGGGGGCGGGGTGAGCCGCCGGAATCGAAAGCGCTGGAACGATCCGGTGCCCGAAGCGGCGGGGGACCACCGGGCGCCGGGATCGCGGTGCCGGCCTCCGCGACCTCTCCCGCACCCTGGCGGAGTGCGGGAACGGAAAGCCGGCCCGGCCCTGGTAGGAACCGGACGAGCGTGCTTTGATTGACAGAGACCGTCATCGTTTCCGCTGGTCAGCGACCCGCGCCGGGGAAGTTCCGGGGCGGGCGGCGAGCCCGGCGGGCGTCTTGGCGGTCCCCTGCGGAGCCGTCTTCCGGCCCGTTTCGATCTCCCTGGCTGGCTACCGGTGGTCGAGGCGGATCCGGGGCGGCTCCGTTCGCGTCCCTGGGGGCGGTTGGCGTCCGTCGTCAGTGCCTCCCGAGCGTTGGCTCGATGTTCATCGGCGCGACCCTCCCACTCTGTGACCGCAACCCCTCACGTGTGGTAAGGGACGGTCCGGGGCCGGTACTCTCAGTGTGACGTGGAGCACCTCGGTGTCTGCCGATTTGCTACATTGCATCCTAACATCTGCCTTACCGCAAGGAGGAGGAATGAAACCATGACACAGGCGGACATGGAGACATTCTTCCGGCGATCTTCCCGGTCACGGAGACGCGGCGGGTCGCCCAGTGGCGCTCTGCCTCCCGTCCTGACGGCGGGTGGCGGGTCGGTTGACACCGACCTGCGCGACGGCAAGTTGGAGTGTCGCCGAGTGCTACCTGGCATATGGCAAGGTAGATGCAACTACACAACGTGAGAACGGGCGGATAGCGGGCGGAGGTGCCGCTCGTTCGGGGGCTCGGTCGCCGGACGCGCTCACCTGCGCCGGGTCCGTCGAACCGACGACGAGGATGAGGCTGAGATGGCCACGGACCAGGGTCCTGTAGTCGACAGCGCGTTGCTGCGCAGCGAACTTGTCAGGCTCCGGAAGGAGAAAGGCCTGACCCAGGAGCAGGTGGCGCGCACCTTGGAGTGGTCGCCGTCCAAGCTGATCCGGGTCGAGGGCGGCAAGAGCTCGATCACCCGGACCGATCTCCAGGCCCTGCTCATGACGTACGACGTGACGTCCGAGAGCAGGCAGGAGCGGTTGCAGAACCTCGCGCGCGGCGCGCGCGAGACCCCGTGGTGGAACAAGTACCGGGGGCTCGTCAACGACGACCTGCTGAGCCTCACCGGTTACACCGCGGGCGCGTCCTTCATCCGGCAGTTCCACGGCACGCTGCTGCCCGGGCTCCTCCAGACCCGCGAGTACGCGCAGGTCATCACGTCGGACCTGGCGGATCCGACGGCCCAGCAGATGGCGATCGAACTGCGGCTGGAGCGGCAGCGGCGGCTGGCCGAGCGGCAGAGCCCGCCGCGCCAGTACTACATCCTCGACGAGGCCGTGATCCGCCGCCACGTCGGGGCGAGCATCGATCCCGGCATCATGCCCGCGCAGCTGCGGAACATCGCCGACCGGGCCGAGAGCGAGGACCTGCTCACCGTCCGGATCATCCCTTTCGGCGCCGGTTACCACCAGGGCGTCTACGGCCCGTTCGTGCTGCTGGAGTTCGAGGGCGGCCTGTCGGACGTGCTGCACCTGGAAGGACGGCCCGGCACCGCGGCGACGCTCTCCGGCGACGCGCCGCAGATCGCCGAGTACCGCGACATATTCGAACGGATGCTCGAAGAGACCCTGCCGGCCGAGCAGTCCATCGAACTGGTCCGCAAGGTCGCCGACGAGATGGAGGCGTAAGGGAGGGATAGCGCGAATCGCATACCCATCGGGCCCTCGGGTCATATAGCGCTGCCGTGATCTTGTGGCGGAGTGTAGGCGGGAAAAGGACAAACGTTTACACTCTGGGGTGGAGAGGCCACAAGGTTGTGGTGAGCTGTGCCCTAATCGACCCTGGCTCGGTGGGTACCGGTCCGCTCCGGACCAGGTCACCCCCGCCAGCAATGTATGGAGGGTTGCTGGATGGTCGTTCGGTCGGAGCGGGGGGACGCACTCGACTGGCGCAAGAGCAGTGCGAGTGGAAGTGGCGGGGATTGCGTCGAGGTCGCCGTGTGGCGGGCCTCGGTGCTGGTACGCGATTCGCACGCGCCCGAGCGCGGTGAGATGGAGATGAGCCATGAGCGATGGCACGGACTTCTGACATGTATTCGTGCCGGACGTTGTGACGTTGTGCCAAGGACGGGTTGATTTCGTCCAGCCGAATTCCGTGTGTTCGAGTGTGGGTTGCGGGGCGCCGGTACTCGGACGGGAACCGGGGGCCGCCGGATGAGGACGGTGACCCCTCTTGCCTCTATTGGACTCCGGGTCTATGTTCACCTCGCGGGATGCAAGTAAGTACTTGCGTCCCTCGGGGTGGACCGGCACCTTGGAGGCGTCATGGGACGTGGGCGGCAGCGGCGGCGTACGGAGAACCGGCGGCGGAGAAGGGGACGCCGGGCCGGACGCGTCCTCGGAACGGCGGCCCTCGCGGCCGGCCTCGCGACCTCGGCCATGGTCGCCGACGCGGCCGTGCGCACCAGCGCGGGCGCGGCTTCGGGCTCGTCGCGCGCTTGGGCGGCCGAGGCGCCGAAGTATCCGGTCGGGAACCTCGGGACGGCCGTCCAGAACTTCCTCACCAGCCCTGACCGGGTGGCGGGCGCGAACGACTGGTCGTGTCGTCCGAGCGCGGCGCATCCGTACCCGGTCGTCCTGACGCACGCGACGTTCGTGAACCAGGGGGCCAACTGGGCGGTGCTGTCGCCGATGCTGGCCAACGCCGGGTACTGCGTCTACGCGTTCAACTACGGGATGACGCAGATCTCGCTCGACCGGGTCGGCGGGCTCGGGGACGTCGCGGCGTCCGCGCGGGTCATGAGCGCCTTCGTGGACAGGGTGCTCGCGAGCACCGGCGCGTCCGAGGTGGACGTGGTCGGCCACTCGCAGGGCGGCATGATGCCGAACTACTACATCAAGCGGCTCGGCGGCGCGTCCAAGGTGCACACGTTCGTGGCGATGTCGCCGAGCAACCACGGGACGACGCTGCTCGGCCTGGTGAACCTCGGCAAGCAGTGGAACCTGCTCGGCTTCGTGAACAACGCGTTCCTCGCGGTGGGCACGCCGGGGCTGGTGCAGCAGGAGGAGGGATCGGACTTCCAGAGGGCGCTGTTCGCGGACGGCGACACCGTGCCCGGCCCCCGGTACGTCGTGCTCCAGACCAATCGCGACTGGGTGGTCACGCCGTATACGAACGCGTTCCTGACCGGCCCGAACGTCACGAACATCCTGGTGCAGGACCAGTGTCCCGGCGACTACGTGTCGCACATCGGGATGTTCAACGACAGCCCGGTGCTCCAGAACGTGATGAACGTGCTCGGCCCGGACGATCCGGGGTTCAAGCCGTCCTGCACCGGCTACGGGCTGCCCGCCTGACGCGGGTCCTCGCCGGGACGCTGGTTACCGTGAGAGGGTGCCCGACCTTGCCGCGTCCCACGAAGTGCTCGCCGCCGCGCTGCCGGGGATCGTCCGCACCGACCTGACGGCGCGGGCGGCCTACTCCTCGGACGCCTCGCTGTACCGGCGCGTCCCCGTCGCGGTCGCCGAGCCGCGCTCGGTCGCCGACCTGGACCGGATCCGGCGCGCGGCGGCCGAGGCCGGGGTGCCGGTGACCGTGCGCGGCGGCGGGACGTCCGTGGCGGGCAACGCGATCGGGGACGGCCTGGTCGTGGACGTGTCCCGGCACCTGACCGCGCTCACATCGATCGATCCCGCGGCGCGGACGGCCGTGGTCGAGCCGGGCGTCGTCCTGGACGATCTGCGCGCGGCCGCGGCGGCGCACGGGCTCACGTTCGGGCCCGATCCGTCCACGCACTCGCGCTGCACGCTCGGCGGGATGATCGGCAACAACGCGTGCGGCGCGCACAGCGTCGCCTACGGGACGACCGCCGCGAACGTCCTCGAACTGCGCCTGCTCCTTCCGGACGGACGGCACGTCACGGCGCGCCGCGGCGGCGTCGACGACCCGGATCTCGACCGGTCCCTGCGCGCGTTGCGCGACGCGCATCTCGCGCCGCTCCGCACCGAACTCGGACGGTTCGGACGCCAGGGCTCGGGTTACGGCCTGCATCACCTGCTGCCCGAAAACGGCTTCGACGTGGCCAAGGCGCTGGTCGGAGCCGAGGGGACGTGCGGTGTCGTCACCGAGGCGACGGTCCGGCTGGTGGAGGCGCCGAAGGCGCGCGCGCTCGCGGTGCTCGGCTTCCCGGACGTGTTCGAGGCGGCCGAGGCGGCGCCCGCGATCGCCGCGTCCGGGACGGCGCTGACCGTCGAGGGCATGGCGTCCGACCTGCTCGCCGCGCTGCGCGCCCGGCCCGGCCGCGGCTCCGCCGGGTCGGATCTCCCGCCGGGCGGCGGCTGGCTCTACTGCGAGGTCGGCGGCGAGACGCGGGAGGCGGCGCGCGAGGCCGCGCGGGCGCTGGCGGAGGCGGGGCCGCACTCGGTCGTGGTGGACGATCCGTCCCGGATGCGGGCCCTGTGGTGGATTCGGGAGGCGGGTGCGGGCATCGTCACGCGCCTTCCGGACGGCGGCGAGGCGTGGCCCGGCTGGGAGGACTCGGCCGTCCCGCCCGAGCGCCTGGCCGCCTACCTGCGGGATCTGTACGAGCTCATGCGGACGCACGGGTTGCGGGGCGTCCCGTTCGGGCATTTCGGCGAGGGCTGCCTGCACGTGCGGCTCGACTTCCCGCTGGCGACGCGTCCGGAGGCGTACCGGGCGTTCGCCGAGGACGCCGCCGCCCTCGTCGTCGCGCACGGCGGCTCGGTCTCCGGCGAGCACGGCGACGGCCGCGCCCGCTCCGAGCTGCTGGAACGCATGTACTCGCCGGAGCTGCGCGCCGCGTTCCGCGCGTTCAAGCACCTCTTCGACCCGGATCGCGCGTTCAACCCGGGCGTGATCGTCGATCCCGAGCCGCTGGACCGGGGACTGCGGCCCGGCAAGGGCGCGGACCGGCTCGCGGTCGTCCCGGCGCACGCGCTGTCGCGCGACGGCGGGTCGTTCACCGCCGCCGTCCAGCGCTGCGTCGGCGTCGGGACGTGCCGGACGGTCGGGAACGGCACGTCCATGTGCCCGTCGTTCGAGGTCACCCGCGACGAGGTCCACTCGACGCGCGGGCGCGCGCGAGTGCTGGCCGAAATGCTGCGCGGCGAGTCGCTGCCGGACGGCTGGCGTTCCGCCGTGGCGCGGGAGGCGCTCGACCTGTGCCTGTCCTGCAAGGCGTGCGCGAACGACTGCCCGGTCAACGTGGACATGGCCACGTACAAGGCCGAGTTCCTGCATCGCCATTACGCGCGACGCGTCCGGCCCGCGACGCATTACTCGATGGGCTGGCTGCCGCTGTGGTCGCGCCTCGCGACGGCCGTTCCGGGAACGGCGACCCTCGCGAACGCGGCGCTGCGCCGTCCCGCGATCGCCGGGATCGTGAAGCGCGCTGCGGGCATCGACCCGCGCCGCGACCTTCCTGCCTTTGCTGACCGTCCGCTGCGTCGCGGGTTGTACCGCCGGGGCGGCGCGTTGTCCCGCCAGGGCGGCGGGTTGTCCCGGCAGGGAGGCGGGTTGTCCCGGCAGGGTGGCGGGTTGTCCCGGCGGGGTGGCGGGCGGCCTGTCGTGTTGTGGCCCGACACGTTCACCGCTTTCCACACGCCCGAGGTCGGGCACGCGGCCGTGGCCGTCCTGGCCGCGACCGGGCATCGGGCCGTGCTGCCGCCGCGCGCGGTCTGCTGCGGGCTGACCTGGCACTCCACCGGGCAGCTCGGGATCGCGAAGGCCGTGCTGCGCCGCACCCTGGACGTGCTCGGACCCGCGCTCGGCGCCGGGCTGCCGATCGTCGGGCTCGAACCGTCCTGCACGGTCATGCTCCGCGACGAGGCGCCCGAGCTGCTGCCGGACGACCCGCGCGCCCGCCGCCTCGCGGACGCCGTCGTCACGCTCGCCGAGATCGTCGCGGACGCCGACCCCTGGCCGTTCGCGACGATCGGCGGGGACGCCGTCGCGCAGGTCCACTGCCACCAGGAGGCCAAGGGCTCGTACGGCCCCGACCTGCGCGTCCTCGAACGGCTCGGAGTGCGGACGGACGTGATCGGCTCGGGCTGCTGCGGGCTCGCGGGCGACTTCGGGTTCGCGCGCGGCCACTGGGACGTGTCGCAGGGCTGCGCCGAACGCGAGCTGTACCCGAAGGCGCGCGACGCGCCGCTCGTCCTGGCCGACGGGTTCTCGTGCCGCGTCCAGATCGGCCAGGGGACGGGCCGCCGCGCCGTCCACCTGGCCGAGCTCCTGGCGGACGCGCTTGCCGAACGTCCGGGGGCACCTGCGCCTAGGCGGTGACGAGCTCGAGGAGGGCTTCGAGGTCCTCGGCCGCCGGGACGATCCCGAACTCCGCGAGCACCTTGCCGAACTCGCCCGGCTCCAGCTCGCGGGTCTCGCGCGTGCCGTCCGGCCAGTTGGTGATCAGCGTGAGGTTGTCGAGCTGGCGGTGCACGGCGGCGGTGAAGCGCTGGGCGAACACCCGGCCGACGAACGGCGAGCGCGGGTGCGAGGCGACGTAGTGGCTGGCCACCGCGAAGTCGATCGGGAACGCCGGCACCTGGGCGAACACGTGCCGCCGTGTCCAGCCGTCCGCGCCGAGCTCTGACAGCGCCCAGTGCCGGACGCCGAACTCGTCGTCGTCCTGGCGGGTGAGGCGGAAGCTCCAGCCGTCCTGCTCGGAGACCGTGCCGTCCGCGAACTCGAGCGGTTCGAGCGGGCCGCCGCCGAACCCGACGTCGCACAGCCACTCGCGGTCGTCGTCCTCGGGACGGACGAGCAGGAGCGCGTGCGTGGCGGGACGGATCGCCCCCTCCGGCGCGCCGACCATGATGCGTCCGATGAGCGCGGTGAAGTCGTACCCGAGCCGTTCCAGCGCCGCCGCGAACAGCGCGGCGTGCTCGAAGCAGTAGCCGCCGCGCCGGGACCGGACCAGCTTGTCTTGGAGGGACGGCACGTCCAGCAGGACGGGCCGTTGAAGCGCCGGCTCCAGGTTCTCGAACGGCAGGGACGTGGTGTGTCCCCGGTGCAGCGCGCGCAGCGTTGCCAGGGAGGGTGCGCGCTCCCCGTCGAAACCGATGCGCGCCAGGTAGGCGTCGAGATCGAGGTCGCTTCCGTGCCACATGTCGTCCATGAGGCGAACGTTACGACCTCAACTTGGCTTCAGGTCAAGGTGCCCGAACGCGAGGGCGCCGGGGAGTCGACGGATTCGCGCGGTTCGGCCAGGATCGCGCGGAGCGTCCGCTCCTCGTCGCGGCTCAGCGTCGCGACGAACCGGGCGAGCACCTCGGGCGGATCGCTCGCCACCCGCAGCCGGTCGTGCATCTGGTCGGCGACGAGCCGGGACTCGTCCACGGCCAGCTTGTAGAGGAAGTGCCGCCCCTCCCGCATCCGGCTGACCAGGCCCTTGCCCAGCAGCCGGAACAGGATCGTGTTGACCGTGGTGTAGGCGGGCGCGCCGGGCAGCGCGTCGCGCAGCTCGGCGGTCGCCACCGGACGCTCCGCGGAGGCCAGGGCCGCGAGCACCTCGGCCTCCAGTTGTCCCAGCCGTCTGCGCGTCACCGGATCAGTCCCCGCTCCGTCCGACGTTTGCATGATGAGGCAATCGTAGTCCGCCCCGTCCGGTCTGGGGTGCCTCGTCCCCCGCGGTTCTCCCGCCGGTTCCACGGGTTCGCCATCGCATGGTTAGCGATCGTGCTCAAGGGTAATGAAGAGGTTGCGGAGAGTAATCAAACGATCCGCGAGACGCCCACCGCGCCGGGTCAGACCGACCGGAGCCCGCCACCGACCCCCGGGCCCCCGGACCCACCCGGCGCGGTGGGCGAACGATCTCACCGCGCCGGATCGACCGCGCTCAGCGGGCCCGGACCGCCGTCCTCACCGGAAGACGGGCACCGGGCCGCCGTCCTCACGGGAAGACGGGCACCGGGCCGCCGTTTCCACCGGAGGACGTGCGTCAGCGGACGTAGACGGCCGTGCCCACCGGGATGAGCCGGAACAGCAGATCGGCCGTGTGGTACATCGGAATGCGCGCGCAACCGTGCGAAGCCGGGTACAGCGGGACGCTCGGGTTCCCGTGCAGCGCGTAACCGCCGTGGAAGTAGATCGGCTTGTAGAGCAGGCCCAGCGGCGCGTGCCGCCAGCCGTTGATCTTCCGCTGCACGTGGAAGTTGCCCGACGGCGTGCGCGCGTAGGCGCACGAGCCGCCCGAGCAGTAACGCTTCCCGGAGCCGGTGGACGTGATCGTGATCAGCTTGACCTGGTTGCGCTGGTAGACGACCACGAGCTGGCGGGACTTGGAGACCTCGACGCGGTTCGCGGCGCCGCCCTTGATCACCCGCGCCGGCTGCGCCGGGTGCGCGAGGGCCCGCCACGTCCGCGGCCCGACCGTGCTGGACGGGCTGATGTGGTTGACGCGCTGGAACGCGTAGACCGCGTAGCGCAGGTCCTTGCCGTAGTGGCCGTCGACCGCGCCCGGGTCGTAGTGCAGCGCGCGCAGCCGCTGCTGGAGGTACTTCACCGCCTTGCCCTTGTCGCCGTAGTGCAGCGTGCGGGCCTGAGCGGACACGGTGTCGGCCGGGGTGCGGGTCGTCGCGGTCAGGGCCGTCCGATCCGGTGCGTGGCCCACAGCCGCCTGGGCCGTGCCGGGCAGGACCGTGGAGATCGTCCCGGCGATCGCCAGGGGGACGAGACCAAGCAGGATTCGGCGCATTCAGTTCTCCTCGGACGCGGGGGGCGCGAACGTGAATCGGGGGCGAGCAGGTCTTGCCGGGGTGGGCAGGGCTCGCGGGGGCGGGCAGGTCTTATGGGGGCAAACGGGATCTAGCGGACGCGAACGTGTGCAGTACTTCCCGCCGGGAGCACTCGCAACACCGAGTTACAAGAGGTACAAGTCACGCGAACGCATACAAGATGACGCCTGTTCTCGCGCGGAAGTTCACGCCTCTAGCGAGGTGGATCAAGAAGATCCAGGACTGGCGAGGTGGAACGAGAAGATCCAGGACTGGCGAGGGGGAACGAGAAGATCCAGGTCTAGCGAGGGGGAACGAGAAGATCCAGGTCGGCGCGGGTGACGCGGGCCCGCTCGGCCAGCGCGTCCCGGTCGAGCCCGGCCACGGCCGCCAGCTCGATCGCCCGCGTCAGCAGCGTGGGACGCTCCAACGCCCGCCCCCTGCCGCTGCGGTGGCCGGCGGGTTCGGGATGGGGGACGGGAAGGTCGGGTTCGGTGCGGCGCCAGCCGTGGCGGGACATGGTGGCCATCGCCTCGCGGTAGACCTGCTCGGGCATGACGCCGAGCGTCCGCGCGCGGTAGAGGAGCGCGGCCATGCTGACGCCCCACTCGGCCTTCAGCGCGGCGAGCCGGTCCCAGTCGGGGACGGCGGGCAGGGCGCCGGCGATGTCGTCGGCGGGCATGAGGAACTCGGCGGCGAACCGGTGCGCCTGGTCCTCGACGATCTTGCTGCCGGGCTCGGCGTCCGCGTGCATGACCAGGTGCCCGAGCTCGTGCGCCGCGTCGAACCGGTTGCGCCAGTAGTCGCCCTTGGCCGGGTTGAACAGCACCATCGGGTGCGGGTGCGCGCCGATGCCGAACGCGTCCACCCGCTCCGACGACGGCGGCATCACCAGGACGATCACGCCGTGCCGCTCCAGCAGCCGGACGACGTGCGCCACCGGCCCCGGCGAGCCGAGCATCGCGGCGCGGGCCTCGCGGGCCGCCGCGACCGGCCCCGGCCCGGCGATCTCGTCCGGGGAGACGGGGTGCTCGGGGAGCGCGGCGGCCGGGAACTCGACCACCTCGGCCAGCGTCGCGACGAGGTCGGCCGCGAGGCGCCCGTAGGCGAGCGCCTGGTCGCGCTCGACCTGGGTGGTGGAGCGCAGCGACCGGAAGTGCGCGGCGTCCGGCGAGACCGGTCCGCGTCCGGCGCGGAAGAAGTCCACCGGGACGCCGAGCGCGATCGCGAGCCGGGACAGCGACCGACCGGACGGCCGGTGCACGCCCGCCTCGTACTGCCCGATCGTCGCCGGGGTCGTCCCGACGGCCTGCGCGAGCTGGTTCTTGCGCAGCCCGCGCAGCCGCCGCGCCAGGGTCAGCCGCTCACCGTCGAACACCACCCGCGCGTGCCTGGTGGCGATGCGCTCCTCGTCGTTCACCGTGCCGTTTCATAGCTCGTCTCTTCCCGCGCGCGAAGCCGCATCGGCACATCCGCCTCGTCGTCGCTCCACAGCGGCAGGGTGGGCTCGACGAGCTTACGGCGTGGATCGGCCCCGAGCGACGCGTCGTCGAGGGCGCGCACCCAGTGCCAGGGGGACCCGCCGTCGTCGTTCCACCGGGGACGGCCCAGGAAGAGCTCCATCTCCAGCGGTTCCTCGGTGGCGCTGTGCGCGAGCACGAGCGTCACCACGCCGGGCGTGTCGCGCGGCAGCCCCGGCAGCGGCAGGGCGAGCTGCGGGTCGTCGGCGAACTCCTGCCGCGCCACCGCCTGCTTGGTGGCGCTGTCGCGGTCCCACCGGATCGTCCGGACGGCGCCGAACGGATGCCGCTTGAGCAGCACGCGGTACCGGCCGCGCCGCCAGCCCGGCGAGCCGTTCAGGTCGTCCCGCGCGGCGATCTCGCCGGATTCGGCGCCGACCCGCAGCGCCCGGTCGAGCTGCGTCGCGAGGACGTCGAACGACGACGTCCCGTACGAGCGTTCGGTGAAGCCCCCGGCCCGGGTGAGCGCGCCGAACACCACGAGGGTCGCCTCCCGGTGCGCCTCCCGCGCCGCGTGCAGGAAACCGGCACCGAGCAACTGGTCCCAAGCGTCCCGTTCCTCCATGCGCCGGACGCTACCCCGCACCTCCGACAGAACGCGGAACGGCCGGGCCGAAGCCGGCCCGGCCGTGTGCTCGCGCGTGCTCGCGACGCGTGATCGCGCTAGATCGCGCGTGCTCGGATCGCGGTCAGCGGACCCGAAGCTTCGGGCCGACGATCGAGGTGTAGAAGATGTGCTTCCTGCTGTCGAGGCGTCCGACGGCCGGGTAGATCCGGAAGTGGTCGGAGCCCTCGATCGCGCCGGCGATCCGGCGGACGGTGCCGTTGCCGCCGCGGGTCACGTAGCACATGTCGTGGACCGGGTCGTGGCTCTTGCCGCCCCACAGGTCGTAGCAGAACCCGGCGCTCTTGCCGTCGCCGCGGGTGTCCTTGACCTTGGTCACCATGTAGACGAACGCCGGGCCGTTGCCCTTGCGGGCCCAGTACCAGTGGCCCCAGACCTTGGCGCCGCGGATCTCCTTGGCGTGGAAGTAGTGGATCTTGCCCGTCCGGACCATCTTCGCCGCGGACGAGACGTCGGCCGTCGCCGAGTAGGACGAGGTCGTGGCGACCTTGTGCCCGGTGTCGGCGTTCGCCGGAACCGCCGTGGCGAACGCGGCGGTCAGCGCCGCGCCGCCGATGAGGGCGGCGGTCAGTTTCTTCATGCGGATCCTTCGTACGTGCGGGGGAGTGATGAAAGCGGCGAAATGCTACATCCTTCAACGACCGGAACGATCATCTTTTTTCGGACAGGTGATCGTGTCCGGGGGGTTGAAAGATGAGAGAAGTTCATGATTATGTCCGGACTACCCACCGGACGTCCCCCCGCGGAGCCTTCCATGATCGGTCGTAGGCAGGTCCTCAGGTACGGCGTGGCGGCCGCGGCGGTCGCCGCCTCGGGCGCCGCGCTGCCCGCACTGCCCGCCCGCGCGCTGGCTTCGCCGTCCGGCGGGCGGACGGCCGCCGCTCCTTCCAGCGGTGGGGCGGCGGCTGCGTCCGGCGAGGGCGCGGCGGCTGCGTCCGGTGGCGCGGTCACGGTGCTGCTGGACAACGTGTGGCGGGACGGTTTCCAAGGTCTCGGCGTCCACTTCTCACCCTTCGAGATGACGCTTACCGACGCACAGTGGCGGCGCGTGGACGAGCGGCTCGCGTTCATGCGCCCCTCGCTCCTGCGCGTGATGATCACGCCCGCCTGGTACGTGACCGGGCTCGACGCGTCCGGCCGTCCGGTCTACGACTGGGACTCCGATCAGATGCGCCGGCTCTACGCGATGCTCGACCGCGCCGAGCGGCTCGGCGCGCGCGTGGTGATCGGCGACTGGGTGCCGGGCATCGGGAAGTTCGACGTCCCCGGCGACGACCCGAGGTACGCGGCGGCCGTCGCCGACCTGCTCGACCACCTCCTGGACGTCCGTAAGTACACCTGCCTCTCGCTCTACAACTTCCACAACGAGCCGAACCTGTGGTTCCCGGAGTACGGCGACTTCGAGCCGTGGAAGAAGACGCTGGAGAACGTCCAGGGCGAGCTGTCGCGGCGCGGGCTGCTGAAGCGGATCTCCGTCGTCGGCCCCGACGCGACCGAGGCCGACGACTTCCTCTCCAAGACCGCCGACGGTGTCACCGGCCATGACGAGAGCTGGGTGGTCAGGACGGTCGACACGTCCAGGAGCCGCGTCGGCGCGTACGACGTGCACAAATACGAGTACGAGTACAACGTCGAGTACGGCGACCTGGAGAACCGTCTCTGGTGGCAGCGCCAGTACATCGACAACGGCGACACCGCCGCCAAGCCGTTCCTGGTCACCGAGGCGGGCATCGACAAGGGCCTGGTCTCCCCGGACACCCAGAAGATGCGCTACGACTTCAAGTACGGCGTCCAGATGGCCGACTACGCCGTCCAGGTCATGCGCGCGGGCGCCCAGGGCGTCCTCGCCTGGGACCTCGACGACGCCCAGCACACCGGCGGCGAGTACGGCTCCAAGAACCTCAAGGGCTGGGGCTTCTGGAACTCCCTGGGCGGCCAGGACGGCTACCCGGCGAGCGACGCCGACCTGCGCCCCTGGTACTACACGTGGTCCCTGCTGAGCCGCTGCTTCCCGCGCGGGTCGCGCGTCCTGGCCGTCCCGGGGACGGGCGTCACGGGCGTCCGCGCGACGGCCGCGCTGCTCCCCGGCGGCCACCTGTCGATCGCCGTCGTGAACGACACCGACCAGGCGCACAAGCTCAGCGTGAACGTCCCGGGCATCACGTCGTCGCTCGTGGAGTACCGCTACTTCGCGAACGACCGTCCGGCCGACGCCCAGGGCTTCCCGAAGCCGAAGCGTCATGTGACCGGCCCGACCTTCACGGCGGACCTACCGTCGCGAGGCGTGGTGATCCTGACGACCCTGGGCACGCGTCCTGTCGCCGTCCCGAAGACGACGACCTTCGTGGACGACCTGAACGACCTTTCCCACGTCCACGCCCACAGCGGCGGCCTCACCCTCGACAAGGCCAACGCCGCGCGCTTCTCCGGCGACCCGTCGCGCCTCAAGCGCACCGGCTGGGCCCCGGGATGGATCGTCTACAAGCGTCCCGACCTGGCGTCCTTCGTCCTGACGACCTACGCGTCCGGCCTGCTCGGAAAGGTGACGGTCCAGGCCTCGCAAGACGGCAAGACCTGGACCGACGTGCCTCTGTCCTCGTCCCCCGAATACAAGGTGGACGCCGACCTGGGCTGGAAATGCCATCTCCTGACCCCGTCGGCGCACCTCCCCGCGAAAACGAACTACCTGAGAATCCAGCTGGCCGACGACCCGCTCGTCTTCACGCCCCAGCTGGCGCGCGTCCAGCTGACGCAGCGGGCCTGAGGAGAATCAGCTCAGTCCGTGCGCCCGCTTGTACTCCAGGGCGTAGGCGAGCTTTCCGGGCTTGGCCGCGTCATAGGGCTTGCTGAGCTTGTCGAACTCGCCCTTGGTGGCGGGCGAGCCGCCATTCCACTGGTCGAGCGCGCCGAGCTGCTGGGCGGTGAAGCCGCTGTTCACGACGTCGCCCTTGGGCAGCGCGGTCATCTTCTCCGTCAGCGCCTTGACCGTGCTCAGGTAGCTGGCCAGGTCATTGGCGTTCCACGACGACAGGTCGATCGGCTTGGCGTCGCGGACCCAGCTGCCCCAGTAGAACTCCTGGAACGGGACGCTGTTCTGCGTGTACCCGATGTCGCGCCCGAAGTAGAGCAGGCTGCGGTACTTGTCATTCTGGAAGTTCGCGAGCCCGACGCTCTTCGGCAGCTCGTTCACCTTCACCGGACGCCCTTCGGGGTCCTTCAGGTAGTCCCACTTGTTGGCGTTCATCACGGCCCAGAACCGCTGCCGGGGAAGCTTGCTGAGATTGGCGAGCACGCGCAGCCGGACGTGCATGTTGAGGCCGCCGTCCGGCGTCTCGGCGAACGACGTCAGCGTGTGGTGCCCGTCCGTCAGGTAGGGACGTCCGCCCGGGCCGATGACGACGGTCTTCATCTCCGCGACGCTGTCGGCCGTCTCGCCGCCGATCGGGAGCTTGCAGGTGAACGAGGACGGGTCGTCCAGCCGCGCCCCCGGCTTCACGCCGGCCGCCGAGTCGCGTCCATCCGCCTCGCACCAGTCGTCGAACTTCTTGTTGATCGCGTCCTTGCCCAGCGTGTAGCGGCCGAGCTTGTAGTAGACCTCGTCGTACCCGAGCGAGGGCTGCGTCGGCTTGACGTCGCCGATCCGCACGTCCAGCAGGTCGCCCGTCTTCGCGCACAGGTACCGCGCGTAGTGGCCGCTGCGGTGGTCATGCCCGCAGAACGACGGCCTGCCGTGCGTCGCGCCGTGCGTCGCGGCGGCCTCGGCGGGCGTCGCCGCCGCCAGGCCGCCGCCGGCCGCGAGTGCCGCGCCGACCACCGAGACCCGAAGCGACAGCTCCTTGATCCGCATCCATCAGCTCCCACCACAGCGGACGGGCCCCAGGCCCGCCACGCGCCGAATCCGATACGGACCACCGCAGGTCAGAGCCCTGCGCCCGATCGGGTCCGTCCGCCGTGACCCTGACGACCCCGCGTACCCACCCGCCAACACCGGCGCAAACTCCCCCAATACGCCAATTGAACACTTGCCCCGAGACGGTGAGGGGACCCTGGCCGACCAGCGGCAGGATCCCCTCCAGAGCGTCAGGTCCGGTCGGGGCCGGTCAGAGCCACTTCAGCCAGAAGGCCTCCATCGGCAGGGCGCGGCCCGTGGTGCCGATGTACATGACCTCGCCGTAGCCCGTCCGGTAGTAGCCCAGGTCGCCTTCGCCGCCGACCCAGCCGATGTCGCGGACGTGGGCGTCGCCGTAGACGTACCCGCCCTCGGACGACCGGGAGTACAGCGCGACGGCCTCGACCGGCGCCGCGGCCTCGATCGAGCCGATCCGCTTGGTCTGGCCCGGCGTGACGCACGTGTCGGAGGAGTCCCAGCCGTAGTTCGAACGGTGGGCCCTCAGGCAGAGCTCGCCCACCGCCGTCCGGAACTCGACCGCGTAGATCGAGCGCGCCTGGCCGGTGGTGCCCGCCCAGGCGCCGTTGCACTGCCAGCTCATCCAGCCGATGCCGCCGACCCACGGCCGGTAGCAGACGTCGCGGTCCGCGGCGTGGGCCTGCCCGGCCATCCCCAGCAGGGACGACCCCGCCAGCGCCACGCCGGCGAGGACGCGGGAAACTTTCTTGAGCACTGTGTCGGATCTTCTTTCATGGATGGCATCCGCGAAGGGTGCCGCAGGAGGGGGCCGGCGCGGCCGGGGTCGATCAGTGGTGGCCGTGGTAGCGGTCCCACAGGGCCTGCATGTGCCCGGTGTAGACGACCACGTTGCCGTCGTTCTGGACGGCGAGCCACGTGTTCTTGTGCCAGGTGCGCGTCGACCACAGGGCCTTGCCGCCCGCGCGGACGACGAGGTTCCCGTCCGTCTGCATGGTCGTGGTGGCGTTGTTGTGGCCGGACGTGCCGGTGTGCCAGGCGAGCTTGTTGTAGTAGTACAGCGCCAGGTCGCCGTTGGGCTCCTGCCGGAGCCGCCAGACGTAGTTCTGCGAGACGACCTTCTGGTACGGGTACAGCGTCACCCCGTTGGACAGGGTGCTGATCCACTGGTAGCTCGACCACAACGACGTCCGCCCCTTGCGGACCACGGCACCGCCGTCGTTGCCCAGGTACAGGTACGCGCCCTTGTGCCCGTCGGTGTGGGTGCGGAAGTACTTGCGGCCGCCCTTGCCCACCACGAGGTCACCGTCGGTGCGCATCGTCGCCGACGAGCCCTTCACCCAGGTGTGCGAGCTCCAGATCGAGCTGTGCCCGCGGTAGACCACCAGGTTCCCGTCGGACTGCATGACCAGCTTGTAACGGCCGTTGGGCGACCGGAGCGCCTGACCCGCCTTGAGCGTCTGCCCCGGCTTGAGCACCGACCGCGCCGCGGCGGCCTCGGTGCGCGGCTGCGCCGACGGAGCGGCGAACGCGGGGGCGGAAACGGCGGTGGCGGCGGTGGCGGCCAGCGTGGCGGCGGCGAACGCGGCCAACGTGAACTTCATATGGGGAACCTCGAAACCCTTCTGCACTGACGTCGCCAGAAGCGAGATGGACGACGTAGGAGCCTAAAGCTCGCAGGTCCGGCCGATGTTGGCCTGCCGTGCGCGGTTGCTGTGCATTGCGTGCGCCGATGCGGGACGTCCGCGAACGAGAACGCACCCCGCGGTCGCCGTCGTCGCGGCCGCGGAGTGCGTGTCAGAGGGCTTCCGGATGTGTCAGAAGGCTTCTAGAAGTGCAGCATCCACTGGAAGGAGGCCTGCGCGTTGCTCACCCGCAGGTGCGTGCGCGTGCCGTAGTGGAGCGGGTTGTTCCAGTTGTACTCCTCCACGTCGAACGAGCCGTCCGCGTAGACCTTGTTCACGTACGCGACGTGCCCGACCTTGTGGACGTCGTTGACGGCGATCGCGCCGACCTTGGGCGTCTTGTCGACCTTGATGCCGACCCGGCGCGCGGCGTTGTCCCACATGCCGGCGTTGCCCCAGGTGGTCTTCCAGTGGTTGTTGAAGTTGCGGACGCCCAGCCGGCTGGCGATGCGCCAGGCCGCGAACGCCGTGCAGTTGTTCTGCGCGAAGCCCCGCGCGTTGTGGTCGTAGTCGTTGCGCGGCGTCTGGCCACCGCCGCCGCCCGACCCGAGGAACAGGTGCGAGGCGTTCTGGTTCTTCAGCCCCGCGTTGAGGTTGCCCTTCGCGCCCGGCTTGAAGTCCTGGTAGCGGCCGCCGTAGTTGCTGTTGAAGTAGATCCGGACGGTTTTCTTGCTCCGGTTCCACGCCGACGCGGCGGAGTTCTTGACGCACTTGCCCTTGCCGGCGCCGGCGCCCTTGAAGTCGTAGCACCCCGGCTGCTTGGCGCCGTAGTTGCTGACCGACCCGGTGAAGTCCGAGAGCGAGCCCTTCTCGCCGCTGTTGTAGTAGAGGCAGAACTCGCCGTTGTCGCACTTGCCGTCCCGCGCCGCCGCGGACGCGGGCCCCGCCGTGGCGATGACGCCCCCACCCAGTGCCGCCACGGCGGCCGCCGCGGCCAGACCCTTGCTCAACATCTTCATGCTTTCCCCTTCATTCCTGCGGAGCGGAGGTCAGCGCTGCGGCCTCCCTCTCAGAGCGCCCTGGCGACGGCGGTGCGGGCAACGGGCCAGGGCGGGGATCATGTTCGCCCCCCGCCCGCCCTTTCCACAAGAAGTCGGGTGTTGTCAGCCTGTAAGCCACATCCCGACCAGCCTGCACGCGGCGTCCGGGTGAGCCGGGCCGCCGCCGCGCGGCGGGTCAGGAAGCCGGCGCGGCGGGCCGTTCGGGCGCCAGCGAGTTGCCCGGCGGGATGCTGGCGCAGTTGGACGGGGCCTTCTTGCCGGCGAAGCGGTCGTTCAGCCATCCGATCGCGGCGGGCGCCCACGGCACGGGCGCGCCGACATGGCTGAGCTGCTCGTACTGGGTATAGGTGATGGACGTGTTGCCGGTGGCGCAGTACTGGCGGGCCAGGGCGCGCACGTCCCCGGCGACCATGACGCCGTCGCCCGTCCCGATGCCGGGGATGTTGTTGCCGGTGCCCTCGACGACCCCGCCGTTGCCCTGCCCGATGAAGCCGGGGATGGACGGGGTCGGCGCCGAGCCGATGTTGACCTTGTTGACGGCGGTGACGAACTCGGGGATCGAGTCCGGGTCGGCGTAGGCCGGCTTCACCAGCTGCTGCCAGGTCAGCCCGGGGTACTGGGCCAGGACATTGATGATCGAGGCGCGGTCCAGCTTCCGGGAGACCTCGCGGCCCTTGTCGCTCAGGTACCGGTCGAAGCTGATGCCGTAGGCGCGGGCGACACCGACGATGGCCATCGGCATGATGCCCGCCCACACCGTGCTGCCGCTGACGTACTTGAGGTTGTGCGCCGGGTCGACGAGCACCCCGCCCTCGGCGAACCCGACGAGCTGCTTGTTGACGTCCGGCGCATAACTCTTCGCCAGCGCCGCAGCCCACCCGGTCGCGATAGCGCCCCCCGAGTACCCGATAAGCCCAAACCGAGTCGTCCGCTTCAACCCTGTGGCGGGCGACCTGGTAGCCGCCCGGATCGAGTCCAGCGTGTTGGTCCCGTACTCCGGCCCAGCCGCGAAGTCCGCGGTCTGCCCCTCCGTATCCGGGATCACGACGTCGTACCCGGCCAGCAGCGCGGGCGTCAGGATGAGCGACTCGAGGTTCGCGATGGCGCCACCCAAGCTGACGTTCCCCGCGATGGCGCGGGACGGCCCGTGCTCAGGATCGAGCGAGTCATAAAACGACTGGTAGGACACCGCCTTCCCGCCACCGCCGCTAGGGCTGCGCACCACCGAAGTGACGTTCGCCGAAGGCCGCCCCTGAGCGTCAGCGCTCCGATACAGCAACTGGACGGCCTTCAACGGCGTGCTGATCCCAGCGACGTGGTACGGCACCGTCCGAGTCTTGAGCACCGTCCCGGGCGCGTACGAAGACAACGGCTTGCCACCGCTGTAGCGATAGAACGAGTCAGTCGCCGCAGCGGACGCCGCGCTCGGCGCCGCGGTAAGCCCGAGAACGGTGACGGCCGCAGTGGCCAGAGAACAAAGGGCAGGTCTGAACACAGCGTCCTCACAGCGGGGGAGACAGGGGCGTAAGTGAACGCTGACGAAAGTTACCACCCAGTACCCCAGAAGTACATACGCGTCTGTACGCCATCGCTCGCCTCGGGGCGCTGAGCCGCATCGTCAAGCAGACAGCGCGAGCGGACGGCCCGGGTCCGCACGGGTCGTCCGGAGCTCAGCCCTGGTAGGCGCCTCGAAGCGGCTCGTGCGCTGCACGGGGTGTGAATTCTCGATAGGCGGGCCGCGTGCCGCGCACGGCGACCCAGTGGTTGGAGTGGGGCGCCGACTGAGGGCGGCTCCGGGAATCCCTAAAACTCCTGAGTTTCGGGGCTGGGGCTGGTGGGCGCGGCCGCCCTTCCGGCGAGTGCCGTGGTTGCCTTTCTCGGCAGTTCCGGTACCTGTCGATTTCGGGCGGGGACGCTCGCTCGAACCGGCTGCCGGTATGAGAGGCGTCCTTGACGGTTCGCTTGCCGCTTCGGGGCTCGTGTGGCCGCGCTGGCATTTATCGATGAGCGGTCCTGCTGGCGCGTACGTCGGTATCGCGGTGCTTGGGCTGGCGATCACGGTGGTCTGTTCGCTCTCCCAAGTGGCCTCCCAATGCCCCTCCTGTTCGGGTCTCTCTCAATCAGGACGGGGCGCCGGGGGTGTTCTTCGAGGTGGTCGGCTCGCGGAGAGTCCTAGTGAACCTATTTCATCCTCGGGCGGCTTGAGTCACACGGTGGTTCTGTAGCACTGCGATGGCTTTGACCAGGTGGCCGGTCTTGGTGGGACTGCAGCGGAGTTTGCGCAGGATGCGCCAGGATTTCAGCTGGGCGTTGGCGCGTTCGCCGGGGCCGCGGAGCTTGGCGTGTGAGCGGTTGGCCTGCTTCTGGGCCGCCGGCTTGTTCCGGCCCTTGTAAGGCGTGATCACGACGGTCGCGTCGGCGCCTTGGTAGCCCTTGTCGGCCAAGGTGAGGATCCCCGCCTTCTCCAGCTCACGCAGGATGCCCCACACGCGGGCGGCGGTCAGGTCGTGTGTGCTGCCCGGCAACCCCCCGAGGTCCACAGGATCGTTCCGTCCGGACCGGCGATCACCTGCACGTTCATCCCGTGCACTCGATGTCTGCCGGAGAAGTGGGGACGGTCGGCCCTGACCCGGTCGGTGTGGATGAGCGTGCCGTCCAGGATCACGTGGGTCAGCCCGTCGCGGGCGCCCTTGCGCAGCGCCCGGGCGAGCTTGGGCGACCGGGCCGACAGCAGCACCACGGTCTCCTCCACATACCGCCAGGCGGTGGTCGCCGACACCCCGAAACCCGCGCTGATCTCAGCGAACGTCTCGTCTTTCCGCAGGTAGACCAGCACCAGCAAGGCCTGCTGGCCGGGGTTGAGCAGACGCCATGTGGACCCGATCCTGCGACGGTGGCGGCGGATCACCCCGGCGACGTACTTCAGCGTTGAACGCGACAAATCGACGGCGGCACGATAGAACAGCACGCGGAACCTCTGGTTCAGACGGTGATGGTTGTGGTGATCAACCCGTCTACCAGGGGTTCCTTCAGGTTATGGGCCAGATCCCCAACCCGCGATCATGCTGTGACCAGCAGCTCCTCCCCAGTGGATGAAATGGGCTCAGGGTGAGGTCAGATACCGTCCGGTAGTCGTCCGGTAGGTATGGTTCCGCTGAGCATCAACGAAATCCGCCGGTTGTGGAACTGCGTCGTCATAGACCCGCTCCACGCCATCGACCACGCTTTGCACTGGTCTGAGTGGAGAAGACAAGCCCAGCAGCGGGCCAGAGACAGCCACTATCGCAGACACAAGAAACACAACCTGTCGTTGCAGTACTAAGGGGTCTCACAACGCTGGATGATCGAGCTCGTTGGTCTTGGTGTGGAGCGGGTGCACTGGGCTGGTTCCAACCTGATCTTGCTGGTCACAGCCATATTGCGGCCTGCGCGTCGTGATCGATAGCAAGAGCTCCTGGTAGATCGAGGTTTGCGACATCCTTGACCACCAGGAGCTTTTTCTATCGCGCTGCCCTCGATCTGTCCCGTTCGACCCGCAGGTTCGTGGCCGATCTCATCCCGCAGACACCGACACCAGGCAGGTTCTCGGTGACAGAGACTGCCGCCTGAACGTTAGGCGCTTCTGGTGCTGGTGCACCTGCGCCGCAACGAGTCCTTCGCTGGTCTAGCGACGGCGTTCGGAGTCGGCGTCGCGACCGCGCACCGGTACGTGACCGAGGTCGTGAACCTGCTCGCCGAACTGGCGCCTGACCTGCGCCAAGCGCTGCGGATTGCGGTCCGCAAAGCCTACGTCAACCTGGACGGCACGCTCGCCCCGATCGACCGGCTGTCGGGTACCACGGATCGGCTGTACTACTCGGGCAAGCATCGCCGTCACGGCGTGAACATCCAGTTCCTCACCGATCCACACGGCGAGCTGATCTGGACGCCGCCGACACTACCGGGCTCGGTCCACGACCTGACCGCGGCTCGTGAACACGCCATCGTCACCGGACTGACCGCATGGGCGATCGCCTGCTACCCCGACAAGGGGTACGCCGGCGCGGGTGGCGCGATCGGCACTCCCTGCAAGCGCACCAGGGGCCGCAGGCTGGGGAAACTCAAGAGGCTGTTCAACCGGCACCACGCCAAGGTCCGCGCTCTGGGTGAACGCGGCGCCGCCACGCTCAAGCAGTGGCGCATCCTCCACAAGGCCCGCTGCTCACCCACCCGACTGACCGCCGCCGTCCAAGCCATCCTCAGCCCATCACCAAGCCGGATGAAGACGGAATCGGCTCACTGCTGACCGGGACGTGCGGGAGCCGGTGTTCACCGGTCTGTCGGTGCGGCAGTTCCACCGTCTGGTGCGGATCGTTGCGAGTCGGGGCGGTGAGCAGGCCGACACTGGGCGGCGGTAATGCCTGCCGTTGGCCGACCGGGTGCTGCTGATCGCGCTGACCCCGGTCGGCCGACGGCACGGCCCCGAGACGGTACTAATCGTGGACGGCGCACTCGCCCCGGTCCACTACCGGACGGTCACCGCCTTCTCCAAGAGCTACCGGTATTCGGTGAACATGCAGGTCGTCATCGACGCCAACACCCCGGCTGGTGGTCGCGGTGAAGCATCCCGTGCCGGGCAATCACAATGACTGCACCGCCTACCGCGATTCGGGCACCGAGCGGGCCTGCCGGGGCGCGGACGTGATGGCCGACGGCGGCTACCAATGAAACCGGCAGCCACATGCCCTACCGGCTGCCTCGAGACGGCAGCGAGCTACCCCTCTGACAACAGGATCTCAACACTGTCCACAAACGGGGGCGCGCCCGCATCGAGTGCGCCTTCGCACACATGAGGTGGCGGAACATCCTGCGCACCTGCCACCGCAAACGCGATGGTGTTCACCACGCCACCCGCTGCATCGCCCTCATGCACAACTCCTGACGTGAGCCAGCTGATCCGTTCCCCAGGGCCAGGCGACCGGCAGCGCTTCCGACGACGTCCCTCAACCATTACGGGACAGCTTTTAGATGGTCAAAGCGGGGATTCTTCGCTCTGCTGCCGCATCTGCCGCATCTCGCTCAGCCGCGTGACGGCTTCTCGATGGGCGGCTCCCGCTGCGAGTGCAAGATAGGTCTCGGCGACTTCTTGATTTCCGTTGTAGGCATGTTGGAGGCCCGCCGTGAATGCCTCCTCCGCCGCGACCTCGGGATTCAGGGGCCCCGGCGGTGCCGAGGCCGCGCGGGCAGCGCGCTCGTTCCAGTAGCGCGCATCGTCAGCGTTTCCAGAAAGAAATTGGAGTACAGCCAGCTTCCGGAAAGACTTCGTGTTGTTCTGTGAGATCGCGAGCTCGATCAGGTCGACCCCGTGCCTGCCGAGGATTTCTGCAGCGCGGTCGTGGCGCGGATCGTTCGGATTGTAGAAGGCGCCGCCTGGGGGCGCGGATCCACTTCCGGTCTGCAGGACCGTGTCAGCGAATTCAGTTGCGGCCTGCACCTCGCTCGGCGACGCCGTGCTTAGGCCGGGTTTCACTTGCGTGTAGTAATGGATGGTCAGGTAGAGCAGGTGGAGGTTGCTCCGCTTAAGCTTCTTGATGCCCTTGCCTCTCATCATGCGGCTGATGGTGGGCGGGGACAGGCGGTCTGGCAGGTCAGGGCAGAGCAGCTTGTACGCCTTTGATGCCGCCTCGCTGTTCCTCGAGACGGAGTCCTGGACGATCCCGGATTTCCTGACTAGCTGCGAAACCATACGAGTCTGCTCGGGGTCGATGCACTCAGCGTCCTGCTGTTCCTCCATGCGAAGCCGTACTCCCTCTCCAGGCCTGAGAACGATAACGGGGTCGGCAGGAGGCTAGCCCGAAATGACCGATCCGTCCAACCCCTCTGCGTGCTTTGCGCCCTGCAGTCCGGATTTCATTTTCTTCCACGGTTGAGGCGACCGGCGCAACGGCCGAGGCGGCGGTGCCGCGGCTGCGGCCAGCCTCGAGAGGGGAAACTTCCCTGGCGGCGATTTGAGCAAGGAGGGAGGTGACCGGCGGGCCGTATCGGTGAAATCTTTCAGGAGACCAAAAACATTGACACGGAGTTCGTTCTCTGGTCGTGTTGCCTGCGTGAAACTCGAAGACTACGTTTCTGCGGTCTACCAGCACGGTGGTTCTGTGGTGCTGTGGCACTACACGGATTCCCGTGGCCTGCGCGGCATTTGCGAGAGCGGCGTGCTGCTCCCCTCGCTGCGCGAAGTGAACCCGAAGGACGCCCGCTACGGCGACGGCCAGTACTTCACCGATATCCCTCCTTGGGCGATGTCCCTCACGCAGCTGTCCCGGCGCCTCGTGGGTGTCCCCTGGCTGGGGCGGCGCTTCACCCGCTACGTTGGGGTGGACGTGACGGGGCTCGTATTGGTCCCGTGCAGGGAAAGCATCATCCTTGTCCGAGGGCGCGAGCCGTTGGTGCTCGACGGGAGGATCGTTTGCTTGGGGGCGAACGAGTGGTCTGGTACTTGAGGGTCGAGTGGTTCCACGACTTCAGTGAGGAGCCGGTCGACATCTACAGCGAGGTCGGCGACGACGGCTACGAAGTCCGTAAAGTGGAGGTCTTCCGCGACGGACGCCTGCAGTACGCTGGCGATCGCCATGAGGCCGGTGGGACCAGTCTCTCGGAGGCGCCCGTAGGGACGGTCGCGGAGATCGCTGCCCAGGACGGGTTTCGGCCGCGTGTGATCGATAGGCAGGAGTTCGAAGAGACGTGGGCTCGGGCGGTCGAGACGGAACAGTGAGTCCCGCACCAGGCAGCGGAGCGGGGAGCGGGAAGGCATGGCAGGCTCCGGACGGCTCGTGGGCGTCGTCGGCCGCGAACCGCCGCAGCATGCTGGGGAACCGCAACCGGGACACGTCACCGGAGCTCGCGATCCGGTCGCTCGTCCACGCGGAAGGACTGCGCTACCGAGTGGCAGCCAAACCGCTTCCGGCTATGCGCAGGACCGCAGACCTGGTCTTCCGGCCGGCCAAGGTCGCTGTCTTCGTAGATGGCTGCTTCTGGCACGGCTGCCCCCAGCACTTCGTGCCGCCCAAGACCAACCCGGGGTACTGGCGCGGGAAGATCGGACGCAACATGGAGCGGGACCGGGACACGGACGAGCGTCTCACCGAAGCCGGATGGCTGGTGCTGCGGTTCTGGGAGCACGAACCGGCTGACCGTTGCGCCCGCGTGGTCTGCGAGGCGGTCCAGTCCCGGCGCAGCCCGAGCTGAAGAAGATACCTGCTGCTTCTCATTCGCGCAGCAGGGCTGCCGATCCTTCGCGGAGGACCGGGGCGAGCCGCGGGATCCCTCTGGTCACCTGCTCGGGCGGAACGTCGATTCGGCAGGTATCCCATCGGCCGTACGAGCCCTGGTCGTCGGGGAGCTGGGTCTCGATCCAGGTGCTGGAGACGGAGCCGATCGCGGCGATCGCGAGCTGTTCGGTGAGTTGGAGGATGACGAGCTGCCAGGACGGGTCATACCGCATCACCTCGTATTCGCGACGGGACAGGAAGAACATCAGGCGGTTGCGGCGTGTGGTGCTCTTGGCTTCGATGTGCAGGCTGTGCTGACCGGCGTGGACCGCGATGTCGTAGCCGTACCCGTCGGAGTGGGCCGCGACGTGCTGGATCCCCGCAGAGGTCGACGACGAGAGCAGCTCTATGAGCGCGGTCTCGCCGGCGGTGCCGATCCGCAAGCGCTCCGCGGCGTCGACTTTTCCTCGGACTGCGTGTATCTCCTGGTACGCCTCGAGTTCGCTGAGCCCGAGCGCTGCGGCGGCCCGCCCTGCGTCGATGGGCAGCTCAGTCGGCTCCCGCACGTGGAGATCAGCATCGGCGAACCAATAGACGTCGCCAGTCAGCAATGCAGCGCGGAAGACACGCTGGCCGACTGGCAGGGCTCCTTCTGAGCCGTCCAGAAGACCGGTCTCCTCCAGCCATCGGTAGGCCGCGTCGTACTGTGTGGGGCTGATGTCGCTGTACTCCGCATGCGTGGTGAACAGAGCCCGGCATCGCGCCCGCCCGTTGGCTGGCAGCTTTTCTACCCAGCGGACCGCGGCGAGGAGAACAGGGTCAGGAGGTACGGGCACGGAAGTGGCCCATCAGCGCTTGGAGGTCGGCCTCGTCGAGGCCGCCCCCGACGGCTGGCTCCTCGTCGAGATCGGACAGCTGCTTCACGCCTGGGTCGTCCAGCACCGCCCCCATGAAGGCTAGCTTCGTGTCCAGCCGTTGCTGCACGACCTCGTCGATCGTCTTCTCTGAGGCCAGGACCGTGACGCGGGTCTCTGTGCCGGGTGCAAGGCCGAGGCGGTGGATCCGGTCCAGGCTCTGCAGGAAGCGGCCCGCGGCGAAGTCCCGGTCGATGTAGACCGCGTCATGGCAGTGCTGGTGGAGGCTGATGCCCTCGCCGAGGGTAGCGGGGTTCGACAGCAGCACCATGCAGTCAGGGTCGTTGCGGAAGCGGGCGATCGCTGCCTCGCGGTCCTCCGTGCCGCCGTGGACCACTGCCGGCCGAAACCGTTTGAGGATGCGCTCAAGGGTGTTGAGGCTGCGGATGAAGGTGGACCACACCAGGGTCTTGCGGCCTTGCGAGGCGTTGGCGTCCACGATGGCCAGCGTTTCGCGATACTTGGGCGAGAATTCATAGCTCGGCAGGTCGCGCAGCAGCTCGGACAGGTGCGAGCCCGTCGGCACCGGCAGTGGCGGTACCTGGTATTCCAGCGGCTCATAGCGGGTGGTGCCCGCGTGCAGCAGGGCCGGGCTGGTAGCGGCCATCAGCAGGTAGACCGTGATCTTTCCCCAGGCCAGGAAGTCCGCCTCCGAGCCGGTGGCGCGTCCGGAGAATGCGCCGAGGAGGGCCTCGTATATTTCGTTGTGCAGGGGCGGCAGCTCCACCGATCTGATCCGGGTGGTGACCGGGGGGAGTCCGAGCTCGTGCTTCGTCGTGCGGGTGAACAGCGGCTGGAGGACCCGGCTGGCCTCTGCGAGGTCGCCGCCGCCGACGGCTTGGATCACCTGCTGGCGGCCGTAGCCCGGCCAGACGAAGCCGAACAGGTTTTCAAGGTCCTTGGCGCTGTTGGGCGCCGGCGTACCGGTCAGGATGAGCCGCCGTCGGGCCCGCGGTCCTAGGGCCAGGCATGCTGCCCCGTAGACCCCCCGAGCGCCGGCCTTCATCCGGTGGGCTTCGTCCAGCAGCAGCAAGGACGGCCGGGCCGAGAGCCAGGAGCTGAGGTCGTCGAGTGCGCCGTCGAGCCGCTCGTAGTTGATGATCAGAGCATCAGCCGGCGGGGCGGAGCCTTTGCTGTACAACGACATCCGCAGGGGCTCGCTGAAGCACACCTCGTTCTCGTACAGCCAGGACTCGTAGGCGGACTTGGGGCAGACGATCAGCAACTGCTCGACTTCGCCGCGCTGGCGCAGCGCCTGGAAGACGGCGAGGCCGACGCGGGTCTTGCCGGCGCCCGGAACGGAGAAGTTCGCGCCGTGGCGCAACGACAGGAGCTTGGCGATGTCGCGGCGCTGGAAGGAGGTGAGGTCGCCTTTCCAGCTGGGGCCGAGGAGGTTGTCGAGGTCTTTAGAAGCAAACTCGGTTGCGGTCGGTGCGGCACCCGGGGCGAGCTGCTGGGCTACGCTCCGGGCGTCGGCGGCGGAGTCCCGAACGAGGTGGGCCAGATACCGGTCCCAGTGCACCGTCTTGGGCTCCGGCCATGCCTGGAGCGCACGGAGGTTGCTGAGCAGATCGTCGAGGTCGACGTCGAGGATGGTGGGCGTGCGCTGGACACCGCTTTGGAATCGCAGGGCCAGCCGCCGAAGGTCCCCAGCGCGGTCCTTGCGGGCATGGAGGCGGGCTGTGACCGCATCGTCGCCGAAGGCGATCTCGAGGCTCGGTACGGCACCGGTGTCCACGGTCACCGGCCCTTCGTGGCGTTGAGCAGCCAGTCGACACCGTCCCCGGGGGACGTGAACGCCCGGCCGGCGTGCTTAGCGAGCTGAATCAGGCTGTCGCGCAAGGTGATCAGCGCATCGTCGAAGGCGTCCTCGTCCAGAGCCCGCTTGGCCCTCGCTTCGGCGAACTCGGCGGCGCACTGGTTGATGTACTCTGCCGCGTCCGTCAGCCGCTCAGGGACAGCAGTCTGCCGCTTGCGCAACTGGGCGTCCTTCCCCGCGAGGCGGGTCGCGGTTTCGAACGTGTCCTTTGCGGCGGCAAAGACGCTGTTCGCCGCAGCGAACTCGGCAGGGGAGACCTTGTCAGGTGCCCTCCTGGCCGCCTCTGCCTTCAGCAGCTTGTCGGTAAGGCCGCGGACGGCTTTGACGCCGGCCGCGTCGTCAGGGAGGACGACGTCGTCGAGCCCAGGGATGCCGACCGGGGCGGCATCCGGTTCATCTTCCGGACGGAGGGCATCGGGGAGCCGCTTCTCCAGATAGCGCTCGTAGAAGTCCGGCTCGGCGAGGCGCAGCGTCGTCTTGGGGAGGTCAAGAACCGCCATGGCGAGGCGCGACTCTTTCAGCCGTTCGGCCGCGTCGGGGTCGGTCGCTGCCAGCGTGGCGTAGTCGCGGGCAAGTTCTCGCAGCTTCTCCTGCTGTTGCTCGAAGTCCACCAGGCGCAGGCTCGGCCCGCCCCCGGTCCCGCTGCGCTCGACGGCGTCGTTGATCAGTTCGTAGACCCACCGGTCCCGCTGGAGGGTCGGGAGCTTGATGTTGAACTCCCGGGCGACATCCTCCTGCTTCCGCCCTCCCGCAAGCTCCTCCTCGATTGCTATGAGCCGGTTGAGGTAGGAGTAGTCGCGGCGCTTGTCGCGGCGGAGTTGGAGGGCGAGTTCCACCCTGTTGATATCGAGCCGAGTGGTGTCCTCAGGGAGGACTCCGACGCGGATGTGCTCCTTACCCAGGTCTCGGAGTGCAGCGCAGCGGGTGTTGCCGTCGACCAGGATGCCGTTCGGGCTGATGATCCCGGGATCGCGCTGGCCGAACTCCTCAAGTTCGTCGAGGAGGGTGATGTAATCCGGGTCGGTCTTGGCAGGGTCCTTGGGGTCCCGCGTCAGCAGGTAGCGGAGGTACTCCTGCCCCTCCTCGCTCCACGGCCGCTCGTTCAGGATCCGATTGCGCTCGGGGTCCAGAGTGCGCTGCGCCCGGACGCGGTGAGTATCCGGGTTGAAGTACAGCATGCTGACCGGCATGGCGATTACGTAGAGGTGCCTCTGCCCGGCGTCGCGCCAGTCGACGGTCACCTTGGCGCCGTCCTCGGCGACAGCCTGCTTCAGACGCTCCTGGACGAGCGCCTTGATCGTCTCGCCCTCAGGCGGAATGCCGAAACTCGCAGCCATGAGAAATGTCCCTCCAATCGACTAGCGTAGCGATCGCCGAGGCTCCAGGGCACCGAGCGCCCACGGCCGCTGCGACGGCACGCTCGCCAGTACTTGGTAGTTAGGGGATGCAGAGTGAACGAACCTGCCTGGGACGACCCGGCTCTCAAAGCAGGCGGCATGGTCCGCGCCGCCCTCTGGCTCGTCCAGGAGGTGGGAGAAGGCAACAGCTTCACCAAGGAGCAGCTGCGTACCGCTTTCCCCGGGGTCTCCCAGATCGACCGCCGGGTGCGAGACCTGCGCGACTACGGCTGGGTCATTCTAGCCAACACCGAGGACGCGACCCTGACGACTGAGGAGCAGCGGCTCGCCAAGGTCGGTGCGGCTGTCTGGGACCCGAAGGAGAGGCGCGCCGCCGCCCCCCAGAACGCCTTGTCCTCCAAGCAGATCAGGGCAGTCCTGGAGCGCGACGACTTCCTGTGCACCACCTGCGGCATCTCCGGCGGCGAGGAGTACCCGGACGACCCCAACAGGACAGCTGTGCTGTCGGTGTCACGGCGTACCACCGTTCTCCCGGACGGTCGGGAGCAGGTGCTACTGGTCACCGAGTGCAAGCGCTGCCGGGCCGGCTCCACGGACGCCCCGGCCAGAGCCGACGAAGTTGCAGCCGATATCCGCGTCCTCGACCCGGCGGACCGGAGGAAGCTCGCCCGCTGGATCGAGCGCAAGCGCCGCGTGTCCACGCCTCTCGACCGCGTCTGGTCGGCATACCGACGCCTCCCTGCGGAAGCGCAGGCTGAGATCCGCTCGGAACTGGACGGCGAACCTCGATAGGAAGTGCGGCGTATGTCGACGGCACGTCCCTCAGGGCCGTAAAATGCCACGTCGCCGCGGCCCGCGGTAGCAGGGTTCTGAGGTGCGGCTACCCCGTGTCGGAGCCCCGGCGGCGGAATGCGCGGATTTCCGTGGAAGCAGCGCCGTGCAGCCGTATGCAGCTTCCCAGGGCGCTTGGAAGGAGAACGTCTTGTCCGGAGCAGCGGAGGACAATCCGCTCGAGGTCGTCGAGATCTGCGCAGGCGCCGGCGGCCAGTCGCTCGGCTTGGAGCGCGCTGGCTTCCGCCACCGCCTCGCGGTCGAACTGGATGGACATGCAGCCCGGACACTCCGCCACAACCTTGTCAAAGTTCTGGGGTACAAGGAAAAAGAGGCCGAAGACACGGTTTGTGTCGGCGATGTGGCCGATCCCCGAGTCTGGAACCCCGACGAGCACAAAGACGTGGACCTGCTAGCTGGCGGTGTTCCTTGTCCTCCGTTCAGTATCGCTGGGAAGCAACTGGGTGCTAGCGATGAGCGCGACCTCTTCGCATGGGCGGTTGAACTGTGCGGCCGGATGAGGCCTAAGGCGCTCCTTCTGGAAAACGTCAAGGGCCTGAGCGGTAACCGCTTTACGGCTTATCGGCAGCACGTCCTCGACCGCCTCCAGGAATATGGCTACATCGCCGAGTGGAGGCTCCTCCAGGCAGACCAGTTCGGAGTCTCCCAGCTCCGCCCCCGCTTCGTCCTGATCGCACTCCAGCAGGAGTACGCCGCGTACTTCCACTGGCCAGAACCGTACGCTGAACGCCCGCAAACCGTTGGCGAACTGCTCCGCGACCTCATGGCGGAGGGAGACTGGAGCGATGAAAAACTCAATGCTTGGGTCAATCGGGCCAATAGCATAGCCCCTACTATCGTGGGCGGCTCGAAGAAGCACGGTGGCGCCGATCTCGGTCCCACCCGCGCTAAGGCTGCCTGGGCGGCGATGGGCATCGACGGCAAGGGAGTGTCGGATTACCCTCCTGGGCCGAGGAATCCTCGAGTCGAGGGGGTTGAGTTTCCGATGCTGACTAACCAGATGGTCGCTCGAATTCAGGGCTGGCATGGCAGCGAGTTCGCTGACTGGGAGTTCCTTGGCGGTAAGACTGCTCAGTACCGTCAGATCGGCAACGCTTTCCCACCGCCGGTTGCTAAAGCGCTTGGCTGTGCGATCAGGAAGGCTCTTCTTAAGGAGGGTAAACCGCGACCGCTCGTTGAGACGTCGAAAGTCGCCCTCGACCCGGTCTACAAAGTTCTTCGGGACCGGAAGCGGCCCATTACGGTAGAGCAGTTGGTCGTCGCGCTCGCAGTACATGGAACACTGCTGGAGCAGCCAGAAGTGGAGCGCCGTCTCGTCCACCTTGGGCACGATTTCGAGCTGATTCAGAAGCAGCGCGCAAACGGCGAGATTGCCTTCCTCTTGGGTGACTTCAAAGCATTCCTAGGCCAGGACGACCATCAGCGACATGAATTGTTCGCTCAGCACCGGTCAAGGATCAGCTGAACCCCGGTCGGTTGTAGGCGGTGGCGCGGGTGCTACCCGACCTGGTTCTCCGCACCCGGAAGCCGGGCAAAGCCTCTATTGGAAACACCTCTCACCTGGCCCAGCGCCAGCCTGGGCTACCCCAACCGGGACCGAAAGATCGTCACACGGGCATCGAAGGCCGATCGTTGCGCGGGCTAGACCACCGTGCGGGGCAGCACCCGATCATCCTCACAGTCAATGCGGTTCCCGCCGACCGGTGTGAGAACGAGCGGGGTGCCGTGGCCGCCGGCGAGGGTGTGGTGTTTGGAACCCGGCCGACCGCGGTTGACCTGCTCGGTCCGGTTGTGGGCCGCCCTTCAGCGCCTGGGCGCGCGACCTGTCGATCATCGCCCTGGACCAGCCCGCCTGCCCAGCGGCGTTGACATTTTCCAGCAACAGCCGGTGCGAGGCGTCCCAGACGTCTGTCTAACGCCACTCGGCGCCTTTCGGTATACCGCCCCAGCGGGATCATCGAACAGGAACCGCGGACCAGAGAGCCCGGCAGGGGTGAGATGCCCGACGAGGTCGGCGACGACAGCACTGCTTGATCGGCGCGCGTGAGGCGTCACTGGCGAGAGCGCCGATCCTGGGTCACGTCCAGCGGAGTGGTGTAAGAGTTGATCTCCGCGTGATCCTGTTTCTGCAGGTTGAGCGGTGAGTTCCTGCTGCTCGGTAGCGGGGTCGGGGGTGGTGCCGTCGGTGACGCGCAGGCGGGCTTTGGCGAGGAATTCCGGGCCCATGTGGCGGCGGGCCTCGGTCCACTCGTCTGTCTGTTCCATCAGCACGGCGCCGACGAGGCGGACGATCGCGGCCCGGTCGGGGAAGATCCCGACCACGTCGGTGCGTCGGCGGATCTCCTTGTTGAGGCGTTCTTGCGGGTTGTTGGACCGGATCTGCCGCCACAGCGGAGGCGGGAGGCCGGTGAAGGCCGACAGGTCGTCGCGGGCGGCGTCCAGGTGCTCGGCCGCGTCGGGGTGCTTGGCCTCCAGCGAGGCGACCACGCGGGCGTGCTGGGGGTGGACCTGTTCGGCGGCGGGCTGGTCGAAGATGGTGCGCACCAGCGTGGCCACCCATGGCTGTGCCGACTTGGGGACGCGGGTGAGCAGGTTGCGCAGGTGATGGGTGCGGCACCGCTGCCAGGCCGCGCCGGGCAGCGTCGCCCCGATCGCCTCGGCCAGGCCGGCGTGGGCGTCGGAGACCAGTTGGATGCCGGTCAGGCCGCGGGCGACCAGGCCGCGCAGGAACGCCGGCCATCCGGTTCCGTCCTCGGCCGAGGTGGCCTCGTTGCCGAGGATCTCGCGGTGCCCGTCGGCGTTGACGCCGGTGGCGACCAGCGCGTGCACGTTGATGATCCGGCCGCCCTCACCGGCCTTCTGGGTGAGGGCGTCGACCCACATGAACGCATAGGGGCCGCCCTCCAACGGACGGTTGCGGAACGCTTGGACCCGGGCGTCCAGCACCTTGGACATCTCGCTGACCTGGCTTTTGGAGATGCCCTTGATGCCCATCTGCTCGACCAGCTTGTCCACCCGCTGCGTCGACACCCCGGGAGATAGCAGGTGGCGACCACGCTGACCAGGGCCTGCTCGGCCCGGCGACGCCGCTCCAGCAGCCACTCGGGGAAGTAGGACCCGCTGCGCAGTTTCGGGAGGGCCAGCTCGACGGTGCCGGCGCGGGTGTCCCAGTCCCTGGACCGGTAGCCGTTGCGGCGATTGACCCGCTCGTCCGAGCGCTGCCCGTAGTCGGCCCCGCACACCGCATCGGCCTCGGCCGACATGAGCGCCTCGGCCATCGTCTTGACCATCGACCGCACCACATCGGGCTCACACGCCCCGATCTGCTCGGCCAACCAGCCCGAAGGGTCCACACTGTCGTCCACGGCCATCGCGTTCCTCTCCTTCTGATCTTGGTCGATTCGAAGGAGCACGCGATGGCCGTCTCACGTCACGACGCCACACCCTCTGACCAGGTCAAACTCATACACCACCTCCGTGGACGCAACCCGAGACGGTAACTGCTGGAGCTCATGAGGAAGCGGACACCCTTGGCAATCACATACCAATGACCGGGGTAGCGCCCTGAGGTCTGACAGGTCGTGTCGTCAGGGTGAGTCCGGTGGCTGCGAGGCAGGTGTCGATGAGGTGAGCAAACGCCGCCGTCCAGCGGCGCGCGTAGCTGCTCCGCGCCTGATCCACCCCGCCCTCCGCCCGTGCCCGGTCACGGCGACCAGTTCGGCGAGGTGGTAGCGCTGGTCGGCGCCGACGGCGACCGCCGCCTGGTCGGGCAGGAAGTGACGGCGCACCCGTCCTGAAACGGTGGCGTCGCTTCCTGCCCGCCGACGAAGATGCTGGGTACGGGCTATGAGCCGACGGCAGCGTCTCCGCCGGACGAGGCCATTCGCCACCGGCCAGCGGCAGGGACGCCGGGGAGCAGGCGAGCCCGCACCGGGGCATCAGCGCATCCGGTGCGGGCGCCTCGGCCCGACAAAGGCACGAGCGCTTCGAGGTTCCTTCAGGAGATAGCCCAATGGTGGGGCAGGCCCGTGGTGACGGTGTCGGTGAGCGCGGTGACGGCGGCTGCCAGAACGTTCCGGCCAAGGGGCTCCGGCAGGCCGTCCAGTGACCGGTCGGGGTTGTGCGGGAACGCCAGGTCCGGGGTCCGGTCAAGTTCGGTGGTGTCCTGCTCGACCGTCTGGCGTTGCGGCGTGCACCGCTCAGCTGGCGAGGTGGCCGCCGCTCAGAGGTCGCTCACGCAGGCGCAACGAGTCTGGCCTCTTGACCGATCTGATTCACCTTGCAGTCCCTGTACATGGTCGTCTCACCGTCAGACCATCGAACGATCAGATCGTTGACCATTCCGCCGGGTGTGAAGGATCCGGTGGTCATCACGTCATCATGGGTCCAGGTTCCCTGTCCCTCTGAGGAGGAGATCCTGACCTCACTACCCAGGCCGGCGGTACTCGTACCGACATAATTGTCCAGTTCGCCGTCCACCCAGCGGACCATGAGGTCCCATTGGGTGTTCCCGGAGTACTGGCCGCTGGTGAGGATCGTGGCCTTCTGCCATAGGTCGTTAGGTTTTTGGAGTTGAGTTTCCCGGCCGAAAGTTCCGGAACTGACGGCGGAGTAGAGTGTGAGCTCGCCATCGGACCAGCGGACGATCAGGTCGGTCACATAGCCAGATGAAACGAAGCGCCCCGCGCTTATTTGATCGGCGTTCTTCCGGATGGATCCCTTGGGTGCCATCTGGGTTCCCGGGACGTTCAAGCCGGCCGTGGAGACATCCGGGTAGAGAGTGACTTCGCCGTCGACCCAGCGGACCAGGAGATCAAATCCGTTCCCTCCGGCGAAGTCGCCTGCGGTGATCGCCCGCACGTTCGTCCAGAGTTCATTGGGCGGCAGCAATTGCCGCTCCGGAAGGAATCCACCGTTCCCGTTGTTGGGATAGAGAGTCGTTTCGCCGTCCGACCACACGACCAGGAGGTCGCTGTTGGAGCTACCGGTGAAACTTCCGCCCGCCAAGTAACTGGCATGCTGCCAGGTTGAGCCGCTACCGGGCAGTGATGGAACATCGTCCGCGGGCTTGTATGGATTCGGCCTCGACGGGACCCGGTGTGCTTTAGCGTCATTGAACAGGTCGACCGCATCTTTGCCGTAGATGGATGCGAAGGTCACATAATCATGGTTCGCGTCGTCTCCGCCGCCATTGTAGCCGCCAGTATTCCCCACCAGGTTTCCAGTGTGGTTCGCCGAGTCATAGTTCTCAATCCATGGGCCGCCGGAGACGCCGGAATAAAAATGGCGGCAATGCATTCGCATCTGCCGAAAGGCGCCTAGGGGGTTCCTGTCGGTGAACGTCTCGCAGCGGATCGCCTTGTGCTTCGGATTGAAACCCGCATCATTCGGGTAGCCGATGATGGTCACCTTGCTGCGATCATAGTGGTCCGACGGAGTGAACGTCAGGGCCCCGACGACGTTCTCCGGCAGCTGCTTGTCGGAGTTTGCCATGACGGAAGCAAACGCCAAGTCGAGATCCGAGACCGGCGCCTTCGTGTTCTTTTGATAGCGCGGATCGATGTAAAATTTCTCGACCGGGTATATGCCGTACGGCTGGTGCGCCGCATCTTTCCCATACTGATACTTCGGGACGAAGATCAGCTGCTTGGCTCCATCCATCGAGATGCCGCAGTGCCCGGCAGTCAGGACAATATTCTTATTTGGTGTGTGAACCACACTGCCGGTGCATCTCGTTTCGTCGCCGCCAACCGGCTTCCCCGCCGAGAAAAATGTGCCCACATTCGGGATTCCCTCGAATAGCTCACCCTCATGCGCCGGCGGGTCAAGCTTGTTGAATCCATTTCGGGGAAGCTTGCTGTTCGACTTGCCGCGCCACCAGTCCACTGGCTTGGCATCGGCCAGTCGAGCCGCTGTCCAGTACTTCAGCTCCGATCGCAGCCTGGCACGGGCTCTCGCGCCGGCCATGGGAGGGGGCTTCGGGGCGGGTGAAGCGCTCGACGGGGTGGGTGACGCGGAGGAACGCCTCGGACTTGACGGATGGGGCTTTCGATGGGGCGAGGGAGTGGAAGGCGTCGGCTTCACTGCTGACGCCGACGCCGGGAGTGGCAGGAGAAGACACAGGACCAGCGATCCGAGCGTCATCAGAACATGACAGGCAGCACGCAACACACTCTCCAGTGGGCAGGGAGACTTGGGGTGAGCCTTTGCTTGGCTTCCGCTGAGCGAGCCGTCAATGTAGCGTTCAGCTAACGTTCAGAGAAGGGGCAGGTGATCTTCATTTTTGGCCACTTGGTGCCAACCCCGACGACGGCTGCACTCTCTGTCACATTCGCTTCACTCGGGGTTATGGCGCCGCCTGTTCCTGTGCCGCAAGGGGCGACGACCCAACTCTCTCCGGGGAGCGTCGTACAAGTTACGGTTCCAGAGGGATTCGTGGCCAACGGGTGGGCGCTCGAATCGCCCGCGCTTCTCAAGGCAGGCGTCTTCAGATTCGAATACCCGAACTTGGTGGCCATGGCGATCATTCGGTGTGACGCGAGGGCCGGCACCTATCCCGTGGATGTCGCTCCTGATGCGGACCACCGCACCACGCCCGTTCACTGGGCGAATATCAACGTGCGGGAAACCGGTGACGCAGAACGCCGAACCTGCGCCGACCAGGTCAAGAAGATTCCTCCGTTCCCAAGGGAGGAGAACTGGCCTCCCACGTCTCCTTGGCCTCAGAGCGAATGGGATGTGCGCACCTTCCGCCCTGGGAGCGTCGTCACAGTCACCGACAGTGACGACGAAGGATTTACCGGAAGAATAGAAGTGCGTTCGAAAGGTTTCGTGAACGCCGCAACGTTGCACGGGGCGAAGGCGACCGCGATCGGGAAGGTGAAGATCAGGCCGGATGCAAAACCGGGCCTGTACGAGGTCTACCGTAGGCGTCGTGGCGAGAAGACCAGTGACGATGGCCTTTGGGCGCGGTACCGAGTCGGCGAGCCCCGACAGGCCAACTCCGCCCCTCCCGTTCAGCTCAAGCCGACCGCCACTGCAAGCAGTCTCTCCTCTTCGGAGCGCAAGGGAACTGGACTATTCCCGTTCTCTACGATCTACTGGGCAATCCCTGCTCTCATTGTGCTGACGTTCGGTGTATGGAGTTTCCGACGCTGGTTGCGCAGAAAAGGGAGCGCCTAGGTGCAAAGTTCTCAAGACGGCTCCGGGGAGGATACTTTGTTGAGCCTTCAGTGGCTGCAAGAGGGGCCGTACAGGACCGTGGTCGGCATCTTCAGTTTCTACAACGGCATCGCATTCAGCGGCGAGGCAATGTCCCCGCCGCAGGGGGCTGACCCAACCCGCACCCCTCGATGGCGCCGCCGCCCGCACCGATCGCGGCGCGGCGGTCGCCTTCGGACAGCCCTCTTGGTTGTCGGGCACACGTCCAGGCTCGGCGTCCAGGACGGCGCCGACCGCTGAGCGAGGAACAGCGGCCCGCGGCTGCGGCCGCCGATCAGACGGGGCAGGAGACCGCGGCCGCTGACCCTACGCCCGGCCCGGTGACGACCAACCCCGACAGCGCCATCAGCACCTAGCCGGACCACCGTCACATGAGTGACGCCACCCGCTGCCTCCAGAGTGACGGTCTCGCTGTCACAAATCTGACGCTCAACACCTCTTGAGATCACACCTTGTTGTCGGCAGATTTATTGTCCGTGGTTCTGGCGGGATTATTTCCCGGTGGCCTCTGCCTGGGGCGAGGGCGGCGTAGGCGGTGGAGCGGCCGATCTTCAACGTGCGGGCCGCCTGGTCACTGACTTGCCGTCTTCGCGGACCAGGCGGCGCAGCGTGTCCGGCTCGGCCGGGCACAGCACGCGAGGGCGGCCAGTGCGCTGCTTGCCGGGCAGCATCCGGCCTTCGGCCTGGCCGCGCTTTGCGGCGGCGATCCCTCGGCCTGGCGTTCGGCGCGCAGCTTCAGCTCGTACTCGGCGGCCGCAGCCAAGACCGCGAACATGAACCGGCCCTCCTTGGTGTCCAGGTCGAAGTTCTCGGTCAGGTACACGACCTTCACCCCGCGCTCGCACAGCTCGGTCACCGTGGTCAGCACGTGCCCGGCGCTGCGGCCCCACCGGTCAAACTTCCAGACCTTCAACGTGTCCCCAGCCTGCGGGCGCGGCAGCAGCGCCTCCCATTCGGGCGCGCCACCCCGCGCTTACCTGACTCCTTCTCAGTCACCAGCTCGTCATAGCTGCTGGCCTCCAGCGCGTCGAGCTGAAGCTGCGGGTTCCGGTCACGCGTGGAGACCCGCGCATACGCCCACACCGTCATGGCGGCTCTCCGGCCGGTGTCCAGGAATTTGTACCTTTCTGGACGCCCTGGCCATCTGGGCGAACGCCGTCCAGAAACCCCCGTCCAGAAAGTAGGTGCGTTCTGGACTGTGCCTAGCGCATCGCCTCTTTGATCGCCAACGGCGGCAGAACCCAACTGGGGCCAGTCAAGGTCGACTCTTCCCACCTCGGTTCCAGCTACCGGCCGGGAAATCCGGCCAGCCACGCCCTCCGTAGTCCTGAATGGGTGGCGGCGACTCCAGCGGTCAAGCCAGCTCACCCGACGAGCACCGCGACGGACGGTCGCGGCTAAGGTCCGGTCCGCTTAGGGGCGAGAGACGCAAGAAGGCGAGACATCGCCAGCCTGGACGGGTGCGGCGAGTAGCTGGCCCCGTGCCGTGGTCAGCGGCCTTTGAGGTCGTGGACCAGGCGGTTGGCGGAGGCGTGGTCGGGGGTGCCGGTGATGACGACCTTGCCGTCGGTGATGGGCATCTCGACGCGCGGGGCCGTGATGAGGCGGTTGGAGACCACGAAGGCGACGTCGCGTCCCACCGTGGCGCGGGTGAGCTGGGCGAAGGCCTTGCGGTCCGACGGGCGGAGCGTGACCGCGACGTCGTAGGCGCTGCCCGAACGGCCGCGCTGGACGCGCAGGTCGGAGACCTTGCGGATCGCGATGCCCTGGGCGAGCTGGTAGCAGACCAGGCCCGTGGTGGTCTGGCCGGTGACGCCCTGGGTGCCCGCGGGGCACTGGCCGGGGCTCGTCTGGGTGACCGGGAAGACCTGGAGCGGCGCGGCCAGGGTCACCGGACGGTCCCGCATCGAGTTGGCGATCAGGCCGCCGGTCACGGCGACGGCGGCGATCAGGATGCCCAGCGTCAGGATCATCGTGACGAGCGCGGCGCGGTGTTCGCGGACGGCCTGCTCCCGGCCGTCCTGCCTGGCGCGTCCGCCCCGGAGTTCGGCGCGGCTGCGCTTGACCTCGGCGGCTTGGCGCTGGCGGGCGATGGAGCGGGCGCGGCGGCGGGCGTCGGGGTCCTCCGCGTCCTGGGCGTCGGGGTTTAGGCGCAGGGTCGTCCTCGAGGTGGCCAAGCCGCCCTCGCCCTGGGCGCCGGAGGACGCTGCGTCTTCGGCATCGGAGGGCTTGCCTGCTGTCCCGGAGGACGAGGAACTTTGGCCGGCTGGGGACGCGGCCTGGGAACTCGCCGAAACGGAGGGCTGCTTTTCGGCGGACGGCGTTTTGCGGTGACGGTGCTTCTTGCGGGAACCACGGCCGAAAAGCCGCTTGGGCTCGTCCGATTCCTCCGCCGGCTGGGGCGATGCCTCGGTTGCGCCGTCCTCGGCCAGGTCGTGTGACTCGGCGCTGGCGGCGGACGCGTCCAGGGTGCCCGCGGCGTCGGGCAGCCTCTGGGTGGTGGACGCGGCCTGGGGCTTGGAGGAGTCGTGCCGCCTCGGGCTCGGGGCGGGCGCGGGGGAGGGCTGTGGCTGGCTGCGGCCCGATTCGCCTGGGATCGCGGTCGGGTTGGTGTGCGGCTCAGTGGGGCCGGACGGCGTTGGGCTGGAGGCGGAGTCCACTTCGGCGACCGCGGGCGGCGGCGCAGCCGGCTCGGACGGCGACGGGGCGTTCTCGCCGAAAGCGGTCGCGGCTTGGAGGCGTTCCAGGCGCTTGCGCTCGCGGCGGCCCAGTTTCTGCGGAGGCAGCGGGGAAGTGGCAGGTACCGCGGGACGGGCCGGGGTTGCCTCGTCAGAAGGGGACGATTGGGGGACGTCGAGGATCTCCGTGCGATGGCGGCCTTTTCGGGCGCGCTCGGGTGCGGGATCGGCGGACGTGTCCTGACGATCCTTGCTGCGGCGCGGAACGACCCGCATCGTCACCTCCCCGACAGTTGATCTCCAAGTCTTGCAGGAACGGGCCCGCTGATGCATCCCTTGACAGGCCCAAGGTCGTGACACGAGCGAAACCGGCCATGAACACGTGAGTAAAACCGGCCCGGTCCGGCGTTCAAATTTGGCTCCGGGAGACAAAAAACCGAGGACCGGCCGTGCGGCACGGCCGGTCCTCTGAGGCGGGAATCGCGTCGGCGGTCAGTCGACCCGCCAGGTGTCGCCGCTGCCCAGGAGGGCGGCCAGGTCGCCCTTGCCCTGGGTCTCGACGGCCTCGTCGAGCTGGGCGCGCATCAGTTCGTCGTAGGACGGGCGGTCCACGTTGCGGAAGATGCCGATCGGGGTGTGCTCGAAGGCCGGGGAGTCCAGCCGGGACAGGGCGAACGCCTGGGACGGGTCCGGGTCGGACGCGTCGTGCACGGCGATCTCGGACGGGTCGACGTCCGCCGTGTTCACCACCTCGAACGCGCCGGTCCGGGTGCGGCGCAGCGCCTTCTGGCCCTCCGCTCCGAACACGATCGGCTGGCCGTCCTCGAGGCGGATGGTGATGTCGTCACGCACGGACGGGTCCTTCAGCGGGTCGAACGCGCCGTCGTTGAAGATGTTGCAGTTCTGGTAGATCTCGACGAGCGCGGTGCCGCGGTGCTCGGCCGCCGCGCGCAGCACCGACTGGAGGTGCTTGCGGTCGGAGTCGATCGTCCGCGCCACGAAGGTGCCCTCGGCGCCGATCGCCAGCGAGAGCGGGTTGAACGGGGAGTCCAGCGAGCCCATCGGGGTGGACTTGGTGATCTTCCCGGTCTCGGAGGTGGGCGAGTACTGGCCCTTGGTCAGCCCGTAGATCCGGTTGTTGAACAGCAGGATCTTCAGGTTGACGTTGCGGCGCAGCGCGTGGATCAGGTGGTTGCCGCCGATCGACAGCGCGTCGCCGTCCCCGGTGACGACCCACACCGACAGGTCGGGGCGGGACGTGGCGAGCCCGGTGGCGATCGCCGGGGCGCGGCCGTGGATCGAGTGGAACCCGTAGGTGTTCATGTAGTACGGGAACCGGGACGAGCAGCCGATGCCGGAGACGAAGGTGATGTTCTCCCGGCGCAGGCCGAGCTCGGGCAGGAAGGACTGGACGGCCGCCAGGATCGCGTAGTCCCCGCAGCCGGGGCACCAGCGGACCTCCTGGTCGGTCTTGAAGTCCTTCATCGTCTGCTTGGCGTCGGTCTTCGGCACCAGCGACAGGGCCAGCGGCCCGCGTCCTGCGCCGTTGGCCGCGCCACCGCCGTGGGCCGCGCCATCGCCGTGGGCCACGCCACCGCCGTTCCCGGCAGCCGCGCCGTTGCCGCTGCCGTTACCGGTGGCCGCGCCGTTGCCGTTGAGCTCACTCACTGTCGATCACATCCTGGATGACTCCCGCGAGCTCCTCGGCCTTGAAGGGCAGGCCGCGCACGCGGTTGTAGCTGACGACGTCGATGAGGAACCGGCCGCGCAGGAGCAGGGCGAGCTGGCCGAGGTTGATCTCCGGCACCACGACCTTGTCGTAGGAGCGGAGCACCGCCTCGGTGTTGGCCGGGAACGGGTTGAGGTGCCGCAGGTGCGCCTGCGCGATCTTGCCGCCGGCCTTCCGGACGCGCCGGACGCCCGCGGAGATCGCCCCGTACGTGCCGCCCCAGCCGAGCACCAGCACCCGCGCCTCGCCGGACGGGTCGTCCACTTCGAGGGGCGCGACGTCGCCGGCGATGCCGTCCACCTTGGCCTGCCGCAGCCGGACCATCAGGTCGTGGTTCGCCGGGTCGTAGGAGATGTTGCCGGAGCCGTCCGCCTTCTCCAGGCCGCCGATCCGGTGTTCCAGACCTGGCGTTCCGGGCACGGCCCACGGACGCGCGAGCGTGTCGGGGTCGCGCTTGAACGGCTGGAAGTCCTCCTCGCCGGGCTGGGCGAAGGACGGCTCGATCACCGGCAGCGAGTCCACGGACGGGATGTTCCAGGGCTCGGAGCCGTTCGCGAGGTAGCCGTCCGACAGCAGGATGACCGGGGTCCGGTACTTCACCGCGATCCGGGCGGCCTCCAGCGCGGCGTCGAAGCAGTCCGACGGGGAGCGCGGCGCGATCACCGGGACCGGGGCCTCGCCGTTGCGGCCGTACATGGCCTGCATCAGGTCGGCCTGCTCGGTCTTGGTGGGCAGGCCCGTGGACGGCCCGGCCCGCTGCACGTCGATGACCAGCAGCGGGAGCTCGGTCGCGACCGCGAGGCCGATCGTCTCGGACTTCAGCGCGATGCCCGGGCCGGACGTGGTCGTCACGCCGAGCGAGCCGCCGAAGGACGCGCCGAGCGCCGCGCCGACCGCGGCGATCTCGTCCTCGGCCTGGAACGTCCGCACGCCGAACCGCTTGTGCTTGGACAGTTCGTGCAGGATGTCCGACGCCGGAGTGATCGGGTAGGAGCCCAGGAAGACCGGCAGGCCGCTGCGCTCACCGGCCGCGACCAGCCCGTAGGCGAGCGCGGTGTTGCCGGTGATGTTGCGGTACAGGCCGGGCTCGTGCTCGGCCGGCTTGATCTCGTACTGGACGGAGAACGCCTCGGTGGTCTCGCCGTAGGACCAGCCCGCCTGGAAGGCCGCGATGTTGGCCTTCATGATCTCGGGCTTCTTGGCGAACTTCTTCTCCAGGAACGCGACCGTGCCCTCGGTGGGGCGGTGGTAGAGCCAGGACAGCAGCCCGAGGGCGAACATGTTCTTGGCCCGCTCGGCGTCCTTCTTGGAGATGTCGAAGTCCTCGAGCGCCTTCACGGTCATCGAGGTGAGCGGCAGCGCGTGCACCCGATACTCGCTGAGCGACTCGTCCTCGACGGGGTTCGCGGCGTACCCGACCTTGGCCAGGTTCCGCTTGGTGAACTCGTCGGTGTTGACGATCAGGTCGGCGCCGCGCGGGAGGTCGCCGAGGTTGGCCTTGAGCGCCGCCGGGTTCATCGCGACGAGCACGTTCGGCGCGTCGCCGGGCGTCAGGATGTCGTGGTCGGCGAAGTGCAACTGGAAGCTGGACACGCCGGGGAGGGTGCCGGCCGGGGCGCGGATCTCGGCCGGGAAGTTCGGCAGGGTCGACAAGTCGTTGCCGAACGCCGCCGTCTCCTGGGTGAAGCGGTCACCGGTCAACTGCATGCCGTCGCCGGAGTCACCGGCGAAGCGGATGATGACGCGGTCGAGTTGCTGGACCTGTTTGGTCACAGAGGAAGACCTCCTCGACGCGCAGCGCCCGTCCCGGGGGAGGCACCCGGGATCGTGGCGCTACTTAGGCTTACCTTCATCGTATGTCCGGGCTCTTGTGGATCGGTTGGGGACCGCCGAGCCCGTGCCCCGCCATTCCAGGCTTGCACCAAGGTCGGGGCGGTGATGTCGCCGTCGTGCTGCGGTACGGGATACGGACCGTTCCTATCCGGACGACGTCCGCCCGGGGCGCCGGGTTCGGCGTCCGGTCCGGCCGGTCGCGGTCAGCCGCCTTTACGGACGGCCGGACGGAGGGTTCGCGGCCGTTCGGAGCGGGGTGGCGTACCGCGGGGCCGGGCCGTCCGGGGTGGGCGGCCGGCCCGTCAGGAACGACGTCGACACAGGTAGCCGGCCAGTCGGCAGTAGTCGACGTGGCGTCGCCGGACGAGGACGGCGCGTCGGGGACTCTCCGGGGGCACGGGTTTCACGCCACGCACTATAAGCAGCGGCTTGCGGCCCCGGCCCCACCGCCCCTCCCCGGAACGACCCTTGTGTCCCAGCTCACGACCCCTGTCGCGAACGGCCCGGTCTTCCTCTCGGGTGACGATCCCCCGCCGGTCAGGGGCGGCTCTTGGGACGTTTCCGGTCGAGCTGCGCGAGCAGTTGCGGAACGCGCGACGCCGAAACGGCCTCGCCGAGCACGCGGGCGCGTGCTTCGTACGGGTGCGCGCCGGGGTCGTCCAGCGCCGATCGCATCCACGACCGCCATCCGGGACTCGTCACGCTGCACCGCAGCACGAGCGAGCCGTTGGCCGGGACGGCGCCCGACCCGGCGCACGTGCCCAGCGTCCGGCCGTCCGCCAGGATCGTGACGAGCAGCGCGGCCCGCGCGCCGTCCGGCGGCGAGCCCGGCCGGACCAGCGTCGCCGGAACGCTGACCGTGCAGCTGTCCACGTTCTGGTCGCAGTTGAGGAAGCTCAGCTTGCCCGGACGGAACCGCAGCGCCGGATCGGCCGCGCCGCCGAGCGCCGCGACGCGTCCGCGCACCTCACCGAAGACCTTTGTGGCGTCCGTCACATCGGAGACGCTGAACACGGGCTCGTCCCCGCCCGCCGCCTGGACCTTGAGCAGCGCGTTCGGCGCGTCCACCCCGACCAGGTAGTCCGCGCGCGGCGTCTTGACCCGGTACGCCCGCACGCCGCCCACAGTCTCCGTGGACGGCTTGGACCGCGCGGACACGAGCCGCTTGGCGATCGAGTCCGGCGCGAAGACGGCCTTCACGTCCACGCCGGGCAGGTTCGCGGGAGCCTTCGTCCAGCGCCCCGCATAGTCGGCGGCGTGCTCGGTCTCGCCGCCGAAGTTCTTCCAGAAGGAAGCGGCGGCCTTCAGATAGGTGTCGCCACCCGCCGCCACGACGTCCGCGTGCTCGGCGCCCGCCGTGAGCGACCCCGAGGCCGCGCCGCCGTCGAGCACGGTCAGCTTGAGGTGGACGGGCCGGTCGTTGCTCCGGATCGTCCCCTCGTAGTGCAGGCCGGACACACCCACCAGCCGCTGCCGCGCCGCCGCGGCCCACGGCGCGGTGGCCTGCGGTTTCGCGTGGCCCCGCTTCTTCTCCGCCCGGCCCTCGGTCAGCGCGAACGCCGCCAGCGTCAGCGTGATCGCCACCACCGCCGACCCGGCGATCAGCAGCGGCGAAGGCACCCCCAGCACGCGCTTCCAGTGCTTCCGGGACGACGCCTCGGCGCCTTCCCCCGCTCCGGGCGGCCCCGAACCCTCCGCCCGGGCCTCCGGACCTTCGGGAGGACGCTCCTCAGCGGACGCTTCCACGGGGGGAGAAGGGGGTGCGGGGGAGGTCCCCTCCTGCTTGGAACTCACGCAGCGCTCTTCCTGCCGACGACCGGTCAACAACAAAGAGTGCCGGACGAGCCGCGATGCCGCAGCCCGTCCAGCACTCCACCCGCCGCCTCCGGCCCCCGCGAGGGCCTACTCGGAGTCCAGGTTCCGCTGGAGGGACTGGACGTCCGAGGAATTCAGAGCGAGCGTGATCGCGTACGGGGTGACCCAAACCCGCTGGTAGTTCTTGCCGGTCCGCGCCCATTCGCCGCCCGAGATCGTGCACTGGACGGAGACGTCGTCATACGAGGTGACGGTTCCGGTGTTGGTGCAGTCGCCGAAGTACTTGCCGCCGTCCTGCTTCTCGGTGAGGCGGAAGGTGACCTTCACGGTCAGCGAGGGGGCGGTGCCGCGGGTGGTCCAGACGTCGGCCTTGACGACGCAGGGGTCGCCGAAGGTCTTGCAGCTGACGAACTGGGCCTTGCCCTGGATGCGGGCGGTGTGGTCGGAGTCGATGGCGTCGGTGAGCTGGCCCATCTGGGCGCGCATGTCGCTGACCGCCGGGGCGGCGGCGCCGCCGGACAGCGGGGTGACGTCCGCGCTGACCTTCGGATAGCTGCTCTCGTAGCGCAGCAGCTGCGGGTCGCCGTCGGCGGTCAGGTAGAAGCTCGTCCCGATCGCGGTGACCTTGATCGCCTTCTTGCCCTGCGCGGTGGTCTTGACCACCGACAGGTGGTACTTGCTGTACCGGCGCATCTGGTCGGCCAGCGCGGTCGGGGTGAGGTTCTCCTTGAAGTCGACCATGAGCTCGCTGGAGCTCAGCGCGCCCCACTGGTCGCCGTCCTTGAGCATCCCGGAGTTGACCGTGGAGGTGAACTTGCCCGACCAGTACGACTTGGGCGCCTTCACGAACAGCTTGTCGTCCGCGGAGATGAAGGTGATGTTGTTGCCGCCCCAGGTGACCGGGCCGTAGGCGCGGCCGCCCTTGGTGACCTTCATGTCGCCGCTCAGGGTGTCGGAGGTCGAGCCGACGGTGCCCTTGTAGTCCAGGACGCGGGCGCCCGCCACGGCGTCCGCGGCCTTGGCCAGCCGGTCGGCGGGCTTCTCCCCGCTGTTGCTGACCACCACCACGACGACCACGATCACGATGATCGCGACGAGCAGCACCGCACCGCCGACGAGCGCGGCGATCAGGCCGCCCTTGCCGCCGGACTTGGCGGGCGGCGGCATTCCCGGGCCCGGCGGCATGCCGGGACCGGGCGGCATCCCCGGGCCGGGCGGCGGGCTGTAGAACGGCGGCGGCGTCTCGGGGGCGCCGTAGCCGGGCGCGCCGGGGTACCCGGGCCCGCCCGCTCCACCGGGACCTCCCTGGCCCTCGGGCGGCGGGGGCGGCCAGGAGGGACCGGCCGGGGGGTCCCATCCGGGCGGTGGCGGCGGAGGACTGCTCATCCGGTCACATCCTTCCAGGTCACATGACCTCAAATGCCTGTCCAGTGTGCAGCAAAGATCGGGGCGTGTGATCCCCGGGCCCCCAATTGGTGGGCAATTGTGAGGTTCGAGTTATTCGTCGGCAAGATCGCGTTGCATCCGCGGCACGTCCTGGTCTCCGAGCGCCAGTTGGAAGGCCGTCGTGTAGACCCACACGGTCTGGTAGTCGCGCCCGTGCGCCGCCCATTCGCCGCCGGACACCGTGCACTCCAGCGGCTGCGACCGCCCCACCGGGACCACCCCCGTCGCCTGGCAGTCGCCGAAGACCTTGCCGCCCCCGTTCTGCTCGGACGCCAGCCGGAAGTACGCCTTCACCCGCGCCGGTCCCGGCGAGTTCTCGTCCGGCTCCACCTTCACGCTGACCGTGCAGGGCTGGCCGAACGTCGCGCAGCCGGTGAACTCGGGCTTGGCGGCGATCTTCGCCTGCCGGGACGCGTCGAACGCGTCGCCGAGCCGTCCCATGTCGGCCATCAGGTCCGCGACGGCCGGGGGACCCGCGGACGCCGGCCGCGCGGTGACGTCGGCGGCGATCGTCGGAGAGGTCAGCTCGTAGCGCAGCAGTTCGTGGCTGCGCGTCCGGGAGATGAAGAACCCGGCGTCACCCGCGTTGATCCTGACAGCCTTGCGGCCGCGCGCGAAGGTGTCCGAACGCGTCGTCCGCTGGCCCGCATAGCGGCGCATCAGCGCGGCCATGGCGGGCGGCGACAGCGCGCCCTTGAAGTCGATGCCGAGTTCGCCGGGGTCGATGGATCCCCAGTAGTCGCCGTCCGGCAGGAGTGCGGCGTCCGTTTTGCCCACCTGCATACGACTCACCCAGGCCGATTTCGGTTCCTTCAGGAACAGCCGGCCGTCTGCGGCCAGCAGGGTCGCGTCGGTGCCGTCCCATGTGACCGGACCGTAGGCGCGTCCGCCCTTGGTCACCTTCAGCGTCCCCATGAGCGTCTGCGTGGACGAGCCGATCGCCCCGGAGTAGGTGAGCGCGCGGACGTCCCCCAGCGCGGACGCCGCCTTGAGCAGCGTGTCGCGCGGCGACTCCCTCTCGTTCTCCTGGACGGTCAGGACGATCGCCGCGGTGGCGAGCCCGAGCAACACGACGGTCGCCAGCGCGATCCCGACGATCAGACCCGTCGGACGGCGCCGCCGCCGCGGCGGTGGCGGTGGCGGAGGTGGAGGCTGGGGCGGCGGGTAGTACGGCCGCCGTTGCGCCCCTTCCCAGCCCTCGGGCCCGGACGGAGGTTCCCAGCCGGACGGCGAAGTGCCCATGGCGATCACATCCCCTCCGGCCACCGCGCTCTCGCCGCACGCACCGGAATGCACCGCAACACGGTGGTTTCACCTCCAACGTGAGGCGAAGGATCCGTTTTGTGAACCCACCACATGCGGGGGCCTCGCTACGCCTCCCGCCGGACCCGGTCGGGGATACTTGACGGGACCCGGCCCCGGAGGAGCCCGTGCAGGACTATTTCCACGCCTACGGCGTCGTCGCCACGCTGCTGGTCGTCGGCGGAGCACTCGTCGGCGGCGGCCTCGCCGCCAACCGGATGCTGCGTCCGAGCCGTCCGACCGGTGAGAAGCTGACCACCTACGAGTGCGGGGTCGACCCGGTCGGTGAGGGCTGGGCGCAGTCGTACGTCCGTTATTACGTCTTCGCCTACCTCTACGTCGTGTTCGCCGTGGACGCGGTGTTCCTCTTCCCCTGGGCGACCGTGTTCTCCGCGCCCGGCTACGGCGCGACGACGCTGGGGGAAATGTTCGTCTTCCTGGCCTTTCTCGCTGTCGGCCTCGCGTACGCGGGCAAGAAGGGCGTGCTGTCGTGGGTGTGACCGGAGGGACGCGCCCGTGAGTCCGGGCGGCGAAACGCCCGCGTGGATCTGAGCGACGGAACGGACGTGGGGAACAATGGCCGCATGAGCGCCGTGGATCTTCCGCCGCCCAGCGTCGGACCGCTGTCCCGGCTCGCGCCCAGGCCGGTCCGCTTCGTCCTCAACTGGGGCCGCCGGTACTCCCTGTGGGTCTTCAACTTCGGCCTCGCCTGCTGCGCCATCGAGTTCATCGCGACCTCGATGAGCAGGCACGACTTCATCCGGCTCGGCGTGATCCCGTTCGCGCCCGGCCCGCGGCAGGCCGACCTCATGGTGGTGTCCGGGACGGTCAGCGACAAGATGGCCCCGGCCGTCCGCCGCCTGTACGAGCAGATGCCCGAGCCGAAGTACGTCATCTCGTTCGGCGCGTGCTCCAACTGCGGCGGACCGTACTGGGACTCCTACTGCGTCACCAAGGGCGTCGACCAGATCATCCCGGTGGACGTGTACGTGCCCGGCTGCCCGCCGCGTCCCGAGGCGCTGCTGCACGGGATCATCCGGCTCCAGGAGAAGATCGCCGCCGAGTCGCTGGGCGAGCGCTACGACGGCGACGGCTCCGAGCCGGTCTCGCCGCCGCCTCCGCCGCGTCCACTTCCGGCCACGGTTCTGCGCCGTCCGATACAGCCCGCCCCGCCGCCCCCTCCCGAACCCGAACCGGCGCCCGAGCCCGAGCCGCGGTCGGAGCTTGAGCACGGGCCGGAGCCCGGACCGCCCGCGTCCGATGCGTCGGCGACCGCCGAGATCACCACGCCCGTGCCCGTCACGGACGAACCGGACGCATCCACGCCGACCGCGTACATCGACGAGACGCCGACCATCCCCGTGCCTCGCGTCGTCGCTGACGTCCCGGACGCGCCCGCGCCGACCGCGCCGAACGAGACTGTGGACGCCCCGGGCGCGACGCGTCCCCTGGAAACCGCCCCGGAAGACGCCGCCCAGCCCGCACCGGAGCCGGAACCCGAGCCCGGGCCTGCTCCCGAAAGCACCCTCGAACTCGAACCCGCACCCGAGCCCGAGCCCGCGCTCGACGCGGAGTCCGAGCTTGCGCCTGCGTTCGAACCAGAGCCCGCGCCCGCGCTTGAACCGGAGGCCGCGCCTGCGCTTGAACCGGAGGCCGCGCCTGTGGTCGAACCGGAGCAGGCGCCTGAGCACGCGTCGGCGCACGACGCCGATGATGACCACGACCATGAGCACGGCGGCGGGGTTCGGCGGAAGCGCAGGTTCCGGCCCGAGGACCACGATCCGTCGATCATTCCCGGCCTTGCGGACGGCGACGAGGGCGACGACCAGATCGGCAGGACGCGGTGACGCCCGCCGAACTCGCCGAGGCGTGGACGGCCCGGTTCGGCGACGCCGTCGCGCTCGCCGAGAACCACGGCGAGGTCACCGCCGACGTACCCGCCGAGTCCTGGATCGACGCGCTGACGTTCGCGCGGGACGACCTCGGCTGCGCCTTCTTCGACTGGCTCACCGGCGTGGACGAACTGGAGGACGGCTTCTCCGTCGTAGTCCACGTCTACTCGCTCGACCGCAAGCACCACATGCTCGTGCGCACGCGCGTCCCGCGCGAGGACGCGGTGCTCCCGACCGCCACGGGCGTGTTCCGCGGAGCGAACTGGCACGAGCGCGAGACGTTCGAGATGTTCGGGATCGTCTTCGAGGGGCATCCGAACCTCGTCCCGCTGCTGCTCCCCGACGGTTTCGAAGGGCATCCGCTGCGCAAGGACTTCGTCCTCGCCGCGCGCGTCGCCAAGCCGTGGCCGGGGGCGAAGGAACCGGGCGAGTCCGGGCACGGCGCGCCGTCGCGCCGCCGCGTCCGCCCGCCGGGCGTCCCGGACGACTGGGGGCCGTCGCATGCTTGAGGTCGTCGTCAAGCTGGTCCTGGTCGCGGCCGCGTTCGCGGTCCTGCCGCTGCTGGTCGGGCAGGTCGAGCACAAGGTCATGGCGCACATGCAGGGACGGCTCGGCCCGATGTACGCCGGGGCGTTCCACGGCTGGGCGCAGCTGGTCGCCGACGGGGTCAAGTTCGTCCAGAAGGAGGACGTCGTCCCGGCCGCGGCCGACCGGCGGATCTTCAAGCTGGCCCCGGCGGTCGCGCTCGTCCCGTACCTGCTGGTGCTGCTGGTGGTCCCGGTCGGGCCGCACGGGCAGGTCGCGGTCGATCTCGGTCCCGGCGTGTTTTTCGCGCTCGCCGTGATGGGCGTCGGCGTGATCGGCGCGATCATGGCGGGCTGGGCGAGCGCGAACAAGTACTCGCTGCTCGGCGGGATGCGGGTCGCGGCGCAGCTGATGTCCTACGAGCTGCCGATGGTGTTCGCGGCGTCGTCGGTCGCGATGGCCGCCGGGACGCTGTCGCTGCCCGGCATCGCCGAGCAGTGGCGCTGGTACTGGCTGCCGTGGCAGGCGGTCGGCGGCGTGGTGTTCTTCGTCGCGGGACTCGCCGAGCTGCGCCGTCCGCCGTTCGACATGCCGGTCGCCGACTCGGAGATCATCTTCGGCCCCTACACCGAGTACGGCGGGCTGCGCTTCGCGCTGTTCATCCTCGCCGAGTACGCCGGGATCGTCGTGCTGTGCGCGCTGACGACCGTCCTGTTTCTCGGCGGCTGGAAGGGCCCGTTCCTGGACGACCAGCTTGGCTGGCTCTGGACGCTGATCAAGGTGTTCGTGCTGGCGTTCCTGGTCATCTGGCTCCGGGTGAGCTACCCGCGCCTGCGCGAGGACCAGTTGCAGAAGCTCGCGTGGGCGTGGCTCGTCCCGCTGTCGCTGGCGCAGCTCGCCCTGACCGGCGTCCTCAAGGTCGCCTTCGGCTGACCCGCCGCTTCGGCCGATCCGCCGCTTCGGCCGATCCGCCGCTTCAGCTGGCCCGCCGCTTCGGCCAATGCGCCGCGCGCGCCGACCGGACGTTCGGGCCTAGTCGAGGAAGATCGCGTACTCCTTGAGCTTGGGCGGCAGCGCGGGCGGAAGGTCGACGTCCACGGCGAGCTCCTCGACCGAGATGAAGCCGCCGTGCTCGTCCCGGTGCCGGACGATCCGTTCGACCAGCTCCGGCGTCATCCCCGGCAGCGTGCCGAGGGCGCGGGCGGACGCGTGGTTCACGTCGACCAGGCCGCCGTCGTCGTAGGTGCGCGGCAGGTCGGGACGTCCGATGCCCAGCTCGTGCGCGAGCGCCGGATCCTCGGCGGCGAGGCGGCGCGCGTCCGCCCGCAGCACCCGCCGGTACTTCGCCACCCGGACGGCGTGCTCGTTGGCCGGGCTGCGCGACTCGCCGCGCGGGAACACCGTCGACCGGACGGCGAACGCGTTGATCGTCCCGGCGATCCAGAGCAGCGTCATCAGGAATCCACCGAGCAAGAACGCCAGCGGATCAGCGAGGCTCCACAGGTAAACGCAGAGGCCGATCCCGGCCGTGTAGGACGCCGCAGCGACCGCGAGCCCCGGCGAGCGGGCCTTCAGCGCGCCGTACAGGAGCGTCGGCGGCGTGCCCCAGCCAAGGGTCGCGAAGGGGATGAAGGCCCAGCCGACACCGCGCGGCACCAGCGGCTGGGGCTGCGGGCCGACGGGGATCGGGGGGCGTCCGGGCGGCAGCGGTCCGTCCGGAAACGGCGGTTTCGAGCCCGGTGTCACGCGGCGCCTCCTCCCTGCCCACCCCCACCCGATCAGACGAACGCCGCGCCCGGCGCGTTCCCCCGCGCCGCCTCGTACGCAATCATGGGGCGCGTGGGACGGTTGCCAGGAGGCGGGCTTGCCAAGGGGCTCGCCGTCACGTTGCGGACGATGACCAGGCGTTCGATCACGCGGCAGTACCCGGAGGCCGAACCGGACCTCCCGCCGCGCAGCAGGGGCGTGATCGCGCTCCTGGAGGAGAACTGCACGGTCTGCATGCTCTGCGCGCGCGAATGCCCGGACTGGTGCATCTACATCGACTCCCACAAGGAGACGCTGCCCGCCGAGGGCGGCGGACGCGCGCGCACGCGCAACGTCCTCGACCGGTTCGCCATCGATTTCGCCCTGTGCATGTACTGCGGCATCTGCATCGAGGCGTGCCCGTTCGACGCGCTGTTCTGGTCGCCCGAGTTCGAGTACGCCGAGTACGACATCGCCGAGCTGACGCACGAGAAGGAACGCCTGCGCGAGTGGATGTGGACGGTCCCGCCGCCGCAGGCCCCCGACGAGCGCGCCGAACCGCCCAAGGAAGTCCAGGCCGCCGAGAAGGCCGCCGCCCGCGGGGACCGCCGATGACCGGCCGGGACCTGGTGTTCGCGCTGCTCGGCGTGGTCGCCGTCGGCGCGGGCGCGCTGGTCGTGACGACGCGGCAGCTCGTGCACGCGGCGCTCTGGCTGGTCGTGTCGTTCGGCGCGCTGGCGGGGTGCTACCTGGTGCTGACCGCCGAGTTCGTCGCCTGGGTCCAGGTGCTGATCTACGTCGGCGCGGTCGTCGTGCTGCTGCTGTTCGGGATCATGCTGACGCGCGCGCCGGTCGGGCCGTCCGAGGGGCTGGACTCGGGCAACCGCTGGGCCGCGCTCGCCGTCGCGCTCGGCACCGCCGTCCTGCTCGTCACGGTCCTGGTCATGGGCTTCCGCTGGACGGCGCTGAACGACGCGCCGAGGTGCGCGCCGGACGCGGCGTCCTGCCCGGCGAAGGCCAACGGCAGCGCCGAGCATCTCGGCGAGGCCGTCTTCCGTACCTGGGTGCTGCCGTTCGAGGTCCTGTCGGTGCTGCTCCTCGCCGCGCTCGTCGGCGCGATCGTGCTGTCCAGGACGGACCTGCCGACCCGGAGGGGACGCTGATGCATCTCGCCTTCCCGCTCGTCACCGCCGCGCTGCTGTTCTCCGCCGGCGTGTACGGCGTGCTCGCGCGGCGGAACGCGATCCTCGTGCTGATGTCGGTCGAGCTGATGCTGAACGCGGTGAACCTGAACCTCGTCGCGTTCGACGTGCACCTGCGCGACCGGCTGCACGGCGGGCAGGTGCTGACGCTGTTCACGATCGTCATCGCCGCCGCGGAGGTCGGGCTCGGCCTCGCGATCGTGCTGCTGGTGTTCCGGAACCGGCAGATGATCGACGTGGACCGGCTGCGCGAGCTCGCCGAGCCCGCTGAGCCGGGCTCGGAACCGGGCTCGGGCTCGGAACCGGGCTCGGGCAGGGGACCGGGCTCGGGCACGGGACCGGAACCGGGCTCGGGCGCGGGGCCGGAACCGGGCGCCGGGTCGGCCGCTTCGCGGGAGGCGGTCAAGTGATCGTCCTCGCCGCGCTGGTCATCCTGCTCCCGTTCGCCGGCGCGTTCGCCGGGATGCTCGGCGGACGGCGGCTGCCGCAGCCGTGGGTGGCCTGCGTCCCGGTCGCGGTCTCGACCGTCCTGGCGGCCGTCGTCGCCTTCACCGTGTGGCGGTCGCCGGGCGAGCGCGTCGGCACGCTCACGCTGATCCGCACCGGCACGCTGCCGATCCGCGTCGGGCTCCAGGTGGACGGCCTGTCCGGGCTCGTCGGGATCATGGTGTGCTGCGTCGCGCTGGCCGTCCAGGTGTACTCGGTGGCGTACATGTCGGACGACCGGCGGTACACGTCCTATGCCGCGTTCGTGTCGCTGTTCACCGCCGCGATGCTCCTGGTCGTCTTCGCGGGCGACCTCCTGCTGCTGTACGTCGGCTGGGAGGTCATGGGCGTCTGCTCGTACTTCCTCATCGGCCACCACTGGGAGGACCGCGCGAACTCGCGCGCGGCCGTCAAGGCGTTCCTGGTGACGCGGCTCGGCGACGTCGGCTTCCTGTTCGGGATCTTCGTCCTCGGCGTCGCCGCCAAGTCGTTCACTATTTCGGTCGTGCTCCTGCACGTCGGCGGCATGTCCCACACGACGCTGACCGTCGCCGCGTTCCTGCTGCTGTGCGGCGTCGTCGGCAAGTCGGCGCAGTTCCCGCTGCACACGTGGCTCCCGGACGCGATGGCGGGCCCGACCCCGATCAGCGCCCTGATCCACGCGGCGACGATGGTCGCGGCCGGGATCTACTTCGTCGCGCGCGTTTACGCGGTCTTCTGGCTCGTCCCGGCGGCGCTGACCGTGCTGGGCCTGGTCGCGGTCGTGTCGATGGTCGGCTCGGCGCTGGCGGCGCTGGCGCAGGACGACCTGAAGCGCGTCCTCGCCTACTCGACGATCAGCCAGCTCGCCGTCATGGCGGCGGGGCTCGCGGTCGGGGCGCGCTCGGCGGCGGTCTTCCACCTGGTCACGCACGCGGCGTTCAAGGCGCTGCTGTTCCTGGCGGCGGGTTGCGTCATCCACGCGACGACCACGAACATGCTCGCCCGCTACGGCGGCCTGCGCCGCACGATGCCGATCACGTTCTGGACGATGACCGCCGGTTTCGCCGCCCTCGTCGGCGTCCCGGGGTTCAGCGGCTGGTTCAGCAAGGACGCCGTCATCGGCGCGGCCCAGCACGGCGCTCTCCACAACGGCGACTACGCCGGGCACGTCCAGGGCGGGTGGTTCGCGTACGCGCCCGTTCAGACGCCGCCATCGCCGGTCAGGCCCCCTGGAGGCGCCGTCTGGTACTTCCGCGCCGATCCCGGACTGCATCTGCCCAGCGGCGTCGCCTGGACGATCTACCTCGCGCTGCTGCTGACCATCGGGCTCACGGCGGCCTACTCGACGCGCGCGTGGCTGATGACGTTCTTCGGTGAGCCGCGCGCCGACGCGCCCGCGCACGAGGCCCCCAAGCTGATGACCTGGCCGGTGATGGCGCTGACGGTGCCCGCCGTGATCCTCGGCTTCTTCGGGCTCGGCGCGCACGAACTGCGGCCCGAACTGGAGCCGTCGCTGCTCGGGATCGTTCTCGTGGCGGCCGGATTCGGGCTGGTGTGGCTGGCCTGGAACCGCGATCCGGCGGCGGATCCGGTGCGCGCGCTCGGTCCGGTGCGTCCGGTGTTCGCAAAGGCCTTCTACCTGGACGAGCTGTACGCGTTCGTCATCGTCCGGCCCGTCCGGACGCTGGCGCGCGGCGTGGCCGTCTTCGACCGGATCGGCATCGACGCGGCCGTCGTCGGGACGGCGCGCGGCGCGCGCAGGCTCGGGAGCGCGCTGCGGATACCGCAGAACGGCAACGCCCAGTCCTACCTGACCGCGCTGCTCGGCGGCGTGGTCGTCATCACGGCCCTGGTGGTGATCTTCCAGTGATCTTCCTGCTGATGATGGCGATCCCGGCGTGCGCGGCGCTCGCGCTGCTCGTCCCGAGGGCGCGCTTCCTGCCGGACGACGCGTCCCTCGGCCGGTTCGCGATCCTCGTCTCCGGCGCGACGCTGCTGGTCGGGCTGTCGGCGATGACGGCGTTCGACTTCTCCGCCGCGTCCCGGACGCAGCTCGGCGTGAACCGTCCCTGGGCGTCGTCCATCGGGCTGCGGTTCCACCTCGGCGTGGACGGGATCTCGCTGCCGCTGGTCGTGCTGACCGCGCTGCTGACGTTCCTCTGCTTCCTCTACACCTACCGGCATCCGCCGGCGGGCGGACGGCTGCGGCTGCTGGCCGCGCTGCTGCTCGTCCTGGAGATCGGGATGCTCGGCACGTTCGTCGCGCTCGACCTGATCCTGTTCTTCGTGTTCTTCGAGGTCGTGCTGATCCCGATGTTCGCGGTCATCCTGCTCTGGGGCGGGCCGGACCGGCGGGCCGCGGCGACCAAGTTCATCCTCTACACGCTGCTCGGGTCCGGGCTGCTGCTCGCGGGCATGCTGCTGGTCGCGGTGAACGCCGGGACGCTCGACATGACCGAGCTGGCCCGGCGGCACGGCGCGGGCGTCTCGCACGGCGTCCAGGTCGCCGGGTTCCTGCTGATGATGCTCGGTTTCGGGGTGAAGGCCCCGATGTGGCCGCTGCACACCTGGCTCCCGGACGCGCACACCGAGGCCCCGACGGTCGGATCCGTCCTGCTCGCCGGGGTGCTGCTGAAGATGGGCACCTACGGGCTCGTCCGGATCGCCGTGCCGTCCGCGCCCGACGGCGCGCGGTCGTGCGCGACCGCCCTCGGCCTGCTCGCGGTCGTCGGGATCGTCTACGGCGCGCTCGCCTGCCTCGCGCAGACCGACCTGAAACGGATGATCGCCTACTCGTCCGTCGGGCACATGGGCTTCGTCCTGCTCGGCATCGCGACGCTCACCCCGGTCGGGATGAACGCGGCGCTGTTCGGCAACATCGCGCACGGCCTGATCACCGGCCTGCTGTTCTTCCTGGCCGGATCGGTCAAGGACCGGTACGGCACCGGCGACCTCGCCCGCATCGGCGGCGGGATGCTCGGCACCGCGCCCCGGCTCGCCTCGTTCCTCACCTTCGCCGCCGTCGCCTCGCTCGGCCTCCCCGGCCTCGCCGGGTTCTGGGGCGAGATGCTCGCGCTGCTCGGCGCCTACCGGCCGGACGCGGGCCTGTCCCGGCCGGCCTTCGTGACGTTCATGGCCCTCGGCGGCCTCGGCGCGGTGCTCACCGCCGCCTACTTCCTGCGCCTGCTCGCGAAGATCACCCACGGCCGGCCGCGCGCGGACGCCGTGGAGGTCGCCGAGACCGCGTCGATCGCCGCGCCGACCGCGTACGAGTACGCCGCCTGGGTCCCGCTCGTCGCGCTGACCCTGCTGGTCGGCCTCTGGCCGAAGACGCTGCTGGCCGTGACGTCCGGCCCCGTCCGCGCCCTGTTCGGAGGTCTCGGATGATCCAGGGGATCGACTACGCGGCCGTCGCGCCGCCGCTGCTGTGCGCGGTCGCGGCCGTCGCGGTGCTGCTCGCGGACGCCTTCGACGTCCCGCGGCGGTGGCTCGGCGCGGTCACGTCCCTGTTCCTCGCCGCCGCGCTCGTCGCCGTCGTCGCGCTGACGGCGGGGGACCGGCGGGCGACGTTCTGCGTGCCGTCCGGCCTTCGGAGCGGCGGACCACGATCGTGCTCCTACGTCACCGACGACTTCACGCTGCTCTTCCAAGGGCTCGTGCTCGCCGCGGCCATCGTCGTCGTCCTGCTGTCCCTGCGCACGATCGAAGTGGACGACCTGCCCGCGGGCGAGTACCACTTCCTGCTGCTGTCGGCGATCGTCGGGGCGCTCGCGCTGGTCGCCGCGCGTGACCTGGTGACGCTGGTCGTCTCGTTGGAGACCCTGTCGCTGCCGGTGTTCGCGCTGGTCGGGCTGCGGCGCCGGGACGGCGTGGCCGCCGAGGCCGCGCTCAAGCTGTTCCTCGTCTCGGTCGTCTCGACGGCCATCATGCTGTTCGGCATCTCGCTGCTCTACGGCGTGACCGGTGCGATGCACCTGGACCGGCTGTCGGCCGGGCTGCGCGCGGTGCCGTCCGACCTGAAGCCGGTCGCGGCGGTCGGCGCCGTCCTGGTCCTCGCCGGATTCGCCTTCAAGGTCGCGGCCGTCCCGTTCCACTTCTGGGCCCCGGACGTCTACCAGGGCGCCCCGCTTCCCGTCGCGGCGTTCCTGTCTGTCGTGTCCAAGGCCGCCGGATTCGCCGGGCTCGCGATCGTCGTCGGGCTCGGGATGCCGTCCTTCGGGCACGTGTGGGGGCCGGTCGTCGGTGCCCTGGCCGCCGTGACGATGACCCTCGGCAACCTGATGGCACTGCGGCAGCGGACCGCGATCCGGCTGCTGGCCTGGTCGTCGGTCGCGCAGTCCGGCTACATGCTTGCGCCGCTCGCGGTCGGGGAGCGGCGGCTCCCGGAGGCCGTCGCCGCGACCGCCGCCTACGTCGCGCTGTACGCCGTGATGAACCTCGGCGCGTTCGCGGTCGTCGCCGGCGCCCAGAAGCCCGGATCGCCGCAGATCGAACTGGACGGGTTCCGCGGACTCGCGCGCCGCGACCCCCTCTCCGGGACGGCGCTGGCGTTCTTCCTCATCTGCCTCGCCGGCCTGCCGCCGGGCGTGATGGGACTGTTCGCGAAGGTCGTCGTCTTCCGCGCGGCGGTCGCAGGGGACGTCACCTGGCTGGCGGTCGTGATGGCCGTGAACACCGTCATCGGGCTGTACTACTACCTCGCCTGGGCCGTCCGGGTGTTCGGGCCGTCCGGCGAGGGGGCGGCCGCGCGTCCGGGGCTCGCCGTCCGGGCCGCGATCGCGGCGACCGCGGCGGGCGCGGTGGTGCTGTCGGTCGCGCCGCAACTGGTCCTCTCGGCCGTCGCCGCCGCCACCTGAGCTTCCGCCGCAGACCGGGACGAAGGGAACGTTCTTCCTGGTCATGCCGTTGTCGTTAATGTACGAACCGTCAACGGGAGGCAGGACACACGTGCAGTTCAACGGCATCAAGACGGCGGCCCTCATCGCTGCGCTGTCGGCGTTGATGCTGGCGGCGGGCTGGGCCCTCGGGGGCACGGCCGGCCTGACCATCGCCCTGCTGATCGCGCTCGGCACCAACGGGATCGCGTTCTTCTTCAGCGACCGGATCGCGCTGCGCTCGATGCGCGCCCACCCGGTCGGCGAGGTCGAGGCGCCGGTGCTGTACCGGGCCGTCCGGGAACTGGCGACCTCAGCGCGCCAGCCGATGCCCCGCCTCTACGTCTCGGAGACCATGCAGCCCAACGCGTTCGCGACCGGGCGCAACCCGCGCAACGCGGCGGTCTGCGTCACGCGCGGCATCCTGCGCATCCTGGACGAGCGGGAGCTGCGGGCCGTCCTCGGACACGAACTCTCCCACGTCTACAACCGGGACATCCTGATCTCCTCGGTGGCCGCCGCGATCGCGACGGTCATCACCTACCTGTCCCACCTGGCGATCTTCCTGCCCATCGGGCGGACGGACGACGACGAGGGCCCCGGCATCGTCGGCGCGCTCCTCATGGTGATCCTCGGCCCGATCGCCGCCGCGGTCGTCCAGATGGCGATCAGCCGCACCCGCGAGTACCAGGCGGACGCCTCGGGCGCCCAGCTCACCGGCGACCCGCTCGCGCTCGCCTCCGCGCTGCGCAAGATCGAGGCCGGCACCCAGGCCCTCCCGCTCCCGCAGGACCCGGAACTGGCGTCCACCAGCTCCCTCATGATCGCCAACCCGTTCCGCGGCGCCGGCGTCGGCAAGCTGTTCTCCACCCACCCGCCGACCGCCGACCGCATCGCCCGCCTGGAGCGCATGGCCGGCGTCTGAGAAGTCGCGGAAGAAAGACCGAACCTGCGGGCCGTCCGGCCCGTCATAGAACACAGAGCGCGCCCACCGCGCCCTTCAGCGGGGGAAGGGTCGCGGGGCGCGCTCACCCTCGGCTCACGCGGCCGGGACGCCATCCCCCCGGCGCCCCGGCCGCGTGACCGACCTAGCGGTAGTTCACGAACTGCAGCGCGACGTCCAGGTCCTGCGCCTTGAGCAGGTTGATCACGGCCTGCAGATCGTCCTTCTTCTTCGAGCTGACGCGCAGCTCCTCACCCTGGATCTGGGCCTTCACGCCCTTCGGCCCCTCATCCCGGATGATCTTGCCGATCTTCTTGGCGTTCTCCTGCGAGATGCCCTCCTTGAGCGCCACGGTCAGCTTGTAGACCTTCCCGGACGCCTTCGGCTCCGACGGGTCGATCGACTTCAGCGAGATCCCGCGCTTGACCAGCTTGTCCTTCAGGACGTCCAGCACCGCGTTCGCGCGCTCCTCGGTGTTGGCCTGGATCTCGATCGCCTCCCCGGCCCACTTGATCCCGGCGTCCACGTTCCGGAAGTCGAACCGGTTGGCGACCTCCTTGGCCGCCTGGTTCAGCGCGTTGTCGACCTCCTGCCGGTCGAGCTTGCTCACGATGTCAAAGGAAGAGTCCGCCACCGGACACCTCACCCCTTCCAGGCTGCGATTACGTCCGCCCCGAGCACCAGGCGCGCGACCCTGGACCCACCCCGGCGCGCCCCGCCAGCGTAGCGACCCGAGCGGATGTCACACCCACTCCCAAGGTCCGCTATTCTTTCCAGTGCCGCCGCGACAGCGACGACCCAGGCGGGTTGCCCGAGTGGCCAATGGGAGCGGACTGTAAATCCGTCGGCTTAGCCTACGCAGGTTCGAACCCTGCACCCGCCACACCCAGTGGAACGGCCCCTGACCAGGCACAACGGTCAGGGGCCGTTCGCATGTTCAGAGCCCGGCCCGGGCAGCGGAACGCCGCCGGATGCAGCCTGGCGTCACTGGTCGCGGAATATACGCGGAATCCGGCCCGGCTCGTTTCCGCAGGTCGGCTCAGGGAGTTGGGAGAGCCCCGGCGCGAACCGGGGCTCTGTGGAGCTGAAGATCTTGGGCGCCTGGTCGGTGCGGGGGTCGTAGAAGCCCGGAGGCCCCCGGCGTGAGCCGGAGGCCCAGTGTGAACGAAGTGGACGGCGTGGTCCGGTCATCACCGGGCCGATGCGCCCACGTATTGGCTGGCCTACTTCTCCCAGGGATTGCAGCCCTCAGGGTAGCCGGCGGGAAAGACGTGGTCCGGGGCCACCATGCAGGGTGTGGCGGGTGAGATGGCTGGTGCTTGCGCTGTGGTGGCCGCTTGGGCCGGCAGGGCGGCCAGGGCGAGGATGGCGGCTGCCCCGAGCAGAGCGCCGGTGATGATGCGCATGTTGTGACGTCCTCCTGTTCTGGGCGCACTGAGCGGTGCGCCACCATATGACTACCCTTGGTGGTTATGTGGAGGGCGATTAAGAACCATTGAGGGCGCAAAGAAGGGCGAAATTGGCTCTAGGGACCGGCGCATCGACTCAGGGGCGAGCGGCGCACTTCAGGCGCCCAGAGCGTCATCGATCCGCCGGTTCGCCCTGTCCTGCTGGCCAATGATGCACTTGGCGTAAATTTGAAGAGGCATTTTCGCCGAGTGCCCTGCCCGTTCGGCGAGCTCGCTTGCCGGTACGCCCGAGTTGAGCCACAGCGAGACCTCGGCATGCCGCAGGTCATACGGCCGACGGGCCAGGGGAGAGGCGACCTGTTCTGGAGGGAGCGCCAGTTTGCGAGTCTTCGCCCACACATCGCCGTAGGCCCTCGAGCCGACGATGCCGCCCCGCTCGGTCTGAAACAGCCGCCCACCCGCCACACTCAGTGGAACGGTCCCTGACCGGCTTCAACGGTAGGGACCGTTCGCATACCCGGCCCCTGGCCGAGAGGAAGACCGATGCCGCTGATCTCGATCATCACCGCAGCCCACGCCCGGTCCGCGACGTACCTTCCCGAGACCGCGAAGGCCATCGAGGCCGTAAAGCTCCCCGAGGGCTGGGACCTTGAATGGGTCGTCCAGGAGGACGGCGCGGACCCGAAGCTCCGCGGCTTCTTCGCGTCCATTCCGTACGCCGAATACGACGCGGCCGGACGCCAGCTCGGCATCGCGCTCACGCGGAACCTGGCGCTGACCCGGGCTTCCGGTGTCCTGCTCCAAGCCCTCGACCAGGACGACATACTTCTACCCGAAATCTTCACGACCCTGATCCCGCACTTCACCGAGCGCGGGATCCACTGGGCCATCGGCCAGGCGGACGACCTCCTTCCCGACGGCACCCGCAAGCCGTACCCCTCGCCCATCCCGTTCGGCCTCAAGCGTCCGGGCGAGGTGAATGAGTTCGCCGAGGCGGACGGCGGCAACTGGCCGATCCACGGCGCGGCCCTCATGCTCCGCACCGCCACCTTCCGCGCCCTGGGCGGCTGGACCGGCATCCCCTACGACGACGAGCTGGCCACCTTCGCCGCCCTCTCGCAGATCTGCGAGGGCTACTACGACGAAGCGATCACCTGGCTCTACCGTCACCACCCCGACCAAATCCACCGCACGAACGGCGCACGACAACTCAGCGCAGCCGGCCGCCGCATCGCCCTCCAACGCGCCGTAGCCGTACAAGCAACGGGCATGACCTTCTCGTCCGAGCCAGCAGGCGCTTTCGTAAACGAGCGCCCCGTCCACGTCGGCGAGATCACCAAGGACACGACCCTCGGCGCATAACCCCGCTGAAAAGCTCCGAGATCGAGACGGGTTCGGTGTGCTTTCTAGGGTGCTGCATTCAGTTGGAGCATTCCGGGATGGACGCTGCGCCGGGGCCTGCCTGGCGCTCGGATCGAGGACGGGCCAGGTGAGCCGTCAGGCTGGTGGTCGTCATGCAGGGTGATCGGTATCACTGCCGCGGAGATCGTGGCGACCGCGCCTCTCACCGCGGCGGGCGATCGCGCCTTGCCGCTTGCTCAAACGCTTCCCCCGCAAATTTTGAAGATATTCGCGCCTGCTGTGGCCACGGGAGGTTCGCCACGGTGGCTGAATTCTGGGCGCCTGAATCCGTTAGTTGCGGTCGTGGGCGGCGTGAAGTGCCGGTCATATACCGGGCCTTCCCGCGATGCTTATGATCGGGTGTCCCGGAAAGGCGACGCCGGGCGCTCCGCCGAACTCATTCCGGGGCGTGGGGGCGAACGGCTGCCGGAGTTCCACGCGGTTTGCGCTGTTCGGGACGTGCGGCGGGGCAGTAGGTTCGCCGGGTGGCGAAGGTGTTGAGTGATGCGGCGCGGCGGTTGGTGGACGGGGCGCACCCGGCGGTGCTCGCGACGGTGAATCCCGACGGGAGCCCTCAGACGTCCGTCGTGTGGGTGGGGCGGGATGGGGACGACCTGCTCGTTTCCAGCCAAGAGGGACGGCGCAAGGTGCTGAACGTCCTGGGGGATCCGCGGGTGTCGTTGAGCGTTTACGACCAGAGTGACCCGCTCTGGTATCTCGAGGTGCGCGGGAAGTGCGCCGTCGTCGAGGACGAGGGGCGTGCGCTCGCGGTGGCGCTGGCGGAGAAGTACGAGGGCGCGGGCGCGGGGGAGGAGTACGTGAAACTGCCGCCGGAGGTCGTGCGCGTGGTCATGCGGATCTCGCCGGAGAAGGCGGTCGGGACGGCCGCGCAGGGGTGAGCGGCCGTCCCGGGGGATTCGTCAGCGGCGGAAGCGAACCCCGATGGCGAGGGGGAGCATCACGGCGGCGAACGCCGGGACGGGGCCGGGTTCCGGGGCGGGCAGGGGGGCGAGCGCCTTGCTGTGCTTGAGGGCGGGCTGCTTGAAGGTGCTCGGGATCGGGATCGTCCCCATCCGGTTGAGCGGCCAGACCTTCACGAAGGCTCGGCCGATGACGTTCTTCGTGGGGATCGAGCCGTTGTCCGGGCCGTCCTGGTGCGCGCGCGAGTCGAGCGAGTTGGAGCGGTGGTCGCCCATGACCCAGAGCTGGCCGTTCTGCAGCGTGACGTCGAACGGGCTCTCGGACGGCTTGTCCTGCTCGTGGTCGTTCGGGTCGGTGTAGATGTACGCCTGCTCGTCGAGCGCGACACCGTTCACGGTGATGCGCCCCTGCGCGTCGCAGCACTTCACGTGGTCGCCGGGGACGCCGATGACGCGCTTGATGTAGTCCTTCTCCGTGGGCGCGACGCCGAAGGCCGTCCCCACCCAGCGCACCGCCTTGGAGAAGATGTTGCCGGGCTTGGACACCTGCACCTCGGGCTGCCACGAGGGCGGGCCCTTGAAGACGATGACATCGCCCCTGGTGACGTCCCTGGTGTGGAACACGATCTTGTTCACCAGGACGCGGTCGCCGACCAGCAGCGTGTTCTCCATGGAGCCGGACGGGATGTAGAAGGCCTGGACCGCGAACGCCTTGATGGTGAGGGCGAGGATCACGGCGACGGCGATGAGGATGGGCAGTTCCTTCCAGAACGAGCCCTTCTTCTTGGCCTTGTCCTTCTGCTTCCCTTGCTCGGGCTCCTCTGGAGAGGGTTCTGTGTGCTGGTCTTCAGCGTCAGGTCGCACGTTCGAGAACCTCCCCGGGGACAGGCTTGCCAGCTTATGGTGTCCGATGCCGCAGCGCGCCTGTGGATCGGCCCCAAGTCGAGGACGCGCCATAGGCGTTTGTTGTTCCCACTCCGTGATGGATGTTGTTCCCCAGGCGAGTGGACGTGTAGACCAGGCTCGTGCATGTGTGCTTCGCGAGCGAACCCGCGCCCGGACGGCCGAATGAGGATTTTGTGGTCGCAGGCCCCGATTGGGCCGTCGTCCTGGACGGGGCCACAGCACCCCCGGGCGTGGACAGCGGATGCGTGCACAACCCCGCGTGGCTTGCGCATCGCCTTGGCGGAGCCCTCGCGACGAGGCTCTCGGCTGAGGACGAGCGTCCGCTGGACGACCTGCTCGCCGAATCCATCAAGACGGTGTGCGAGATGCACGCCGACCGGTGCGATCTGAGCAACCCCGACAGTCCGTCCGCGACGGTGGCGATGCTGCGTCTGAGGGAGGACGTCCTGGAATGGCTGGTTCTCGCTGATTCGCCCGTCCTGCTGGATGTGGACGGCGAGGTGAGGGTCATCCGAGATGACCGGGTTGACCACCTGCCCGGATACACGCTTGAGGCGGTCCGTACCGCCCGCAACGCGCCGGACGGATTCTGGGTCGCGAGCACCCGGCCGGCGGCCGCCTACGAGGCGCTCAGCGGCCGGATCGAGGCTTCCTCGGTCCGGCGGGCGGCGATGTTCAGCGACGGCGCGTCCAGGCTCGTGGAACGTTTCGAAACGCTCGACTGGACGGGCCTTCTCGACCTCACCGATCGGGAAGGCCCGCTCGCCGTCATCGAGCGGACGCGCGCCGCCGAGTCCGCGGAGCCGGACGGCGCGCGCAGGGGGAAGCGCTACGACGACGCCACCGCCGCCTTGTTCCGCCTATAGCTACAAGGTCCCGCCTGCAGCGACGAGGCACCGCCCGTAGTGAGCCAGCGGGTGCTCCGTAGTGGCCTCTACTGGCCTCGGTCCGGGGCGATGTGCGGCCACCAGGCGGCGAGGTCCTCGGCATGGTGGACGCCCTCGATGGCCAGCGTCGCGTCCATCATCGGGAAGCGCCGTCCGGCGGGGAAGTGGCGCGCGTACGAGGGCGGGTCGAGGACGACCACTCGCGTGCCGTTGATGGCGGGGATGTCCGCGGGGACGCCCTCGTTGTAGATCCATGCGCCGTGGCCGTCCACGAGGTTCCACGGACTGGTGACGATGACCTTCCCCGGCGGGTCCTGATTGGTGAACCACGCGATCCAGTCGGGCGGGAGCGGTTCTCCGGGCATGCATCCGGGACGGCCTAGGAGCGCCCCGCCCAGAAGCATGTGCAGCTGGAAATTGTCGCCGACGCCCGCGATCGTGACCGTCCAGCCCTGCCTGCTGGCACGGTCCAGGACGAGAAGCCTCTCGCCTTCGAGCACGCGCAGGAGGTCGCGCACGTAGGACATGTGCGGGTGGTACTCGGCGGCCTCGCCGGCGATGTCGGCCTTGCGTTCCCGATCGGGGACGGCACCGCGCACCATCGCGGAGTTCTGCAGGATCGTGGTCGTCCCCATGGCGAACTGGGGGAGCGAGAACCACGCCAGCATCGCGCTCACGGCGGCGTCCCCCAGCTTCGGGCCGATGGTGTCGACGATCGCCTGGGACGGCGCGTCCTGCTCCATGTCCGGCGGTGTGTCGCCGGTGGCCTCGCTCCATGCGCGCGCGAAGGCGAGCGCCTCGGTCGTCACCTGCGTCGCACGTTCGACCAGCGGCAGCCCCACGGGCTCCGGCGAGGCGCCGTTCTCCACCCACGCGCCGGACATGACCGCGAGCCAGCCGGCCATGGACGGCTGCGCCTTGGCCAGGCCGTCCGCCAGGCGCGGCAGCGCCGCCGACAGGACGGCGGGAGGGACCTGCTGGGCCATTCCCATGAGCCGCGGCAGCAGGTCGCTGAACGCGGGGTTCTCGGTGATCGCCGCCTGGACGAGCGCGTCACAGGTTCGAAGGAAGTCCTCGGACATGCGGATCACCCTGACATACCGGATTCTAGAGCCGGATTCTAGAATCGGTGCCATGGACGCACAGGACTTCGCCGACGTCATCTCGGCCGTACGCGCCTTCGTGCGCGAGCAAGTCATTCCCCGCGAGGACGAGATCGAAGAATCCGACTCCATCCCGGAGGCGATCCGCCTGGGCGCGCGCGAGATGGGCCTGTTCGGCTACGCGCTGCCCGAGGAGTACGGCGGGCTCGGGCTGTCGGTGAGCGAGGAGGTCAGGCTCGTCTTCGAGCTCGGCTACGCCAGCCCGGCCTTCCGGTCGATGTTCGGCACGAGCAACGGCATCGCCGGCCAGGTCCTCGTGAAGTCGGGATCGCCCGGGCAGCGGGAGACCTGGCTTCCGCGCCTGGCGTCCGGCGAGATCGTGGGCGCGTTCGCGCTCACCGAGGCGGAGGCCGGGTCAGATCCCAGCACCCTCACCACCACCGCCCGACGGGACGGCGACGACTACGTCATCGACGGTGCCAAGCGCTTCATCACCAACGCCCCAGAGGCGGACGTCTTCATGGTCTTCGCGCGCACAGGAGGACCGGGCTCGCGCGGCATCTCCACCTTCCTCGTCCCCGGAAACGCGCCCGGCCTGAAGGTCGGTCGACCGGACGCCAAGATGGGGCAGCGCGGCGCGCACACCGCCGAGGTCTTCTTCGACGGAGTGCGGGTTCCGGCGTCCGCGATGGTCGGGCCGGAGGGGACGGGCTTCCGGACGGCCATGGCCTCGCTCGCCCACGGACGCGTCAGCATCTCCGCCGTCTGCGTAGGCCTGGCCCAGCGGATCGTCGACGAGACCGTCGCGTACGCGCGCGAGCGCAGCCAAGGCGGGCGCACCATCGGCGAGTACCAGCTGATCCAGGGGCTCATCGCCGACTCCCAGACCGATCTGTACGCCGGACGCTCGATGGTCCTCGAAGCCGCGCGCGCGTTCGACGCGGGGGAGGACACCAAGCTCGGGCCGTCCTGCACCAAGTACTTCTGCTCGGAGATGGTCGGACGCGTCGCCGACCGCGCCGTGCAGGTGTTCGGTGGGATGGGCTACATGCGCGGCGTCCCCGTGGAGCGGTTCTACCGGGACGCCCGGCTGTTCCGCATCTACGAGGGGACGAGCCAGATCCAGCAGCTCGTCATCGCCCGCCACCTCCTGCGCTGAGGCCCCGAGAAGGGGCCTCGGGCCTTGGCGGATTGATTTCGCACTCCGCCCCGGGACCGTGTACTGTTCTTCCTGTCGCCGCGAACGGAAGAACGCGGAGGACAGGCCCCTTTAGCTCAGTCGGCAGAGCGTCTCCATGGTAAGGAGAAGGTCTACGGTTCGATTCCGTAAAGGGGCTCAGCCAGAAGAGCCGCATCCCGGATGAGGGATGCGGCTCTCTTCGTTATACGCCGACGCTATGCGTCGGCCGCGTCCTGCGCGCGCGGTCGTGCGCGGGGTTCGGCGGACGCGATCTGGCGGGCGTTCTTTCGTGTCCTCTCGCGTCCTCGGGAGCGCGAGTGTGACCCATGATGACGATGATGCGGAACGTGTCCGGGGGCCCTGCCCAGCCGCGTGCGAGATTCGCTCGTGTGCGGGCGTTGTGGTAGCGTCCATCCGGTCCCAACGGGATGATTCGCAGGTCATCCGCATCAGCGGGTAGCCTGGGGTCCGGTCCGCTGCGGACCACACGTGGAACCGAGTCCCCCTGCAAGCCCCGGGAGCTCGTGTTTCCCCGGTGCGGTGAAGTTCCGGTATCCTTGCAATCCGGTCGTCACCGACCATCACGGCGGGGTAGCTCAGTCAGGCAGAGCAAGCGGCTCATAATCGCTGTGTCGCCGGTTCAAGTCCGGCCCTCGCTACTACCCGAACCTCTCGGCCCCCCACGGGGGCGAGAGGGCTGGGTTGAAACAGCCGGCCTTCCACTCCCGGACGGCCGACCGAGAACGTCCATGTCCCTAGCCCAGAAAGGCACTCCAACGTGGCTGCCACCGATGTCCGGCCAAAGATCACGCTGGCCTGCCAGGAGTGCAAGCACCGCAACTACATCACGCGGAAGAACCGGCGGAACGACCCGGACCGCCTGGAGATCAAGAAGTACTGCCCCAACTGCCGGACCCACCGGCCGCACCGCGAGACCCGCTAGTCGCCACCCGAGCACAGCGGTCCGCGCGGGCAGCTTCGCGCTTGCCCCAGACGCGCCTCAGCCCGTCCTCGCCATACCCGCGAGGGCGGGCTGAACGTCGTTCTGTTACCGTCCCGGAGCGAGACCGGTAAGCGGGCGCTTGGGCGCGGGCGCCTGCGGACCCCGCGCGCACGAGCCCCGGCAAGGGCTTCCCGCGCGCGAGCCCTCGGACTCCACCGGGGAGTCCGTCCGCGAGGGGGTCCGCACGCGAGCGAGAAGGACGGAGTGCATGGCGATCAACCGTGATTTCATCGGGCGGACGTTCCCGCCCAGCGAGCCCTACGAGGTCAGCCGGGTGAAGATCCGGGAGTTCGCGGACGCCATCGGCGACCCCAACCCCGTCTACCGCGACCCGGAGGCCGCCCGCGCCGCCGGGCACCCCGACGTCATCGCGCCGCCCACCTTCCCGATCGTGGTCTCCCTCGGCGGCAGCGCGCTCGCCGACCCCGGCCTCGGCATCAACTTCGCGATGGTCGTCCACGGCGAGCAGCGCTTCGAGTACGTGCGTCCCGTGCGCGCGGGCGACGTGGTCACCTGCACCTCGACGATCACCGAGATCAGGGCGATCGGCAACAACGAGAAGGTGGACATCGTCACCGACGTCACGACGACCGAGGGCGAGCTGGTCTGCAAGTCGTACAACACGATCGTGGAGCGGGGTGCCTGATGACCGCCAAGGTGAAGTTCGACGAGGTCAACGTCGGCGACGAACTGCCCGCGCAGACCTACCACGTCGACCGCGCGAACCTCGTCATGTACGCGGGCGCGTCCGGCGACTTCAACCCGATTCACTGGCGTGAGAGCTTCGCCAAGAAGGTCGGCCTGCCGGACGTCATCGCCCACGGCATGTACACGATGGCCCAGGGCGGCCGTTACGTGACCGACTGGGCGGGCGACCCCGGCGCGGTCGTGGACTACGGCGTGCGCTTCTCCGCGCCCGTCGTGGTCCCCGACGAGGGCGGCGCCGACCTGGAGCTGACCGGGAAGATCGAGGAGAAGCGGGACGACAACACGGTCGTCATCGCCCTGACGGCGCGCTCGGCGGGCCAGAAGGTCCTCACCCGGGCCAAGGCCGTCGTCAAGCTCGCCTGATCCACGCCTCGCCTGGTTTACGCCGTCACCGCTGGTCGGCGGTGCTGGACGGGGCCGCTTAACGCTGCCGCTCGCCGGACGCGGACGGCGCTGAGCCGCCTGAGGCGGGACGAGGGGCACGAGTACGGTACACATGAGCCGGGGGCGGGTGGCCGCCCCCGGCTCATGCGCGCGCAGGGGAGGGGAGACACCACGTGGCGGTGTTCGCTGAAGAGGTGAACCTGGCCGGATACACGACGCTGCGGCTCGGCGGTCCGGCCCGGCGGTTCGTCGAGGCCACGACCGAGGCCGAGGTCGTCGACGCCGTCCGGGAGGCGGACGCGGACGGCGAGCCGGTCCTGGTGCTCGGCGGCGGCAGCAACCTGGTGGTGTCGGACGAGGGCTTCTCCGGGACGGTCGTCCACGTCGGGACGCGTGGCGCGGAGCAGGTCACCGACAGCCACGGCCGCGTCCTCATGCGCGTGCAGGCGGGTGAGGAGTGGGAGCCGTTCGTGGCGCGCTGCGTCGCCGACGGCCTCGCCGGCGTCGAGTGCCTCTCCGGCATTCCCGGACGCGTGGGCGCGACGCCGATCCAGAACGTCGGCGCCTACGGGCAGGACGTTTCGGAGACGATCGTCGAGGTTCGCGCGTACGACCGGCGGACGGGGACGACCGTGACCCTCTCCCGGGACGAGTGTCGCTTCACCTACCGCAACAGCCTCTTCAAGCAGACGCCGGATCGCTACGTCGTTCTCGGCGTGACCTACGCGCTGCGCGAGTCCGACGACTCCCAGCCGATCGCCTATGCGGAACTCGCGCGCCGCTTGGGCGTGGAACCGGGCGCGCGCGTTCCGCTGAAGGAAGCGCGGGACGCCGTCCTCGAACTGCGCCGTGGCAAGGGCATGGTCCTCGACCCGTCCGACCCCGACACGCGTAGCGCTGGATCGTTCTTCACCAACCCCATCCTGGACGCGCCGTCTCTCGCTTCTTTGGAACGGCACGTCGCGGAACGCCTCGGCCCCGATGCGACGTTCCCACGCTACCCGGAGAGCGACGGGCGCACGAAGACGTCCGCTGCCTGGCTCATCGATCGCGCGGGCTTCGCCAAGGGGCACGCACGCGGGCGCGCGCGCATTTCTACCAAGCACACCCTCGCTCTCACCAATCCGGACGGCGGCAGCACCGCGGACCTCCTCGCCCTCGCCCGCGAGGTGCGGGACGGCGTGCGCGCGGCCTTCGGCGTGGAACTGGTCAACGAGCCGGTGTTCGTCGGCGTGACTCTCTGAGCATTTCGGGCGTCGCCGGGCTCTGACCTGGTCGGCGACGCTCTCGGCCGACTCAGGGGTTGGGCTCTCGTCGGGTCGCAGATGATCACCTAACCGAAACGGTAGGAGAGTGTGGCCGGGATCGGTTTGACGAACTTAGTGATCGACCACTAACTTCGGTTCCATGAGTCCACGGATGAGTGCCGAAGAGCGCCGCGAGCAGACGATCAGGGCCGCCATGGCCGAGTTCGCCCGCAGCGGCTTCGAGGGCACCTCCACCGCGGCGATCGCCGAGCGGGTGGGGGTCTCCCAGCCCTACCTGTTCCGGCTGTTCCCCTCCAAGCGCGCGCTCTTCCTCGCCGCCGCCGAACGTTGCTTCGACGACATGGAGCTGGCGATGCGCGAGGCGGCCGGCGGGCTGTACGGGGCCGAGGCGCTCACCGCCATGGGGCAGCGCTACCGCCGCATCCTGGCCGATGATCCGACCCTGCTCCGCTTCCAGTTGCAGATCTACGCCGCCGCGGTGGACGACCCCCAGCTCCGCGCCCTCGGCAACGCCAAGTGGGCCAAACTCTGGCGGGCGATCGGCGAGCTCTCGGGCGAGACGCCCGAAGAGGTCATGCGCTTCGTCTCCGTCGGCATGCTGCTGAACGTGCTGACCGCTTTCGACATCCCGTGCGACACGGGGGAGCGGCTCCCGAACGTCCTGGTCGAATGGTCCCACCATCCGCACGAGGTCAGGGCGGGAAGCCTCGCCGCCGACCGCTCTTCCTCTTCTGGGGAGTCCGAACCCGCCGCCGTCGCCGAGCAGGGGTAGGCGCCACCGTCGATCGAATCAGCGCGCCTGGCGACGCGCGTTTTTACGCCCTTTCAAGTTAGTGACTGATAACTAATCTAGGAAGCGTCATGAGATCTCATGCACTACGCACCTTCGTGGTGACGGGCATCGCGCTGTTCATGGTCACCCTCGACAACCTCATCGTCACCAACGCGCTGCCGGCCATCCGCGCCGACCTGGGCACCGGCCTCGAAGGCCTGGAGTGGACGGTGAACGCCTACACCCTCACCTTCGCCGTCCTGCTGCTGCCCGCGGCGGCCGTCGCCGACCGGCACGGCCGCCGGCGCCTGTTCATGATCGGCCTGGCCCTGTTCACGCTGGCGTCCGCGGCGGCGGCGCTCGCTCCGGGCATCGGCGTGCTCATCGCGGCCCGGGCCGTCCAGGGCGTCGGCGGCGCGATCCTCGCCCCGCTCACCCTCACCCTGCTCGCCCACGCCGTCCCGCCCGCCCGGCGGGCCGCCGCCCTCGCCGCGTGGAGCGTGATGAGCGGCCTCGGCGTGGCCCTGGGCCCGGTCGTCGGCGGAGCCGTGACCGAGTACGCCACCTGGGAGTGGATCTTCTGGATCAACGTCCCCGCCGGGCTGCTCGTCCTCGCCCTCGCCCCGCGCTTCCTCACTGAGAGCCGCGGCCCCGCGCAGCGTCTCGACCCGATCGGCACCGTCCTGGTCACGCTCGGCCTGCTCGGCGTCGTCCTCGGCCTCGTCCGCGGCAACGAGCACGGTTGGACGAGCGCTCAGGTGCTCCTCCCCGCCGTCGCGGGCCTTGCCCTGCTGGTCGCCTTCGTCGTCCACGAGGCGCGCACTCCGCACCCGATGCTGCCCCTCAGCCTGTTCCGCTCCCGCGGCTTCAGCGTGCTGAACCTCATCAGCCTCGCCATGTCGTTCGGCATGTTCGGCGTGACGTTCGTGCTCATCCAGTTCCTCCAGATGATCGGCCACATGTCCCCGCTGGAGGCGGGCGTCCGCACCCTGCCCTGGACCGCCATGCCGCTTCTGGTGGCCCCGCTCACCGCTCCGCTGGCGTCCCGCCTGGGCACCCGGACGGTGATCACCCTGGCCCTGCTCTTCCAGGCCGGAGGCCTGGCCTGGCTGGCGGCCTACATCGCCCCCACCTTCGACTACGCCGACCTCGTGCCCGGCTTCGTCCTGGCGGGCACCGGCATGGGCCTGTTCTTCGCCCCCGTCACCCGGCTCGTCCTGTCCTCGGCTCCGGCCGCGCAGACGGGCGTGGCGTCCGGCATCAGCAACATCAGCCGCCAGCTGGGCACGGTCCTGGGCGTGGCCGTCCTGGGTGCGATCTTCTCCGCCACCGGCGACATGACCACCCCGCACCACTTCGCCACCGGTGTCACCACCGTCCTCTGGACGGCCGTGGCAATTCTGACCGCCGCAGCCATCACCGCACTGGCCATCCCCCGCAACCCCGCCCCCGCCGCCCAATCCCCATCCCAACCCGCCCCCGCCTCCACGACTCCCAGCCCCCAACTCCCGAGCCCCGAATCAGTCACCACTACCTGAAACCAAGGCACCCACCACCCGTAAGCGGGACGTCCCGAACCCAAGCGCGAGGACGGTCGCGCGAGGACGGTCGCGCGAGGGGCGGGCCGGCAAGGGCGGGGGCGGGGACGCGTGCATCGCCGCATTGCTAGGGCAAGGACGTGCCAGCATCACTGCCTTGCCAGGGCCGTGGTCTTGGCGCGTCCTTGCTGGGGGCGGGCGGTGAGGGCGGGCCCTCGGGGATCGGGCTGGCAGGAGAGTGGGGATGGGGGAGTGAGGGACTACGACGAGAAGAATGGAGAACGGAGGATTTCAGGGGAGGAGGGTAGGCGGGTTATTCGGGGGTTTTGGCTAGCCAGTCGTCTACCTGGGACAGAAGGCGGGTGCGGAGGGGCTCGGGGGCGGCGGAGGCCTGGATGGAGTGGCGGGCCAGGTCGGCCAGTTCGGGGTCGGTGAAGCCGTGGACTTCACGGGCCAGCTCGTACTGGCGGGCGAGGCGGGAGCCGAAGAGGAGGGGGTCGTCGGCGCCGAGGGCCAGGTGGGCGCCGGCTTCGTAGAGAGGGCGCAGGGGGACGTCGGACGGGGTGGACGCCACGCCGAGGCTGACGTTGGAGGCCGGGCAGACCTCCAGGGTCACGCCCCGGTCGACGATGCGGGAGAGGAGCAGGGGGTCCTCGACCGCGCGGACGCCGTGACCGATGCGGTCGGCTTCGAGGGTTTCCAGGCATTCGCGGATGCTGGCGGGGCCCAGGAGTTCGCCGCCGTGCGGGACGGACAGCAAACCCGCGCGCTTGGCGATGCGGAACGCGCCCTCGAAGTCGTAGGCACGCCCCCGGCGTTCGTCGTTGGAGAGACCGAAACCGACGACACCTCGGCCGACGTAGCGGGTCGCGAGGCGGGCGAGGGTCTTGGCGTCCAGGGGATGCTTGGTGCGGTTCGCGGCGATGATGACGCCGATGCCCACGCCGGTCGCCTCCTCCGCCTCGCGGGCGGCCGACAGGACCAGCTCGACGGTCGGTGTCAGGCCGCCGAAACGGGACGCGTAACCGCTCGGGTCCACCTGGATCTCCAGCCAGCCCGACCCCTCGGCGGCCTCGTCCTCGGCGGTCTCGTGGAGCAGGCGGCGCAGGTCGTCCGGGGATTGCAGGACGGACCGGGCGATGTCGTAGAGGCGCTGGAAGCGGAACCAGCCGCGTTCGTCGGTGGCGCGCAGCCGGGGCGGCCAGTCCTCCACGAGCGCGTCCGGCAGGTGCACGCCGTACTTGCCGGCGAGGTCCACCAGGGTGGAGTGGCGCATGGAGCCGGTGAAATGCAGGTGCAGGTGAGCCTTGGGCAGTGCCGCCACCGGACGGGGACGGCGGGACTCGACCAGCGGGGACGCGACGGACGTGGTAGGGGCCTCCATGTGCCAATGTTGCCGGATCCCGGCCCGTCCGAAACCACCGGCTCACCAGGACCATCAGTCCGGACTACCTGTCATGACCCGTTGCGACCATGCGTCCCATGATCCTTTCCCGGCCAGGTGGGACACCCGCGCCCGTCTGAATCCTCATTTCGACGGACGGGAGGGCGGTAAGCGCCCAAATGCGACTCGTTCCGATGAAGCGGGAGATGGCCGGAGCCGTGTGCGCAACATCACCCCGAATCACCCCGACATTTTCGGTCGCGGTGGGGACGCGGACGCGGTGGGGACGCGGTGCGGTGCGGACGCGGTGGGGACGCGGTGCGGTGCGGACGCGGTGCGGTGGGGACGCGGTGCGGTGGGGTGATGGCCGGCGCGGCAGCGGGCTGGGCAGGAGGGGCTGGGGGATGGCCTCGTACCTCAGCACTTCGGGCCTCAGTGCATGGGGGGAGGCGTTAGAGACGTGCGGAAGCCGAGCGTCGTGCGGGAGCCGCGCAGCGGGGTGCCGTTGAGGACGTGCGGATCGCAGGGCGTGTGCGGTGGCGGAGCCGGGCTTGTGGGTTCGCGGTGGCGTTACTGCTGGGACGGGAGCCGTTGGGGGCGTCCGGGGTGGGGGACGCCCCTTGCGGCGAGGCTTCTGCGGGGGAGGAGCCCGGTTTCGGTGGTGGCGCTTTCGGGTGGCGTGTCCGGTCGCGCCGGGCCGGGGCCCCGGGTCAGTGGGCTTCGTTGAGGAGCTTGGCGACTCGGGAGACGCCTTCGACGAGGTCGTCGTCGCCGAGGGCGTAGGAAAGGCGGAAGTAGCCGGGGGTGCCGAAGGCCTCGCCGGGGACGAGCGCCACTTCGACCTCGTCCAGGATGAGGGCGGCGAGCTCGACGGAGGACTGCGGGCGCTTACCGCGGATCTCCTTGCCGATCAGCTCCTTGACCGAGGGGTAGGCGTAGAACGCGCCCTCCGGCTCGGGGCACAGGACGCCGGGGATGTCGTTGAGCATCCGGACCATCGTCTGGCGGCGGCGGTCGAAGGCCTTGCGCATCTCGGCGACGGCGGACAGGTCGCCGGTCACGGCGGCGAGGGCGGCGGCCTGGGAGACGTTCGCCACGTTGGACGTGGCGTGCGACTGCATGTTCGCGGCGGCCTTCACCACGTCCTTCGGGCCGATCAGCCAGCCGACCCGCCAGCCGGTCATCGCGTAGGTCTTGGCGACGCCGTTGAGCACGAGCGTCCGGTCGGCGAGCTCGGGCACGACCACCGGCATCGAGTGGAACTCGGCGTTCCCGTAGACGAGGTGCTCGTAGATCTCGTCGGTGATCACCCAGAGGTCGTGCTCGGCGGCCCAGCGGCCGATCGCCTCGATGTCGGCGCGCGAGTAGACCGCGCCGGTCGGGTTGGACGGCGAGACGAACAGCAGCACCTTGGTGCGGTCGGTGCGGGCGGCCTCCAGCTGCTCGACGGTGACCCGGTAGCCGGTGGTCTCGTCCGCCACCACGTCCACCGGGACGCCGCCCGCGAGCTTGATCGACTCGGGGTAGGTGGTCCAGTACGGGGTGGGGACGATGACCTCGTCGCCCGGGTCGAGCAGCGTCGCGAACGCCTCGTAGACCGCCTGCTTGCCGCCGTTGGTCACCAGCACCTGAGCGGCGTCCACCCGGTAACCGGAGTCGCGCAGCGTCTTCTCGGCGATCGCCTCGCGCAGCTCCGGCAGTCCGCCGGCGGGGGTGTACTTGTGGAACCGCGGCACCCGGCACGCGGTCACGGCCGCCTCGACGATGTAGTCGGGCGTCGGGAAGTCGGGCTCGCCCGCGCCGAACCCGATGACCGGGCGGCCCGCGGCCTTCAGCGCCTTGGCCTTGGCGTCGACGGCCAGGGTGGCGGACTCGGAGATCGCGGCGATGCGGCGTGAGATGCGGGGACGCTCAGTGCTCATGTCCGTAACGTTACCGAGGCCGGGCCACGACTTCAGCGGGATATCCGCAGCCGTTCCCGCTGCTCCCGGAGACATGCCGGGACGGTTTTCGGTTTCCGGTTCGACGGGAGGGCGTCCGGGGCCGTAGACTCCACTGCCTAGTGACGCGTCACCGGGATACGGCCATGTCCGCACAAGCCGTAAGCTGGTGCCGGCACGAACCGGTCCGCGAGGGCCGGGTGTCTCCTCCGGGAGGCGTTGAAGGGCAGTGGCTCAATTGGTAGAGCTCCGGTCTCCAAAACCGGCGGTTGGGGGTTCGAGTCCCTCCTGCCCTGCGAGGTGCGGTGCGCGCTTCCCCGCGCGGCCACGGGCTGCCGGGGTCCGCGCGAACAACCACGACGTGGTTGAACACGACCTATGAGGTGAACGGCGGCACAATGGCGACTGAGACGCGCGGCGAGGCCGCGGCCAAGGACGAGGGCAAGTCGGGTTCCGCCCCGAAGCGGACGACTCCTGCCCTCTTCGTGCGCCAGGTGATCGCCGAGCTGCGCAAGGTCATCTGGCCGACGCGCCGTGAGCTGATCACCTACACCACGGTCTCCCTGGTCTTCGTGCTGGTCATGGTCGCGCTGGTCGCGGGCATCGACTGGGGTCTGCAGAAGGGCGTGTTCTGGCTCTTCGGCTGATCCGCGCCGACCGCGCGGCGCACGCCCCGCGCGTGCTCGCGCCGCCGGAGCCGTGACGCTCCGGCACCGCCCGTGCGGTCCGCGTCAGCAGCGAACAGAGCCGACCAGCCCCCCGCGTCCGGTCCACCGCCGGAAAACTCCAGCCAAGCCAGTCCGAGAGAAGAAGGATCAGCACCGTGTCCGAGTCCTCACAGCCCCACGACGAGGCCATCGAAGAGGCCCAGTCCGCTGCGGCTGCCGCGGCCGAGCCGACGGACGAGACGCCTGACGCGCCCGCCGGCGTCGCGGACGTCCCGGCCGTCGAGGACGCCGCCGCGGAGGGCGACGACGTCGCGGAAGCCTCCGACGACGCCGCGGACGCCGCTGCCGGGACCGACGTCGAGTCCGAGGCCGAATCCGGGGCCGAGTCCGGGGACACCCCGTCCGCGGACGCCGAGGCCGCTTCCGACGAGGCCGCTTCCGACGAGGCCGCTTCCGACGAGGCCGCTTCCGACGAGGACGGCGAGGACGAGGCTCCGGCCGGGCCGCCCGCCGACCCCTACGCCGACTTCAAGATGCAGCTCCGGCTCCAGCCGGGCGACTGGTACGTCGTGCACTCCTACGCGGGGTACGAGAACCGGGTCAAGACCAACATCGAGACCCGCACCCAGACGCTCAACATGGAGGACTACATCTTCCAGATCGAGGTCCCTCAGCACGAGGTCACCGAGATCAAGAGCGGCAAGCGGCAGAAGGTCAACGAGAAGGTCCTGCCGGGCTACATCCTGGTCCGGATGGAGCTGACCGACGAGTCGTGGGCCGCGGTCCGCAACACGCCGGGCGTCACGGGGTTCGTCGGCCTGTCGAACAAGCCGTCCCCGCTGAGCCTGGACGAGGTCGCCAAGCTGCTGGCCCCCGAGCCGGAGGAGACCCCGGAGACCAAGGCCAAGGAGACCGCGAAGATCGCCAGCACGGTGGACTTCTCGGTCGGCGAGTCGGTCACCGTCATGGACGGCCCGTTCGCCACCCTCCCGGCCACCGTCAACGAGATCAACATCGAGCAGCAGAAGCTCAAGGTGCTGGTCTCGATCTTCGGCCGCGAGACCCCGGTCGAGCTCTCCTTCAACCAGGTCTCCAAGATCTGACGAAGCCTCACGCGAACGCTCCCGAGCCGTCCTCCGGCCGGGAGCGTTCCGCTTTCCACCTGCAAGTCCGCTTTTCCATCCGCAAGTCCGCTCTCTTCGCGCTCCAGCGAGGACGGGCTGTTGCTCTCGGCGCCCGGACCGGGGATTTCGCGGGCGTGGACGAGGCGACTCGGCGGATCGCTTAGACTTGCTGGTCGGCCCCGCCACGGCGGGGAAGGCTCCGGACGACACGAACGGGTCCCACACTCCTCGGTTCGCACCGCCCCAAGGCGGACGGCCCCGAGGCGCGGCCCTGGTCGGAATGACGGAGCCGCCTTTCCTGGCTTCTACACGGCGGGCTAGTCCCGGTCGCCGTGTTGCCCGTGCCCACGGGAGTCGAGGCCACCGCGACACGGGACAGAGGAGGGCGCATGCCTCCGAAGAAGAAGATCGCCGCCATCGTCAAGGTCCAGCTGCAGGCCGGCCAGGCGACCCCGGCGCCGCCCGTCGGTACCGCGCTCGGTCCGCACGGCGTCAACATCATGGACTTCTGCAAGCAGTACAACGCTGCCACGGAGGCCCAGCGCGGCAACGTGATCCCGGTCGAGATCACGATCTACGAGGACCGCTCGTTCACCTTCGTCACCAAGACCCCGCCGGCCGCGCAGCTCATCCTGAAGGCCGCGGGCATCGAGAAGGGCTCGGGCGAGCCGCACAAGACCAAGGTCGGCAAGGTGACCCGCGACCAGATCCGCGAGATCGCCACCACCAAGATGCCCGACCTGAACGCCAAGGACCTGGACGCCGCCGAGAAGATCGTCGCCGGCACCGCCCGGTCCATGGGCATCGAGGTCGAGTAGCACTCGTCGTCCGGTGCGGGCCCGTCGCGGGTGGCGCGCCGGATCGCACGAAGCGTCCGCGTCCGCGCGGGTGGGAGACCGCCCGCGCGGGCACGGACGTCACCGAAGTCAGTGGCAGGGTCGCTGCGCGGCCCGGACCACGAGTCCCCAGGGAGGGAACATGAAGCGCAGCAAGGCGTACCGCAACGCCCAAGAGAAGATCGAGAAGGACCGCCTCTACAGCCCGGCCGCCGCCGTGCGGCTGGCCAAGGAGACCGCGGTCACCAAGTTCGACGCGACCGTCGAGGTCGCCCTGCGCCTGGGCGTCGACCCGCGCAAGGCCGACCAGATGGTCCGCGGCACCGTCAACCTGCCGCACGGCACCGGTAAGACCGCCCGCGTGCTGGTCTTCGCCGGTGGCGCGAAGGCGGACGAGGCCCGCGAGGCCGGCGCCGACATCGTCGGCTCGGACGACCTGATCGAGCGGATCCAGGGCGGCTTCCTGGACTTCGACGCGGTCGTGGCGACCCCGGACCAGATGGGCAAGGTCGGCCGCCTCGGCCGGGTGCTCGGTCCGCGCGGCCTGATGCCGAACCCGAAGACCGGCACCGTCACCATGGACGTGGCCAAGGCCGTCACCGACATCAAGGGCGGCAAGATCGAGTTCCGTGTCGACCGGCACGCGAACCTGCACTTCATCATCGGCAAGGCGTCCTTCTCCGAGCTGCAGCTGGTGGAGAACTACGCCGCCGCGATCGAGGAGATCATGCGGCTCAAGCCGTCCGCGGCCAAGGGCCGGTACGTGAAGAAGGCCGCGTTCACCACCTCGATGGGCCCGTCCATCCAGGTCGACCCGAACGCGGTCCGCAACCTCGCCGCCGAGCTGGAGGACTCCGCCGCCTGAGGTGGCCGAGGCCGCTGAGTGGTGAGGTGAGGCGCTGAGAGGCATTGAGAGGACGTCCCCGGACAACCGGGGGCGTCCTTTCGCATATCTCCACGAAATCGGCACATGATGGCCAAGTGGGGTACGCCCGTGGTCGTACCGGAGGCGCGGCTCTTCGTACCACCGGGGGATGTGGCGGCGGGCGGTCCCGCGCAGACTGAAGGTCGTCAAGCAGTGAGACCTAGGAGGCACCTTTCCATGAAGCGCCGAATCGCCGTGGCCGCGGGCGTGACCTCCGCCGGTGCCGTCCTTCTCCTGTCCGGATGTGGCGGGACGGGCACGAAAGGCGGCACCACCGGTGACATCAAGCTCACCGCGGCCGAAGCCGTGGCCAAGGCGTCAGAGAAGACGGGTCAGGCCGACACGTTCAAGGCCGACCTGACCGCGACCGACTCCGCCAAGGGCGGATCCGTGCACGCGACCGGGCAGTTCCGGCTGCGTCCGACGCTGCAGTTCAACGCGACGCTCGACAACGCGTCCAAGGGCGGGCAGTCCCTGTCCGGGCTGAGCGGCCAGGCGATCTTCACGGGGGACACCCTGTACGCCAAGGTGCCGCAGCAGTTCAGCCAGTTCGTCGGCGGCGGCAAGCCGTGGGTGAAGATCAGCGTCGCGCAGGCCCAGCAGCAGTCCGGGGTGGACATCAGGGGGATCATCAACCAGATCCAGCAGGTCGACCCGGCCGAGCAGACCAAGATGTTCACCGCGTCCAAGGACGTCCGCAAGGTCGGCGGCGAGTCGGTGGACGGCGTCCAGACCACGCACTACCAGGGCACCGTGACGGTGAAGGAGGCGCTGCAGCAGCTCAACGCCCAGCAGCGCGCGGACGCCCAGAAGTGGCTCGACAAGGCCGCCAACTCCGACAAGAAGATGAACTTCGACCTGTGGGTCGACTCGTCCAACCTGCCCCGCAAGATGGTCACCAAGGGCACCGGGGGCAACGGCGACACCGGCACGGTGACCGTGCTGTACCGCGACTACGGCAAGTCCTTCAAGGTCAGCGCCCCGCCGTCGGACCAGGTCGGCGAGCTCTCGCTCCAGGGCCTGTTCGGGCACAAGAACTGACCTGACCGCACATCCCCTCCGCACCCCTCGCCGCTGCGCCCGCCCGCGTCCTCCGGCGGAGGGGCCGCGAACCGATGACGCTCCCCTCGGTGATCTCCCGTATAGTGCCGGATCCCACGGCCCCCAGTGGAGATCACCGAAAGGGAGCAAGTTCATGAAACGTCGTCTCGCCGCCGGAACCGCCGTCTCGGCCGGGCTGGTCCTGTCCCTGACCGGATGTCTCGGCTCCGGAGGAGGCGACGACAAGGCGGGCGGCGGCAAGGCCGTCGTGCTCGCGGCCGCCGCCGTGCGCGACACGTCCGCGAAGACGGCGCAGGTCCAGTCGGTGAAGGGCGAGATCCAGACCGAGGTCACCGCGCCCGGGACGTCGGACGCGGTCACCATGCACATGCGGATGGCGGCCAAGCTGCGTCCCGAGCCCGCGTTCCGGATCGACATCGACTCGATGAACATGGGCGGCAAGTCGATGCCGGGGCAGGCGTCCGGCATGGAGATGGTGCTGGTCGGCCACGACATCTTCATGAAGTCGCCGATGTTCGCGCAGCTCACGCACGGCAAGCCGTGGGTGCGCCTGTCGACGGCCGACCTGGGGAGCGCGGTCGGGCAGAACTTCGACAAGCTGCTCCAGCAGCAGAAGCAGTCGGACCCGACCCAGCAGGTCGACCAGCTGACCGCGTCGAAGGACGTGCACGAGGTCGGCAAGGAGACGGTGAACGGCGTCCAGACGACGCACTACCAGGGCACGGTCTCGGTGCAGGAGATGCTGGCCAAGCTGCCCGAGGCGCAGCGGCAGTCGCGGCAGGAGTCCTTCCAGAAGCTCGGCGTCCAGTCGATGGCGTTCGACCTGTGGGTGGACGGCCAGAAGCTCCCGGCGAAGATCGTGATGCGGACGCCGGACGACGCGTCCACCAAGATGAACACCACGGTCACCTACACCGGCTGGAACACCCCGGTCGCGGTCACCGCGCCGCCCGCCTCCCAGGTCGGCAAGATGCCCAAGCTGCTCACCCAGGGCGCCCCCGGCGACTGATCCTCCGTCCCTCCAGGGCACTCCGTCCCTCCGGGACGGGACGGGGCCGCTTCGCCCGCGCGATTTGGCATCGGCGGTCTCCGGCACGTAGTCTGTGCACTGCCGAAGACCGCCGGTCGTCGTCCTCTGCTCGCGCAGTGGACGGCCGAAGGACTCGGAACCCGATCCGTCGGGGGACGAGCGGCCCGCGTAGGTGAGACGAGAGCTTCCCGCATGTCCCTCCGTGGTCGTGCCCGACGCCCCGTGCGCCTACGCCGGGGCGTTTCTGCTTTCTTCGCCCCGGCGGCTTCCCACCCAAGGTAATCGGAAGGAGGCCCATGGCTAAGGCCGACAAGGCCACGGCGATCGCCGAGCTCAAGAACGACTTCGAGAGCTCGAACGGCGCCGTGCTGACCGAGTACCGCGGGCTCACGGTCGCCCAGCTCAAGGAGCTGCGCACCAACCTCGGCGAGAACGCGAAGTTCGCCGTGGTGAAGAACACGCTGACCAAGATCGCCGCGAACGACGCCGGTCTGGACGAGGAATTCAAGAACCTTCTTGAGGGCCCGTCCGCCATCGCGTTCGTCCAGGGCGACGTGGTCGAGGCCGCCAAGGGCCTGCGTGACTTCGCCAAGGCCAACCCGCTCCTGGTGATCAAGGGCGGCTTCATCGACGGCAAGTCGATGGACGCCTCCGAGATCAACCAGCTCGCGGACCTCGAGTCCCGCGAGGTTCTCCTCGCCAAGCTCGCCGGCGCGATGCAGGCGTCCATGGCCAACGCCGCGGCCCTGTTCAACGCGCTGCCGACCAAGGCGGCCCAGCTCGCCGAGGCGCTGCGCGCCAAGCGCGAGGAGGCCGGCGAGACGGCCGAGGCTCCGGCCGCCGACGCCGCCGCCGAGGCTCCGGCCGAGGCAGCCGCCGACGAGGCGCCCGCCGAGTAACGGTCCGTCCGGACTGAGACCCGCGGTCATCACTGACCACACGTACCAAGCCATAGCGGAGGAAGAAACATGGCGAAGCTCAGCACCGAAGAGCTGCTCGACGCTTTCAAGGAGATGACCCTTCTCGAGCTCTCCGGGTTCGTCAAGGAGTTCGAGGAGACCTTCGAGGTCAAGGCCGCCGCGCCGGTCGCCGCCGTCGCCGCCGCCCCGGGTGCCCCCGGCGCCCCGGCCGCCGAGGCCGAGGAGAAGGACGAGTTCGACGTCATCCTCGAGGCCGCCGGTGACAAGAAGATCCAGGTCATCAAGGAGGTCCGCGGCCTGACCTCGCTCGGCCTCAAGGAGGCCAAGGACCTGGTCGACAGCGCGCCGAAGCCGCTGCTGGAGAAGGTCAACAAGGAGACCGCCGACAAGGCCAAGGAGGCCCTGGAGAAGGCCGGCGCCACGGTCTCGGTCAAGTAGGACCCTCCAGGACTCTTCCCAGAGTCTTCTCGCGCGAGGCGGTCGTCCCACTCCGGTGGGGCGGCCGCCTCGCCGCTTTTCCACAGGCTGCGGACGACGTCCGGACGGCGCCCCGGACAGGCGCCCGGACGGTGTTGACGCGCTGTAACCGGCGTCCCGTCGGCGTGCGCAGGAGGTGCGCGTTTCGCGCGCCGGAAGTTATCCACAAGTGAGCGCACCGGTTGTGCGGCTTCTCGCACGGCGCGTAGCGTTTCGATCGTCAAGGGAATCGCAGGAGCCTCGGCCGGTCCCGGTCGTCCCGCCGACACCCGCCTTGAAGTGCTGGTTCTCGGACCAGTAGTCTCACCGGCGACGTAAGTAACGATTGTCTTACGACGTCGCTTTTTGTCGCCCCAACGGGCCCGCGCCTCTTCCATTTCGGGCGCGGACCGCTACGGTAGTGGCACCCGCCACAGCTACCGGAGGGTAATAACCGCTCCGGCACCTGACGTCACGGCGGATGTCACGGCGGCGGCGCCCGGCGGCCCGGCCGAGACGACAGGCAGCGCCGGCGGACAGACACACAACCAGACAACAGCAAGGCGATCCCGTCCGCGGCGCGGCGGCGCGGGACCGCACCCCGCCTGAGTGCTACTCGCTCATTGGTTCCGGATTCCCCCGGCCTGGACGAAAGGTGACGAGTGGGCGTCGAGATCAGAGTCGAGGGGCTGACCAAGTCCTTCGGCCGCCAGGTCATCTGGCAGGACGTGTCGCTGAGCATCCCCGCAGGAGAGATCTCCGTCCTGCTGGGCCCCTCCGGCACGGGCAAGTCGGTCTTCCTGAAGTCGCTGGTGGGCCTGCTGAAGCCCGACCGCGGCCACATCTACATCGGCGACCGCGACCTGCCCTACCTCCCGGAGCACCAGCTCTACGAGACCCGCAAGCTGTTCGGCGTGCTCTTCCAGGACGGCGCGCTCTTCGGGTCGATGAACCTCTTCGACAACATCGCCTTCCCGCTGCGCGAGCACACCCGCAAGAGCGAGTCCGAGATCAAGCGGATCGTGCTCGAGAAGATGGACCTGGTCGGCCTGATGGGCGCCGAGGGCAAGCTGCCCGGCGAGATCTCCGGTGGCATGAAGAAGCGCGCCGGGCTCGCCCGCGCGCTCGTGCTCGACCCGGAGATTCTGCTGGTGGACGAGCCGGACTCCGGCCTCGACCCGGTCCGCACCGCCTTCCTGAACCAGGTGTTCATCGACCTGAACGCGCAGCTCGACTGCACGTTCCTGATCGTCACCCACGACATCAACACCGCGCGCACGGTGCCGGACAACATCGGCCTGCTGTACCAGCGGCACCTGGCCATGTTCGGTCCCCGCGAGATGCTGCTGTCGAGCGAGGAGCCGGTCGTCCGGCAGTTCCTCAACGCCAGCAAGGTCGGCCCGATCGGCATGTCGGAGGAGAAGGACGCCTCCGAGCTGGAGGCCGAGGCCAAGATGGGCCTCGACTCCGGCAAGCTGCCGCCGATCCCGCCGCAGCAGATGCCCAGCAACGGGCTGGTCCGGCGCGGCCAGCACGCGCCCGGCGCCTGGTGCGCGGCGCACGGCGTCACCCCGCCGCCCGGCTCGTTCATCGACGAGCTCGGCCGCAACTGGGTGGACGAGTGGCCGCGCTATGTCGCGTCGATGCAGGCCGGTCAGGGCGCGGGCGCGCCCGGCGGCCCGGCGTTCCCGCCCCCCGCACCCGGACCGGGCGGTGCCGCGTACTGATGACGACCGACGGCTTCACCCCGGGGGGCATCGGGGGATCGTCCCCCTCGGGTAGTTCAACCCCCCGGCGCACGCGGCGCGCCGGGGGAGGCGGCGGCGGTGCCGCGCTCCGCAAGATCTCCGACGGCGCGGTGAACGTCGCCGTCAAGGAACCGGGCCGGTTCTTCGCCCTCTGCCTGGACACCCTCCGCGCGATCTTCAAGTGGCCGTTCCAGTGGCGCGAGTTCATCGAGCAGTCCTGGTTCATCGTCAGCGTGACGGTCGTGCCGACGATGCTGGTCGCGATCCCGTTCGGCGGCATCCTGTCGTTGCAGGTCGGCGGGCTGATCCGGCAGCTCGGCGCGCAGTCCTACACCGGCGCGACGGCGGTGGTCGCGATCGTCCGCGAGGCCAGCCCGCTGGTGACCTCGCTGCTGGTCGCGGGCGCGGCCGGGTCGGCGATGTGCGCCGACATCGGCTCGCGGAAGATCCGTGAGGAAATCGACGCGATGGAGGTGCTGGGCATCAACCCGCTGCACCGCCTGGTCGTCCCGCGCATGTTCGCCTGCGCGTTCATCGCGCTGTTCCTCAACGGCCTGGTGTCGGTCGTCGGCCTGGTCGGCGGCTACGTGTTCAACGTGATGCTGCAGAACGGCACGCCGGGCGCGTACTTGGCGTCGTTCAACGCCATCGCGCAGCTGCCCGACCTGCTCCAGGCCGAGTTCAAGGCGTTCGTGTTCGGCATCACCGCCGGGCTCGTCGCGGCCTACAAGGGCCTGAACGCCAAGGGCGGCCCGAAGGGCGTCGGCGACGCGGTCAACCAGACCGTCGTCATCACCTTCATGCTGCTGTTCGTGGAGAACTTCATCATCTCCACGCTGTACTTCCAGTTCGTCCCGTCGAAGGGCATGTGAGCATGGCCGCCCAAGGAAGGACGGGAAGGGCCGTCAGGACCGCCGTCAACGCGCCGCTGTCGCGGCTGGACGACTTCGGCCACCAGATGTCGTTCTACGTCCGGGCGTTCGCCTGGACGTTCCGGGTGCTGCGCCGCTACCGCACCGAGGTGCTGCGGCTGCTCGCCGAGGTGTCGCTCGGCACCGGGGGCCTCGCCGTGATCGGCGGCTCGGTGGTGATCGTCGGGTTCATGACGTTCTTCACCGGATCGCAGGTCGGCCTGCAGGGCTTCAACTCGCTGAACACGATCGGCGTCTCGGCCTTCACCGGATTCGTCGCCTCCTACTTCAACACCCGCGAGATCGCGCCGCTCGTGTCGGCGCTGGCGCTGTCGGCTACGGTCGGCTGCGGGTTCACCGCCCAGCTCGGCGCGATGCGGATCTCCGACGAGATCGACGCGCTGGAGGTCATGGCGGTCCCGTCGATGCCGTTCCTGGTGACCACCCGCATGATCGCGGGGATGGTCGCGGTGATCCCGCTGTACGTGGTGGGCCTGCTGGCGTCCTACGGCGCGACCCGGATCGTGGTCACGCTGTTCTACGGGCAGTCGACCGGCACCTACGACCACTACTTCCATCTGTTCCTGCCACCGAACGACATCCTGTGGTCGTTCGGCAAGGTCATCATCTTCTCGGTGCTGGTGATGCTCATCCACTGCTACTACGGCTACAACGCCAGCGGTGGCCCCGCGGGCGTCGGCGTCGCGGTCGGCCGTGCGGTGCGCACCAGCATCGTGGTGATCAACGTGGCCGACCTGCTGCTCGGCATGGCCATCTGGGGTTCCAACATGAACGTCCGGATCGCGGGGTGACCGGGCGATGACCACCCCCGCCACCCCCGCCCCCGCGCCGGGCGCCCCCCGGCGCACCGGCCTCAGCCAGCGCATGCGCTACCGGCTGCTCGGCCTGTCGATGATCGTCGTGATCATCCTGCTGTGCGTGCTCACCGTCGGCTTCTACGAGAAGGCCTTCACGCCCGTCCTGAAGGTGCGGGTGGAGGGCGCGCGCGCCGGTCTGCAGCTGCTCCCGCACTCGGACGTGAAGGTCCGCGGCCTGATCGTCGGCGAGGTGCGCGGATCGCACGCCACGGCGAACGGCGCGACCCTCGACCTGGCGCTCGACCCGGACAAGGCCAAGCTCATCCCGGACAACGTCCAGGCGCGGCTGCTGCCGAAGACGCTGTTCGGCGAGAAGTACGTCGACCTGGAGATCCCCGCGCAGCCCGGCCCGTTCGGGCTGAAGCGCGGCCAGGTGATCCAGCAGGACAGGTCGCAGGCCGCGGTCGAGATCGACCAGGTGCTCGACAAGCTGCTGCCGCTACTCCAGGCCGTCCGGCCGGAGAAGCTGAACACGACGCTGAACGCGCTGGCCACGGCGCTCCAGGGCCGCGGCGACCAGATCGGCCGCGACCTGGAGGAGGCCGACTCCCTGCTCGGCAAGGTCAACCCGCAGCTCGGCACGCTCGTGCACGACCTGAACGGGCTGGCGGCGACGTCCGACGTCTACGCGGACGCGACGCCCGACCTCATGCAGGCGCTGCGCAACCTCAACGTCACCAGCAAGACGATCACCGACAAGCAGCAGCAGATCGAGGACCTGATCCCGATGGTCACCGGGTTCGCCAAGGACGGCACCCGGTTCATGCAGGACAACGGGCCGAAGATCATCGGCGTGAACGCGGCCAGCCGCCCCGGTCTCGAGCTGCTGTCCTACTACTCGCCGTCGCTGTCGTGCGTGTTCGACACGCTGGAGAAGATCAAGCCCGAGCTGGAGCGGGTCGGCGGCGGCAACGGCTCGACCACCTTCAACCTCACGATCGAGATCGTGAAGCCGCGCCCGGCGTACAAGTACCCGCTCGACCTCCCCGAGGCCAAGGACCGGCGCGGCCCCCGCTGCTACAACCTGCCGAACCCGAAGGTCCCCTTCCCCGACTACCTCGCGCGGGACGGAACAGAGGACGACCTGTGGTGGAAGAACCCCGACCCCGCCAACGGCTCCACCACCGGCGGAGCCGGCGGGCGCGGCCGGGCCGTGTCGGACGTCTTCGTGGACCCGGGTTCGATGACTGAGAAGGACAAGATCAAGAGCATCGTCGGGCCGGCCACCCACACCCCCGCGGACCAGGTCACCGACGCCGTCCAGCTGTGGTGGGGCCCGCTCATGCAGGGATCGGTGGTGACCGTCCGATGAGAGGCAGGACGCTCTCCGCCGGCATCAAGCTGGTGATCTTCGTGGTGCTCACCTCGCTGGCCACCGGCGTGCTGGCGATGACGATCAGCAACCTGCGGTTCGCCGACACGCGCAGCTACAAGGCGCTGTTCACCGACGTCACCGGGCTGCTCGACAAGGACGACGTGCGCGTCGCGGGCGTCCGGGTCGGCCAGGTCGAGAAGATCAGGCTGACGAAGGACAACCAGGCCGAGGTCACCTTCTCGGTGGAGAAGGGCGGCGTGTTCGCGGCCGGGCTGCCCTCGTCCACGCAGGTGAACGTCCGGTACCGCAACCTCATGGGGCAGCGCTACCTCTCGCTGACCGAGGGGCCGGGGAACGTCGGGCAGATGCTCCGTCCGGGCGGAACGATCCCGGCGGCGCAGACGCACCCGGCGCTCGACCTGACCGTCCTGTTCAACGGGTTCCGGCCGCTGTTCAAGGCGCTGGAGCCGCAGGAGGTCAACAAGCTGGCGTTCGAGATCGTGCAGACCCTCCAGGGCGAGGGCGGCACGGTGAACAGCCTGCTCACCCATGTCGCGTCGCTGACGAACACGCTCGCCGACCGGGACAAGGTCATCGGCGACGTGATCACGAACCTGAACAGCGTGCTCGGCACGATCGACGAGCGGCACCAGCAGGTGGAGCGCATCGTGGGCGACCTGCGCTCGCTGGTCAGCGGGCTCGCGAACGACCGGGAGGCGATCTTCCAGTCGGTGGACGCGATCAACGGCCTCACCGGCACCACCGCCGACCTGCTGAAGGACGCGCGGCCCGACCTGAAGGACGACATCGCGGGGCTGCGCCGGCTGGCCACCACGTTCGACCAGAACCAGGACGCGCTGAACACGCTGTTCCAGCGCAGTCCGCTGCGGCTGCAGCGGATGGTGAACATCTCGTCCTACGGCTCGTGGTTCAACATGTACATCTGCGGCCTCGACGCGCGGGTGCGGCTGCCGGGCGGTCCGGTCTACCAGACCCCGGCGATCGTGAACGAGAACGCGAGGTGCAAGTAGATGAGGATCCCGTTCCGGGAGCGCAACCCGGTCCCCATCGGGCTCACCGCGTTCGCCGTGATCATCGTCGCGCTGGTCGTCGCGATGAACCTGGAGAGCATCCCGTTCGTCGCGGGCGGCACGACCCACACCGCCTCGTTCGCCGAGGCCGCCGGGCTGAAGCCGGACGAGGAGGTGCGGATCGCGGGCGTCAAGGTCGGCAAGGTCGAGGCGCTGTCGCTCCAGGGCGACCACGTCAAGGTCACCTTCCGGGTGAACGACGGGGTCCGGCTGGGCGACCAGACCCGCGCCGAGATCAAGATCAAGACGCTGCTCGGCTCGCACTTCCTGGCGCTCGACCCGCGCGGCTCGGGCCGGCTCGGCAGGAACATCCCGATCGAGCGGACGGCCACGCCGTTCGAGGTCGTCCCGGCGATCAGCCAGCTCAGCCAGCAGATCAGCCAGATCGACTACGCGCAGGTCGCCAAGTCGTTCAACGTCCTGTCCGACACGTTCAAGAACTCCGGGCCCGAGGTCCGGGCCTCGCTCGACGGGCTCAAGCGGCTGTCCAACACCGTCGCCTCGCGCGACGACCAGCTGCACGAGCTGGCCGGCAAGGCCAAGGACGTGTCGCAGATCCTCGCCGACCGCAACCAGGACTTCGCCAAGCTCATCCAGGACGGCGACAAGGTGCTGGCGGCGGTGCAGGCGCGGCGGACGGTGATCCACCAGCTGCTGGTGAACACCGTGGCGCTGTCGGAGCAGGTGAACGCCCTGATCCGGGAGAACCAGGCGCAGGTCAAGCCGATGCTCGACAACCTCGGCCGGGTGACCGCGCTGCTCGTCCGCAACCAGGACAACCTGGACAAGATCATCAAGTTGTTCACCCCGTACGCGCGGCAGTTCTCCGACGTCACGGGCACCGGGCGCTGGTTCGACAGCTACATCCAGAACCTGCTCCCGATTCCGGCGTCCATCAAGAACCCGCCGTCCGGAACCGGTCGGCAGGGCACCGGCCAGACCGGCAACGGCCAGCCGGGCAACGGCCAGCCGGGCGGCGGCAAGAACAACCCGCTGCCGTTCCTCCCGTGATCGCGACCAGGCAGGTACACCGTGCGTAACTCAGGACTGATCCTCCGCATCGGCGGGGCGGTACTCGCCCTCGCCGTCGTGGCGGCCGCGGTCGTGCTGCTGCTGCGCGAGCCGAAGCAGAAGCACGTGACGGCGTACTTCACCCGCAGCGTCGGCCTCTACAAGGGTGCCGACGTGCGGATCCTCGGCATCCCGGTCGGCAAGGTGACCAAGGTCCAGCCGGTCGGGCCGTCGGTGAAGGTCGAGATGACCTACGACGCCAAGTACAAGGTGCCGAGCGACGCCTTCGCGGTCATCGTCAACCAGACGCTGGTCGCCGACCGGTACGTCCAGCTCACCCCCGTCTACAAGGGCGGCGCGACGCTGCCCGACCGGACGACCCTGACCACCGCCCGCACCCAGGTGCCGGTCGAGGTGGACGAGGTCGGCTCCAGCCTGAGCGACCTCAGCAAGGCGCTCGGGCCGCAGGGCGCCAACAAGGACGGCGCGCTGTCCCGGCTGCTCCAGACCGGCGCCGACACCCTCCAGGGCACCGGCGACGACATCAACTCCACCATCCACGACTCGTCCAAGGCGCTGAGCACGCTCAGCCAGGACCGCGAGGACGTGGCCAAGACGATCGCCAACCTCAGGGTGATCACCGACACGCTGCGCGAGAACGACGGCCAGGTGCAGTCCCTGGCCGGGCACCTGAACTCGGTGTCCGGGCAGCTCGCGGGGGAGAAGGACGACCTCACCGCCGCGCTGCGCACGCTCGGCCCGACGCTGCGCAACGTCCAGCAGTTCGTGAAGCAGAACCGGGACGGGCTGTCCACCAACGTCCGGCAGCTCGCGCAGGTCACCGGCACCCTGGTCAAGGAGAAGGACTCCTTCGCCGAGCTGCTCGCGGTCGCGCCGCTGGCCATCAACAACCTGGCCCGCGCCTACGACCCGATCAGCGGCACCATCCACAACCGGGCCGACCTGCGCCAGTTCCACGACCTGGCCGACTGGGTGTGCTCGCTGGCCTACTCGGTCGGCACGCCGCCCAAGCAGTGCCTGGACTTCGTCCGCCCCTACAACGGCATCGGCAAGGCCCTCACCGGCCTCAGCCTCGACCTGTCCTGGATCACGGCGCTGACCACGCACTACGACCCGGTCCCGATCCCGCCGGACGCCTACGGCCCCGGCGAGGAGCGCCCCGACCCCAAGACCAAGGCGAAGAACGCCTCGGCCAAGGGCAAGACCGGGCAGCCGTCCACGAAGAAGCGCGACTTCACCGCCCTGCTGCCGGGAGGTACCCGATGACCCGCCGGTCGTTCCGGACGCCGGTCCGGCTGGGCGCGATCGCGCTCGCGGCCGCGGCGGCGCTGTCGGGCTGCTCCTTCCGCGGCGTCGACTCGATCCCGCTGCCCGGCGGACCGGACCTCGGCTCCCACCCGCGGACGGTCAAGGTCGAGTTCGGCAACGTGCTCGACCTCGTCCCGCAGTCGGTGGTCAAGGTCAACGACGTCTCGGTGGGCAAGGTCGACAAGATCCAGCTCGGCGGCGGGCAGGAGGGCTGGCACGCGCTGGTCACGCTCAAGGTCCGCTCGGACGTGAAGCTGCCCGAGAACGCCTACGCCCGGATCGGCCAGACCTCCCTGCTCGGCGAGAAGTTCGTCGAGCTGGACGAGCCGCCCGTCGGCGAGCCCGCCCGCGGGGAGCTGACCAGCGGCGCGGTGATCCCGCTGTCGCGCACCACCCGCTCGACGGAGATCGAGGAGGTGCTCTCGGCCATGTCGCTGCTGCTCAACGGCGGCGGGCTGGAGCAGGTCACCACGATCACCCGGGAGCTGAACGCGGCGATGAGCGGCCGCGAGTCCACGATCCGCTCGGTGCTGCAGCGGATCAACACCTTCGTCGGGACGCTGGACCGGAACCGTCCGGCGATCACCAAGGCGCTGGACTCGCTGGACCGGCTCACCACCAAGCTGGCCGCCGAGCGCAAGACGATCAAGGCGACCATCGACACCACCGGCCCGGCGATCACCGTGCTGAAGGAGAACCGGGCCGACCTCACCGAGATGCTGGTCGCGCTGGACAAGCTCAGCCGCACGACCACCAGCGTGGTGACCCAGTCGCGCGACGACCTGCTCGCCAACCTGAAGGCGCTCGACCCGCTGCTGCGCAACCTGAACAAGGCGGGCGACAACCTGCCGCGCAACCTGGAGACGCTGCTGAGCTACCCGTTCGCGCCGACGTTCGGCAACGTCATCCGCGGCGACTACGGCAACGTCCGGCTGACGCTCGACCTGGACTTCCAGAACATCGCCCACAACCTGCTGGGCGGCACCGACTTGGAGGGACTGGCGGGCGGCCAGCAGATGCGCTCGATGCTGAAGGTCCCGAACGTGACGCTGCCGCGCACGCCGCTCGGCATCCTGCCGCAGATGCCGTCCAGCGGCGGCCTGCCCGGGCTCGGCGGCACCGGCGGCACCGGCACCGGTGGAACTGGCGGCGGGGGCCAGGGCGGGCAGGGCGGCAAGCCCAAGCCCAAGGCCCTCGAAGGCCCGAACGACCTGCACACGCTGATGACCGGGGGGCTCTCGTGATCCTGAAGCGCGGCGTCAAGATCCAGCTCATCGCGTTCGCCCTGATCACGATCATCGGCATCACGATCGTGTCGGTGAACTACATCGGCTTCGGCAAGAAGGCGCTGGGCCAGCAGTACGTGGCCTACGTGGACCTGAGCGACTCCGGCGGCGTGTTCACCAACGCCGAGGTCACCTACCGGGGCGTTCCGGTCGGACGCGTCGGGCCGATCCAGCTCACCCAGGACGGCATCAAGGTCAAGCTGCTGCTCGACAAGAAGCACCGCATCCCGCGCGAGGGCACGTCCGCCATCGTCGCGAACCGGTCGGCGGTCGGCGAGCAGTACATCGACCTGGAGCCGAGCCGCGACAGCGGTCCCTACCTCGACCAGGGCAAGCCGTACACGATCCCGCGCCAGCTGACGAAGATCCCGGTGTCCACCGCGGAGCTGCTGCGCAACGTCGACCAGCTCGTCGGGTCCGTCGACCCGAAGAACCTCGGCACGATCGTGGACGAGCTGGACAAGGCGTTCTCCGGCACCTCCACCGACCTGCAGAAGATCCTGGACGACACCGACCGGATCCTGAAGACGGCGAACAAGGCCTACCCGGACACCAAGGCCCTGCTCGACAACAGCCGCGTCGTCCTCGACACGCAGGCCGCCGAGGGCGCGAACATCCGCGGCTTCGCCGCCAACCTGAAGGACCTGACCGCCACCCTCCGGGACAACGACGCCGCGATCCGCGACGACATCGCCGCCGCCCCCGGCGCGATCACCCAGGCGGACGGCACCATCAAGGACCTCGCGCCCACCCTGCCGGTGCTGCTGGCCAACCTGACCACCACCGGGCAGATCATCGCCGCCCGCCGGGCCGGGCTGCGGTCCCTGATGATCCTCTACCCGGTGACGCTGGCCGGCGTGTTCACCGTCATGCCGGGCGACGGCACCCAGCACCTCGGCCTCGCCCTCAACATCGACTCGCCGCCCCCCTGCACCACGGGCTACGAGAAGACCCCGCACCGCTGGCCCCAGGACACCCGCGACCGGATGCCCGACCTGAACACCGGCTGCAAGGCGCCGCACAACTCGCCCTCGGACGTGCGCGGCGCCCGGAACTTCCCGAAGTCGGCGCTGGAGCCCGTCCCGCAGGTTCCGCCTGGCGCGACCGACGGCGCGGGCTTCCCCGCCGCAGGAAAGTCGTCCGACGCGGCGGGCGAGTCGGGCAAGGACGGCGGCAAGGCGACCGCCGCCGGCGGCTCCGCGCCGAGCCCGATGGGCCGGCTCACGGGCATCAACGTTCCGACGTCCGGGACGGTCGAACTGGCCGGGTACGATCCATCGACCGGTGTGGTCTACGGGCCCGACGGCCGCCGTTACGGCATCGGCAACACCGGCGGACAGCAGCGCCTCCTCGGGGACGCCTCCTGGAAGATGCTCCTGCTCGGCCCCCTGATGGGCGGGAAGTGACCGCCCGGCGCGGGCCGGGAGCAAACCCCCTCAACGCGACAAAGGAGACGACGCTATGAAGTACGGCGCGACCGACGCGGTCGACGCCGCGGCGTCGCGGGGCGGGGGCGGCGCGACGATCGCCGCCATCGTCCTGGGCGTGCTGGCGGCCGCCCTCGCGGTGGCGACGGTGATCGTCGGCGTCCAGTACTGGACGGCCAGGGACCACTCGGAGGACCGCAGGACCGTCCTCCAGTCGGCCCGGCAGACCGGCGTGAACCTCGCCAGCATCGACTACAAGAACGTCCAGCAGGGCATCGAGCGGGTCACCAGCGGGATGACCGGCGACATCAAGAACCAGTGGGCCACCCAGGCCAAGCAGATCGCCGACATCGCCACCAAGTCCCAGTCCACCTCGTCGGTCCAGCAGGTCCGCGCGGGCATCGTGTCCATGGAGGGGAACTCGGCCGAGGTGATCGTCTCGATCACCGCGACGACGACCAGCCCGAAGGTGCCGAACGGCCAGCCGCGCTACTACCGGTTCGCGATGGACATGTCCAAGGTCAAGGGCAAGTGGCTCGTGTCGAAGATGGGGATGGTCCCGTGACGACCGACATCAACGCCGAGGAGCGGGCCCGCCGGGCCCAGGAGGCGAAGCTCAAGGCCGAGATCGCGCGGCGGATGGCCGAGGAGGCCGCCCGAGAGGCCGAGGAGGCCGAGCGCGCGGCGGAGCAAGCCGCCAACGCCGGTGAAGGGTCGGAAACGCCGGAGAAGCCCGCTGAGGGCCGTACGGACGCACTTTCCGAACCCGCCGCGGAAGAAGCGGACGCCGGCGCGACCCCGGACACGGACGCCGAGCGCGCCGAGGACGCCCCGACGGACTCCGATGTCGAGACCGATGCGGTCACCGAGACGGACTCCGCCACCGACGCGGATGCGAAGTCGGACGCGGATGCGGACGGCGACCCAGGTGCGGCCGACATCGACGCCGGCGCCGAGGCCGACGCGAAGAGCGTGAAGACGGCGAAGCTCGTCGCCGAGACCAAAGCCGAGACCAAAGCCGAGACCAAAGCCGAGACCAAAGCCGAGACCAAAGCCGAGACCGCTTCCGAGACGGTCGCCGACGACCCGACGTCCGCCGAGGACGACACCGGCGACACCGACGACACCGACGACGACGCCGAGCCCGCGGGGAAGCGGAAGAGGCGGAAGCGGAAGCGTCAGGCCGCGCTGGTGGCCGAGAGCGTGGACGCCACCGAGGACGAGCTCCCGGCGGCTGGGAAGTCCGGCCGCAAGCGCGGGTTCCTGAGGTCGGTCACGCCGACCGTCTGGGGCCTCGCGGCGGCGTGCGTGCTGCTCACGGCGGCCCTGGTCGGCTTCCTGATCGGCAAGTCGAACATCCCGGGCGGCGACAAGGACACCAAGCAGGTCCAGTTCGCGGCGACCCGGGCGGCCGAGGACATCTCGTCCTACGACTACCGGACGATCGACGCGGACCTGAAGCGCGCCGCCGCGCACACCACCGGCAACTTCAGGACCCAGTTCGACCAGCAGATCGCGCAGGTCCGGAGCAGCGCCCAGCAGCAGCAGGCGGTGGTCGAGGGGCAGGCCGTGAAGACGGCGGTGGAGAGCGTGGACGGCGACAAGGCGATCGCCCTCGTCTACCTCGACCAGACCACCGCCAAGCAGGCCACCGCCTCGCGCACGCCGAACCAGTACACGCTCCGCATGGTCATGAAGAAGGTCAAGGGCCAGTGGATGGTCTCGGACCTCCAGATGCTCTAGCGCGACCCTTGAGGACGGCCCCCGAGAAGGCCCCGAGGACGGCGCTGAAGCGACGCTGGGAGCAGCGCTGAGCGGCGTCTGCGACCGGGCCGTAACCGAGGTGCCGGACGGCCCGTAATCGGGCTCTCCGGAGCCGCTCACAAGTCGAGCGACCACCCCCCGCGGGGTGGTCGCTCGTCGCGTTTCGGCACGCCGTCGCGGCGCGCTTCGAGGACCGGCCCGGAGGGGCTCTAAACTATGGCCTTCCTCACTGCAGGTCAGAGCCCGAAAAGTCCAAGTGCGCTCTTGACTAGTCGGGCGTGAGGAGCGATGCTCGCAGGCGACTGTGATGCATACTGCGGCGCTGGAGTTGCGAGCGGTGTGGTTGTCGACTACACTGCCCCTTTGCGCTGCCCTCTGACTATCCACGTGCGAGAGCACTCCTGCCCTGGTCCGTTTTGGACCTTATCGTGCCGGTCTCGCATCTGGATCGTCTGGCGTGCGTGTCGTCAGTTACGCCGCGAGCCCTCGGAAGGACCACTCTTGGCAGCCTCGCGCAACGCCTCGAATACCGCAACCGGTCCGAACCGCGTCTCCTTCGCGCGCATCAAGGAGCCGCTCGAAGTCCCGGACCTCCTTGCCCTTCAGACCAACTCCTTTGACTGGCTGCTGGGCAACGAGAGGTGGAAGGCCCGGGTCGAGGCGGCCCAGAAGGCCGGAAGCAAGAGCGTCCCGACCCAGTCGGGCCTCGAAGAGATCTTCGAAGAGATCAGTCCCATCGAGGACTTCTCCGGGACCATGTCCCTCTCGTTCCGGGACCACCGGTTCGAGCCGCCCAAGTACTCCGCCGAGGAGTGCAAGGACAAGGACATGACCTTCTCCGCCCCCATGTTCGTCACGGCGGAGTTCATCAACAACACCACCGGTGAGATCAAGAGCCAGACGGTGTTCATGGGCGACTTCCCGCTCATGACCTCCAAGGGCACCTTCATCATCAACGGCACCGAGCGGGTCGTGGTGTCCCAGCTCGTGCGTTCGCCCGGCGTCTACTTCGACCGCGCGCTCGACAAGGCCAGCGACAAGGACATCTACGGCTGCCGGGTGATCCCCAGCCGCGGTGCCTGGCTGGAGTTCGAGATCGACAAGCGCGACAACGTCGGTGTGCGCATCGACCGCAAGCGCAAGCAGCCCGTCACGGTCCTGCTGAAGGCGCTGGGCTGGGACGAGGCGCGCATCCGCGAGCGCTTCGGCTCCTACGAGTCGATCAACATCACCCTGGAGAAGGACCACACCTCCGGCCAGGACGACGCGCTGCTGGACATCTACCGCAAGCTGCGTCCGGGCGAGCCGCCGACGAAGGAGTCGGCGCAGACCCTGCTGGAGAACCTCTACTTCAACCCCAAGCGCTACGACCTGGCCAAGGTCGGCCGCTACAAGGTCAACAAGAAGCTCGGGCTGGAGCTGGAGACCAACCAGGGCACGCTGACCGAGGACGACATCGTCGCGACGATCGAGTACCTCGTCCGCCTGCACGCGGGTGAGGAGGAGGCGTCGGTCGGCGGCGCCGCCGTGCCGATCGAGGTCGACGACATCGACCACTTCGGCAACCGCCGCCTGCGCACCGTCGGCGAGCTGATCCAGAACCAGGTCCGGCTGGGCCTGGCGCGCATGGAGCGGGTCGTCCGGGAGCGCATGACCACCCAGGACGTCGAGGCGATCACGCCGCAGACGCTGATCAACATCCGGCCGGTCGTCGCCTCCATCAAGGAGTTCTTCGGCACCAGCCAGCTGTCCCAGTTCATGGACCAGACCAACCCGCTCGCGGGCCTGACCCACAAGCGCCGCCTGAACGCGCTGGGTCCGGGCGGTCTGTCCCGTGAGCGGGCCGGCATGGAGGTCCGCGACGTCCACCCGTCGCACTACGGCCGCGCCTGCCCGATCGAGACGCCGGAAGGCCCGAACATCGGCCTGATCGGCTCGCTCGCCGCGTTCGGCCGGGTGAACCCGTTCGGGTTCGTCGAGACGCCGTACCGCAAGGTCGTCGACGGCCGGGTCACCGACCAGGTCGACTACCTCACCGCCGACGAGGAGGACCGCTTCGTCGTCGCCCAGGCGAACTCCGCGCTGGACGACGAGGGCAACCTCACCGAGTCGCAGGTGCTGGTCCGCAAGAAGGGCGGCGAGATCGAGCTGATCCCGCCGCACGAGGTCCAGTACATGGACGTCTCGGCGCGCCAGATGACCTCGGTCGCGACCGCGATGATCCCGTTCCTGGAGCACGACGACGCCAACCGCGCGCTGATGGGCTCCAACATGCAGCGCCAGTCGGTGCCGCTGCTGCGCAGCGAGGCCCCGCTGGTCGGCACGGGCATGGAGTACCGGGCCGCGGTCGACGCCGGTGACGTCATCGTCGCCGAGAAGGCCGGCGTGGTCGAGGAGGTCTCCGCCGACTACGTGACCGTCATGAACGACGACGGCACCCGCACCACCTACCGGATCGCCAAGTTCAAGCGGTCCAACCAGGGCACCTGCTTCAACCAGAAGCCGATCGTGTTCGAGGGCCAGCGGGTCGAGGAGGGGCAGGTCGTCGCCGACGGCCCGTGCACCGACACCGGCGAGATGGCGCTCGGCAAGAACCTGCTCGTGGCGTACATGCCGTGGGAGGGCCACAACTACGAGGACGCGATCATCCTGTCGCAGCGCCTCGTGCAGGACGACGTCCTGTCCTCGATCCACATCGAGGAGCACGAGGTCGACGCCCGCGACACCAAGCTCGGCCCCGAGGAGATCACCCGGGACATCCCGAACGTCTCCGAGGAGGTCCTGGCGGACCTGGACGAGCGCGGCATCATCCGCATCGGCGCGGACGTCGTGCCCGGCGACATCCTGGTCGGCAAGGTCACCCCGAAGGGCGAGACCGAGCTGACCCCGGAGGAGCGGCTGCTGCGCGCGATCTTCGGTGAGAAGGCGCGCGAGGTCCGCGACACCTCGCTGAAGGTGCCGCACGGCGAGCAGGGCAAGGTCATCGGCGTCCGGGTGTTCTCCCGCGACGAGGGCGACGAGCTCCCGCCCGGTGTGAACGAGCTGGTCCGCGTCTACGTGGCGCAGAAGCGCAAGATCACCGACGGCGACAAGCTGGCCGGCCGGCACGGCAACAAGGGCGTCATCTCCAAGGTGCTGCCCGTCGAGGACATGCCGTTCCTGGAGGACGGCACGCCCGTCGACATCGTGCTGAACCCGCTCGGCGTCCCCGGCCGCATGAACGTCGGCCAGGTCCTGGAGTCCCACCTCGGCTGGGTCGCCAGCCAGGGCTGGAAGGTCGAGGGCGACGACGCGGAGTGGAAGCGCGAGCTCAAGGCGATCGGCGCCGACCAGGCCGAGCCGTGGACCCGTGCCGCCACCCCGGTGTTCGACGGCGCCCGCGAGGACGACGTCACCGGCCTGATCTCCTCCACCCTGCCCAACCGGGACGGCAAGCGCATGGTCGGCCCGGGCGGCAAGGCGAAGCTGTTCGACGGCCGCACCGGCGAGCCGTACCGCGACCCGATCGCGGTCGGCTACACCTACATCCTGAAGCTGCTGCACCTGGTGGACGACAAGATCCACGCGCGGTCCACCGGCCCGTACTCGATGATCACCCAGCAGCCGCTGGGCGGTAAGGCGCAGTTCGGCGGCCAGCGCTTCGGCGAGATGGAGGTGTGGGCGCTGGAGGCGTACGGCGCCGCCTACGCCCTGCAGGAGCTGCTCACCATCAAGTCCGACGACGTCCTCGGCCGCGTGAAGGTGTACGAGGCCATCGTCAAGGGCGAGAACATCCCCGAGCCCGGCATCCCCGAGTCCTTCAAGGTCCTCATCAAGGAGATGCAGTCGCTGTGCCTCAACGTCGAGGTGCTGTCCAGCGACGGCATGTCCATCGAGATGCGGGACACGGACGAGGACGTCTTCCGCGCCGCGGAGGAGCTCGGCATCGACCTCTCCCGTCGCCCCAATGAGGGCGCGATGAGCGTCGACGAGGTCTGATCAACTCAAGGGGAACAAAGTTGCTTGACGTCAACTTCTTCGACGAGCTTCGCATCGGCCTCGCGACCGCCGACGACATCCGCCAGTGGTCGCACGGCGAGGTGAAGAAGCCGGAGACCATCAACTACCGGACCCTCAAGCCGGAGAAGGACGGGCTCTTCTGCGAGAAGATCTTCGGTCCGACCCGGGACTGGGAGTGCTACTGCGGCAAGTACAAGCGCGTCCGGTTCAAGGGCATCATCTGTGAGCGCTGCGGCGTCGAGGTGACGCGTGCCAAGGTGCGCCGCGAGCGGATGGGCCACATCGAGCTGGCCGCTCCGGTCACGCACATCTGGTACTTCAAGGGCGTGCCGTCCCGGCTGGGCTACCTGCTGGACCTGGCGCCCAAGGACCTCGAGAAGATCATCTACTTCGCGGCCTACATGATCACCAGCGTGGACGCGGAGCGGCGCGACCGCGACCTGCCCACGCTGGAGGCGCACATCTCGGTCGAGCGCCAGCAGATCGAGCAGGCCCGCGACGCGCAGGTCGAGGCCCGCCAGCAGAAGCTGGAGTCCGACCTGGCGGAGCTGGAGGAGGCCGGGGCCAAGGCCGACCAGAAGCGCAAGGTGCGCGACAGCGCCGAGCGCGAGATGAAGCAGCTGCGCGACCGCGCCCAGCGCGAGCTGGACCGGCTCGACGAGGTGTGGAACCGCTTCAAGAACCTCAAGGTCCAGGACCTGGAGGGCGACGAGCTGCTCTACCGCGAGATGCGCGACCGCTTCGGCAAGTACTTCGAGGGCGGCATGGGCGCCGCGGCCATCCAGGCCCGGCTCCAGAACTTCGACCTCGACGCCGAGGCGGAGAAGCTGCGCGAGATCATCCGCACCGGCAAGGGCCAGAAGAAGGCCCGCGCCCTCAAGCGGCTGAAGGTCGTCTCGGCGTTCCTGAACACCCGCAACAGCCCGCTCGGCATGGTGCTGGACTGCATTCCGGTCATCCCGCCGGACCTGCGTCCCATGGTCCAGCTGGACGGCGGCCGCTTCGCGACCTCCGACCTGAACGACCTGTACCGCCGCGTGATCAACCGGAACAACCGGCTCAAGCGTCTGCTCGACCTCGGCGCGCCCGAGATCATCGTGAACAACGAGAAGCGGATGCTCCAGGAGGCCGTGGACGCGCTGTTCGACAACGGCCGGCGCGGCCGTCCGGTCACGGGTCCGGGCAACCGTCCGCTGAAGTCCCTCAGCGACATGCTGAAGGGCAAGCAGGGCCGGTTCCGCCAGAACCTGCTGGGCAAGCGCGTCGACTACTCCGGCCGTTCGGTCATCGTCGTCGGCCCGCAGCTGCGCCTGCACCAGTGCGGCCTGCCCAAGCAGATGGCGCTGGAGCTGTTCAAGCCGTTCGTCATGAAGCGGCTGGTCGACCTGAACCACGCGCAGAACATCAAGTCCGCCAAGCGGATGGTCGAGCGCGCCAAGTCGGTCGTGTGGGACGTCCTCGAAGAGGTCATCACCGAGCACCCGGTCCTGCTGAACCGGGCGCCGACCCTGCACCGCCTCGGCATCCAGGCGTTCGAGCCGCAGTTGGTCGAGGGCAAGGCCATCCAGATCCACCCGCTGGTCTGCACGGCGTTCAACGCCGACTTCGACGGCGACCAGATGGCGGTGCACCTGCCGCTGTCCGCCGAGGCGCAGGCCGAGGCGCGGATCCTGATGCTGTCCACCAACAACATCCTGAAGCCGTCGGACGGCAAGCCCGTCACCATGCCCACCCAGGACATGGTCATCGGCCTGTACTGGCTGACGACGCAGAAGGACGGCGCGGTCGGCGAGGGCCGGGCGTTCGGCTCGATCGCCGAGGCGATCATGGCCTACGACCGGGGCGAGCTCGACCTGCAGGCCAAGGTGCAGCTCCGCTTCAAGGACGTCCCGCCGCCGCGCGACTGGGTCGCCCCGGAGGGCTACGAGCCGGGCCAGCCGTACCGGCTGGAGACCACGCTCGGCCGCGCGCTGTTCAACGAGACGCTGCCCGCGGACTTCCCGTTCGTGGACGCCGAGATCGGCAAGAAGCAGCTGTCGGCGATCGTGAACGAGCTGGCCGAGTCGTACCCGAAGGTCGAGGTCGCCGACGCGCTGGACGCCCTCAAGAGCACCGGTTTCCACTGGGCCACCCGGTCCGGCGTGACCATCTCCATCGAGGACGTCGTCACGCCGCCGAACAAGGGCGCCATCCTGGCCGAGCACGAGCGTGACGACGCCAAGGTGCAGCGCGAGTACAACCGCGGCCTGATCACCGACGAGGAGCGCAAGCAGGAGCTCATCGGGATCTGGAACAAGGCCACGGCCGAGGTCGCCGCCGACATGGAGAAGGCGTTCCCGAAGGAGAACCCGATCTGGATGATGATCCAGTCGGGCGCCCGCGGCAACCCGCTCCAGCTGCGGCAGATCGCCGGCATGCGCGGCCTGGTGTCGAACCCGAAGGGCGAGACGATCCCGCGTCCGATCAAGTCGTCCTTCCGCGAGGGCCTGTCGGTCGTCGAGTACTTCATCTCGACGCACGGCGCCCGCAAGGGCCTGGCCGACACCGCGCTGCGGACCGCCGACTCGGGTTACCTGACCCGCCGTCTGGTGGACGTCGCGCAGGACGTCATCGTCCGGGAGATCGACTGCGGCACCGACCGCACGATCGCCTTCCGGGTCGCCGACCGCGCCGCGGACGGCAGCCTGACCAAGCCGGTCCAGTCCGAGACCAGCCTGGTCGGCCGGACGATCGCCGAGGACGTCGTGGTCGACGGGACGGTCATCGTCCCGGCCGACACCGACCTGTCCGACACGGTGATCAACCGCCTGGTCGAGGCCGGCGTGGAGGAGGTGCGGACCCGGTCCGCGCTCGTCTGCGAGGCCAAGATCGGTGTCTGCGCCGCGTGCTACGGCCGCTCGCTCGCCACCGGCAAGCGGGTGGACGTCGGCGAGGCCGTCGGCATCATCGCCGCCCAGTCCATCGGTGAGCCCGGTACGCAGCTGACCATGCGCACCTTCCACACCGGTGGCGTCGCGGGTGGCGACATCACCCACGGTCTGCCGCGTGTCCAGGAGCTCTTCGAGGCCCGCATCCCCAAGGGTGTGGCCCCGATCTCCGAGGTCGCCGGCCGGATCAAGATCGACGAGACCGAGAAGACCCGGAAGATCGTCGTGGTGCCGGACGACGGCACCGACGAGATCGCCTACCAGGTCCCGATGCGGGCCCGCCTCGCCGACGGCGTCTTCGAGGGCGCCCACGTCGAGGTCGGCCAGCAGCTCATCGTCGGCGCGCAGAACCCGCACGAGGTGCTGCGCATCCTCGGCCCGCGCGCGGTCCAGCTCCACCTGGTCCACGAGGTCCAGGAGGTGTACCGGTCGCAGGGTGTGTCGATCCACGACAAGCACATCGAGATCATCGTCCGCCAGATGCTGAAGCGGGTGAACATCCTCGAGTCGGGCGACACCGAGCTGCTGCCGGGCGACCTGGTCGAGCGGCCGATGTTCGAGGAGACCAACCGTTCGGTGGTCGCCGAGGGCGGCAAGCCCGCGGCGGGCCGTCCGGTCCTCATGGGCATCACCAAGGCCTCGCTCGCGACCGAGTCGTGGCTGTCGGCGGCGTCCTTCCAGGAGACGACCCGGGTGCTCACCGAGGCGGCCATGCACGCCAAGAGCGACCCGCTGCTCGGCCTCAAGGAGAACGTCATCATCGGTAAGCTCATCCCGGCCGGTACGGGCATGCCGCAGTACCGCAACGTCCGGGTCGAGCCGACCGAGGAGGCGAAGGCCGCGGTCTACTCCGTCGGTTCCTACGACGACGGCGCGGACTACTCGTTCGGCCAGGGCTCCGGCGAGGCCGTCCCGCTGGAGGAGTACGACTTCGGTCAGTACAACCGCTGAGCGGTAGCAAGTCGGTGAAAGGCCCCCGCCTCGGCGGGGGCCTTTTCCTGTTGCGGGGGATTTCGGGACGGGGCGCGTCCCGTCCGGATGTTCGATATTCGGGCGGGTGCGGCGCGGTGGTTTCGGGTGGGAAGGGACGCCGTGGCCTGGAACGGACCGACCTGCCGGGGCGTCGAACGGACGGTGGTGATTTGCGATCGCCCCGGAGCACGGGGCAGGCTTGAGCCGATGAGTCACATCGTGAGGACCACCCTCACGTGGGAATATCCGCCCGAAGGAGCCTGACGATGACCGACAACGACGGCGCGCAGGGACCGCAGTGGCCGTCGCCCCGGGACGAGGAGAAGCCCGAGGGCGCGGAGGGCCGGGCGGCCGGTTCCCGTGAGGAGTCCGGGGGCGCCGAGCCGCCCGCGCGGCCGATGGGCGACCGCACGGTCGTCTTCGGCGCGCCGCAGCTCGGCGGTGCCGGGAGCGCCGGTCCCGCCGTGCCGCAGCCCGCCGAGCGGCCCGAATCCGAGGCTCCGGTGGAGCCCGCGCGGCCCACGCCGCCGCCCGCCCCGCCCACGATGATCGAGGCGATTCCGCAGGTCGGCCAGCAGCCGCCCGTCCCGCCGCACGAGCCGCAGGGTGCACCCGGCGGCTTCGGCACGCCCCCCGCCGACCAGGGCGGTTTCGGGGCGTCCCCGGCGCCGGCTGCGCCGCCCGCGCAGCCGGGGGAGCGGCAGCAGTACGGGCAGCAGCCCTACGGCGACCAGCCCAGCACGCCGCAGCCTTACGGGCAGCAGCCGCACGAGCAGCAGGGCTTCGGCGGACAGCCCCGCGAGCAGCAGGGTTTCGGCGGGGCGCAGCACGAGCAGCAGGGTTTCGGTGCGCAGTCGCACGACCCGTACGGGCAGGCTCCCGGCGCGCCGCAGGGATTCGGCGGCCAGCAGCAGGCGGGCGAGTCCGCCTACCCGCAGCAGCCGTTCGGCCAGCAGCCCGAGCCCGGCCAGTTCGACCAGGGCCAGTACGGGCAGCCGCAGCAGCAGGCCCAGCCGCCGTTCGGTGCCCCGCAGGACCAGTTCGGCCCGCCGCAGGGCTCCGCCTACCCGCCGCCGGTCGAGCCGTTCGCGCCGCCCGCCGAGCCGAAGGCGCCCGCGGCCGAGCCGGGCACGCCCGCGCAGGGCGGCGAGGAGCGGACGCTCATCGTCCCCGGTCCCGCCGCGACCCCGGCTCCGGCCGCCGAGCCGGAGCGGCAGGGCCCCAAGGTGGACGACCAGGCCACCGTCGCGTGGTCGCCCGGCCCGGACGTCCCGGTGGCGTCCGGTCCGGAGCGCCGTCCGGCCGAGCCCTGGCAGGCCCCGGCCACGCCGGAGACCCCCGAGCCGTGGGCGAGCCCGCAGCCCGGCGGTCAGCAGCAGGGGCAGCAGCAGGGCCGGCACGGCAAGCAGGGTGGGGACGACGAGCGGACCATGATGGTCCCGCCGCCGGCGCCGAGCCTCGGCACTCCCGTCGCGGGCCACGACCCGTCCGGCGGGTTCGGCGGCGACCGCGCGCAGGCCGAGGACGGCAAGCCGACCCAGGCGTTCGACCCGTCCGCGCACGGCCAGCAGCCCGGCGGCCAGCAGCCGGGCCAGCACGGGCAGCACGCCCAGCACGGTCAGCAGGCCGAGGGCCTGGGCGACGCGACCCGGATGGACGTCGGCCGCCAGTGGGGCGCGCCCGCCCAGGAGGACCAGGGCGGCTACGGCCAGCAGCAGCCGTTCGGCGGCCAGCCCGGGGGTTACGGTCAGCAGCAGCCCGGCCAGCCGAATTACGGTCAGCCGGCTCAGCAGCAGGGCCAGCAACACTACGGCCAGCAGGATCAAGGCCAGGGGCAGTACGGCCAGCAGGAACAGGGGCAGGCCCAGTACGGGCAGCAGGACCAAGGCCAGTACGGACAGCACGCCCAGCAGGGGCAGGGCCAGTACGGCCAGCAAGCCGCGCCCTACGGCCAGGCGCAGGGCCAGTTCGGCGGGCAGCCCGGGCAGCAGCACGGGCAGCAGCAGTACGGCCAGCCCGCTCAGGGCGGCGAGCCGTACCCCGGTTACCAGCAGGCGTCCGGGCAGCAGGACGGCGGCCAGAGCAACAAGCGGCTCTGGTACATCGTCGGCGGCGTCGCCGTCGTGGTGGTCGTCCTCGTCGTGGTGATCGTCGCCCTCAAGCTCTGACCCGCCGCCCTCCGGCCCGGACCGGCGACCATCGGATCGTCCGCCCGGGCCGGACGGCAGGCAGGCCGGCCCGCGAGGCCGCGAGGCTGCGACGGGAAGCGCGCCGGGCGGCGACACGCAAAATGCCGGGCAGGGTTCCTTGACCCGGGGGCGGGTCGTCCGGGACGGTGGACGGAGCACCGACGGGATTTGTGTCACACGTCGGGAACAACCCGTCGGCGTTCGGCCGTTGTGACTACGGGAAGATGGCCCGCAGGGGCGTCGCGAGCTTGCGCCGGAGGGTCCCCTCGCGATAGTGGACCGTTCGCTTTGACCTTTCGCGTAGTGGTCGGTAACCTCTCTGCTTGTGCCCGCTGTGTGCGGGCCAATCTGCGTGCGCGCCGGCAGGTCCCTGCGATTTGACAGGGCGGCCCAGCGCCGCAGCAAACTCCCCGGCTTGTTTCGGCCCATCACGTGGGCCGGGCGGTCTCGTGTCGGATCACGACCATCCTTGGATGTGCAGGATGCGACACGCCCGACCGCGTGGGTCGGAGAGGTCGGGAAACCGGCAGGTCACAGCCTCAAACGAGGTGGTGATGACGGGCCCCACACCGGAGGGGCCCAGGCAGAACAAGACTTACCGGCTCGGTACGAGGAAGACGGAGACGCGGTGCCCACGATCCAGCAGCTGGTCCGAAAGGGCCGCCAGGACAAGGTGACCAAGAACAAGACGCCGGCGCTGAAGGGCAGCCCCCAGCGCCGGGGTGTCTGCACGCGCGTCTACACGACGACGCCCAAGAAGCCGAACTCCGCGCTTCGCAAGGTCGCCCGTGTCCGGCTGACCAGCGGGATTGAGGTCACGGCCTACATCCCCGGCGTCGGCCACAACCTGCAGGAGCACTCGATCGTGCTCGTGCGCGGCGGCCGAGTGAAGGACCTCCCGGGCGTTCGGTACAAGATCATTCGCGGTTCGCTGGACACTCAGGGCGTCCGCAACCGCAAGCAGGCGCGCAGCCGCTACGGCGCCAAGAAGGAGAAGAGCTAATGCCGCGCAAGGGCCCTGCTGGCAAGCGCCAGCTCATCGCCGACCCGGTGTACAACTCGCCGCTGGTCACCGCGCTGATCAACAAGGTTCTGCTGGACGGCAAGCGCTCCATTGCGCAGAGCATCGTCTACGACGCCCTGGAGGGCGCGCGCGAGAAGACCGGCAACGACCCGGTCGTCACCCTGAAGCGCGCGCTGGACAACGTGAAGCCGACCCTGGAGGTCCGCTCCCGCCGCGTCGGCGGCGCGACCTACCAGGTCCCGGTCGAGGTCCGGCCGGCCCGCTCCACGACCCTCGCGCTGCGCTGGCTGGTGCTGTACGCGCGGCAGCGTCGCGAGAAGACCATGACCGAGCGCCTGATGAACGAGCTGCTCGACGCCTCCAACGGCCTCGGCGCGTCCGTCAAGAAGCGCGAGGACACGCACAAGATGGCGGAGTCCAACAAGGCCTTCGCCCACTACCGCTGGTAATCCGGCGGATCCTGACTTACGACGACACGCAGCGAGGACGAAAGTGGCTACCAAAACCGGTGTAGACCTCTCCAAGGTCCGCAACATCGGCATCATGGCCCACATCGACGCCGGCAAGACCACCACCACCGAGCGGATCCTGTACTACACGGGCATCAGCTACAAGATCGGTGAGGTCCACGACGGCGCGGCCACGATGGACTGGATGGAGCAGGAGCAGGAGCGGGGCATCACCATCACCTCCGCGGCCACCACCTGCACCTGGCCGGTCGAGGACGTCAAGCACACCATCAACATCATCGACACTCCGGGCCACGTCGACTTCACCATCGAGGTGGAGCGGTCGCTGCGCGTCCTGGACGGTGCCGTCGCGGTGTTCGACGGTGTCGCCGGTGTCGAGCCCCAGTCCGAGACCGTGTGGCGCCAGGCGGACCGCTACGGCGTCCCGCGCATCTGCTTCGTCAACAAGCTCGACCGGGTCGGCGCGGAGTTCCACCGCTGCGTCGACATGATCCGGGACCGCCTCAACGCGACCCCGCTGGTCATGCAGCTCCCGATCGGCGCCGAGGCGGACTTCAAGGGCGTCGTCGACCTGGTCACGATGAAGGCCCTGGTCTGGAACGAGGACGCCAAGCTCGGCGAGATGTACGACATCGTCGACATCCCCGACACGCACGTCGAGGCCGCCCAGGAGTGGCACGACAAGCTGGTCGAGACGCTGGCCGAGGGCGACGACGAGATCATGGAGCTCTACCTGGAGGGCGTCGAGCCCACCGTGGAGCAGATCTACGCCGGCGTCCGCCGCGCCACCATCGCGGGCAACCTGTTCCCGGTCCTGACCGGTACCGCCTTCAAGAACAAGGGCGTGCAGCCGCTGCTCGACGCCATCGTGCGCTACCTGCCCTCGCCGCTGGACGACGGCGGCGTGGACGGCCACGCGGTGCGCGACGAGGAGAAGACGATCCACCGGGACGCCTCGGAGGACGAGCCCTTCTCCGCCCTGGCGTTCAAGATCGCGTCCGACCCGCACCTGGGCAAGCTGACCTTCATCCGCGTCTACTCGGGCGTGCTGGAGGCCGGTTCCCAGGTCCTGAACTCCGTCAAGGAGCGCAAGGAGCGGATCGGCAAGATCTACCGGATGCACGCGAACAAGCGCGAGGAGATCAGCCAGGTGGGCGCCGGCGACATCGTCGCCGTCATGGGTCTGAAGCAGACCACCACGGGCGAGACCCTCTGCGACGAGAAGGACCCCATCGTCCTCGAGTCGATGAACTTCCCGGCGCCGGTCATCCACGTGGCGATCGAGCCCAAGACCAAGGGCGACCAGCAGAAGCTCGGCACCGCCATCCAGCGGCTCGCGGAGGAGGACCCCTCCTTCCAGGTCCGCACGGACGAGGAGACCGGTCAGACGGTCATCTACGGCATGGGCGAGCTCCACCTGGAGATCCTGGTCGACCGCATGCGGCGGGAGTTCAAGGTCGACGCCAACGTCGGCAAGCCCCTGGTCGCCTACCGCGAGACCATCACGCGGAAGGTCGAGAAGGTCGAGTACACGCACAAGAAGCAGACCGGTGGTTCCGGTCAGTTCGGTCGCGTGATCATCAACCTGGAGCCGCTGGGCGAGGGCAACGACGGCTACGAGTTCGAGAACAAGGTCACCGGTGGCCGCATCCCGCGGGAGTACATCCCGTCGGTCGACGCGGGCTGCCAGGAGGCCGCCGAGTTCGGCGTTCTCGCCGGCTACCCCATGGTGGGCGTGAAGGTCACCCTTCTCGACGGTGCCTACCACGAGGTGGACTCCTCGGAGATGGCGTTCAAGATCGCCGGTTCCATGGCGTTCAAGGAGGCCGCCCGCAAGGCCGGGGCGACCATCCTCGAGCCGCTGATGGCCGTCGAGGTCACCACGCCCGAGGAGAACATGGGCGACGTCATCGGCGACATCAACTCCCGGCGCGGCCAGGTCCAGTCGATGGACGAGCGCGCGGGGATGCGGGTCGTCAAGGCGCTCGTGCCCCTCTCGGAGATGTTCGGCTACGTGGGTGATCTGCGCAGCAAGACCCAGGGCCGGGCTGTGTTCACCATGCTGTTCGACTCCTACGCCGAGGTTCCGCGGAACGTCGCGGAGGAGATCATCGCCAAGTCCCGGGGCGAGTAGCACCGCGGCGACGCGAGGGTCGTCGAGCCAGCACAGTCACCCAGCCAGCACACGAAGCGGCCTCCTGCAGGCCGAGGATCGCAACAAGGAGCAACCAGTGGCGAAGGCCAAGTTCGAGCGGACCAAGCCGCACGTGAACATCGGCACCATTGGGCACATCGACCACGGTAAGACCACGCTTACCGCGGCGATCACCAAGGTGCTCCACGACAAGTACCCGGACATCAACCCCTTCACGCCGTTCGAGGACATCGACAAGGCGCCGGAGGAGCGCGAGCGCGGCATCACGATCTCGATCGCGCACGTCGAGTACCAGACCGAGTCGCGGCACTACGCGCACGTCGACTGCCCGGGTCACGCCGACTACATCAAGAACATGATCACCGGTGCGGCGCAGATGGACGGCGCCATCCTGGTGGTCGCCGCCACCGACGGCCCGATGCCGCAGACCAAGGAGCACGTGCTCCTGGCCCGCCAGGTCGGCGTCCCCTACATCGTCGTCGCGCTGAACAAGTGCGACATGGTGGACGACGAGGAGATCCTGGAGCTCGTCGAGCTCGAGGTCCGCGAGCTGCTGTCGGAGTACGAGTTCCCGGGCGACGACGTCCCGGTGGTCCGCGTCTCCGCCTTCCAGGCGCTGCAGGGCGACGAGAAGTGGGCCGAGTCGATCATCGAGCTCATGACCGCGGTGGACGAGAACGTCCCCGAGCCGCAGCGTGACACCGACAAGCCGTTCCTGATGCCGATCGAGGACGTCTTCTCGATCACCGGCCGCGGCACCGTCGTCACCGGCCGCATCGAGCGCGGTGTCGTCAACGTCAACGAGGAAGTCGAGATCATCGGCATCAAGGACGAGTCGTCCAAGACGACCGTCACCGGTGTCGAGATGTTCCGCAAGCTGCTCGACCAGGGCCAGGCGGGCGACAACGTCGGCCTGCTGCTGCGCGGCATCAAGCGCGAGGACGTCGAGCGCGGCCAGTGTGTCATCAAGCCGGGCACCAACACCCCGCACACCGAGTTCGAGGCGCAGGTCTACATCCTGTCCAAGGACGAGGGCGGCCGCCACACGCCGTTCTTCAACAACTACCGCCCGCAGTTCTACTTCCGGACCACGGACGTGACCGGTGTGGTGAACCTCCCCGAGGGCACCGAGATGGTCATGCCGGGCGACAACACCGAGATGCGCGTCGAGCTGATCCAGCCCGTCGCCATGGAGGAGGGCCTGAAGTTCGCCATCCGCGAGGGTGGCCGGACGGTCGGCGCGGGTCGCGTCACCAAGGTCCTCAAGTAACACTCTCGTAGTTCGGCGGGCCGACCACTGGCCTGGAACGCCATGTCGGCCCGCCGTTCCACGACCGAAGAAGCAACAGCGGCACTACCAGCAAAGGACACCGAGGCCACCATGGCGGGACAGAAGATCCGCATCCGGCTCAAGGCCTACGACCACGAGGTCATCGACACCTCCGCGAAGAAGATCGTTGAGACGGTGACGCGGACGGGCGCCAAGGTCGCGGGCCCGGTGCCGCTGCCGACCGAGAAGAACGTGTACTGCGTCATCCGCTCGCCGCACAAGTACAAGGACAGCCGCGAGCACTTCGAGATGCGCACGCACAAGCGGTTGATCGACATCATCGACCCGACGCCCAAGACGGTCGACTCGCTGATGCGGCTCGACCTTCCGGCCGGCGTTGACATCGAGATCAAGCTCTGAGGGACGCACCGACAATGAGTACGCAGAGGAAGGGCGTCCTGGGCGAGAAGCTCGGCATGACCCAGGTCTTCGACGATGAGGGCCGGATCGTCCCGGTGACCGTCGTCCAGGCCGGGCCCTGTGTCGTCACGCAGCTCAAGAACCAGGAGAAGGACGGCTACACCGCCGTTCAGATCGGCTTCGGCCAGATCGACCCGCGCAAGGTGAACAAGCCGCGCACGGGCCACTTCGAGAAGGCCGGCGTCACGCCGCGCCGCTACCTGGTCGAGCTGCGGGTGGACGACGCCGCCGAGTACGAACTCGGCCAGGAGATCACCGCCAGCGTCTTCGAGGCCGGCCAGAAGATCGACGTGACCGGCACCAGCAAGGGCAAGGGCACCGCGGGTGTCATGAAGCGCCACGGCTTCCGCGGCCTCGGCGCCTCGCACGGCACCCAGCGCAAGCACCGCTCGCCGGGTTCGATCGGCGGCTGCGCGACCCCGGGTCGCGTCTTCAAGGGCCTCCGCATGGCGGGACGGCACGGGAACGCCCGTACCACCGTCCAGAACCTGACCGTCCACGCGATCGACGCGGAGAAGGGTCTGCTCCTCATCAAGGGTGCGGTCCCCGGCCCGAACGGCGGCGTGGTCCTGGTCCGCGACGCAGTGAAGGGGACGGGCAAGTGACCTCCAAGCTCGACATCGACCTGCCCGCCGAGCTCTTCGACGCCAAGACCAGCGTTCCGCTGATCCACCAGGTCGTCGTCGCCCAGCTCGCGGCGGCCCGGCAGGGCACGCACGCCACCAAGACCCGGGGCGACGTCTCCGGCGGTGGCAAGAAGCCGTACCGGCAGAAGGGCACCGGCCGCGCGCGCCAGGGTTCGACCCGCGCGCCGCAGTTCGCCGGTGGTGGCACCGTCCACGGCCCGCAGCCGCGCGACTACTCGCAGAAGACGCCCAAGAAGATGAAGGCCGCCGCCCTGCGCGGCGCCCTGTCCGACCGCGCCCGCTACGGCCGGGTCCACGTGGTCGACAGCCTCATCGAGGGCGACGTCCCGAAGACGAAGACGGCGCTGGCCGCCCTGCGCGGCGTCACCGAGGCCAAGCGCGTGCTCCTGGTGCTCGACCGCGAGGACGAGCTCACCTGGAAGTCGCTGCGCAACGAGCCGAGCGTGCACGTCATCGTCGACGACCAGCTCAACACCTACGACGTGCTCGTGAACGACGACGTGGTCTTCACCCAGAAGGCCTACGAGTCGTTCGTCGCGCGCGCGAAGAAGTAACGAGGGCAGACGTGAACAAGATCTCTGACCCCCGCGACATCATCATCGCGCCGGTCGTCTCGGAGAAGAGCTACGGGCTGCTGGACGAGGGCAAGTACACCTTCATCGTCCGGCCGGACGCCAACAAGACGCAGATCAAGCAGGCCGTCGAGGCGATCTTCGACCGCAAGGTGGCCGGCGTCAACACGATCAACCGTCCGGGCAAGCGCAAGCGGACCCGTTACGGCTTCGGTCAGCGTAAGAGCACCAAGCGCGCGATCGTGAGCCTGGCCGAGGGCGAGCAGCCGATCGACATCTTCGGCGGACAGACCTCCTGACGAGGTCCGAGCCCCGAAGCGTGAACTAAGGGATTGCACGAAAAAGATGGGCATCCGTAAATACAAGCCGACGACCCCGGGTCGTCGCGGCTCCAGCGTGGCCGACTTCGTCGAGATCACGCGCACCGAGCCGGAGAAGTCGCTGCTGCGTCCTCTCCCGAAGAAGGGCGGCCGCAACAACCACGGCCGCATCACCACGCGCCACCAGGGCGGCGGGCACAAGCGCGCGTACCGGCTGATCGACTTCCGCCGGCACGACAAGGACGGCGTTCCGGCGAAGGTCGCTCACATCGAGTACGACCCGAACCGCACCGCCCGCATCGCGCTGCTGCACTACGCCGACGGTGAGAAGCGGTACATCCTCGCGCCGCAGGGGCTCAAGCAGGGCGACCGGGTCGAGAACGGCCCCGGGTCGGACATCAAGCCGGGCAACTGCCTGCCGCTGCGCAACATCCCGACCGGTACGGTCATCCACGCCATCGAGCTGCGGCCCGGTGGCGGCGCGAAGATCGCCCGGTCGGCGGGCGCCGGCGTCCAGCTGCTCGCCAAGGAGGGCAAGTACGCCACGCTGCGCATGCCGTCCGGCGAGATGCGCATGGTGGACGTCCGGTGCCGCGCCACGGTGGGCGAGGTCGGCAACGCCGAGCAGTCCAACATCAACTGGGGCAAGGCCGGCCGCATGCGCTGGAAGGGCAAGCGCCCGACCGTCCGCGGTGTGGCCATGAACCCGATCGACCACCCGCACGGTGGTGGTGAGGGCAAGACCTCCGGCGGCCGCCACCCGGTCAACCCGAACGGTAAGAAGGAAGGCCGGACTCGCAAGGCGAACAAGTCCAGCGACCGTCTCATCGTCCGTCGTCGCAGCAAGAAGAAGCGGTAGGAGTCGCTCGCAATGCCACGTAGCCTTAAGAAGGGCCCCTTCGTGGACGACCACCTGATCAAGAAGGTGGACGCCCAGAACGAGAAGGGGACGAAGAACGTCATCAAGACGTGGTCGCGGCGCTCCATGATCGTGCCGGACATGATCGGTCACACGATCGCCGTGCACGACGGCCGCAAGCACGTCCCGGTGTTCATCACCGACGCCATGGTGGGGCACAAGCTCGGCGAGTTCGCGCCGACGCGCACGTTCCGCAGCCACGTCAAGGAAGACCGTCGCAGCCGTCGCGGCTGACACGGGCAGGAATCTGTAGGAGAGAGGGAACAGCGATGGAAGCCAGGGCCCAGGCGCGGTTCGTCCGCGTCACGCCCATGAAGGCTCGGCGCGTGGTGGACCTCATCCGCGGCCTGCCTGCCGCGGAGGCGCAGCAGGTGCTGCGGTTCGCCCCTCAGGCGGCGAGTGAGCCCGTGGGCAAGGTGCTCGCGAGTGCCATCGCCAACGCCGAGCACAACTTCAAGCTCGACACCGAGACGCTGGTCGTGAGCCACGCGTACGTGGACGAGGGGCCGACGCTGAAGCGTTTCCGCCCCCGCGCCCAGGGTCGGGCTTACCGCATCAACAAGCGCACGAGCCACATCACCGTGGTCGTCGCCCCGCGCGACGAGGTCGTTGCGGCCGGCGGTAAGAAGACGAGGAGGGCCCGGTAGTGGGTCAGAAGATCAACCCGCACGGGTTCCGGCTCGGCATCACCACCGACCACAAGTCCGTGTGGTTCGCCGACAAGCTCTACAAGGACTACGTCAAGGAGGACGTCCAGATCCGGCGCATGCTCTCCAAGGGCATGGACCGGGCGGGCATCTCCAAGGTCGAGATCGAGCGCACCCGTGACCGCGTCGAGGTGAACATCCACACCGCGCGTCCGGGCATCGTGATCGGCCGGCGCGGCGCCGAGGCCGAGCGGCTGCGCGGCGACCTGGAGAAGCTGACGGGCAAGCAGGTCCGGCTGAACATCCTCGAGGTCAAGAACCCCGAGATCGACGCCCAGCTCGTCGCCCAGGGCGTGGCGGAGCAGCTCAGCTCCCGCGTGGCGTTCCGCCGCGCGATGCGCAAGGCGATCCAGTCGGCCATGAAGTCCGGCGCCAAGGGCATCAAGGTGCAGTGCTCCGGCCGCCTCGGCGGCGCGGAGATGTCGCGGTCGGAGTTCTACCGCGAGGGCCAGGTGCCGCTGCACACCCTGCGCGCCGACATCGACTACGGCTTCTACGAGGCCCGGACGACCTTCGGCCGCATCGGCGTCAAGGTGTGGATCTACAAGGGCGAGGCCGCCCAGACCCGCGCCGAGCGCGAGGCCCAGGCCGCGCAGCAGCGCGCCGCGGGCGGCGGCGGTGGCCGTGGCGACCGTCGTGAGCGTCGTGGTGGCGGCGGCGGTGGCCGCGGCGGCCGTGGCGGCCGCGGCGGTCAGGGCGGCGGCGACCGCGCGCCCCGTCAGCAGCAGCAGAACACCGAGCAGCAGGCGCCCGCCACTGAGGCTGCTCCGTCTGGTGAGGGGAGCTGAACCCGATGCTGATCCCTCGTAAGGTCAAGCACCGCAAGCAGCACCACCCGAAGCGCTCGGGAATGGCCAAGGGCGGCACGAAGGTTACCTTCGGTGAGTACGGCATCCAGGCCGTCGAGGCCGCGTACGTGACCAACCGGCAGATCGAGGCCGCGCGTATCGCCATGACCCGCCACATCAAGCGTGGCGGCAAGGTCTGGATCAACATCTTCCCGGACCGCCCGCTGACCAAGAAGCCCGCCGAGACCCGCATGGGTTCCGGTAAGGGCTCGGTCGAGTGGTGGGTGGCCAACGTGAAGCCGGGCCGCGTGATGTTCGAGATCTCCTACCCGAACGAGCAGATCGCTCGGGAGGCGCTCACCCGCGCGATCCACAAGCTGCCGATGAAGTGCAAGATCGTGAAGCGAGAGGTGGGTGAGTCCTGATGGCCAAGGGTCTTACCGCCGACGACCTGCGGACCGAGCCTGAGGACGTCCTGGTCACCAAGCTGAAGGAAGCCAAGGAGGAGCTGTTCAACCTCCGCTTCCAGGCCGCGACCGGGCAGCTTGAGAGCCACGGGCGCCTGCGCACGGTGAAGCGCGAGATCGCCCGCATCTACACCGTCATGCGCGAGCGTGAGCTCGGCATCGTTTCAGTCGCCGAGGACGCCGCGGAGGGCGAGAAGTAATGGCAGAGCAGACCGAAGCGCGCAGCGCCCGCAAGGTGCTGGAGGGCCTCGTGGTCTCCGACAAGATGGACAAGACCGTCGTCGTGTCCGTCGAGGACCGCGTCAAGCACGCGAAGTACCACAAGGTCATCCGCCGCACGAAGAACTACAAGGCGCACGACGAGGCCAACGAGTGTGGCATCGGCGACCGCGTCCGGCTGATGGAGACCCGCCCGCTGTCGGCGACCAAGCGCTGGCGCGTGGTGGAGATCCTCGAGAAGGCCAAGTAACCAGGGAGCTCCGTCCCGTCAGGGACGCCTCCCGACAGACTTCCCGTGGGCGGGCCCTCCTTCGAGAGGGCCCGCGTTCGGGGGGAGACCAGTGAAGGTTCCGCCAGGCTCCGCGGCGCGAGCGCCACGGAGAACCGGTGTGACGAAATGGAGTTGACGTGATCCAGCAGGAGTCGCGACTCAAGGTTGCCGACAACACGGGTGCGAAGGAGATCCTTTGCATCCGCGTTCTCGGCGGCTCGGGTCGGCGCTACGCGGGAGTCGGCGACGTCATTGTCGCGACGGTGAAGGACGCCCTTCCCGGCGCGGGCGTGAAGAAGGGTGACGTCGTCAAGGCGGTCGTCGTGCGCACCCGCAAGGAGCGCCGGCGCCCGGACGGCTCCTACATCCGCTTCGACGAGAACGCGGCCGTCCTGATCAAGGACGGCGGGGACCCGCGCGGCACCCGTATCTTCGGCCCGGTGGGCCGCGAACTGCGCGAGAAGAAGTTCATGCGCATCATCTCGCTCGCGCCGGAGGTGCTGTGATGAAGATCAAGAAGGGCGACGAGGTCGTCGTCATCGCGGGCAAGGACAAGGGCGCGACCGGCAAGGTCCTGCGCGTTCTCCCGCGCGAGGAGCGCGTCGTCGTCGAGGGCGTGAACCTCATCACGAAGAACATCAAGGCCGACGCGCAGCGAGCCGGCAAGGAGAGCGGCCGCGTGACCGTCGAGGCGCCCCTCCACGTCAGCAACGTGGCCCTCGCCGAGGACGGCAAGCCCGTCCGGGTGGGCTACCGCGTCAACGAGGACGGCTCCAAGGTCCGGATCTCGCGCCGTACCGGCAAGGAGATCTGAGATGACCGAGACCGTTACCGAGCGCCCCGTGCCGCAGCCGCGCCTGAAGCTCCGCTACCGCGACGAGATCGTCAAGGCCATGCAGGAGCAGTTCGGCTACGGCAACATCATGCTGGTGCCGGGCCTCACGAAGATCGTCGTGAACATGGGCGTCGGCGACGCGGCCAAGGACGCCAAGCTGATCGAGGGCGCCGTCCGCGACCTGACCGCCATCACCGGTCAGAAGCCGGCCGTCAACCGGGCGAAGAAGTCCATCGCGCAGTTCAAGCTGCGCGAGGGCATGCCGATCGGCGCGCACGTGACGCTGCGCGGCGACCGCATGTGGGAGTTCCTCGACCGGCTGCTCGCCACCGCGCTGCCCCGCATCCGTGACTTCCGCGGCCTGTCGCCGAAGCAGTTCGACGGCAACGGGAACTACACGTTCGGTCTGACCGAGCAGGTCATGTTCCACGAGGTCGACCCGGACAAGATCGACCGCGTCCGGGGCATGGACATCACCGTGGTGACCACCGCCAAGACCGACGACGAGGGCCGGGCGCTCCTGAAGCTCCTGGGCTTCCCGTTCAAGGAGAACTGACATGGCGAAGAAGAGCCTGATCGCCAAGGCGGCCCGGAAGCCCAAGTTCGGCGTGCGCGCGTACACTCGTTGCTCGCGCTGCGGCCGTCCGCGCTCCGTGTACCGCAAGTTCGGCCTGTGCCGCGTGTGCTTCCGCGAGATGGCGCACCGGGGCGAGCTGCCGGGCATCACGAAGTCGAGCTGGTAACCAGCCCAGCCTGTAATAACCACCGGGCACCTGGTGAAGGTGCCCATGACCGCGCCAAAGGTCCATCCGCCCCGCCCGCCGGCCGGGCCGGGCGGATGGAAACCGTGGCGAGGGAGGGCCTGTAGGCCATGACGATGACCGACCCGATCGCAGACATGCTGACGCGTCTGCGGAACGCTAACTCGGCGTACCACGACTCGGTGTCGATGCCGTACTCCAAGATCAAGGCGCACATCGCCGAGATCCTCCAGCAGGAGGGCTACATCTCGGGCTGGAGCGTCGAGGACGCCGAGGTGGGCAAGAAGCTCGTGATCGAGCTCAAGTTCGGTCCCACCCGGGAGCGTTCGATCGCCGGCATCAAGCGCGTCTCGAAGCCCGGTCTCCGGGTGTACGCGAAGAAGGACAACCTGCCCAAGGTCCTCGGCGGACTGGGCGTCGCGATCATCTCGACGTCCTCCGGCCTGATGACGGACCGGCAGGCCGGCAAGCGCGGCGTGGGCGGCGAAGTCCTCGCCTACGTCTGGTAGAGGGGAGGATTCGAAAAATGTCTCGCATTGGACGTCTCCCCATCGCCGTTCCCAGCGGCGTCGAGGTGAAGATCGACGGCCGTGACGTGTCGGTGAAGGGGCCGAAGGGCACCCTGGCGATGACCGTCGCGGAGCCGATCGAGGTTCAGCTGGAGGACGGTCAGGTCACCGTGTCCCGGCCGAACGACGTGAACACGGTCCGCGCGCTGCACGGCCTGACCCGGTCGCTGATCAGCAACATGGTGGTCGGCGTCACCGAGGGGTACAAGAAGACCCTGGTCATCCAGGGCGTCGGTTACCGCGTGGTGGCCAAGGGCAAGAACCTGGAGTTCTCGCTCGGCTACAGCCACCCGATCACGGTCGAGCCGCCGGAGGGCATCACCTTCACGGTGGAGAAGCCGACCCAGCTGGTCGTCGAGGGCATCGACAAGCAGAAGGTCGGCGAGGTCGCCGCCAACATCCGGAAGCTGCGCAAGCCCGACCCGTACAAGGGCAAGGGCGTGCGTTACGAGGGCGAGCAGATCCGCCGCAAGGTCGGAAAGGCTGGTAAGTAGTCATGGCAGGCACGAAGCACCTGGCCGGCAAGGCCACGTCGAAGCGTGCGCTGGCCCGCAAGCGGCGGCACCTGCGGGTCCGCAAGAAGGTCGTCGGCACCGCCGAGCGTCCCCGCCTTGTCGTGACGCGCTCCAACCAGCACATGTTCGTCCAGGTCATCGACGACGCCAAGGGCCACACCGTGGCGTGGGCGTCGACGATGGAGGCCGAGCTGCGCGCCTCCGACGGCGACAAGACGGCGAAGTCCCGCAAGGTCGGCGAGCTCGTCGCCGAGCGCGCGCAGGCCGCCGGCGTGACCGCTGTGGTCTTCGACCGTGGCGGCAACAAGTACCACGGTCGCGTCGCCGCCGTCGCGGACGGCGCTCGTGAGGGGGGCCTGAAGCTCTGATGGCTCTCACGACCAACGAGAAGAGGAACCACTGATGGCAGCGCAGAGGCGTGGTGGCGGTCAGGGTGGCGACCGTCGCGACGGCCGCCGCGACGACCGCCGCGGTGGCGCCGACAAGGGCCAGTCGTACATCGAGAAGGTCGTGGCGATCAACCGCGTCGCCAAGGTCGTCAAGGGTGGCCGTCGCTTCAGCTTCACCGCCCTGGTGATCGTCGGTGACGGCAACGGCACCGTCGGCGTCGGCTACGGCAAGGCCAAGGAGGTGCCCGCGGCGATCGCCAAGGGCGTCGAGGAGGCCAAGAAGCACTTCTTCAAGGTGCCGCGGATCCAGGGCACCATCCCGCACACCGTCCAGGGTGAGGCCGCCGCCGGCGTCGTCCTGCTGCGCCCGGCCTCGCCGGGTACCGGTGTGATCGCGGGTGGCCCGGTGCGCGCGGTGCTGGAGTGCGCCGGCATCCACGACGTGCTGAGCAAGTCGCTCGGCACCGACAACGCGATCAACATCGTCCACGCCACCGTGGACGGGCTGAAGCAGCTGAAGCGTCCGGAGGAGATCGCGGCCAAGCGCGGCCTGCCGATCGAGGACGTCGCTCCGGCCGCCATGCTGCGCGCGCGGGCCGCCGGGTCCGAGGCCCGGACGGAGGCCGCCGCGTCATGAGCCAGCTGAAGATCACGCAGACCAAGTCTGTGATCAGCGAGAAGCAGAACCAGCGTGACACGCTGCGGACGCTGGGCCTCAAGAAGATCGGCCAGTCGGTCGTCCGGGAGGACTCCCAGCAGGTTCGCGGCATGATCCGGACGGTGGCCCACCTGGTCGCCGTCGAGGAGGTCGACTGACATGGCCGACGCCACCGAGGGCACTCCGCTCAAGGTGCACGACCTGCGTCCGGCCCCCGGCGCCAACCGCGCGAAGACCCGCAAGGGCCGCGGCGAGGCGTCCAAGGGCAAGACGGCGGGACGCGGCACCAAGGGCACCAAGGCCCGCAACACCGTTCCGGTCGGGTTCGAGGGCGGCCAGATGCCCCTGATCCGCCGGGTGCCGAAGCTCAAGGGCTTCAAGAACCCCAACCGGGTCGAGTTCCAGGTCGTCAACCTGGACAAGCTCGCCACCCTCTACCCCGAGGGCGGCGAGGTGACCGCCGAGGACCTGGCGGCCAAGGGCGCGGTGCGCTCCGGCCGTCCGGTGAAGATCCTCGGCACCGGTGAGATCTCCGTCGCCGTCCAGGTGAAGGCGCACGCCTTCTCCGGCGCGGCGAAGGAGAAGATCACGGCCGCCGGCGGCAGCGCCGAGCAGCTCTGAGAACGACACCCGTGAGACCGGGGTCGGAGTCCACCACGTGTGCGGGCCGGTGGGTCCGCCGCGTGGGGACCGGCCCCGGTCTCGTCTGCTGTTAGAGTCTCCCGGCGTGGCGGGTCGGCGTTTCGCGCCTCAGCCCGGCCCCGCCGTCGTTGCCCAAGGGCTGATTTTTCGCAAGTTCCGCAGGAGGAATGGTGCTGACCGCGTTCGCTCGGGCCTTCCGTACGCCCGATCTGCGTAAGAAGCTGCTGTTCACGCTTCTGATGATCGTGGTGTTCCGGATCGGCCAGAACCTGCCGACCCCGAACGTGAACGTGGAGGTGCTCAAGCAGACCGCCGACGCGGCGAAGAAGTCCAACCAGCTGTACGGGCTGGTGGACCTGTTCTCCGGTGGGGCGTTGCTGAAGCTGTCGGTGTTCGCGCTGGGCATCATGCCCTACATCACCGCCTCGATCATCC
>NZ_JBHSIT010000018.1:0-136615 GCF_042652125.1 Actinomadura gamaensis | reverse complement strand
GGTTATGGCGAGGGGGAAACACCCGGTCCCATCCCGAACCCGGTAGTTAAGCCCCTCAGCGCCGATGGTACTGCATGGGAGACTGTGTGGGAGAGTAGGACACCGCCGGACATATTTTGGAAAGGGCTCCGCCACGAAAGTGGCGGGGCCCTTTTTCATTTTGTTGCCTTTTTCAGGCGGTCAGGACGTTGAAGACGGCTTCGGCTCGGTCGCGGCGGGTGACCATGGACCACGCCTCGTCCGCTATGTCGTCCGGGTTCAGGGTCTTCGCCGCCAGGTCGCCGTAGCGTTCGGGATGCGCTGCCACGTGGCGGTGGATGTCGCCGTGGCGCACGATGCCGCCGATGGTGAGTGTCCCCGCGTAGATGCCGTCCGCCGCCAGGGCGGCATTGAGTGTGATGGCGTAGTTCCGCAGGGCTGCGGACGAGAGCGCGAGCGCGCCCAGCGCCGGAAGCGGCACCACGGAGCTCAGCCCGCCGGCGAACAGCAACGCACCTGACCTCCGTGCCCGCATGCCCGGTAGGACGGCCTGGACGGCTTCCACGGCCGGATAGACGAACTTCATCGCCTCACCCACGTCCCTGCCGGACGTCTCGGTGATCGGCTTCGGGAGGCTCTTTGGGGCGTCGATGGAGGCCGGCCCGTAATAGAGGACGTCCACCGGGCCCTGCCGGGCGCTGATCGCGTCCAGCGTCTGCGGCAGGCGGTCGGCGTGGCGGACGTCCGCCGTGAACGAGGCCGCCTCGATGCCCGCGTCCGCGAGCTGGGCGAGGTATCTCGCGTGGCGGTCGGGGTTGCGTGACACGAGGGCCACGGCGTGGCCTGCGCGCCCGAACCGGTGAGCCATGGACATGCCGAGGCCCGGACCTGCGCCGAGCACCACGGCCGTCCCGTTGACGCGAGCTGACATGCGTGGCCCCTTCCGGAAGGAACTTAACTTGAGGGCATCCTCAAGTTTGGGAAGGACGCTAGCACAAGTTGAGGGTGTTCTCAGGTTTGTAGAGTGGGCGCATGACCACGGGATCCCGGCCTCTGCGCGCGGACGCCAAGCGCAATCGCGACAAGCTGGTGGCGGCGGCTGCGCGGGTGTTCGCCCGGCGCGGGCTGACCGCTCCGCTGGAGGACGTCGCGCGGCAGGCGGGAGTGAGCATCGGGACGCTCTACAACCACTTCCCCGCGCGGGACGACCTCATCGACACGGTCTTCGCGGACCGGCTCACCTCGCTCGACCGCGTGGCCGAGGAGGCGCTGGCCGATCCGGACCCGTGGAACGGCTTCGTTGTGTTCGTCGAGGGGCTCCTCGCGCTGCAGGCCGAGGACCGGGGGCTCAACGAGGCCCTCGCCTCGAGGTTTCCCACCGCGATGGGCAGGGAGGAGGCCTGCGGGCGCGGCATCCGGAACCTCGGCCTGGTGATCGAGCGGGCGCGGGACGCCGGGGCGCTCCGGCCCGACTTCGAGGTGACGGACGTCGCTCTGCTCGTCCTCGGCATGTCCCGGGTGATCGCGGACAGCATGGACGTCGCGCCGGGAGCGTGGCGGCGCTGCCTCGGCTTCTTCCTGGACGGCCTGCGCCCCGAGGCGTCGAGGAGCATCGGCGTCCCGGCCCTGCGCGCTGATCAGCTCGCCCTGATCGCGGCGCGGAGCCGCTCTCAGGCAAGGGATTGACAGCGTCGGCGGAACGGGCGGGGGCCGGCCGGGTCAGGGCTTGCGGGCCATGCCGGTGTAGTGCATCTGCTGGGCGAGCGTCAGCTCCGCGGGCGGCGGCTCGTCCGGATGCCAGTGGGGGTTCGGGACGACGCCCGGCGGCAGGAGCTCGTAGCCGTCGAAGAACGCCGTGATCTCCTCGACGGTCCGGAAGCGTCCGGTGCCGAGGAGGTCGAGGAAGCGCCGCTGCAGCTCCTTGGAGAGCGGGCCGAAGTCGCAGAAGTGCGAGATGAACAGGTGGCTGCCGGACGGTACGGCGGACATGTACGCGTCGAGGACGCCCTTCGGGTCCTCGTCGTCGTGCAGGTGGTGCAGGATCGCGACGAACAGCACGCCGACCGGCTCGGAGAAGTCGAGCAGGCGGGCGACCTCGGGATGCTGGAGCACCGCCGCCGGGTCGCGCAGGTCGGCGGTGATCACGGCGGTGCGGTCGTTGTCGGCGAGCAGGGCGCGGCCGTGGGCGAGCACGATCGGGTCCTTGTCGACGTAGACGACGCGTGACTCGGGCGCGACGCGCTGGGCGACCTGGTGGGTGTTGTCCGCCGAGGGGAGGCCGGCGCCGAGGTCGAGGAACTGCCGGATGCCCTGTTCGGCCATGAGCCGGACGCCGCGGCCGAGCGTCGCGCGGTTCACCCGGGCCATGCTCATGATCTCGGGCAGGCCCTCCTGGAGGCGCTGGGCCACGGCACGGTCGACCGCGAAGTTGTCCTTGCCGCCGAGCGCGACGTCGTACACGCGCGCGACGCTCGGCTTGCTCGTGTCGATGCCCTGCGGCACCCACTCCGCTGCCATTGCCCGAACCCCGTTTCCGCGCCGTGGACCGTCCACGGTGATCGTAGCGATCGGTGACCGGGGCAGGGGGAGTTTCTGTCGCCAACCCGCACATCTCGCCCGGCGTTCACCTCGCGGACGCGTCCGCCCGCTACTCGTAGGGGAGTGAGAGCTGTCCTTCGGGTCGCCGCCGCGGCGGGGCTCGCGCTGGGTGTGGCGGGGTGCGCCGCGGACGCGGCCACGGGCGGCTCGGCCGCGGAGAAGCGGACCCTGGTGATCGGGGTGAAGGCGGACCAGCCGGGGCTCGGGCTGGCCGACACGGACAAGCGCGTGTTCAGCGGCTTCGAGGTGGATCTGGGCGCGGAGATCGCCGAGCGGATGGGGGCGGCGAACGTCCGGTACGCGGAGGTGACCTCCGAGAACCGGGAGGCGCTGCTCAACACCCACAAGGTGGACCTGGTGCTCGCCTCGTACTCGATCACTGCGGAGCGCGCGACGAAGGTGACCTTCGCCGGGCCGTACTACGTGGCGCACCAGGACGTCATGGTGCGGTCCGGGGAGCGGCGGATCCGGGGCGTCCGGGACCTGGCCGGACGGCGGATGTGCGAGGCGAGCGGCTCGGTCTCGACGTCCCGCGTGGTGCGGGGGCTGGGGATCGACGCGACGCTCGTGCGGGAGCCCTCCTACTCGGCATGCGTGAAGGGGCTGCTGGACGGCTCGCTCGACGCCGTCTCGACGGGTGATCTGGTGCTGGCGGGGTTCGCGGTGCAGGCGGGCGGCGCGGTGCGGATCCTCAACCGTCCGTTCACCGAGGAGCCGTACGGGGTCGGCCTGCGCAAGGGCGACGTGGAGGGCTGCGAGGCGGTCAACAAGGCGATCACGCGCCTCTACCAGGACGGCACCGTGCCGAGGCTGCTGCGCAAGTGGTTCGGGGCGTCGGGCCTGACGAACCTGACCGGCACGGTGCCGGAGTTCCAGGGCTGCTCGTAGCGGCCGGGTCGTCAGGGCTGCGGGTCGGTGCGGAGGATGGAGTAGCGGACGCCGTCGCGCCATGCCCCGTCCCGGAAGGCGACCTGGCGCAGGATGCCCTCGCGGGTCAGGCCGAGCTTTTCGAGCGCGCGCTGCTCGGCGATGTTGTCCACTTCGGTGTCCGCCTCCAGCCGGTGGACCTGGGTGTAGGCGAACAGGTAGCGGATCAGGAGCCGCTGGGCCTCGGTGCCCACGCCCCTGCCCCGGTGGTCGGGGTGCAGGGCGATGCCGAAGTTGAAATGGTGGGTGATGCGGGTCGCGACCACCTTGGTCCAGGCGACGAAGCCGAGCCGTTCCTCGCCGCTCGCGACGAGCAGGGCGCTCTTCTCGTCCGCGAGGAGACCGGTCTCGCGCCACAGCCGCGCCCAGCGGCGGGGGTCGCTGAAGCCGTGCCATCCGAATTCGCCCGCAATGTACGGGTCGCTCAGGAAATCGCCCAAAAAGTCCAGGTCATTCTCGCGGACCGGCCGGAGGGTGAGAGTGGAGAGATCCATGTCACGACGGTAAGTGATCTTCGGGGCGTCCGGGTTGGACGTGCCGGAGGACGGTCATAGGCTGCTCGGGTGAGCGAGAAGGTGTGGGAGATCGAGCCGTCCGGGCCGCTGCGCGGCGACGTCACCGTGCGCGGGGCCAAGAACGCGGTCAGTAAGCACATGGTCGCGGCGATGCTGGGGGAGGGGCCCAGCACCATCACCAACGCGCCCGACGTCGGCGAGGTCGGCATCACCGGCGCGATGCTGGAGCACCTCGGGATGCGCGTCGAGCGCTCCGACGGCGAGATCACGATCGTGCCGGGCCCGGTCGCCGAGCCGAACGTGCCGAAGGCGTTCACCGGGCTGAACCGGATTCCGATCCTGATGCTGGGGCCGCTGCTGCACCTGGCCGGCGAGGCGTTCGTGCCGCTGGTCGGGGGCGACCCGATCGGCCGCCGTCCGGTGGACTTCCACGTGGACGCGCTGCGCGCGTTCGGCGCGGAGGTCGACATCGCCGAGGACGGTATCCACGCGCGCGCGAACCGCCTGGTCGGCACGCGGATCACGCTGCCCTACCCGAGCGTCGGCGCGACCGAGACGGTGCTGCTGGCGGCCGTCCGGGCCGAGGGCAAGACGGTGATCCGCAACGCCGCGACCGAGCCGGAGATCATCGAGCTGGCGCTGTACCTGCAGCGGATGGGCGCCCGGATCTCGTTCGCGCCGGACCGGCGGATCGTCGTGGAGGGCGTGCCGCGGATCAGCGGGGCCCGCACCCGGCTCGCCGGCGACCGGATCGAGGCGTTCTCGTACCTGGTCGCGGGCCTGGTCACGGGCGGTGAGGTGCGGGTGCACGGCTGCCCGCAGGACCGCCTGGTCACCGCGATCACCACGCTGGACCGGATGGGCGCCCGGTTCGAGATCACCGACGAGTGGATCATGGCGTCCGCGCCCGACGGGCTGCGTCCGGCGGCGGTCCAGACCGACACCCACCCCGGCTTCGCCACCGACTGGCAGACGCCGCTGATGGTGCTGTTCACCCAGGCGGACGGCATGTCGGTGCTGCACGAGACCGTGTACGAGAACCGGCTCGCCTATGTGCCGGCGCTCCAGAGCATGGGCGCGGAGATCGAGGTCTACGACACCTGCCTCGGCGGCCCGGCCTGCCGGTACCACGACACGGCGGCGCTGCACTCGGCGGTCGTGCGGGGCGTGACGAAGCTGCGCGGCGGCGACGTGACGATGCCCGACATCCGCGCGGGGTTCTCGGCCGTCCTCGCCGCCGCCGTCGCCGAGGGGCCGTCCACGCTGCGCGGCGTCCACCACATCGAGCGCGGCTACCACCACCCGGTCGAGCAGTTCCGCGCGCTCGGACTCAACCTCCGCGCCCGCGAGGGTTGACCTGGCGCCCCCGCGAGGGTTGACCTGGCGCCCCCGCGAGGGTTGACCTGGCGTCCTCGCGGCGGGCGGCCGGTCGCGCGTCGGCTGATCCGCCGCGCCGGAGAGGCGCGCGGGCGGCCGTGTGCGGTCAACGGGCGGGCTCGGATCGCCCCGGCGCGGTGAAGGCGGGGTGATCCGGGGAAGGGTCTCCGGCACCGGACTCCACCGGAGAGGGGTGCCGCCATGACCGGCGAAGAGAACGTGGTGATCGTGGGGGCCGGGCCGACCGGGCTGCTGCTCGCCGGGGACCTGGCCGCCGCCGGGATCGCCTGCACGGTCCTGGAGCGCCGCGCGGACGTCCCGAACCTGACGCGCGCGTTCGCCGTCCACGCCCGGACGCTGGAGACGCTACACCAGCGCGGCGTCGCCGAAGAGCTGCTGGAGACCGGGCGGCGGGTCCGTTCGGTGCGGCTGCCCGGCGGCGCCCGGCTCGACCTGTCGGGACTGCCGGGACGGTTCCCGTTCGTGCTGGTCACGCCCCAGTACGAGACCGAGCACGTCCTGGAGCGCCGAGCGGTCGACGCGGGCGCGCGGATCCTGCGCGGCGCCGAGGCGGTCGCGCTCCGGCAGGACGCCGACGGCGTCGAGGTGCGATACCGCGAGGACGGCCGGGAACGCGCCATCAGGGCGGCGTACGTCGTGGGCGCGGACGGCGTGCACAGCATGGTCCGCGAGGCGGTCGGGCTGGCGTTCCCCGGCCAGTCGGCGGTCCGGTCGGTGATGCTCGCCGACGTCCGGCTCGCCGATCCGCCGAAGGAGGTGCTGACGGTCGGGGCGTCCGGGGACGCGTTCGCGTTCGTCGCGCCCTTCGGCGACGGCTGGTACCGGGTGATCGGCTGGAACCGGAGCCACCAGGTGCCCGACTCCGAACCCGTGGACGTCGAGGAGCTGCGCGGAGTCCTCCGGCGGGTCCTCGGCACCGACCACGGCATGGGCGAGGCGCGCTGGACGTCCCGGTTCCACAGCGACGAGCGGCAGGTCCCGCGTTACCGGGTCGGGCGGGTGTTCCTCGCCGGCGACGCGGCGCACGTGCACTCCCCGGTCGGCGGGCAGGGCATGAACACCGGCCTCCAGGACGCGGCGAACCTGGGCTGGAAGCTCGTCGCGCAGATGCACGGCGACGCGCCGTCCTGGCTGCTGGACAGCTACCACGAGGAGCGTCACCCGATCGGGCGGGCCGTCGTGCTGGGTAGCGGCGCCCTTCTCCGCGGCGTCCTGCTGGAGGGACGGGCGCCGCGCTGGGGGCGGAACCTCCTGCTGGAGGCCGCGACCCGCACGCCGCCGATCGCGCGGCGGATGGCGGGCCTCGTCTCGGGGCTCGACATCGCCTACCCCGCGCCGCGCGGCGCGCACCGGCTGACCGGCAAGCGCGCCCCGGACGTGCGGCTGGGCGGCGGCGCGCGCCTCCACGAGACCCTGCGGGACGGCCTGTTCGTGCTGGTCGTCGCGGCGAACGACCCGGCCGTGACCTACCTCGCCACCCGGCACTGGGCCGATCGCGTGCACTGCGTCCCGGCGGGCGGGGCGACGCGCACGACCGCGCTCGTCCGGCCGGACGGCTACATCGCCTGGGCCACCGACGAGACCGCGCCCGAGCGCCGCGCTCCCGAGATCCGCGAAGCGCTGGAGCGGTGGTGCGGGCCCGCCGCCGAGCACGGCCATGGGCACGGGCACGGCCGTCCCCGCACCCATGGCCGCGGAGGTCAGAACCGGCGGCTCTCCCGGCCGTAGCCCAGGGCCTCGGCCACGTCCGCCAGGTTCTCGTACGCGCGGTCGGGCAGCGCCTCGACGGCCGCGACCGCGCCGTCGTCCACGTCCCCGCCGCGCAGCCGGGCGACCAGGTCGTCCCGGGTCGCGGGGTAGCGGACCCCGGTGAGCTGCCGGGCGAGGGCGCTGCGGCCCTCCACGTCGTCGGCCGACATGCCCGGAGGGGAGCCCTCCTGGCGGGCGCCGCCGGTGGCGGTCGGGTCGTCCTCCGCCGGGTCCCAGCCGGGCGCGGACGAGGCCGGTTCGGGCTGCTTGAAGTCCTCGGCGTGCGTGGCGTGACCGCCGCGCACCATCCCCTCGGTCTCGTGCGCCATCTCGTCGTCCAGCCGCGGGCCCTGCTTGCCCGTCTGTTCGGTCATCGTGGTCCCTCCTTCCAGGTCTGGAGCCTTCCCACGCGGCGGGCGCTAAACGACCGGGGGACGGTTAGCGGACGGCCCGGAATCACGGACGGCCGCCGGACGTGCGACGCTTGTACCGCCCTACGAGAGGTGGAGGTCCACATGGCCGACTCGACGGATCGCGAAGCCGGCGACGACGAGGTGAAGCGCAGGTTCCGGGAGGCCCTGGAACGCAAGCGCACCGCGTCCGCCGGCCGCGGCGGGAAGAACGGCGGCGCGGGTTCGAAGGTCAGGGGCGTCCACGAGCGCGCCGACCACCAGCGCCAGTTCCGCCGCAAGAGCGGCTGACACCCGGGCCGGCGGCCCCCGCGGACCGCGCGGCCCCCGCGGACCGCGCGGGGGCCGGCGACCGCGGCCCGGTCAGGCCCCTTGCCCGCGGCCCGGCCGGTGGCCGCGGTCAGGCGGACGACCGCACGTGGGTCAGGACTTGTAGAGCTGCTTGGCGTACGACTCGCCGTAGTACTCCTCCAGCTCCTCCAGGGTTTCGGGCGTGACCATGACGTCCTTGGTGATGCGCGCGTGCGAGGGCAGCACGTCGGGGTTCCAGGTCTCGGGCTTCCAGAGCTCCGAGCGCAGGAACGCCTTGGCGCAGTGGAAGTAGATCGTCTCGATCGCCACCTCGAGCACGAGGATCGGCCGGTGGCCCTTGACCACCAGCTCGTCGAAGTACGGCGCGTCGCGCAGCAGCCGCGCCCGGCCGTTGATCCGCAGCGTCTCGTTCCGGCCGGGGATGAAGAACAGCAGGCCCGCGTGCGGGTTCGACAGCACGTTGAAGTAGCCGTCGGCGCGCCGGTTGCCGGGCCGCTCGGCGATCGCGACGGTGCGGTCGTCCAGCACGTGCGCGAGGCGTCCGGCGGGGTCGCCCTTCGGGGACACGTCGCAGTTGCCGTCGGCGTCGCTCGTCCCGATCAGGCAGAACGGCGAGGCGGCGAGCCACTCGCGGTCGCGCGCGTGCAGGCGCGGGCGCTCCTTGTCGCGGGCGCGCGGCTTCACCTCGCCGAGCAGGGAGCGAAGCTCGTCTCCGGACGTGATCTCGATGCGCGAGGCGGTCTCGGTCTGCTCGGCCATGGGTGGTCCTTCCTGGGGGCCGGAGGGAGGACCAGCCTAGTGAGATGCCCTACACGTCGTATTCGTCGGGGTAGGGCAGCCCGGGATCGCCCGCCTGCGGCGCGTCGGCCGTCCGGTCCTTCGGCTGCGGCCGCCGTCGATGATTTCCCCGCGTTCCGCCGGTCACATCCGGCGAAGGGAGCGCACATGACGGCGAGTGGTGGGGCGGGCCGGTTCACGGACACCGCACGGAGACAGGGCGCGGACGCGGCGGCCCTGCTGGCGCGCGGCGCGGCGTACGCCCTGTCCGGCCTGGCGACGGTCGTGCCGGAGGCGCTGGCCCGGCCCACGCCGTGCGCGGAGTGGGACCTGCGGGCGCTGCTGTGGCATCTGGACGACTCGGTCGCGGCGCTCACCGAAGCGCTGACCGGCGGAGTCGTTCTGGACGAGCCGGATCGGCAGGCTGCGCAGCGGGAGGCGGCGGAGCGGAGCGTGCCGGATCGCGAGGCGGGGGTGCGGGAGGCGGGGGAGCGGGCGGCGGGGGAGCGGCAGGCCGCTGTGCGGGAGGCGGGGGATCCGGTCGTGGCGGTCCGGGCGGGGATCACGCGGCTGGTCGAGCCGCGCGGGGACGTCGCGGTGGTCACGGTCGGGGACCGGGTGCTCGCGCACGCCGACCTGGCCGTCGCGGGGGCGATGGAACTCGCCGTGCACGGCTGGGACGTCGGCCGGGCGACGGGCGCGCGACCGCCGATCCCGGCGGGGCTCGCGCTGCGGCTGCTGCGGTACGCGCCCCGGCTCGTCCCGGCGGACGTGCGCGGGACGCTGTTCGCCCGGCCCGTCCCGGCGCCGGACGCCACCCACCCCGGCGACCTGCTCGTGGCCTACCTGGGGCGCGATCCCGCGGCGTAAGCGCTACGCAGGGGCGTAGCGGCGGACGCCGTTCGCCTCGTGCGCGACCAGCACGCCCTGATCGGTGAGGACGTCCAGGTGCGCGTCGATCTCCAGGACGGCGAGCATCCGGCTGAACACGTCCAGGTCGTCGAGCTTGCGGCGGCGGCGCGTCCACGGCATCGCGGCGGCGACCTCGTAGGCGGTCGCGCGTCCGGCTCGGACGTGCCCGGCGGCGGTGTCGAGGCGCTGCTCGTGGTGCTGGAGCAGCTCGTCCACGCGGGTGTGGACGCTGCCGGTGACCGGGCCGTGCGCGGGCAGCAGCAGCGTGTCCGGCATGTCCCGGACGAGCCGCAGCGAGGCGAGGTAGCTGCGCAGCGGCTTGGGCTCCGGCTCGGTCTCCAGCCCGATCGACGGGCTGATGTGCGGGAGCACGTGGTCCCCGGCGAACAGCAGCCCGGCGGCGGCGTCGCGCAGCACGATGTGGCCGCGCGTGTGGCCGGGGGTGGCGAACACGTCGAGCGAGCGGCGGGTCAGCTCGACCTTCTCGCCGTCGTCGAGCCAGGCGTCCGGCATGGTGTGCGGGAGGTCGCGCTCGTCCGCGTTCACGCCGAGCGCGGCGATCTCCCCGGCGATCGCGTCCGCGCCGCAGCGGCGCAGCAGCTCCGCCTGGCGGGGGTGCAGGCCGCGCCGGACGTCGAACGCCTCGATCGAGGTCCGCTCGCCGCGGCCGATGCGGACCCGGCCGCCGAACTCGGCGCGCAGCGCGAGGGCCTGGGAGTAGTGGTCCCAGTGGGCGTGCGTGACCAGGAACTGGGAGACGTCCTCGATCCGGTGGCCGAGCGTCCGCAGCGCGCCGGTGAGGGCCTTGCGGCTGTCCGGCATGGCCCAGCCGGAGTCGACCACGACCAGGCCGTCCGGCTCCTCGATCACGTACACGTTGACCGCGTGCAGGGACGCCACGGGCAGCGGGAGGGGGATGCGGTGCACGCCGGGCGCGACCGGATGGGCGCCCGGCTCGGTCCAGTCCGCGGGCTGCTCCGTCAGCGGTTCGGCCACCTGCTCCCCCTCGTGTCCCGAATATCGTTCGGCCCCGAACCTACTGCATCGCCGGACCCGGCCCGGCCGCCGGGGTTGGCGATTAGCCCGAATTGTCCGCTCTGCTGCGCGCCCGGGCGGCCTCGTCCGCCGCCTGCGCGCGCCGCTTCTCCGCCCGCTCCGCCCGCCGCCTCAGCAGCTCGCAGCGGTGTTCGGCCTCGTCGAGCGCGGTCCGCAGCCGGGCGACCTCCGCTTCGGCCGCGTCCAGCTCCCGATGCGCCGCCTCGGCCTCGGCCTCGCGCGACTCCAGGAGCCGCGCCGCCTTCTCGGCGCGCCGCTCGGCCGCCTCGGCCCGCTTGGCGGCCTCCGCCTGCCGCCTGGCCCGCTCCGCCCGCCGCTCGGTGACCCGCGCCTTCTCCCTCTCGGCGGACGGATTGCGATGGGGCCCCGCGTCCGGCGCCGCCGCCCGCTTCTCGGCGGGCCGGCGCGCGGACCGCTTCTCACCCGGCGACGGCCCGCCGCGCTTCTCGGTCCGCTTCTCGGTGTGCTTTCCGGCTGCCGAGCCGCCGTACCCCTCCTCGGCGCGCTTCTTCGCGGGCGGAGAGGGTTCGGCTCGCGTTTTGGGCGCCGAGACGGCGAAGCCTGCCGGGACGAAACCGGTGTGGCTCAGGGGACGTGTCAGCGCGCCGCCCCGCACCTCGTCGGACGCGTCGGCGTCCACGGTCGCGGCGAGCAGCGTGTCCTCGACCTCCCGGACGGCCGGGTTGCGCAGCGGACGGCCCGCCTCGGCGGCGAGGCGGCGCGCCGTCCGGACGAGCAGATCCACCAGCTCACCGCGCCGCTGCTCCAGCCCGCCGAGGGAGCGGCCCGCGCCCCACGCCTCCCGCAGGTCGGCCCCCGCGTCCAGGAGCCGGGCGAGTTCGGGAGCCGCCTCCCGCGAGAGCAGGTTGACCGCCCATGCCGACGCCGTGGGACGGCGCAGCGCCCCGACGCGCTTGGCGAGCGCGGCGTCGCCGTCCCGCCGCGCCGCCTTCACGAGTTCCTGCCGCGCGGCGGTGAACTCCTCGGGAGCGACCCCGTAGAGCTCCCGCGCGGCGCTGGTGAGGTCCACCCCTGATCGATACCCGCTCCGGGCCGTCCCGCGTCAGCGGGTGTCGAGGAACCGGTCCAGGACGCGGGTGCCGAACTCCAGCCCGGCCACCGGGACCCGCTCGTCCACGCCGTGGAACATGGCCTGGTAGTCCAGGTCGGGCGGCAGCAGCAGCGGCGCGAAGCCGAAGCTCCGGATGCCGAGCCGCGCGAACGACTTGCCGTCGGTGCCGCCCGCCATCAGGTACGGGACGGGCCGGGCCGCTTCGTCCTCGGCGCGCAGCGCGTCCGCGAGCGCGGTGAACATCGGCCCGGACGGGTCGCCGGCCAGCGCCTCCTCGTGGTTGATGAACTCGCGGGTGATCCGGGGGCCGAGCAGCCGGTCCACGGTGGCGAGGAACTCCTCGCCGAGGCCGGGCAGGTAGCGGCCGTCCACCTGCGCGGTCGCCGAACCGGGGATCACGTTGACCTTGTAGCCCGCGTCCAGCCGGGTCGGGTTCGCCGAGTTGCGGACCGTCCCGGCGAACAGCTTGCCGATCTGCCCGAGCCGGGCGGCCTCGGCGTCCAGCCGGTCGTGGTCGACGGGCTCGCCGAGGACGTCGCCGAGGCCCGCGAGCAGCGCCCGGACGGCCGGGGTGAGCCGGACCGGCCACTCGTAGGAGGCCAGCCGCGAGATCGCGTGGGCGAGCTCGGCGACCGCGTTGTCCGGGTTGGGCTTGGAACCGTGCCCGGCGGTGCCGCGCGCGGTCAGCCGCATCCACGCCGTGCTCCGCTCGCCGACCGCGACCGGGTAGATCCGCTCGCCCGCCGGGGCGGTGACGCTGTACCCGCCGGACTCGCTGATCGCCTCGGTGACGCCGTCGAACCATCCGGCGTGCTCGGTCACCACGTGGCGCGAGCCGAAGGCGCCGGTGCACTCCTCGTCGGCGAGGAAGGCGAGCACCAGGTCGCCGCGCGTCCGGCGGTCCTCGCGGAGCCGCTGCCGGACGACGGCGAGCGTCATGGCGAGCGAGCCCTTCATGTCCACCGCGCCGCGTCCCCAGACGCAGCCGTCCTCGACCGCGCCGGAGAACGGAGGGACCTTCCAGTCGGACGCCACGGCGGGCACCACGTCGAGGTGGCCGTGGATCAGGAACGGCGGGCTCGACGGGTCCGTCCCGGCGATGCGGACGAGCGTGCTGGCCCGGCCCGGCGCGGACTCCACGACGACCGGCTCGGCCCCCGCGTCCGCCAGCAGCTCCGCGACGTACTCGGCGGCGGCCCGCTCGCCCTCGGCGTCGCCCTCGCCCCGGTTGGTCGTGTCGATCCGCAGCAGGTCGGCGCAGATGCGCGCGACCTCGGCGGGAGCACCGGCGCGGAGGTCGCCCGTGCTCCGGGGGGACGGGGTCGTGTCGGTCGCGGATGCTGGCACGGGGCCTTCCTTCCGGTGAAGTTGATCTCGAAACGATGACGAAACCCGCAGGGGACGCGTACCGAGATCGTTCCAACGGTACGAAAGCATCCGCAACGCGACGCGCGAGGGAGGGGCAGATGACGGGCCTGAGAAGAACGGCGGCTCTCGCGGCGGTGCTGCTCGCGGTCACGACGGGCGCCGCGGCGTGCGGCGGCGGGGGCAAGTCGGGCGACGGGACCTTCACCATGGGGCACTCCGAACCCGACCACCTCACTCCCGGGAACACCACGAGCAGCTACTCCTTCGATGTCATCACGAACCTGTTCGACAACATCGAGGGGCTGACCAAGGACGGCAAGCCCTACCCGCTGGCCGCCCAGTCGGTGGACTCCACCGACCAGAAGGTCTGGACGATCAAGCTCCAGCCCGGACGCAGGTTCCACAACGGCGAGCCGGTCACCGCGTCGAGCTTCGCCGACGCCTGGAACTGGGCGGCCTACGGCCCGAACGCGACCCAGGCGAACGAGTACTTCCAGCACATCGCGGGCTACGCGGACCTGAACCCGGCCGACACCAAGGCCAAGCCGAAGGCCGACAAGCTGTCCGGCCTCCAGGTCGTGGACGACACCACGCTGAAGGTGACGCTCGACGCGCCGTTCAGCCAGTTCCCGTACCTGCTGACCTACCCGGCGTACGCGCCGATGCCGAAGGCCGCGTTCAAGGACCTCAAGGCCTACGACGACCATCCCATCGGGAACGGCCCGTACGAGATGGACGGCAACTGGCAGCACAACATCCAGGTGAAGGCGAAGGCGTTCCCGGACTACCAGGGCCCGCGCAAGCCGCACAACAAGGGCATCACCTGGAAGAGCTACGCCAGCGCCGACACCGCCTACACGGACCTGCGCGCCGGGCGCATCGACGTCCTCCAGACGATCCCGGCGGCCAAGGTCCCCGAGGCGAAGCGCCTGCTCGGCGACCGGTTCATCGCGCACAAGAAGAGCACGATCGACTACCTCGGCTTCCCGCTCTGGGACCAGCGCTACGCCAACCCCAAGCTGCGCCAGGCGATCTCGATGGCGATCGACCGGCAGGGCATCAACAAGGCGGTCTACAACGGCGACTACATCGTGGCCGACGGGATCCTGCCGCCCGCCATCCAGGGACACCGCGCGAACGCGTGCGGCGAGCTGTGCACCTTCAACCCGGCGAAGGCCAAGCAGCTGTTCCAGGAGGCCGGCGGGTTCAAGGGCACGATGGAGCTGTACTTCTCCAACGCGCAGCCGACGTACTACCAGTGGATGCAGATCGTCGCGAACTCGCTGAAGCAGAACCTCGGCATCGCCGACGTGCAGTTCCGGCAGATCCCGGCGTCCGACTACTTCGGGCTGCTGCGCAAGCACCAGGAGAAGGGCCCGTACCGGCAGAACTGGGAGGCCGACTACCCGAGCCCCCAGAACTACCTGGAGAACATGTACGGGCCGGGCAACCGCATGGGCTGGAACAGCCCGGAGTTCAACGGGCTCATCGCCAAGGCGAACGCGTCGGCCGGCCAGGACGAGGCCATCAAGTACTACAACCAGGCCGAGGACGTCGCGCTCCGGGAGATGCCGCAGATCCCGCTGTGGACGTGGGCCGGGCAGGCCGGCCGGTCGAGCAGGGTCGGCGACGTGACGATCACCCCGTACGCGCTCGGCCTGCTGGTGGACGAAGTCACGGTGAAGAAGTAGATGTGGCGGTACACGCTGCGGCGGCTGCTGCAGGCGATACCGGTCTTCATCGGGACGACGCTGCTGATCTACCTGCTCGTGTTCGCCCTCCCGGGCGACCCGATCCAGGCGATGGCCGGGGACAAGCCGGTCCCGCCGAACGTCATCCACGTCCTGCGTGAGCGGTACAACCTGAACGACCCGCTGCTGGTGCAGTACGGGAAGTACATGTGGGGGCTGATCGTCCACGGCGACCTCGGCGAGAACTACGACGGGCAGAAGGTCAGCGACATGCTGACCGGCCGCTGGGAGGTGACCGAGAAGCTCGCGGTCACCGCCTGGCTCTTCGAGCTCGTCCTCGGCGTCGCGCTCGGCGTGTGGGCCGGGCTGCGGCGCGGGAAGCTCGCCGACACGCTCGTCCTCGGCGGGACGACGCTGCTCATCGCCGTCCCGGTGTTCGTCGTCGGGTACACCGCGCAGATCCTGTTCGGCGTGCACTGGAAGATCTTCCCGTCGGCGGGCGTGGACGACGGCTGGCCCTACAGCTACCTGCTGCCGGGCATGGTGCTCGGCTCGTTCGGGCTGTCCTACGTCGCGCGCCTCACCCGGACGAGCCTGGCGGAGAACCTGCGCGCCGACTACGTCCGGACGGCGCGCGCGAAGGGTCTCAGCCGCACGCGGGTGGTCGTCCGGCACGGGCTCCGCACGTCGCTGATCCCCGTCGTGACCTACCTCGGCGTGGACTTCGGGTCGCTGATGGGCGGCGCGATCGTCACCGAGGGCATCTTCAACCTGCCGGGCGTCGGCCAGCAGGTGTTCCAGTCGATCCAGCTGAAGGAGGGGCCCGTCGTGGTCGGCGCGGTCACCCTGCTCGTGCTGGTCTTCATCCTGGTGAACCTCGCCGTGGACCTCGTCTACGGCCTGCTCGACCCGAGGATCCGCTATGACTGACGTGCAGTCCGGGGAGACCGGCGCGGCCGTCGCCGAGGCGGGCGGGCTGGTCGAGGGCCGCGCCGCGTCGCTGTGGCGGGACGCCTGGTACGACCTGCGCCGCCGCCCGATGTTCTGGACGGCGTCGGCCGTGCTGCTGCTGGTCGCGCTGATGGCGATCGCCCCGGGGCTGTTCACCAGCCGGGGCGTGAACCAGAACTGCGACCCGAACCTCGCCAAGCAGGGGCCGTCGTCGGACCACTGGTTCGGCACCGACCTCGCCGGCTGCGACTACTACGCGCACGTGGTGCACGGCGCGCGGCCGACGCTGCTGATCGGCGTCGTCGTGACGCTGTTCGCGCTGCTGATCGCGCTCGTGTTCGGGCTCCTGTCGGGGTACTACGGCGGCATGGTGGACGCGGTGATCGCGCGGCTCACCGACGTGTTCTTCGGGCTGCCGTTCGTGCTCGGCGCGACCGTCGTGCTGGTCGCCTTCCCCGGGCACGGCGTCGGCGCGATGACGCTGGTGCTGGTGCTGCTCGGCTGGACGACCATGGTCCGGATCATGCGCGGGCAGGTGATCTCCGTCCGGGACGCCGACTACGTGCGCGCGGCCCGGCTGCTCGGCGCGTCCGACGCGCGGATCATGGCCCGGCACGTGCTGCCGAACGCGATCGCGCCGGTGATCGTGGTGGCGACGCTGAACGTCGGGAACGTCATCGCGGGCGAGGCCACGCTCGACTTCCTCGGCGTCGGGCTCCAGTACCCGAAGGTCTCCTGGGGGCTCCAGCTGAACCTGGCCCAGTCCTACGTCGTGGACCATCCGCACCTGCTGGTGTTCCCGGCGCTGTTCCTGTCCGCCACGGTGCTGTCGTTCCTGCTGCTCGGCGACGCGGTCCGCGACGCCCTGGACCCGAAACTGCGGTGACATGACACCAGACGGCGACTCCAAGCCCCTGCTCGAGGTCAGCGACCTGCGCGTCGCCTTCGACGTGCGCGGCCGCGAGGTCCGCGCGGTCAACGGTCTCGGCTACACCCTCGCGGCGGGGGAGACCCTGGCGATCCTCGGCGAGTCCGGCTCGGGGAAGAGCGTCGCGGCGCAGGCCGTGATGGGCATCCTCGACACGCCGCCCGCGCGGATCACCGGCGGCTCGGTGAAGCTCGACGGGACCGAGCTGCTCGGCCTGCCCGACCGCGAGCGCCGCCGGTACCGCGGAGACCGGATCGCGATGGTGTTCCAGGACGCGCTGACCGCGCTCAATCCCGTGATCCCGGTCGGCGCGCAGCTCGCGGAGATGTACCGGGCGCACCGCGGCACCGGCCGCAGGGAGGCCCGCGCGAAGGCCGTGGAGCTGCTGGAGCGGGTCGCGATCCCGTCCGCGGCGACGCGGCTCGGCGACTACCCGCACCAGTTCTCCGGCGGCCAGCGGCAGCGCATCATGATCGCGATGGCGCTCGCGCTGGAGCCGGACGTGCTGATCGCCGACGAGCCGACGACCGCGCTGGACGTGACCGTCCAGGCGCAGATCATGCGGCTGCTCGCGCGGCTGCGCGACGAGCTGGGCATGGGCCTGGTGCTGATCACGCACGACCTCGGCGTCGTCGCGGGCATCGCCGACCGGATCGTCGTGATGTACGCCGGGACGGTCGCCGAACGCGCGCCCGCGCGCGAGCTGTACGCGCGGCCCGCGCACCCGTACACGGTCGGCCTGCTCGCCTCGGTGCCCCGCCTCGACCAGGACGGCGGACGCCTCGAACCGGTGCGCGGCGCCCCGCCGGACCCGGCGGCGCTGCCGTCCGGGTGCCCGTTCCGGCCGCGCTGCCCCCGCGCCGAGGCGATCTGCGCGGAGGAGACGCCGCCGCTCGTCGCCGTCGCGGAGGGGCACGAGGCGGCCTGCCATTTCGCGGCCGAGGTGTTCGCGGGCGAGCCGGAGGTGAAGCATGGCGGGTGATCCGATCCTCCAGGTGGACGGCCTGGTCAAGCACTACCCGATCACGCGCGGCGTGGTCGTGAAGCGGCAGGTCGGCACGGTCAAGGCCGTGGACGGCGTGGACCTGGCCCTCGGGCGCGGCGAGACGCTCGGCGTGGTGGGGGAGTCCGGCTGCGGCAAGACGACGCTCGCGCGGCTGCTGCTCGCCGACGAGAAGCCCTCGGCCGGGACCGTCCGGTTCGACGGCCGGGAGATCTTCGGCCTGCCGCGCGGCGAGCTGCGCGCGCTGCGGCGCCGGATCCAGATGGTCCTGCAGGACCCGTACTCCTCGCTCGACCCGCGCATGACCATCGGCGCCATCGTGGGCGAGCCGTTCGCGATCCATCCCGAGGTCGCGCCGAAGGGGGACCGGCGCAAGCGCGTCCGGGAGCTGCTGGAGCTGGTCGGGCTCGACCCGACGCACGTGGACCGCTACCCGCACCAGTTCTCCGGCGGGCAGCGGCAGCGCGTCGGCATCGCCCGCGCGCTCGCGCTGCGCCCGGACGTGGTGGTGTGCGACGAGCCGGTCTCCGCGCTGGACGTGTCGGTGCGGGCGCAGGTCATGAACCTGCTCGCCGACCTGCAGCGCGAGCTCGGCCTGTCGTACGTGTTCATCGCGCACGACCTGGCGGCCGTGCGGTACGTGTCGGACCGGGTCGCGGTCATGTACCTGGGCAAGATCGTCGAGACCGGGACCGCGGCCGAGATCTACCGCAACCCGACCCACCCCTACACGCAGGCGCTGCTGTCGGCCGTCCCGGTGCCGGACCCGGAGGCGCCGCCGACCGGGATCGAGCTGGAGGGCGAGCCGCCGTCGCCGATCGACCCGCCGTCCGGGTGCCGGTTCCGGACCCGCTGCTGGAAGGCCGCCGCCCTCTGCGCCGAGGAGGTGCCGGAGCTGGTCGTCCGGGACGGCTCGGACCACCCGAGCGCGTGCCACTTCGCCGCCGCGCCGGCCGTCTCGGAGGTCGCCGAGGACGCGTCCTAGCCGCGCAGGGGACGTCCTGAGCCGGGGAGGGCGCGGCATAGGCTGAGGGCATGGCGCGCAAGGGCAGCAGGAGCGGGGAGGGGCCCCGCGCGGACCGCTACGAGATCACCGGCGGCGAGGCCGAGCTGCTGCGCGACGCGGACCGCGACGGCGGCTGGGTGCTGCTGGTCGGCGGGGTCCCGCAGTCGTACGTGGATCTCGTCGACCCCACCCACCTCGACTTCGAGTACATGCGGCTGATGGGCGACGTGGTCGACTGCCTCGGCGCGCCGGGCGAGCCGTTCGACGCCGTGCACATCGGCGGCGCGGGTTGCACGCTGCCCCGCTACGTCGCCGCGACGCGGCCCGGCTCGCGCCAGGTCGTGCTGGAACCGGACGGGCGGCTCGTCCAGCTCGTCCGGGAGCAGCTCCCGGTGAAGAACGTGCCCGGCCTGAAGATCAGGGTCGTCGACGGGCGGTCCGGGCTGGCCGCCGTGCCGGACGGCGCGGACGACCTGGTCGTGCTGGACGCCTTCAGCGAGGCGTCCATTCCGGTCGAGCTGACGACCGCCGAGTTCACCCGCGAGGTCGCGCGCGTTCTGCGGCCCGGCGGCGCTTACCTGATGAACGTCGCGGACGGGTTCCGGCTGCCGTTCGCGCGCCGCGTCGCGGCGACCGCCCGGTCGGTGTTCCCGCACGCGCTGCTGCTCGGCGACCCCGGCGTGCTGCGCGGACGCCGGTTCGGGAACCTCATCGTCGTGGCGTCCCGCGCGCCCCTGCCGGTCGCGGAGCTGACCCGCAGGGCGGCGGGCGGGGTGTTCCGCGCGCGGATGCTGGAGGGCGACGACCTCGCCGCGTTCGCGGCGGGTGCGGCCGTTCTGCGGGACGGCGAGGACGTCGCGGCGCCCGTCCCGCCGCCGCAGGTCTTCGGCCGGAGCTGACCGGGGGACTCCGGATCCGACCGGCGTCCGTCCTCGCGTTCCCGCGCGCGGCACTCCGTTCCGGGCGGAAATGACCGGGTGGCCATTTTCGGAGAATGGACGCACCGCCGATTTTCAGGGAACTCCAAGGTCATATCGCCGCGCCGGGAAGGACCGATGTTCCATAATCGAGCGATGGAGTCGTCCACCCGCATTCTTCTGCTCGGCCTGGATTCCGCGGGCAGCGTGATCCAGTCCGACCGGAACGCCGAGGCCCTGTTCGAGGGGCGGCCCGGCGGGCTGCGCGGCGCGCGGCTGGAGGACGTGGTGCCCGGCGGCGCGGCGCCGCTGGCCGAGGCCCTGCGGTCCGGCCGCGAGCGCACCGTCATGCTCCCGGTCGGCCCCGCCGCCGAGCGCGGCGCGGGACTCGCGCGCGAGGCGGTCGTGACCGTCCATCCGATGAGCCCCGTCACGCCCGGCGCGACCGCGAGCCCGGCGGCGCTCGCGGTGATCAGGATGCCGGCGCCGCTCGCCGACCGGTTCGTCGACCCGGCCGTGACCCGGCGCGCGCTGCTGGAGGACGGCCTGCCGCGCATCGGCGCGACCCTCGACCTCGAACTGCTCGCGCGCGGCCTGATGGACGTCCTCGTCCCGCACTTCTGCAACTCCGGGGCGCTGCTGCTCCTCGACAGCCTCGTCGACGCCGAGGAGCCGCCCGAGTCCGGCACCCCGCCGCTGCGCCGCATGGCGGTCGCCAGCGACGACCGCGACTCGGCCTGGGACGCGGCGTTCCCCACCGGGGAGGTGCTGGTCTACCCGGCCGGGACGCCGCACGAGCGGTGCCTGCTGACCGGGCGGCCCGTCCTCACCCTCTACACCGCCGAGGACGCGACGCTGCTCGCCGAGAAGTGGGGCCGCCCGCCGGTCGCCGACCTGCTCAAGGGCACCTCGATGCTGCTGCTCCCGGTGCGCCTGGACGACTCGGACCGGCCCGGCGCGGCCGGCTTCTTCGTCTGCACGCGCGACACCGCGCACCGCCCGTTCGACGCCTACGACCTCGAGATCGGGATGGAGTTCGCCGCGCGCGCCGCGCGGTTCGTCGACGGCGCGCGCCGGTACGGGCGGGAACGCGCCACCGCGCTCACCCTCCAGCGCAGCCTGCTGCCGACGGGGCTGTCCGCGCCGTCCTCGGTCGAGGTGCACCACCGGTACCTGCCCGGCTCGCGGCTGGTCGAGGTCGGCGGCGACTGGTACGAGTCGATCGCGCTGCCCGGCGGACGCGTCGCGCTCGTCGTCGGGGACGTCGCCGGGCACGGCGTGCGCGCGGCCGTGACGATGGGACGGCTGCGCACCGCGATCCACACCCTCGCCGGGCTCGACCTGCCGCCCGCCGAGGCGCTCGAACGGCTCGACCTGCTGATGTCCACGCTCGGCGAGCGCGAGCCCCACTTCGCCACCTGCGCGTACGTGGTGTACGACGCGGTGTCGGGCCGGTGCGAGGTCGCCAGCGCCGGGCACCTGCCGCCGCTGATCGCCGCGCCCGGCGACCCGGCGATGTACCTGGACGTGCCGCCCGCCCCGCCGCTCGGCGTCGGCGACGGCCCGGTCGCGAGCCGCGAGTTCACCGTCGACGACGGCACGCTGCTGTTCCTCTACACCGACGGGCTCGTGGAGAACCGGGGCCGCGACATCGACGACGGCCTGGCGCGGCTGCGCCGGGTCTTCGACCGGCGCGACGAAGAGCCCGGCGCCGCCGGGACCGCCGGGTCCGCGGGGCTGGCGGAGGCGTCGCTGTCGGACCTGTGCGACGGCGCGCTCGGCGGCGTCTTCGACGACCGGCACCGCGACGACATCGCGATGCTCGTCGCGCGGCTGCGGCGCATCCCGGCGTCCGACCACGTGACGTGGGAGCTGCCCGCCGAGCCCGCCGCCGTGCGCCGCGCCCGCGGCCTGGTCCGCGACCGGCTGGAGCGCTGGAACCTGCCGGAGCTGGCCGACCCGACCGTGCTGATGGCGTCGGAGCTGGTGACCAACGCGATCCGGCACGCCGGGGGACGGGTGACGCTGCGCCTGGTCCGCGAGGGCGGCCTGCTCTGCGAGGTGCAGGACTCCTCCGACGGGCGGCCGCGCGTGCAGGGCGCCATCGACCCCGGCGACACCGCGCTCGCCGAGACCGGCCGGGGCCTGCACGTCGTCGGGCGGCTCGCGCGCCGCTGGGGCGTCCGCCGCACGGCGACCGGCAAGGCCGTCTGGTGCGAGCAGGCCCTCCCCTGACGGCGCGGTCCCTGCCCTGACGGCGCGGGCCGGCGTTGGCGGCGCGGGTCCCGCCGTGGCGGCGGGGGCGCTAGCGGAGCACCGAGATGTGCACGTGGTCGTAGTGGTTGGCGGTGATGCCGCCGCGGTCGGCCATCGGACGCCAGCCCTCCGACGCCCGCGCGATGTTCCAGATGTGCTGCTTCCAGATCACGTAGGAGATGCCGAGCCGGGACGCGTTCGCCACGGCGTACGCGGCGACCTGGTCGCCGTGCCGCTGCGCGGACGCGCTCGGCATCGCGCCGCCGCCGCTCTCCATGAAGTCGCAGGCGCGGCCGTCGCCGTGATCCTGGGCGTCCGCGCCGGAGCGGTAGCAGCCGATCGTCGGGAACGGCCCGAACATGCGGTCGATCTCCAGCACGACGTCGCGCATCGTCGGCGTCATGCTGTTGCCGGTGATCGGGGAGCGGGCGGTGGAGACGCCGTCCGGACGGCCCGACACCTGCGGCTGCGAGCGGGGCGCGGGGTCCTTCACGGGTTTGGCCGGGGCATTGAGCACCGCCACCTTCGTGCCCTGGGGGAGGATCTTCTTGAGCTGCCTCCCCAGTTTGTCAGGGTCGAGCTTGGGCGCGCTGAGCAGCAGCGCGTTCCCGTCGGGCATGCCGAGGGCGCGCGCCTGGCCGCGTGACACGACCGCGTCCACGTCGTCGAGTCCCAGCGCGGCGTAGGCGGACACGCGCAACTGCCCCGGATGCGACGCGCTGCCCGCCGGGACGACCTGGCCGAGCGGGACCGAGCCGTCCTGGGACATCGTGAACGACACGGCGAGGCCGCCGGTCGCGACGGTCTGCCAGAGCTGGTCGGACGCGCCGCTCTGCCTCGGCACGTAGGCCCGGAAGTCGGACGGGTCGACGCCGAGCAGCCCGACCTGCCGTCCGGCCACCCGGGCGCGGGCGGCGTCCACGACGGTCAGCCCGGCGACGCCCTTCAGCCTGCGCACCCGCGCCACGGCGTCCGGCGGCAGCGTGCCGGGCCCGGCGACGAGGAGATGCGGCGTCAGCGTGCGGGTCAGGGGCGCGACCGGCGGCGGTTTGGGGGCGGCTGCGTCCGCGACCGAGACCAGCCGCCCGGACTTGCGGTCAGGCGGGTCGGTGACGCCGGAGACGACGGCCGCGACGTCGGCGGCCAGCGTGGCCAGGACCGCCGCGCCCACCACGGCGGGCAGCACGCGCGCGCGTCTCCGATCGGGCCCGTGCCCGCGTCCCGTCCTGCGCACCGTGACCGCCGTCCCTTGTTGATCTCCCTCAGACCGGTCATCGTAGACACTCCGGTGGCGGGTGATCCAGAGGAGGCGGGCGGCTCAGGCGGGACGGTCGGTCGCCCGCGCCGCGTCCGCGGTCAGTCCCACCAGAACGACCACCAGGTCTTGCCGCGGATCTCCTCGGCGTATCCGGCGAGCGTGCCGGGACCCTGGAAGAGGATGTCCGGGCAGAACGCCCAGTGCTCGGCCGCGACCTGCACCGCGTGCCGGGTGGTGACCGGCGGCGCGGCGACGCTCAGCTCCAGCGTGTTGAAGCCGAGGCCGACGACGCGCGCGCCGAACCGCTCCTCCCAGCCGCGCACGACGGCGGCGAGGGGCGCGGTCCACTCGTTGTGGTTCAGCGCGCCCTGCCAGCCGATCGCGGCGAGCGCGTCCGCGCCCCGCTCCACCGCGACGAGGCCGAGCGAGAGCCCGCGCGCGGAGAGCGCGCGGGCGTGCCGGTCGGCGGCGGCGTCCGGGTCGTCCAGCGGGGTGCCGGGGGCGGCCGGGCCGGGGCAGTGCCGGCCGAAGGGCGCGAGGTCCTCGAAGTCCTCGGCCCCGGCCTGCTCGGCGAAGTCGCTCCACACCTCGTACATGAACGCGGCGGGCGCGTAGTTGCCGATCTCGGCGACCGGCTCGGGGGCGACCTGCCCGGCCGCCCAGGGCTGGTCCGACTCGTCCAGCAGGACGGGCCAGAGGCCGGACCGGGGGTGCTCGGCGCGCAGCCGCGACCACAGCTCGCCGGTCACCGGGTCGTCGCTCACCCAGAACGCGGGCCGCCGGACGAGCTGCCGCTGCGGGTAGCCGGGATCGGGCCAGACCACGTCTCCGGGCGGGAGCGCCACCGACAGCGAGCGCTCCGCGCCGTCGTCGGGGAAGAGCTTCGGGAGGTCACCCGGCAGCCGCTCTCGCAGGTCGAGGTCCACGTCGTCCATATCACGCCGTTCCGGTCCAATTCGTGCCAACACCGATCTTGGCACTCCAGGATCGTAACGGCGACCGCGCGGGCACGGGCACGGTTCACCGCTCCCGGCGCCCCCGGACGAGGTATTCGGCGAGCAGGCCGAGGATTCCGGCTCCGGTGACGGCGCTGACGACGATCTGGTGCCAGGTGCCACGGAACAGGATCTGGTACCCGACGTTCACGATCAGCAGGACGACGAACAGGGTCCAGCGGGTGGCGGAGTTCATGGCATTGCCTTTCTCGACGGAGTGTCAGTGGACGAACGGGACGGACGGCAGGGACGGGACCGGCTGGCCGGTCACGACCGTCGCGAGCGCGGCGGTGGTGACGGCGGCGACGGCCAGGCCGGCGACCGCGCCGGTGCCGAGGACGATCACGCCCTCCAGCCGGACCGAGCCGCGGACCTGGGCGCGGGTGGCGCCGACCTTGCGGAGCAAAGCCAGTTCGGGGCGGCGCGAGGCCACCGCGAGCAGCCGGGTGGTGACGACGCCGACGAGGACGAACCCGCCGATCGCCGCCACGATGATCTGGCTGAGGAGTTCCTGCGTGCGCATCTCGCGCGAGGTGGCCTCGCCGAAGGCGGCGGGGTCCACGGCGCGGACGCCGGTGAAGCGGGCGGTGACCGAGTCGAGCGCGCGGGCGGTCTCGGGGGAGCACGGGCCGGAGCAGCGCACGAGGACGTGGTCGTCTAGGGCCGAGCCGGCGTGCGCGGCGACCAGGTCGCGCAGGAGGAGGACGTCCCCGAGGCCGAGGCCGCGCGCGTAGACCGCGACCACGCGGGCGCTGATCCGGGTGCCGTCGCCGAGCCACAGCGTCCGGGACGAGCCGATCTTCGCCCCGCCGGCGACGTCCTTGCTCAACGCGACGGACGTGCCGGTCAGCGCGTCCAGGCCGCCCTTGGCGAGCCCGGCGTCGACGGTCCGGGAGGCGTCCGCGCCGAGCCCGCGCGCGGGCAGCGACCGCAGCTTCGTCTCGCCCATCTCGCGGACCGCCATGACCACGGTCGTGCGGTGGACCGGCGTCGCGGCGGTCACTCCGGGGACGGTCCGGACGGCCTCGGCGACCCCGGACGGCACGCCCGCACCGGACGAGACGAGGATCCGGTCGGCGCGGTCCGCGGCGGCGGCCTGGCCGGACGCGGCGTCGATGCTCGTCGCGATCCCCGAGAGCTGTACCAGCGCGAACGCGATCACGAGCGCGACCGGCGTCAGCGTCGCCCCGGCGCGCGGCGCGGCGGCCGCGGCCGAATGCCGGGCGAGGCGTCCGGCGACCGGGGACAGCGCCACCACCGCGCCGCCCAGCACCCGCGCGCCGAACTGGGCGATCACCGGCGAGAGGAGCGCGACGCCGACCATCAGCGCCATCACCATGCTGCTGAGCGAGGCCGCGGCCACCGCCCCGGACGCGCCGAGCGTCACGCCGAGCGAGCTCAGCCCGCCCGCCAGCATCAGCGCTCCGGTGACGATCCGCCAGCGCGGCGGCGAGGACGGATCGGCGGCGGTCTCCCCGAGCGCCCGCACGGGACGGATGCCCGAGACGCGCAGCGACGCCAGCAGCGCGACCAGCACGGTCGCGACCATGGTCAGCGCGAACGAGGCGAGCGCGGGCAGCGGGCTCAGCGCGAGGCCGAAACCGGGCGGCAGCACGCCCTTGTGGTGCATCGCCGACTGGAGGAGCGCCCCGGCGGCGAGCGACAGGACCCCGCCGATCGCGGCGGCGGGCAGCGCGGTCCGCAGCGCCTCGCGGACGACGCGTCCGCGCACCTGGCCGGGCGTCGCGCCCACGGCGCGCAGCAGCGCGTACTCGCGGGCCCTGCGCCGCGCCTGGAGGCCGAGGAGCCCGCCGGCCACGATCAGCGCGGTGATCAGCGAGGTTCCGCCGATCGCCGCGCCGAGCTCGATCATGTCCGGCCGGACGGCGGCGACGGCCGGGTCCTCGGCGTCGCCGCGCGAGTCGCCGGTCAGGACGGACAGGCCCGGAGCGGCGGCGCGCAGGTCGCGGATCTTCGTGTCGCGGTCGGCGAGCACGCCGAACGCGTTGGCGAAGCCCGGATGTCCGCTCAGCTCGGCCGCCGTGGCCGGCGCGAAGTAGGCCGCCGCCGGTCCCGAGCCGACCAGCCCGGTGACCCGGTAGGACGTCGGCACGCCGTTCGCCTGGAGCCGGACCGTCCGGCCGACCTGCGCGCCCGAGCTCGCGGGCAGAACGACCTCGTCCGGTGCCTGCGGTGCCCGACCCGAGGTCGGTGCGGCCGGGAGCAGCGCCGCCGAGTCCCAGCCGTGGCCCGACAGGACGGCCCCGCCGGACGTCACGACCGGGAACGACACGTCCGCGACCACGGCCCGGACGCCGGGCACCCCGCGCAGGCGGTCGGCGACCGCGACGGGCAGGCGCGGCAGCTCGGTCCTCGGCCGCCGCTGCGCCTCCGGCTTGGAACCCGGCGACTTCGTCGTGATCTCGACGTTCCCCGGGGCCGTCACGACCGCCTTGGCGGCCTTGTAGCGCTCGACCGGCGCGTGCGCCCGCAGCCCGGACTCCAGCAGCACGCCGAACGCGCCGACCAGCACGGTCGCGAGCAGGAGCGTCACGAAGACGCCCAGGGACGCGCCCTTGAAATCATCGCGGCGCGGCATCACGCGGCCACCGCGTCCCAGCGCGCCAGCACGGACGCGACCGTCGGCGAGACCAGCTCGTCCACGATCCGGCCGCCGTCCAGGAACAGCACCGAGTCGGCCCACGCGGCGGCGACCGGATCGTGCGTGACCAGCACGACGGTCTGGCCCGCGCGGTCCACCGACTCGCGCATCAGCCGCAGCACCCCGCGGGCGGTGCGCGGGTCGAGCGCGCCGGTCGGCTCGTCGGCGAACACGACCTCCGGCTCGGTCACCAGCGCGCGGGCCAGCGCCACGCGCTGCTGCTGCCCGCCGGACAGCTCACCCGGCCGGTGCCGCATCCGGTCGGCGAGGCCCACGCGGGCCAGCACGGCGGCGATCCGGTCCCGGTCCACCTCGCCGCCGCCGAGCCGGAGCGGCAGCGCGACGTTCTCCTCCACGTCCATGGACGGGATGAGGTTGAAGGACTGGAACACGAAGCCGACCCGCTCCCGCCGCAGCCGCGTCAGCGCGGACTCGCGCAGCCGGCCGAGGTCGGCGCCGCCGATCCACACCGTGCCGGACGTCGGGCGGTCCAGCCCCGAGGCGCAGTGCAGGAAGGTGCTCTTCCCGGAGCCGGACGGTCCCATCACGGCGGTGAAGCCGCCGCGCGGGAACGCCCACGAGACGCCGTCGAGGGCCGTGACGTCCCCGTAGGACCTGGTCACCGTGTCGAGGCGCACCGCCGGGGTGGCGTGCGTCCTGGTCATCGCGCTGTTCACGCCATCGACGCTAGGCAGGCCGGGATCGTTTGCCATCCGGGCGCGACCCCGCATCCATGGTGTAGCCGGCTACACCATGGGACGGGGGCGCGCCCGGGCGCGGGGCGGCCTTCCGGTGGCATACGGTGATCGCCATGGAGGGGACGCTCAGGAGATCGTGGCGGGCCGCCGCGTACCTGGCGGTCGGCCTCCTCACCGCCGTGCCCGCGCTCCTGGGCTTCTACCTGGTGCCGCTGGCGCTGCTGCTCGGCGTGCTGTTCGTGGCGCTGCCGTGGCTGCCGTCGCTGATCCGGCCCGTCCACGCGATGGCCGCCTTCGAGCGCCGCCGGGCCGCCCGGTACCTGGGCCGGGAGATCGCCGCGCCCGAGCCGCTCCCGCCGTCCGGCTCGGCGCTGGAGGACGGCGTGCGCCTGCTGCGTTCGGCGGCGACCTGGCGCGAGCTCGCCTGGCTGCTCCTGCACGGCCTCTACGGGCTGATTGCGGGCCTGTTCGGCACCCTGCTGGTGCCCTCGGCGGCGTACTCGCTGACCCTGCCGCTGTGGTGGTGGGCCGCGCCGGAGGGCTCGGTCTCGGCGTTCGTCCGGCTGGAGACCTGGGGCCAGGCGCTGACCCTGCCGTTCCTCCAGGTGGCGCTCGACCTCGCGCTGGCGGTGTGGCTGGTGCCCCTGCTCGCGCTCGGGCAGGCCAGGCTCGCCGAGATCCTGCTCTCCCCGCCGCGCCGCCGCGTCAACCTGCGGCAACGCGTCGAGCAGCTGACCGAGACCCGCGCCGAGGCGCTGGAGGCGCACGGCGCGGAGCTGCGCCGCATCGAACGCGACCTGCACGACGGCACGCAGGCCCAGCTCGTCGCGGTCGCGCTGCGGCTCGGCCTGGCCGACCGCCGCTTCGACGCCGACCCGGCCGCGTCCCGCGAGCTGTTCCTCCAGGCCAGGGACGGCGTCGAGGAGGCGCTGACGCAGCTGCGGACGGTGATCCGCGGCATCTACCCGCCGATCCTGTCCGACCGCGGCCTCGCCGGGGCGGTGCGCGCCCTGGCCGGGGCGCAGCCGATCCCGGTCAGCCTGGACGTCCCGGCGGACGGCCTGCGCGCGCCGGCCGCCGTCGAGGCCGCCGCCTACTTCGTCGTCGCCGAGGCCCTGACGAACGTCAGCAAGCACGCCGGGGCGAGGAGCGTCGCGGTCGCCGTCCACCGGGACGGCCCGCTGCTGCGGGTGCGTGTCGCCGACGACGGCAAGGGCGGCGCGGACGAGCTGCGGGGCAGCGGCCTCGCCGGGATCCGCCGCCGCGTCGCCGCGCTGGACGGCGAGACCCGCATCGACAGCCCCGAGGGCCGGGGCACGACCCTGGAGGTGGACCTGCCGTGCGGATCGTGATCGCCGAGGACAACGTGCTGCTCAGGGAGGGTGTCACGCTGCTGCTGGAGTCGGGCGGGCACGAGGTCGTGGCGTCCGTCGGGGCCGGGCCCGAGGTGGTCCCGGCGCTGCTGGAGCACCGTCCGGACGCCGCCGTGCTCGACGTCCGGCTGCCGCCGGGCTTCCGCGACGAGGGCCTGCGCGCCGCGATCGAGGCCCGCAAGGCGATCCCCGGGCTGCCCGTCCTGGTGCTCTCGCAGTACGTCGAGGAGACCTACGCCGGCGAGCTGCTCTCGGACGGCGCGGGCGCGATCGGCTACCTGCTGAAGGACCGCATCGGCCGGGTGGACGAGTTCCTCGACGCCCTCGACCGGGTCGTCGCGGGCGGCACGGCGCTGGACCCTGAGGTCGTGGCCCAGCTGATGTCGGTCCGGCGCGACCCGCTGAGCAGCCTCACCCCGCGCGAGCGGGAGGTGCTCGGCCTGATGGCGCAGGGCCTGGACAACGCCACCATCGCGACCACCCTCGTGATCACCGAGCGGTCGGTCGGCAAGCACATCGGCGCGGTCTTCGCCAAGCTCGGGCTGCCGCCGTCCGACAGCGGCCACCGGCGGGTGCTGGCCGTCCTCGCCTACCTCAACGCGTGATCGGACCGGCCGTCCGGCATAAGGTGATCACCATGGACCTGCGTGACGACCCGGCCCGGGGGCTCAGCGACGAGCAGCTCGACGTCGCCTACAACGTGCGGCGCAAGGCGGGCCCGGAGCGGTTCGAGGCGCTCATGAAGCGCTACCGGGCCGACTCCGACGCCGCCGTGGCCGGACTGCCCGGCACGCCCGGGATCCGCTACGACCAGACCAGCGGCGAGCGGCTCGACGTGTGGGGCACCGAGGACGGCGAGCTCCGCCCGGTGTTCGTCTTCCTGCACGGCGGCTACTGGATGGCGGGCGCCAAGGAGGACACCGCGTTCATGGCGCGGATGCTCCACGGCCGGGGCGTCGCGACCGTCGTGCCCGACTACACCCTCACCCCGAAGGTGACGGTCGAGGAGATCGTCCGGCAGGCGCGCGCGGCCGTCGCCTGGGTCTGGCACCACGGCCGCGAGCACGGCCTCGACCCGGACCGGATCGTCGTCGGCGGCAGCTCCGCCGGCGGGCACCTCACCGGCATGACCATGGTGGAGGGCTGGCAGGAGGAGCTCGGCCTGCCCGCCGACGTGGTGAAGGCCGCGATGCCGTTCAGCGGCCTGTTCGACCTGCGCCCGATCCTCCGCGTCTACGTGAACGAGAACGCGCGCCTGGACCTGGAGTCGGCGACCCGGCTCAGCCCGGCGTTCCTGCCCGCCGGACGCCGCTGCCCGGCGGTGTTCGCGGTCGGCTCGGAGGACGGCTCCGGCTTCCTGGACCAGTCGCGCCGCTTCCAGCCCTACTGGGGCAACGGCCCGCTGCTCGTCGCCGACGGCCGCGACCACTTCGACGTCGTCCTCGACCTGGAGGACCCGGACACCGAGGTCAGCCGGGCCCTGCTCGGCCTGTTCCGCGACCTCGGCTGAACGCCCGCCTTCACCTACGGCTTTGGCTCCGGCTGGGTGATCTCGGCCGCCTGCGAGCGCAGGTGGTCGAGCATCAGCCGCGCGGACGGCGTGAGCGGCCGCCGGTCCGGGAGGGTCACGCCGACCTGGCGGCGCACCGGGTCCAGTGGGACCGGCAGCGGCGCGACGCCCGCGTCCGTGCGGGCGACCAGCTCCGGCAGCGCCGCGATCATGTCGGTGTCGCGGACGAGCGTCCGGACGGTCAGCACCGACGTGCACTCGACCAGGTCGGTGGGCAGCGCCAGCCCCCGGTCCCGGAAGATCTGCTCCAGCTCGCTGCGCAGCGCGGTCTGCTGGAGCGGCAGCACCCAGGGGTAGTCGAGCAGGTCGGCGAGGGTCAGGCCGTCCCGGTCGCGGGCCGGGTGCCCGGCCCGCGCGACCAGCCGCACCGGCTCCCCGTACAGGACGATCTGGCGCAGCCCCGGCTGGTCGCCGATCGGGTTGAGGCGGCCGAGGACCATGTCGATCTCGCCGTCCAGCAGCCGCGGCACCTGGGCGTCGAAGGTCGCCTCCTGGACGATCACCGTGATGCCCGGCCGCTCCCGCTTCAGCGCCGCGATCGCGCGCGGCAGCAGCACGTTCGACCCGGCGAGCAGGGTGCCGATGGTGACCGTGCCGACCTGGCCGTCGGCGAGGCCGCTGATCCGCTCCCCGGCGCGCCGCAGCTCGGCGAGCACGGCGCGGGCGTGCTCCACGAACGCCTCGCCGAACAGCGTCGGCGTCACGCCGCGCGGCCCCCGGCTGAACAGCTCCACGCCGAGGACGTGCTCGACCTCGCGCAGGCTGCGGGTGACCGCGGGCTGGGCCAGGTGCAGGTGCTCGGCGGCGCGCAGCACGCTGCCGTGGTCGGCGATCGCCACCACCAGCACCAGGTGCCGCAGCTTCAGCCGCCCGTTCAGCAGGTCGATGGCGCGCATGCCGCCCTTCCTACCAATAACCCTCCTGATATAGCAAGGACGACATTCGGTATTGGACGCGCATAGCTGGCGGGGAGGATGATCGTCGTGTCGGGAGGGTGATGAGGGAGGCGAACGGCATGCGGGTGCGGCACTACGTCGGCGGCGAGTTCCGGACGGACGGCGCGCCGTTCCCCCTGGTCGACCCGGTGACCGGCGACGAGGCGGGAAGCGCTCCGGAGGCGCCCCGGGCGGTCGTCGACGAGGCCGTCCGGTCGGCGCGGGCGGCGCTGAACGGCGAGTGGGGCGCGACCTCCCCCGAGCAGCGGTCCGCCGCGCTCCGCCGGATCGCCGACGGCATCGACGCCCGGTTCGAGGAGTTCGTGGACGCCGAGGTCCGCGACACCGGCAAGCCCCGCGAGCTGGCCGCCACGGTGGACATCCCGCGCGCCGCGGGCAACTTCCGCGCCTACGCCGACCTGCTGTACGGCCGTCCGGAGCGCGCCTACACGACGACCGTCCCCGGCTGGAGCGGCGGCACCGGGCAGGCGCTCAACTACTCCGTCCGCCGCCCGCTCGGCGTCGTCGCGGTCATCTCCCCGTGGAACCTGCCGCTGCTCCTGCTGACCTGGAAGGTCGCCCCGGCCCTGGCCGCCGGGAACGCGGTGGTCGCCAAGCCGTCGGAGGAGACGCCCTCGACCGCGACGCTGCTCGCCGAGGTGGTCCACGACGCCGGGCTGCCCGCCGGGGCGTTCAACCTCGTGCACGGGCACGGCGCGGACGCCGCCGGGTCGTTCCTCACCGGCCACCCCGGCGTGGACGCGATCGCGTTCACCGGCGAGTCGGCCACCGGCGCCGCGATCATGCGCAACGCCGCCGACCACGTCACCCCGGTCTCGTTCGAGCTCGGCGGCAAGAACCCGGCGCTGGTGTTCGCCGACGCCGACCTCGACGCCGCCGTGGACGGCACGGTCCGCTCGTCCTTCACCCACTCCGGGCAGATCTGCCTGTGCACCGAGCGGGTCTACGTCGAGCGGCCGGTCTTCGACGAGTTCGTCGAGCGGCTCGGCGCGCGCGCCCGCGCGCTCGACGGCTACGGCCCGATGATCTCCGCCCAGCACCGCGACAAGGTGCTGTCCTACTACCGGCTCGCGGTCGAGGAGGGCGCGACGGTCGTCGCGGGCGGCGGCGTCCCGACCTTCGGCGACGGCCGCGACAAGGGCTTCTACGTGGAGCCGACCGTGCTGACGGGCCTGTCCGAGCAGGCCCGGACCGTCCGGGAGGAGATCTTCGGGCCGGTCTGCCACGTCGCGCCGTTCGACACCGAGGAGGAGGCCGTCCGGCTCGCCAACGACAGCGAGTACGGCCTCGCCGCGACCGTGTGGACCCGCGACCTGTCGCGCGCGCACCGGGTCGCGCCGCGGATCGAGGCCGGGATCGTGTGGGTGAACTGCTGGAACCTGCGCGACCTGCGCACCCCCTTCGGCGGCGTGAAGGCTTCCGGGATCGGCCGCGAGGGCGGAGAGTACTCCCTGGACTTCTTCTCGGAGCCCGTCAACGTCTGCATCCAGATCTGAGAGCGAACCTTGACCGAAACTGAGAGCCGGACCGCGCGCTCCGCCGTCGAGCGGGCCGCCGACCGCATCCTCGCGGCGCACGCGAGCGGCACGCCCTGCGCGCCCGTCCGCGACCTGATCTCCACCCCGGACGAGGCCTACACCGTCCAGGAGCGGCTCACCACCAGGTGGATCGCCGAGGGCCGCCGCCTCGCCGGCCGCAAGATCGGCCTGACCTCCACGGCCGTGCAGAGGCAGCTCGGCGTGGACAGCCCCGACTTCGGGATGCTGTTCGCCGACATGGCCGTCCCCGACGGCGCGGAGGTGCCCGCCGGGGCCGTCCAGCAGCCGCGGGCCGAGGCCGAGGTGGCGCTGGTCCTGGAGCACGACCTGACACACGAGCGGCACACCGTCGCCGACCTGATCCGCGCGACGGCGTTCGCGCTGCCCGCGATCGAGGTCGTCGGCAGCCGCATCCGCGACTGGGACATCACCCTGGCCGACACGGTCGCCGACAACGCGTCCTCGGGCCTGTACGTGCTGGGCAACCGGCCCGTCCGGCTCGCCGACGTGGACCTGCGGCTGTGCGGGATGGTGCTGGAGCGGCGCGGCGAGCAGGTGTCGTCCGGCACCGGCGCGGCCTGCCTCGGGCACCCGCTGAACGCGGCGCTCTGGCTCGCCGACACGCTCGTCCGGGTCGGCCGCCCGCTGCGCGCGGGCGACACCGTGCTCACCGGCGCGCTCGGCCCGGTCGTGCCGGTCGCGCCCGGCGACGTCGTGGAGGCGCGCATCGACGGACTCGGCGACGTCCGCGTCGCCTTCGCCCGCCAGGAAGGGGAAGAGGCGTGACCGACGTCAGGGGCCTGGCCGCCCGCCTGGACGGGGCGCGGCGCGAGCGGCGCGCGATCGGGATGCTCAGCGCGTCCGAGCCGAAGCTGGACGTGCCCACCGCCTACGACGTGCAGCGCGCGGGCATCGAGCTGCGGCGCACGTCCGGCGAGCGGTTCGCGGGCGTGAAGATGGGCTTCACCAGCCGCGCGAAGATGGTCCAGATGGGCGTGGACGACGTCATCTGGGGCCAGCTCACCGACCGGATGCTGGTCGAGTCGGCGGCCGACGTCGCCTCCCTGATCCACCCGCGCGTCGAGCCGGAGATCGTGTTCCTGATCGGCCGGGACGTCATCCGCCCGGCCGACGTGGACACCGCCGTGGCCGGCGTCGCGGTCGGCTACGAGATCCTCGACTCGCGCTACTCCGACTTCAAGTTCACCCTGCCGGACGTGATCGCCGACAACGCGTCGGCGTCCGGGTTCGGCATCGGCGCCTGGCACGGCCCGCGCGACGTGTCGAACGTCGGGATGGTCCTGGAGATCGACGGACGCGTCGTCCAGACCGGCTCGTCGGCGGCCATCCTCGGCGACCCGGTGCGGGCGCTGCGCGCCGCCGCGCGGCTCGCGACCGAGGCCGGGATCGTGCTGCGCGCGGGCGACGTCGTCCTCGCCGGGGCCGCGACCGCCGCCGTCCCGCTGCCCGCGAACGCGCACGTCCGCGTCACCGGCGCGGGCCTCGGCTCGGTGGAGGTGACCACGTGACCGATGAGGCGATCCTCGTCGAGGGCAAGGCGAAGCCGCGCGGGAGGTTCCCGCACGTGCGGCGCGCGGGCGACTTCGTGTTCGTGTCCGGGACCAGCTCCCGGCGCCCGGACGGCACGTTCGCCGGAGCGAGCGCCGACCCGATGGGCGTCACCGACCTCGACATCCGCGCGCAGACCCGCGCGGTGATCGAGAACATCCGCGACCTGCTGAAGGCGGCCGGGGGAGACCTCGCCGACGTCGTCAACGTCACCACCTACCTGGTGAGCATGAACGACTTCGGCGGCTACAACGAGGTCTACGGCGAGTACTTCGACGAGACCGGCCCCGCCCGCACCACGGTCGCGGTGCACCAGCTCCCGCACCCGCATCTGCTGATCGAGATCTCGTGCGTCGCCCACATCCCCCCCAAGGAGGCCGGAGCATGACCCTTCCCAAGATGGTGCACGGACAGCCCTTCAACTTCCAGGCGTGGATCGCCGAGCACGAGCACCTGCTCAAGCCGCCGGTCGGCAACAAGCAGGTGTTCGAGAACGCCGGGATGATCGTCATGGTGGTCGGCGGCCCGAACCAGCGGACCGACTTCCACGACGACCCGCGCGAGGAGTTCTTCTACCAGCTCAAGGGCAACATGGTCCTGCGGGTGATGGAGGAGGAGGGCAGGCCTCCGGTGGACGTGCAGATCAACGAGGGGGACGTGTTCCTGCTGCCCCCGCACGTCCGGCACTCGCCGCAGCGCCCCGAGGCCGGCTCGGTCGGCCTGGTCGTGGAGATCGCGCGCCCGGAGGGCGAGCTGGAGTCCTTCGAGTGGTACTGCACCGAGTGCCACCACCTGGTGCACCGCACCGAGCTGCAGGTCCGGTCGATCGTGGACGACCTGCCCCCGGTGTTCCAGGAGTTCTACGACGGCGACCGCAAGTGCCCGAACTGCGGCGCGACCCATCCGGGCAGGCAGTGGCCCGATGCGATGGTCCCCAAGACGGCGCCCCGCGCCTGAGCCGAACGAAACGACCCTTCCGGCGGCCCGCCCCGCCGGAAGGGGGCGCGAGCACGCCCGAAAACGGAGGTCCCCGTGAGCGTCTTCGATGTCCACGCGCACGTCTTCCCGCGCATCAGCCGCGCGGAGGGACGGGTGCTGAGCGACACCGGCGAGCCGTGGCTGCGCGACCACGGCGACGGCACCGGAATGATGATGAGCGGCGGCGACGAGTACCGCCCCGTCGAGGAGGGCCTGTGGGAGCCCGCCCGCCGCCTCGCCGACATGGACGCCGCGGGGGTGGACGTCCAGGCCGTCTCGTCCACGCCGCTGATGTTCGGGTACGGGGCCGACCCGGCCCGCGCCGCCGACTGGTGCGACCTGGTCAACGCCAGGATCGTCGAGTACTGCGCGGCCGACCCCGCGCGGCTGCTGCCGCTCTGCCAGGTGCCGCTCCAGCACACCGCGACCGCCTGCGAGGTCGCGACCCGCGCGGCCGCCGCCGGGGCCCGCGGCGTGCACATCGGCAACCACGTGGGCGAGCGGAACCTGGACGACGGCGAGATCGCCGAGTTCCTCGCGCACTGCGCCGCGCTCGGGCTGCCGGTGCTCGTCCACCCGTGGGACATGATGGCGACCGACCGGATGCGCGGGCACATGCTCCCGTGGCTGGTCGGGATGCCCGCCGAGACGCAGCTCAGCATCCTCGGCATGATGCTCGGCGGCACGTTCGAGCGGCTGCCCGAGTCGCTGCGGCTGTGCTTCTGCCACGGCGGCGGCAGCTTCGCGTTCCTGCTCGGCCGGGCCGACAACGCCTGGCGCAACCGGGACATCGTCCGCGCGGACTCGCCGCGCCCGCCGTCGGAGTACACGAGCCGCTTCCACGTCGACTCGGCCGTGTTCGACCCGCGCGCGCTGCGCCTGCTGGTGGACGTCATGGGCGTCGAGCGCGTCATGCTCGGCACCGACTACCCGTTCCCGCTGGGCGAGCGGGAGCCGGGCGCGACGATCCGCGCCTGCCCCGGCCTGACCGGCGCCGACCGGTCGGCCATCCTCGGCGGGAACGCCGAGCGGTTCTTCGCGCCCGCCTCCGGCCGGGACGCCCTCCGGGTCGACTCCGCGGCGGCGGGGCTCGCCTCATGACCACGGTCGCGACCGCGGCCGGGACGGTGCGCGGCGGCCCGGACGACGGGACGATCGCGTTCCGGGGCGTCCCGTACGCCGCGCCCGCCCGCCGGTTCGCGCCGCCCGAACCGCCCGTCCCGTGGGACGGCGTGCGCGAGGCCCGCGCCTTCGGCCCGCCCGCCCCGCAGCGCCCGGGCCGGATGGCCTGGGTGCCGGGCCTGGAGATCGATCCGGAGTCGGGCCGGGAGAACTGCCTCACCCTGAACGTCTGGACGCCCGGCACCGCCGGACGGCGGCCGGTGCTGGTCTTCCTGCACGGCGGCGCGTTCGTGTTCGGCTCGGGCGCCCAGCCGATGTACCGGGGGACGCCGCTCGCCCGCGACCACGACCTGGTCGTCGTCACCCTCAACTACCGGCTCGGCGTGCTCGGCTTCGCCTGCGACGACGAGATCCCGGCCAACCTCGGGCTGCGCGACCAGGTCGCCGCGCTGGAGTGGGTCCGCGCCAACATCGCCGCGTTCGGCGGCGACCCGGACCGGATCACCCTCGCCGGGCACTCGGCGGGCGGGATGAGCGTGCTCGCCCTCATGGGCGCGCCGAGCGCGCGCGGCCTGTTCCAGCGGGCCGCCGTGATGAGCGGCCTGCCCTACGGCTTCGCGACCGGGACGCGCGCCCGCGCGTTCACGGCCGCGTTCCGCCGGGCGCTCGGACGGGCGCAGCCCCGGTCCGCGCCGCTGAAGGCCGTCCTCGCGGCCGAGGGCGAGGCGGCGCGGACGCTGCCGCCGGTCGAGGGCGTCCTGCCGGTCGCGCCCGTGGTGGACGGGGCGTTCCTGCCCCGGCACCCGATGGACGCCGTCCGGTCGGGGGCGGTCCCGCCGCTCCCGCTGCTGGTCACGACCACCGCCGAGGAGATGCGGCTGTTCGCCGCGATCGACCCGGCCACGCTGTCGGCCGCCGGCGCGCGCACCGAGCTGGTCATGGCGCGCCCGGCGGACGAGCTGGCGCGCTGGCACGCCGCGCACGGCGGCGAGGTCCGGCGCGTCCGGTTCGAGCACCGCTCGCCGTACGCCCACGCGGGCGTGCGGCTCGGCGCGGCGCACCTGGTGGACGTCCCGTTCCACCTCGGCACCCTGCACGACCGGCGGCTCGCCCCGCTCACCGGGACCGGGCCGGACGTCGCCGCCCTCGGCGCGGAGACCGCCGCGGCCTTCGCCGATTTCTGCCACGGAAGGGAGACAGTGCCATGCCGGACGCGCAGCGCGTCGCGATCATCGGATCGGGCAACATCGGCACCGATCTGATGATCAAGGTGCTCCGGACGTCGGAGGCCCTCGACGTCGCGGTGCTCGCGGGGATCGACCCGGACTCCGACGGGCTCGCCCGCGCGCGCCGGTTCGGCGTCGCGACGACCCACGAGGGCGTCGAGGGCCTGGTCGCCATGGACGAGTTCGCCGACGTGAAGGTCGTGCTGGACGCCACGTCCGCCAAGGCGCACCGGCACAACGCGCGGGTCCTGGAACCGTACGGGAAGAAGATCGTCGACCTGACCCCGGCGGCGATCGGCCCGTACGTGGTGCCCGCGGTCAACCTGGACGAGCACCTCGCCGCCCCGAACGTCAACATGGTCACCTGCGGCGGCCAGGCCACCGTGCCGATCGTCGCGGCCGTGTCGCGGGTGACGCCGGTCCGGTACGCCGAGATCGTCGCGTCCATCGCCTCCAAGTCGGCCGGGCCCGGCACCCGCGCGAACATCGACGAGTTCACCGAGACCACGTCGCGGGCGCTCGAAGAGGTCGGCGGCGCGGCGCGGGGCAAGGCGATCATCGTGCTGAACCCGGCCGAGCCGCCGCTGATCATGCGGGACACCGTGTACTGCGTGACCGGCGACTGCGACCCCGAGCAGGTCACCGCGTCGATCGAGAAGATGATCGCCGAGGTCGCCGCGTACGTGCCCGGCTACCGGCTCAAGCAGAAGGTGCAGATCCGCCCGCTTCCCGCCGCCGACCCGCTCGCGGCGCTCGCCGGGGGAGAGGCCGGGAACCTGGTCTCGGTGTTCCTGGAGGTGGAGGGCGCGGCGCACTACCTGCCCGCCTACGCCGGGAACCTCGACATCATGACGTCCGCCGCGCTGCGCGTGGCAGAGAGGATGGCGGCCCAGTGAGCCCGGCAGAGAACGTGGAGCCGGCGGAGAGCGTCGAGCCGGCGGAGAGCGTCGAGCTGTACGTCCAGGACGTGACGCTGCGGGACGGCATGCACGCCATCCGGCACCGCTACACCGTGGACCAGGTCCGCGAGATCGCCGCCGCGCTGGACGCGGCGGGCGTGGACGCGGTCGAGGTCGCGCACGGCGACGGCCTCGCCGGGTCGAGCGTCAACTACGGCCCCGGCGCGCACCTGGACGAGGAGTGGATCGCCGCCGCGGCCGAGGTCATGCCGAACGCGCGGCTCACCACGCTGCTGCTGCCCGGCATCGGCACGATCGCCGAGCTGAAGCGCGCGCACGAGCTCGGCGTCCGGTCGGTGCGGGTCGCCACGCACTGCACCGAGGCCGACATCTCCGCCCAGCACATCGCCACCGCCCGCGAGCTCGGCATGGACGTCGCCGGGTTCCTGATGATGTCCCACATGGCCGACGCCCGGACGCTCGCCGGGCAGGCCAAGCTGATGGAGTCCTACGGCGCGCACTGCGTCTACGTGACCGACTCCGGCGGACGGCTGACGATGGACGGCGTCCGGGACCGCGTCCGCGCGTACCGGGACGTCCTGGACGACACCACCGAGATCGGCATCCACGCCCACCACAACCTCGGGCTCGGCGTCGCCAACTCGGTCGTCGCCGTCGAGAACGGCGTGCGCCGCGTGGACGCCTCGCTCGCCGGCATGGGCGCGGGAGCGGGCAACTGCCCGCTGGAGGCGTTCGTCGCCGTCGCCGACCTGATGGGCTGGAAGCACGGCAGCGACGTGTTCAAGCTGATGGACGCCGCCGACGACATCGTCCGGCCGCTCCAGGACCGGCCCGTCCAGGTGGACCGGGAGACGCTGACGCTCGGCTACGCGGGCGTGTACTCGTCCTTCCTGCGGCACGCCGAGGACGCCGCCCGCCGCTACGGCCTCGACACCCGGGAGATCCTGGTCGAGGTGGGCCGCCGGGGCATGGTCGGCGGCCAGGAGGACATGATCGTCGATGTGGCGCTGGACCTGATCGAAGGAAGGAACACGTGACCGACGAAGCCGCGCCCGGGGAGGCGGGGACGCGCGAGCTGCGGGCCCGCCGCCTCGACGAGACCGACCCGCTGCCGACGCTGCGCGCCGAGTTCCTGATCCCGCCCGCGCCGGGCGGCCCGTACGAGGAGGCCGCGTACTTCGCGGGCAACTCGCTCGGGCTCCAGCCGAAGGCGACCGCCGCGCGGCTCGCCGAGGAGCTGACGGACTGGTCGCGGCTGGGCGTGGAGGGGCACACGCAGGCCCGGCGCCCGTGGGTGTCCTACCACGAGCTGCTGACCGAACCCGCCGCGCGGCTGGTCGGGGCGCTCCCGCACGAGGTCGTCGCGATGAACTCGCTGACGGTCAACCTGCACCTGCTGATGGCCAGCTTCTACCGGCCGTCGGGGGAGCGGACCCGCATCGTCATCGAGGACTCGGCGTTCCCGTCCGACTCCTACGCGGTCGCGAGCCAGGCCGTCCACCACGGGCTCGACCCGGCGGAGACGGTCGTGCGGCTGCGCCCGCGTCCCGGCGAGGACAACCTGCGCACCGAGGACGTCGTCGACTACCTGCGGCGGGAGGGGAACCGCGTCGCGCTGCTGATGCTCGGCGGCGTCAACTACCTGACCGGCCAGCTGATGGACATGGCGACGATCACCCGCGCGGGCCGCGCGGCGGGCGCGGTCGTGGGCTGGGACCTCGCGCACGCCGCCGGGAACGTCCCGCTGAGCCTGCACGACTGGGACGTGGACTTCGCCGCCTGGTGCACCTACAAGTACCTGAACAGCGGGCCCGGCGCGGTCGCGGGCGCGTTCGTGCACGAACGGCACGTCCGGGACACCACGCTGCCGCGCCTGTCCGGCTGGTGGAGCACGCGGGCCGACATCCGGTTCCGCATGGACCCCGAGGTCGCCCACCCGCCGACCGCGGACGCCTGGGCGCTGTCCAACCCGCCGATCATGGCCCTCGCACCGGTCCTGGTCTCGCTGGAGATCTTCGACCGGGTCGGCATGACCGCGCTGCGCGCCAAGAGCGAGCGGCTCACCGCCTACCTCGCCGAGCGGCTCGCGCCCATCGGCGGCGTCCGTGTCATCACGCCGGACGACCCCGCGCAGCGCGGCACCCAGCTCTCGCTGCGCGTCGCGGACGCCGGCGGCCTGGTGAAGGCGCTGGCGGACGAGGCGGGCGTGATCGCCGACGCGCGCGAGCCCGACGTCGTGCGGCTGGCGCCCGTCCCGCTGTACTGCACCTTCCACGATTGCCACCGCGCCGCCGAGGCGCTCGCGAAGCTCACCTGAAATTCCGGTGATAACCGGTTCGGTATAGCCGCCCCGAAAGTAGGTATTAGCGGATTCTCCTCACCTGGATCATGCTTCTCGAACCCCCTAGGAAAGGCATTTTCCATGAGGAGAATCCGCCTCGCGGCGGTCGCCGCGGGCTCGGCGTCCGCCGCCGTCCTGGCCTCGCTCGCCGCGATCGGCTCCGCGCACGCCAGCCCCGCCGACCCCTACATCCCGACGGTCTGCGGGGACCGCAGGCCGCCCGCGGCCGACCCCGGCTCGTACGGGATGCAGCTGGACGGCTCGTTCCGGCACCCGGCCCTGACCCCCGCCGACGAGGAGCGGCACCCCTTCCCCGGCGGGTCCACGGACCTGTTCGGCAAGACCGCCGGCTACGACCCGAACGCCCACCGGTCCGGTCCGGTGAAGGTCGAGGCGTCGTACCGGGGGAAGGAATTCACCCCGGACTACTTCCACTCGTGGCAGAACATCGTCGATTTCCACGGCCGCCGCTATATGTTCCAGTACGACCGGAGCGAGGGCCGCGTCTACGACATCACCGACGTCAAGAAGGTGAAGGTCGTGGAGAAGATGACCCGCGACGACGTGAACGGCGACGAGAACAAGGCCAATGGCGCCTGGGCCGCGCACGACTTCTGGGGCGCGTCCACGATCCAGTGGAACCGGCGGCTCAACGCCTACGTCATGGTGCAGAGCTTCGAGGCGAAGCGCCAGATCCCGGACGAGCTCGGCGACGACCCCGAGCACGGCAAGTTCGGCAACCCCGAGGGCGTGAGGAAGGTCCGCGCCACCAAGCAGCTCAAGGGCTTCAAGGTCTTCCGCTTGGACGGCCCGCGCAAGAGGGACTGGCACCTGCTGGCGACCGTCAGCACCGACGCCACCCAGAAGGACCCGCTGCACTCCGACGTCAACGCCGCGCAGCAGGGCTCCGGCTCGCTCGACATCCCGTACTACACGGGCGAGAAGTACATGTTCATCGCGGTCGCGCCGCGCGACTCCTGGGGCAACTCCGAGGTCCCGACGAACCTGTACTCGGCCGGATACGCCTCCTACGACATGTCCGACCCGGCGCACCCGCGCAAGCTCGGCGAATGGCACCTGCCCGGCCAGGTGAAGGGCGAGGAGGCCGCGTACCGGACGAACCCGCGCTGCGGGAACCAGACGTCCTGGATGGGCGCGCGCATGTCGCTGTTCATTCCCAAGCCCGTCGAGCAGGGCGGCAGGTACGCGTTCGCGGCGCAGGGCGGCTTCGGGTTCTCCGTCCTCGACATCTCCGACCCGGCGCGCATGAGGATCGTCGGGCACCTCGACCTGCCGATGTCGGTCGGCGGCACCGAGGCCGACAACGTGGACGTCTCGCAGTACGCCAGGACCGGCATCGTGTACGTCAGCGGCTACCCGCTCGGCGAGGACTGCTACGAGCCGTACAAGGACGTGTTCCAGGTGGACGTCCGGAACCCGGCCAAGCCGCGCATCGTCGGCACGCTGCCCCGGCCCGTCCCGCCGAAGGGCTCCGGCTTCGCCGACTTCTGCCAGCGCGGCGGCAGCTTCGGACCCAAGCGCACCGGCTACTACACCTCGCCCGGCACCCCGCCGAACGGCCTGCTGACCTACGGGTTCTACAACGCGGGCGCGCAGTTCTTCGACGTGAAGGACCCCGCCCACCCGAAGATCGTCGCGCAGTTCGTCCCGCAGGGCTACAGCAAGGACGTCCCGGACTGGGCGCTCGGCAACCAGACGCACGGCGTCTACATCGAGTGGGACCGCCGGATCGTCTGGGTGATGACCAACGACGGGATCTACGCGCTGTCGTCCCGGCGGCTCATCGGCAAGCCGAACCTGGGCGCGCCGGAGCAGCCGTTCCGCAACTCCACCCTCTGACCGCCCACCCGGCCCGACCGCCCACCCGGCCCGACCGCTCATGCGGTCTGGCCGCTACCCGGTCCGGGACGCCGCCGCGCCGCAGGGCCCGGCGTCCCGGACCGCCGCGGTCGCCTTGATCGCCACGCTGGTCAGGGCCAGCGCCAGCGCGAGGTCGGAGTCGGTGTCGAGACGGACCGCCACCCACTCGCCGCCCGGCCGCACCCGCACCCGGCCGGTGCCGGCGAGCGCCTCGCCGAGCCGGTCCAGCACCGGGCGGGTCAGCCGGAACTCGGCCTCGTCGCCGTGCAGGTGCAGCACCTGCCGGCCGCCCGTCGCGAGCGCCCTGCCGAAGCCGCAGTCGGCCCGCACCACCGAGACGTCCGGCCAGGACCCCACCTGTTCGAGCAGGCGACCGCCGTTCCCCCCGGCCGCCCGCCGTCCGGCCGGCCGGGCGTCGCCGCCCACGGCCGCCGTCGCGCCACTCCCGTTGGCTGCCACGCACGCATCGTCCCGCCGCGGCTACGCCGAGGGGAACCGCCCGAGTCGAAATCGTTACGCCCGGAAGGCCGCCAGGTGCGTTGTCACGTGCCAAAACGCGCTCGGACGGGCCGTCCTCCGGCGCGTCAGGTGCGGACGCGCCGCGGCGGGCGCAGCACCCGCCGCGCGGGCCGGACGAGCCGGAGCAGCTCCCCGCCGATGTACACGCCGGCGCCGATCGCGAGCGCGGTCGCGAGCGCCTCGACGAGCACCAGCGCGGCGTGGCCGGTCCGTCCGGTGGTGAGCTCCAGCATGCCCCGGTACATCAGCGTTCCGGGCATCAACGGCGCGATGCAGGGCGTCACGCACACCAGCGCCGGAACGCGTGCCAGCCGCGCGTAGGCGGTGCCGAGCAGGCCCACCACGGTCGCGGCGATCGCCGTGGCGGGCGCGGCGGGCAGGTCCAGCCCGCGCATCTCGATCAGGACGGCCCAGGCGAGCATCCCGCCGAGCGCGATCGGCGGCAGCAGCGTCCGCGACACCAGGTGGTAGACGGCGAACGCCACCGCGATCGCCGCGGCGCCGAACGTCTGCGGCGCCGCGACCGTCGTCGGCGCGGACGGCAGGTTCTCCAGCGAGATCGGCACGCCGTTGCGCGCGGCCACGTAGGTGACCGCGCCGATGCCGCTCAGGATGGCGGTGATGACGAACAGCACCTCGACCAGCCGGGTGGTGCCGGTGACCAGGTCCCCGGCGATGCCGTCCTGCATGGACACCACCAGCGCCCGGCCGGGGATCAGCGCGATGACGACGCCGATGATGACCGACCCCGAGCGCACCGGCGCGTCGGTCGCGACCAGCAGCACCGTCACCAGGGTGCCGATCGCGGCGCCCAGCGCCATCTGGAAGAAGTCGGCGATGCCGCGGCGGCCGAGCCACGCGCCCGTCCGGTCGCCGAGCAGCGTCGCGACGAACGCGGCGAGCGCCGCGTACAGCCCGCCGCCGACCAGGATCCCGCCCGCCCCGCCGAGCACCGACAGCGCGGTGGCCTGCGTCCAGTGCGGGTAGGCGGTCGGGCGGCCGATGATGTCGCTGAGCCGGAACTTGGCCTGCTGGAGCCCGAGCTTCCCGGCGGTCGCGTCGCGCACCATCTGGTCCACGGCGACGAGCCGCGTGTAGTTCGGCGTCCGCCGCCGGACGCGCCGTTCGGCGGTGACGGGAGGACGGTCCCCGCGCGGCAGGTAGGACATCCCGACGGCGGCGAGCGTCACGTCGATCTCGGTGTGCGGAAGCCCGTACGCGCGCGCGATGCGGCCCATGGCCCGGTCCACCGACTCGGCGGTGTCCCCTCCGGCGAGCAGGAGCTCGCCGATGCGCAGCGCCAGGTCGAGCGTGGCGTAGGCGTCCGTTCCGACGCCGGGCTCGCGCCCGCCGCGCAGCGCCGCCTCCATCGCGGCGAGGGGGTTCTCGCCGGTGGTGGTCGCGGGGTCGGACTCGCCCGGCCAGGCCGCCTCGTCGCCCTCGCCCTCGTCCGCGCCCTCGTCGGCGTCGGCGTCGGTGGCGGCGTCGGGCTCGGTTTCGGCGCGGCCTCCGGCCTCGTCGTGCTCCTCGTCCACTGCCCTCCCGGACTCCGATGCGCCTGCGGCGACGCTAGCGGCGCCGGACGCCGCGTCCGGCCGAGGGACGCGGGAAGGCGACCGACTCTTTGCCCGTCATTGGGCGGGGCAGTGCCGCCTGCCGACAGTGTCCTTCAGGCTAGGGACGTCGCGGTTCGGGGAGGGCCGAGGCCGTCACGCGCCATCCGGACGGGACGACGCGGCGCGCTTCGGCGATGAACGCGGCGGAGTTCGCCCCGGCGTCCGGCCCTTCGAAGAAGAAGATGGTGTAGCGCGGCCTGACCTGCGACGTCTCGGCCGCATGATGCCGCTCGGCGAGGGCGGGCAGGACGTCGTCGACCAGCCGTCCGTCGCTGCCGTCGTGGTTCACGGTGACCGGGTGGGTGTTGTGGTGTTCGCGCCGGAGGTCCATCGACACCGCGAGGGTCTGCTCCTCGCGCGTGTAGCCGCGCGGCTGGTATCGCATCGCAGAGGGCTCGGGCCGCTCGAACCCGCGGCTCTCCAGCTCCGCGTAGATGCGCTTCTGGGCGGGGCTCGACCTTCCGAGGTCGAGATTGTGCGTCCTGAAGAGCACGGGACCGGTCGCGTAGGGCGCGGGGGGCCGGCCTTCGCTGAGGAAGCGTCCGGGTTCGGGAGCGCCGTCCGCGAGCACGAGGCGGAGCTGGAACGGGATCGGGCCGCGATGGTTCGTGTGGACGCGGGTGTAGACGAGACCGGCGACGTCGTCCCAGGGGATCCGCCGCGGACGCCACAGCCGGACGATCGTCAGCGCGTCGTCGTCGAACCGCAGGGTGGTCAGCGGGCTGAGCCTGATGATCGTCGATCCGGCCACGGCCGCATCCTAGTCCTGAATGTGGTTCGTGTTCCGGTATTGCCGGTGGTGTCGGAGGTGGTGTAGCTACTGAGGTCCGAATCAGTTACTGATTACCTTGGGACCCCCGGAGTTCACCCATGCCACGTCGCCCCCGCCGGGCCGCCGCCGTCGCCACGACCGCGCTGACCGCGGCCCTGCCCCTGGCCCTCGCCGTGCCCGCGCACGCCGACGGCGCGCCCGCGCCCCGGACGGTGAAGCTCGCCTCGTTCGACGGCGTGCACATCGTCACCAACTTCTTCCCGGCCAAGGGCCTGGCCACCGGGGCGAAGGCCCCGACGATCCTGCTCGGCCACGGCTGGGGCGGACGCGCCGAGACCGACCCCGCCAAGGGCCAGCTCGCGCTGTTCACCGCCGCCGGGTACAACGTGGTGACCTGGAACGCCCGCGGCTTCGGCTCCGAGGGCGCGGCCAACGTGGACACCCCGGCGGTCGAGGGCCGGGACGTCATGAAGATCATCGACTGGACCGCGGCGCAGCCCGAGGTCCAGCTCGACCGGCCCGGCGACCCGCGCCTCGGGATGGCGGGCGGCAGCTACGGCGGCGGCATCCAGCTCGTCGTCGCCGGGATGGACCGCCGGGTGGACGTGATCACCCCGACCATCGCCTTCCAGAGCGTCGAGCGCAGCCTCTACCGCGACTCGGTCTACCGCGCGGGCTGGGGCTCGCTGCTGTGCCTCGGCGGCGTCGTGAACGGCAACCGCGTCGCCGGGAAGGTGCTGGAGGGCTGCGCGTCCGGCGCGCTGAGCGGGACGCTGTCCCCGTCGGTCCAGAAGTGGTTCCTCCAGGCCGGCGCGGGATCGCTGGTCAACAGGATCCACATCCCCACGCTCGTCATGCAGGGCACCGTGGACACGCTGTTCACGCTCCGCGAGGGCCTGTCGTTCTACCGGCCGATCAAGGCGAACGGCGCGCCGGTCAAGATGATCTGGTTCTGCGGCGGGCACGGCACCTGCTCGACCAAGGCCGGCTCGGCCGACCACCTCGCCAAGGCCACGCTCGCCTGGTTCGCCCGCTACCTGAAGCGGGACGCCTCCGTCGACACCGGCGCCGGCTTCGAGTACATCGACCAGGACGGCGTCTACCGGACGGCCGCGTCCTACCCGGCGCCGGCGCGGCAGCCGCTGCGCGCGACCGGCAAGGGCCACCTGAACGTGAGCCCGCTGGACAGCTCCGGCTCGCAGATGGTCGCGCAGCCCGCCAAGAACGCCCTGACCGTCCCGATCCCGTCGCCTGCCGCGGACGGCCAGGCGGTCGGCGTCCCGCACCTGAAGCTCAGCTACCAGGGCCGCGCGCTGCACGGGAGGACCGCCCTCTACGCGCAGATCGTGGACGTCGACTCCGGCCTGGTCGTCGGCAACCAGGCCACCCCGGTCCCGGTCACCCTGGACGGCCGCCGCCGCACGGTCGAGCGCGACCTGGAGGCGCTGTCCTGGAAGATCGGGCCGGGCCACCGGCTGGCGCTCCAGCTCACGCCGGGCACGGCCCTGTTCACCTCGCAGAAGGCGCTCGGCTGGCTGGACGCGTCGAAGGTCGCGCTGACCGTCCCGACCGTCCAGCCCGGGCCGGTCGCCGACTACTGAGCCGGCCGGCGGATCAGGGTCAGCCGCGCAGGCGCTCGCCGGTGCGGAGGCGGTCCAGGCCGAGCCAGATGAACTCGACCGCCATCGCCTCCGCCCGGTCGCGCGGGGTGTCGGGGTGCTCCAGCCACCACGACACCATCGACAGCATCGACCCGTACATCAGCGGGACGAGCAGCCGGGCGCGGTGCTCGTTCACCGCCAGCTCGGCGGGGGACAGGGCGGGGTCGGCGCGGCGGCGGATCAGCAGCAGGTCGGCGAACGCCTCGCCGAGCCGGTCGCGCAGCTCGTGCAGGCCCGGCCCGACCTCCGGCTTGTCCAGGTGCCGGATGACCAGCGACCAGGCGTCCGGCTCGTCGGTCGCGTAGTCGAACAGCACCCGCACCATCGCGCGGATCCGGTCCACCGAGCCGTCCTCGGCCCGCACCGCGGCGCCGAGCCGGGCGGTCAGCTCGGCGACGACCGAGCCGACCACCTCGGCGAACAGCTCCTCCTTGGACGCGAAGTGCTGGTACAGCAGCGCCTTGGACACGTCCGCCGCCCCGGCCACGTGCTCCATCTGCGTCAGGTGGTAGCCGCGCCGCCCGAACTCGCGCAGCGCCAGCCCGAGCAGCTGCTCGCGCCGCCGCGCGTGCGGCATCCGCCGCCGCCCCCCACCGGCACCCGCGCCGGCTGCGCCGCCCGAGCCTGCGCCCGCGCCGCCCGCGCCGGTCGCGTCCGCGCGGGGCGCGGGGCGGGGTGGGTTGGGCCTCGCCGTGCGGGCGCCCGACTCGCGGGTGCCCGCGTCCCCCGTGGTGTTCGTCATCTCGCGGTGAACTTACCCAACTCCGCGCGCGCGACGGACCGGACGTGCACGGCGTCGGGGCCGTCGGCGAGGCGCAGCGTGCGCAGCCCGGCCCACATCGCGGCCAGCGGGGTGTCGGCGGAGACGCCCGCGCCGCCGTGCACCTGGATGGCGCGGTCCACGACCTCGAGCGCGATCCGCGGCACGACGACCTTGATGGCCGCGACCTCGGACCGGGCGGCCTTCACCCCGTGCTTGTCGATCAGCCACGCGGTCTTGAGGGTGAGCAGCCGGGCCTGCTCGATCGCCATCCGCGACTCGGCGATCTGCTCCCGGACGACGCCCTGCGCGGCCAGCGGCTTGCCGAACGCCACCCGGTCCACCGCGCGCCGGCACATCAGCTCCAGCGCCCGCTCGGCCATGCCGATGGCGCGCATGCAGTGGTGGATGCGGCCGGGGCCGAGGCGCGCCTGCGCGATGGCGAAGCCGCCGCCCTCCTCGCCGACCAGGTTCTCCACCGGGACGCGGACGTCGGTGAAGGTGATCTCGCAGTGCCCCTGCTGGTCGTGGTAGCCGAAGACGGGCAGCGGACGGACGATCTCGACGCCCGGCGTGTCCATCGGCACCAGCACCATCGACTGCTGGAGGTAGGGGTGCCCCTCCGGGTCGGTCTTGCCCATCACGATCATGATCTTGCAGCGCGGGTCGGCCGAGCCGGTGATCCACCACTTGCGGCCGTTGATGACGTAGTGGTCGCCGTCCCGCTCGATGCGGGTGGAGATGTTGGTGGCGTCGGAGCTCGCCACGTCCGGCTCGGTCATCGCGAACGCGGAGCGGATCTCGCCGTTCAGCAGCGGCGTCAGCCAGCGCTCCTTCTGCTCGGGCGTGCCGAACAGGTGGAGGACCTCCATGTTGCCGGTGTCGGGCGCGGCGCAGTTGGTGGCCTCGGGGGCCAGGTGCGGCGAGCGGCCGGTGATCTCGGCGAGGCTGGCGTAGTCGGTGTTCGTGAGGCCGTGCGCCGGGTCGGTGCTGTCGGGCAGGAACAGGTTCCACAGGCCGCGCTCGCGCGCCTCGGCCTTCAGCTCCTCGACGACCGGCGGCAGCTCGTGCTCGCGCCCGGCGGCGGTCAGCTCCCGGCGCTGTTCGGCGTAGACCGGTTCGGCGGGGTAGACGTGGGCGTCCATGAAGTCCTGCAGGCGGCCGAGGTACTCCTCGGCGCGGGGGCTCAAACCGAAGTCCATTCGGCTATAGTAACTGACGAGTCAGTTACTTGCGAGGATGAGGTGCCCATGACGGCGTTCCAGGGAGCAGCGGGCCCGCGCGCGGGCAAGGTCGCGCTCATCACCGGCGGTGCGAACGGCATCGGCGCGGCGGTCGCGCGGCGGCTGGCGGAGGACGGCGCCCGGCTCGTCCTCGCCGACGTGGACGAGGACGGCGGCCGCAAGCTCGCCGGCGAGCTGGACGCCGAGTTCGTCCGCTGCGACGTGCGCGAGCCCGCCGACAGCGCGCGGGCCGTCCAGACCGCCGTCGACCGCTTCGGCGGGCTCGACCTGGCGTTCCTGAACGCGGGCGTGGCGAGCGGTTTCGGGCTCGGCGACGACTTCGACCCCGAACGCTACCGCCGCGCCATGTCGATCAACGTGGACGGCGTCGTCTACGGCGTCCACGCCGCGCTGCCCGCGCTCCGCGCCCGCGGCGGCGGCGACATCGTCGCGACCGCCAGCATGGCCGCGCTGACCGCGACGCCGTTCGACCCGGTCTACGGGGCGAACAAGGCCGCCGTCGTCGGGCTCGTCCGGGCGCTCGGCCCCGCGCACCTGCCCGAGGGCATCCGGGTGAACGCGCTGTGCCCGTCCTTCGCCGAGACCGACATCATCGCCTCGATCAAGGCGGAGCTGGAGCGCACCGGCTTCCCCGTCCTACCCGTCTCGGACGTCGTCGAGGCGTTCATGGCAATCTTGGACGCGGACGGAGCCGGCGAGGCCTGGTACGTGGTGCCCGGCCGCCCGTCCGAGCCGTTCCGGTTCCGCGGCGTCCCCGGACCCCGCTGACCCGCCCCCCACCCGACCCGGCATCACCGCCCGACGCAGCAGGAAGAGACCAGATGCGCGCCATCCAGATCACCGAGTTCGGCGGACCGGAGGTCCTCACCCCGGTCGAGCTTCCCGACCCCGTGCCGGGCGACGGGCAGACGCTCATCGAGGTGGACCGGGCGGGCATCAACTACGCCGACACCCACCAGGCCGAGAACAGCTACCTCGCCAAGCAGACGCTCCCGCTCGTGCCCGGCGGTGAGGCGGTCGGCCGCACCCCCGACGGCCGCCGCGTCGTCGCGCTGCTCGGCAACGGCGGTTACGCCGAGAAGGCCGTCGCGACGACCGCGACCATGTGGGACGTGCCCGACGCCATCGACGACGTGACCGCGCTCGGCATGGTCGTGCAGGGCGTCAGCGCCTGGCTGCTGCTGCGCCGCAGCACCCACCTCGAACCGGGCGAGTCGGTGGTCGTGCACGCGGCAGCGGGCGGCGTCGGCACGCTCGCCGTCCAGCTCGCCAAGGCCTGGGGCGCGGGACGGGTCATCGCGACCGCCTCGTCCGCCGAGAAGCGCGCGCTCGCGCTCGACCTCGGCGCCGACATCGCCGTGGACCCGGCCGAGCCCGACCTCAAGGCCGCCCTCATCGAGGCCAACCACGGCCGCCGCGTGGACGTCGTGCTGGAGATGACCGGCGGGCGCGTCACCGACGAGAGCCTCACCGCGCTGGCGCCGTTCGGCCGGCTGGCCTTCTACGGGATGGCGTCCCGCGAGCTGCCGAAGCCCGTCCAGCCCGCCAACCTGATGTCGCACTCGACGACCGTCGCGGGCATGTGGCTGGCGCACGTGTTCCAGCTCCCCGGCGACGTCATGGGCACCGCGCTGGACGAGCTGTTCGGCCTCGCCGCCGGCGGCGGGCTCAAGGTCGTCGCGGGCGGCGAGTACGGCCTGTCCGAGGTCCGCCGCGCCCACGAGGACCTGCGCTCCCGCCGGACGACCGGCAAGCTCGTCCTCGACCCGTCCCGGTAGGCCCGCCAATCCCGGTAGGCCCGCCAACAGGCGCTATTCGCCTACGAGGCCGTTCTCGTAGGCGAACACCACGGCCTGGGTGCGGTCGCGCAGCCCCAGCTTGGTCAGGACGTGCCCGACGTGCGTCTTCACGGTCTGCTCGGCCAGCACCAGCTCGGCGGCGATCTCGCCGTTGGACATGCCGCGCGCGATGAGCCGCAGCACGTCGCGCTCGCGCGGCGTGAGCGCCGCCGTCGCCGCCGGGCTCGGCCGCTGGTGCCGGCGGCGGCGCGCGAAGTCGGAGATCAGCCGCCGGGTGATCGAGGGCGCGAGCAGCGCGTCCCCGGACGCCACCACCCGCACGCCCTGCACGAGGTCGGCGGCCGGGGCGTCCTTGAGCAGGAAGCCGCTCGCGCCCGCGCCGAGCGCCTCGTAGACGTACTCGTCCAGGTCGAAGGTGGTCAGCACCAGCACCTTCGGGCCGCCGCCGGCCTGGCCGGGGTCGTCGCCGACCAGCTCGGCGGTGGCGGCGAGGCCGTCCATCTCGGGCATCCGGATGTCCATCACCACCACGTCCGGGGCGAGCTCGCGGGCGAGGGACACCGCCTCCCGGCCGTTGCCGGCCTGCCCCACCACCTCGATCTCCGGATCCGACGACAGCAGCGCCGCCAGCCCGTCGCGGATCATCACCTGGTCGTCGGCGATCAGCACCCGAATCGTCACGAGAGCACCCTACGGCGTTCCGCGACCATGATCGTCCGGTGTCGGGACCGGCGCCCGGACCGGCGCCCGGACCGGCGTCCGTCAGCCGTCGGCGCCGTAGGGGAGCTCCGCCTCGACCGCCCAGCCCGGACGGCCGTCCCCGCGCGGGCCGGTCGCCAGCGTCCCGCCCAGCATCGTGACCCGCTCGCGCATCCCGACCAGCCCGTGCCCGCCGCCGGACGACTCGGGCTCGCCGCCCGGTCCCGGCCCCTCGTCCCGGACGGCCACGCGCAGCGTCTCGTCCCCGTAGCCGATCTCGACCCGCGCCGTCCCGCCCGGCGCGTACCGGGACGCGTTGCTCAGCGACTCCTGGACGATCCGGAACGCCGACAAATCCACGCCCGTCGCGAGCGGGCGCGGCATCCCGGTCACCGAACCGGTGACGGTGAGCCCGGACCGCCGCGCGGCCTCCAGCAGCTCGTCCAGCCGGGCCAGGCCGGGCTGCGGCGCCCGCTCGGCCGCCTCGTCCTCGGCCCGCAGCAGCCCGACCACGCGGCGGGTCTCCGCCAGCGCCTCGCGGGCCGCGTCCCGGACGACGACGAAGGTGGCGCGGGCCTGCTCCGGCAGCTCCGGGATCTTGTAGGGCGCGGCCTCCGCCTGCATCGCGATCACCGACATGTGGTGCGCCACCACGTCGTGCAGCTCGCGCGCGATCCGGGCGCGCTCCTCCAGCACGGCCTGCCGGGCGAGGTCGCGGCGGTGCAGCTCCTCCTGCTCGCGCAGCGCCCGCTCGGCGATCCGCCGCCCGCCGACCGCGTCGCCGAACGCGAGCGCCAGCAGCGCCAGCGCGGACAGGATCACCCCGAACCACACCGGCATCGCGACCAGCACGGCCGGCCCGACCACCCCGGCCACGCTGACGGTCCCGGCGCCGAGCGTGACCGTCCGGTCCCCGGCCGCCCCGACGCAGAACAGGATGATCATGAAGGCCAGCCACGCGGTCGGCGACCACGGCCAGAACCCGGCGTCCCGCACGGCGAGCGCGCCGAGCAGCAGCCCGGCCGCCGCGATCCGCCAGGCGAGCAGCGGCCGGAACAGCGTGATCACCAGGGGCGCCGCCTGGAGCAGCCCGATGGGCACGCTCTCGTCGGCCGACCGGTGCAGGGACTCCATGGGGATGGCGATGGACGCGGCGGTGAAGCCGATCGTGAGCAGCATCAGCAGCACGATCAGCGGGACGCGCACCCACAGCCGGCGGGGGAGCGGCGGCCGCACCGCGCGCGGCCCGGTGGCGACACCGGGCAGGACGGCGCGGCGCAGCGCCGTCCGGACGAGATCGGCGCCCTGTGGGGCGGGCCGGTCCGCGGCGGCGGGACGGCCGGGTGAGGAAGGCTGGTCGCTCATTTCCCTCGGAGACTAGTGCGCCCGCGAGCCCGCCCGCGTGCCCCCGGAGAGGGAGATCCGGGCCGCCACCTGGGGTATCGGCCCGTCCGCGCGGACGGCGCGGAGCGGCCCGGGACCCGGCCGAACCTTGGCCCGACCGCCAGGATTGCCTGATCTTTTCCTGGGAAGGTCGGGAACATGACTACGGAGGGTAGAGGCGCCGCGGAGCAGGCAGCGGAACACGCAGCGGACCACGCGGAGGGATCCTCGGCCGCCGTCGCCGCGATGCTCGCGGGCGCCGCCGCGCTGGGCGGCTTCCTGTTCGGGTACGACTCGTCGGTGATCAACGGGACGGTCGACGCGCTGCGGCAGCAGTTCCACCTGAACTCGTTCTGGATCGGGTTCGTCGTGTCCTCGGCGCTGCTCGGCTGCGCCGTCGGCGCCTGGTTCGCCGGGCCGCTCGCCGACCGGATCGGCCGGATCAAGGTCATGGTCGGGGCCGCGGTCATCTTCGTGATCAGCTCGCTCGGCTCGGCGCTCGCGTTCAGCGCCGCGGACCTGACGTTCTGGCGCGTGGTCGGCGGCATCGCGATCGGCACCGCCTCGGTGATCGCGCCCGCCTACATCGCCGAGATCGCCCCGGCCAACCTGCGCGGACGGCTCGGCTCCCTCCAGCAGATGGCGATCGTGCTCGGCATCTTCGCCGCGCTGGTGGTGAACTACGTCATCGCCCGGATGTCGGACGGCGGCGCGACCGGCACCTTCCCGTGGGGCGGCTCGTCCTGGCGGTGGATGTTCGGCGTCGCGATGCTGCCCGCCGTCCTGTACGGCGTGGTCTCCCTGGTGATCCCCGAGTCGCCGCGCTACCTGGTCAAGAAGGGCGAGATCCGCCGCGCCAAGCAGATCCTGCAGCGGCTCGCCGGGCACGAGGCCGACGTGGACGTCAAGATCGGCCGGATCCTGCGCTCGCTGGCCACCGACCGGCCCGTCCACCTGCGCGACCTGCGCGGCGAGCGGTTCGGGCTGCTGCCGATCGTGTGGATCGGCATCCTGCTCTCGGTGTTCCAGCAGTTCGTCGGCATCAACGTGATCTTCTACTACGGCACCACGCTGTGGCACGCCGCCGGGTTCGGCGAGAACGACGCCATGCTCACCTCGGTGATCAACTCGATGGTGAACGTCGGCTCGACGCTGATCGCGATCGCGCTGGTGGACAAGGTCGGCCGCCGCCCGCTGCTGCTGTTCGGCGCGGGGCTGATGGCGGTGACGCTGTGCGTGATGGCCGTGTGCTTCGCCACCGCGCCCGTCGTGGACGGCAACCCCAAGCTCGGCCACGTCGCGGGCCCGGTCGCGCTGGTCGCCGCCAACCTCTACGTGTTCGGCTTCGCGTCCACCTGGGGGCCGATCGTCTGGGTGATGCTCGGCGAGATGTTCAACAACTTCATCCGGGCCTCGGCGCTCGCGGTCGCGGCGGCGGCGCAGTGGATCGCCAACTGGCTGATCACCGTCACCTTCCCGTGGCTGTCGGGCATGTCGCTCGGCCTGGCCTACGGCCTGTACACCGCGTTCGCCGCGCTCGCCTTCGTGTTCGTCTGGCGGAGCGTCCCGGAGACCAAGGGACGCGAGCTGGAGGACATGGACAAGCTCCGGGGGCCCGAGCACCGGCGCCAGCCGTCCGCCACGTAGTACAGTGGTGGCCGTGAGAGCCGTGCTCGCCGCCGCCGAGGCGCTGACGACCACGCCGGGCACGCCCCGGCGTCACGGCCGCACGTCCTGATCTTCGAACTGCGGTGAGGCCCCGGGAGCTGCTCCCGGGGCCTCACCGCGTTACGGGGACCCGCTCGATACGATCCCAACCGACCTGCACGCACCACCGGCACCACCAGCACCACCGCAAGCACCCGATCATCAGCACTCACCACCAGCACCCAGCAATGCGAGGAGACACCGTGTCAGAGCTGCGCATCACCCTCGACGGAAGCGAGCGAGTGGTGCCCGCCGGCACGACCGCCGGAGAGGCCCTCGACGCCGACGGCCGCACCGTGATCGCGGCGCGGGTGAACGGCGCCCTGCGCGACCTGGCCCACCGGGTCGCCGAGGGCGACGTCGTCGAGCCCGTGGAGATCGGTTCCGCGGACGGCCGCGCGATCATGCGCCACTCGGCCGCGCACGTGATGGCCCAGGCCGTCCAGGAACTGCACCCGGAGGCCAAGCTCGGCATCGGCCCGCCGGTCGAGAACGGCTTCTACTACGACTTCGACGTCGCCGAGCCGTTCACCCCCGACGACCTGAAGCGCATCGAGAAGCGGATGCGCGAGATCGTCAAGCAGGGCCAGCGGTTCTCCCGCCGGGTCGTGTCCGACGACGAGGCGCGCGCCGAGCTCGCGGACGAGCCGTACAAGCTGGAGCTGATCGGGCTGAAGGGCGCCGCGTCCGCCGACGACGGCGCGAACGTCGAGGTCGGCGCCGGCGAGCTGACCATCTACGACAACCTCGACGCCAAGTCCGGCGAGCTGTGCTGGAAGGACCTGTGCCGGGGCCCGCACCTGCCGTCCACCCGGGTGATCCCGGCGTTCAAGCTGATGCGGACCGGCGGCGCGTACTGGCGGGGCAGCGAGAAGAACCCGCAGCTCCAGCGCATCTACGGCACCGCGTGGGAGTCCCGCGAGCGCCAGGACGAGTACCTGGCGATGCTCGCCGAGGCCGAGAAGCGCGACCACCGCAAGCTGGGCGCCGAGCTCGACCTGTTCTCCTTCCCGCCCGAGCTGGGCAGCGGCCTGCCGGTCTTCCATCCCAAGGGCGGGATCATCCGCAAGGAGATGGAGGACTACATGCGGCAGCGGCAGCTGGAGGCGGGGTACCAGTTCGTCAACACCCCGCACCTCACCAAGTCGTCGCTGTTCGAGATCTCCGGGCACCTGCCGTACTACGGCGAGGACATGTTCCCCGCCTTCGAGCTGGACGGCACCGACTACCGGGTCAAGCCGATGAACTGCCCGATGCACAACCTGATCTTCCGGGCGCGGGGCCGCTCCTACCGCGAGCTGCCACTGCGGCTGTGCGAGTTCGGGGCGGTGTACCGGTACGAGAAGTCCGGCGTCGTGCACGGCCTCACCCGCGTCCGGGGGATGACCCAGGACGACGCGCACATCTACGCCACCAAGGAGCAGATGGGCGACGAGATCAAGTCGCTGCTCCAGTTCGTGCTGAGCCTGCTGCGCGACTTCGGCCTCCGCGAGTTCTACCTGGAACTGTCCACCCGCGACGACTCCGACAAGTTCATCGGCGACGAGGCGGACTGGGAGGAGGCCACCGAGGCGCTGCGCCGGGCCGCCCTCGACTCCGGCCTGGACCTGGTGGACGACCCGGGCGGCGCGGCGTTCTACGGCCCGAAGATCTCGGTCCAGGCGCGCGACGCGATCGGCCGCACCTGGCAGCTGTCCACCATCCAGCTCGACTTCAACCAGCCCAAGCGGTTCGGCCTGGAGTACCAGGCGGCGGACGGCACCCGGCAGCAGCCGGTGATGATCCACCGGGCGCTGTTCGGGTCGGTCGAGCGGTTCATGGGCGTGCTGGTCGAGCACTACGCGGGCGCGATGCCGCCGTGGCTGTCCCCGGTGCAGGTCGTCGGCGTCCCGATCGGCGACGCGCACGTCGAGCACCTGGAGAAGGTCGCCGCGGCGCTGCGCGAGCACGGGATCCGGGTCGAGGTGGACGCCTCGTCCGACCGGATGCAGAAGAAGATCCGCAACGCGCAGAAGCAGAAGGTCCCCTTCATGCTGCTCGCGGGCGACGACGACGTGAGCGCCGACGCCGTCTCGTTCCGGTACCGCGACGGCGAGCAGAAGAACGGCGTCGCCATCCCGGACGCCGTGGCGGAGATCGTCAAGGCCGTCCGCGAGCGCGTCCAGGTCTGAGCGGGGTTCCGGTCCCGGCGTCCCGGGACCGCCCGCCGGGCGGGAGACCGCCCGGCGGGGCCCGGCTTGGTAGCCTCGGGCGGCACGCGCACGGAAGAGCCCCGGGGGAGTACCAGCATGAAGACCAGCAGCCCGCCCGCCGCCGGGCCCGGCCTGACCGCCGCCCGGTTCCTCGGGTACGGCGGCGCGGCCCTGCTGGTGTCGGCGGCCCTGGCCGTGCTGGTGTTCCAGGCGTTCGGCGGCGGGCACGGCGACGCGTCCGCGTCGGCGTCCCACGGCCCGTCGTCGTCGAACGGCGCCGACGGCGTGTCCGGCGGGCCGGTCGGAACGGTCCCCTCGGGGCCGGTTCAGCAGCAGACGCGCGGCGGGAGGCCCTACCCGTCGAAGCCGGGGACGTCCGGCACGGGCTCGCAGCCCGGCGACCAGGGCGCGCCGATGCCCGGCACGGGCGGCGGCGTCGGCGTCGAGTTCTGCCCGGCGGGAACCGCCGTCTACCGCGCCGCGGGGGCGAACGGCATCGACGTGGCGGTCACCGTCGGCGCGGCGGGCGTGGTGAAGGCGGACGTCACCGTCGCGGGCCACGGCGACCTGAGCGACCAGTCGACCGTCCGCCGGGCGGGCACGCAGACGTTCCGCTTCACCGTCAGCCCGGCCCTGGTCCGCCGCGTCAAGATCACCACGCTGTCGGTCGGCGTGGACATGCAGACCTGCTACGCCCGCCCCGCCTGACCCGCCGTGCCTGACCCGCCGTGCCTGACCCGCCGTGCCTGACCCGCCGTGCCTGACCAGCGCCGCCTGATCAGCGCCGTCGGCTCGCCCGGCGCCGCCTCGCCGGAGACCCGGCTTCGGCCCTTGCGGCACCCCTCTCTATGCTGCTGGTCAGGCCGTCAGCAAAGGAGAACGCCGCCTTGAGCGCAGAGCCGGAGGGGCCCGTGGTGCCGGAGGCGCGGGAGAGCGCGCCCGATTCGGGAGCGGCGGGCGTGCCCCGGCCTCCCGCCGCCCAGATCGAGGAGGAGCGCGGCGGCGCGGGCGTCGCCGACAGCTTCCAGCGCCTCTGGACGCCGCACCGCATGGCCTACATCAAGGGCGAGAACAGGGCGCCCGGCGAGGACGACGGCTGCCCGTTCTGCGAGATCCCGAAGATGAGCGACGAGGACGGCCTCGTCGTGGCGCGCGGGAGCGCGGTCTTCGCGGTGCTGAACCTGTACCCGTACAACTCCGGGCACCTCATGGTCGTCCCGTACCGGCACGTCGCCGACTACACCGAGCTGGACGAGGACGAGTACGGCGAGCTGGCCGTCCTCACCCGGCGCGCGATCACCGCGCTGCGCCGGGCGAGCGGCGCGCAGGGCTTCAACGTCGGCATGAACCTCGGCACGGTCGCGGGCGCGGGCATCGCCGCCCACCTGCACCAGCACGTGGTGCCGCGGTGGGGCGGCGACACGAACTTCATGCCCGTGATCGGCCGGACGAGGGTGCTGCCGCAGCTGCTCCGCGACACCCGGCAGCTGATCGCCGACGCCTGGCCGTCCGACGACTGACCCGTCCGGCCGTCCGGAAGCCGTCTTCCCAGCGCGTGCGGCTCAGTGCCCGCTCATCGGGGACGGACTCTGCGTCGGCCCCCCGGAGGCGGGTGCCCCGGACGCCGGTGCCCCGGAAGCCGGTGCCCCGGACGCGGCCAGCAGCTCGGAGATCGTGACGAACTCGAAGCCCTTCGCGCGCAGCCCGCGGATCATCTTGGACAGGTTCCGGAGCGCCACGAGCCGGTCCGGGTTGCCGTGGTCGTGCGCGAGGACGATCGTCCCCGGCTTCACGTTGTTCACGATGTAGTCGACCAGGCCCTGCGGACGGTCCTCGTAGGTCTTCTCCAGCATCTTGATGCCCCAGAGCGTCAGGTCGTAGCCGAGCTGGCCCGCCGCGCTCATGGTCGTCCCGCCCAGTTGCCCGTAGGGCGGGCGCAGGTGCCGGGGCTCCTTGCCGGTGATCTGGGCGATGGCCTTGTGCGCGCGGTGGATGGCGTCCACGGCCTCGGCGTGCGTCAGGCGCGACATGTCCTTGTGCGCCCAGGTGTGGTTGCCCGCCTCGTGCCGGTCCATCCGGCCGTGGATGATCTTCGCGTTGGCGACCGCGCGCTCGCCGACCATGAAGAAGGTCGCCTTGGCCTTCTCGGCGTCCAGGATGTCGTGGACCATCCCGGTCCAGTTCGGCATCGGGCCGTCGTCGAAGGTCAGCGCCACCAGCTTCTGCGAGGTGTCGACCGACCAGGTCACGTCCACGTGCCCGTGCACCGGACGCCACGGGCCCGCGACCGGGATGGCCATGGCCGACTTCGGCGTCCCCTCCGGGACCGCCGCGACGGCGGCGGCCCCGCCGCCCGCGCCCACGGCCAGCCCGCCCACGGCCAGACCGGCGCCCTTGATGATGTTGCGGCGGCTCGTCTTGGCCCGAGACCGCTCGTCCCCCGTACTCGTCACAGCTGGAAAGAATCTCACAGTTCGCCGAGAATTCCCCAACGGGGCGGTCCTGCCGGGAGAAGCCGGGGACGGGGAGCGTCCGGCGAGGGCGGCCCCCGCCCCACAGGGGTTCCGGTCCCTCAGCGGCCCCCGGCCCCTCGGCGGCGGCGCGGCCGGTCGCTCACTCCGCCTTCGCCTCCGCGGCGACCTTCTCGGCCAGGTGCGCCGGCAGCGGCTCGTAGCGCAGGAACGTGCGCTGGAAGGTGCCGGTGCCCTGCGACATGGACCGCAGGTCGATCGCGTACCGGATGATCTCGAGCTGCGGCACCTCGGCGCGGATCAGCGTCCGGCCGCCCGGCGGCACCGACTCCGACCCGAGCACCCGGCCGCGCCGGGACGTCAGGTCCGACATCACCGCGCCCATGTACTCGTCCGCGATCAGCACGCCGACCTCGTCCACCGGCTCCAGCAGCAGCACCGGGACGCGGCTCGCGGCGTCCTTCAGCGCCAGCGCGCCCGCCGCCTGGAACGCCATGTCGGACGAGTCGACCGAGTGCGCCTTGCCGTCGTGGAGCGTCACCCGGATGTCCACCAGCGGGTACCCGGCGGCGACGCCGCGCTCCATCTGCTGCCGCACGCCCTTCTCCACCGACGGGATGAACTGCCTCGGGACCACGCCGCCGACGATGCGGTCCACGAACTCGAAGCCCTCCCCGGACGGCAGCGGCTCCACGGTGATGTGGCAGATGCCGTACTGCCCGTGCCCGCCGCTCTGCTTGACGTGCCGGCCGAGCCCCTCGGCCCGCCCGCCGAACGTCTCGCGCAGCGGCACCCGCAGGTCCACCCGCTCGACCTCGACGCCGTACCGGGACGCGAGCCGGTCGATCAGCACGTCCGCGTGCGCCTCGCCCATGCACCACAGCACCAGCTGCCGGGTCTCGGGATTGTTCTCCAACCGCAGCGTCGGGTCCTCGGCGACGAGCCGCCCGAGCGCCTGGCCGAGCTTGTCCTCGTCGGCCTTCGAGCGCGCCCGGATCGCCACCGGCAGCAGCGGGTCCGGCATCGACCAGGGGGTCATGACCAGCGGGTTCGCCGGGTCGGACAGGGTGTCGCCGGTCTCCGCGCGGGCCAGCTTCGCGACCGCGCAGACGTCGCCCGCGCGGCACTCGGTGATCGTCCGCTGGGTCTTGCCGAGCGGCGAGCTGAGCGCGCCGATCCGCTCGTCCACGTCGTGGTCCTCGTGGCCCCGGTCGGTCAGGCCGTGCCCCGAGACGTGCACGACGGTGTCCGGGCGCAGCGTCCCGGAGAACACCCGGACCAGCGAGATCCGGCCCACGTACGGGTCGGAGACGGTCTTCACGACCTCCGCGACCAGCGGGCCGTCCGGGGCGCACTCGATCGGCCGCGGCGGGCCGCCGTCCACCGGCGCGACCCGCGGGCAGGAGTGCTCCAGCGGGGACGGGAACGCCTGCGTCACGACCTCCAGCAGCTCGGCCATCCCGATCACCGGGCCGGGCTGCGCGCCGTGCGGCACCGAGGTCGCGAGCACCGGGTAGAAGCTGCCCCGGGCGACCGCGGTCTCCAGGTCGGTGATCAGCGCCTTGACGTCGATCTCCTCGCCGGACACGTACCGGTCCATGAGCGACTCGTCCTCGCTCTCCTGGATGATCCCCTCGATGAGCGACGCGCGCTGCTCGGCGATCCGCTCGAGATGGGCGGGGTCGGGGTCGCGCTCGACCCGCCGCCCGGACGAGTAGTCGAAGCAGCGCTGCGTCAGCAGCCCGACCACGCCGGTCAGCCGGTCGCCCTCGCCGATCGGGAAGTAGCACGGCAGCACGCCCTCGCCGAAGGCGTCCTGCAGGTGCAGCAGCGTGTCGTCGAAGTCGCCGCGCTGCTGGTCGACCTTGGTGACCACGACCGCGCGGGGCATCGACACCGCCGCGCACTCCTCCCAGAGCATGCGGGTCAGGCCGTCCACGCCGTCCACGGCGGAGACCACGAACAGGGCGGCGTCGGCGGCGCGCAGCCCGGCCCGCAGGTCCCCGACGAAGTCGGCGTACCCGGGGGTGTCGATCAGGTTCACCTTCACGTCGCCGTGCTCGAACGGGGCGAGGGCGAGGTTCACCGAGCGCTGCTGGCGCACCTCGACGTCGTCGAAGTCGCTGACCGTCGTCCCCTCCTCGACCCGGCCGGCCCGCTGCACCGTGCCGGTCGCGGCGAGCAGCGCCTCGGCCAGCGTCGTCTTGCCCGCCCCCGAGTGGCCGACCAGCGCGACGTTGCGCACCCTGTCGGGCCGGCCGGCCTCCGGTGCCCTGCCGTTGCCTCCCGGGTGGTTCGCTCTGTCCGTCATGACACACCTCCTCGGGCGGGCTCCCGCCATGGGAGCCCGTCGCTCCTCCTGGTGGTTCTCGGCCCGGAGTGAGCGGCGTCACATCCGTCTCCTCACCCTTTCCCGTGTCGGCGCGGATCACAAGGGGTGAGGTGGTATTGATGAGCACTACGATGGGCGCGCCGCGCGGCGCGCGCGGGGCCGCGTCCGGCCCCCGCGGCGCCCGGCCTCTCGGACTCTCGATGAACGGACGGCGATGCTCAACAAACTGCGGCCCGCACTGGGCCGCGTCCTGACGCCCATCGGACGGGGAGTGGCGCGCACCGGCGTCACGCCCAACGCGATCACGGTCGTCGGCACGGCGGGCACCGTCGCGGGGGCACTGGTCTTCTTCACCCGGGGGCACTACTTCTGGGGCACGATGGTGATCACCGCCTTCGTGCTGTTCGACATGCTGGACGGCGCGGTCGCCCGCGTCACCGGGAAGAGCTCGCGGTTCGGCGCGTTCCTCGACTCGACCATGGACCGGATCGCGGACGCGGCGATCTTCGCGGGCCTGATGATCGGGCTCTCCCGGGACGGCCAGGACGGGCTCGCCGCCGTCGCGCTGTACTGCCTGGTCGCCGGGGTCGTGGTGTCCTACGCCAAGGCCCGCGCCGAAGGCCTCGGCTACACCTGCAACGTGGGCATCGCGGAGCGGTCCGAGCGGCTGGTCATCGCGCTGGTCGCCGCCGGGTTCCACGGCCTCGGCGTGCCGTACATCCTGACCTTCGCGCTGTGGCTGCTGGCCGTCCTCAGCACGGTGACCGTGGGGCAGCGCTTCGCGGTCGTCTACAAGCAGGCCGCCGCCGCGCCCGCCACGCCCCCCGCGCCGTCGACTCCCGCAGCGCCCGCCGCGCCCGCCTCGGAGCGTCCGGAGGCCGCCGAGAAGCGCGCGGAGACCGCTGAGAAGCGTCCGGAGACCGCCGAGAAGCGCGCGGAGGCCGCCGAGAAGCCCGCCGGGGCCCCCGAGGTGGACGAGGAGCGGCACGCGCCCGGACGGCGCGCATGACCCCCACCGGGACGGAGGCGGACCGTCCCGGCGCCCGGGCCGCCGGGCTCGGGCACCGGGCCGTGGCCCGGCTCACCGACACCGGGTACGCGCTCGGCTGGACGGTCGTCCGCAAGATGCCGGAACGGCTCGCCCGCGCGCTGTTCAACGCGATCGCCGACCGCGCCTGGCGGCAGCGCGGCGCCGGCGTCCGGCAGCTGGAGCTCAACCTGTGCCGCGTGCTCGGCCGGGACCGGCCGGACGCCTACGTCCGGCTGACGTCCAAGCAGGTCATGCGCTCGTACTTCCGGTACTGGCTGGAGGTCTTCCGGCTGCCGGAGTACTCCAAGGAGCGCATCCTCGGCCACATGAACGTCTCCGGCCACGAGAAGATGCTGGAGATCCTCGACTCCGGACGCGGCGTCATCCTCGCCCTGCCGCACATGGGCAACTACGAGCAGGCCGGGGCCTGGCTCGTCCACATGGGCTACCCCTTCACGACCGTCGCCGAGCGCCTCAGGCCCGAATCCCTCTTCGACCGCTTCGTCGCGTTCCGCGAGAGCCTCGGGATGGAGGTCCTGCCGCACAAGGGCGCGTCCGCCTTCGGCCGTCTCGCGCAGCGGCTCCGGGCCGGCCGTCCGGTCTGCCTCGTCGTGGACCGCGACCTCACCGACTCGGGGGTCGACGTCGAGTTCTTCGGCGAGACCGCGCGGATGCCCGCCGTCGCCGCCGCGCTCGCGATCCAGACGGGCGCGGCGCTGCATCCGGTGACACTCTGGTACGAGGGGGAGGACTGGGGGGCCCGGGTGCACGACGAGATCCCGGTCCCCGAGACGGGCGGCAGACGGGAAAGGGTGCAGGCCATGACCCAGCAGCTCGCGCGGATCTTCCAGGAGGGCATCGCCGAACACCCGGCGGACTGGCACATGCTCCAGAAGGTGTGGGTCGCCGACCTCGGCCGCGAACCCGGCCGGGGCGCGGGCCGTCCCGCGGAGGGCACGCGGTGAGGGTCGGCATCGTCTGCCCGTACACCTGGAACGTCCCCGGCGGTGTGCAGCAGCACATCCGCGACCTCGCCGAGGCCCTGATCGGGTTCGGCCACCACGTGTCGGTGATCACTCCGGCCGACGACGACGCCCAGCTCCCCGGCTACGTGGTGTCCGCCGGACGGGCCGTCCCCGTGCCCTACAACGGCTCGGTCGCCCGGCTCGCCTTCGGGTTCCTGTCCGCGAGCCGGGTGCGCCGGTGGATCCACGAGGGCGGCTTCGACGTGCTGCACGTGCACGAGCCCGCCGCGCCGTCCCTCGGGCTGCTGGCCTGCTGGGCGGCGGACGGGCCGATCGTCGGCACCTTCCACGCGTCCTACACCAAGTCGCGGGTGGTGTCGGTGACCGCGCCGATCCTCCAGTCCGGGCTGGAGAAGATCACCGGCCGGATCGCGGTGTCCGAGGCGGCCCGCAAGACCCTGGTCGAGCACCTCGGCGGGGACGCGGTGCTGATCCCGAACGGCGTCGCCACCGAGCGCTACGCGATGGCCGAGCCGCTGCCGGGCTGGCCCGGCCGCGACGCCACCGGCGGCCCCGGCTCGCACCCCGGCCACGGCGCGGGCGCGGACGGCGGCGTCCTCGGCTTCCTCGGCCGCATGGACGAGCCGCGCAAGGGCCTCCAGGTGCTGCTGCGCGCCTTCGAGATCCTCGGCCCCGAGCGGCCCGGCCTGCGGCTGCTGCTCGCCGGGCCGGGCGACGCCGACGACGTCGTCGCGCGCGTCTCGCCCGGCCTGCGCGACCGGGTCGTGGTGCTCGGCATGGTCAGCGAGGCCGACAAGATCCGCGCCTACCACTCGGTGGACGTGTTCGTCGCCCCGAACCTCGGCGGCGAGAGCTTCGGGATCGTCCTCGCCGAGGCGATGTCGGCGGGCGCGCCGATCCTCGCCAGCGACATCGAGGCGTTCGACCGGGTGCTGCTCGGCGGCCGCGCCGGGGCCCTGTTCCCGGTCGGCGACGCCGCGGCGCTCGCCGCGGCCGCCGCCGACCTGCTGGACGACCCGGCCCGCCGCAAGCAGCTGTCCGCCGAGGCGCGCGCGGCCGTCCGCCGGTACGACTGGTCGGCGGTCGCCCGCGACGTCCTGCGGGTCTACGAGACGGTGACGCTGCCCGGCACCACCGTCGTCGAGTCCGGACGCGGAGCGTAGGCCGGCCGATGCTCCCCGACTGGATCTACGACCTCCTCTTCGTCGTCGCCGTCGTCTTCCTCGCCGGCGTGTACGTCTCGTGGCGCGCCACCCGGCTGGACCGCCTGCACGTGCGGGTCGAGACGGCCCGCGCCGCCCTCGACGCCGCGCTCGTCCGGCGCGCCGCCGTCGCGCTGGAGCTCGCCGCGTCCCGGCTGCTCGACCCGGCCACCAGCCTCGTCCTCGCGACCGCGGCGCACGAGGCCCGCACCGCGGACGCCGAGTCCCGCGAGTTCGCCGAGAGCGACCTGTCGCGCGCCCTGCGCGCGGTGTTCGACCAGCCCGACTTCACCGAGACGCTGTCCCGCAGGCCGGACGGGGAGGCCGTCCTGGAGGAGCTGACGGCCGCCTGCGCCAAGGTCGTCTACGCCCGCAGCTTCTACAACGACGCGGTCGCGTCCGCCCGCACCGCCCGGCGCAAGCTGCTGATCAGGGTGCTGCCCCTGGCGGGCCGCGCCGCCTGGCCGGGCTTCTTCGAGATCGACGACGCCCCGCCGAACTCCTGACGCCCCCGCGCGCCGCGCCCCGCGGGCGGCGCGCAAGCAGGCGCTCACCGCGTCCGGAAGGCGACGTCGAGCAGGCGCTCGTCGCGTCCCGTGGGGGGCTGAGCAGGCGCGCTCGCCGCGTCCCCGAGGCGGCGTTGAGCAGGCGCTCACCGCGTCTGGACGGCAGCGTCGAGCAGGCTCGCGCCGCGTCCGGGGGGAGCGGCGCTGAGCAGGCGCTGCGCGCGGCGTCCGGACCGGGCTGGGGGCGGTCGGCTACCCTCGGGGCCGTTCGGCGTCGTCGGAGTGAGGAGTGCGCGTGGGCTTCGTCCTGAACCGGACCCTGCGGACGTGGACGGCGGCCGCGATGGGCGGCGTGCTGGCCTGCGGGACGCTCGCGGCCTGCGGCGGGGGAGGCAAGGACAAGTCCTCCGGGCGGCAGCCGGTCAAGGGGAGCCCGTCGCCGACCGCCCTCGGCTACCACCCGCTGAACGGCGGCGCGACCGGGCTGACCAACCCCGTCCTCGCCGTGAAGATCGAGAACACCGCGCCGGCGATGCCGCAGAGCGGCGTGTCCGCCGCCGACGTCGTCTACGTCGAGCAGGTCGAGGGCGGCGAGACGCGGCTGATGGCCGTGTTCTCCTCGCACCTGCCGAAGCGGGTCGGGCCCGTCCGCAGCGCCCGCATCTCCGACCTGCACCTGCTGCCGCAGTTCGGCCGTCCGGCGTTCGCGTTCTCGGGCGTCCAGAGCAAGATGAAGAAGTACATCCGGCAGGCCCCGGTGTACGACATCTCCCAGGACAACGGCGGGCGCGCCTACGTCCGCGACAACTCGCGCAAGATCCCGTACAACCTGTACGCCGACCCGAAGGACCTGCTCAAGCAGGCCCCGAAGGCCCAGGCCCCGCAGGACGTCGGGTTCCGCTTCGGCCCCGCCCCGGACGGCGGCAAGCCCACGTCGTCCTTCACCGCCAAGTGGCCCGCCGCCGACATGGAGTTCGCCTGGTCGGCCAAGGACAAGCGCTGGCTGGCGTCCTTCCACGGCCGCCCCGACATGGACGCCGGCGGCGGACGCGTCGGAGGCCAGACCATCGTCGTCCAGCGCGCCAAGACGACCCGGTCGCAGTTCCACGACTTCCTCGGCGCCTACACGCCGCTGATCCACACCACCGGGACCGGCACCGCCACCGTCTACCGCGACGGCAAGGCGTTCGACGCGAAGTGGTCACGGCCGAGTGAGGACAAGGGCACCACGTTCACGACGGCCGACGGGAAGCCGCTGAACTTCGCGCCCGGCCAGGTCTGGATCGTCCTGGTGAACGACGGTAAGCCCTACATGCCGTAGCGAGCCGCGCCGGATCCGCGTCCGCGTCCCGACCGCGCAGTGACCGCGTTCCGACCGCCCTGTGACCGTGTTCCGGATCGCTTTCCAACCTGTAAGGCCCGTTTCGGCGATGGCTCCGTACATGCCGTAACGCCGCGCCGGGCGGCGCTGACACTCTGCCGGGTCGAGGGGTGGCCCTAGCAGGCAATATCATGGGATCAGACTTGTCGTCCGTTCACGTGAGGAATGCCCGTGTCCACTCCCAGCAACGCCCCTGAGAACACCGCTCCCGCGACGGGCACCGCCCGGGTCAAGCGCGGCATGGCGGAGATGCTCAAGGGCGGCGTGATCATGGACGTCGTCACCCCCGACCAGGCCAAGATCGCCGAAGACGCCGGCGCGGTCGCGGTGATGGCGCTCGAGCGCGTCCCCGCCGACATCCGCGCCGAGGGCGGCATCTCCCGGATGAGCGACCCCGACATGATCGAGGGGATCATCGAGGCGGTCTCCATCCCGGTGATGGCCAAGGCCCGGATCGGCCACTTCGTCGAGGCCCAGGTGCTCCAGGCGCTCGGCGTCGACTACGTCGACGAGTCCGAGGTGCTCACCCCGGCCGACTACGACAACCACATCGACAAGTGGGCGTTCACCGTGCCGTTCGTGTGCGGGGCGACCAACCTCGGCGAGGCGCTGCGCCGCATCACCGAGGGCGCGGCGATGATCCGCTCCAAGGGCGAGGCCGGCACCGGCGACGTCTCCAACGCCACCACGCACATGCGCAAGATCCGCGCCGAGATCCGCCGCCTGCAGAACCTCCCCGAGGACGAGCTGTACGTCGCGGCCAAGGAGCTCCAGGCCCCGTACGAGCTGGTCAAGGAGGTCGCCGAGGCCGGGAAGCTGCCGGTCGTGCTGTTCACCGCGGGCGGCATCGCCACCCCGGCGGACGCCGCGATGATGATGCAGCTCGGCGCCGAGGGCGTGTTCGTCGGCTCCGGCATCTTCAAGTCCGGCAACCCGGCCCAGCGCGCCGAGGCGATCGTGAAGGCCACCACCTTCCACGACGACCCGGACGTGATCGCCAAGGTGTCCCGCGGCCTCGGCGACGCCATGGTCGGCATCAACGTCGCCTCCCTCGGCGAGGACCAGAAGTTCGCCCACCGCGGCTGGTGACGTCCTGGCCCGGACGCCCCTGAAGCCCCACCGCCGGCCGGACCCGCCACGGCGAGCCCCGGCCGGCCGGTTTGCGTCTGCGCCGTAGGCCCGCCCGCCCGGTCCGCGCGTGCGCCGTAGGCTCGCCCGGTCGGTTTGTGCCTGCGCCGTAGGCCCGCCCGGTCGCCTGGTCTGCGTCTGCCGTCGGCTCGCAGGGTTGGCTGGTGCGCGCGCGTCGTAGGCCGCCCGGGCGGCTGGTCTGCGTGTGCCGTCGGCTCGTCCGCTTGCTCGGCCGGCCGGTCTGCGCGTGGGGCGTCGGCTCGTCCGGCCGGGGTCTCCGGCGGACGGGTGGGCGGATTACTTCGCCTTCCGGCCTGCCCCTGCGCGGCGCGAGGGTTTACGCTGGCCGCGCGGCCGGTGGGGCCTGGTCCCCGTGGGCGGCTCGGCCGCGGGAGGGGATGGACGAGGATGGGTTGGTCGGTCGCTCTCGCGTGCGCGACGGCGGGCGATCCCGCCGAGGTGTTCCGGCCGGGCCTGGCCCCCGACGCGGCCGCCGGCGCCGAACTGGCGCGGCGGCTGTACCCGGCGGCGACCCTGGTCGAGACCGGCGAGACGGTCCTGGACTTCGCGCTCTGGCCCTACGAGGACGAGCTGTTCGTCGGCGCGTTCGACCGGGCGCTGCTGGTCTGCGACCGGCGGCTGTTCGGCCTGGACGACGACGCCCGCCGCGTCGCCGACACGGTCGCCGCGGCCCTGCCCGGCGCCCGCTGCGGCGTCCTCGTCCTGCAGAACGTGGCGTCCGGATGCTGGTTCCGCTGGTACGAGGCGGGCGGTCTGCGCCGCGAGGTGATCGTGACCACCGAGGACGGCGTGGTCATCGACAAGGGCGGCCGGATGCCCGCCGAGCGCCCCTACTGGGCGGCGATCGACGGCGGCGCGCCCGACGTGCCGCTGCCGTTCTCGCCCGAGGACTTCGGCCTGGCGCTCGCCCGCGAGCACATGGTCGGCCGCGACCTGGCGTCCCACGGCCCGGACGGCTTCCTGCCGCTGGAACTGCCCCTGCGCCGCTTCAAGCTCTGCTGAAGCCGATTCGGGCGCTGCCAAGCCGGTTCGGGCCGCTGCCAAGCCGGTGGGCCGCTGCGAGGCCGGTTCGGGCTCAGTCGAAACGGCCCCGGATCCGGGCCGTCCGGGAAGCGACCGCAGGTCCGGGGGCGTTGTAAGGAACGTCTAGGGTTGTGACGACCCCGAAACTCCTCGGAAGGACAAGCGTGACTGCTGTGCCGACCATCGGCGTGCTGGCTCTGCAGGGCGACGTGCGCGAGCACGCGCGGGCGCTGGAGGGCGCCGGGGCGCGGACCGCTCTCGTCCGCCGCCCCGAGGAACTGGAGAGCGTGGACGGCCTGGTGCTGCCCGGCGGCGAGTCCACCACGATGTGGCGCCTGGCCCGCTCGTTCGAGCTGCTCGAACCGCTGCGCAAGCGGATCGAGGCCGGGATGCCCGCGTACGGCTCCTGCGCCGGGATGATCATGCTGGCGGACCGGATCGAGGGCGGCGTGGCCGGGCAGGAGACGGTCGGCGGCATCGACATGACGGTCCGCCGCAACGCGTTCGGCCGCCAGGTCGACTCGTTCGAGGCGCCGGTCCCGCTGACCGGCATGGGGGACACGCCGTACCACGCCGTGTTCATCCGCGCCCCCTGGGTGGAACGCGTCGGCGACGCGGTCGAGGTGCTCGGTCGTGCCGAGAGCGGCCCGAACGTCGGTAGGATCGTCGCCGTCCGCCAGGGCCGCCTCATGGCGACCTCGTTCCACCCTGAACTGACGGGCGACCACCGCGTGCACCACTACTTCGCCGAACTGGTGCGCCGGGCGACGGAGGAGGATTAAGCATGTCCGGCCACTCCAAGTGGGCGACGACCAAGCACAAGAAGGCTGCCCTCGACGCCAAGCGGGGCAAGCTGTTCGCCAAGCTGATCAAGAACATCGAGGTCGCGGCCCGTACCGGCGGCGGCGACCCCGAGGCGAACCCCACCCTGTACGACGCCATCTACAAGGCGAAGAAGAGCTCCGTCCCGAACGACAACATCGAGCGCGCGCGCAAGCGCGGCGCCGGTGAGGAGGCGGGCGGCGCCGACTGGCAGACCATCACCTACGAGGGCTACGCGCCCGGCGGCGTCGCGGTGCTCATCGAGTGCCTCACCGACAACCGCAACCGCGCCGCCTCCGAGGTCCGCGTCGCGCTCACCCGCAACGGCGGCTCGCTCGCCGACCCGGGCTCGGTCTCGTACATGTTCAACCGCAAGGGCGTCATCATCGTCCCCAAGGAGGGCACCTCCGAGGACGACGTGATGATGGCCGTCCTGGACGCGGGCGCCGAGGAGGTCAACGACATCGGCGACCAGTTCGAGGTCGTGTGCGAGGCGGGCGACCTGCTCCCGGTCCGCAAGGCCCTCCAGGACGCCGGCATCGACTACGAGTCGGCCGAGAGCAAGTTCCTGCCGACCATGTCGGTCCCGCTCGACGAGGAGAACGCCAAGAAGGTGTTCCGCCTCCTCGACGCCCTCGAGGACTCCGACGACGTCCAAGAGGTCTACGCCAATTTCGATGTTTCCGACGAGATCATGGAGAAGATCGACGCCTGACCGGTCGATCCCCATCGTCGTCGACGGACGCCGCCGCCCCGTTATCGGGAGGCGGCGTCCGTCGTGTCGCCCCTAGGGTGGAGATCATGGAGATTCGCGACGTGACCACCGCCGATCTGGACGCGGTGCTGGACAACCGGGTCCGTGCCTTCGGGCCGGTGGACGAGGCCGAGGCGCGGTCCTGGCGGAACCGGGTGGACCTGGTGCTGCCCGAGGGCCGGGAGATCGCCGGCTGGGACGGCGACCGCCTGGTGGCGACCACCCGCGTCTGGGGTTTCCGGCAGTGGTGGCAGGGCCGGCCGGTGCCGACCGGCGGCGTCGCCGGAGTGACGGTGGCCCCGGAGGACCGCGGCCGCGGCGCGGGGCGGCGGATCGTCACGGCCGCTCTGCAACGTTCCATCGAGCGTGGTGACGTCCTCGCCGCCCTGCACCCGGCCACGACGGCGTTCTACCGGGGCCTCGGGTTCGAGCACGCGGGCGCGCTGCACAAGGTCACGCTGGCGGCGGAGGCGCTGCGCGGGATCACGGCCGACCGGCTGGACGTCCGCCGGGCCGGGCCCGACGACGCCGGGCTGGTCGCCGAGACGATCGCGCGCGTCCACCGCGACGCCGGTGACTGCGGCCCCGTGGACCGCGGTGAGGGGTACTGGCGGACCGTCCTGGAGGACGAGAAGCCGTTCGCGTACCTGGCCGAGGACGGCGTCCTGATCTACCGCTGGAGCAAGGACGCCTCGGCGCTGGAGGTCGAGCGGCTGGTGGCGGCCTCGGAGCGGACGGCGCGGGGCCTGTGGGCGATCGTCGGGTCCGGCGCGACCACGGCCGAGACGGTGAAGGCGCACCTCGCGCCGTACGACCCCGTCCTGTGGCTGGTGGGGGAGCGCGAGCACGACATGATCGACCGCACCCAGTGGATGCTGCGCGTCCTGGACGCGCCGAAGGCGGTCGAGCTGCGCGGCTACCGCGCCGGTGTGAGCGCCGAGGTCCCGGTCCGGATCGACGACGACCTGGTGCCCGGCAACTCCGGCGACTGGACGCTCGTCGTCAAGGACGGCGAGGGGCGCCTCGAACCCGGCTCCGCCGACCCGGCGGCCGTCCGCGTCGGTCCGCGCGGCCTGGCGGCGCTCTACGCGGGCGTCCCGGTGAGCACGCTGCGCCGCGCCGGCCTCCTGCACGGCGGCGACATCCGCTCCGAGACCCTCGACTCGGTCTTCGGAGCGCAGCCGTTCGCGCTCGACTACTACTGATCGGCCCGGCCTCCGCGCGCATGTCATCCTGGTCCGATAGCGTGACCGTCGGCCGAACACATGATCGAAAGGCGGGGCCGTGCGGGTGATGGGCGTGGACCCCGGGCTCACCAGGTGCGGTGTCGGCGTCGTCGAGGGCGTCCCCGGCGCGCCGCTGAGCCTGGTGCACGTGGCGGTCGTCCGCACCGATCCGGGCGAGGACGTGGCGCGGCGGCTCCTCGGCATCGAGCGCGGCATCGAGGCGCTGCTGGAGGAGTTCGATCCCGAGGTCGTGGCCGTGGAGCGGGTGTTCGCGCAGCACAACGTCAGCACGGTCATGGGCACCGCGCAGGCGGCGGGGCTCGCGATGGTCGCCGCCGCCCGCCGGGGGCTGCCGGTGGCGATGCACACGCCGTCCGAGGCGAAGGCCGCGATCACCGGCAACGGACGCGCCGACAAGGCCCAGGTCACGGCCATGGTCACGCGCCTGCTGCGGCTGGACGCGCCGCCCAGGCCCGCCGACGCCGCCGACGCGCTCGCGCTCGCGATCTGCCACGTCTGGCGCGGCGGCGGGCAGGCGCGGCTGGCCGCCGCGCGCCCGCGCACCGTCCCGGGGCAGGGCTCGCCCACCCAGGCCGAGATCAACGCCGCCCGCATCGCCGAGGCGCAGCGGGCGGCCCGTTCCCGTAGTCGAGGAGGTTTCCCGAGGTGATCGCGTTCGTCAGCGGCAAGGTCGCCGCCGCCGGGCCGGACGGCGCCGTGATCGACGTGCACGGCGTCGGCATGGCGGTGCAGTGCACCCCGGCGACGCTCGCCGGGCTGAAGGTCGGCGAGGCCGCGCACGTGCCGACGTCGCTGGTCGTCCGGGAGGACTCGCTCACCCTGTTCGGGTTCGCCGACGACGACGAGCGGCAGATCTTCGAGCTGCTCCAGACGGCGAGCGGGGTGGGGCCGCGCCTGGCGCTGGCGATGCTGGCCGTCCACTCCCCGGACGCGCTGCGCCTCGCGGTCGCCCAGGAGGACGTGAACGCGCTCACGAAGGTTCCGGGCATCGGGAAGAAGGGCGCGCAGCGGATCGTCCTGGAGCTGAAGGACCGGCTCGGCGGCCCGGTCGGCGCGCCCGAGGCGCCCGGCCGCCGTCCCGGCGCGGGCCAGGCGTGGCGCGCGCAGGTGCAGACGGGCCTGGTCAACCTCGGGTGGACGGTCCGGGACGCCGACGCCGCCGTGGACGCGGTCGCCGCCGACCTGGACGGCACCGAGGTCCCGCCGGTCGGCGAGCTGCTGAAGGCCGCGCTGAAGAAGCTGAGCAAGTGAGCGAGTACGACGAGCGCCTGGTCGGCGGCGCGGCCGAGGGGCCGGAGGAGCAGGTCATCGAGGCCGCGCTGCGGCCGAAGCGGCTGGACGACTTCGTCGGCCAGGAACGCGTGCGCGAGCAGCTGTCCCTGGTGCTCCGCAGCGCGCTGCGGCGCGGTCGCACCCCGGACCACGTGCTGCTGTCGGGCGGACCGGGCCTCGGCAAGACCACCCTCGCGATGATCATCGCGGCCGAGCTGGGCCAGCCGCTGCGGATCACCTCGGGGCCCGCCATCGAGCGCGCGGGTGACCTGGCCGCCGTGCTGTCCACCCTCGCCGAAGGGGAGGTGCTGTTCCTGGACGAGATCCACCGGATGGCCCGTCCCGCCGAGGAGATGCTCTACATGGCGATGGAGGACTTCCGCGTCGACGTCGTCGTCGGCAAGGGCCCCGGCGCCACCGCGATCCCCCTGGACATCGCCCCGTTCACCCTCGTCGGCGCCACCACCCGCGCCGGGATGCTGCCCGGCCCGCTGCGCGACCGGTTCGGCTTCACCGGCCACATGGACTTCTACAGCGCGGCGGAGCTGGAAGTGATCGTCCAGCGCTCCGCCCGCCTGCTGGACGTGGAGATCACCGACGAGGGCGCCGCCGAGGTCGCGTCCCGCTCCCGCGGCACCCCCCGCATCGCCAACCGCCTGCTCCGCCGCGTCCGCGACTACGCCGAGGTCCGCGGCGACGGCGTCGTCACCCGCGAGGCCGCCCGCGCCGCCCTCACCCTCTACGAGGTCGACGAGAAGGGCCTGGACCGCCTCGACCGCGCCGTCCTGAGCTCGCTGATGCGCAAGTTCGGCGGCGGCCCGGTCGGCCTGTCCACCCTGGCCGTCTCGGTGGGGGAGGAGCCCGAGACCGTCGAGGTCGTCGCGGAACCCTTCCTCGTCCGCCAGGGCCTGCTGGCCCGCACCCCCCGCGGCCGCATCGCCACCCCCGCCGCCTGGGCGCACCTCGGTCTCACCCCGCCCCCCACCGCCCCTCTCGCCGGAGCCGCCCTCTTCGACCTCGACGACACCCCCGACGAACCCGAGTAACGGGCGGATCCGGCCGGACATGATCACGGTGGCGTGATCGGGGCGTAACGGGTTGGGAACTTCCCGAGAGTGCCGCTCGTCACGTCGTTGCCGGGGTCTCGCGTACTCTCTAGACTCCGGGACTTGGTCACACCGTCCACCAGCCGGCGGTCCCGAGACGCGGCCTACCGGCCACAGGCTGGGCAAACCAATCGGAAGGACGCCCCTCTAATGGGCAGCGACATGCACATCGTGGCAGCGGGTTCTGGGGGCAGCGGGGCATTCAACCTGCTGCTCCTGCTGGCCGTGCCGCTGGTTTTCTATTTCCTGCTGATCCGGCCGCAGAGCAGGCGGCGCAAGGAGCAGCAAGAGCTGCAGAGCAACATCGCGCCGGGCACCCGCGTGATCACGACCGCGGGCATGCACGCCACGGTGGCCGACGTCCAGGACGACGGCGTCGTGCTGGAGATCGCGCCGGGCGTCGAGGCGAAGTTCGTCAAGCAGGCGATCATGACCGTCCTGAAGGACGAGCCCGCCGACGAGGAGCTCGAGGACGACGAGCCGGACGCCCCGTCCGACGAGGTCGAGACCGAGGCCGACGCGAAGACCGAGGGCGAGACCCGGGCCAAGGCGGACGTGACCGACGACGCCGACGTGGACGTCGCCGAGGACGGGAAGACCGCCGTGAAGGCGGGCGTTAAGGCCGACGCGAAGGACGAGGGCGAGGCCGCCCACGCGGGCAAGGCCGACAAGCCCTCCGCCTGACCCGCGGCGGCACCGACAAGACGGGAAGTTCGACGACCAGTGGCATCGTCTCGTAGCAATGTCCCCAGGCCGGGGCGCACCCTCCTAGCGCTCTTCGTGGTCCTGGCGGCCCTGACCGGCGTGATGTTCATGCAGGGGAAGGGGACCCCCAAACTGGGGCTCGACCTCGCGGGCGGGACGACCGTCACGCTGACCGCGCACACCGAGAACGGCAAGAACCCGCCGTCGTCCCAGATGGACCAGGCCGTCAAGATCATGACGCAGCGGGTCAACGGGCTCGGCGTCTCGGACAGCGAGGTCGCCAAGCAGGGCGGCAACAACATCGTGGTGAACCTGCCCGGACAGGGACAGGGCAAGGCGGCCGAGACCATCGGGTCCACCGCCAAGCTCCAGTTCCGGCAGGTGTTCGCCGAGGCCAGCGGTCTGCCGGCCAAGGCGCCGGCCACGACGCCGACGCCGACGCCGAGCGGGTCGGCCAAGCCGACGGGCAAGGCGACGATCCCGGGCACGGGCGGCGTCCCGTCCGCCAAGCCGTCGACTTCGGCGAAGCCGTCCGACTCGTCCACGCCGCGCGGCCGCGCGCTGTCGAAGGCGCTGACGGCCCCGACGCCGTCCGGCTCTCCGTCGGCCAAGCCGAGCGGGTCGTCCACGCCGAAGCCGTCGGGCACCCCGACCGCGCAGACGCCGGTCGTCCCGGACGGCAACGACTTCGCCGGGGTCGACGACAAGAACGCCATCGCCGAGTTCCAGCGGGCCGTCTGCAAGCCGGACGGCGGGCCGACCCTTCCGGGCTCGGACGACGTGAACCGCAAGTGGGTCGTGGCCTGCGACGACAAGTCCGAGAAGGGGCAGGTCACCAAGTACCTGCTCGGCCCGGTGCGGGTGCTCGGCGAGGACGTCAAGTCGGCCAACGCGGTGCCGCCGGACGCTTCCCAGGGCCAGACGAGCTGGGCGGTGAACATCGGCTTCAACGGCAAGGCCGGTAACCAGTTCTCGCAGGTCACGACAGAGGCGTCGAAGGCCTACCAGGCCAATCCCACCTCCCCGCAGGGGCAGGTCGCGATCGTGCTGGACGGGCAGGTCGTCTCGGCACCGGCCATCAAGGAAGGCCCGATCACCGGTGGCAGCGCCCGGATCGACGGTCCGGCCGACAGCTTCACCCAGAGCTACGCCGACGACCTGGCGAACAAGCTGAAGTACGGCGCGCTGCCGCTGAAGTTCACCCCGAGCTCGGTGGACGAGGTCTCCTCCACGCTGGGCAACGACCAGTTGCGCGGCGGCCTGATCGCGGGCGGCATCGGTCTCGCCCTGGTCGTCTTCTACTGCATGCTGTACTACCGGGGCCTCGGTCTCGTGGCGGTCGGCTCGCTGGTGGTCGCCTCCTGGACGACCTACGTGGCGGTCGTGATCCTCGGTGAGAACATGGGCTTCCGGCTCAGCCTCCCGCACATCATCGGCCTGATCGTGTCGATCGGCATCACCGCGGACTCGTTCATCGTCTACTTCGAACGGATCCGCGACGAACTGCGCCAGGGCAGGGCACTGCGGCCCTCGGTCGAGGTGGCGTGGAAGCGGGCGCGGCGTACCATCCTCGTGGCGGACGCGGTGACCTTCATCGCCGCGCTCGTGCTGTACTTCCTCGCCGTCGGCGGCGTCGCGGGCTTCGCGTTCGCGATGGGCCTCACCACGCTGATCGACGTCGTGGTGGTGTTCTTCTTCACCAAGCCGCTGATGTCGGTGCTCAGCCGCACCGCCTTCTTCGGCAAGGGTCACCGGCTGTCCGGACTGGACGCCAAGCGGCTGCGCCGCACGGCGCAGCCCCGCACGACCGGCTCCGCCCGCCCGACGAGCCAGGAGGCCTGATCATGGGACTGCGCGCGGTCATCTCCCGGATCTACCGGGGCGAGATCAGTGCCGACATCGTCGGCAAGCCGAAGCTGTGGTACTCCATCTCCGGCCTGCTGATCGTGTTCTCCCTCGCCGGGCTGCTCGTCCAGGGCCTGAACTTCGGCGTGGAGTTCAAGGGCGGCTCGGTCTTCACGATCAACAAGGCGAAGAGCGCCTCGATCGAGGACGTGCGCGGCGCGGTGAACGGCGTCGCCGGGATCCACGACCCGATCGTCCAGAAGGCCGGGGACGCCTGGCGCGTCACCACCAAGAGCCTGGACCCGAAGCAGGTCGCCGAGGTCAAGCAGGACGCCTCGAAGAAGCTGAACGTCTCCGAGAACGACATCAGCACCCAGGTGGTCGGCGCGTCCTGGGGCGGTGAGATCACCAAGAAGGCGTGGCAGGCGCTGATCGTCTTCATGATCCTGATCATCGGCTACCTCGCGGTCGCGTTCGAGTGGCGGATGGCGGTCGCCGCGATGGTGGCGCTGCTGCACGACCTGATCATCACGGCCGGGATCTACGCCTGGTCGGGCTTCGAGGTCACGCCGGCGACGCTGCTGGGCTTCCTGACCATCCTCGGATACTCGCTGTACGACGCGGTCGTGGTGTTCGACATGATCAAGGAGGTCACCCGGCCGCTCACCGCCAAGTCGAAGATCACCTACAGCGAGGCCGCGAACCAGGCGCTGTCCAGCACGCTGGTCCGGTCGCTGAACACCTCGCTGGTGGCGATCCTGCCGGTCGCGGCGATCCTGTTCATCGGCACCACGGTGTTCGGCGCGGGCACCCTGAAGGACCTGTCGCTCGCCCTGTTCGTCGGCATGATCGTCGGTACCTACTCCTCGATCTGCGTGGCGACGCCGCTGCTGGTCCAGCTCAAGGAGCGGGAGCCGAGGTACCGCGAGCTGCGCCGCAACATCGCCAAGCGCGAGGAGAGCCCGAAGCGCCAGGCGAAGGCGGCGAAGGCCGCGGTCCCCGCGACGCCGGGGGACGACGCGTCCCCGGCCGGGGACGACGACGCCCAGGACGAGGTGGCCGCGGGCGTCACGCTGCGGAAGGTCGTGCAGCAGGGGCCGCGCCAGCAGCCCAAGCGCGGCACCCGGCAGCAGCGCCGCGGCAAGTAGGCTGCCTGTACGACCTGCTCGAACGAGCATGACGGCCGTGCCGTCCCCCGGTTCCCCGGGCGGACGGCACGGCCGTCGCACTGCCCGGGGCGCGCGCCCCGCCCGAAGCGAACCGCAAGAGGAGACCCGTGGACCTCGACAAGCTGATCCAGGACCGGATCCGCGACGTGAACGACTACCCGAAGCCGGGCGTGGTGTTCAAGGACATCACCCCCCTGCTGGCGGACCACGTGGCGTTCGCCGGGGTGGTGGACACGGTGGTCAACCACTACGGCCGCGGCACCGTGGACAAGATCGTCGGGATCGAGGCGCGCGGGTTCATCCTGGCCGCGCCGGTCGCCTACCACATGGGCGCGGGCTTCGTCCCGGTGCGCAAGAAGGGCAAGCTGCCCGCGGCGACGTTCGAGCAGAGCTACGAGCTGGAGTACGGCGCCGAGACGATCGAGCTGCACACCGACGCGTTCCAGCCGGGCGACCGGGTGCTGATCGTCGACGACGTGCTGGCGACCGGCGGCACCGCCCGGGCGGCGGCCGAGCTGGTGCGGCGCGGCGGCGGCGAGGTGGTCGGCCTGTCGGTGCTGATGGAGCTGTCCTTCCTGAACGGCCGCGACAGGCTGGACGGCCTGGAGGTCCACGCCCTGGTCACCGTCTGACGCCGGGCGGCTCCGGCGGGTGCCGAACGTCCCCCGGAACGTGTGGAATGTCCGGTCCCACGAGAATGTTCTACTGATCACGCGCCCGAGATCGTGGATTCGGCCGGGTGCGAAATGGGGGCCGGATACACTGGCCGAATCAGGAGACCGGCGGGGACGGGCGCGCCCGCCCGGCTACCGGGGAGAACGCGCCCGCACGGCTTCGAGGAGGCTGGGTGCCCGGTGAGGTGGTATCGACCGACGCGGTGACCGGCACGCGCACGGACGTCTCGCGTCCGGACGCGCCGAGCGGGGCCGCCGTGCGCGCTCCGGCCGCGCCCGCGAACGTGAAGGGCGCGCCCGCGCGGCCCGGCGGCACCGCGCCCACGGACCCGGTGCCCACGGACCCGGTGCCCACCGACCGAGTGCCCACGGACCCCGTGCCCACCGACCCGGTCCCCACCGATCCCGGCTCCGGCGATCCCGGTCCCACCGGCCGGGCGCCCACCGGCCACGTGCGCGCCGCTTCCGGCTCCGGCTCCGCCGGCACGCCCCGCACCGCTTCCGCGGGTCCCGATCGCAAGGCCCCCGCCGCGGGCGCCGCCAAGGGAACCACACCGTCCGAGGGCGTGGAACCGTCCGAGCCCGCTCCGGCGGGTTCCGGTCCGGCCCCGATCCCACCGTCAGCCGCCCGGGTGCGGCGCAGGCTCGCCCGGCTCGGATCCCAGCGCGGACCCGCCATGAATCCGGTACTCGAACCACTCATCAAGACGGTCCGCAACACCCATCCCAAAGCGGACCTGCGGCAGATCGAGCGCGCCTACGACGTGGCCGCGCACTACCACCGCGACCAGAAGCGCAAGAGCGGCGACCCGTACATCACGCACCCGCTCGCCGTCTCCACCATCCTCGCCGAGCTCGGCATGAACACCGAGACGCTGTGCGCGGCCCTGCTGCACGACACCGTCGAGGACACCGAGTACACCCTGGAGGAGCTGCGCGCCGACTTCGGCGACGAGATCGCCGCCCTCGTGGACGGCGTCACCAAGCTCGACAAGGTCAAGTACGGCGAGGCGGCCGAGGCCGAGACCGTCCGCAAGATGGTCGTCGCGATGTCCCGGGACATCCGGGTCCTGGTGATCAAGCTCGCCGACCGGCTGCACAACATGCGCACGCTGCGCTACATGCCGCGGCACAAGCAGGAGAAGAAGGCCCGCGAGACGCTCGAGGTCTTCGCCCCGCTGGCGCACCGGCTCGGCATGAACACGCTGAAGTGGGAGCTGGAGGACCTGTCCTTCGCCACGCTCTACCCGAAGCGGTTCGACGAGATCGCCCGCCTGGTGTCCGAGCGCGCGCCGCGCCGCGACGTGTTCCTCCAAGAGGTCATCGAGGCCGTCTCCGGCGACCTGCGCGAGGCCAAGATCAAGGCGACCGTGGTCGGGCGGCCCAAGCACTACTACTCGATCTACCAGAAGATGATCGCCCGGGACGTGGACTTCGACAAGATCTACGACCTGGTCGGCATCCGCATCCTGGTCGACACCGTCCGCGACTGCTACGCGGCGCTCGGCACGATCCACGCGCGGTGGAACCCGGTCCCCGGCCGGTTCAAGGACTACATCGCGATGCCGAAGTTCAACATGTACCAGTCGCTGCACACCAGCGTGATCGGCCCCGAGGGCAAGCCGGTCGAGCTGCAGATCCGCACCTGGGGCATGCACCGCCGGGCCGAGTACGGCGTCGCCGCGCACTGGAAGTACAAGGAGGAGACGGTCGGCGGCCGCAAGGCGGCCGACATGCAGTGGCTGCGGCAGCTGCTCGACTGGCAGAAGGAGACCGCCGACCCCGCCGAGTTCCTGGAGTCGCTGCGGTTCGACCTGTCGGTGTCGGAGGTGTTCGTCTTCACCCCGAAGGGCGACGTGATCGCGCTGCCGCAGGGGGCGACGCCGGTCGACTTCGCCTACGCGGTGCACACCGAGGTCGGGCACCGGACGATCGGCGCGCGGGTGAACGGCCGGCTGGTGCCGCTGGAGTCGGTGCTCGACAACGGCGACACCGTCGAGATCTTCACCAGCAAGGCCCCGGACGCCGGCCCGTCCCGCGACTGGCTGAACTTCGTCAAGTCGCCGCGCGCCCGCAACAAGATCAAGCACTGGTTCTCCAAGGAGCGGCGGGACACCGCGATCGAGTCCGGCAAGGACTCGATCGCCCGCGCGATGCGCAAGCAGAACATGCCGCTCCAGCGCATGATGTCGGGCGAGGCGCTGCTCGTGCTGGCCCGCGACCTCCGCTATCCGGACATCTCGTCCCTGTACGCGGCGGTCGGCGAGGGGCACATCTCGGCGCAGAGCGTCGTGCAGAAGCTCGTGGAGGCGCTCGGCGGCGTCGAGTCCGCCGAGGAGGACCTCGCCGAGATCGCGCTCCCGACGCGGCGCAAGCGGACCCGTCCGGCCGGCGACCCCGGCGTGGTCGTCGCGGGCGACCCGGACGTCTGGGTGCGGCTCTCGCGATGTTGCACGCCCGTCCCGGGCGACGACATCGTCGGGTTCGTGACCCGCGGGCACGGCGTCTCGGTGCACCGCGCCGACTGCGCGAACGTCGCCCAGCTGAAGGAGCAGCCCGACCGGCTCATCGACGTCCGCTGGTCGCCCGGCGAGGACTCGGTGTTCCTGGTCGCGATCCAGGTCGAGGCGCTCGACCGTCCACGGCTCCTGTCGGACGTGACGCGCGTGCTGTCCGACCAGCACGTGAACATCCTGTCTGCGTCGGTCACCACGACCCGCGACCGGGTCGCGGTCAGCCGCTTCACCTTCGAGATGGGCGACCCGAAGCATCTCGGCCACGTGCTGAAGGCCGTCCGGTCCATCGACGGCGTGTACGACGTGTACCGCGTCACCAGCGGCACGAACCGCTGACCCGGCCCAGGAGAACGCCCTCGTACGGCGAGAGGGCCGGTCCGGGAATCGGACCGGCCCTCACTCATGCCGTGACGATCAGGCCCCGGCGGATTCGGCGCCGGCCTCGGTCTCGTCCTCGTCGTCTTCGGGAACGACGTCGATCCCGGCCTCGGCGCGCTGCTCCGGCGTGATGACGGTCGGCGCGGCGGTCAGCGGGTCGTAGCCGGACGCGGCCTTCGGGAAGGCGATCACGTCGCGGATGGACGACTCGCCGGCCAGCAGCATGGCCATCCGGTCCCAGCCGAAGGCGATCCCGCCGTGCGGCGGCGGGCCGAACTTGAACGCCTCCAGCAGGAACCCGAACTTCGACTCGGCCTCCTGCTTGGACAGGCCGAGCACGTCGAACACCTTCTGCTGCATCTCGGCCTGGTGGATACGGATCGAGCCGCCGCCGATCTCGTTGCCGTTGCAGACGATGTCGTAGGCGTTCGCGAGCACCGAGCCCGGGTCGGACACCAGCCGGTCGGCGTGCTCGGGCTTGGGCGCGGTGAACGGGTGGTGCACCGACGTCCAGCCGATCTGCTCGCCCTTGTCGTCCTCGACGGGCTCGAAGACCGGCGCGTCCACGACCCAGCAGAACGCCCAGGCGTCCTCGTCGATCAGGCCCTTGCGGCGGCCGATCTCCAGCCGGGCCGCGCCGAGCAGCTCGCGGGTCGCGTGCGGCTTGCCCGCGCCGAAGAAGATCGCGTCGCCGGGCGCGGCGCCGACCTCGGCGGCCAAGCCCGACTTCTCCTCGTCCGACAGGTTCTTGGCGACCGGGCCGCCGAGCGTGCCGTCCTCCTGGACGAGCACGTAGGCGAGGCCGCGCGCGCCGCGCTGCTTCGCCCAGTCCTGCCAGCCGTCCAGCTCCTTGCGGGTCTGGGCCGCGCCGCCCGGCATGACGACCGCGCCCACGTACGGCGCCTGGAACACCCGGAACGAGGTGTTCGCGAAGTACTCGGTCATCTCGGTCAGCTCGAGCCCGAACCGCAGGTCCGGCTTGTCCGACCCGTAGCGGGCCATCGCGTCGGCGTAGGCGATGTGCGGGATCTCGCCGATCTCGTGCCCGGCGATGTCGCGCCACAGCCGCCGGACGAGGTCCTCGGCGACCGCGAGGACGTCGGACTGCTCGGCGAACGACATCTCGATGTCGATCTGGGTGAACTCCGGCTGCCGGTCGGCGCGGAAGTCCTCGTCGCGGTAGCAGCGCGCGATCTGGAAGTACCGCTCGACGCCCCCGACCATGAGCAGCTGCTTGAACAGCTGCGGGGACTGCGGCAGCGCGTACCAGTGGCCCGGCCGCAGCCGCGCCGGGACCAGGAAGTCGCGCGCGCCCTCGGGGGTGGAGCGGGTCAGCGTCGGCGTCTCGACGTTCACGAAGCCGTGCTCGCGCATGACCTCGTTGACGATGTAGGCGCCCTGCGAGCGGATCCGGATGTCGCGGCCGACGGCCTCGCGGCGCAGGTCGAGGTACCGGTACTTGAGCCGGACCTCCTCGTTGACGTTGACGTCGCCCTCGATCGGGAACGGCAGCGGCGCGGACTCGCTCAGCACCTCGATCTCGGTCGCGGCGACCTCGATCTCGCCGGTGGGCAGCTCGGGGTTCTCGTTGCCCTCGGGCCGGATCCGCACCTCGCCGGTGATCTTGACGCAGTACTCCGACCGCAGGTCGTGCGCGGTGTCCTCCTCGCGGAAGACGACCTGCGCGGTGCCCGAGGCGTCCCGCAGGTCGATGAAGGTGACGCCGCCGTGGTCGCGGCGCCGCGCCACCCATCCGGCCAGCGTCACCCGCTGGCCGGCGTGCTCCCTGCGGAGCGTCCCCGCCTCGTGCGAGCGGATCATCGTGAAAGCCTTTCCGTCAACGTCGAAATGGTGTCGGCGAGCGCGACGGGGGCCTGCTCCCCGGACGCGAGGTCCTTGAGCTGGACGACCCCGTCGGCGATATCTCGCTCGCCGAGGATCAGCGCGAACCGCGCCCCGGACCGGTCGGCGTCCTTCATGGCGCCCTTGAGCCTCTTGCCGCCGAACGGCATGTCGGTCGCGATCCCGGCCTCGCGCAGCCCGGCGACCAGCTCGAAGACCCTGCGCTCGGCCGCCTCGCCCAGCGGCACCGCGAACACCTCGCAGCGCGGCTTGGGCGCGAACCCGGCGCCTTCCGCCTCCAGCGCGAGGAGGGTGCGGTCGAGGCCGAGGCCGAAGCCGATGCCGGGCAGCTCGGGGCCGCCGATGTCCTCCGACAGGCCGTCGTAGCGTCCGCCGCCGCCGATGCCGGACTGCGCGCCGAGCAGCGGGTGGTCGAACTCGAAGGTGGTGCGGGTGTAGTAGTCCAGCCCGCGGACCAGGGTCGGGGTGTCCTCGTAGGCGATGCCGAGGTCGGTGAGCAGCTCGCGGACCCGGTCGTGGTAGGCCTTGCAGTCGCCGCACAGGTGGTCGGCCATCAGCGGCGCGTCCCGCAGCTGCTCGCGGACGGCCGGGCGCTTGTCGTCCAGCACCCGCAGCGGGTTGATCTCGATGCGCTCGCGGGTCGCCTCGTCCAGGTCCAGGCCGCGCAGGAACTCCTGCAGCAGCGCCCGGTACGCCGGACGGCACTCCTTGCAGCCGAGCGAGTTCAGCAGCAGCCGCATCTGGGTGAGGCCCAGCGACCGGTACCAGCCCGCCGCGATCGCGATCACCTCGGCGTCGACGGCCGGGTCCTCGCTGCCGATCGCCTCCAGGTCGAGCTGGTAGAACTGCCGGTACCGGCCCTGCTGGGGCCGCTCGGCGCGGAACGCGGGACCGCTCGTCCACACCTTGACCGGGAGCCCGCCCTGCTTGTGCAGGTTGTGCTCCAGGACGGCGCGCAGCACCCCGGCGGTGAACTCCGGACGCAGCGTCAGCGACCGCCCGCCGCGGTCGGTGAAGGTGTACATCTCCTTGGAGACCACGTCGGTCGATTCGCCGACGCCCCGCTTGAACAGGTTGGTGTCCTCGAAGACGGCCATCTCCAGGTAGCCGTATCCGGCCAGCCGGGCGCGCTCGGCGAACGCTTCGCGCACGGCGTAGAAGAGGTCCGCGCGGGGCGGCACGTATTCACTGATGCCCTTGGGGGCCTGGAAGCTCGAACTCATGTCTGTGGGTCAGAATCCCTTGTGCGGGCCGTCGGTTGGCTTCAGATCAGCCAGGTTGCGATCCTCGTCAGTCTCGGAAGACTGACGCCACTTAGCCAGGAAGGGGTTGGTCGCGCGCTCACGGCCGATGGTCGTCTGAGGTCCGTGGCCGGGCAGGACGGCCGTCTCGTCGGGCATGGTCAGGCACACCCGGGAGAGGCTGTCCAGGATCTGCTCGTAGGAGCCGCCCGGCAGGTCGGTGCGTCCGATGGAGCCGGCGAACAGCAGGTCCCCGCTGAACATCACGTCGGGGAGCTCACCGGTGGCCGGGGTGCGGAACGTCACCGACCCGCCGGTATGCCCGGGCGCGTGGTCGACGGTGATCTTCAGGCCCGCGAGTTCGAGCTTCACGCCGTCGGCCAGCTCGCGGACGTCGTCCGGCTCCGACAGCGTCAGGCCGCCGAGGAACTGCTGCTTGGTGGCCAGCGACAGGCCCTTGCCCGGATCGGTCAGCAGGTCGCGGTCGTCCGGGTGGATGAAGGCGGGCACGTCCCGGGCGCCGCAGACCGGCGCGACCGACCAGACGTGGTCGATGTGGCCGTGGGTGAGCAGCACCGCGACCGGCTTCAGCCGGTGCTCGCGCAGGATCTCCTCGATCCCGGCCTCGGCGTCCTGGCCCGGATCGATGATCACGCACTCCTCGCCCGCGGCGGGCGCCACGACGTAGCAGTTCGCGGCGAACGATCCGGCGGGGAACCCGGCGACGAGCACGGTCGTCCTTCCTGTGAATTCGCTGAGTGTGCGGTGGGCGCGGGGCGCCCGCGCGCGTCCGCTTCCGGACGGCGCGGCGATCCGGCGGGAAAGCCCGGAACCGGCCCGTCACCGCCGCACACGCGGTGGTACGAGGGTACCGGCGCGGCCGGTCCCGCCGCGAACGAGATCCCGTGATCGCCGTGTCGGGCGTCCGCGGCCGGTGCCGGGGGCGGTGGAAGGGGCCGGCGACCCTTCCGGTACCGCTACTATGCGCTGCACGTTCACCTGATCACACGTACGAGAACGAGGGGCAGGCCACGTGGCGGGGAAGGACCGCAAGAAGCAGCTCGCGCGGCAGCGCTACGAGCGCCAGCAGGCGCGCCGGCAGGCCGAGGAGGCGCGCGCCCGCACCCTGAAGATCGTCGGCGCGGCGGTGGCGGCGGTGGTCGTCATCGGCGGCGGCACGGCCGCGGCCCTCGTCCTCGGCAAGGACGACAAGAAGAAGGACGCCAAGCCCGAGGCGCAGGCCACCCAGTCCAAGGCCAAGCCGGGGGAGTGCGCCTACAACTCCTCGCAGGACCAGGGCGCCCTGAAGGACGGCTCCAAGCCGCCCGCCAAGCCCGCCTACAACGGGCCGGTGAAGGCGACGGTCAAGACGTCCCAGGGCGACATCGGGCTGACCCTCGACGGCGCCAAGGCCCCCTGCGCCACCAACTCGTTCGCGTTCCTGGCGGGCAAGAAGTACTGGGACGGCAGCCACTGCCACCGGCTGTCCACCGGGACGGGCCTGCAGATGCTGCAGTGCGGCGACCCGACCGGCACCGGCCAGGGCGGGCCCGGCTACAAGTTCGCCAACGAGAACACCTCGGGCGCCAAGTACACGGCGGGTACCCTCGCCATGGCCAACGCGGGCCCCGACACCAACGGCAGCCAGTTCTTCCTGGTCTACGGGGACTCGCAGCTCCCGCCGGACTACACCGTGTTCGGCAAGATCACCTCGGGCCTGGACGTGCTGCAGAAGGTCGCCAAGGGCGGCATCGCCAAGGCGGGCGACGACGGCACGGGCGAGCCCAAGAAGAAGGTCACGATCGAGGACGTCGCGATCGCCGGGAAATAGGGGATCGGGATACTAAGGTGTGGAGGGTCCGATGAGTGTGAACACGACCGCGCACTCGGGCGCGCACGCGATCGGACCCGCGATTCAGGAGGCAAGGGTGTCCAGCGCGACCGATCCCTGGGGCCGGGTGGACGAGGACGGCACGGTCTACGTGCGGACCGCGGACGGCGAACGCGTCGTCGGGTCCTGGCAGGCCGGGGCTCCGGAAGAGGCCCTCGGCTACTTCCGCCGCAAGTACGACGCTCTCGTCACCGAGATCGGCCTGCTGGAGCAGCGGGTGCGGACCACCGACCTGCAGCCCCAGCAGGCGCAGCAGAGCATCGCCCGGCTGCGTGAGCAGGTCACCGAGGCGCACGCGGTCGGCGACCTGGACGCCCTGGTGCGCCGCCTGGACGGCCTCGACGGCCTGGTCGGCAAGCGCCGCGAGGAGGTCAAGGCCCAGCGCGAGCACGCCCGGCACGAGGCCCGCGAGGTCAAGGAGCGCATCGTCGCCGAGGCCGAGCGGATCGCGGCCGAGGAGACGCACTGGAAGAACGGCGGCGAGCGGCTCCGCCAGCTGGTCGAGGAGTGGAAGGCCGCCGAGCGCGTCGACCGTCCGACCGAGACCGCGCTGTGGAAGCGGCTGTCGGCCGCCCGCAACGCCTTCACCAAGCGCCGCAAGGCCTACTTCGCGACCCTGGACGACCAGCGCGAGGACGCCCGCCGCGAGAAGGAGCGCCTGGTCGCCGAGGCCGAGGCGATGTCCGGCTCGACCGACTGGAGCGAGACGGCCGCCGCCTACCGCGACCTGATGCGCCGCTGGAAGGTCGCGGGCCGTGCCGCCCGCGACGTCGAGGAGGAGCTGTGGGCCCGGTTCAAGGGCGCGCAGGACGTCTTCTTCCAGGCGCGCAGCTCCGCGTTCGCCGAGCGCGACGCCGAGCTGCGGGTGAACGCCGAGGAGAAGGAGCGCATCCTCGCCGAGGCGGAGAAGCTGCTCCCGGTCACCGACGTGCGCGCCGCCCGGCAGGCGCTGCGCGGCATCCAGGAGCGCTGGGAGGCCGCCGGGATGGTCCCGCGCGACATGCGCGACCGGCTGGAGGGGCGCCTCCGCAAGATCGAGGAGACCGTCCGGACGGCCGAGGAGGCCGAGTGGCGCCGGACCAACCCCGAGGCCCGCGCCCGCGCCGAGGCGACCGTCAACCAGCTTCGGTCGTCGATCGAGCAGCTGGAGAAGCGGCTCGACAAGGCCCGCTCGTCCGGCCGCGAGAAGGACGTCCGGGACGCCGAGGAGGCCCTGGCCGCCCGCCGCGCCTGGCTCTCCGAGGCCGAGCGCACCCTCGCCGAGTTCTCCTGACCTCGGCCAACTGAGCGCGAGACGGGCCCGGCGACCCCCTGAGGGTCTCCGGGCTCCGTCGTGTGGTCAGGTCGTGCGGTCAGGGGGCCGGGGGGCGGTGGCCTGCCGGGTGGCGGCCGAGGAACGACAGCAGGCGGGTCTGCTCGTCCGCGCCCGGCGGGGCGGTGAGCGGCGGCCCGAGGTGCCCGGCGGCGCGCATCGGCGCGGCGATCACCCGCGCGGTGGCGAACGCGTGGTGGACCAGGTCCGGGTCCAGGCGGGTGGGCTGGCCGGTGGCCACGGCGAGGTCCCAGGTGTGGACGAGCGGCTCCAGGATGTACCCGGCGAGGTAGTCGCCGAGGGGCACGTCCCCGAGCGCGCCGAGCGGAATCGGGCGGGCGAGCGCCTGCTCCGACAGCGCCGCCGCGCACTCCTTGCGGGCGCTGCGCCAGGCGAGCAGGACGTCGCCGGGGCAGAACCGCTCCGGCCGGGTGTTGACGTCGGGCTGCGGGGCGCCGACGGCGAGCGCCCTGATCATGTGCTGGCCGCCGATGACGTGCCCGGCGACCTGCCGGGCGGTCCAGCCCGCGCAGGGCGAGGGGGCGGCCCAGCCGTCCCGCGGCACCGCGCCGACCACGCCCTCGAACAGGTCCAGCGCCCGTTCGTAGCCGCCGAGGCGCGGCACCGCGCCGCCGCCCGGTCCGCGCTCTCCGCCGTGCTCGCCGCCCGTCCCGCCGCTCGTCCCGCTGCCCGTCATGCCGCCCAGTCACCCGCGATCGGCGACCGGTGTCAAGCGGGGCGGCGGCGCCGGTCCGCCCCTCTCGCGCCCGGCCCGCGCGGGACCTGCGCAGGTCCGTTCTGATCGCTTTCGGCCGGCCTCGCACGTCCCCGGAACCCCTGCGGCGGATGTGGCCCGGCTGCGCGGAGGCGCGAACCGGGCCGGGCGGTGTCAGGCGGCGGGTGAGCCGCGTTCGGTGAGCATCCGCTCCATCAGCGTGATCTCGGCGCGCTGGCCCTCGACCATGGTGCGGGCCAGGCGCTCGACCCGCGCGTCGCCGGTCCGGCCGAGGACGGCTTCGGCCATCGCGACGCCGCCCCGGTGGTGGGCGATCATCAGCCGGAGGAACAGCGTCTCGGCCGCCCGCCCGGACGCCCGTTCCAGCTCGGCGAGCTGGGCAGGGGTGGCCATTCCGGGCATGGAGCCGTCCGCCGGGAGGGACGTCCCGCCGCCGTGCCCGCCGTGGCCCATCCAGCGCATCGGCCCGGCCGGGTCGGTCTTCGGGAGGCCCCAGCCGTCCAGCCAGGCGGTCATCATGCCGATCTGCGCCTGCTGGGTGTTGATGATGTCGTAGGCGAGCAGCCGGACGGCCTCGTCCCGCGTCCGGTCGCGCACGAGGAACGACATCTGCACGGCCTGCGCGTGATGGACGCTCATGTCCCGCGCGAACCCGGCCTCCGGGCCTTCGGCGGCGGGCCGTCCGGACCGCTGCGTCCAGCCGAACAGGACGGCGGCGACCGCCAAAGCGGCGACCACGGCGATCACGACGGTCCGCCGCCCGCGCGGGGCGGTGGGCCCGGCCGGGGCCGGGACCGCCTCGGCGGCGGTCCCGGCCCCCGGCTCGGTCTGGGGTCCGGCGGTCACGCGGTGGCCTTGCCGCCGGTGCAGGGCGCGCCCGGCTCCGGCGTCTGCGGGCCCCGGACGAACGCGCGCAGGAACTGGTCCACCCGCTCGTCGCCCGCGTCCTGGACCTTGACCTGCTTGCCCCACGCGCTGAGCGCGATCGGGGCGTCCAGGCCGGGGTAGGGGCTGAGCAGCGTGTAGGCGGTGGCGCCGACCTTCGCCGACAGCTTGACGACCTGGTCCTTCGGCAGGTCCGGGCGGTAGGTGATCCAGACCGCGCCGTGCTCCAGCGAGTGGACGGCGTTCTCGTTGCGGAGCGGGCTGGTGTAGACGCCGCAGTTCTGCCAGACCGGGTCGTGGTTGCCGCCCATCGGGGGGTTCGCGTCGTACGTCACCGAGGTCGCGACGTGCTCGCGGCCCGGCTCGTCCTTGCTGACCAGGCCCTTGATCTCGGCGCCGTCGGCGGACGAGCGGGTCTGCATGAAGGCGAACCCGATCGCGACGGCCGCGACGAGCCCGATCACGGAGAAGAACGCGATCGTGCCCCAGGGCGTCTGCTTCTCGGTCAGGGCGTTCTTGCGGGGTGCGGGCCTGCCGGGGCCGCTCTTGCGCGACGCCGACGGCTTGGACGATCCGTTTCCGGGCACGCCGGAACGGCTGTTCTTGGGCATGGCTGTAGAGATCCTCTCGCATGGCTTGAATCCGGAGATGTCGAGGCATGACCGCCATGGGGCGGCCGAGGGGCCTCTACAGCCGGAGCACCTGCAAGGAGGCCAGCGAGAGGGGCGCGGGGCACGGACGGGACGGCTCGGCCGGCCGCCAGCCCAGCCGCGCGGGCAGCAGGAACCGCCACCGGCCCGGACGCGCGGCCAGCGCGAGCAGCATGAAGCCCAGCAGGACGGCCAGGCACAGGCAGGTGTCCACCGGGGCGGGCGGCGTGCGGTGGTGGGAGGCGATCGACGTCAGGGGCGCGCCGTCCACGCCGACCAGGTGCCGGTGCGCGGAACCGTCGGCGGCCGGGGCGAGCCAGGTCACCGCGTGCGGGTGGCAGACGTCCGGCGGCGGGGCGTGCTCCAGCCCGTAGCTGAACACGAGCCCGGCCACGGCGAACAGGACCACGAGCAGCCCCGCCAGTCCGTGGCGTCGCTGTGGCGTCTGCTGGGGCGCGGTCGTGGCCGCCCTCTCGGTCACCTGCTCCGGTTCACCTCCGGGACGGACCAACGCCTCCGCCGTCCCATGGGTTCCCGATCATCCTGACTTGTCACCGGATCGAGATAGTGTCGGACGGTGACGAGCAGTCTGGGAGCAGGGGAGCCGGAGGGCCTCTTCGACGATCCGACGACCGAGGGCGCGGAGCCTTCGCGCCGTCCCGGGGGCCTGGCCGGGAACGGGTCCGGCGGGCCCGCCGGCGTGGCGGACAGAACGGGGACGGCGGGTGCGCAGCAGCCGCTCGCCGTGCGGATGCGCCCGCGCGGCCTGGACGAGGTCGTCGGCCAGCGGCACCTGCTCGGCCCCGGCACCCCCATCCGGCAGCTCGTCGAGCGCGACGCCCCCATGTCGCTGGTCCTGTGGGGCCCGCCCGGCACCGGCAAGACCACCCTGGCGACCGTGGTGAGCCACGTCACCAGCCGCCGCTTCGTGGAGATCTCCGCCGTCACCGACGGGGTCAAGCGCGTCCGCGCCGAGATCGACCTCGCCCGCCGCGAGCTCGGCATGAGCGGCCGCCAGACCGTCCTGTTCGTGGACGAGGTGCACCGCTTCAACAAGGCCCAGCAGGACGCGCTGCTCCCCGCCGTCGAGAACCGCTGGGTCTCGTTCATCGGCGCCACCACCGAGAACCCGTTCTTCTCGGTGATCAGCCCGCTGCTGTCCCGGTCGCTGCTGCTGACGCTGGAGCCGCTCGCCGAGGACGACCTGCGCGAGGTGATCCGCCGGGCGCTCGCCGACGAGCGCGGCCTGAACGGTGAGATCGAGCTCGACCCCGCCGCCGAGGACCATCTGATCAGGCTCGCCGGGGGAGACGCCCGCCGCACCCTCACCTACCTGGAGGCGGCCGCCATGGTCGCCGACCCCGGGAAGCCGGTGGACGTCGCCGTCCTGGAGCGCGCCGTCGACCGGGCCGCCGTCCGCTACGACCGCGAGGGCGACCAGCACTACGACGTCATCAGCGCGTTCATCAAGAGCATCCGCGGCAGCGACGCCGACGCCGCGCTGCACTACCTCGCCCGCATGATCGAGGCGGGCGAGGACCCGCGGTTCATCGCCCGGCGGCTGATCGTCCACGCCAGCGAGGACGTCGGCATGGCCGACCCCACCGCGCTCCAGACCGCCGTCGCCGCCGCCCAAGCGGTCGAGTTCGTCGGGCTGCCCGAGGCCCGCATCAACCTCGCCCAGGCGGTGATCCACCTGGCCGTCGCACCCAAGTCCAACGCCGTGGTCGTGGCCGTGGACGAGGCGCTCGGCGACGTCCGCAAGGGCCTCGCCGGCCCCGTCCCGGCGCACCTGCGCGACGCGCACTACAAGGGCGCGGCGCGGATCGGGCACGGCGAGGGCTACAAGTACGCGCACGATCACCCGGGCGGGGTCGTCCGGCAGCAGTACGCCCCCGACAACGTGCACGGGCGCGAGTACTACCGGCCCACCAGGCACGGCGCGGAGGCCCGCTTCACGGAGGTTCTGGGACGAATCCGGGCGGTGCTGCGCGGCACGGCCCGCTCCAGGGAGAACTGAGCCGGGCTCCGGACGATCTCCGATCGAGCGGCGGGCGGTGGTCCCGCCGCCGCGGCCGGACCACGGTAAGGTCTGTCAGACCGGCCCGGCAGCGGCCGGAACCGGGTACCGGAAAGGTGTACCGGCGACCACCGCGGACGACACAGCGAACGGAAATGCCCTGATGCTCACTGGTGGACAGCTGGCAGGTCTCATCGTGGCCGTGTTCTGGGCCGTGCTGGTGTCCTTCCTCGCCTACACGCTCCTCAAACTCGCGAAACTGCTCGGCGAGGCGCGCAGGATGGTCGCCGACATCGGCGACCAGGCCGGGCCGCTGATGGACGACATGGCCCGCACCGTCCGCCGCGCCAACGAGCAGCTCGGCCGCACCGACGTGATCACCAAGCAGGTCGGCTCGGTCACCCAGAACGTCTCGGCGGTCACCACCGTGATGACCTCGGTCGTCGGCGGGCCGCTGGTGAAGGCCGCCGCGTTCTCCTACGGGGTGCGCAAGGCGCTCGCCAACCGGTCCGGCGAGGAACGGCCGCCGAGCCGTCCGCAGCTCCCGGCCCAGGCGTCCCGGAGCGCCGCGCGCGGCGGCCCGGGCGCCAACGGCGGACGCGGGAGGCGGCGGTGAAGCGGCTGTTCTGGCTCACGGTCGGCGCCGGCGCGGGCGTCTACGCCTCGCACCGGGTCAAGCGGCGCGTCGAGACGCTGGCCCGCCAGTGGTCGCCGGAGGGCGTCGCGGTCCGCGCGGTGAGCGCCGGGCAGGGCGCCGGCCGGCGGCTGCTCGACTTCGCCGCCGACGTGCGGGCCGAGACCGCCGCCCGCGAGGAGGAGCTGCGGGAGGCGGTCGGGCTGGACCAGACCCTTCCCGAACCCGAGGAGCCCCGCGCCCGCCGCCGGGTCCTGCGGGCGCGTTACACGATCGTCAACGACAAGGATGGCCACTGATATGGAGTCGGCAGAGGTCGCACGCCGCTTCCTCAAGTTCTTCGAAGAGCGCGGGCACCTGGTGGTGCCCTCGGCCAGCCTGGTCGCGGAGGACCCGACCCTCCTGCTGGTCAACGCCGGGATGGTCCCGTTCAAGCCGTACATGCTCGGCCAGCGGACGCCTCCGTCGCAGCGGATGACCAGCGCGCAGAAGTGCGTGCGCACCCCGGACATCGACGAGGTCGGCAAGACCACGCGGCACGCCACGTTCTTCCAGATGCTGGGCAACTTCTCCATCGGGGACTACTTCAAGGAGCAGGCGATCCCGTTCGCCTGGGACCTGCTGACCAGGCCGCAGGCCGAGGGCGGGTTCGGGTTCCCCGAGGACAGGCTCTGGGTCACCGTCTTCCACGACGACGACGAGGCCGCCGAGATCTGGAACAGGAAGGTCGGCGTGCCCGCCGAGCGCATCCAGCGCCGCGGGATGGCCGACAACTTCTGGTCCATGGGCGTCCCCGGGCCGTGCGGCCCGTGCTCGGAGATCTACTACGACCGCGGCCCGGAGTACGGCCGCGAGGGCGGCCCGGTCGTCGACGAGGACCGCTACCTCGAGGTGTGGAACCTCGTGTTCATGCAGTTCGAGCGGGGTCCGGGCGAGGGCAAGGAGGACTTCCCGATCCTCGGCCCGCTCGCGCACAGGAACATCGACACCGGCATGGGCCTGGAGCGGATGGCCGCCGTCCTCCAGGGCGTCGACAACATCTACGAGACCGACACGCTGTGGCGGGTCCTCGACCGGGCCGCGCAGCTCACCGACACGACCTACGGGCGCGAGCACCGCGCGGACGTGTCGCTGCGGGTCGTCGCCGACCACGTCCGGTCCGGCACGATGATGGTCGCCGACGGCATCCGTCCCGGCAACGAGGGCCGCGGCTACGTGCTGCGCCGCATCCTGCGCCGCTCGATCCGCAACCTGCGGCTGCTCGGCGCGCAGGACGCGGGCCTGATGCACGAGCTCACCGACGTCGCGATCAAGGCGATGGGCGAGCAGTACCCCGAGCTGGTCCGCACCGCCGCCAACATCCACACGGTGATCGACGCGGAGGAGGAGTCCTTCCTGTCCACCCTGCGCACCGGCACCACGATCTTCGACACGGCCGTCGCCGAGACCAAGGGCGCGGGCGCGAAGGTGCTGGCGGGCGACCAGGCGTTCAAGCTGCACGACACCTACGGCTTCCCGATCGACCTCACCCTCGAGATGGCCGCCGAGCAGGGCCTCTCGGTGGACGAGGAGGGCTTCCGCCGACTGATGAAGGAGCAGCGCGACCGCGCCAAGCAGGACGCGCGCGAGAAGAAGACCGGCAACCTGGACGTCTCGGTCCTGGACGCGCTGCTCACCGAGGCGGGCGGCAAGGTCGACTTCATCGGCTACGGCCAGCTCATCGGCGAGGCCCGCCTCGTCGGCCTGCTGGTGAACGGCGCGAACGTGCCCGCCGCGGGCGAGGGCGCCGAGGTCGAGGTCGTCCTCGACCGCACCCCCTTCTACGCCGAGGGCGGCGGCCAGCTCGCCGACACCGGCGTGATCCGGCTCGGCAACGGCGCGTCCATCGAGGTCCGCGACGTCCAGTCCCCGCTGAAGGGCCTGATCGTGCACCGCGGCGTCGTCCGCGGCGGCGAGGCGCAGGCGGGCGACACCGCCTATGCCGAGGTGGACGTCGAGCGGCGGCACGCGATCTCCCGCTCGCACTCGGCCACGCACCTGGTGCACGCCGGGTTCCGGCGCGCGCTCGGCGAGTCCGCCGCGCAGGCCGGGTCGGAGAACTCGCCCGGCCGGTTCCGGTTCGACTTCACCGCCTCCGGCGCCGTCCCGGTGAGCGTGCTGCGCGACGTCGAGGACGAGGTCAACGAGGTCCTGGTCAACGACCTGGACGTGCGGGCCTTCCACACCTCGATCGACGAGGCCCGCGCCATGGGCGCGCTCGCCCTGTTCGGCGAGAAGTACGGCGACGAGGTCCGCGTCGTGGAGATCGGCGAGTACTCCCGCGAGCTGTGCGGCGGCACGCACGTCGCGCGGTCCGGGCAGCTCGGCCTGATCAAGGTGCTCGGCGAGTCGTCCATCGGCGCGGGCGTGCGCCGCGTCGAGGCTCTGGTCGGCATCGACGCCTTCCGCTTCCTGGCCCGCGAGAGTGTGCTGGTCAACCAGCTCTCCGAGCAGCTGAAGGCGCGCAAGGAGGAGCTGCCCGAGCGGATCTCCGGGCTGGTCGGCCGCCTGCGCGACGCCGAGAAGGAGCTGGAGAAGGTCCGCGCCCAGCAGGTCCTGCAGGCCGCGGCCGGCCTCGCCGAGGACGCCAGGGACGTCAACGGGATCGCCTTCGTGGGCCACCGGGCCCCCGACGGCACCGGCGCGGACGACCTGCGCAAGCTCGCCGTGGACGTGCGCGGACGCCTCCAGGGCCGTCCGGCCGTGGTGATGGTCGCGGGCGCGCCCAAGGACCGTCCCGTCGTCGTCATCGCCCTCACCGAGGGCGCGCGCGAGCGCGGCCTGAAGGCGGGGCAGCTCGTCGGCCTCGCCGCCAAGACCCTCGGCGGTGGCGGCGGCGGCAAGGACGACCTCGCCCAGGGCGGAGGCGCCGACGCCGGCAGGATCGGCGAGGCGCTGGCCGCCGTCGAACGAGCCGTAGGGGCCGCATGAGGCACGGCGTCCGCCTGGGAGTCGATGTGGGAAGCGTCCGGATCGGCGTGGCCCGCAGCGACCCCGGCGGCATCCTCGCCTCCCCCCTGGAGACCGTGAAAGCGGGCAAGGGGGACGTCGACCGGCTGGTGAGGCTGGTGGACGAGAACGAGGCGATCGAGGTCGTCGTCGGGCTGCCGACGTCGCTGTCGGGCCGCGAGGGCCCGGCGGCGGCGTCCGCCCGGAGATTCGCGACGATGCTGGCGGACCGGCTTCCCCCGGAGACGGTCCGCCTGTACGACGAACGACTCACCACCGTCACGGCCGAGAGCGGCCTGCGCGCGGGCGGAGTCCACGGTCAGGCCCGTCGCAGGGTCGTCGATCAGGCCGCCGCGGCGGTCCTGCTCCAGGCGGCCCTCGACGGCGAGAGGTTGACGGGACGCCCGCCCGGCGAGACCGTCCGGGGGAGCTGATGAGCGACGTGGACCTGTTCTCCGACCCGCCGAACGGCCGGGGCCGTTCCGGTCGCGGCCAGCAGGGCCGCGGCCGCTCCGGCCGTGGCCGCCCGCGCCGCGTGGGAGGCCGCCGCGCCCGCGAGGAGCAGCACGACCAGGAGCCGTACGAGCAGGACGAGTACGAGCAGCAGGCGTACGGGCGGCAGCAGCAGTACGACCAGCAGCAGTACGACCAGCAGCAGCAGTACGACCAGCAGGCGTACGAGCAGCAGCAGTACGAGCAGCAGGGGTACGGGCGGCACCAGCAGCAGTACGACCAGTACGGTCGTCCGCAGCCCGGCGGACAGCAGCAGGCGCCACAGCAGGCTCAGCAGCACGCGCAGCACGCGCAGAGTGGCCAGTACGGGCACGGCCAGCCGGGTCAGTACGAGCAGTACGAGCAGGACGAGTACTACGAGGACGAGTACGACGAGTACGAGGAGCAGGGCCGGGGACGCAGCGGCCACCTCCTCGACGACCAGCTGAACCGCGGCGACCGCGGCGACCGGGAGGACCAGCGGCGCGCGCGCAGCAAGCAGCGCCGCCGCAAGGGCAAGGGACGCGCCGCCGTGCTGTTCGCGATGGCGTTCCTCGTCGCGGTCGTCGGCACGGGCGGCGTGCTCGGGTACGCCTGGCTCGACGGCCGGATGCATCCGCCGGACTACTCCGGCCAGGGCTCCGGCAACGTGATCGTCCAGGTGAAGGACGGCGACTCCGGCTCGGCCATCGCCACGACGCTGCAGAAGCACGACGTGGTGAAGAGCGTCCGGGCGTTCCTGAAGGTGTACGCGCACGAGCCGAAGGCGTCCAGCCTCCAGCCGGGCTACTACCAGATGCGGCTGCGGATGTCGTCCAAGGCGGCGATGGCGCTGCTGCTGGACCCGAAGGCCCGCGCGGGCAACATGATCACGCTGCCCGAGGGGCTGCGCGCCAACGAGGTCTTCGAGAAGCTGTCGAAGAAGACGAAGATCCCGGTGAAGAACTTCCAGGCCGCCGCCAGGGACGGCAAGGCGCTCGGGCTGCCGTCCTACGCGAAGGGGAAGGTGGAGGGCTACCTCTACCCGGGCCAGTACAACCTGGACCCGAACGCCCCGGCGAAGGACATCCTCAAGCAGATGGTGGACCGCTTCAACCAGGAGGCCCGCGATCTGGACCTGGTGAACAAGTCCAAGAGCGTCGGGCTCGATCCGGGGCAGGTCGTGACGCTGGCCAGCCTGCTGCAGGCCGAGGGCGGCACCAAGAACGACTACCCGAAGATCGCGCGGGTGCTCTACAACCGGATCAAGGCGGGCCGTCCGCTCCAGCTCGACACCACCGTGCTGTACGCGCTGAACAAGCGGACCCTGCACGTCACCTACAAGGACACGCAGGTCAAGTCGCCGTACAACTCCTACCAGGTGAAGCCGCTGCCGATCGGCGCGATCGACAGCCCGGGCATGGACGCGCTGAAGGCGGCGCTGAACCCGGCGAAGGGCGACTGGCTGTTCTTCGTCACGACCGACCCGTCCACCGGCTACACCGAGTACGGGACGACGGAGGCGGAGTTCACCCGGATGAAGGCCAAGCTCGACAGGTGGCTGGCCGCCCACCCGGAGGGCAAGAAGTGAGCCGCGCGGCCGTCCTCGGATCGCCGGTCGCGCACTCGCTGTCGCCGGTGCTGCACCGGGCCGCGTACGCGGCGATGGGCCTGGACGACTGGTCCTACGACGCGTTCGAGGTCGGCGAGGACGCTCTCGCCGGGTTCCTCGGCGGGCTGGACGGCACGTGGCGCGGCCTGTCGCTGACGATGCCGCTGAAGCGGGTGGCGCTGTCGCTCGCCGACTCGGTGTCCGACCTCGCGGCGAAGGTCGGCGGCGCGAACACGCTCGTCCTGCGGGAGGGGCGGCGCGCCGCCGACAACACCGACGTGCACGGGATCGTCACCGCGCTCCGCGAGGCCGGCCTCGACGGCGCCGGGTCGGTGCTGGTGCTGGGCGGCGGCGCGACCGCCGCGTCCACGCTGGCCGCGCTGTCCCGGCTCGGGGCCTCGCAGGTGTCGGTCGCGGTGCGGAGCCCTGAACGGGCCGCCGAGGCGGTGGAGGTGGGCGCGCGGTTCGGGGTGTCCGCCCGGGTCGTCCGGCTGGACGGGCTGGACGCGGCGCTCCCCGCCGACCTGGTCGTCTCCACGCTGCCCGGACGGGCGGCCGACGCGTTCGCCGAGCCGGTCGCCGCGTCCGGCGCGGCGCTGTTCGACGTGGTGTACGCGCCGTGGCCGACCGAGCTCGCCCGCGCGGCCGGCGCGGCGGGCGGACGCGTCGTCGGCGGCTTCGAGATGCTGCTGCACCAGGCCGTGCGCCAGGTCGCGCTGATGACGGGCCGCGAGGACGTCCCCGTGGCGGCCATGCGCGCCGCGGGCGAAGCCGAACTCGCCCGCCGCGCCGCCTGACCGTCCGCGCCGCTCGGCCGGGTCTGAGCGAGGCGGGTCACTCGGCGGGGGATCTGCGGCGGCGCAGGGACTCGTGCGCGGTCGTCATCGCCATCGGGATGATCACGCTGAGCCAGAACTCGCTCCAGCCCCAGGCGTGCCAGGCGACGCCGCCGAGCGCGCCGATCACCACCGAGGCGAGCAGCAGCGACGACCAGTACCGCCGGACGAACCGGACCGGGTCCGGGCGCGGCCGGGACGGCAGCAGCGCGGGCAGCGGGCGGTCGCGGGCGTGCGCCCGCTGCACGACCGTGGCGTCCGGCAGCCAGTGCAGGACGTCGCGGGAGCGGGCCAGCGGCATCCGGGCCAGCTCGATCAGCGCGTCCAGGCGCCACCACAGCGTCCAGAGCGAGATGCGGCCGTCCGGCGGGTAGGCGGTCCAGGACGGCGCGGTCGTCTCGCCGGCGAGCAGGAGCCCGACGGCGCGGCCGAGGAGCGGCCCCGGCGCCCCGCGCGGATCGTGCACCAGCGCGGTCACCGCGAGCGGCAGCCCGTAGTGCCACAGGGCCATCCGCCAGATCGGGGCGGCGGCCGACCCGTGCGGCATGACGTCGTAGGTCTCGATCCAGGTGTGGTCGTCGGCCGCGTCGAGGTGCGCGGCGAGCCAGTCGTAGGCGGCGAGCAGCCGGTCGTCCTCGTGCCCGGGCCGGGCCTCGGCGAGGGTGACCAGCGCGAACGCGGTGTGCGAGACGGTCGGGGCGGCGGCCGGGGTGGTGCCCCAGCCGGGCCGCAGCGCGGTCCGGTCGGCGGTCAGCCACTCCACGCCCCGCTCGACCGCCGGGTCGTAGGGGTTGAGCCGGGTGAGCGCGCGCAGCGCGAGGCAGGTCAGCCAGGTCCGGGACGGCGCGCCGCGCAGCGAGCCCCAGCCGCCGTCCGGGTTCTGGTTGCGCAGCAGCCAGCGGTAGGCGCGGCGCAGGTCCGGGGCGTCGGGCCGCAGGTCGCACCGGGCGATCGCGAGGAACCGGGCGATCCACGCGGTCGCCTCGACGACGGGCATGCCGAGGCTGGTCTTGGTGGACCAGCCGCCATCGCGCAGCGGGTCCGGCGACTCGACCTGCCGGTGCGCGAGGAAGGCCAGGCCCGAGTCGAAGTGCTCGAAGGGGCGTCCGGCGGCGGTGAAGGCGAGCAGCCCGAGCGCGGTGGCCGTCGCGCCGGGCTCCGGCCGGGAGAGCTCGTGGTACCAGCCGCCGCCCGTGCCGTTCGCGGGCGCGTAGGTGTCGCGCAGGACGTCGAGGGAGTCGTTGAGGGTGCGGTGAAGGAGCGCCATGTCGAGCCGGTCGCCGTCCACCCCGGTGTCGGGCGGCCGTTCGGTGCGCTGTCGCTGCTGGTTCAGGGGGATGTTCACAATGAGAGCCTTCTAGGGGGTATGTGCCCGGAAGGACAGGTGCTCTACCGTCCGGGCGCCAGGGTTGTGGCCCTCGCGCGCAGATCACGCACGTTCCGGCGGGCACCTTCCGGGGCGACGGAGGAGGCGGCATGGCGGCGGACCCGGCGGTGCCCGACGAGGACTGCGTGCTGTGCCCGCCCCTGAGGTTCCGGCTGAACACGATCGCCGGACTTCCGGGGCGGGACGCGGTGCTGGCGGAGGACGACGGGTTCTTCCTGATACCCGATCTCGCGCCGCTCGCCGAGGGACATCTGCTGCTCGTCGCGTCCGCGCACCTGCCGTGCGCGGGCGCGCTCGACCCGGATCTCTGGGACCGGGCGATCGCGTGGCGTGACACGGTCGGGCGGCTCTACCGGCGCGCTTACGGAGACTCCGAGCTGCTCCTTCTGGAGCACGGCCCGGCGACCCCGCAGGGCGGCGGGGCCTGTGTCGACCACTTCCACTGGCATCTGCTGCCGGGGGCGTCCGGGGTCCGCGCCGTCCTGATCCGCGATCGGCTGGACGGCGTCCCGGCGAGCCATGCCGTCCTGAGCGGGCGGTTCCGCGCGGGGCGCTCCTACCTCCTCGTCGAGGAGGCGGGCGTCGCGACGGTCCATCCCGGCGACGGCGTGCCGGGCCAGTACCTGCGGCGCGCGACCGCGACGGCGCTCGGCCTGCCGGGGCCGTGGCGCTGGCAGGAGGTGTTCGCGCTGGACGAGAACAGAAGGCGCTTCCTCAGCACCCTGAACACGCTCCGCGCGGCGGCCGGCGACAACGGCCTCGCCGCCTAGCGTCCGCGCGACGTGCGGCGCGCGAGCCACCAGTACAGCTCGGCGGCGGCGAGGCGGTCCCCGAACCCGACGCGCTCGACGCCGTCCTCGTAACCGGACGGGTAGTCCATGGTCAGCTCGCCCCGCCGATGGGCGAGAACGGTCTCCAGCGTGGACGGCCCGAACCGCAGCAGCCAGAGCGGACGCCCCGGAACCAGGGCGTCCAGCACCGGGACGAGCGCACGGGCGCCGTTCGCCGTCACCGGGACGGGCCGTCCGAGCAGCCGCGCCAGCGTCGGGGCCTCGCTGATCACGACGTCGGCGAGGGGCAGCGGCGCGAGCGCCTCCGGCGCGGGGAGCCGCGAGTCCACGTCGTGCGGGACGAGATCGAACAGCACGAGCGTGCGCGCCGCCCGCGCCGCCTCCATCGCGGTGCGCAGCGCGGCCCGCGAGGGCGCGGCGAGCGAGGCGTACCCGTCGCAGCACAGCGCGTCGGCGCGGCGGATCGCGCGGGCCGCGTCCCGCACGTCGGAGGGGGAGAGGCGCCGGTCCGGGGCGTCCCGCTCGGCGACGAGCAGGCGCGCGCCGCGCCCGCCGTCCGGGCCCCGGTCGCTCAGCATGACCGTCACGCCGTTCGCGGTGCCGTGCTCGGCGCGCAGCAGGTCCCGCGCGCCGAGCCGGCGCAGCTCCCGCCGGACGACCGGGGTGAAGTCGTCGTCGCCGATCCGGCCGAGCACCGCGACCCGCCGGAAGTAGCCGACCGCGCACCGCGCCATGTTCATCGCGGTCCCGCCCACCACGGCGCTCGCGGGCGCGTACGCGAGCCGGTCCTCGGCCACCTCGGTGAAGCGGACGTCCGGCAGCGTCGCCCGCACCTCGATCCGGACGTCGCCCATCACCACGACCGAGAAGCGCCGCCGGGCCGCGCCCGAGAGCCCCGGATCGGCGACGGCCGTCCGCACCGCCCCCGGACCGGCGCGGGGACCGGCACGCGGACCGGCGCGCGGCATCAGGGCAGCGCCGGGTACTGGCGCAGGAACTCCCGCAGCACGGGACGCAGGCTCGGGATGAGGTCCAGCGACTCGACCCGGTCGAGCGGCACCCACGCCGACTCGTCCAGGTGGTCGTCCGGCACGCGGTGCGCCAGGCTGACGTCCAGGGTCAGCGGACGGCAGGCGCGGGCGGCGGCCACCACGCGGACCTGCTCGCCCGAACCGTCCGGCATGAACCACTGCCACAGGTGGAACGGCGGGCCCGGATCGACCTTCAGCCCGACCTCCTCCCACACCTCGCGCCGGATGTGGTCGTCCAGGTCGATGTCGCCGGAGACGTTCAGCCGGCCGCCGGGCACCTCCCAGCGGCCGGGGTGGTGCGGGTCGGAGTCGGACTTGCGGACCATCAGCAGCCGGGCGCCGGTCTCGGTGTCGCCGGACACGATGAACGCCTTCTGCGCGAACTCGAGCCGGACCGGCACGCCGGGCGGAGCCGTGGCGGCGGCGGGTGCGGGCATGGCGGGAAACCCCTCGCGACGCGGCCCCGTCGGGCCGTCCTCGTCCAACCGTAACCCCGCGGCCGGGCCGCGGGTCAGCACCGTCCGGGCAGATGCTCCTCACCCCCGCAGGACACCGCGCCGCGACCCGCCGGACACCCCGCGTTCGAGCGGCGGCAACCGGCTTCCGGATGGTGACATAATCGCTACCCAGCGTGATTATGGCCCCGGGGAGAGCGATGCAGCACGGTCCCATGCCACGTCCCACGCCGCGGCAGCGTCTGGGCTACTGGTTCGACAACACGATGTCCCGCGGCACGCCCGCGCTGATCGGCTGGCTGGCGGCGGTCTCGATCGTCCTGGTCGTGGCGATCAGCGCGCTGCTGGTGGTGGTGGACGACGCGCAGCAGGCGACCGCGGGCGCCGCCGCCGCGGAGATCTGGAAGAACACCGTCGAGACCTTCAAGCTCGGCGACGACGCGACCCGGGGCAACTGGCTGTTCCGCACGGGGGTCGTCGGCCTCGCGCTCGCCGGGCTGTTCTTCGCCAGCACCCTGATCAGCCTGCTCACCACCGGCGTGAACAACCGGATCGAGGAGCTGCGCAAGGGCCGCTCGGCGGTGCTGGAGAAGGGCCACACCGTCATCATCGGCTGGTCCGACCAGGTCTTCCCGATGATCTCCGAGCTGGTCGAGGCCAACGCCAACCAGCGCCGCGGCCGCGTCGCGATCCTTGCCGACCGCGACCGCGCCGAGATGGAGGACGAGATCCGCCGGGTCGTCGGCCGGACCGGCCGCACCCGCGTGGTGTGCCGCACCGGCAGCCCCATCGACCCGGCCGACCTCGACATCGTCAGCCCGCAGACGGCCCGGTCGATCATCGTGCTCAGCCCGCCCGGCGGCGCCGCCGACGCGCACGTCACCAAGACGCTGCTCGCCATCACCAACAGCCCCACCCGCCGCCGCGGCCCGTACCACATCGTCGCCTCGGTGAAGGACACCCGGAACCGCGCGGCGGCCCGGCTCGCGGGCGGCGACGAGACCGTCCTGGTCGACTCCGACGACATCGCGGCCCGGCTGATCGTCCAGACCTGCCGCCAGTCCGGCCTGTCGGTGGTCTACCAGGACCTGCTCGACTTCGCCGGGGACGAGATCTACATGCAGCGCGAGCCCGCGCTCGTCGGCCGCACCTTCGGCGAGGCCCTGCACGCCTACCCGGCGTCCGCGGTGATCGGCGTCCACCGGGCGGACGGCCGGGTGGAGGTCCGCCCGCCGATGGACGCGGTGTTCGGGGAGGGCGACGAGGTGATCGCGATCTCCGAGGACGACGACACCGTCGTCACCGCGCCCTGGGACGGCGAGGTCGCCGAGCACGCCATCGCGCCGCCGCCCGCCCGCGCGCCGGGGCCGTCCCGCACCCTGATGCTCGGCTGGAACCGGCGCGCCGCCGGGATCGTCCGGCAGCTCGACGCCTACGTCACCGCCGGCTCCCGCCTCGACGTGGTCGCCGACCACCCGGACGGCAAGACCGAGCTGGACGAGGCGCGGCCCGCGCTGGCGCGGCTGGAGGCGACGTTCACCCTCGGCGACACCGACACCCGCGCGGCGCTGGAGTCCCGCGACATCGCCGGCTACGACCACGTCATCGTCCTCTGCTACGACGAGGACGACGCCCAGTACGCCGACGGCCGCGCGCTGATCACCCTGCTGCACCTGCGCCAGATGCAGGCCGAGAGCGGGCAGCGGTACGCGATCGTCAGCGAGATGAGCGACGACCGGAACCGGCGGCTCGCGCAGGTCACCCGCGCCGACGACTTCATCGTCAGCGACAAGCTGCTCAGCCTGCTCATGGTCCAGCTCTCGGAGAACCGGCACCTGGCCGGGGTGTTCGATCACCTGTTCGATCCGGACGGTGCCGAGATCTACCTCAAGCCCGCGCCCGACTACGTCCGGCCGGGCGTGCCGATGGACTTCCACACCGTCGTCGAGGCCGCCCGCCGCCGGGGCGAGGTCGCGATCGGCTACCGGGTCGGGGCGCAGACCCTCGCGCCGCCGACGTTCGGCGTGGTGCTCAATCCGGACAAGACCCGGCGGCTGACCTTCGCCGAGGACGACCGGATCATCGTCCTGGCCGACGACTGACCGGGAGGCGCTACCGTTTCGTGACCGGATCGCGGGGCGGGGTGGAACAAGGACCTCCCGGAGGGTGTTAGTCTTGGTGGTCGACCGGTCCTGCGCGTCCGTCCTCACGGAGGGAACGCGCCGGACGTTCAAGCGGAGGCCACCTCCCACCTGACCGGCCACTCGGCCGGTGGGTCCCGGTCCGTGAACGGCGCTCCGGCGCCCGTTCCGCGGTCGCCGTCCCCGTAGGACGACGACTCGACCGAAGGTGGCCCCGCATGCGCGTCGTGCGGGGCTTTTCGCATGAGGAGCCCCGGGGTACAACCGGTCGCAAGCTTGCCACGCACGGCTCCTAGGAGGTCCCATCAGCGCCGAACCGCGTATCAACGACCGCATTCGCGTGCCCGAGGTCCGGCTCGTCGGCCCGAACGGCGAACAGGTGGGCATCGTGCCCATCGCCAAGGCCCTTGAACTCGCGCGTGAGTCGGACCTCGACCTGGTCGAGGTGGCGCCCACCGCGCGCCCGCCCGTCGCCAAGCTCATGGACTACGGCAAGTTCAAGTACGAGTCCGCGATGAAGGCGCGTGAGGCGCGGAAGAACCAGGCGCACACGGTCATCAAGGAGATCAAGCTCCGGCCGAAGATCGACCCGCACGACTACGAGACCAAGAAGGGTCACGTGGTGCGGTTCCTCAAGGCCGGGGACAAGGTCAAGGTGACCATCATGTTCCGCGGTCGCGAGCAGTCCCGGCCCGAGCTGGGCTACCGGCTGCTGCAGCGCCTCGCCGAGGACGTCGACGAGCTCGGCTTCGTCGAGTCCCGGCCGAAGCAGGACGGCCGTAACATGATCATGGTTCTCGGTCCGCACAAGAAGAAGGCCGAGGCGAAGGCCGAGGCCAAGGCGGAGCGCGCCGCGCGCGCCGAGGAGCGCGCGCAGGAGCAGGAGTCCGCGCAGGGCTGAGCGCCGCACCCCGGCGGGGCCGCCTCGCGCCCCCGCGTGAGCGGGACGGTGCCTTGCGAGAGCAGGGCGCAGACGCACGTACATTGAGCCTGACCTGGCGTCGCACCGCGCGACCCGTGGTGCCACGCCGATCAGGCGCGCCCCCGTGCCCGAGCACGGGGGTCCGAACGAGAGGGAGACGACGGCGCCATGCCGAAGACCAAGACCCACAGCGGGGCCAAGAAGCGGTTCAAGCTGACCGGCTCCGGCAAGGTGATCCGCCGCCGCGCCAACCGCAACCACCTGCTCGAGCACAAGCCCACCAAGCGGACCCGCCGGCTCGACGGCCCCGCCGTGGTGACGCCCGCCGACGCGAAGAACATCAAGAAGCTGCTGCGCAAGTAAGCAGCCGCCAGACCAGCAGTCCGTACGACCGGCCGGCGCCTGAGCCGCCGGCCCCCACGAAGGAGTCCAACACGTGGCACGCGTGAAGCGGGCGGTCAACGCCGCCAAGAAGCGTCGGGTCGTCCTGGAGCGGTCGAGCGGCTACCGCGGCCAGCGGTCGCGCCTGTACCGCAAGGCCAAGGAGCAGCAGCTCCACTCCATGACCTACGCCTTCCGGGACCGCAAGGACCGCAAGGGCCAGTTCCGCCGGCTGTGGATCCAGCGCATCAACGCCGCCGCCCGCGCGAACGGCATGACCTACAACCGGTTCGTGCAGGGCCTGAAGGCCGCCGAGGTCGAGGTCGACCGGCGCATGCTGGCCGAGCTGGCCGTCAACGACGCCGCCGCGTTCGCGGCGCTCGTCGAGGTCGCCCGGGCCGCCCTGCCCGCCGAGGGCGAGAAGGCTGCCTGAGCGCGGCCCGATCGACGAGCACGGGCACGAGTACCGGCGTGAGCATGGCGGGCCGCGAGCTGACCTCGCTCCGATCACCACGGGTGAAGGCCGCTCGGCGGCTCGCCAAACGCGCGTTCCGGCGCCGCGAGCGCCGGTTCCTCGCCGAGGGCCCGCAGGCCGTCCGCGAGGCGCTCGCCATCCCCGGCGGCCTCGCCGAGCTGTTCACCACGGCCGAGGCCGAGGCCCGGCACCCGGAGCTGATCGCCGCCGCCGAGCAGGCCGGCGCGCCGGTGCTGCGGGTGAGCGGCGAGGTGATGGCCGAGCTCGCGCAGACCGTCACGCCGCAGGGGCTGCTGGCGGTCTGCGGGTTCGTGGACGTGTCGCTCGGCGACGCCCTGGCGGCGGCGCCGAAACTGGTGACCGTCCTCGCGCACGTCCGCGACCCCGGCAACGCGGGAACGGTCCTGCGGACCGCCGACGCCGCCGGGTCCGACTCGGTGGTGTTCACCGACGCGTCGGTGGACCCCTACAACGGCAAGTGCGTCCGGGCGTCCGCAGGCAGCCTGTTCCACCTTCCGGTGGTGACGGGCCCGCGGTTCGAGGGCCTGGCCGCCGACCTGAAGGCGGCCGGGCTGACCGTCCTCGCCGCCGACGGCGCGGGCGACCGCACCCTGGACGAGGCCATCGACGGCGGGCTGCTGGCCCGCCCGACCGCCTGGGTCTTCGGGAACGAGGCGTGGGGCCTGCCCGAGGAGACCCTCCGGCACGCGGACGAGGTGGTCCGCGTCCCGATCTACGGCCGCGCCGAGAGCCTGAACCTGGCCACGGCCGCCGCCGTCTGCCTCTACGCCTCCGCGCGGGCGCAGCGCGCCTGACGCGCCGCCGCGGAGGCCGGCGCCCGCCGCCGCGGAAGTCGGCGTTCGCCGCCCCGCGGAGGCCCGACGTCTGCTTTCACCGAGAACCGCCCGGGATTCCCGTCCGGGACCCTTTCGGGCGTGCCGTGGACGCCCGGGAAACGGTTCGGAAAGAACGAGGGCGCGGGGCTTCCGGTTCGGTGCTGACCGCAACCGGACGCTTCGCGCCGCACGACCGCCGTCCCCCGTCCGGCCTGCGAAGATGGTGCCCGTCCGGACGGCGCGGCGGGGACCGCGCCGGCCGCCCGACGCGGCGGCGGGGGAACGGGCACGGGACCGGCGGTTCCTTCCTCGGGAGGAGGGCCGAACCGGTCCGGCGGGGGATTCACACGCGTCGAACGCTGCCTACGGTGGAGCCGTGGGACGGCGACGACGCCGCGAGATGGGGGATCGAATGACCGACCACAGGGGGACGCCCGCCCGGCGCCCGGCCCGGCGCGCGCCCGAGGTCCGGTGCCGCGTCGGCGTCCCCGCGGCCCGCCCGGCGGTCGCACCGGCCGGCCGCGGCACGCCGTCCCACGGGGTGGCCTGCGCGGACGCCGTCCAGTTCCGGGTCGGCCTCGCCGCCGAGCACGGCACGACCACGGTCGTCGCCGTCTCGGGCGAGATCGACCTGCGCACCGCCGACGAGCTGCGCGTCCGGCTGTCCCGGCTCGCCGGCCTCACCGACGGGCCCGCCTGCGCCGACCTGGTGCTCGACTTCGGCGGCGTCGCGTTCTGCGACGCCAGCGGCGTCGGCGTGCTGGTCTCGGTGCGCAACGCCCTGCTCGCGCGCGGCGGACGGCTGCGGCTCGCCCGCGTCCGCCCGGCGCAGCTGCGGCTGCTGCGGGTCGTGGGCCTGGACGCCCTGTTCCCGATCCACGCCGACGTGGCCGACGCGGTCGCCGCCGCCGAGGCCGCCACCGCCCGGCGCGGCTGACCCGTCCGCGCGACGGCGGCCGGGCGCCGGTCGGCCCCGGCCGACACCGGCCCGAGGGCCACAAAACGCTTGCCGGACGGGGGCTCTCGGGTCCCGCGCCGCCGCCGTCTCCGGATAGAGTCTGTTGTCGTCAGGCCGCGTCCCGTCCGGTGTTCTGGAGGCCGTCCGTGGGTGGAGAGGACTCCCCGACCGCGCGTCGGCGCGTGCCCGGTCCGAGGGCCGAGCACGCCGACCCGCCGGGTCCCGGGGCGCTCGAACCCGACGACCTGCCGGACGGCCTGCTCGTCGCCGGCCCGGACGGCCGGGTCGCGATCTTCAACGCCGCCGCCCGCCGGCTCACCGGGGTCACCGCGGAGGCGGCGATCGGCCGCGACTTCCGCGACGTCCTCCCGCTGCACGACACCGAGGGCCGCGACTGGTGGAAGTGCGCCGCGCCCTACGAGGGCCTGCACACCCGCTCCCGGCACCCGGAGCAGACCCTCTTCCTGCCGGACGGCACCGAGCTGCTGGTCAGCGCCGCCTACCGGCGGGACGCGCGGGGACGGGTCGAGCGGTTCACCGTCACCCTGCGCGACGCCGCCCGCCGCGCCCGCCGCGAGCGCGACCGGGCCGACCTGGTCTCGACCGTCGCGCACGAGCTGCGGTCCCCGCTGACCAGCGTGAAGGGCTTCACCGCGACGCTGCTGTCCAAGTGGCACCGGTTCAACGACGACCAGAAGCTCGTGATGCTGGAGACGGTGAACGCCGACGCCGACCGGGTGACGCGGCTGATCACCGAGCTGCTGGACGTGTCCCGGATCGAGGCCGGGCGGCTGGAGATGCGCCGCCAGGTGGTGGACCTCGCCGAGGAGGTCCGCAAGATCATCGCGGGCCGGGTCGCGGCGGGCGAGCCCGCCGACCGGTTCCGGTTCGAGGTCCGCGGCGAGCTGCCCGAGCTGTGGCTCGATCCCGACAAGATGGATCAGGTGCTCGGCAACCTGGTGGAAAACGCGGTGCGGCACGGCGCTGGTACTGTCACGATCGTGGTGGAGCCGGACGCTCACAAGGAGGGGGCCGCGGTGTCGGTGCGCGACGAGGGCGAGGGCATCCCGCCCGAGGCCGCCCAGCGCGTGTTCCGGCAGTTCTGGCGCGGGCCCGCCTCCGGCCGCCGCGGCGGCACCGGTCTCGGCCTCTACATCGTGAAGGGCCTCGTCGAGGCGCACGGCGGCACGATCACCGTGCGGCGCGCGCCCGGCGGCGGCGCCGAGTTCCGATTTACCGTGCCCGCCGGGGCCCCCGACCACGCCACCGCCTGAGCCCCGCTCAGCGCCACGGCACCGGGCTCCCCGCGCGGGCGGCGCGCACCGCGCACGCATTTTCCGGATCTTCCCTGTCCGCGCACTAGACTGCGGACGTCCCACGCCGACCGGAGTCATCACATCACCATGTCTGCACCCAACAAGTCCTACGACCCCGTCGAGGTGTCCGCGCTGCAACCCGCGGAACTCGACCGGGCCCGCGACGCGGCGCTCGCCGCGATCGCCGACGCCACCGACCTGGACGCGCTCAAGGCCGTCCGGCTGGCGCACGCGGGCGACCGCTCGCCGCTGGCCCTGGCCAACCGGGAGATCGGCGCGCTGCCGCCGCAGGCCAAGGCCGAGGCGGGCAAGCGCGTCGGCGCGGCCCGCGGCGCGGTCGCGCAGGCGCTGAAGAAGCGCCAGGCGGAGCTGGAGGAGGAGCGCGACCAGCGCGTCCTCGTCGAGGAGACCGTCGACGTCACCCTGCCGTGGGACCGCGCGCCGCGCGGCGCCCGGCACCCGCTGACCACCCTCCAGGAGCGGATGGCCGACGTGTTCGTCGCCATGGGCTTCGAGGTCGCCGAGGGGCCGGAGGTCGAGGCGGGCTGGTTCAACTTCGACGCGCTGAACTTCAAGCCCGACCACCCCGCGCGGTCCATGCAGGACACCTTCTTCGTGGAGTCGGAGGAGTCCGACGTGGTGCTGCGCACGCACACCTCGCCGGTGCAGGTCCGCTCCCTGCTGTCGCGCGAGCTGCCGGTCTACGTGGTCGCGCCGGGCCGCACCTTCCGCACCGACGAGCTGGACGCGACGCACGCTCCGGTCTTCCACCAGCTCGAGGGCCTCGCGGTCGACGAGGGCCTGACGATGGCCGACCTGCGCGGCGCGATCGACGCGTTCGTGACCGGCATGTTCGGCGTCGGGCTGAGGACGCGGTTCCGGCCCTCCTACTTCCCGTTCACCGAGCCGTCCGCCGAGGTGGACATGCAGTGCTTCGTGTGCCACGGGACGTCGGCGGAGCCGGGCGGCGAGCCGTGCCGCACCTGCTCGTCCGAGGGCTGGATCGAGCTGGGCGGCTGCGGCATGGTCAACCCGCGCGTGCTGACGGCCTGCGGCGTCGACACCGAGCGGTACAGCGGCTGGGCGTTCGGCCTGGGCGTCGAGCGGACGCTGATGTTCCGGCACGGCGTGGAGGACATGCACGACATGGTGGAGGGCGACGTCCGGTTCACCCTTCCGTTCGGGATGGAGATCTGATGCGGGCCCCGCTTTCCTGGCTGCGCGAGTACGTCGAGCTGCCCGAGGGGATCACCGGCCGCGAGCTGGCCGCGAAGCTGATCGACGCCGGCCTGGAGGTCGAGACCGTCGAGCGGGCGGGCGCGGACGTCGTCGGCCCGCTCGTGGTCGGCGAGGTGCTGACCATCGAGGAGCTGACCGGCTTCAAGAAGCCGATCCGCTACTGCACGGTGAACGTCGGCGACGCGAACGGCACCGGCGAGCCGCAGCGGATCATCTGCGGCGCGACGAACTTCGCGGTCGGCGACCACGTGGTCGTCATCCTGCCGGGCGGCGAGCTGCCCGGCGGCTTCAAGATCGGCGCGCGGAAGACCTACGGGCACCTGTCCGAGGGCATGATCTGCTCGGTCCGCGAGCTGGCGATCGGCGACGACCACGACGGCATCCTGGTGATCCCGCGGGACACCGTCGTCGGGACGGACGCGGTCGAGCTGCTCGGCCTGCGCGACGACGTCCTCGACATCGCCGTCACTCCGGACCGCGGTTACGCGCTGTCGATCCGGGGTGTCGCGCGCGAGGCGGCGACCGCCTACGGCGTCCCGTTCCGCGACCCGGCGGCCGTCGCGCTGCCGGACGGCGCCGGCGAGGCCTACCCGGCCTCGATCGGCGACGCGTCCGGTTGCGACCGGTTCGTCCTGCGGGAGGTGCGCGGGTTCGACCCGTCCGCCCAGACGCCGCTGTGGATGAGGGTGCGGCTGTTCCGCGCCGGGGTCCGCCCGGTCTCGCTGGCCGTGGACGTCACCAACTACGTGATGCTGGAGCTCGGCCAGCCGCTGCACGCCTTCGACCGGGCCAAGCTGAACGGCCCGATCGTGGTGCGGCGCGCGAACCCGGGCGAGCGGCTGGAGACGCTCGACCACGTCGAGCGCAAGCTCGACGCCGAGGACCTGCTGATCACCGACGCGTCCGGGCCGATCTCGATGGCCGGGACGATGGGCGGCCTGGCCACCGAGATCGACGAGAAGTCGTCCGACATGGTGATCGAGGCCGCGCACTTCGACGAGGTCGCGATCGCCCGCATGGCGCGGCGGCACAAGCTGCACAGCGAGGCGTCCTACCGGTTCGAGCGCGGCGTCGACCGCGAGCTGCCGCTGCAGGCGTCGGCGCGCGCGGTGCGGATGCTCGCCGAGCTCGGCGGCGCGGAGATCGTCCCCGGCGTCACGCACGCCGAGGCGCCGGTCGAGCGGCGCACGATCGCGATGGCCGCCGGGCACCCGGCGAAGGTCGCGGGCGTCGCCTACTCGCGCGAGACGGTCGTCCGGCGCTTGGAGCAGGTCGGCTGCTCGGTCGCGGGTGACACGGCGGGCGAGGACGAGCTGACGGTCACGCCGCCGTCCTGGCGTCCGGACCTGAACGACCCGAACGACCTCGCCGAAGAGGTCATCCGGCTGGAGGGGTACGACAACATCCCGTCGCGCGCGCCCCGTCCGGTCGCGGGCCACGGGCTGACCGCCGACCAGCGGCTGCGCCGCCGCATCGGCCGCGCGCTCGCCGGTTCCGGCTACGTGGAGGCGCTGAGCTTCCCGTTCACCTCGGCCAAGGACGCCGACGACCTCCAGCTCCCGGCCGGCGACCCGCGCCGCGCCGCGCTGCGGCTGGCGAACCCGCTGTCGGAGGACGAGCCGCTGCTGCGCACGACGCTGCTGCCGGGCCTGCTGAAGGCCCTGGTCCGCAACGTCGGACGCGGTTTCGGCGACGTCGCGCTGTACGAGATCGGCCGCGTGTTCCGGCCGCGCCCGGACGCGCCGAAGGCCGCGCCGCGGCTGCCGGTGGACCGGGGACCGTCCGCCGAGGAGATCGCCTCGGTCGACGCCGCGCTGCCCGACCAGCCGCTCCGCGTCGCGGCCGTGCTGTCCGGCGAGCGCGTCCCGTCCGGCTGGTGGGGCAAGGGCGAGCCCGCGACCTGGGCGGACGCCGTCGAGGCGGCCCGCGTGGTCGCGCGCGAGGCGGGCGTCGAGCTGTCGGTGAAGGCCGATCAGCACGCGCCCTGGCACCCGGGCCGCTGCGCCGCGCTGTACGCGGGCGACACGCTCGTCGGGCACGCGGGCGAGCTGCACCCGCGCGTGGTGAAGGCGTTCGGGCTGCCGCCGCGCACCTGCGCGATGGAGCTGGAGATCCGCCTTCTCGGCGAGCCGCGCGACGTGCGCGCGCCGCACGTGTCCGGCTACCCGGTCGCGACGCAGGACGTGGCGCTGACGGTGGACGCCTCGGTGCCCGCCGCCGACGTCGCGTCCGCGCTGCGCGACGGCGCCGGCGAGCTGCTGGAGTCGCTGCGCCTGTTCGACGTCTACACCGGCGAGCAGGTCGGCGAGGGCCGCAAGTCCCTGGCCTACACGCTCCGGTTCCGCGCGTCCGACCGGACGCTGACCGCGGAGGAGGCGAGCGAGGCGCGCGACGCGGCCGTCGCCGTCGCCGCGGAACGCACCGGCGCGGTCCTGCGCGGCGCGTAAGCGCAGACGAGAAACGCCCCTGGCCTGCTGGCCGGGGGCGTTTCGCGTTGCGTCAGCCCGCGTAGTCGAGCGTTCCGGTGCGGCGTCCGACGCTGACGAGCCGGTCCATGGACAGCCACGCGACCAGGTACCAGCCCGCCCCGACGAGCGCCTCGATCCCCACGAGCCCGAGGACGTGCCCGACCGGCGCCCCGTTCAGGACGCCCCGCACCGCGTCGAGACCGTGCACGAGCGGCAGGACGTCGATCGCGACGCGCATCGGCTCGGGCCAGACGCTCACCGGCACGTTGACCCCGCCGAACGTCATGACGATCCCGTACGCGAAGTTCAGCACCAGCCATTCGACCCCGCGGAGCCGGAGCGCGACGCCCGCCAGCGCGCAGCCGTACCCGTAGCTGGTGACCAGCACGAGCACGATCACCGGGATCGCGTAGGCGGCGCGCGGCCAGGGCAGCGGCACGCCGAGCAGCGGCGGCAGGACGGTCCAGGCGACCAGCGAGCTGACCAGTCCCGTGGCCATCCACTGGATGCCGCGGCCGAGGTAGACGGGCAGGTGCCCGGCGGGCGCGACGGCCAGCAGCGGCAGCGTGCCGAGGGCGCGCTCGCCCGCCAGCGAGATCACGACGATCGTCGACTCCATGCAGGCCAGCGCGACGACGTTGCCGACCAGCACGTACCGCGTCAGCGCCGGGTCGCCGAGGTAGGAGCCGAGCAGCGCGTAGAACGTCACCTGGCAGAGCAGCCGCATGAGCCAGCCGAACGTCCAGGTCCGCCAGGTGTAGACGCGGCTCAACTCGGCGAATCCCAGGACGACCGCCTGCCGGACGATCCGGATGACGTCGATCACGCGTACCCCACCGTCCCCTCGCGCCGGGCCGCGTCCACGTGGCGGCGCGTCAGCCGGACCCCGCCCGCCATCGCCGCCGCGCCGAGCCCGAGGATCACCGCGAGCGCGAGCGGCCAGCCGGGCGCGTTCCCGTGCACCGCGTCCCTGAGCAGGCGCGAGCTCCACGACAGGAACACCAGCCGGCTGAAGGGGCGCACCCAGTACGGCAGCACGAGGATCGGGAAGACCACGCCGCCGAGGATGTAGAAGGGGTAGCTCAGCGAGTTCTGGAGCACGTCGCGGGCCCGCGAGAGCGCCAGCAGCCCGGCCAGCAGCATGGCCGTCCCGACGGCGGCGAGGCAGGTGGCGGCGACGGCGGCGGCGAACACGCCCGGGGCGTGGACGGTCAGCACCCGCCCGAACCCGAGCGCGGCGACCAGCCAGGACTCGCCGAACGCCAGCGCGCCCACCAGCACGACCGCGAACACCCGCCCGACGACGACCAGGGCGAGCGGGACCGGGGCCGCGACCATGGGCGTGAACCGGCCCGCCCACTGGTCCTCGGGGATCACCCGTCCGGCGTAGTCGAGCGCGGACACCCACAACCCGATCAGCCCGGGGGCGATGACGGCGGTCGCCACGGCGTCCGGACGGTGCGCGTGCACGGTCAGCGAGAGCAGCCGCGTCGTCTGCATCGGGGCGATCAGCAGGATCAGCACATGCCCCGGGCTGCGCCGCGAGAGCGCCGCCTGCAACAGGAACGACCGCCACACCACGACGAGGCACGTCATACCCGCATCCCCCGGTCGCCGACGGTGCGCAGGTAGACCTCTTCGAGCGTCGGCTGGGCGTGCCGCGCGGTGAGGACGTCCCGCTCGACCAGCCACGCCAGCACCCGCCGCGCCCCGTCCCGGTCGGCGGTGTGGACGCGCCACCGGCCGTCCAGCCGCTCGACGTCGGTCACGAAGGACAGCACGCCGAGCGCTTCGGCCAGCGCGCCGTCCTCATGGACGAAGTCGACGCACTCCCGGTCTCCGAGGACGCGCCCGACACCGGCGGTGTCGTCGGTCAGCAGGAGCCGTCCGCGATCGATCAGCGACACGCGGTCGCACAGGGCGGTCGCCTCGTCCATGTCGTGCGTGGCGAGCAGGAACGTCCGCCCCTCGTCCCGCAGCTCCAGCACGAGCCGCCGGAACGCGACCGCCGCGACGGGATCGAGCCCGGATGTCGGCTCGTCCAGAAAGAGAACGCGGGGCTCGTGCAGCAGCCCGCGCGCCAGGTGCAGCCGCTGCCGCATCCCGCGCGAGAACCGCTCGACCGGATCGTCGGCCCGCTCGGCGAGCCCGACGCGCTCCAGCAGGGCGTCGGCCCGCCGCCGGACCGTCCGGGCGTCGAGCTTGTAGAGCGCCCCCCAGAACAGCAGGTTCCGCCGGGCGCTCAGCCGGTCGTACAACCCGCGGTCTCCGCCGAGCACGAGCCCGACCAGCGACCGCACGACCTTCGTCTCGGCGACGACGTCGTGCCCGAGCACCGCCGCCGACCCGCCGCTCGGCAGCAGCACGGTCGAGAGGATCTTGACGAGGGTGGTCTTCCCCGCCCCGTTGGGCCCCAGCAGCCCGTGGATCTCGTTCCGGGCGATCGACAACGTGAGGTCGTCCAGCGCGACGACGGCGTCCTTGCGCTTGCGCTCGTAGACCCGGCGAAGCGAGGACGCGGCAACGGCGTCTTCCATGCCTCGACCGTGGCCGTAAGGCCCGCCCCGAGGCCATAAGGCCCCGTCCTAGATGAGCCGCCCGCCCTTAGGCGGACGGCAGTGCGGAGCGCGGGGACGTGCGGGACAGGACCGCGGCCAGCTCCAGGGCGGCGGCCGTCCCGCGCTGCTCGACCGGGACGGCGCCCAGCACCGTCCGCCCCGACTCGGTGATCATCTGGCTCCGCTGTCCGGGCGGGAGGCCGTCCAGGATGGCCGCCGCCCGCTCCGCGCCCCGCCGGACGCCGCCGTTGACGACCGTGCACAGCGCCTCGTGGAGCTGGACGTTGGCGACGTACTGGTAGTCCACGAAGTCCTGGGAGAGGACGCGGTCGCGGGCCTGGTCGGCGGGGGACTCCTCGCCCGCGTGGGAATGGACCCAGCTCTCGGTGAAGTACACCTGGTCGGCGCACCAGTACGACGGGATCAGTTCGGTCGTGCCGTCCTCGGGGACGACGTGACGGAGGACGGCGAGGGACTTCTTCGCCTCGTCATGGCGTCCGAGCAGGGAAAGGGCCTTCGCCCTGGAGCTGGTGAGCGTGGCGAGACCTGCTGAGGGCCGGTTGCCCGCGAGGGCCTGAGCCTGGTCGGCGAGCCGCAGGAGCGTGTCGGGCGTCCGCTGGCCGTAGAGCCCGAAGCCGACCTCGGACGCGCGCGCCAGCACCCGGAGCCGCTGGTCGCCGGAGGCGTCGGCCGCCTCCTTGGCGGTGCGCCACCAGCGGAGCGCCCCGCCGTGCTCGCCCAGCCGGGTCAGCACGTTCGCATGGAGCATCGCGAGGGCGGCTTGCACGCGCTGGAGCTCGGTCACGTCCGCGCCCGGCTCGGTGAGCTGCTGCCGCACGCTGATCAGGTCGAGCAGCAGGTCGTCCCGCACGGCCGCCGGCGGACGCGTCCGGATGGCGTACAGGTGGTCGGTGCAGGCGAGCTGCCAGTCCTCGATCGCCCGGGGCGGTGTCGTCAGGGCGACGTCCATCGCCCGGCGAAGGGACTCGGCCGAGGATCCGAACGCTCCCGCGCCGAGTCCCAGCGCCGCGAGCAGCAGTCGGCGTCGCTCCATCTCGTCTCCAGCATCGTGGGGGACGGTCGTCTCCACGGTAACCGGAGGGGAATCGGGCAGCGCGGGCGCGAGCGCGGTCAGCGTCCCGCCGGCGTCGAGTTCGGCGTCGAGGCGGACGGCGAGGCCCGCGGCCGGGGGGACGCGGTCCTGCGAGACGAGGACGAGCTCGTCCACCCCGCATCCGACGGTGGCGGCGAGGTCGCGGAGGCGGACGTCGCGGGCGGCCATCAGGCGGCACAGGTTCGCGCCGAAGGTCACGCGGGCGCGCTCGGGACCGAAGAGCTCCGCCTCGGCCAGTTCGAAGACGCCGGCGAGCCACGGGGCCCAGTCGCGCGGGTAGTGCTTGCCGCGCTCCCAGTCGGCGGCCTGCCGGGTCAGGGAGCGGATGCGGCGCTCGTCCAGAGGCGCGCCCACCGCGCTGAGGAGCTCGCGGGCGAGTTTGCGGCGGCCCCAGTGGCGGGTCGCGCGTTCGGTGCGGAGCCGAACCGCCCACGCGGGTAGTGCGGTGTCACCCATCGTGCCCCCTTGCTCTCGGAACGTTCATTGTCGGACGTCCCGGTACCGCTCCGCCGGGGGTTCAGAGGATTCCGCGGTCCCGGGCGGTGGCCACCGCCTCGCCTCGGGACGAGGCGGCCAGCTTGGCCATCAGGTTGGAGACGTGGACGCTGGCGGTCTTGGGGGAGATGAACAGCTCGGCGGCGATCTCCTTGTTGGAGCGGCCTCGAGCCAGGAGGCGGAGGACCTCCGATTCGCGGGCGGTGAGGGGGCCGCCGGTCGGGCCGGAGAGGCCCGCGCGGCGGGACCGTTCGGAGATCCGGCGCTGGAGAGGGGCGGCGCCCAGGCGGGCGGCGATCTCGGCGGCGCGGCGGAGGCGGTCGGCGGCGCGCGGGCGGTCGCCGGACGACAGGTCGGCGCACGCGGCCTCGAAGAGGGCGCGGGCGAGCGGGTAGGGGTGGCCGAGGGACTCCCAGGTGGTGATGGCGGTGTCCCAGGCGTCCGGGTGGCCGTTGTGGGCGGCGACGGCTGCGGCGTAAGCGGTCAGGACGGGGCCGACGACGGGGAGGCGCGCGGCGGTTCCGGCGGTGCCGGGGACGCCCGCGCGGGCGGCGGTTTCGAGGAGCGGCCAGGCGAAGACGGGCTGGAGGGTCAGCTGCGGGTGGCGCAGGGCCGTCTCGGCGGTCTCGCGGGCGGCCGGACGGTCGTCCTCGGACAGGTGGAGTTCGGCGAGCATCCGCGCCAGGGGGAGCGAGGTCTGCGGGAAGCCGGCGTCCAGGGGTTCCTTCAGGGTGGTGAGGTCGGGTTCGGGGCCGGCGCCGCGGGCGGCGCGCAGGGCGGTGGCCCAGATGGACAGCTGGAGGCGCATAGCGGGGGCGTGGTGGCGGTCCAGGGCGTCCTGGAGGAGCGCGGCCGTCTCGTCCCAGCGGCCGAGCTCGAAGAGCGTCTCGATGCGGTTGACGATCAGGGGGTTCGCGGCGCTGTGCAGGAGTCCGGCGCGTCCGGCCACGACGAGGCCCTCTTCGCAGGCGGCCAGGGCGTCCGCCGAGCGGCCGAGGCCGTCGTAGGCGTGCGACAGGTGGGCGTGGACGGTGGTCCTGGCGCTGTCGTCCATGTCGGCCAGGCGCAGCCGTTCGAGCGGGGCGAGGTCGCCGAGGCCGTCGCGGGCGGCGGCGGCCGCGACGGTGACGCGCAGGCGGGGGACGGCCGGGTGCCCGCCGAGCGCACCGGCGAGGTCCAGCGCCTCGCGGCCGAGGCGCTCCGCCTCGGCCTTCTCGCCGCGCACGGCGAGCCGCGCGCTGAGCTGCGACAGGACGTACACGCGCTGACCCGTGGGACCGGACGCGAGGCGCTCGGCCGCGCGGAGGTCGTCCATCTCGGTGTCCTGGCCGACGAAGCCGCGCAGCCCGGCGCGCAGGCAGAGGAGCTTGGCGGTCTCCTCGGGGTCGGACGCGTCCTTCAGCAGCGTCTCGACGATCGGGAGGCCGCGCGCGGGATCCCCCACATAGAGGGCGGTGAAGGCCGCCTGCATGAGCACGTCGGCGCGGTCGGCGCTCGTGCGGGCCTCGGCGTCGGGCACGCGGGGCCACAGGTCCAGGACGCGTTCCAGCAGGTCCAGGCACTCGGCGTAGGAGGCGGCGCGGGCGCGTTCCCCGGCGGCACGCCAGGCGGAGGACAAGGCTCGGGGGTGGTCTCCGCACGCGTCCCAGTGGACGGCCAGGGCGCTCTCGGGCGCCTCGCTCAGGTCCGGGTCGTCCTCGATCGCCTCGGCATAGCGGCGGTGCAGGCGCGTCCGCTCGCCGGGCAGCAGGTCCAGGTGGACGGCCTCCCTGATCAGCGCGTGCCGGAAGGCGTAGCCGTCGCCGTCCGCGAGCAGCAGGCCGCGTTCCACGGCCGGACGCAGCGCCGCGTCGAGGCCGGGATCGCCGGTCACGGCGGCCAGCAGGGCGTGGCCCACGCGGTCCCCGGCGGCGCTCGCCGCGCCGACCGCCGCGCGGGTCGCGGGCGGGAGCGTGCGGAACCGGGCGAGCAGCAGGTCGCGCAGCGAGCCGGGGACGGCCTCGTCCGGGCTGTCCGCGAGGGCCTCCACGAACAGCGGGTTGCCCCCGGCGCGGGCGTGCAGGTCGGCGATCAGGCCGGGATCTGCGGCGCCGGTGAGGGCGGTGACCTGCGCGGCGACCTCCGAGCGGGTCAGCGGCGGTAGGTCGAGCCGGGTCACGTGGGGCAGCCGGGCGAACTCGCCGAGCAGGGTGCGGACGTCCGGGTCGTCCACGCGGGACGTGACGACCAGCAGCACCTTCGCCGGGACGGGGTTGCGGACGAGGAAGGTCAGCAGGTCGCGGGTGGAGCGGTCGGCCCAGTGCGCGTCCTCGACGACCAGGACGGCCGGCTCGTCCGCGCCGAGCCTCCCGACCAGCCCGAGGACGTGCTCGAACAGCCGCACCTGGCCGGACTCCTCGTCGGACGCGGCGTCGCCGAGCGCGGGCAGCAGCCGGGCCAGCTCGCGCCGCGCGGCCGGGGAGCAGAGCCGCGCGACGGCGTCCGGGCCGAGCTTCCGCAGGATCGCGGTGAACGGCGCGTAGGGCAGGCTCGCCTCGCCGAGGTCCAGGCAGCCGCCGACGAGCGCGCGCTTCTCCCGGACGAACTCGGCGATCAGCCGCGACTTGCCGCCGCCCGCCTCGGCGGTGACGAGCACGACGGCCATCTCGCCTTCGCCCGCGCGCGCGTAGGCGTCGCGGAGCGCGGCGAGCTCGGTGGCGCGCCCGACGAAAACCTCGGCCCTCATTCGGCCAGAATGCCCACGTTGCCGCGCAGCGTCCACCGGCTATCGGGGGCGCAGGCCGTCCACCATGTAGCTGAACAGCCGGTCGCGCAGCTCGGTGTCCTCGGGGGAGTGCTCGGTGACGGAGGCGAGCATCGCGGCGAGGTACAGCATGTCCGCCGACCGGACCTCCGGACGGACCACGCCGGCCTCCCGCGCGCGTACGAGGAGCGCGTCACCGGCGGCGCGCATGTCATGGCACGACGCATAAAGGTCGGACGACTCGTCCTGGAGTGCGGCCATCATCGTCTGCGCGAGGCCGCGGTAGGTGAGCGCGCCCGCGCCGAGGCGGCGCATCCATCCGACCAGCGCTTCGAACGGGTCGTCCGCGCCGAGCAGTTCCTCGGCGTGGGCGCGGAGGCCGTTGAAGCGGTCGTGCAGCAGCGCCTCCAGCAGCGCCTCGCGGGTGGGGAAGTGCCGGTACAGCGTGCCGATCCCGACGCCCGCGCGGCGCGCGACCTCCTCCAGCGACGCGTCCGTGCCCTGCTCGGCCACGACGTCCCGGGCCGCGGCGAGCAGCCGTTCGTAGTTCCGGCGCGCGTCGGCGCGCATGGGCCGTTCCGGCATGCGGCATTCCCCTTGATATGCGGAGGGCGCCTCCGATTAAATGGAGGACCCCTCAGTTTACCGATCCGGAGGCGTTCATGACGGACGTGGAAGTGGTGCGGAAGACCCGGCGGCGGCTCGGCCGCGTCGGGGTGTGGCTGAACAGGGCGGTCTACGGCGCGGTCCCGGCGGAGGCCGAGCGGCGCGAGCTCGCGCGGATCGAGGCGCTCGGCTACGGCTCGGTGTGGTCGGGCGAGACCATCGGCGGCAGGGACGCGCTCGTCCAGCACGGCCTGTACCTGGCGCACACCGAGCGGCTGGTCGCCGGGACGGGCATCGCCAACGTGTGGGCGCGGCACGGCGCGACCGCCCACGGGGGCGCGGTCGCGCTCGCCGACGCCTACCCCGGCCGGTTCGTCCTCGGGCTCGGCGTCGGCCACCCGTTCCAGGCCGAGGCGGCGGGCGCGCGCGAATGGCGCCCGCTGGAGAAGATGCGCCGCTACCTGGACGAGATCGACGCCGGCGCCCCGTTCCCGCCCGGCTTCTCGCGCCGTCCGGTCGTGCCGGACGTGCCCTACCCCCGCGTGCTCGCCGCGCTGAACCCGCGCATGATGGAACTCGCCCGCGACCGCTCGGACGGCGTCCAGCCGTTCTTCGTCCCGGTCGCGCACACCGCCGAGGCCCGGCGCGTCCTCGGCCCGGACAAGCTGCTGATCCCGCAGCTGAGCGTGCTGCTGGAGCCCGATCCCGACCGGGCCCGCGCGACCCTCCGCGCGTCCGCCGCCTACGGCTTCAAGGTGGCCGCGTACGCGCGCAACCTGGCCAGGCTCGGCTACTCCGCCGACGAGATCGAGACGCCGTCCGACCGCATCCTCGACGCGCTCTACGGCCACGGGGACGAGAAGGCCATCGCGCGGCGCGTCGCCGAGCATCTCGACGCCGGAGCCGACCACGTCCTGGTCACGCCGCAGGCCGGCACCCTCACGGACATGGTCGACCTGCTGGAGCGGCTCGCCCCGGTGCTCGTCCAGGGCTCCCTCTAATGCGACGCGTGTTGCATTAGTCCCGCCCGTCGGGTAAGCTGAACAGCGTCACATCGTCGTCCGGTTGGGGAGTCCTTTGGAGATCTGAGGTCGCAGGCACCGCGCAGTCGCCTCGCCCGCCATGCGGGCTCCGAGGATGCGCAGCGATCTCAGCGGACTCTCCCGGCCGGGCTCTTCCATGCCCGCGCGCGATGCGCGACGGCCGCGGTGCCTCCATGTGTCCCACCCGCACCGACACCTTCCATGGAGGCCCCCATGTCATTCGCCATCGTGTGCTCCGACCTCACCTTCGCCTGGCCGGACGGCACCGTCGTCCTCGACGGCCTGGACGCCGCGTTCGGCGCGGGCCGCACCGGCCTCATCGGCCTCAACGGCGCCGGCAAGTCCACCCTGCTCAAGCTCGTCGCGGGCGAGGTGAAGCCCGCCTCCGGGTCGGTGTCGGTGCGCGGGCGGGTCGGCTACCTGCCGCAGTCGCTGCCGCTCGGCACCGCGCGGACGGTCGCCGACCTGCTCGGGATCTCCCCGGCCCGCGCCGCGCTGCACGCCATCGAGCGCGGCGAGGCCACCGAGGAGAACTTCGCCGCCGTCGGCGACGACTGGGACGTGGAGGAGCGCGCCCGCGCCGAGCTCGACCGGCTCGGCCTGCACCACCTCGACCTGGACCGGACGGTCGGCACGCTGTCCGGCGGCGAGACGATCCTGGTCGGGCTGGCCGCGCAGCTCCTCGCCCGCCCGGACGTGCTGCTGCTCGACGAGCCGACCAACAACCTCGACCTGGACGCCCGCCGCCGCCTTTACGACGCGGTGGACGCCTGGAACGGGGTGCTCGTCGTGGTCAGCCACGACCGCGAGCTGCTCGACCGGATGGACGAGATCGCCGACCTGCGCGAGGGCCGGATCCGCACGTTCGGCGGCAACCTCACCGCCTACGAGGAGCTCCTCGACGTCGAGCGGGAGGCCGCCGAGCGGATGGTCCGCACCGCCGAGAGCGACGTGCGCAAGCAGAAGCGCGAGCTGGAGGAGGCGCAGACCAAGCTGGCCCGGCGCGTCCGGGCGGGCAAGAAGGCGCAGGCGGAGAAGCGCGTCCCGAAGATCGTCGCCGGGCTGCGCAAGCAGGCCCAGGAGGTGTCGGTCGGCAAGCACAAGCAGCTGCACGAGGACCGCCTCGCGGGCGCGCGCGAGCGGCTCGCCGAGGCCGAGGAGCTGGTCCGCGACGACACCGAGATCAAGGTGCAGCTGCCCGCGACGCACGTCCCGGCGGGCCGGACGGTCCTGACCGTCACCGGCCTGACCGCGCCCGAGCCCGTCCCGGGCACGCTGGAGGAGCTGATCGTCCGCGGTCCCGAGCGGATCGCGCTGGTCGGCCCGAACGGCGCGGGCAAGACGACGCTGCTGCGCGCCCTGATGGGGGAGCGCGTGCACGAGGGCGTCGCGGACGGCGTGGAGGTGAAGGCGGGCGTGGACGGCGTCCGCTACCTGCCGCAGCGCCTCGACGTCCTGGACGACGCGCTCAGCGTGCTGGACAACGTCCGCAAGGTCGCGCCGGACGCGTCGATCCAGACCGTCCGCAACGGCCTCGCCCGGTTCCTGTTCCGGGGCGCCCGCGCCGAGCGCCCCGCCGGGACGCTCAGCGGCGGCGAGCGGTTCCGCGCCGTCCTGGCGTCGCTGCTGCTGGCCGAGCCCGCCCCGCAGCTCCTGCTGCTGGACGAGCCGACCAACAACCTCGACATGGCCAGCGTCCGGCAGCTCGGCCAGGCCCTCGACGCGTACGAGGGCGCGCTGATCGTGGTGAGCCACGACCTGCCGTTCCTGCGCGGCCTCGGGATCACCCGCTGGCTGCGCGTGGACCGCGCCGAGGGCGTCACCGAGACCGAACCGATGTAGCCGCTATTGCAGGACGCGTCGCGTGAACGTCCGCATCGAGAGCCACGTCAGCAGGATCGTCCCGACGACGAGCACGCTCATGTACGCCCACGCCGACATGTGCCCGACCTGCGGGGTGAGCGCCGCGCGCAGCCCCTCGTTCACGTACACCATCGGGTTGACCAGGACGAGGATCTGGAGCCAGCGGATGTGGTCCATCGCCGCCCACGGGTAGTACACGCAGCCGAGCATCGACATCGGCAGCAGGACCAGCGCGAACATCATCTGGACCTTCTGCGGGTCGAGCAGGGTGCCGAGCCACAGCCCGGCCGCCGACGACATCAGCGAGCCGAGCACGAGCACGACCACCAGCGTCAGCCAGTTGCTCACGTGGATCTTCGGGCCCTGCCCGGCCGCGTGCACGAACAGCACGCACGGGAACACCAGCAGCCCGCCGATGAGCGCCTGCACGCCGGCCGCGGTGATCTTCTGGAACGCGAGCATCGGCACCGACAGCGGCGCGAGCGCCCGGTCGGTGATGGAGCGCTGCCAGTTCAGCTCCATCATCAGCGGGAAGATCACCGCCATGATCGCCTGCATGACGATGGCCGATCCGACCAGGCCGGGCACCAGCACCGTGGAGAAGGTGCCGCCCGACCCGCGCGAGGCCGCCGACATCGTCCCCGCGCCCGCCCCGCCGATCTTCGGCAGCACGTAGGAGAACACGAACACGAACAGCAGCGGCTGGGCGAGGACGCGGGCGAAGGTGGCGACGAAGTTCTTGCGCAGCACCCGCATCTCGCGCGCCATCATCGCCAGGAAGGTGCGCGGCAGCGTCGGCCGCACCGGCGGCGCGGCGGACGCGGGGGTGGAGACGGCGGTCACTCTCGGTACTCCCGTCCGGTGAGGGTGAGGAAGGCGGACTCCAGGCTGGGCCGGAGCTGGGACGCGTCGGTGACGCCGGTGCCGGCGGCCGAGCCGATGGCGACCAGCTCGCCGAGCAGGCCGTCGGCGGTGTGCGCGAACACCCGCACCTGGTCGCCGGTGACCTCGACCTTCGTGACGCCGGCGCGGTCGCGCAGCTTCGCCACGCCGTCCGGGACGGGCCCGTCGTAGGCGACCGTGATGACCGTGTCGGCCCCGGCGGACGCCTTCAGGTCGTCCACGGTGCCGCTGGCGAGGACCTTGCCGTGGTCGACGACCGCGACGCGCTCGCAGAGCGCCTCGGCCTCCTCCATGTAGTGCGTGGTCAGCAGGATCGTCTGGCCGCCGCTCTGCAGCTCGCGCAGGACGTCCCACAGGTTGACGCGGGTCTGCGGGTCGAGCCCGGCGGTCGGCTCGTCCAGGAACAGCACCTCGGGCCGGTGCACCAGGGCGCGGCAGATCATCAGCCGCTTGGCCTGGCCGCCGGACATGTCGAACGGCTTGGCCGCGCGCCGGTCGGACAGGTTGAACATCTCCATCAGCTCGTCGGCGCGTCGGCGCGCGTCGCGGGCGGACAGGCCGAAGTAGCGGCCCCGGAACTCGAGGTTCTCGAAGGCGTTCAGCTCGTTGTCGAGGGTGTTGCCCTGCGACACCATGCCGATGCGCCGCTTGACCTCGACGGAGTGCTTGGCGACGTCGAAGCCGCACACGGTCGCGCGCCCGGACGTGGGCACGACCAGCGACGTCAGCATGCCGATCGTGGTGGACTTGCCCGCGCCGTTCGGGCCGAGCAGCCCGTAGAACTCGCCGTGCGCGATCGACAGGTCGATGCCCCGGACGGCGGGCACGTCGCCGCCGGGGCCCTTGTAGGTCTTGTGCAGGTCGACGGTCCGGACGGCGGCCCGGATCTCGTCGACCGGCTCGTCCACCCGCTCTCTGATGGGTCGGTCTAGCACTCCCGGTCTCCCTTCGAGTACTCCTCGAACCGGTTGATGAGGCGGAGCAGGAAGCGGCGGACGGCCGGTTCGTCCTCCGGTTCCACCACGTCGTAGAGCTTGAACAGGTCGGCACCGATGTCGGGGCCGACGTCCTTGAGCAGCGCGACGCCCCCCTCGGTGGCGTGCAGCAGGACGGCGCGCCGGTCGCCCGGGTCGCGGCGGCGCTCGACGTAGCCGTCGCGTTCCAGGGTGTTGACGACCGAGGTGAGGGTGGCCGGGGTGACGCCGAGGCGGCGCGCCGCCTCGCCGGCGCGCAGGCCCTCCTCGCTGTTGTGCAGCAGCCGCAGCAGGAAGAACCCGGCGGGGGTCATCCCGTGCCGCTCGACGACCTTCCACATGACCGGGCCGCCGAGGCGCATCGCGGCGCCGAACAGGCGGCCGATCGGCCACTCCTCGGGCGGCCCCAGCGAGCTGAGGTCGCCGAAGCCCAGCTTCTCGGTGTCCATGGGGACATTCTTAGCCAACGTACCTTTAGTGGTCAAATCATTAGCCGGCTAAGTAACGCGAAGATGTCTCAGATCGTGAGCGGTGCGGCGCCGAGGTATTGAATAATCATCCATAACTGTGCATACTTTTGCTGAATGCTCCGGAAGGCAGGGGAGAGATGGGAATCCGAGCGGCGGTGGCCGGCGCCAGCGGGTACGCGGGCGGCGAGCTCCTTCGTGTACTGGCGGGACATCCGGAATTCGAGATCGGTGCGGTGACGGCGGGCTCCAACGCGGGCCGCCGCCTGGGCGAGGTCCAGCCGCACCTGCGATCCCTGGCCGACCTGGTCCTCGCCCCGACCAGCCCGGCCACCCTCGCGGGGCACGACGCGGTGTTCTTCGCGCTCCCGCACGGCGACTCCGGCCCGATCGCGGGACGGCTCGGCGACGACACCCTCGTGGTCGACTGCGGCGCGGACTTCCGCCTGGACAGCCCGCAGGAGTGGGAGTTCTTCTACAACTCCCCGCACGCGGGCACCTGGCCCTACGGCCTGCCCGAACTCCCCGGCCACCGCGACGCCCTCCGCCGGACGAACCGGATCGCCGTCCCCGGCTGCTACCCCACCTCGGTCGCGCTCGCGCTCTACCCGGCGTTCGCGGCGCGCCTCGCCGAACCGGACGTCGTGGTCGTCGCCGCGTCCGGGACGTCCGGCGCGGGCAAGGCGCCCAAGCCGCACCTCGTCGGCAGCGAGGTCATGGGCTCGGTCGGCGCCTACGGCGTCGGCGGCGTCCACCGGCACACCCCCGAGATGGAGCAGAGCCTGTCCGCGGTCGCGGGCGAGCCGGTGTCGGTCTCCTTCACCCCGACCCTCGCCCCCATGAGCCGCGGCATCCTCGCGACCTGCACCGCCAAGGCCCGGCCCGCCGTCACCGCCGCGCGGCTGCGCGACGCCTACGCCGCCGCCTTCGACGGCGAGCCGTTCGTGGAGCTGCTGCCCGAGGGGCAGTGGCCCGCCACGGCGATGACCCTCGGCGCGAACACCGCGCTCGTCCAGACCGCGCTCGACGAGCGCACCGGGCGGATCGTCGCGGTCGCCGCCATCGACAACCTCACCAAGGGCACCGCGGGCGGCGCCGTGCAGAGCGCCAACCTCGCCCTCGGCCTCCCCGAAACACTCGGCCTCACCACGATCGGAGTCGCCCCGTGAGCGTCACCGCCCCCCAGGGTTTCCGCGCCGCCGGCGTCAGCGCCGGCCTCAAGGAGAACGGCGGCCGCGACGTCGCCCTCGTCGTCAACGACGGACCGTCCCGCGCGGCAGCCGGCGTCTTCACCCGCAACCGCGTGAAGGCCGCGCCGGTCCTGTGGTCCGAGCAGGTGCTCAAGGGCGGCCGGCTGCGCGCCGTCGTGCTGAACTCCGCCGGGGCGAACGCCTGCACCGGCCCGGACGGCTTCGCCGACACCCACGCCACCGCCGAGAAGGTCGCGGACCTGCTCGCCGACTCGGCGGGCGAGGTCGCGGTCTGCTCCACCGGCCTCATCGGCACCCGGCTCGACATGGACCGCCTGCTGCCGGGCGTCGAGTCCGCCGCCGCCGAGCTGTCGCGCGGGGACGGCGGCCTCGCCGCCGCCGACGCGATCCGCACCACCGACACCGTCGCGAAGATCGCCTTCCGGCAGGGCGACGGCTACATGCTCGGCGGCATGGCCAAGGGCGCGGGCATGCTCGCGCCGTCCCTGGCGACCATGCTGTGCGTGATCACCACCGACGCCGACCTGCCCGCCGAGGCGCTGGACCGGGCGCTGCGCGCCGCGACCGGCGCGACCCTCGACCGGCTCGACGCCGACGGCTGCATGTCCACCAACGACACCGTCCTGCTCATGGCGTCCGGCGCGGCCGGCGTCACCCCGGACGAGGCCGCCTTCACCGACCTGCTCATCGACCTCTGCGCCGACCTCACCCGCCAGCTGCTCGTGGACGCCGAGGGCGCGTCCAAGGCCATCGCGATCGAGGTGGTCGGCGCGGCCAGCGAGGCCGACGCGGTCACCGTCGGCCGCACCGTCGCCCGCAACAACCTGCTCAAGTGCGCCATCCACGGCGAGGACCCCAACTGGGGACGGGTCCTGTCGGCGGTCGGCACCACCGACGCCGTCTTCGAGCCGGACGCGCTGAACGTCGCGATCAACGGCGTCTGGGTCTGCCGCAACGGCTCGTTCGGCGACGACCGCGACAAGGTGGACCTGCGCCCCCGCGACGTCACGATCACCGTCGACCTGTCGGCGGGCCCGCACAGCGCGACCGTCTGGACGACCGACCTCACGGCCGACTACGTCCACGAGAACTCGGCGTACAGCTCATGAGCGCGCTCATCTCGGGCGAGCGGATGCGCCGCCGGCGCGAGGCCGTGCTGCCCAAGGCCAGCACGCTGATCGACGCGCTGCCCTGGCTGGAACGTTTCCACGGCAAGACCATCGTCATCAAGTACGGCGGGCACGCCATGTCCGACGAGGCGCTGCGCCACCAGTTCGCCGAGGACGTGGTGTTCCTGCGCTACGCCGGGCTCCGGCCGGTCATCGTGCACGGCGGCGGCCCGCAGATCAACGCCGCGCTCGACGCGCACGGCATCGAGTCCAGCTTCACCGCCGGGCTCCGCGTCACCACCCCCGAGGCGATGGAGGTCGTCCGGATGGTGCTGGTCGGGCAGGTGCAGCGGGACGTCGTCGGCCTGATCAACCGGCACGGCGCGTTCGCGATCGGCATGTCCGGCGAGGACGCCAACCTGTTCACCGCCGAGCGCAAGCGCGCCGTCGTGGACGGCACGGAGGTCGACATCGGCCAGGTCGGCGAGATCGTCGAGATGGAGGTCGGCGCGGTCAACGCGCTGCTCGCCGACGGGCGCGTCCCGGTCGTGTCCAGCGTCGCGCGCGGCGACGACGGCGAGGTCTACAACGTCAACGCCGACACCGCCGCCGCCGCGCTCGCCGTCGCGCTCGACGCCGCCAAGCTGGTCGTCCTCACCGACGTCGAGGGACTGTACGCCGACTGGCCCGCGTCCGACGACGTCATCGACCGGCTGACCGCCGACGAGCTCGCCGAGCTGCTGCCGGACCTGTCGGCGGGCATGGCGCCCAAGATGGAGGCGTGCCTGGCCGCGGTGCGCGGCGGAGTCCCGCAGGCCCACGTCCTGGACGGACGCGTCCCGCACGCGCTGCTGCTGGAGCTGTTCACCGAGGAGGGCATCGGCACGATGGTCACGCCCGGCGTCCCGGGCGGTCCGATCGCACCGGACGCCGAAACCGACACCGACGCCGAAGCCGAAGCCGTGCCAGAGGGAGAACCCGCGTGACCACCCCCCGCAACGACGACCTGAAACGGCGGTACGAGGCCGCCTTCATGCCGAACTACGGCGTCCCGCCGCTCGCGCTCGTCCGCGGCGAGGGCTGCACCGTCTGGGACGCCGACGGCAACGCCTACCTGGACCTCATCGGCGGCATCGCCGTCACCTCCCTCGGCCACGCGCACCCCGCGCTCGTCGCGGCCGTGACCGGGCAGGTCGGCACCATCGCCCACACCTCCAACCTGTTCCTCAACGAGCCGGAGGTCCGGCTCGCCGAGCGGCTGCTCGGGCTGCTCGGCGGCGACGGGCGCGTCTTCCTCGCCAACAGCGGCACCGAGGCCAACGAGGCCGCGCTGAAGATCGCGATCAAGTACGGCAGGACGCACGGCCGGTCGTACTTCGTCGCCACCGAGGAGGGCTTCCACGGCCGCAGCCTCGGCGCGCTGTCGCTCACCGGCAAGGCCGCGATCCGCGAGCCGTTCGGGCCGTTCGGGCGGGACGTCCGGTTCGTCCCGTACGGGGACGTGGACGCGCTCAAGTCCGCCGTCACCGAGGACTGCGCCGCCGTCTTCCTCGAGCCCACCCAGGGCGAGGCCGGCGTCGTCCCGCCGCCGCCCGGCTACCTCGCCGCCGCCCGCGAGATCTGCACCGCGAACGGCGCGCTCTACGTCGGCGACGAGATCCAGTCCGCGATCGGCCGCACCGGCGCCTGGTTCGCCTTCCAGCACGAGGACGCCCGGCCCGACGTCCTCACCCTCGCCAAGGGACTCGGCGGCGGCCTCCCCATCGGCGCGGTCGTCGCGTTCGGCGAGCACGGCGACATCTTCGCCAAGGGCGACCACGGCAGCACCTTCGGCGGCAACCCGGTCGCCGCGTCCGCCGCTCTCGCCGTCCTCGACACGCTGGAGGCGGACGGCCTGCTCGCCAACGCCGCCCTCGTCGGCCGCGTCCTCGCCGACGGCGTCGCCGCCATCGACCACCCGCTGCTCGCGGGCGTCCGGGGCCGCGGGCTGTGGCAGGCGCTCGTGCTGACCTCCGACGCGTCCGCCGCCGTCCAGGACGCGGCGCGCGCCGCCGGGTTCCTCGTCAACGCGCTCCGGCCGAACGCCGTCCGCCTCGCCCCACCGCTCACCATCACCGCGGAGCAGGCGCAGTCCTTCGTGGACGCGCTGCCCGCCATCCTCGAGGAGGCGGCGCGTTGACCGTCCGGCACTTCCTGCGCGACGACGACCTCACCCCCGCCGAGCAGGCGCGGGTCCTCGACCTCGCCGACGCGATGAAGAAGGACCGCTTCGCCTGCAAGCCCCTCGCCGGCCCCCGGACGGTCGCGGTCCTGTTCGACAAGTCGTCCACCCGCACCCGCGTCTCGTTCGCCGTCGGCATCGCCGAACTCGGCGGCGAAGCGCTGATCCTGGAGACGGGGAGCAGCCAGATGGGCCGCGGCGAGTCGATCGCCGACAGCGCCCGCGTGCTGGAGCGGCAGGTCGCCGCGATCGTCTGGCGCACCGGCGACCAGTCGCGCATCGACGAGATGGCCGACGGCACCGCCGTCCCCGTCGTCAACGCCCTCACCGACCAGTTCCACCCCTGCCAGGTCCTCGCCGACCTCCAGACCGTCCGCGAGCGCAAGGGCGTCCTCGCCGGCCGCACCCTCGCCTACTTCGGCGACGGCGCGAACAACATGGCGCACTCCTACCTGCTCGGCGGCGCCACCGCGGGCATGCACGTCCGGATCGCCGCGCCCGAACCCCTCCCGCCCGACCCGGACGTCGTCGCGCGCGCCGAGGAGATCGCCGCGGCCACCGGCGGCTCGGTCCTGGTCACCGCCGACCCCGTCGAGGCCGCGACCGGAACCGACGTGCTCGCCACCGACACGTGGGTCTCCATGGGGCAGGAAGGCAAGGACACCGGCCTCTACGAACCGTATTCTGTGGACGAGGCGCTGCTCGCGCACGCCGCCTCCGACGCGATCGTGCTGCACTGCCTGCCCGCCTACCGCGGCAAGGAGATCTCGGCGGCCGTCCTGGACGGCCCGCACAGCGTGGTCTGGGACGAGGCCGAGAACCGTCTGCACGCGCAGAAGGCCCTGCTCACCTGGCTCCTGGAGAACACTGCGTGACGACCCCGATGACCAAGGCCGCCCGGCACGCCCGGGTGATCGAACTGCTGTCCCGGCACCCCGTCCACTCGCAGGGGGAGCTCGCCAAGCTCCTCGCCGACGCGGGCGTCGAGGTCACCCAGGCCACCCTCTCCCGGGACCTGGTCGAGATCGGCGCGGTCAAGCTCCGCGCCGAGGACGGCAGCCTGATCTACGCCGTGCCGGGGGAGGGCGGCGAGCGCATCCGCCGCGTCCCCACCGGCACCGCCGAGACCTTCGACGGCCGCCTCACCCGGCTCGCCGCCGAACTCCTGGTCGCGGCCGAGGCGTCGGCCAACCTGGTCATCGTCCGCACGCCGCCCGGCGCGGCCCAGTACCTCGCGTCCGCCATCGACCACGCCGAATGGCCCTCCATCCTCGGCACCGTCGCGGGAGACGACTCCATCCTCGTCATCTCCCGCGACCCGGCCGGCGGCCACGACCTCGCCGAGGCGCTGCTCCGCCTCGCCGCCGGACGCGAACGACGAAGCTAGCCCGGCGCCGGCCTTCCGGCGCGGGGCACCCTCACGGCCCCCGCCCGCGCTCGCGGCGTGGGGCTTGGCACGACGCGCGCCCGCGCGATAAGCGTGCAGTAGCGCAATGAGCGTGCAGTAGCGCAATGAGCGCGCAGCAGACCGACAAACCCGCAGCGGTAGAAGCAAAAGAGGACTTACCAGTGACGAAGGCACCGACGCGTCTATGGGGCGGCCGGTTCGAAGGCGGCCCGTCGGACGCGCTCGCCCGGCTCTCGGTGAGCGTCCAGTTCGACTGGCGGCTCGCCCCCTACGACCTGATGGGCTCGCGCGCGCACGCCCGCGTGCTCCACCGCGCGGGCCTGCTCACCGCCGACGAGCTCGACAGGATGATCGGCGCGCTCGACGACCTCGAGGAGGCGTGCAGGAACGGCGAGTTCCGGCCGACCGTCGCCGACGAGGACGTTCACACCGCCCTCGAACGCGGCCTGCTCGAACGCCTCGGCGCGCTCGGCGGCAAGCTCCGCGCCGGCCGCTCCCGCAACGACCAGGTCGCCACCGACCTGCGCCTCTACCTGCGCGACCACGCCCGCCAGGTGGTGTCCCGGCTGGTCGAGCTGGAGACCGCGCTGATCGCCCAGGCCGAGCACAACCTCGGCGTCGCCGCGCCCGGCATGACCCACCTCCAGCACGCCCAGCCCGTGCTGTTCTCCCACCAGCTCCTCGCCCACGTGCAGCCGCTCACCCGCGACATCTCCCGGATGCGCGACTGGGACCGGCGCGCGTCGGTGTCCCCGCTCGGCTCCGGCGCGCTCGCCGGGTCGTCCCTGCCGCTCGACCCGCAGGCCACCGCCGCCGAGCTGGGCTTCGACTCGGCCGCGCCGAACTCGATGGACGCCGTCTCCGACCGCGACTTCGTCGCCGAGTTCCTCTTCGTGGCCGCGCTGATCGGCGTGCACCTGTCCCGGCTCGGCGAGGAGATCTGCCTCTGGGCCTCGCAGGAGTTCCGCTGGATCGAGATGGACGACACCTACGCCACCGGGTCGTCGATCATGCCGCAGAAGAAGAACCCCGACGTCGCCGAGCTCGCGCGCGGCAAGGCCGGACGGCTCATCGGCCACCTCGTCGGCCTGCTCACCACCCTCAAGGGCCTCCCGCTCACCTACAACCGCGACCTCCAGGAGGACAAGGAGGGCGTCTTCGACGCCGTGGAGACCCTCCTGCTCGTCCTGCCCGCCATGTCCGGGCTGATCGCCACCATGCGGATCAACACCGAGCGGCTGGAGGCGCTCGCGCCCGAGGGCTTCGCGCTCGCCACCGACCTCGCCGAGCTGCTCGTCCGGCGCGGCGTCGCCTTCCGCGACGCGCACGAGATCGTCGGCCACCTCGTCGTGTGGTGCCAGGTCAACGACAAGGACTTCGGCGACCTCACCGACGACGAGCTCGCCAAGGTCTCCCCGCACCTCACCCCGGACGTCCGCGAGGTGCTGAACGTGCCGGGAGCGCTCGCCTCCCGCAAGGCGCACGGCGGCACCGCCCCCGACCGCGTCCGGGAGCAGCTGGACGACCTGCGCGCCCAGGTCAACGAACACGCCGCCTGGGCCTCCGGCAACGACTCCTGACCAGCGTCCACCGGGCGTGCGTCCGGCGCGCGTCCAGCGGCGCGCGTCCGGCGTGCGGCGTGCGTTCGGCGTGCGTATCCGGCGTGCGTCGGGCGCGCGGCGTCCGCTCCGGCCGGCGTCCGGGCCGCTCGCGTGATCTTCGTCCGCGGGCGGCCCGGTGGCCGGTACGGTGGAGAACGCCCGAAACGGACGATCCTGGTGGGGGAATGAACGGAGCACCACTGCCGCGCAGCTTCTTCGACGCGCCCGTCGAGACCGTCGCGCCCCGCCTGCTCGGCAGCGTCCTGGTCCACACCACCGCGGACGGACCCGTCGGCGTCCGGCTGACCGAGGTCGAGGCGTACGCCGGGCCCCGCGACCCCGCCTCGCACGCCTACAAGGGCCAGACCGCCCGCAACGCCGTCATGTTCGGGCCTCCCGGCCACGCCTACGTGTACTTCACCTACGGGATGCACTACTGCGCCAACCTGGTCTGCGGGCCCGCGGGCACGGCGTCCGGGATCCTGCTGCGCGCGGGCGAGATCGTCGAGGGCCGGGAGCTGGCCGCGGCGCGGCGGCCCAACTCGTCCGTCCGCGACCTCGCCCGGGGACCCGCGCGCCTCTGCAATGCCCTCGCCATCGCCCGTCCCGAGAACGGCCTGGACGTCTGCGACCCGGCGGGCGCGCTGTGCATCCTCCCCGGAGACCCCGTCGCCCCGGCCTCCATCCGGACGGGCCCGCGCGTCGGGGTGAACGGCGGCAAGGACACCCCCTGGCGGTTCTGGATCGACGGCGACCCGACCGTCTCGGTCTACCGTCCCCACGTCCCGCGCCGCCGGACCGCGACCCGCGCCTGACCTCGGCCCACGGCGCGCGCCGGACGCCCGCCGAGCGCCGTCCACCTGCCGGAACCCGCTCGGCCCGGGCCGAATATCGTTAGCCTGTGCACCGTCCATCGGGGAAGCTGATGGACGCAGGGACAAGCAAGCCGGAGACGAGGGAGACCGTGACCGACATCCTGGACGATCTCGCATGGCGCGACCTGATCGCGCAGTCCACCGACCTGAGTGAACTGCGGGCCCTGCTCGCCGCGGGGCCGGTCACGCTCTATTGCGGGTTCGATCCGACGGCGCCCTCGCTGCACCTCGGCAACCTCATCCAGATCCTCACCCTGCGCCGCTTCCAGCGCGCCGGGCACCGGCCGATCGGCCTGGTCGGCGGGGCCACCGGCCTCATCGGCGACCCCAGCGGCAAGAGCGCCGAGCGCGTCCTCAACACCGAGGAGACCGTCGCGGGCTGGGTCGAGCGCATCCGCGGCCAGGTCTCGAAGTTCCTCGACTTCGACGGCGGCCCGACCGGCGCGACGATGGTCAGCAACCTCGACTGGACCGGCCCCATGTCGGCCATCGAGTTCCTGCGCGACATCGGCAAGCACTTCCCGGTGAACCGGATGCTCGCCCGCGAGACCGTCAAGGCGCGACTCGAGTCGTCCGGGATGAGCTACACCGAGTTCAGCTACGTCCTGCTCCAGTCCATGGACTTCCTGGAGCTGTACCGCAGGCACGGCTGCCGCCTCCAGACCGGCGGCAGCGACCAGTGGGGCAACCTCACCGCCGGGGTCGACCTGATCCGGCGCGTCGAGGGCGGCACCGCGCACGCGCTCACCACGCCGCTGCTCACCAAGGCGGACGGCTCCAAGTTCGGCAAGACGGCCGGCGGCGAGACCTACTGGCTCGACCCCGACCTGACCTCGCCGTACGCGTTCTACCAGTTCTGGATCAACGCCGACGACCGGGACATCGAGAACTACCTCAAGGTCTTCTCGTTCAAGTCCCGCGAGGAGATCGAGGCGCTGATCAAGGAGGGCGCGGAACGACCCGCCGCGCGCATCCCGCAGCGCGCGCTCGCCGAGGAGATGACCACGCTCGTGCACAGCGCGGACGAGACGGCCGCGGCCGTCGCCGCGTCCCGCGCCCTGTTCGGGCAGGGGGAGCTGCGCGAGCTGGACGAGCGGACGCTCGCCTCGGCACTCGCGGAGGTCCCGCGCACGGAGGTCGCCCCTGGTGAGCTGCCCTCCGTCGCGGACCTGCTCGCCGCGTCCGGACTGTGCAAGAGCAAGTCGGAGGCCCGGCGCGCGATCGCCCAGGGCGGTGCGTACGTGAACAACGCGAAGGTCGAGTCGGAGGACGCCGTGCCGTCGTCCGGCGACCTCCTGCACGGCCGCTTCCTGGTGCTGCGGCGCGGCAAGCGCAACATCGGCGGGGTGGAGGTCGTCCGCTCCTGAGCCCGAACGGCGAAGGCCCCGTCCGCGATGCCGGACGCGGCCTTCGGCCTGCGTGGGGAAAGCTTCGGTAGATTCACGTCACAGTGCGGTCACGGGCAGGCCGCCGAGAGCGCCGTCCAGCCCCCGAAGTGGCCTCTGATCAGGGCTTTTGCGCTTCTCGAAGCCGATTTGACGGTACCCGCGACCGGACCTAATGTTCTACCTGCCCCGAGGGGAGCGGGACGCCGGACACGGCGGCCGGCCCGAGGGGAACCCCGGATCCGACACCGCAGGCCTCGGCCTTCGATGCCGCATCCGTGGTCACTCGAACCGGACGAAGTTGAACAAACCGGACGGATCGGGTAAGTTTGAAGGGTTGCCCCGGAGCGAGGCCCGCGGAAGCGGGTGGAGCGCGGTGGGTGTCCGTTTCTTGAGAACTCAACAGCGTGTTAAAAGCCAGTGCCTTTATAGATCAGGCGATGCGCCTGGTCACCCCGTGGCTCTGACCGGAAGGTCGGGGTGGGGATTTCTTTGAGGCAAGCGGTCTTCGGATCGCATGCTGGGATCTTCGGATCCTTCATGAGGTTTGGCGGTGCGGGTTCGCCCCCGTGTCCGTCGTTGGACCTTGATGGAGAGTTTGATCCTGGCTCAGGACGAACGCTGGCGGCGTGCTTAACACATGCAAGTCGAGCGGAAAGGCCCCTTCG
>NZ_JBHSIT010000017.1:0-145762 GCF_042652125.1 Actinomadura gamaensis | reverse complement strand
CGGCTGAAACAGATCCATGCGTTCTTCCGCACCCGCTCACCCGACCAACTCCTGGCCACCGCCGCGCCCTGGACCAGCCCCTGGCTCCCACCCGGTTACGAACAGAACTTCTGGAATCGCGCTTAGGTCCCGAAGCGGGCGACTCATTCGCGCGGAGTAGGCGGAGGATCGGGCGGGCGCCGGACGCGGCGGAGGGGGCGTCCGGCGAAGCATCGAGGGCATGAGAATCGCCTTGGTGGTGCTGTCGGGCGTGCTGTTCGCCTTCGGCACCGGACTGCATCCGATCTTCCTGTTGACCTGGCTCGCGCCGTTGCCGCTGCTGTGGGCGGTCACGCGGATGGGCGGGCGGGTGGCGTTCGCCGCCGCGACGCTCGTCTGGATCGCCGGGCAGGCGCGGATGGCCGGCTACTTCAAGGGTGTGCTGGACATGCCCGTCCCGGTGATCGCGGTGCTGCTCGTGGGGCCCGCGCTGGTGTTCGGGGGGCTCGCGGTCGCCTACCGGCGGCTGGTGGCGGGTGATCGTCCGCTGGCGGCGTCCGGGGTCTTCGCGGGCGGATGGACGGCGCTGGAGTACGTCCTGTCGCTGACGATGCCGCACGGCGCGTGGTGGAGCGTCGCCTACACGCAGGCGGACGTCCGGCCGGTGATCCAGCTCGTGTCGGTGACCGGGGTGTGGGGCGTGTCGTTCCTGCTCATGGGGGTTCCGGCGGCGGTGGCGACGTTGCGTCCGCGGGCGATGGCCGTGGCCGGGACGCTCCTCGTGGCCGTCCTCGCGTTCGGGACGATCCGGATCGTGACGGCCTCGGCACCGCGCGGCGAGAAGGTCGCGCTGCTCGCGACCGAGCATCCGAACGACGAGATCGACATCGCCGGTCCCGAGGGACGGAAGCTGCTCGGCGCGTACGTCGCCCAGGCCAGGACGATCGACGCGGCCGCGATCGTCCTGCCGGAGAAGAACTTCGTCGCGGACGACCGGTCCCTGCCGCTGCTGTCGAGGCCGCTGGCCCGGCTCGCCGTCGAGAGGCGGACGGCCGTCGTCGCGGGGCTGATCCACAGGACCGGGGGGAAGAGCCTGAACGCCGCGATCGTGTATCCGGCGGACGGCGCGCAACCCGTCGAGTACGTCAAGCATCACCTGATCCCCGGCCTGGAGTCGGAGTTCACGCCCGGCACGTCCCGCGTCACCGTGCCCGGGCATCGGCGCTGGGGCGTGATCATCTGCAAGGACCTGGACTTCCCCGGCCTCGTCCGCGGCTACCGGGCGGACGGCGCGGCCACGCTGCTCGCCCCCGCCTGGGACTTCCACACCGACGCCTGGCTGCACGGCCGCATGGCGCTCGTGCGCGGCGTCGAGAGCGGGGTGAGCGTCGCCCGGAACGGACGCGCCGGGGACCTCGTGATCAGCGACGCGTACGGCCGCGTCCAGGCGTCCCGGCCGACCGACCGGCCCGGATTCGTCGCGGTGTCGGCCGCCGCGTCCGACCGCCCGGTCGGCACGCTCTACGCTCGGCTCGGCGACTGGTTCGCCTGGCTCTGCGTCCTGTTCCTGATCGTCACGGGGGCCGCCGTCCCGTTCGTCCGGAAGGACCGCCCCGGCTCAGGGGTCACGACCGCCACTGGGAGAATCGGAGCACCGCTCTGATCCAGCCCGGAGGCCGCCTTGCTCCCCGTCACCACCGACACGATCCGGATCTTCCTGCACGTCCTCGCGGCGACGGTGTGGGTCGGCGGCCAGCTCACCCTGACGGCGCTGCTCCCGGTGCTGCGCGCGGCCGGCGGGGACGTCCCCAAGCAGGCGGCCCGCGCCTTCAACCGGGTCGCCTGGGCCGCGTTCGCCGTGCTGGTCGTCACGGGCGGCTGGAACATCGCGGCGGTGGGGGACGACACCAGCGACTCCTACAAGACGACCCTGTACGTGAAGCTCGGCTTCGTCGCGCTGTCCGGGATCGCGGCCGGCTGGCACGCCGTGACGAAGTCCCGTCCCGTCCTCGCCGCCACCGGCGCGGTGGGCGGCCTCTCCGCCCTGATCGCCCTGTTCATGGGCATCATGCTCCGCTGAGCGCGCCCTACAGCCAGCCGCGGTCGCGGGCGGTCTGGGCGGCGGCGTGGCGGTTGTCCACGCCGAGCTTGGTGACGGCGGCGGAGAGGTAGTTCCGGACGGTCCCTTCGGAGAGGCCGAGCGTGCGGGCGATGCGGGACACCGGCTCCCCTCCGGCGGCGGCGCGGAGGGCGTCGAGCTCGCGGGCGGTGAGCGGGCACTCCTCGGCGGCGAGCGCGTCGGCGGCGAGCTGCGGATCGATGTAGCGGGCGCCCCCGGCGACCTGCCGGACGACCTCGGCGAGCCGCGCGCCCGGCGCGTCCTTGCCGAGGAAGCCGCGCACGCCGGCCGCCATCGCGCGGCGCAGGTTGCCCGGGCGGCCGTGCGCGGTGACGATCACCAGCCGGCAGGACGGCAGGTCGCGGGCCAGCCGCTCGGCCGCGTCCAGGCCGGACATGCCGGGCATGTCGATGTCCAGGACGGCCACGTCCGGCTTCAGCGCGAGCGCCCGCGCCACCGCCTCGTCGCCGCGCCCGACGTCGGCGACGACCTCGATGCCGTCCTCGGTGGAGAGCAGCAGGACGAGCGCCTCGCGGATCAGCGCGTGATCGTCCGCAAGCAGCACCCGGATCATGACCCTCCCGTCGGTATGGCCGCGACCAGCCGGAACGTCCCGTCTCCGGCGGCCCCGGCGGTGAACTCCCCGCCCGCGGCCGCGAGCCGCTCGGCCAGCCCGGCCAGCCCGCTGCCGGACGCCGCGTCCCGGCGCGACGCCCCGTCGTTGACGATCTCCAGCCGGACCCGCCCGCCGTCCTCGATCGCCAGGTCGATGCGGCACCAGGTCGCGGACGAGTGCCGCAGGACGTTGGTGGCCGCCTCCCGGACGACCCAGCCGAGCGGCTCGTGCACCCCTGCGGGCAGCTCGGCGGGCACGTCGGGCCGGTCGCAGTCGATGCCCGCGGCGCGCAGGACGGCCGACATGCCGTCCAGCTCCGTGCGCAGGGACGTGGCCCGGTAGCCGCGCACGACTTCCCGGACATCCCGGACGGCGTCCCGCGCCATGGTCTGGATTTCGGCCAGCTCCTTACGCACGCGCGCCGGGTCGCGGTCGGCGAACCGCTCGGCGACCTCGGCGCGCAGCGCGACGGCCTGGAGGCTGTGCCCCAGCACGTCGTGCAGGTCGCGCGCGAAACGCAAGCGCTCTTCGCCCACGGCCGATCGGGCCAGCTCCGCGCGCGCCTCCCGAAGCTCCTGGACGACGTGGAACAGCCACACCGTGATGTAACCCGAGAACGTGACCATCGGGAAAGCCACGAGCTGGTACAGGACGGCGAGCGGCCGCATGCCGAGCGCGATCCCGTAGCCGACCCCCGCGATCGTCCCGGCCGCCGCGACCCAGGCCGCCTGCCGCACGGGCAGGACGACCGCGATCAGCCCCGCCGGGACGAGCAGCGCGTTGCCCCACCCGGTGTGGACGCCGAGCAGCGCGGGCAACGCCCAGCTCACGACCGTGATCGCGGCCAGGCCGAGCGGCGCGGCGAGGCCGGGCCGGTGGCCGGACGCGGTGCGGCGGGTCAGGTTCAGCCAGAGGAGCCGTCCGTAGAGCCCGCAGACGCCCGCGACCGCGGCCAGCGCCGGGACGAACCGGACCGGGTCGCGCCGGCCGAACGCCTCGTCCGAGAGCGCGGGCAGCAGCAGCCCGGCGAGCGACACCGAGGTCAGCGCGACGATGATCGCGGCGATGACCGGCGCGCGGGGAATCCGGGGCTGGACCACGCGCTCAGCGTACGGCGCCCCGCCCCATGCTGCCGTCGCCTCCGCCGGCGCTCACGCGGCGCGGAGGGCGTCGGCGCCGGGGAGCGGGAGGCCGCCCGGCAGCACGGTCACGTGGTCGGCGCGGCACGCCTCGTCCACGTCACGCGTCGTGAACAGGATCGCCGTTCCGTTGCCCGCGAGCGACCGCAGGACGCCGCGGACGCGAGCCGCCGACGCCGCGCCGAGGGCCGCGAACGGCTCGTCCAGCAGGAGCACGTCGGAGCGGCCGACGAGCGCCAGCGCGAGGTCCAGGAGGCGGCGTTCGGTGTCGTCGAGCTGCTCGAACACGGCGGAGGCGCGGTCGGCCAGCCCGGTCAGGCGCAGCGCCTCGGACCGGGTGAGCGGGTCGAGCGTCCAGCGCCGCCAGGCGTCCACGATCTCCGCGACCGTGAGGCCCGGGAACAGCCCGCCCTCGCGCCAGACGGTCGCAGGGCCGCCGCCCCTGATCTCCACCGTCCCCGCCACGGGACGGCGGAACCCCGCGACGGCCTCCAGCAGCGTCGTCTTGCCCGAGCCATAGCCGCCTAGGACGGCATGGACCTCACCCCGGCGCACGCTGAGCGAGACGTCCCGCACAGCCTGGACGCGCAGTTTCCGGATCTCGACTACTGACGGCCTCATGCCGTCCATGCTGCGCACCGCGCGTCCGCGCGGGCAGTCACGGGCGTCAGGAACGCCCCATGAGGTTTTCAGTGACCACCCGTGACAAATGTCAGGCGCGCACGAGGCAACCCAGAGGCAGCCGTCATACGCGCACGAGAGACCCCAGGGACAGCCTTCATACGCGCACGAGGGAATCCAGGGTCAGTTCGGAGACCGTCCGGTGTCCCGACAGCGCCATGGTCAGTTCGAGTTCGGCCTGGAGGCAGCGCAGCACGTGCCGCACGCCGGCCTCGCCGCCGAGCGCCAGCCCGTACGCGTACGGGCGCGCGACGAGGACGGCCTGCGCGCCGAGCGCGAGCGCCTTCGCCACGTCCGCGCCCGTCCGGACGCCGCTGTCGAACAGGATCGTCGTGCGTCCCCCGACGGCGTCCACGACCAGGGGCAGGGCGTCGAGGGAGGCGAGCGCGCCGTCCACCTGGCGACCGCCGTGGTTGGAGACGATCACGCCGTCCATGCCGGCGTCCACGGCGCGGCGCGCGTCGTCCGGGTGCTGGATGCCCTTGAGCGCGATCGGGCCGTCCCAGTGCTCGCGCAGGAAGGCCAGGTCGTCCCAGGTCAGGGACGGATTGCCGAACTGGCCGATCCAGTGCAGCAGCGCGGTCTGCCGGTTCGCGTCGGTGACCGGCCCGCCGACCGACTTCTGGAACACCGGGTCGCTGAAGTAGTTCGCGACGCCGATCCCCCGGATGAACGGCAGGTACGCCTGGTCGAGGTCGCGGGGCCGCCACGCGAGCGTAAACGTGTCGAGCGTGACGACGAGCGCGGTGTACCCGGCGGCCTTCGCGCGGTCGAGGAAGCTCGCGGCGAGGTCGCGGTCCTTCGGCCAGTACAGCTGGTACCAGCGCGAACCCGGGCCGTTCGCCTCGGCGACCTCCTCCATCGTGTGGGACGCGGCCGTGCTCAGCACCGTCGTCAGCCCGGTCGCGGCGGCGGCCCGCGCGGTCGCGAGCTCGCCGTCCGGATGCAGGATCGACTGGACGCCGATCGGCGCGAGCAGCACCGGCGCGGGCATCGGCGTGCCGAGGACGGTCACCGAGAGGTCGCGTTCGGCCACGTCGCGCAGCATCCGCGGGACGATCCGCCACCGGTCGAAAGCGTCCCGGTTCGCCCGTGCCGTCCCCTCGCTGCCCGCCGATCCCGCGACGTATCCGAAGGACGTCGCGGACAGTTTCGACGCCGCCAGCCCCTCCAGCTTGGTGAGGTCGGTCGGCAGGTCCGGCCGCACGTCAGCCAGGCCGTTGAGGTAGATCTCGTTCTGGAAGTCGGCCAGCTGGCTCACGTGGAAAACCTCCTCGATCCGGCGCGCCGGGACGCGTCGCGGGCGAATCTGTCCCTGGGACCGTCCACAATGTTTCACATGGCACGTCGTGGATCCCAAGCCCCTCCCCCGCCGCCCGACTTCGAAGAGAACATCGTCGACGTCGACGTCTCCGAGGAGATGCGCGGCTCGTACCTCGAGTACGCCTACTCGGTGATCTACCAGCGGGCGCTTCCGGACGCGCGGGACGGGCTGAAGCCCGTGCAGCGCCGCATCCTGTACTCGATGAACGAGATGGGCCTGCGCCCCGACCGCGGCCACGTCAAGTGCGCCCGCGTCGTCGGCGAGGTGATGGGCAAGCTGCACCCGCACGGCGACAGCGCCATCTACGACGCGATGGTCCGGCTCGCGCAGCCGTGGGCGATGCGGATGCCGCTCGTCGACGGGCACGGCAACTTCGGGTCGCTCGGCGGCGACGACATGCCCGCCGCCATGCGGTACACCGAGGCGCGGATGTCGCGGGCCGCGATGGCGATGGTCGCGTCCATCGACGAGGACACCGTCGACTTCAAGCCGAACTACGACGGCCAGGAGACCGAGCCCGAGGTGCTGCCCTCGGCGTTCCCGAACCTGCTGGTGAACGGCGCGTCCGGCATCGCGGTCGGGATGGCCACCAACATGGCCCCGCACAACCTCGGCGAGGTCGTCGCGGCGGCCCGGCACCTGATCGCGCACCCGGACGCCACCCTCGACGACCTCATGCGGTTCGTCCCCGGCCCCGACCTGCCGACCGGCGGCCGCATCACCGACCTGTCCGGCATCCGCGACGCCTACGCGTCCGGGCGCGGCACGTTCAAGACCCGCGCCACCGTCAAGATCGAGAACGTCACCCCGCGGCGCAAGGGCATCGTCGTCACCGAGCTGCCGTACTCGGTCGGCCCCGAGCGGGTCAAGGCCAAGATCAAGGAGCTCGTCCAGGCGAAGAAGCTCAACGGCATCGCCGACCTGAAGGACCTCACCGACCGCAACGTCGGGCTCCGGCTGGTCATCGAGGTCAAGAACGGCTTCAACCCCGACGGCGTGCTCCGCGACCTCTACCGGCTGACGCCGATGGAGGAGACCTTCGGCATCAACAACGTCTGCCTCGTGGACGGCCAGCCGCGCACGCTCGGCCTGCGCGAGCTGCTCCAGGTCTACGTCGACCACCGCATCGACGTCGTCCGGCGCCGGTCGATGTTCCGCCGCAAGAAGCGCGAGGACCGCCTGCACCTCGTCGACGGCCTGCTGGTCGCGCTGCTGAACATCGACGAGGTCATCCAGGTCATCCGCCAGTCGGACGACTCCGCCCAGGCCAAGCAGCGGCTGATGCAGATCTTCGAGCTGTCGGAGGTCCAGGCGCAGTACATCCTCGACACCCCGCTGCGCCGCCTCACCCGCTACGACCGGCTCGAACTGGAGAAGGAGAAGGAGCAGCTCGCCCGCGAGATCGCCGAGCTGACCGCGATCCTGGAGTCGGAGACCAAGCTGCGCAAGGTCGTCTCCAAGGAGCTGGGCGAGGTCGCCGCCGAGTTCGCCACCCCGCGCCGCACCGTGCTGCTGGAGTCGTCCGGGCAGGTCGAGGCCGCCGCGGTGCCGCTGGAGATCGCCGACGACCCGGTGCTGGTGCTCATGTCGTCCACCGGCCTGCTCGCCCGCACGTCCTCCGTCGACCCGCTGCCCGCCGAGGGCGCGCGCTCCCCGCACGACGCGCTGGTGTCGGTCGTCCGCACGACCGCGCGCGGCGAGATCGGCGCGGTCACCTCCGCCGGACGCCTCATCAAGGTGGACGTGCTCGACCTGCCGACGCTGCCGCCGACGTCCGCGCCGCCGTCGCTGGCGGGCGGCGCGCCGGTCACCGAGTACGTCGAGCTCGAACCGGACGAGAAGGTCGTCGGCCTCGCCGCCCTCGACGACTCGGGCGGCGGCCTCGCGCTCGGCACCGAGCAGGGCGTCGTGAAGCGCGTCGTGCCCGACTTCCCGGCGAACCGCGACGAGTTCGAGGTCATCGGGCTGAAGGAGGGCGACCGCGTCGTCGGCGCCGTCCAGCTCGAGTCCGAAGATCTGCATCTGGTCTTCATGACGAACGACGCGCAGCTGCTGCACTACAGCGCCTCGCTGGTCCGTCCGCAGGGCCGTCCGGCGGGCGGCATGGCGGGCATCAAGCTCGCCCCGGACGCGAAGGTGATCTGGTTCGGCGCGCTCGACCCGACCCGCGAGGCCCGCGTCGTGACGATCTCCGGCTCGTCCACGGCGCTGCCCGGCACCCAGGCCGGCGCGATCAAGATCGCCGATTTCGCCGACTTCCCGGCCAAGGGCCGCGCGACCGGCGGCGTCCGCTCGCACCGCTTCCTCAAGGGCGAGGACACCCTCATCCTCGGCTGGGCGGGCCCGACCCCGATCCGCGCCACCGCCGCCAACGGCAAGCCGATGACGGTGGACGAGGAGCTCGGCCGCCGCGACGGCTCGGGCACCCCGCTGTCCCAGCCGATCGCCGCCTTCGGCGGCCCGCTCGGCCCGTCCCCGGCCGACCCCGCCGAAGCCGCGTCCTCGGCCGCCGAACTGGCCGGCGAGCAGGGCGGCGAGGTCGACTGATCGTCCGTTCTTCCTGGCCGGACGTCCCGCTTCGGGGCGTCCGGCCGCTGCTTTTGCCGGTCGGACGATTAAGCCTGGCACTAACGTGATCGCCGTACACGCGCCGGTGGCGTGGAATCACGTCCATGAGCTTCTTCCCCCACGGATCCACGGCGATCGTGACCGGCGCGGCACGCGGCATCGGCGCCGCCGTCGCCCGCCGCCTGGCGAAGGACGGCCTGCCCGTCGCGGTCGTCGATCTGGACGAGGCCGACTGCGCCACCACGGTCGAGGCGATCAGGCGCGACGGCGGCGAAGCCCTGGCGGTCGCGGCCGACGTCTCCGACGAGCGGCAGGTCGAGGAGGCGGTCGCGCGCGTGGTCTCCACGCTGGGGCCGCCGAGCGTCCTGGTCAACAACGCGGGCATCGGCCCCCGCGCCGAGCTGGTCGAGATGACCACCGAGCAGTGGGACACCGTCCTCGGCGTCAACCTGCGCGGCCCGTTCCTGGTCACCCGGGCGGCCGTCCCGCACATGATCGAGGCGGGCTGGGGCCGCGTGATCACCATGTCGAGCATCTCGGCCGCGGGCGACGCCGCCCGCGTCGACTACGGCAGCGCGAAGGCCGGCCTGATCGGCTTCACGAAGTCGCTGGCCCTCCAGCTCGGCCGCCACGGCATCACCGCCAACGCGATCGCGCCGGGGTTCGTCGTCAGCGACATGACCCGCGCGTCGGCCAGGCGCCTCGGCCTGACGTTCGAGGAGTTCCAGCGCCGCGCCGCCGAGTCCGTTCCGGTGGGACGCGTCGGCGTCCCCGAGGACATCGCCCACACCGCGTCCTACCTGGCCAGCCCCGCCGCCGGCTTCGTGTCGGGCCAGGTCGTCTACGTCGCGGGCGGCCCGGTCGACTGATCGCCGCGCCGACCGCGAGAATGAACGGATGCTGCGAATCGGTTCAGTCGTACTGGGAGTTTCGGACGTCCGCCGCGCGGCCGCGTTCTGGACGCAGGCCCTGGGATACGTCCCGCGCGACGAGGTGAACGACCGCTTCCTGGTCCTGGTCCCGTCCGACGGGGTGGGCGTCCAACTGGCGCTGGGCCGAAGCGAGTCGCCGGTGCAGGACCATCCGCGCGTCCACCTGGACCTCTACGCCGCCGACGCGGCCGCGCAGCAGGCCGAGGTGGAGCGCCTGGTGTCCCTCGGCGCCGAGCGCGTCGACTGGGACCTGTACCCGGACGACCCGGACTTCGTCGTCCTGGCCGACCCGGACGGCAACCGCTTCTGCATCATCGACACCAGCCGAACCTGACCCCCCGAGCCACCCCTCCCTCCGAAAGCAACGTCTCGACGCCTCGATCGTTGCGTTATGCGACACGCTTCCGCAACGATTTAACCGCTCTTACCTGCGTATTAGTTCTCAAGACGCAACGTTAATGTTGCCGTATCTCGGAAAGCAACGTAGCGTTTGCGTTGTCGGAAAGAACACGGCAAGCGCCGAGAACAGCAGGGAGCCCCCATGAACACCTTCGCCACCACCGCCCCGATCACCGTCGTCCTGAACGTCCCGGCCGGACGCGTGCAGCTCGTCGCCACCGACCGCGCCGACACGACCGTGCAGGTGGCCCCGGCCGACGCGTCCAAGTCCCGCGACGTCAAGGCCGCCGAGAACACCACGGTCGACTACGCGGACGGCGTCCTGCGGATCGAGAACGCCGCCAAGAGCCAGCACTTCGGCTCGACCGGAGCCCTGCACGTCACCGTCCACCTGCCCGCCGGCTCCGCCGTCGAAGGCACCTCGGCCAGCGCCGAGTTCCAGACCAGCGGCCCGCTCGGCGACGTCGCGTTCGAGGGCGCCTACCGCCAGATCCAGCTTGAGGAGGTCGCCTCCCTCAAGCTGACCGCCACGGACGGCGACGTCGAGGTCGGCAAGCTGAACGGCTCCGCCGACATCACCACTGCCCACGGCGACATCCGCGTCGCCGAGGCCGCCGGCGGCACCGTCACCCTGACCACCAAGTCGGGCAGCATCGACATCGCGGCGGCCAGCGGTGTCTCGGCCTCCCTGGACGCCCACACCGGCCACGGCCGCGTCAGCAACGCGCTGAAGAACGACGGCACCGCCACCCTGGAGATCGAGGCCACTACCCCGAACGGCGACATCACCGCCCGCAGCCTCTGACCCGAGGATGACCACCGCGCCAGGGCAGGAACTCCCCCGAGTTCCTGCCCTTCGCGTTCTCAGCGAAGCTTGACCTCAACAAACATTGAGGTTCTACCTTCAGGTCATCGACAGCAACCGACCGTGAAGGAATCCCGATGACCGCGACCGCCATTCCCGAGCCCTACCGCAACGCCGTCGTCTCGCACATCATGCTGGACGGCGCCGCCGACGCGATCGACTTCTACGTCCGCGCGTTCGGCGCCAAGGAGCTGTTCCGCCTGGACGGCCCGGACGGCCGCGTCGTCCACGCCGAGATCCGCATCCAGGGCTCCACCCTCATGCTGGGCGACGCCGAGGGCCCCCACCTCACCTCACCGACCGCCGCAGGTGCCACCACCGCGGCTCTGCACGTCTTCGTCGATGACGTAGACGCGCTCGCACACCAGGCGACCGCCGCCGGCGCAGAACTCCTGCAACCCCCCACCGACCAGTTCCACGGCGACCGCACCGCGATGCTGAAAGACCCCTACGGCCACATCTGGATCTTCCTGACCCACCTCGAAGACCTGCCCCCCGAAGAGATCACCCGCCGAACCCAAGCCCTCTTCACCTCCTCCGATCCCGCCTGACCGGACGTTTCAACCCCGCAACGCCGCATCCAGATCCTCGTTGCACCGGACGATGAGCTCAGCAAGCTCAGCGATCTCCACCACCGGATACCGAGGAACGCGGCCTTCCCGGAGGCTGGCGGTCCAGCGAGCCGCGACCGGCTCCGATGGACGCCCCACTCCCCACCGTGCTCAGCGGCGAGCGCATCCACGACCTCCAGCCCGCGCCCGCCCTCGCTGTCGAGCGCAGGACGGCGCGCCCCGCCCGAGAGGACACGTTCCCGGCCAGCTCCGACACCATCGTGGACGCATCGTGGACGAGTTCGTCCGCTCTCCCGAGCGCCGCCATCACGCCGAGGTGACGCCCCAGCGACCGCAGCGCACGCCTCATCCGGCCGCCGCCGGGTACAGCCCGACGATCAGGAGGCGCGCGGTGAGCCGCAGCTCGTCCAGGCCCGCGAGCGTAGTCCCGCCGGTGAGTCCTTCGCATACTTGGGCTTCACCGATCCCGGCGAGCGTGACATCGTCTTCCTTGAGACCAGCATCGATGATCGCTTTCTCGAGGAGAAGGACGAACTTCGGCGCTATCGAGACCGGTTCGGGCAGTTGGGCGAGGTGGCACTCTCCTGCGATGAGACCAACGTCTTCCTGCGCGACGCATGAGGGAGTCCTATGAACTTCACGTCCGCGAAGTGGCGTAAGAGCAGCCGATCCCAGGGCGGCGGAACCGAGTGCGTGGAAGTCGCCGAGCTGGACGAACTTCGTGTCGTGAGGGACTCCAAGAACGCTGCAGGACCGGTCTTGAAGATGGACGCGGCAGCGTGGCGAACATTCGTCGCGCGCGTAAAGCGCGGCGACTACGATGCCTGACCCGCCAGGACAGTGGTACGGCACAGGTACCAAAGTGACGGAAAGCGCGACGAGGATGAGCAAGCCCAGCGGCGCAGAGAACCGGTTCCACAAAAGCTCATACAGCGACGGCGGCAACGGCTGCGTGGAGGTGGCGGCGTCCGAGGCCGGATGCTCGGTGCGCGACTCCAAGGACGCGGACGGGCCGGTGTTGGCTGCGGACGCGGCCTCCTGGCAGCACCTGCTTGAACACGTGAAGCGCAGCGACCTGGCACGTGTGCTGCGCCGCACACGTTGAGCGGCTGCTGAGACCGGGCGATCGAGTGAGGCGGGAGCCCTATGAACTCCACAGCCGCTACGTGGCGAAAGAGTACCTACTCGCAGGGCGGCGGCTCCGATTGCGTGGAGGTGGCGGCGTTCGAGACCGAATGCTTCGTGCGTGACTCCAAGGACGTGGACGGGCCGGTGTTGGCCGTGGACGCGGCCTCCTGGCAGCACTTGCTTGGACGCCTAAGGCACAGCGTCCGTGGGGACGCGCGCGTGTAGTGAGCAGGCGTAGGTACGTCGCGCGCGGGGTGCCCGGCGGGTATCGGATCTGGGACAACCGCGCGCGGCGCTGGTGGGGTGACCTCTACGAGCTCTGCCCGGACGCGTTGCTGGACGAGCTGAACGGCACCGGCGACGCGTCCGCCATCACTGAGCTTCTTGGGGGTATCGGCGTCTTAAGCGCTGAGGTCGGTGTCAGATCGCTGCGCCGTAGCCGGTGGTGCCGTCGCGTAGGCGCTGGAAACGCTCTGGGGCGCTTTCGGCGATCCGGCGGGCTTCGACGAGCAGATCGGCGTCTTTCGGGGCGTAGCGGGAGGAGTCCAGCGGGAAAGCCGTCTGGAGCTGGAACCGGATCTCGTCGTCCTCGCACATGACGAACGTGGCCAGGCAGGCGCGCCAGAAGCGGGGCCACAGGTCGTCGATCTCGCCTGCCGAGCGAATCACGTGCTGGGCGTGCTCGTCCAGGAAGCGGCGCAGCTCGACCGCGGAGCGAATCCCGGCTGCACGGGCTGCTTCGAACAGGCGGTCCTGCGGCCACCAGCAGCGGACCCAGTACGCGGCCGCCGCAGCGCTCGCCCGCCGTTCGCAGGGGCCGTTTTCCACAGCCTCGATCAGGCGGAGCAGGACGCCGCGGCGGCCGATAGCCTCGATCAGTGGGTGCACCAACTGGCTGGTCGAGCTGCCGTCCAGGAGCACGGCCCTGACGACGTCCTCCGCGGCTCGGGCGGTGAACCGCGGGTCGGCCGCCAAGGCGTGGCCCAGTTGGAGGCGGATGGTCTCTATCCGTTCGTAGCGCTGCTGCGTCTCGTCCTCGACGGGTGGGAGGACGGGCGGCTGCCACTGCGGGTCCACGGCCCGCAGGAGATCTCGGAGGGCCGCTTCGAGCGCTTCGGACGGCATGGGGCTCCTACGGACGGCAGGGACGTGGGCTGCCCCAAGTGTGGACGGTCGGTCGAAGCGGATCAGGGTTGGTGGTCGTATTTGCAGTCGGGAGGGTCGATGGGGGGAGTGAATTTGGCGGGGAGGGCTATGGGCGCTGACTTGATGGTGTAGCCCTTCAGCCAGTGGCCGTCGGGGCCGGGGCCGGCGGGGCTGAAGGGGGCGGGGCCGGTGCCCATCTGCTGGCACTGCTCGTTGACGATGCCCCAGGAGAAGCCGACGCGGTCGAAGCGGTGGCCTTGCGGGGACTGGTAGAAGGTCAGGGTCGCGCGTTGCTTGTTGGGGTCGCGCGCGTCCTGCCAGAGGCCCGAGATGACGGCGATGGGGCCGGTGGCCATGATGTAGTCGGCCTTGATCTTCACCCAGGTGTGCTCGCCGCCGGCGTAGTGGTCGATGTCGACGGTGCCACGGGCTGCGCCTATGACGAGCCGGCCGTCCACCAGGCGCCAGGGGCTGCCATGGACGTTCACGATGAAGCGGCGGTACGGGTTCTCCGGGTCGGCCGGGAAGTGCACCCAGGCATCTCCCACCAGGCTCGATTCCTTCGGCGCGGGTGGGGACGCGGAGGCGCTTCCCGCGCCGAGCGCTGTCATGGCCGTCAGGGCCGCGAGCGCGGTGACGGTGGTCCGGGTCGCCATGTGACCTCCTCGGGGTTCGGTCCTCCGAAGGTCGCAGGCGGGCGGACGGCGCGCTTCCCCCGCGCGAGCGGAAGCCGCGGGCGCCGATCCCCCGTCCGGGGTGGGTCACGCGGGGGTTGCGGTCACCGGACGGGGCCGTGCCAGTCGGGGGTGGCGGCGGAATCCGGGCCCCAGGTGCCGGGGGCGTAGCGGGACGGGGCGTCGTCCAGGTCGATGATCTTGGAGACGATGCGCCAGGACTCCTCGATGAAGGGGAAGGAGGCGAAGGCGGCGGCGTCGCCGACGATGGCGGCTTCGAGGACGTGCTCGTACGGGAGTTCGGCGCCGCCCATGGGCGGGACGCGGACCGGGACGGCGGCGGGCTGCGGCGGCTGGCCCTCGGCGCGGTTCAGCGAGAGGTCCAGGGCGAGGCCGCGGCTCTTGTCCAGGTTCAGGCGGAGCAGGTTGGGTTCCGGACGGCCGTAAAGGGCGAGGGGCGGCTCCTTGAGTTCGACGATCGCCTCGGTGGACGTCACGGGCAGGCACTTGCCGGTGCGGAGGTGGATCGGGACGTCCTTCCAGCGCCAGTTGTCGATGTGGACGCGCGCGGCGATGAACGTCTCGGTCGTCGAGTCCGGGTGGACGCCGGGCACGTCCAGGTAGCCGTCGTACTGGCCGCGCACGGTGTCGGACGGCTCGATCGTCCGGACGGCGCGGAGCAGTTCCCACTTCGCGACGTTCTCGGACGTGGCGTCCCGGCAGGCGGGCGGGTCCATCGTGAGCAGGGCGAGGATCTGGAGCAGGTGGTTCTGGAACACGTCGCGGACGGCGCCGGTCGGGTCGTAGAAGCCGCCGCGGTCGGCGACGCCGAAGTCCTCGGCCATCGTGATCTGGACGGACGCCACGTGGTCGCGGTTCCAGACCGTTTCGAGCATCGGGTTGGCGAAGCGGGCGACCGGAATGCCGCGGACCGCCTCCGAGCCGAGGTAATGGTCGACCCGGAACAGGTGGTCGTCGGCGAACGAGCGGTGCAGGTCGTCGTCCAGCGCGTGCGCGGACGCCTGGTCGTGGCCGTACGGCTTCTCGACGACGAGCCGGGCGTCGCGGTTGAGCCCGGCCTTGCCGAGCTGGTCGGCGATCGTCGTGAACTGCGTCGGCGGGGTCGCCATGTAGTGCGTGACGAACGGCGCGTCCGCCACGGCGTCGCAGATGCGGCGGAACGTGGCGGGGTCGGTGAGGTCGCCGTCCACGATGCGCAGCCGGGACGCGAACTCGGCGAAGACGTCCTCGTCGAGGGCGTCGCCGATCGCGGCGCGGGCATGGTCGCGCAGGTCGTCGTCCGTCCAGGAGCGCCGCGTCACGCCGATCACCGGCAGCCGCAGCCGGCCGCGCTCGGCGAGCCGGTACAGGGCGGGCAGCAGGGACTTGCGCGCGAGGTCGCCGGTGATCCCGTAGAGCACCAGCGCCGACGCGACCGGTCCGCGGCTCATGCGGACTCCTTTCGGGAAGGGACGTGGCTCATATCAGCGCCGCCACGGCCAGAACGGCGCTGACCAGGACGAAAAGGAGCCCGAGTAGCGGCGCGACGAAGCGGAGGTAGCGGTCGTAGCCGACCTTCGCCAGGGCGAGGCCGCCCATCACGACGGCGGTGGTCGGCGTGAACAGGTTGATCAGCCCGGACGCCGACTGCCACGCCGTGACGACCAGGGCGCGCGGGACGTGCGCGAAGTCGGCGAGCGGCGCGAGGATCGGGATCGCGAGCGTCGCGTGCCCCGACGTGGACGGGATCAGGAACGCGAGCGGCAGGTTCACCACGAACATCAGCCACGCGAACACGCCGGTCGAGCTGCCCGTGACGAGGTTCTCCAGCGAGTGCAGCACGGTGTCGGTGATCTTCGCGTTGTTCATGATGACCGACACTCCGCGCGCCAGCACGATGATCAGCGCCGCGCCGAGGAAGTCGCCCGCCCCGCTCACCAGCCGGTCCACGGTGCCCGCCTCGCCGAGGCCGCCGACCGCGCCGACGACGAGGGTCGCCACGACGAACAGCGCGGTCAGCTCGGGGAAGTACCAGCCGAGCTCCCAGGAGAACGGCCGCGCGTCCGGGCCCTTGACGATCTCCGCCCAGGGCAGGATCGCGTAGATCATGAAGACGAACGTCAGCGCGACCAGGACGAGGATCGCCTTGTGCCGTCCGGACAGCGCGGGCGGCTCGGCCTCGGCGGACTCGGCGACCTCGCGGTCCGCGTCCCGGAACCCGACCAGCGACCGCGCGGGGTCCCGCTTCACCCGCGCCGCGTACCGGACGACGTAGGCGATCACGACGGCGGTGAGCACGAGGTACATCAGCAGGCGCAGCGGCAGGCCGTCCCCGATCGAGATGCCCGCCGCGCCGGACGCGACGCCGGTCGCGAACGGGTTGATCGTCGAGCAGAGCGTGCCGACGCCCGCGCCGAGGATGATGACGGACGCCCCGACCAGCCGGTCGTAGCCGAGCGCCAGCGCCAGCGGGATGATCAGACCGTAGAAGCCGAGCGTCTCCTCGGCCATCCCCTCGGTGGTCCCGCCGACCGAGAACACGATCATGACGGCGACGACCAGCGCGACGCCCCGGTGCCGCAGCCGGTGCGCGAGCCGCGCGATGCCGCTGTCCAGCGCGCCGGTCGCCATCGTCATGGTGATGAACGCGCCGATCGCGAGCACGAACAGGAACACCGCCGCCGAACCGTACAGCTCGCCGGAGTTGTCCGGCGCGACCATGCCGGTCTTGGCGTCCTTGATGCCGTAGAGCCCGTTGACCGGGGACAGCAGCAGGTCGCGCAGCCGGTCGGTGAACGAGTAGGCGTGGTGGATGTGGTGGTACGAGCCGGCCTTGGGCTTGCCGTCCGCGTCCGTCCCGTACTCGCCGGTCGGGACGATGAACGCCAGCGCCCACACGACGACCGCGACCAGCGCGAGGATCGTGTAGGCGGTCGGAAACCGGAACTTCTTCGCCGCGCCGTCGCCGCCGCCCTCGCCGGCGCCGCGACCTTCGCCGTTTCCCTCGCCGGCGCCGCGACCTTCGCCGTTTCCCTCGCCACCGCCGTTAGCGGCGTCCGTCGTGGTCACGTCAGTTCCCCCAGCGGGCGGCGAACTCGGCGAAGAAGAGCGCCTCCGCCACGACGGTGTTCTCCAGTTCCGACACCAGGACGCGTTCGTCGGGCGCGTGCAGGTTGCACTTGCCGTCCTGCGCGCCGAACAGCAGCATCTCGGCGTCGGGGACGGCCCGGTGCAGCGCGTTGACCAGTGGAATCGCGCCTCCGGCGGCCATCTGGACCGGCTCGGTCCCGTAGGCGGCGCGGAGCGCTGCGGTGATCGCCTCCGTGGCCGGACCGCCCGTCCCGGCGCGGTGACCGTCGCCCGCCTCGCCCGCGACGGTGACGGTGAGCGGGATGCCGAACGGCCGCTGCGCCTCCAAATGCCGGATCAGCGCGGCCTCGGCCTCCAGGGCGGGCTGCTCGGGATGGATCCGGAGGTTGATCTTCGCGCGGGCGTACGGGACGCAGGCCCCGGCCGCCTTGTCCACCGGGACGGCGTCGATGCCGGTGACGGTGATCGCGGGCCCGGACCAGAGCCGCTCGCCCAGCGTGCCGGTGCCGATCAGCGGCATCCCCGGCTCGACGCCGGCAGCCTCGCGGAACTCCTCGTCGGTGTAGGACGCGCCGGTCCACGGCTCGCGCCGCAGCCCTTCGACGGCGACGTCGCCCCGGTCGTCGTGCAGGCTGGCCAGGGCGCGGACGAGGGCCAGCATCGCGTCGGGCGCGGGACCGCCGAAATTGCCGCTGTGCTTGGCCACTTCGAGCGTCCGCACTTCCACGACGACATCGGTGACGCCGCGCAGCGCGACCGTCAGGGTCGGCTGCCCGGCGCGGACGTTGCCCATGTCGGCGATCGCCATCGCGTCGGCGCGGAATTCGTCCGGATGCGCGAGCGGATAGTCGTCGAGCGGGCTGCCCCACTCCTCCGCGCCCTCGAACACGATCCGGACGCCCACCGGCGGACGCCCATTCCACGCCCGGATTGCTCCAATATGTGCCAGAACGTTTGATTTATCGTCGGCGATGCCGCGCGCCCGGACCGCCTTCCGGCCGTCCTCCTCGAAAGGCGTCGGCGTGAACGGCGGTGACGTCCACAGCGACTCGTCCCCCGGCGGCTGGACGTCGTAGTGCGCGTACAGCAGGACGGTCGGCGCCCCTTCCGGCGCGGGGATCGTGCCGGTGATCACCGGGGGCGTGTCCGGGAGCCGGATCGCGCCCACGTCCCGGACGCCCGCCTCGGTGAGCATCCGGGCGACGTGGTCGTGCGCGCGGACCACCTCGTCCGGCGGGTAGCCGGGGAACGCGATCGACGGGATGGCCGCGAGCCGCTCGAGTTCGGAGACCAGGTCGGGGGTGAGCGCCCGCGCCCTCGCCTCGACGTTCCGGGCGTCCCAGGGGTTCCCCTCGTCCCCGACGTCCCGCACAATCCACCCCCCGGCTCGGTACCGTTCCGGGGGGACGACACATCGAAGGCGACCTACCCCTGGCCGCGACGGGGGAAACGGGTCGAAGAATCTCCCGAAATCGCCCACAAAGCGAAACACCGGCCATCCCTCGCGGGATGACCGGTGTTCTGCGCGTAGGCCAGCTCACTCGCAATGTGATGACCTTCGAGACATCTCTAGAGTAGCCCGCCCGCCGACCGATCGCGCGGATTCGAAGGATCTTCGTGCGATTCGTTGCGAGCGGATACGCGCCTCACGGGCCGCCGACTCCGCAGAGCCTCCGCAGAGCCTCCGCGCGGGAGTCGATCAGACCGTCCGGAAGTCGTCGGGCCCCCAGAAGGCCTCCATGCGGACGACCTTGCCGTCCTCGCCGAACGTCATGACCTCGATGCCGTCGATGTGGAGGCCGGGAAGGTCGGCGGAGAACCGCATCGCGGCGCGGTTCCCATAGGACCCGCGCACCTCGTGCGCGGTGAGCTTCGCGCCCGCCGCGATCGAGTCGGCGTAGAACTTCTCGATCGCGGCGCGGCCCGCGACCGGGGGCTTGCCGACCGGGTCCTCGATCACCGCGTCGTCCGCGTAGAGATCCGCGACCGCGACGTGGTCACCCGCGTTGAACAGGTCCGCGTAGCGGCGCATCGTGGCCTTCATGTACTCGGTGTCCGGCGTTCCGGTGCCCGGCGTCGTGCTGTCCGGCATGGTCGTCCCTTCCTCGGCGCGGTCTGTCTCCCCCGCCGCGCCAGCCTAGCGAGCGCTCGCTTGCCCGGTCAGGCTGGGCTGGCTCCGTCAGGCCGGGCTTGCTCGGTCAGGCCGGGCTTGTCCGGTCAGGCTGGGAAGGACTCGCCGCGCCGCGGTCGCGGCGGCTTCACCGCGACCTCTTCGGCCCGATCGGCTCGGACGGCGTCCGCCGCGCGCGCGGCTCGCGACTTGTCCCCTTTCGGACGCTTCGTGCGCGCCCGATCCGCGCTCCGACCAGCCCGACCGCCGTCCGCACTCCCTGCCCCCTTGCTCCTGCTTGCACCCCGTCCGGCACCGGCGCCGTCCGCGGTGTCGGCGGGATGGGGCGCGTCCGGGTCCAAGGGGACGGGGCCTGGGGAGTGGACGGCTTCGGAGTCGCGGGCGGCGGGGACGGAGCGGGCGCCGTCGCGGTCGGTGTTGCGCCAGCGCGTGGTCGGACGGGACGGCGGATGGGCGGCGTCCTGCCCGATGCCGCGTTCGGCGGCGTCGGCGAGGGCGACGAGGAGGTCGCGGGGGGCGCCGGTGGTGTCGTCGTAGTGCCAGCGGCGGATGAGGCGCTCGCCCTCGGTGCCCGGGTTGAAGCGCTCGAAGGCGAAGCAGCCCGCGATCGCGAGGCGCACGATGACGCGGTCGCTGTCGTCCAGCTGCATCGCGTAGGCCGCCGCGTCGATCAGTCCGATGGCGGCGCGGGCGTTCCGGCCGTCGTCGCGCTCCTCGGCCCGGTCGATCCGCCACTGCGCGTAGGGACGCAGATAGTCGGCGATCATCCAGCTCTTGGGCACCGGAGCGTCCTCTCGGTCGTGCGTGCGGGGGCCGCTCCCATGCTGCGTCGCAGCTCAGCCGGGGCCGGGGCACTTGACCGGATCCTTGCCGTCCCTTGGTCCGCGGGCGCTCGGCGGACGAACGGGTGCGCCCCCGGCCCGGCACCGCCCGGCCCGCGTGGTTTAATCTACCAAACAGTTGTTAGATGGACCGAGGTGAAGGCCGCCGCTGATGGATCTCGACTTCTCCCCCGAGCACGACGCGTTCCGCGCGGAGGTCCGCGCCTGGCTGCGCGCGCACGTCCCCGCCGAACCCCTGCCCTCGCTGGAGACCGCCGAGGGGTTCGCCGCCCACCGCGAATGGGAGCGCACACTCGGCGCGGACCGCTACGCGACGGTCAACTGGCCGTCCGAACACGGCGGACGCGACGCCACCCCGCTCGAATGGCTGATCTTCGAGGAAGAGTACTACGCGGCGGGCGCGCCCGGACGCGTCTCCCAGAACGGCATCAACCTCCTCGCCCCCACCCTGCTCGCGCACGGGACGCCCGAGCAGATCCGGCGCGTCCTGCCGCCGATGGCGCGCGGCGAGGTGATCTGGGCGCAGGCGTGGTCCGAGCCGGGCGCGGGCAGCGACCTCGCCGCGCTGCGCTCCACCGCCACCCGCGCGGACGGCGGCTGGCTGCTGAACGGCCAGAAGACCTGGAGCTCGCGCGCCGCGTTCGCGGACCGCGCGTTCGGCCTGTTCCGGTCCGACCCCGGATCGTCCCGGCACCGCGGCCTGACGTACCTGATGTTCCCGCTCGACGCGCCCGGCGTCACGATCCGCCCGATCGGCCGCATCGACGGCAAACCCGCCTTCGCCGAACTCTTCCTGGACGACGTGTTCGTCCCGGACGCCGACGTCATCGGCGAGCCGGGCGACGGCTGGAAGGTCGCGATGGCCACCGCGGGCAACGAGCGCGGCCTCACCCTGCGCTCCCCCGGCCGCTACACCGCCGCCGCGGACCGCCTCCTCGCCCTCTGGCGGGAACGCGCCGACCCGTCCGACACGGCCCTGCGCGACCGCGTCGCCGACGCCTGGCTCAAGGCCCGCGCCTACCGCCTGAAGGGCTTCGAGACGATTTCCCGCACCGACGACATCGGCGCCGAATCCAGCCTGAACAAGGTGTTCTGGTCCGAGTTCGACATCGCGCTGCACGAGACCGCCCTCGACCTCCTCGGCCCGGACGGCGAGCTCGGCGGCGACTGGCTGGAGGGTTACGTCTTCTCCCTCGCGGGCCCGATCTACGCGGGCACCAACGAGATCCAGCGCAACGTGATCGCCGAGCGCGTGCTCGGCCTGCCGAGGGGGGCCCGATGAAGTTCGTCCCGTCCGAGGAGCAGCGCCTGTTCGCCGCCAGCCTGGACAAGCTCCTCGACCAGGCCGACACGCCGTCCGCCGTCCGCGCCTGGTCGTCCGGCGACCACGCGCCCGGACGCCGCGTCTGGACGTCCCTGGCCGAAGCGGGCCTGTTCGCGCTCGCCGTCCCCGAGGAGCACGACGGCGCGGGCCTGCTCCCGGTCGAGCTGGTCATCGCCCTGCACGAGCTGGGGCGTCACGCCGTCCCCGGCCCGGTCGTCGAGACCCTCACCGCCGCGACCCTGCTGACCGCGGTCGGCGACACTCGCTGGCTGCCCCGGATCGCCGCCGGTGAGACCCTGGTCACCCTCGCCGCGCCCTACGCCCTGGACGCCGACGCCGCCGACCTCGTCCTCACCATCGAGAACGGCGACCTCTGCGAGGCCGAACCCACCAAGGCCCTGCGCCCGTCGATCGACCCGTCCCGCCGCCTCTACGAAGTGACGCCGACCCGCGCGCTCGGCAGAGCGGACGGAACGGCCCCGCACCTGGCCGCCCTCCTCTGCGCCGCCCAGCACCTGGGCCTGGGCCGCCGCCTCCTGGAACTGTCCGTCGACTACGCGAGGACCCGCAACCAGTACGGCCACCCCATCGGCGAGTACCAGGCCGTCAAGCACCACCTGGCCGACGCCCTCATCGACCTGGAGTTCGCCCGCCCCCTGGTCCACGCCGCGGCCCTCTCCCACGGCACCGCCGACTTCGCCCGCGACGCGTCCGCCGCCAAGATCGCCGCCGCCGAGGCCGGCTACGCCACCGCCAAGACCGCCCTCCAGATCCACGGCGCGATCGCCTACACCGCCGAGTACGCGCCGTCCCTGTGGATCCGCAAGTCCCGCGCCCTCCTCAACGCCTGGGGCTCCCCGTCCTCCCACCGAGCCCACCTCATGACGACCCTCTGAACGCCGGAGCGCCGGATGCCCGCGGGCCCCCGGCGCTCCACGGCCAAGGGCGTCAGTCGCGGAACACGTCCGCCATCGACGCGGCGTTCACCGCCCGCGTCCCCCACCGCTCGAGAACGACACTGTCCCAGCAGCCGAGAATCCGCTCCCGCTCGGCCTCCGAAGGCCGCAACCCCCGAGCCTCCAGCACGGTCAGCAGCATCCGCTGCTCCCCTTTGGCCTCGGACTTGACGCCGATCTCGTCAAAGAGCTTCTTGTCGGAGCGCCTGGCCGGGGGTTTGGACACTCTCCTGATGCTACAGAGGATGACCGATTGGTCACGTACGTTTTCGTGATTGACGGGGCGGGGGTTCGGTTCTACCGTTCTACTAACATCATAGTAGAAGGGTGTCGGGGTGTTCCGGTTTCGGTTGGACGGGCGGAGCGGGGTGCCGCCGTATCTGCAGCTCGTGCAGCAGGTACGGCAGGCGTTGTTGCTCGGGTATCTGCGGCGGGGGGACCAGCTGCCGACGGTCAAGGAGGTCGTCGGGTCTCTGACGATCAATCCGAACACGGTGGTGAAGGCGTACCGGCAGCTGGAGAACGAGGGGATCGTCGAGGCCAAGCCGGGGCAGGGGACGTTCGTCACCGCGGAGGTCGAAGCGGTGGCGCCGGGGCACTACGCGCGGCTGCGGCGGTCGCTGGAGCGGTGGGTGCGGGACGCGCGGGACTCCGGGCTGGACGAGGAGACCGTCACGGCGCTGATCGCGGCCGTGCGGAACGACGTCCGGGCCGAGGGGGTGGCATGACGGCGGCGCTGGAGGCCGAGGGCCTCGGGATGCGGTTCGGGCGGTCCTGGGCGCTGCGGGACTGCTCGGTGAGCCTGCCCGCCGGGTCCGTCGTGGCGCTGGTGGGGCCGAACGGGGCCGGGAAGACGACGCTGATGCACCTGGTGTGCGGGCTGCTGCGTCCGACCGAGGGGCGGGTGCGCGTGTTCGGCGAGGACGCGGCCGGCGGGTCGGCCGAGGCGCTCGCGAAGGTCGGGTTCGTCGCGCAGGAGCATCCGCTGTACCGGGGGCTGACGGTCCCGGAACTGCTGCGGATGGGGCAGGCGCTCAATCCCGGGTTCGACCGGACGCTGGCCGAGTTGCGGCTCGACGCGCTGGGCATCCCGATGAACAAGCGCGCCGGGGCGCTTTCGGGCGGGCAGCAGGCGCAGGTGTCGCTGGCGCTCGCCGTGGCCAAGCGTCCGCGGCTGCTCGTGCTGGACGAGCCGCTCGCGAACCTCGATCCGGTCGCGCGTCGGGATTTCAGCCGGACGCTGATGTCGGCCGTCGCCGAGGACGGCGTGACGGTGCTGCTGTCGTCCCACGTGATCGCCGACCTGGAGGCGGTGTGCGACCGGCTGGTCGTCCTCGACCGCGGGACGGTCCGGCTGGACGGCGCGATCGACGACGTGCTCGCGGCGCACCGGCTCCTGAGCGGCCCGCGGGAGGCGGCGGCCGAGGTGCCCGGCGTGGTGCGGGCCGTCCACAGCGAGCGGCACAGCGACCTGCTCGTCCGGACCGGCCTGGAGGAGACGGCGTTGCATCCGATCTGGCAGGAGCATCCGGTGGGTCTGGAGGAACTGATCCTCGCCTACCTCGAACGACCGGCGGTGACGCGATGATCTGGTTCACGTGGCGGATGCACCGGGCTCAGGTGTACGTGGGCCTGGCGCTGGTCGCGCTGGTCATGGCGGTGTTCCTGCCCTACGGGGAGGCCGTGCGCGGGTCGTACGCGTCACACGGGGTCGCGGCGTGCCTGGCTACCGACACCGGCGGCGACCGCTGCCAGACGGCGCTCCAGGCGTTCATGGCCCAGTTCAACGAGGTCGCGAACCATCTGTCCACCTGGTTCAGCCCGCTGCCGGGACTGATCGGCGCGATCGTCGGCGCCGGGCTGCTCGGACGCGAGTACGAACAGGGCACATGGCGGCTGGCGTGGACGCAGTCGGTGCCGCGCGTTCGCTGGTTCACGCAGCGGATCGCCCTGGTGGGCGCCGGGATCGTGGTGGTCTGCGCGGCTCTGAGCCTGGTGTTCAGGTGGTTCCGCGCCCCGGTGGACGACGTCTCGGGACGGTTCGCTCCCGGCGCGTTCGACCTCGAAGGACTGTCGCTCATCGGGTACACGCTGTACGCGTTCGCGCTGGGCGTCCTCGCCGGGCTGCTCCTGCGCCGGACGGTCCCGGCGATCGTGGTCGCGTTCGCCGGGTTCATGGCCGTCCGGATGCCGGTCGAGTTCTGGCTGCGGCAGCGCTACCAGGCGCCGGTGAGCCGACTCTCCGCGCCGACGCTCCATCAGACGGTGGGCCCGAGCGCGGTGCCCGTGACTCCCGGCAAGCCCGGCTGGACGCTCGGATACGACCTGGTCGACGCGTCCGGGCGCACGCTCTCGAACGCGCAGCAGGCGGCGTTGCAGGACAGGACGCAGGCGATGCACGACCCCGACGCCTACCTGCGGAGCCTCGGGCTGCAACTGAAGACCGTGTACCAGCCCGCCTCGCGCTTCTGGACGTTCCAGCTCACCGAATTCTCGATCTTCGCGGGACTGGCGCTGGTGCTGCTCGCCGTCGCCGTCCACCGGCTGCGCCGCCGCTGCATCTGACGACCTGCGGCCCCGGTCGGACGCCGGCGCCGCGGCTGACCGCTCGGCTCCGGCCGACCGTCCATCTGCCTCTGACCGTCCAGCTGCGGGTGACCGCTCGGCTGCGTCTGGCCGTTCAGAGGCCGGACGCCGGCGCCGCGCCGGCCGTTCAGAGGTCGGACGGGCCGGGGGCGCGGCCGGACGCGAGGAGTTCGTCCAGGTCTTCGAGGAGCTTCTCGGCGAGGTCGCGTTCGGCGGCGTGGTAGCGGGCGGCCCAGCGGGCGACGAGTTCGGGGTAGGCCCAGCCGGCGACGGTCGCGGCGACGCGGCGGGCGTCGTCGGCCTCGGCCGCCAGGCCCGCGCTCTCGTCGCGGTGGCGGGCGACGACCTCGCGGAGGCGGTCCGGTTCGGCGAGGTGGCCGAGCCAGACGCGCAGCAGCGGGCCGTGCTTGAGGACGGGCGGCTCGACCGGCGCGTGCGCGACCCAGTCGGCCGCCGCCGCGCGCCCGGCGGCGGTGATCGCGTAGACCCGGCGCGGACGGCCGTCCTCCCCCGAGACCTCGCGGGACGCGGCGTACCCGACGCGCTCCAGCCGCTTCAGCTCGGAGTAGATCTGGCTCATCGCCGGGCTCCAGTAGAAGAACCGCAGGATGTGCTCGGTCCACTGCCGGATCTCGTAGCCGGTCAGTTCCTCGCCGAACGCCAGGACGCCGAGCACGGCCCACGCCGTCGCGGGCAGCTTCGCAGCCGCCTCCGCAGCCGACTCTGCGGCCGTCCGGTCGTCGGCCGGGGGCTGGTCGTCGGCGGCGGTGGACATGTCCCCCAGCCTAGCCAGCACGTCCACCTGCGCGGATGCGCCGGGAAGCTTGATCAAAGATTTGGAGGATATTCCAATTTGGAATACACCTGGAGGTGACAGTTCAAGGTCGAACGCAGGGAGGGACACCGATGTCCGGACTCCGGGACAAGGTCGTCATCGTCACGGGCGGCGCGCGCGGGCTCGGCGCCGCGGCCGCGCGCCGGATGGCACGGGACGGCGCGAAGGTCGTCGTGACCGACGTGCTCGCCGAGGAGGGCGAGAAGACGGCGGCCGAGATCGGCGGGATCTTCGTGACGCACGACGTGTCCAGCGCGGACGGCTGGCGGGCCGTCGTCGACCGGGCCGTCGAGACCTACGGCCGCGTGGACGGCCTGGTCAACAACGCGGGCATCGCGTCCGGCCAGACCATCGAGGACGAGCCGCAGGAGTACTTCGAGAAGGTCCTGAAGATCAACCTGCTCGGCGTCTGGCTCGGGATCAAGAGCGTGATCCCGGCGATGCGCGCCGCGGGCGGTGGGTCGATCGTCAACATCTCGTCCGCCGCCGGGCTGACCGGACTGCCGCTGACCTCGGGATACGGCGCGTCCAAGTGGGGCGTGCGCGGGCTCACCAAGATCGCCGCGGTGGAGCTCGGCGCGGACCGGATCCGCGTCAACTCCGTCCACCCCGGCATGACCGTGACGCCGATGACCGTCGAGTCGGCGGGCGCGGCCGAGGGCGAGGGGACCTTCCCGCTCTCCGCGCTCGGCCGCACCGGCGTCCCCGAGGAGATCGGCGAGGCGGTCGCGTTCCTGATCTCGGACGCCGCGTCCTACCTCACCGGCGCCGAACTCGCCGTGGACGGCGGCTGGACCGCGGGCGAGAACGCCATGATGAACGGCCTCCGCGCCCAGCGGCAGTGACACCGAGCCGACCGACCGACGGTTGACCGGGGCGGGCGACCGACAGGCGACCAGGGCGGGCGACCGAGGCTGGCGACCGGGGCTGGCGACCGGGGCTGGCGTCCGGGGCGGGCGACCGGTGCGGGCCCGCGCGGGCCGGTTCAGTCGTCGGGGACCAGGTTGTTGCGGAAGGCGTAGGTCACGGCCTGGGCCCGGTCGCGGAGGCCCGCCTTGGTGAACAGGTTGTTGATGTGGGTCTTCACTGTGGCCTCGCTGATGAACAGGTCCCGGGCGATCTCCGCGTTGGAGCGGCCGCGCGCGATCAGCGTCAGGACCTCGGCCTCGCGGCGGGTCAGGCCGTCCGGGAGGCCGGTGTCGCGGGTCCGGCGCGGCTCGCCCGAGGCGACCGCCTCGACCAGGCGGCGCTGGACGGCCGGGTCCAGCTGCGCGTGCCCGCCGCGCACGGCCTCGATCGCGCGCGCGATCTCGTCCGCGCCCGCGTCCTTGGTGAGGTAGCCGCGCGCGCCCGCCCGCAGCGCCGCGAAGATCGACTCGTCGTCGGCGTAGGTGGTGAGCACGACCACCTGCACCTCCGGATGGAGCTCGCGCATCTTCGCGGTCGCCTCCACGCCGTCCATGCGGGGCATCCGCAGGTCCATCAGGACCACGTCGGGCGCCTCCCGCGCGACCAGCGCCAGCGCCTCCTCGCCGTCCCCCGCCGAACCCGCCACCTCCAGGCCCGGCAGCAGTTCCAGCAGCAGGACGAGCCCCTCCCGCACCACCGTCTGGTCGTCCACGACGACGACCCGCGTCACTCGTTCGTCCGTCACACCCGTATCCGAAGCGCCACCCGGAAGCCCTTGCCGTCCGGTCCGGCCTCCAGGGTCCCACCAACGAGTTCCGCGCGCTCCCGCATGCCCATCAGCCCGTAGCCGCCGCCCGTCGTGACGATCGGGTCCTCGGTGCCGCCGGTGTCGGTGACGGTCAGCTCGACGGCGTCCGGGGAGTGGTCCAGCCGGATCCGGACCGACGCCCCGGGCGCGTGCTTGCGGACGTTCGTCAGCGCCTCCTGCGCCGTCCGGACCAGCGCGAGCGTCTTCGCCGTGGTCAGCTCGTGCGGCGTCCCGGTGATCTCCAGGTCGGCCGGACGGCCCGTCGCGGCGTGGAACTCGTCGGCGAGCTCGGCGAGCGCCTCGTCCAGCGGCGGCGCCTCGCCGCGCAGCGCCGCCAGCGCGCGGCGGGTCTCCTCCAGACCGGTCCGCGCGAGCCGCTGCGCCCGCTCGACCCGCTCCAGGATCCGCTCGCGGTCGCCGTCGCGGGTGAGCAGCAGCCGCGCCCCCTCCAGATGGACGATCTGCGCCGACAGCGAGTGCGCGAGGATGTCGTGGATCTCCCGCGCCATCCGGGACCGCTCGGCCAGCGTCGCCTCGTTCGCCTCCGACCGCCGCCGCCAGCGCCGCTCGCGCAGCGCCTGCGCGGCCGCGTACACGCCGACGAACGCGACGATCGTCCAGCCGTCCACCGAACCGTCGGCGACGAGCTGCACGCCCGCGAGCAGGGCCGCGGCGCCGGCGGTGAACAGCGCGCCGTCCACACCCGGACGGCGGGCGGCGGCGATCCCGGTCGCGATGTACGCCAGGGTGTTCGCGCCGACGTGCGGCTCGATCAGGTTCACGCCGTAGGAGGCGACGACGGATATCCCCAGCGGCAGCATCACCCACCGGGACGCGTTGTCGCGCGCGTGCACGAGCAGCGCCCAGGCGATCCCGCCGGCGGCGAGCAGGTTCAGGACGGCCAGCCCGGCCCATTCGGAGGGCGCGTGCGGACCGGACTTCAGCACCGCCAGCAAGTAGAACCCGAGGCCCCAGAGCAGCAGGCTGACCCGTGCGATCGCCCGTCCGACGCGGTCACCGGGCCGGTCGTCCTGCCCGACCCGCCGGACGCCGTCGCACGCGTCCCACCACCCCTGGAACGACACATACCCGCCCAAAAAGGCCAGTGGCCCCTTCCGCCCCCGCCTCCCGCGCCGGCCCTCAGAACCCTCGCGGCCCGCCTCCTCGGACGCACTAGGCGTGCCTTCAGGAGCCACCCGCATCGCATCGCCGGACGACCGGGGCGCGTCCTCCGAAGGGACGCCGGTCGCGTCTGCAGGAAGGCGGGGCGCGTCCTCCAGAGGGGCGCTGGGTGCGTCGAGGGAAGGGTGGGGGACGTCCTCCGGAGAGGCGCTGAGTGCGTCGAGGGAAGGGTGGGGCGCGTCCTCGGAAGGGATGCGGGGTGGACGCGCCGCCGGACGTTCGCTCATGCCGTGACGTTAACGCCGGCGCGCCTCAGCGGGAGCGACCGGGACCGCAGGTCGATGATCGCGAACTGCGCGAGCAGGGACACGCCGAGGAAGGCCAGCAGGTTGCCGTTGCCGGTCTTGACCCCGAGGGCGTAGGCGATACCCATCAGCCCCAGGCGGACGGCGATCGAGAGGACCCAGGCCGCGAGCGTCAGGCCGCCGCCGCTGCGCCACAGGGACCCGTCCGGCTCGCGCCACAGCCGCATCGTCGCCGCGCGCAGCGCGCCGAGCAGCAGCCCGACGACCACCTCCACCGCGAGCATCCCGACGCTCAGCGCGCGGTGCGCGTGGTCGATCAACCCGCCCTGCACGACGCCGACGATGAGGAGGATCGCCGGAAGCGTGTACATCTTCGCCTCGTTGATCCGTTGCGCCGTGAGCTGCCGCCGCAGCACCAGCCCGAGAACCAGGAGGACGACCAGGACGTTCGCCAAAGTGCTCATGCTCCGAAGCTACGGATCAAGGCCCCTCCGGCGGATCGGACCGGAGCCGGAGTTCAGCCTCTCCACCCCGGGGTGGAGAACACCCGGCGGTAGCGTCCGGGCGTCGTCCCGGTCTCGGCGGCGAACCGGCGCCGGAAGTTGGACGTGTCGGAGAAACCGCAGGCCCCGGCGACGGCGTCGACGGTCGCGTCCGTCCGTTCGAGCAGCGTCCGGGCCGTCTCGATCCGCCGCCGCAGCAGCCAGCGCCCCGGCGCGACGCCGAAACCCCGCTCGAACAGGCGGGCCAGCGTCCGGGGCGACACCGCGGCATGCGCGGCAAGGTCGGGCACACCGATCGGCCGATGCAGGTTCGCCTCGGCCCACGCGATCACCGACGCCAGCGTCTCCTCGGCCGCCGACTCGGGCCGGGGCGCGAGCCGCGAGTACTGCCGCTGGCCGCCGTCCCGATGAGGCGGCAGCACCATGTGGCGCGCGATCTCCGCGGCGTGCGCGGCGCCGACGTCCCGGCGGACGAGCGCGAGCGCCAGGTCCACGGCCGCGCCCGTCCCGGCGCTGGTCGCGACGTCGCCGTGGTCGACGTACAGCTCGTCCGGCCGGACGGTCACCGACGGGTACCGCTCGGCCAGCTCGTCCGCCATGCGCCAGTGGGTCGTGGCGTCCCGTCCGTCCAGCAGGCCGGCGGCGGCCAGGGCGAACGCGCCCGAGCAGAGGCCGACGACGCGCGCGCCCCGGCCGTGCGCCGCCTGCAACCGCGCGACCAGCGCCTCGGACGGACGGGCCCCGTGATCCGGCCAGCCCGTCACGATCACCGTGTCGGCCATGTCCATCCGGTCAAGACCGTGCTCGACGAACAGCGGACACCCCGCCATGACCTCCACGTTCCCCGGCGTCTCGGCGCAGACCTCGAACGAGTAGTGCCCAGGGCCGCCCGGATGCTCCACCCCGAACACCTGCGCGACGCTGGCCAGCTCGAACGGCGACTGCGGCGGCACCGCGAGCGCGACGACCCGATGAGGAGCCATGCTGGCAGAATAATCCTCATTCGGGACAATCCAGCCACTCCCCCAGTCGCGCCCTCACCGAGGAACCTGGGAGGCATGACGGACACAACCTGGATCGGCCGGTGGCGCAACCAGTACGGTTCCGTGCTGACCGTCACCGACGACAACGACGGCACCCTCACCGGAACCTTCCGGACCGCCCTCGACGACAGCGCCTTCGCCGGCGCGGAGGTCCCCGTGACCGGCGTTCACCGCGGCGCCTGCGTCACCTTCGCCTTCACCCGCGCCGGCGCCGACGGCGACTCCATCGCCTCCTTCACCGGCCTCCTCCGCGACGGCCGCCTCGAAACGGTCTGGCACGTCGTCCAGGACTCCGCGGTCAAACCCCCGCGCCCCGGCCACCCCGCCGAGCGCATCACCCTTCCCTGGGCCCACGCCGTCCTGACCAACGCCGACACCTTCACCCGCGAACCCTGATTCCCTGCGTTCCCGCGCACCACGGCGGCCACCCGCCCCATCGGAGAAGTCGCGGCGGCGTGCTGCGGAGATCAGGCCCGCCCGGCCCCCAAACGCAGCACCCGCCGCCCGACGCGAGCGTCCCGCCGCCCGGACGACCGGCTCAGAAACCCGCCCGTCCCCGCGACGACCGCATAGCCGTCCCCCACCGGGACGTCGTAGACCGGCCCCTCGTAGGGGAACACTTCGACCGACCGCACCGGCACGCTCATCACCGTCTCCGACACCCACCCGTCGATGCCCGGATGCGTCTTGGGCGCGCTGATCCGCCGGTCGTAGGCGGGTGCGGACGGAGCCTGTTTCCAGAAGCCAGGAAAGTTGGCGAAGTCCGCGCCGCGAGCTGATCGTCACGGAGAAGCCCGGCTTGCTCCGGACGACCCGCCCTCCGATGGTCGAGACGCCCCCGGGTGTCCTGCAGAGGGACGCGACGACCCCGAACTGGGCCAGGAGGTGGAGCAGACCCGCCGCCAGATCGCGGGAGGACGTTCCGAAGGCGAGCATGTGCCCGCTCGCCGTCTTCGTACCGTCGCCGAGGTAGTACCCCTCCAGGAAAGCCTTCTGGCACTGCTCCGAACAGCTGAAGATCAGGTCGGGAATGCGCTTTCGTACGGCCGTTTCACCCATACCCAAGGCCCTGATCATGCGCGCGGCGATAGGCGCTTGCACGTAGAGCTGGCGGCTGTTCGGTCGCCCCTTGGGCAGGTGAAGGGTGGCACGGCCCTCGCCGAAAACCGAGATCGCCTCGCGCAGGCCGGGCAGGTACCGGTCGTCATCGGCGCCCAGCGCGAAGTTGAGCCGCGCGCCGCGCGACGACAGCGAGCCTTCCGCGAGATACCAGCCCAACACGTAGCACAGGTCTTTCGTCACGGAGCGGAAGCGCGGGACCGCACCGTCGCGGTGCGCACGCGTGTAGAGGACGAGTTCGCGCCGATCCGGCTGCCGGTCGAGCCAGCGCAGGTCGGCGGCGTCCAGCGTCGCCAGCCATGTCGCCGGCGAGACCGCCCTGTACCGGGTGTTGGCGGACTCGGTGGCGGCCCAGTGCGCGACGAGAGAGGGGACGACAACGGCGTCCTGAGGCCATTCCTCACCCAGCTCACCGAGGTAGGCGCGGAAGGCCGCGACCGGTGGGAGCGACCGGCGGGTCTCGAACTCGCTGATGCTGCACGCCCTCCGGTAACCGATGCGCACGGCCATGTCCGCGCCGGTGATGGCCCGCGCCCGGCGGACCGCGGCCAGCCGGCTCCACTGCTCCCGGGGAAGCCGGACGCGCTCCTCATCCCGACGCAAGGACGACGGCTGGCGGCGTCCCGCCTTCAGCGCGAGCAACCGCCTGATCGGTTCGCCTTCCACCCGGACCGCGTCGGCATGCCCGCTTCCCCAGAGCAGGCGCAGCAGGTCGATCTCGGTACGCGGGACCTCCGGACGAGGCAGGCGACGCCCGAGGGCGACCGAGTCGCCCACCCGTAGATCAATGGCCCTGCGCGGGACGAGCCGGTCATCCGACAGGACGAACAGGATCCGGTCTCCGGTGACGGTCAGGACCCGACCGAAGGCGGTGCGCACCCGCACAGCCGGGCCCCGGTAGAACTCCTCGACGATGTGCGGCGTCTCGGCGACGGCGATCCGAAGGCCGGCGAGATCGCCGCGCGCCACCTGACGGAGGCGACGAAGCCGTCCCAGCCGTTCCCCGTCGCCGAGCAACGCCCCGGTACGGTCGAAGACGAATCCGCCCTCGTCGTCCAGGAGGAACAGCGGCTGGTCCGGGGCCAGCGACATCGGATACGCCTCTAGGTGTCGATGCGGTTCATGTCGAGCTCCGATGCGCCGCCGACGATGAACTCGCGGCGCGGGGCGACCTCGCTGCCCATGAGCAGCTCGAACACCTTCGCGGCGGCCTCGGCGTCCTCCACCCGGATGCGCCGGAGCATGCGGTGCCGGGGGTCCATCGTGGTCTCGGCCAGCTGGTCGGCGTCCATCTCACCGAGGCCCTTGTACCGCTGGATGGGCTCCTTCCAGCGCTGGCCCTTGCGCTCCAGCTCCACCAGGCGCTGCCGGAGCTCCGCGTCGGTGTAGGTGTAGATGTACTTGTCCTGGCCCTTCTTGGGCTTGACCAGCTCGATGCGGTGCAGCGGCGGGACCGCGGCGAAGACGCGGCCCGCCTCCAGCATCGGACGCATGTACCGGTAGAAAAGAGTGAGCAAAAGGGTACGGATGTGACTTCCGTCCACATCCGCGTCGCTCATGATAATTGCCCTACCGTAGCGTGCATTGTCCAATTCGAACGATCTGCCCGAGCCGGCGCCGATGACCTGGATGATGGCGGCGCACTCGGCGTTCTTCAGGACGTCGGCGACCGACGCCTTCTGGACGTTCAGGATCTTGCCGCGGATCGGGAGCAGGGCCTGGAACTCGGAGTTGCGGGCGAGCTTGGCGGTGCCGAGGGCGGAGTCGCCCTCGACGATGAACAGCTCGCTGCGGTCGTCGGTGGTGCGGCAGTCGACGAGCTTGGCGGGCAGCGCCGAGTTCTCCAGGGCGTTCTTGCGGCGCTGGTTGTCGCGCTGGGTGCGGGCCGCGATGCGGGTCTTGGCCGCGCCCGCGATCTTCTCCAGGACGGTGCGCAGCGCCTGCTTCTGCCCGCGCGCCGGGTTCTCGAAGACGGCCTTCAGCTCGCGGGAGACGACCTGCGAGACGATCCGGGTGGCGGCCGAGGTGCCGAGGATCTCCTTGGTCTGGCCCTCGAACTGCGGCTCGGGCAGCCGGACGGTGATCACGGCGGTGAGGCCCTCGAGGACGTCGTCCTTGATGACGTCGTCGTCGTTGTTCTTCAACAGCTTCACCGCGCGCAGCTGCTCGTTGACGACCCGGATCAGCGCGCGGTCGAAGCCGCGGACGTGGGTGCCGTGCTTGGGCGTGGCGATCACGTTGACGAACGACCGGGTGATGGTGTCGTAGCCGGTGCCCCAGCGCAGCGCGACGTCGACCTCCAGGTCGCGCTCGACGTCGGTGGGGACGAGGTGCCCCTGGTCGTCCAGCACCGGGACGGTCTCGGTGAAGTGGCCGCGGCCCTGGAGCCGGAGCACGTCGACGATGGGCTGGTCCTTGGCGAGGTAGGAGCAGAACTCCGAGATGCCGCCGTCGAAGCGGAAGGTCTCCTCGACGACCTCCTCGCCGCGCTCGTCCCGGACGTCGATGGTGAGGCCGGGGATGAGGAAGGCGGTCTGCCGCATCCGGTCGAGGACGAGCTGGGTGTCGACCGTCGCGCCCTTGAGGAAGATCTGCATGTCCGGCCAGAACCGCACGCGGGTGCCGGTGGTCTTCTTGGCGACCTTGCGGGTCTGCCGCAGGCCGGACTTCTTCTTGAAGCGGGCGTTGGGCCGTCCCTCGTCGGCGAACTCGCCGGGCAGGCCGCGCTTGAAGTTGATGACGTGGGTGTAGCCGTCGCGGTCGACCTCGACGTCGAGGCGGGCCGACAGGGCGTTCACGACGGACGCGCCGACGCCGTGCAGGCCGCCGGACGCGGTGTAGGAGACACCGCCGAACTTGCCGCCGGCGTGCAGCCGCGTCATGACCAGCTCGACGCCGGGGAGGCCGGTCTTCGGTTCGATGTCGACGGGGATGCCGCGGCCGTTGTCGCCGACCTCGAACGATCCGTCGGCGCGCAGGACGACGTCGATGTGCGTGCAGTACCCGGCGAGGGCCTCGTCCACACAGTTGTCGACGATCTCCCAGAGGCAGTGCGCGAGGCCCCTGGAGTCGGTGGACCCGATGTACATTCCGGGTCGCTTGCGGACGGCCTCCAGCCCTTCCAGCACCGAGAGGTGCCGGGCTGAATAGCCCTGCTGGTCGTCGGCGGTCGCTTCGGCGGTGGCGGCGGTCAACTGCGTGTGCTCCTCGGGGGATGGACGGTCGGGCATGAGGGTACCCCCGAGCACCGACACTCCACCGGCAGGCTCGCCGCTCCGCACATTCCGGACGGGGGGTGGAGAGGGCGGAATCCACCCGCGGGACGATTGGAGACGCAGGTCACGCCGATCTAGGGTCGGCCCCATGAAAAACACCATCAGCGTGCGCGGCCTGCGCAAACGGTACGGGGACGTGCGGGCCGTGGACGGGGTCTCCTTCGAGGTGCCCGAGGGCGAGTTCTTCGGGATCCTCGGGCCGAACGGCGCGGGGAAGACGACCACGCTGGAGATCGTCGAGGGGTTGCGGGAGGCCGACGAGGGCGAGGTCGAGCTGCTCGGCGAGCGGCCGTGGCCGCGCAACCCGAAGCTGCTGCCGCGGATCGGCGTGCAGCTCCAGGCGACGTCCTTCTTCGAGCGGCTCACCGCGCGCGAGCAGCTGCGGACGTTCGGGTCCCTGTACGGCGTCTCGCCGCGCAAGGCGGACGAGATGCTGGAGACGGTCGGCCTGAGCGAGAAGGCCGACGTGCGGGTGGAGAAGCTGTCGGGCGGGCAGGCGCAGCGGCTGTCGATCGCGTGCGCGCTCGTCCACGACCCGGAGCTGGTCTTCCTGGACGAGCCGACCGCGGCGCTGGACCCGCAGGCCCGCCGCAACCTGTGGGACGTGCTGCGCTCGATCAACACCGAGGGCCGCACGATCGTGCTGACCACGCACTACATGGACGAGGCCGAGGTGCTCTGCGACCGGGTCGCGATCATGGACCGGGGGCAGATCCTCAAGCTGGGCCCGCCGGCGGCGCTCGTCCGCGGCCTGGACGCCCCGACCCGGGTCAGCGTCGCGTCCGGCGTCCTCGCGGCCGAGGACGCCCGCCTGCTGCCCGGCGTGGACGAGGTGACCGACGACGGCGTGTCCCTGGTCGTCGAGACCCGCGACGCGTCCTCGGTGGTCGCCGCGCTCGCCGCGAAGGACGCCCTCGACGGCGTCCAGATCCGCGGCGCCACCCTCGAGGACGTCTTCCTCGACCTCACCGGGCGGGAGTACAGAGCGTGAGCGCGCTGGAGGGGCGCGGCGGCGCCTGGACTGAGCGAGGAACGAGCGAGGGAAGGCGCCGCCCTGCTGCGCCCCGGAAGCGCGCGGGAGACACAGCGTGAGCGTGCTGGAGGGGCGCGGCGGCGCCTGGACTGAGCGAGGAACGAGCGAGGGAAGGCGCCGCCCTGCTGCGCCCCGGAAGCGCGCGGGAGACACAGCGTGAGTACTTTTGACAGCTTCAAGTCGCTCTCGCGGGCGTTGTACTTCGGGTTTCGGCGGGATCGGGGGGCTCTGTTCTTCACCGTGCTGTTCCCGCTGCTGTTCCTGGTGATCTTCGGTGGGGTGTTCGGGAAGCAGACCACCGGCAAGGTGGAGGTGGTGGAGGTCGGGTCGGTTCCGGTGCTCGACCGGGCGCTGGCGCGCGATCCGTCCGGGGAGCTGGGCAAGACCGTGAAGATCAAGCACGACGGTCTCGCGGGCGCGCTGAAGAAGGTCGGCAAGGGCGACGCGGACGCGGCGGTGGAGCAGCAGGGCGGGCGGGTCGTCGTCCACTACTCCGGGGCCGACCAGGTGAAGTCCGGCGTGGTGCAGTCGATCGTGCAGCAGGTCACGAACTCGGCGAACCTCGCCGCGACGGGACGGCCGCCGGCGTACACGGTCACCGCGCAGCAGGTCGAGGACAAGTCGATCAAGGGCATCAACTTCTACACGCCGTCGCTGCTGGGCTGGGCGCTGGCGTCCGCGGGCATGTTCGGCGCGTCGCAGACGCTCGTGCTGTGGCGGACGAAGGGTCTGCTGCGGCGGCTGCGGCTCGCGCCGGTGCCGGTGCCGACGGTGTTCGCGGCGCGGGTCGTGGTGAGTCTCGGGATCGCGCTCGGGCAGCTCGCGGTGTTCCTGCTGGTCGCGCAGTTGCCGTTCTTCGGGTTGAAGCTCCAGCACGCGTGGTGGATGTCGATTCCCCTGGTGGTGTGCGGTGTGCTGACGTTCCTGTCGCTCGGGATGCTGGTCGGCGCGTGGGCGAAGACGCAGGAGACCGCGCAGACGGTGACGCAGCTGATCGTCCTGCCGATGGCGTTCCTCGGCGGCTCGTTCTTCCCGCTGGACTACGCGCCGAAGTGGATGCAGGCCATCTCGTACGTGTTCCCGCTGCGCTATCTGAACGAGGGGATGCTGAACGTGATGGCGCGCGGTCTCGGTCCCGCGTCGGCGCTTCCGCAGATGGGGATCCTGCTCGGGATCGCGGTGGTGGCGACGGCGATCGCGGCGCGGCTCTTCCGCTGGGACGCTGCGTGACGAAGTGGTGTGACCTCCGTCACTAATGCGTCCATTCTGCTGTGGGCGTACTGAGAAGCAGGTTGGGAACGTCAGCGTCGGGTTAGATGTTGTCCTAAGTACCGACCCCGACCATGAGGAAGGTGCCGTGACTGGAGCCCTTGCCCCGACCAAGCCGCTGACGGCCGCCGACCGGTGCGACCGCTGTGGCGCTCAGGCCTACGTCCGTGCGGTCCTTGTAGGCGGCGGCGACCTTCTGTTCTGCGCTCACCACGGGCGTAAGTACTCGGAGGCGCTCCGCTCTAACGGGGCCGACATCCAGGATGAGACCGACAGGCTGACCAACACCCCGGCTGCCGCTTCCGAAGACGAGCGTTAGCCTCGAAATAAGTGAATCGCCGAACGGCGGTCATCGCGTGGCGATGACCGCCGTTCGACTGTAACAGGACATGTACGGTACGTGACCGGACTCATGCGGGGCGCGCATTCTCACACCGCCGACCTGCGAGAATCCGGTGTCCACCTCATATCCTGGGAGTACCGCCGTCCGGAGCCGCCGAAGGCCCATGCCCGCGTTCGCCCGGAACGGACCGTTCGACGAGTCAACGGGGGAACCGTGCTGATTCTGCTGCCGCCGTCCGAGAAGAAGTCCCGCACCGGGGACGGCCCGCCGCTGGATCTCGCGTCGCTCGGCTTCCCGTCCCTGAACCCCGTCCGCGAACGCGTCCTGGACGCGCTCGGTGAAGTCTGCCTGCGCGAGGACGCCGCGGACGTGCTCGGCCTGTCATCCGGCCAGACCGACGAGGCACTGAGCCGCAACCGCGCGCTGCGCGAGGCCCCGACGCTCCCGGTCGCGAAGCTGTACCAGGGCGTCCTGTACGACAACCTCGCCCTCGACGACCTGCCGGCGGACGCCGCAACCGAGCAGATTCTGGTCTTCTCGGGCCTGTGGGGCGTGCTGCGCCTCACGGACCGCATCCCCCCATACCGGCTCGCGATGGGCGTCACACTGCCGCCGGAGGGGCGTCTGGCGGCGCTGTGGCGTCCCGCCCTGGCCGAGGCCCTCGCCGACCTCCCGGACGGCCTCGTCGTCGACATGCGCTCCGGCCCCTACGCGGCGGCCTGGAAGGCGCGGCGCCCCGCCGTCGCCGTCCGCGTCTTCCGCGAGTTCTTCCTCGGCGGCGTCGCCAAGCGCACGGTCGTCAGCCACATGGCCAAGGCCACCCGCGGCGCCGTGGCCCACGATCTCCTGAAGGCGGGCGCGAACCCGTCCACGCCCGAGGAACTCCTCAAGGCCGTCACCGACCTCGGCCACACCGCCGAACTCAACGGCCCCAACCTGGACATCATCCTCCAGGCGTGACCACGCTCCGCACCCATTCGCACACTCTAAGTACACGACCTAAAGCACAAAACGGAGGCGCGGGGGCGACAGCCCGTGCCCGGGCGCCTGATCACCTGCGGGAACGCGTGAGCGACCGCGCGGACGCTACGCCCTGGGCGGGCGTCCGCGCGGTCGATCGCGAAGCGATGCCGCGTTCGACCGAGCTCCCCGGAGCCGGAGGCTCGATCACTACGATCTCAATCCAGGTAGTCGCGGAGGACCTGGCTTCGGGACGGGTGGCGGAGCTTGGACATGGTCTTCGACTCGATCTGGCGGATGCGCTCGCGCGTCACGCCGTAGACCTTGCCGATCTCGTCCAGGGTCTTCGGCTGGCCGTCGGTCAGGCCGAAGCGCATGGAGACCACGCCCGCCTCGCGCTCGGACAGGGTGTCCAGGACGGAGTGCAGCTGCTCCTGGAGCAGGGTGAAGCTGACCGCGTCCGCCGGGACGATCGCCTCGGAGTCCTCGATGAGGTCGCCGAACTCGCTGTCGCCGTCCTCGCCGAGCGGGGTGTGCAGGGAGATCGGCTCGCGGCCGTACTTCTGCACCTCGACGACCTTCTCCGGGGTCATGTCGAGTTCCTTGGCGAGCTCCTCCGGGGTCGGCTCGCGGCCGAGATCCTGGAGCATCTGGCGCTGGACGCGGGCGAGCTTGTTGATCACCTCGACCATGTGCACCGGGATGCGGATGGTGCGGGCCTGGTCGGCCATCGCGCGGGTGATCGCCTGCCGGATCCACCAGGTGGCGTACGTGGAGAACTTGTAGCCCTTGGTGTAGTCGAACTTCTCGACCGCGCGGATCAGGCCGAGGTTGCCCTCCTGGATCAGGTCCAGGAAGAGCATGCCGCGGCCGGTGTAGCGCTTGGCCAGCGAGACCACCAGGCGGAGGTTGGCCTCCAGCAGGTGGTTCTTGGCGCGGCGGCCGTCCTCGGCGATCCACTCGAGGTCTTCCTGGTCCTCCTCGGAGAGGGTGCCCACCTCGGTGGCGAGCCGCTCCTCGGCGAACAGGCCGGCCTCGATCCGCTTGGCGAGCTCGACCTCCTGCTCGGCGTTCAGCAGCGGGACCTTGCCGATCTGCTTCAGGTAGTCCTTGACCGGGTCGGCGGTCGCGCCGGCCGCGGCGATCTGCTGGGCCGGGGCGTCCTCGTCGTCGTCGCCGAGGACGAACGCCTCCTCGTCGGAGGGCGACTTGGCGGGCTGGCCCGGAGCGGCGGCCTTGGCGACGGTGGCGGGAGCGGGCTGCTCCTCCTCCTCGTCGCCGTCCTGCTCGGCCTGGTCGGACGAGTCGAGCTCGGTGTCGTCCACCAGGTCGGCCTCGAGGTCGCTGAGATCGTCGTCGAGGTCCTCGACGTCGACGTCGTCCATCTCGGGGTCGTCGCCGGCCTTCTTCGCCGGGCCCTTGGCGGCGGCCGGGGCGGCCTCGCCCTTCTTCGGCGCGGCCTTCTTGGCGGCGGGCTTCTTCGGCTTGGCGGGCACGGGCTTGCTGGCCGTGGCCTTCTTCGCCGGGGCCGGCGCGGCCTCGGCGGTCTCGTCCTCGTCGCCGACGACGGCGGTCACGGTGTCGGGCTGCTGCTCCTTGGCGGCAGCGGCGGTCTTGGGCTTGCGCGCCGGCGCGGCCGCGCGCTTGCGCGTCCGCTTCGGCGCCGCTGAGTCGGCGGCGCTCACGACGACGATCACACCCTCCTTGCTCAGGGCACGCAGAATCTTGGGGGCCATCGACATGGGGATCTCGGCCTCCTCGAACGTACGGCGGAGGTCGTCGGCGTCGAGGTGATTGCCCTGGGACTTCCCACGCTCGATCAGCTGCGCGATGACGGTCTCGTGCAGGTCTGATGCCTTCGAGGTCGAGCTAGCAGGCGACACAAATACCTCTCGAACGAACGTGTGGGTTGGCTGACCCAAGCGCCCTGACGGGACCGGCCTCACTGGGAGTGGGACCACGTGCACCGGGCGGGCCACCCTGTGCGGGACCGCAGCGTACCCGCTCTTACTAGGGTCAAGCATTCTGGCACGGCTGCGCATTCCGCTTCGTTGTGCTGCCCGGTAACACACCACCTTAGAGGGCGCACGGCGGTCCTTCGTACGTACTACGCCGTCTTCTCGCCGCCTTCGGCGGAACTTCTACACGGGCGTCACGGGGACTTCGGCGGGACATGCAGGGCAAGTACGGTCACATCGTCCACCTGCTCGTACCCGGCAAGCATCCGATCGACCAGGAAGTCGACGAGTCTCTCGGGGTCTCCTACCACTTCAGGTGGGGCGTCCGTCGCGACCGCGGCAAGTTCCTCCAGCCCGGCGTCCACCCCACGCCTACGGTTCTCCACAAGTCCATCGGAATAGAAGACCACAGTGTTGCCGGTTTCGATGGAAAAACTTGTCTGCTGGCGCTGCGAGGGCCAGCCGAGCGGGGTGCCGGGCTCCCGCGTCGACACGCGCGCGGGCGCGTCCGGGGAGATCAGGAGGGGTGGCGGGTGACCCGCGTTGCTGAACGCGCCGCGTCCGGTCTCCGGGTCGATGACCGCGTAGGCGACGGTGGTGAACTGCTCCTCGTCCTCGGTGGCGGAGAACAACCGGTCCAGACCGGACAGGACCGCGGCCGGGCGCGGGTCGTTCAGCGCGAGGGCGCGCAGCGCGTTGCGGACGCGGCCCATCCCGGCGGCGGCGCGGACGCCCTTGCCCATGACGTCCCCGACGGCGACGGCGAGCCGGTCGTCCGGCAGCCGGAACACGTCGTACCAGTCGCCGCCGACCTGCACGTGCCGGGTCGCCGGGTTGTAGCGCGCCGCGAGGACCATGCCCGGCAGCTGCGGCAGGTCGCTCGGCAGCAGGCTGAGCTGGAGCTCCTCGGCGGTCTTGTGCTCGCGCTCGAACAGCAGCGCCCGCTCGACGGCGAGGGCGCACTGGCCGGCGAGCGCCTCGAGGAAGACCTTCTCCTCCTCGGTGATCTCGCGGGGGCGCTTGAAGGAGAAGCGCAGCGCGCCGATCGGCGCGCCCGCCGCGAGCAGCGGCAGCCCGACCCAGGCGCGCTCCTCGGCGTGCTGGGTGAACAGCTCCGCCTCGTCCCGGCCGAGCTGGAGGCGCAGGTCGTCGGGGCTCTGGGCGAGGAACGGGCGGCCCTCGCGGACGGCGACCGACATGACCGTCTGGTCGCTGACCCGGATGTCGTCCCGGGCGGGGCGGGCCTGGTCGGGCGCGGGGTCGCCGCCGCCGGGCGGGGCCGGCGTGACGATCGACAGCCGCAGCTTGTCGTCGTCGAGGAGCGCGACGGCGGAGTAGTCGGCGCCGATCGCGGACCGTCCGACCTCGGTGATGACCTGGACGACCTGCGCGACGGTGAGCGCCTCGGCGAGCATCGAGGTGGCCTGCTGGAGCCGCGCGGTGCGCAGCGCCGCCGCCGAGAGCTGCTCGGTGAGGCGGCCGCGCATCTCCTCGGCCTCCTTCTGGCCGGTGACGTCGGTGTTCGCGCCGACCCACTCGATCACCCGGTCGCCCTGCCAGATCGGCACGGCGCGCACGTCGAAGTGCCGGTAGGCGCCGCTGCGGGTGCGGATCCGGTAGCCGGTCTCGAAGACCCGGTCGCCCGCGACGGCCTCGCGCCAGATCTCCTCGATGCGGGGGCGGTCCTCGGGGTGGACGACCGCGAGCCAGCCGCCGGCGGCGTAGTCGTCGGGGGTCTGGCCGGTGATCTCGCGCCATTCGGGCGCGTCGTCGATGGCGGCGCCGTCCGCGGCGGCCACCCACACGACCTGGGAGCTGGCCTCCACGAGCGAGCGGTAGCGCTGCTCCTTGCGCCGGATGACCTCCTCGGCGCGGCGGCGCTCGGTGACGTCCAGCGCGGTGAGGACGACGCCGACGGGCTTGTCGTCCCAGGCGGCCTGCTTGGGCGGGCGCGCCCTGTCCCGGTCCTTCTGCTTGTCCCTGTCCTTGCCCTTGGCGTCCGGCTGGGCGCCGCCGCGCGCGGGGATCCAGCTGCACGACAGGATGCGTCCGCCGACGGCGAGCTCGGCGTCGGTGATGGGGCGGTCGTCGGCGAGGACGGCCTCCAGCGCGGCGGCGAAGGCGGCGGCGGTGTCCTCGGCGAGCACCTCGCCGGGATGGCGTCCGGTGAGGTCGGCGCCCGAGACCCCGAGCATGGCCGCGAGCGCGTCGTTGACCCGGCGGCACCGCAGCCCCGTGTCGAAGAGGGCGATCCCGGCGGGGGCCTCCTTCAGCAGCGTGGCGTACAGGGCGGCGTCGGACGCATCCATGGGCTGACCCTTCAGCCGGGAGAGCCGGGGACGCGGAACGGACGTCTCGGTGCTCACAGGCAACACCTCCGCCCCAGGGGGTCCCGTACCGCGCGGCAAGTTCTCATCACTATGTGTGAATGGGAGCAGGCTAACGCTCCCGCCTCCATCACAACACCCGTCGACGTCAGGTTCTCATCATCTCGACGCGTAGGCCCCGACGGAAGCCCCTGACGCCGATCCGCCAGGGACGGATCCGGCGCTCCGCGCGTGATTCGGACGGTAGATCGCACGCGGTCGCGGGCCCCCGCCGGAACGGTGTCCTTCCGGACGGCGAGTGGACGATGCTACGCCGGATCGGGCGTCGGGCGCCGCAGGGACGCGCCGTCCGCCCGGCTCCCACGTATTTCCGGACACACCAAATCAACGCTGACCAGCCGCCCTATCCGGAGGCAAAAAGAAGGTAAAGCGAGTTCGACCGCCGCTGCTCGAACAGACAGGCCCGGATCGGGCGCCACGGAATGTCCGTAACCCGCGCGATGGCGCGGCGCATCGGAAATCGGCTACTTCGATTCGCGGGCGCGGCGGGCGGCGGGCTCGGCGGGCTCGGCGGGCGCGACGGGCGGCGGGCTCGGCGCGCGCGACGGGCTCGGCGGACGCGGCGGGCTCGGCGGACGCGGCGGACGCGGCGGGCTCGGCGGGCTCGGCGGGCTCGGCGGGCTCGGCGGGCGGCGGGCGGCGGGCTCGGCGGACGCGGCGGGCTCGGCGGGCTCGGCGGGCTCGGCGGACGCGGCGGACTCGGCGGACTCGGCGGCTACTTCGACTTCGTGGACTTGGCGGACTTCGCGGCGGCCTTCATCTCCTGTTTGAACGAGCGGACCTTGCCGAGGGACTCCTCGTCCACGATGTCGGCGACGGAACGGTAGGAGCCCTCGTCGCCGTAGGAGCCCGCCGCCTCGCGCCAGCCCTCCGGGCGGACGTCCAGCCGCTTGCCGAGGAGCGCGACGAAGATCTTCGCCTTCTGCTCGCCGTAGCCGGGCAGCGCGGCGATGCGCTTGTAGAGCTCCTTGCCGGACTCGACGTCCTTCCAGAGGGCGGACGCGTCGCCGTCGTAGTGGTCCACGATCGCGCGCGCGAGGGTCTGCACGCGCGCGGCCATCGACTTCGGATAGCGGTGCAGGGCGGGCTTGCGGCTGAAGATCTCGACGAGCGCGTCGGGGTCGTAGGCCGCGAGCTCCTCCGGTTCCGGGTCGTGGCCGAGGCGCTCGGCGAGCTCGTGCGGCGCGGCGAAGGCCCGCTCGAGCGGGACCTGCTGGTCCAGCAGCATCGCGGTCAGCAGGGCGAACGGGTCCCGGTTGAGCAGGGCGTTCGCACCGTCCTCGATCGGCAGCGTGATCGGCATGGTTTCCTCCAGGCGGCGGTGCGTCCGGGCGGCCGGCGGGGCATCCGGGCGGGCGGCGGTGGGTCCGGGCAGACGGCGGTCCGCCCGAGCGGACGGCGGTCCGTCCGGGCAGGCGGCAAGGCGTCCGGGCCAATTCTTGCGGAAGTCTTACGGCGGGCCGCGCATCGTGGCGGGGGCGGCGAGGCGGTGGTCGAATGGAGGCGTGGACGAGAACCGCGGCGCACCGGTCGGCCGCCGGATCGTGCTGGGGATGCTGGGCCTCGGCGCGGCCGGGGTCGCCGTCGGCGCGTCCGTGCAGCGGGAGGTGACGCGGGCGTTCTCTCCGGTGAGCGGCATCGGCGACGTGCTGCCCGCGGTGGGCGGGTTCCGCTTCTACTCGGTCGTGGGCACCGTCCGGACGCCGCGCGACCTGCGCGTCCGGGTGGACGGTCTGGTCGCCCGTCCGCGCGGGTACTCGCTCGCGGAGTTGGCGGCGCTGCCGCAGACACGGGTGCGGCGCGACTTCCAGTGCGTGACGGGTTGGCGCGTCCCGCACGTGGAATGGGCGGGAGTCGCGCTCCCCGACCTGCTGGACGCGGCGGGCGTCTCCCCTCGTGCGCGCGCGGTGCGGTTCCACTCGTTCGACGGTGCGTACACCGAGTCGCTGACGCTGGAGCAGGCGCGCCGGCGCGACGTCCTCGTGGCGACCTCGATGCAGGGCAAGCCGGTCAGCCACGACCACGGCGGCCCGGTGCGTCTGTTCGTCGCGCCGATGTACGGCTACAAGTCCCTCAAGTGGCTGGGACGTATAGAACTGACCGAAACCGTCCATCCGGGCTACTGGGAAGACCGCGGCTACGACGTGGACGCCTGGGTCGGCCGCTCGAACGGACGCGACGATGCCCCCACCTGAGCCCCCGCGCGAACGTCCGCCCAGGCACCCGCGTGAACGTCTGCCCGAATCGTCCGACGAGCGTCCGCGTGAGCGTCTGGTCGAGCACCCGCATGAGCACCTAGGCGGGCGTCCGGCCGAGCAGCGGCGCGAGGGCTCGGGCGAGCGTTCACGCGAGCACCTGCCCGAGCGCTCGCGGGAGCGTCCGCTCGTGGGGGTGGGTGAGGACGCGGCTGGAGGGCTGGCCGCGGGACGGAGGGGTGAGGGGCGCGGGTTGCTGGTGCGGTTCTCGCTCGCGGAGCGGTGGGTGCACCACGCGACGGCGGTGCTGATGCTGGCGTGCCTGGTCACGGCGACGATGCTCTATATACCGGCGTTCGCGACGATGGTCGGGCACCGCGAGGTGGTCAAGCCCGTCCACATCTACTCCGGGCTGCTGCTGCCGCTGCCGACGCTGCTGGGGCTGGCGTCGCGGGCGTTCCGCCGCGACCTCGGCGCGCTCAACCGGTTCGGTCCGCAGGACGGGCACTGGCTGCGCAGCGGGCAGCGGCGCGCGGTGGTGGACGGACGCGGCGTCGTCCCGGTCGGCAAGTTCAACGCCGGGCAGAAGCTGAACGCCGCGTTCACCGCCGGGGCGGCGCTGGTCATGCTCGGCACGGGCGCGATGCTGACCTGGCCGGATCCGTGGCCCGACCGCTGGCGCACCGGCGCGACCTTCGTCCACGACTGGCTCTTCCTGGTGATCGCGGTCGTGACCTTGGGCCACCTGTGGGAGGCGTTCCGCGATCCGGGCGCGCTGCGTGGAATGGCGACCGGACGCGTCACCCGCGCCTGGGCCGCGCGCCATCACGCCGCCTGGTTCGACGACCAAACCGCCGGAGGTGCCGAAGATCACGCCCTCCGGAGGACGGCCGATCATCCTCCATGACGCGGCTTCCGGCCCGGCGCCGGGACGCCAACGGGCGCGGGCGGGACGCCAACGGGCGCGGGCGGGAAGGCCGCAGGTGAGGAGGGCGGGTTGGATGGGGACCGCGGTGGGTGATGGGCTCGCCGCCGCGAACCGGCGTGGTCAAAAGTCTTGACACTCGCCGCGAACGCGTTGAAATGAGACATCGAGGCGGGGTCGCGGCGGCCTGCCGGGCGGTGCGTGGCCCGGCCGCGCCTCGACCGGCGGTTCACCCCCGTCCGCCGGCTCCCTCGGGCGCGGAGGCGTGCGATGCCTGCACTCACCGATCACCGGAGCGAGACCCGGGACCTGCTCACGCGGCGGCTCACCACCGAATTCGTGATCTTCACCGCCGAGGACGTGGCGCGGTGCGTCGCCGACGTCCAGGCGCGCATGACCCACCTCGGCCTGTCCCCCACCCTCGAACTCGTCGAACGCATGGCCCGCGAGCAGCTCACATGCCGCGTGAAGTCGGCTCCGCCGTCCGGCAGCGTGACCCCCTGGGCCCGCGGCGGCTGATCCTTCCGGCGGTCCGCGGGGGCGTCCGGCACGCGCTCGCGGACCCGCGCGACGGGAAGTATCGCGTTCCGGGCGTCCGGATCTGAGAAGCTAGGAGGCGTGAGTCCCCGTAGCAGCCGTCCGTCCGCCGGGGAGCCCGCGCCCGAGCCGCCCGAACCGGGCGACGAGATCGCCGCGATCTTCGATGGGATGCTGCGGCACGCGCGCGAACTGCTGGCCGTGCGCAGCCCCCTGGACGCCGAACTCATCGTCAGCGAGATCCTCGGCACCTGGTGGGGTCGGCGCGCGGCGGACGGGGACGTCGAGGAGGTCGTCGGCGAGGCGCTGGTCGCGCACGCCGCGCGGACCGGCAGCCCCGCCGCGCTCGCGCTGCTCACCGGCATCACCTGCCTCGGCACGCGCGGCCAGGCCGCCCGCGCCGAACGGGCCGCGCTCGACCTGATGGACCGCGGCGTCGCGCGCCCGATCTGGGCCGACCGCGTCGGCATGGTCGAGCCGCGCGAGTGCTACGTGTCCCGCGACGTCTACGGCGACCAGGAGTCGGTGATCTGCATCTTCGACTACCCGTCCGCCGAGCCCGCCTCGCACGGACCCGGGAGCGCGGCGGCGTCCCAGCCCCGCCCCACCGGTGCCCCGGCAACCCACGGCCAGCACAGCGACGCGCCCACGACTGCGCCAGCGTCCGCGACGCAACCCAGCGGACCGGCGGCATCGCACGCGCCGTCCAGCGGACCGGCGGGATCTCAGGCGCAGCCTGGCGGACCGGCGGCAGCGCACGCGCAGTCCGGCGGACCGGCGGCAGCGCACGCGCAGTCCGGCGGACCGGCGGCAGCGCACGCGCAGTCCGGCGGCCCGACTGCGGGGCGGGCGTCGTCTGGCGGGCCGACTGCCGCGCACGCGCAGCCTGGCGGATCGGCGGTGTCGCAGGCGGCGTCCGGGGAGGCGGCGCGGGCTCAGGGTGGGGGGCATGCCGGGGACGCGTCGGCGGAAGGGGTTCGGGCGCGGGGGACGGATCGGCATGCGTTGGTGGTGCTGGTGGACCGGACGAAGCCGGGCGTGGTGGGGCCTCGGTTGCCGGGAGAGCGACCGCCCGCGTGCGGGACGGTGCGGGACGCGTGGGTCTCGTCGCGGATCGATCGGCTGCTCGACCACTGCCGCCGGGAGGCCGCCGCGAATCCGCTGATGCGGTTCGAGGAGATCGAGCCGCGGGACGCGCGGGCGTTGCTGCAGCGCTGCCTCGACCAGGCCAACGAGGAGCCGGACGCGCCGGTCGACGAGAACTTCGCGTCCTACCACGCGTTCGTCCGGCATCGGGTGCGGGCGCTGCCGACCGGCGGGCGGGCGCCGCAGCCCGCGGTGCACGGTCCGGATCAGCGGGCCACGCTCGCGACGCGGTTCCTGGCGTCGAAGGAGGCGGCGGACCTGTCCGACACGGCGGCCGCGATCCGCTGCGTCGACCGGATCATCGACTACGGCTGCACGCACGACTTCGGGCGTCCGCTGCGGGTGAGCCCGGTCAAGTGCGAGATGTTCCTGCTGGACTGGCTGCCGCGCAAGGTGCTGCTGTCGCAGGCCGAGCAGGAGGCGGTCCCGCACGTGCTGGCCGCGTGGGTCCGCTGGGCGGGGCGCCGCACCGGGCTGCCGGACGAGGCGGTCCGCGCGACGCTGGACGCGGTGTGGGACGCGACGGCCAAGTTCGCGGACGCCTACCGCGACCCGTCCGCTTTCGGTCTCGACCGCGAGCTGGTGGACCGGCTGCTTCCGGACGGCGACCTGGAGGCGCTGCCGCGGCGCGCGTTCGCGCTGCCGTTCCTGTCCGGACGGCACCGGGTGTCGGGGCGGCACGGCACGATCGACCTGTCTGAGCTCGACCCGTCCGACCCGGCCGACCGGCGCGTGCTGCTGGAGCTGGAGCATCCGGGGGCGCCGGAGGAGCACCTGGAGGCGCACGAGCGGCTGGCGGACCGGCTCTGGCGCGGTGATCCGCCGCAGCTGTGGGAGACCGCGCAGGCGCTGCTGGACGTGGGTTTCGAGCGGCACGAGGTGCTGCACCGGCTGATGGCGGTGCTGGACCGCACCGGCCACGACCCGCGCGCGCTGCGGGCCGGGTTGCGGATCCTGCGACACGAGCCGCCGCCGGGCTGAGCGTGCCGCCACCGGGCCTGAGCGCCCGGTTTGCCAGAAACCGTCCCGGCCGACAATCATCGAACCGGGCAGTGATCGACGGGGGGAACCGGGGGGCGCCCCCGGGCCGTAGGGAGTGATCTTGTTGGAGTGGTCCGAGTTCGCTCGGCGCCTGGGACGCGAGCTGGCGGCCCTGGAACGGGACACGATCCTGATCGTCCGGGAGCGTGAGGAGAGCCGCCACTACGTCCAGGCGATGCGGGAACCGGACCGGCTCTACGCCGAGGCGGTGAGCAACAACTTCCTCGACGGCCCCCTTCTCCTCACCCTCGCGGACGAAGAGGTCATGAGCGAGGCGGGCTGGCGTCCCCCGGCGGACCCCGGCACGGCCGGACCGCGCAACTGGTGGACCGAGCTGCCCGCCTTCGCGACCGCGGCCGACTACGGCCGCCTCGCCGACGTCATGGTCACCGCGCTGCGCGACGTCCAGGGCGTCCGCCGGCCGTCCGACCTGGTCTACGAGTCCTTCCACCGGCACGGCACCGGCCTGGTCGGGCTGCCCGACTTCGGCCTCGACTGCGCCGACCCGTCCCGCGTCACGCGGACCCGCTCGTCCGGCCCGGTGTCCGCAACCGGTCACGACTCGTTCCCGGATCTGCCGCCTGCGCTGCCGGAGCAGAACGTCCTGGCCTCCGAACCGGATGCTCCGCCCATGCCCGGCGCGGAGCGGGACAGCGGGCCGCTTCCCGGCGGCACAGGGCCCATCGGGCAGTTCCCCGGCACGGGGCCGGCCGGATCGCTGCCCGGTGAGGGACCGGGCGGCTCGCTGCCCGGCACGGGGGCGACAGGATCGCTGCCCGGTGAGGGACCGGGCGGCTCGCTGCCCGGCACGGGGTCGACGGGATCGCTGCCCGGTGACGGGCCGGGCGGGTCGCCGGCCGGTGCGGAGGCGGGTGGGCCGCCGCCCGTCGTGTTGCCGGACGCCAAGAACTTGAGCGGTCCGCTGCCGAACGGTTTCCCGGGCAATGTGCCGCCCGGCGCGTCCGGGTTCGCCGAACCGGCGAGTCAGGGACTCCCGGGGCTCGGCGACCTGCCTCCGTCCGTGCCGTCCGTGCAGGACGCGTTGTCCGGCGGCGCTCCCGCGGCGACGCCTGCCGCCGCATCTCCGGCGGACCAGATCGAGCCGCTCCTCGCCGAGGCCAAGGAGCGCGGCGACCACACGACCTACTTCGACCTGCTGCCCACCGCCGACCTCGTCTTCCCGGACACGCCGGGCGAGACCTTCCCGCCGACCATCGGCATCGGCACGGGCACGTACGTCACGGTCTTCACGTCCCCCGGCGCGCTCGCCCGCGTCTCGTCCCAGCCCACGCCTTTCCGCCGGACATCTTTCGCGGATCTGTCGGCCAACTGGCCGGACCCGGCCTGGCAGCTCGCCATCAACCCGGGCCTGCCGAGCGAAGTCCACCTGGACCTCTCGGCCGTCGTCCGCCTCAGCGCCACGCGCGCTCCGCAACCCGCCGAGCCCGCGCGTCCTGCGGCCTTCGACGCAGGCCAGGGGACACACGGCGACCACGATCCGTCCGCTACGCCCCAGATGCCGGGCCTGCCCGTCCATGGCGGCGAGCACGTACCGCAAGGCCCGGCTGCGACGCAGGCGCACCAGCCCGTCCACCCGGACGCGACCCCGTACCCGGGGGCGCCGAGCACTCCCCCTCCGCCCGGAATGCCTTTGCAGCACGGCCCGCCTTCTGCGATGCCCGGCGCTGCCGTCCCACCCGAGTACCCGGTGCCAGGAGCGTCCTCCCTCCCGCCCGGCGCCCCGGCTCAGCCTGAGCAATTCCTCACACCAGGCACGAACGCCCAGCCCGACCAGTTCCCGACGCCGAGCGCGAACGCCTACCCGGAGCAGCCCTCAACGCCGGACACGGCTGCCCAGTTCGACAAGTTCCCCACGCCCGGCGCGGACGTCCCGCCCGAGCAGTTCCCCGCTTCTGGCGCGGACGTGCGACCCGAGCAGTTCGCCGGGCCGGACGCTGACGTCCCACCCCAGCAGTTCGCCAATTCCAGCGCGGGTGCGCAACCCGAGCGGCTCGGTGCGCCCGGCACGGACGTCCAGGCTGAGCAGTTCGCCCACCCGAGCACGGACGCGCAACCTGAGCGATTCCCCGCATCCGGCGCGGATGCGCGACCCGAGCAGTTCGCCGGGACGGGTTCAGACGTCTCGCCCGAGCAGTACGCCAGCCCGAGCGCGGGTGCTCAGTCTGAGCAGTTCTCCTCCAGGGGCGCGGACGTTCAGGAGGAGCGGGTCGCTGCACCGGGCGCGGAGGTGCCGCCTGGTCAGTTCCCCGCCCCCGGCGCTGACGTTCAGGGTGAGCAGTTCTCGGTGCCGCCGGCCCCGGCTGTTCCGATGCCGCGCGAAGAGTCGCCGGCGGACGGCGACGTGAGCGACGCGGCTCTCCGCGACGCGCCCCTCCGCGAGGTGCCCTCGCCTGGCGCGGACGAGCGGGCCGAAGGCGATGAGGGTCAGGCTTCTCGCGTTCCCTGGCCGGTCGGACGGCCGGAGGAGTTCGCTTCGGCCGCGGCGTCGGACGCGTCGGGGCGCCAGCGGTTCGCTTCCGCCGGGCAGGAGGCGTTCGCGGGGGCCGTGCCGTTCCTCGGACGGCCCGGTCCGGCCACTGCCGAGGGGCTGCGGGAGTTCGACACGTCCGGGCTGCCGATCCTGCCGGGGCTGGAGGCGCACGGGACGGCGGCGATGCCGGCGGCCGCTCCGGTGCCGGACGGGGCGTACGGTGAAGCCGCGCGCACCGGCGAGGCCGCTCCGCTCCGCGTCCCGCACGGGACCCCGCTCTGGGAGACCGACGGGACGGGGGACGGCGTTCCGGTCGCGGTCTACGACGCGATCGGCGGCGCGTGGGCCCCGGTGCGGGCGGACGCGCTGCCCGCGCAGCGCGGCGAATAGGTACTGGTGGCGACGGGGACGGCGACACTCCGCTACGGTCGTTCTCCCCGACCCGCGGACGTGAAGGCTGGACCGAGTGGACTGGAGCGACTTCGCCGACCGGCTGGCCGCCGAGCTGCCGCGGCTGCCGGACCGCGCGTACCTGATCGTGCAGGGCCCGACCGGGCTGCCGTACACGCAGGTCCTGCGCGTGGGCCGCGCGCTGCACGCCGAGGCGGTCGGTAACGCGTTCCTGCCCACGCCGCTGACGTCACGGCAGGAGCGGAAGCTGTCCGGGCTCGGCTGGAACGAGCCGGACGAGCAGGAGCGGCTGAACTGGTGGATCCACCTGGAGGCGCCGGACTCGACGCGTCCACGCCCCTGCGCGGACCTCGCCAAGCGGATGACGGGCGCGCTGCGGGACGCCTACGGCGTGCGCTCCCCGCGGGAGCTGGTCTACCTGGCCGGGATGACCGGGCAGGACGACGGCACTCCGCTGGCGCTGCCCGCGCTCGGGATCCCGTCCGCCGTGCCGGAGGCCGAGGTGGCGGCGGTCATGCCCGGCCCCGGCGGCGACGCGGACGTCGAGCACGCCCTGACGGTCGCCCGCGAGCGCGGTGACCAGGAGGGATACCTGGACCTCCTCGCCCGGGCCACCCTGTACCTGCCGACGTCGGGCGCGGAGGGCGAGGCCGGACGGCAGTTCGCGACCGCGCAGTTCGGCGGCGGGACGTTCGTGCTGGCCTTCACGTCCCCCGAGGCGATGGACCGGTCGCTGCGCGGCCAGGCCGTCCACCACCAGACCTCGACGATCGGCGACCTGGTCCGGGACTGGCCGCATCCGGACTGGAAGCTCGCCGTCAATCCGGGCCTGCCCAGCGCGTCCTACCTGGACACGCGCCTGCTCCCGCAGTCCCCGCCGCCCCCGCCCGCGCCGTCGGGCGGCCTCGCCGCGCTGGGCCTGACGGGCCAATCCCCCGCGTCCGGTCAGCCCGGACGGTTCGCCCCGACCGACCAGCCCGGACAGTTCGGCGCGACCGACCAGCCTGGACGGTTCGATTCGACCGACCAGCCGGGACGGGTCGGCGCGACCGGCCAGCCGGGACGGGTCGGCGGTCCCGGGGCGCCAGGCCAGATCGGCGGAGCCGGGACGCCGGGACGGCCGGCTGGCGCCGGGGCGCTCGTGCCGCCTCACCCGTCCGACCGGCATGTGGCCGGACGGAGCCATGCGGCCGCGTCCGCCCCGAAGCAGACGAGGCCCGAGCGCGTCCGCCCGCCGCAACCCGCGTCCCAGCCTGCACCCGCGCAGGCGCCGCAGCCCACGCCCCCGTCCGCGCCGCAGGCCGCACCCGCGTCGCCGTCCGCGCCGACGCAGCAGTCCGCGCCCGCGCAGCAGTCGGCACCCGCGCAGCAATTCCCGCCCGCGTCGGTCTCGGCGTCGGCCTCGGCCTCGGCGTCGGCGTCGGCGTCGGCGCCCGTGTCGGAGCAGGCTTCTGCGGCGCCCAAGGTGTTCGTGATGCAGAAGGTGCTGCGCCCGGAACATGTCGTCCACTACCTGGACGGCGGCTATGACCTGGTCGCCGGGTACGTCCACAAGCTGAAGGACGTCGCGGAGTTGACCCGTCCGGAGCAGATCGTCCGCGCGCTGGGCCTGGAGTATCCGGGTTCGCCGTTCGATCCCGGAATGGACGCGGTGCACGTGATCCGCTGGCCCGCGATGAAGCCGGCGCTGTTCCGGCGTCCGCTGGGCGGCACGGACGAGTCGGCGCCGGCGTCGGTCGCGGGCGGCTGGGTCGTGGAGCATCCGCCGTTCACCGGGAACGGGTACGCCCCGGGCCTGGGCACGCCCATCCCCGAGTACAAGGTGGAGAGCCAGCGCCTGCCGCACGGCGCGGAGATGCACCGGATCGCGCGCGAGGGACGTTCGACGCTCGTCGCCGTCTACGACGCCGACCTGCGCCGATGGCGGATCCGCCTCGCGACCGCGCGCGGCGTCGACAAGCCGCGCACGCCCCGCGCCGCACGCCGCTCCACCTCGTCCACCGCCGCCACGTCTTCCGGACGCCGGCAACCTGCGAGCCCGCAGGCGTCCCCGGGACAACAGGGACCCACGAGCCCGGACCCCTCTGCCGCGCGCCGGCAACCCGCGTCCCCGGACGCCTCTCTCGCACGGCAGCAACCCGCGTCGCCGCAAGCCTCTCCCGGAGGCCAGCAACCCGCGCCCCCGCAGGCGTCCCCTGGACGGCGGCAGACCGGCGGGCCGGACGTGGATCGCGGGCGGCAGGGGAGCGCGGGCTCGGATGCGGGTTCGGGGAGGCCGGAGGGCGCGGGCGGGTCGGGCGGTGGGCCGGAGGCGCCGCGGGGGCGGCATGCACGAGGGGGTTGGGAATGAGCATCCGGCAGGGGTACGTCGCGGACTGGCGCGGCGAGGAGTACGAGGCGAGCCCGGACGGCGAGGAGGTGCGGCTCTACCGGGCGCGTCCGGCCGAGGGGTTCCAGGAGGTCACGTCGGAGCGTTATGTCCGGGTCGTGCCGGTGGGCGAGGTGACGCGGCTGGCGTACGTGAGCACGCACTGCACGTGGCGCGGGGAGCCGTTCCTGGTGCTGGGCGAGCATGACGGCTGGCTGCGCGTGGAGTACACCGGGGGGCGGGCGCCGGTCGCCGAGCGGCTCGGGCTGGAGCCGTTCGACCGGGGCGTGTACCAGGCGTGGGCGCCGCGCGGCGAGGTGACGGGGTTGGCCGAGAAGGCGGTCTGAAACCGCCTCGGACGGGGCATAACCGGCAGGTCGGCGAAAGGGGCGGCCGCCATGCAGCCACCGGTCGAGCCGCCGGACCGGCCATCGCCGGACCGGCCGTCCGTCCTCACTCCGGCGCAGGCCCGGGCGCTGTTCCGGGCGGGCGCGGAGCCGGTCACCACCGCGGGGTGGTGCCAGGGGTACGCGCAGGCGAACCTGCTGGCCGTCCCGCGCGACATCGCGTTCGAGGCGATGCTGTTCTGCCGCCGCAACCCGCGGGCGTGCCCGCTGCTGGAGGTCACCGATCCGGGCGACGCGTGCCCGCACGAGACGGCGCCGGACGCGGACCTGCGGCGGGACCTGCCGTCCTACCGGGTGTTCCAGTACGGGCGTCCGGTGGCGGAGGTCTCGGACGCGACGCCCTACTGGCGGGACGATCTGGTCGCGTTCCTCATCGGGTGCAGTTTCAGCTTCGAGACGGCGCTGCTGGGGGCCGGCGTCCCGGTGCGGCACGTCGAGCAGGGGCGCAACGTGCCGATGTTCGTGACGGACCGCCCGTGCGTCCCGGCGGGACGGCTCGCGGGGCCGCTGGTGGTGTCGATGCGTCCGATGCCGCCGGAGGCGGTGAGCGCGGCGGTCGCGGTGAGCGAGCTGTTCCCGGCCATGCACGGGCCGCCGGTGCACGTCGGCGACCCGGCCGAGCTCGGCATCGTGGACCTGACCCGGCCGCAGTTCGGCGAGCCGGTCGAGTTCGCGCCGGGCGACGTGCCGGTGTTCTGGGCGTGCGGGGTGACGCCGCAGGCGGTGCTGATGGCCGCGCGGCCGGAGTTCGCGATCACGCACGCGCCGGGGAAGATGTTCGTCACCGACCGGCCGGACAGCTTCACGCCGGCCTGAGGTGGTACATCTGGTGCCATGCCGGTGATGGACATCAACGCCGACCTCGCCGAGGGGTTCGGCGTCTGGGAGCTCGGCGACGACCTCGCCCTGCTGGACGTGATCACGAGCGCGAACGTGGCGTGCGGCTTCCACGCGGGCGACCCGCTGATCATGCGGCGGGTGTGCGCGGCGGCGGTGGAGCGCGGGGTGGCGATCGGCGCGCAGGTGTCCTACCGCGACCTGGCCGGTTTCGGACGGCGCGAGATGGACGTCGCGCCGTCCGAGCTGGCCGCGGAGGTGCTGTACCAGCTCGCCGCGCTGGACGGCATCGCGCGCGCGGAGGGCGGGCGCGTCGCGTACGTGAAGCCGCACGGCGCGCTGTACAACCGGCTGGCCCGCGATCCGGTGCAGGCGCGGGCGGTGTCCGAGGCGGTGCGCGCGTTCGACCCGTCCCTGCCGGTGCTGACGCTGCCGGGTTCGGCGCTGTACGAGGTCGCGGACGATCTCACGGTGATCGACGAGTGCTTCGCCGACCGCGCCTACACGCCCGCGGGCGGCCTGGTGTCGCGGCGCGAGCCGGGCGCGGTCGTGCACGATCCGGAGACGGTCGTGAAGCGCGCCGTCCGGATGGCGACCGAGGGCAGCGTCACCGCCGTGGACGGCTCGGACGTGCGCCTGTCGGCCCGTTCGATGTGCGTGCACGGCGACACGCCCGGCGCGGTGGAGCTGGCCCGGGCCGTCCGGGACGGGCTGGAGGCCGCGGGCGTGCGGCTGGGGCCGTTCGCGTGAGGACGGTCCGGCGGGCCGGGGACGGCGGGCTGCTCGTGCAGACCGCGACGCTCGACGAGGCGCACCGCCTGCACCGGGCACTGCTGGACGCCGCGATTCCCGGCGTGTCCGACATCGTGCCCGGCGAGCGGACCGTCCTGGTGGTCGCCGATCCGGACGCCTGCGACCTGGACCGCCTCGCGTCCCGCGTCGCGGAGCTGGAAGCGGGTGCGGCCGAGGCGGAGGGCGCGCCGCCGGTGGAGATCCCGGTGCGCTACGACGGCGCGGATCTGGCCGAGGTCGCCGAGCTGGCCGGGCTGACCGTCCGCGAGGTGGTCGACAGGCACGCCTCGGTCGAGTACTCCGCCGCCTACCTGGGCTTCTCCCCCGGTTTCGGATACCTGACCGGCCTGGACGAGGCGCTGCACGTACCGCGCCGCACGACGCCGAGAACGTCCGTTCCGGCGGGGTCGGTGGCGATCGCGGGAGCTTACACGGCGGTGTATCCGTCGCCGTCTCCGGGCGGGTGGCGCTTGCTGGGACGCACGAGTCTCACGATGTGGGACGTCCGGCGTGATCCGCCGTCGCTGCTGCGTCCGGGGCTGCGCGTCCGGTTCGTCCCGGAGTGGATGCCGTGATCGAGGTCGTCCGGCCGGGGCCGCTCGCGACCGTGCAGGATCTCGGCCGTCCCGGATACGCCCATCTCGGCGTGCCCCGCTCGGGCGCGGCCGACGCGCCGTCCCTCCGCCTCGCCAACCGCCTCGTCGGCAACCCCGAGGACGCGGCGGGCATCGAGTTCACCCTCGGCAACGCGGCGCTGAGGTTCCACGCGTCCGCCTGGATCGCGGTCACCGGCGCTCCGGTGGACCTGCGTCTGGACGGTCGTCCCCGGGGCATGAACGCGCCCGTCCACGTCCCGGCGGGCGGCACGCTCAGCCTCGGCACGCCGACCCGCGGCCTGCGCGGTTACCTGGCCGTCCGGGGCGGTCTGACCTGCGAGGAGACGCTGGGCAGCCGGTCCACCGACCTGCTCTCCGGCCTCGGCCCGGCCCCGCTCGCCCCCGGCGTCCACCTTCCGATCGGCGAGACCGGCGCCCCGATCACCGTGGACCTCGCGCCCGTCCCGCCCCTTCCGGACGAGCCGGAACTCCGCATCGTCCCGGGCCCTCGCGACGACTGGTTCGCCGACGACGCCCTGGCCGTCCTCATCTCGAAGCCGTTCACGGTCACGCCCGCCAGCAACCGCGTCGGCGTCCGTCTCGACGGGCCCCGCCTCGTGCGCACGCGCGAAGGCGAACTCTCCAGCGAGGGCATGGTGACCGGCGCTCTGCAGGTCCCGCCGGACGGCAACCCGATCCTCTTCCTCACCGACCACCCCACGACCGGCGGCTACCCGGTGATCGCCGTCGTCAGGCACCGCGACCACGCCCTGGCCGCGCAACTCCGTCCGGGCGACCTGGTCCGTTTCCGCCTCGCCTGATTGGCGCTGGGCGGGTTCGCCGTCCGGGCGACCTGGTCCGGTTTCGCCTGACCTGATTGGCCCTGGGCAGGCTCGCCGGCCGGGCGCATACTCCGCGTATGGGAGCACTGGTCGTCCTGGCCCTGCTCGTGGTGCTGTCCTGCTGCGCCTACTTCGGAATCGGCGTCGCGGACTCACGCGACTCCCGCGACTGGAAACCCTCCGACTGGCCGTCCCGCCGCGACCGCGAGCAACGCCGCTGATCAGGCCGGCAGCGCGCGGACGCGGTCGAGCTCGGAGTTCAGCGCGGGAACCGGGACGTCCTCGAAGAGGGTCGGCGCGGCGGACGGGTCCGCGGCGTCCCACACTCCGGCGACGCGGCCCTGGAAGAGGACGACCGGGGAGATCCAGCCGGCGGTGCGGCTGACGGCGCTGCGGTGGGCGGGCGGGACGAGGTGGGGCGAGCCCGTGCCGCCCGCGAGGACGTACTGGTCGAACGGGCCCAGCAGGCGGACGGACTCCGACGGCTCGGTCGAGAGCAGGTCGTCGAGGTGGTCGTCCAGGACGAACATCGGGGTGCCCTCGACGTCGACCTCGGCGAGCCCGGCGGCCTCGAACCAGGCACGGACGTCCTTCTTGCGGTTGGCGCTGCGGACCAGCCAGGCGTCGAAGGCCTCGGGCGTGGCGGGGCCGTGCGCGCCCAGGAAGGCGCGGACGACGGTCCGGGCGGCGTCCTCCACAGGCGGCAGCGATTCCCAGGGCGGCCGGACGAACGTGACGCGGTTGCCGCGGGACGGCCCGTGGCAGAGGACGCCCGTCCAGGCCAGCGGCTTCAGCAGCGGTCCCCAGCCGGAGCCGAGCACTTCGGCGAGGTGCGTCGAGCCGGTCTCCTCGACGATCGCGGTGGTCAGCTGCTCGCGGGTCAGGGGCGTGCCGTCCGCGAGCGCGGCGCGGGCGGCCTCGGCGATGGCCTCGACATCACCGGGCGTCGCGCCGAAGTTCTTCTGCCAGCTCTTCTTCTCCCAGGTGCGCGGCGCGGCGCACAGCGCGAGGTAGGCGGGCGCGTCGCCGGCGGGCAGCAGGTGCAGGGTGCCGCGCATGGCCCACGTCTTGACCAGCGCACCCGACGCGACGGCGGCGGCCGTCCCGAACTCGACGGCGGCGGCGGTTCCGAACTCGACGGCGGAGGCAGTTCCGGACGCGACGGCGGAGGCGGTTCCGGACGGGGCGTACTGGCGGATCCGGACGGCCAGGTCGGCGGCCGACGCGACCTGCGCCTGGACGCCCGCCAGCCGCCCCGCCACCTCGACCGCGGACGCGCCGGACGGGCTCTCCACGTACTGCCGGCGCATGCGCCAGGCGAGGGCCTGCGCCCAGGTCACCGTCTCCATACGGACGATCTCACCACATTCGCGACAGCCGGTGGGTCAGCTCGGCGAGCGCGTCGTGGACGTCGTCGGCGGTGAGGGTCGTGAGGTCGGTCGGCGTCGCGGACTCGCCGAGCGCGGCGGCGCGCAGGGCGCGGAAGGCGGACGCCTTCTCGTAGAGGTTGCGGGCGAACCGGCCGTTGCCGAGCTCGTCCACGCGGCCGAGGCCGACCGCGCGCTGGAACACCAGGGCCAGGTCGTCCAGGGCGGTCTCGGCCCACGTGTCGCCGCCCTGGGCCGCGATGAGCTGCGCGATCCGCAGCAGCTCGTCCGGGCCGTAGGACGGGAAGTCCACCCGCTCGTCGAAGCGGGAGGCGAGGCCCGGGTTGGACGCGAGGAACCGGTCCATGTCGGCGGGGTATCCGGCCAGGACGACGACCAGGCGGTCGCGGTCGTCCTCGGCGCGCTTCAGCAGCGTCTGGACCGCCTCGGAGCCGAACGCGTCGCCGCCCGAGTAGCCGGGGTTGACCAGCGAGTACGCCTCGTCCACGAACAGCACGCCGCCGAGCGCCGAGTCGATCACCCGGTTGGTCTTCAGGGCGGTCGCGCCGAGGTGCTCGCCGACCAGGTCCGCGCGCTGGACCTCCACCACGTCCGGACGGGTGAGCAGGCCGAGCGCGGCGAAGATCCGGCCGAGCACCCGCGCCACCGTCGTCTTGCCCGTGCCGGGCGGGCCGGTGAACACGAAGTGCCGGGTCGGCGGGCGGGTGACCAGGCCCTGCTCCTGCCGCATCCGCGCGACCTGCAGCTGCGCCGCGATCTGGTGCACCTGCCGCTTCACCGGGGCGAGGCCGATCATCGCGTCGAGATCGCCGAGCGCCTCTTCGAGCGTCGGGGTCTCGGCGTAGCCGCGGTAGCGCTCGGTGAGCTCGGCGAACGCGGACTCGACGTCGCCCGCGGTGATCGTGACCAGCTCGTCGGCGGTCGGCGCGCGGTCGCGGACGGCCGCGACGACCCGCACGTCGCGGGCGCGCGCCGCCGCCTCGGTCAGCGACCGGACGAACCGGCCGTTGCCCAGCTCGTCCACGATCCCGCGCCGGTGGATCTCGCCGAACCGGTCGCGCAGCCGCGCGCGGGCCGCGTCGTCGAACCGGTCGTCGCGCTGCCCCACGTGGTACTCGGCGATCTCCAGCAGCTCGTCCGGGCGGTACGACGGGAAGTGCACCCGCGTGCCGAACCGCGAGGCCAGCCCCGGATTGGAGTCCAGGAACGCGGCCATCCGGTCCTCGTACCCGGCGAGGATCACCACGAGGTTGCCGCGGTCGTCCTCGGCGCGCTTGAGCAGCGTCTGGACGGCCTCGTCGCCGAACCGGTCCGGCTGCCCCTCGGCCGCGTTGGCCAGCGCGTACGCCTCGTCCACGAACAGCACGCCGCCGAGCGCCGAGTCGACCAGCGCGTTCGTCTTGATCGCGGTCGCGCCGAGGTACTCGCCGACCAGGTCGGCGCGGGTCGCCTCCACGACCGTCGCGGTCGGCAGCAGCCCGAACGCGTGGAAGATCCGCGCGAGCACCCGCGCCACCGTCGTCTTGCCCGTCCCGGACGGCCCGACGAACACCAGGTGCCGCATCGGCTTCTCGGTCGGCACCCCGGCCGCCGCCCGCAGGTGCGCCGCCTCGATGGACGCCGCGAGCGACCGCACCTGCCGCTTCACCGGCGCGAGGCCGATCATCCCCTCCAGCTCGGCCATCGCCTCGCCGACCGTGGGGCCGTCCGGCTCGTCCGCCGGGCGGGTCTCGGCCGCCGCCCGCTCCTCGTACGCGGCCCGGGTCGCCGCCGGAACCCCGGCCGAGGGCGGAGCCGCCGCGGACGCCGGAATTCCGGCGGACGGCGACCCGCCGGCCGGAAGGCCTCCGCCGGACGGCGAACCCCCGCCGGACGGCGAACCCCCGCCGGACGGCGAACTCCCGCCGGGCGGGGAACTCCCGGCCGGGAAGCTTCCGGCGGACGGCGGCACGCCGTCGTCTTCGGCGTCGCCGCCGTCCCCGTTTCCGGCACGCTTCCCGCCGTCGCGCGCGGGTTTCCCTCCGGCTCGTCCGCCGGGCTTCCCGTCAGGACGGTCGCCCGCCTGCTCCTGCACCCAGCCGGTCTCGTACGCCTCGGCCGCGGTCGTCCGCCGCGCCTGATCCCACCGGTAGCCCAGGACGGCCAGCGCCGCCACCCATGCCGGAGCGACCGAGAGCACCGGCACCGAGACCGCGCTCCCTGCGGCGACGACGCCCGCCGGAACCAGGGACACCACGGCCGTCCGCCACGGCGCGTAACCCCGCAACCGCAGCGCCCCGACCGCGACGGGCAGCGCGAGCAGCGCCAGCAGCAACCCCGGGCTCAGGTAGCCGTGCGGGTAGAGCCGTCCGAGTGCGACCGAGGCCGCCAGCCACCCGGCGACCACCGCGACCACGGCCATCCCCGCCGGAGATCGGAGCGTCAGATGCGCCACGACGAGCAGGATCGCCGCGAACGCCGCCGCGGTCGGCACCGGCAGGCCCACCACCGCCGCCACCGCCGCGACCCCGGCCAGCACCACCAGCCCGCCCAGGAACCGGATGCCGGGCAGCACCTGGAAGTACCGGCAGCGCAGGCGCTCGAAGAGGTCCCGCGCCGCGGTCCCTGCCGCCGGGCGGGAGCCGGAGCCGCCGAACAACGTCATCACGATCGAGTAAAGCGTAGGAGCTGCCCCAACGGCACCCCTCGAACCCAAGCTTCGCTCACCGGGCCGATCCGCTCTGTGTCAGCCGGGACATTTGTCCTGCGCGAACGCGTATTCCCGGCTCTGCCTCGGAGTACCCGCCGATTCCTAGTGTCAACGGCATGGAAGCGGTGGAGTTGCGCGGAGTGAGCAAGAGTTTCGGGACGGTGCGGGCCGTCGACCGGCTGGACCTGCGGCTGGAGCGCGGGCGGACGGTGGCGCTGCTCGGCCCCAACGGGGCGGGCAAGTCCACGGTGATCTCGATGATGCTGGGACTGCGGGCGCCGGACACCGGGACGGTGCGGGTGCTCGGCGGGACGCCGGAACGGGCCGTCCGGGACGGGCGGGTCGGGGCGATGCCGCAGACCGGGCGGCTGATCTCCGGGGTGACGGTGCGGGAGCTCGTCGGGTTCGTCCAGCGCGCGCACGCCGCGGTCGCGCGCGGACCGGTGCCGTCGGTCGGCGAGCTGCTGGACCTCGCGCGGATCTCCGACCTCGGCGGACGGCGCGCGGACGCGCTGTCGGGCGGCCAGGCCCAGCGGGTCCGGTTCGCGCTGGCGGTGGCGGGCTCGCCGGACCTGATCGTCCTGGACGAACCGACCGCCGCGCTGGACATCGAGTCGCGGCGCGAGCTGTGGACGGCGATCCGGAGGTGCGCGGAACGCGGCGCGACGGTGCTGTTCTCGACGCACTACCTGGAGGAGGCGGACGCCGAGGCGGACCGGATCGTGGTGATCGACCGGGGCCGCGTCGTCGCGGACGGCACGAGCGAGGAGATCAAGCGCCGGGTCGCCGGACGGACCGTCAGCGTGGACGTACCCCCGGCCCCCAGCATCGACGCAGCCCCGAACGTCAGCGTGGACGGAGCCACGCACGTCGGCGTGGACGCGTTCGCGAACATCGACCTGTCGTCCCTGCCCGGCGTGGTGAGCAGCGAGATCGACGGGACGCGCGTCCGGCTGCACACGACCGACTCGGACGCGACCGTGCTGGCGCTCGCCGCCGCCGGGGCCGTCCGGAACCTGGAGGTCTCGGGCGCGAGCCTCGAAGAGGCGTTCCTGACCCTGACCCACGCCGAGGAGGGCGTCCGATGATCCTGTTCCCCTACGTCCGGCTGGAGCTGCTGCGGCTGCTGCGCGATCCGGGCTACCTGATCATGACGCTCGTGACGCCGCTGACGATGTACCTGGTCTTCACCAACCTGGACCTCGGCGGCGGGGCCGGCCGCGACGGCGCGGTGTACTCGATGGTGGGGATGGCCGGGTTCGGGGCGATCGGGGCGGTGATGACGAACGGCGTCTCGATCGCCGAGGACAAGCCGCTCGGCTGGATCCGGCAGTTGAGGCTGCTGCCGCTCGCGCCGTCGCAGGCGGTGGTCGGGCGGGCGACGTGCGCGATGGTCGCGGCGCTGCCGCCGATCGTCGCGGTCTGCGCGGCGGGCGCCCTGGTGGACGACGTGTCGCTGTCGCCGGGGCGGTGGGTCGCGGTGTTCCTGCTGCTGTGGCTGGGGATCTCGCCGCTGGCGGTGCTGGGCGTCGGGTTCGGGTACCTGCTGACGGCGCAGAAGGCGCAGATGGCGGGCCTCGTGTTCTACATGGGCCTGTCGATGCTCGGCGGCCTGTGGTTCCCGGTCGCCAAGATGCCGTCCTGGCTGGCGCGCGTCGCGCGGGTCACGCCGGTGAACCGGTACGGCGAGCTGTCGTGGAAGGTCGCGGGCGGGCAGGCGCCGACGCTCGTGGGCGTGCTGGTGCTGGCCGCGTGGGCCGCGGCGTTCGCGGCGTTCTCGGTGATCGCCTACCGGCGCGCGGCGCGGACGCTCTGACCAGGCCGTACGGTATTCGGCGTGCGAGAGGTGAGCGGCGGATGAAGCGGTACATCGAGGAGCGGGTCGCCCGCGTCGAGCGGAGGCGCGTGCCCCGGCGGCCGTCCGTGGATCTGGCGAAGCTCGACCAGCACGGTCCGTCGCCATGGGCGTTCGTCTTCTGGGCGGTCATCATCTGGTGGCCGCTCCAGGAGGTGCTGACGGGCGAGGCGCGGCCGATGTGGCTGGCCGTGCCGATGCTGCTCGCCTTCGCGGCCTGCTACCTCGGGACGGTGCTCACGGCGTTCGACGGCCGCGTCCCGCTGCGGCTGCCGATCGCGGGCGTGGCCGTCCTCACGTCGCTCGCCGTGACGGCGACGGTCGAGCTCGGCCCGAGCTGGTTCGTGCTGTTCCCGCTGTCGGGGCTCGCCGCCGGGACCGTCGCGGGACATTTGCCGAGCGCGTCGCCGCGTCCGGAGTACGGCCTGCTGGTCCTGGTCGGCGGCGTGTCCACGGCGGCGGGGCTGACGATCTGGCTGACCGGGCTGGAGAGCGGCGCGATCCAGAGCACCCTGTGGGGGACGATCTCGGCGGGCACGGTGACCGCGATCGTGATCCGGCTGTTCACGGTGATCGGGCTGCTCCGCGAGGTGCGCGAGGAGCTGGCGCACGCGGCCGTCGCCGAGGAGCGGCTGCGGTTCTCGCGCGACCTGCACGACCTGCTCGGGCACACGCTGTCGCTGATGGTGGTGAAGGCGCAGGCGGTGCGGCGGCTGGCCGAGCGGGACCCGGCGCGCGCGGCCGAGCAGGCCGCCGACATCGAGCAGGTCGGGCGGCAGGCGCTCACCGAGGTCCGGCAGGCCGTCAGCGGCTACCGCGGGCGGGGGCTCGGCGCCGAGCTGGACCACGCGCGGACGGCCCTTGCGGACGCGGGCGTCGAGGCGGTGGTGCGGCGCTCCGGCGGGCCGCTGCCGCCCGAGCCGGACGCGCTGCTCGGCTGGGTCGTCCGGGAGGGCGTGACGAACGTGATCCGGCACAGCGGCGCGGGCCGCTGCGTGATCACCGTGCGCCACGACGGGACGGAGGCGTCCGTGGAGGTCTCCGACAACGGCCGCGCCCGGGCCGCCGCGTCGCCGGGCGACGCCCGCTCGCAGGGTGACGCGGCGGCGCAAGGGAACGCGGCGGCGCAGGGGAACGCGGCGGCGCAGGGGAACGCGGCGGCGCAGGGGAACGGGCTGGCCGGGCTCGGCGAGCGGGTCGGCGCGGCCGGCGGGACGCTGCGGGCCGCGCCGTCCGCGTCGGGGTTCGTGCTGGTGGCGACGGTGCCGGTCGCGGCGGGTGGAGAATGATCCGGTGATCCGAGTGCTGCTCGCCGAGGACCAGGGCATGATGCGGGGCGCGCTGGCGCTGCTCCTCGACCTGGAGGACGACATCGAGGTCGTCGCGCAGGTCGCGGACGGCGCGGAGGTGCTCCCCGCGGCCCTGGCGACGCGTCCGGACGTCGCCGTCCTGGACATCGAGATGCCGAACCGCACCGGCCTGGACGTCGCGGCCGACCTGCGCCGCGACCTGCCGTCCTGCCGGGTGCTGATCGTCACCACCTTCGGGCGGCCGGGCTACCTGCGGCGCGCGATGGAGGCGGGCGCGCGCGGCTTCCTCGTCAAGGACGGCCCGATCGAGGACCTCGTCGCCGCGATCCGCCGTGTGCTCGCCGGGGAGCAGGTCGTGGACCCCGCGCTCGCGGCGGCCGCGCTCTCGGTCGGCCCGAACCCGCTGACCGACCGCGAGCGCGACGTCCTGGCCGCCGCGGCGGACGGCGCGACCGTGGCCGACATCGCGGGCAGGCTGCACCTGTCGGAGAGCACCGTCCGCAACTACCTGTCGTCCGCGATCGGGAAGACCGGCGCCCGCAACCGCATCGAGGCGGTCGGCGCGGCCCGGCAGAACGGCTGGCTCTGAGAGCCGGGTGCGAACGGCTCAGTCCCAGCAGATGGTGAAGATGCGCGAGTTGAGCTCGCCGGTGAGAGTGAGCTGGTCGCAGCCTTTCGCGGGCGCGGACGGACGCTCGGTCACCGTGACCTCGGAGCGCTCCCCGGCGGCGAGGTCCCCGGAGGACGGCGCGCTGAGGTAGGGCCCGTAGCTGGACGTCCAGTGCACCGGCCCGGTCTCGGTCCAGATCCGGAAGCTGTGGCTGCCCCAGTTCGGCGCGAGCTCGACGCCGCCGCGCTCCGCCATGAGAATCCCCGGCTGCGGGGACGGGCTGGTAGGCGGTGTCGTCGTGGGGCGCGTCGGGGTGGTCGAAGGGGGCTTCGCGCTCGTCGAGGGCCGGGCGCGTGCCGTCGTGGTCCGCTTGGTCGCCGGAGTCGTCGTCGGAGCCACGGAGGAGGAGCCGAAAACGGTCGGCGGCGCGCTGGGGTCGTCCGACGGGCCGCCTCCGCCTGCTTCCCCTTTGCCGCCGGACGCGGGCGGATGTCCGGACGTCGTCGGCGCGAGCAGCCCGGGACCGGCGGCTCGCGGCGCCGCCGCTCCGTGCCCGAACATCATCGGGGCCGAGAGGAGCGTGGCGAGCACCAGCGCGGTCCCGCCCACGAGCACGCCCCGGCGCCATCCGGACAGGTAAGGCCGCTTTTGCCCCGGAGGGACGGTGGCCTCCCCCGCCATCGGCACGTCCGGCGGCAAGGCCGGTTCCGGCCGCGCACTCGATGCAGGCTCCCCGGACGCTCCCGACGCGTCGGACGTCCCCGACATCGTCCCCGACATCGCCTCCGGCTTGGCGGACGCGCCAGGTGAGTGGAGCTCCGCGGCGGCGCTCCCCGCCGCGAGCACGCCGAGCGTGTCGCGCCGCGCGGCGGCGGCCTCGGCGGACCCGAGCAGCCGCAGGACGATCTGCTCGGCGGTCGGACGGCTGCCCGCGTCCTTGGCCAGGCAGGACGCGGCGAGCGCGCGCAACGGCCCGCGCATGTCGCCCAGTTCGGCGTGCCCGCGCAGGATGCGGGCCACGACCGCGGGAATCGAGTCGGTGCCGAACGGCGGGTTGCCAGTCGCGGCGTAGACGAGGGTCGCGCCGTAGGCGAACACGTCCATCGCGAGGTCGGCGGTGTCGCCGTTGAGCTGTTCGGGCGACATGTAGGCGGGCGTCCCGACGGGCCGTCCGCCGGTCTGGGTGGCGGTGACGTCGAGCGCCCGCGCGAGCCCGAAGTCCACCACGCGCGGGCCGTCCGGGCCGATGAGGACGTTGGCGGGCTTGAAGTCGCGGTGCACGATCCCGGCGCGGTGGATGGCGGCGAGCGCGGTGGCCATGCCGATCGCGAGCCGCTCCAGCTCGGCCCCCGCGAGCGGCCCGCGCCCCGCGACCAGGCGGCGCAGCGACGGCCCCTCCACGTACTCGGTGACCACGTAGGGCTGGTCCTCGGCGACGTTGACCTCCAGGATCTCCGCCGTGCAGAACCGCGCGACCTGCTGCGCCGCCGCGGCCTCCGCCACGAAGCGCGCCCGGACCAGCGGGTCCTCGGTGAGCCCCGGATGCAGCAGCTTGATCGCGACACGCCGACCGCCGCCGGAGCGGCCGAGGTAGACCACGCCCTGCCCGCCCGCTCCGAGCCGTCCGAGAACGTCGTAACCGCCCAGACGGCGAGGGTCCCCCGACCGCAGAGCCTCCATGCCGACCACCCCTGAAGCGGCGGAGTCCTGTTGCGCGGATGCTACTCCTCGCAAGCCGCGAGAAAACTCCCCTCGCAGCTGGGAGAAAGCTGAAAGCGCCGCCGCCCGGAGCGCGCCCGGGGTGCGTGGGGCGGGCGGGACGGGGCCGTACGATCGTGGTTCGCTGCGGGGTGTCGACGTTCGGGGAGGATCCTTGTCCGCTGGTGAGTCCGGAACCGCTGATGTGGCCCTGCCGGGGTTCGAGGCCGGGACGTCCGGGACGTCCGGGGAGCGGCTGCCGCGGGTGGCCGGGTACGAGATCGAGCACGAGCTGCGCGAGCTCACCGGACGTCCGGTGCGGATCGCCGGGGTGGACGAGGTCGGGCGCGGCGCCTGGGCCGGCCCGGTCGTGGTCTGCGCGGCCGTCACCGACCTTTCGGACCCGCCGGAACTGCCCGGACGCGGCGACCGGACCGTCCGCCTCACCGATTCCAAGCTGCTCACCAAGGCGCACCGGGAGGCGTTCGCGGAGGTCCTCCCCGCCTGGCTGGACGGGCACGCGATCGGCTCGGCGTCGCCGGAGGAGATCGACGAGATCGGCATGACGGCGGCGCTGCGGCGGGCGGCCGTGCGGGCGCTGTCCGCGCTGCCGGAGCCGCCCGACCTGGTGCTGCTCGACGGCGACGCCGACTACGTCCGGGACCCGCGCTGGCGGGTCCGCTGCGAGGTCAAGGCGGACCAGCGGTCGATCACGGTCGCCGCCGCGTCCGTGCTGGCGAAGGTGCACCGGGACGGGCTGATGGCCGCGCTTGACACCGAGTTTCCGGGGTACGCCTTCGCCGACGCCGCCGGTTACCCGTCGCCGGTCCACCAGAAGGCGTTGGAGGAGCACGGCCCGACCCCGTACCACCGGATGTCCTGGTCGTATCTGGACGACCTGCCCCGCTGGCGGCATCTGAAGCGCTACCGCGATCCGTCGGCCGGCGAGGGCCAGCTCAGCCTGCTCTGAACCGTCCGGCAGGCGTCAATCGGCCACGCGTGGGTAAAGGCGCGATTGACGGGAGGTGCGTTGATGGACGCTGTCGTGAAGAGGCTGTTGCGTGACGCGGGCCGGACCTACGCCGAGGAGGCGGGGATCCCGCTGAAGGACCAGCCGGGCCCGCTGTTCCGGCTCGTGGTCCTGTCCAACCTGCTCAGCGCCCGGATCGGTGCGGAGATCGCGATGGCGGCGGCCCGCGAGCTGTTCGAGGCGAGCGGCGGCACCGCGCGCGGGCTCGCGCGGCTGACCTGGCAGCAGCGGGTGGACGCGCTCGACCGCGGCCACTACGTCCGCTACGACGAGAGCACCGCGACGCACCTCGGCGACATGGCCGACCTCGTCCTGGACCGGTACGGCGGCGACCTGCGGCGGCTGGCGATCGAGGCCGGGCGCGACCCCGAGCGCGCCGCCGAACTGCTGCGCGAGTTCCCCGGGATCGGGCAGGTCGGCGTGGACATCTTCTGCCGCGAGGCCCAGCTGATCTGGCCGTGGCTGCGCCCGTACATCGACGGGCTCGCGCTCAAGGGCGCCGAGCGGCTCGGCCTGCCCGCCGACCCGAAGCGCCTCGCGGACGAGGTGCCCGACAAGGACCTCGCCCGCTTCGCGGCCGCGCTCGTCCGCGTCGCGCGGGACAAGAAGCTGGCCGAGTCCATCCTGAAGGGCTGACCCTCACGCGGGACGCGGCCGGGCGCTCGCCCGCCCGGCCGCCCCGCGCGTCCCTTCCCAACGGCAGCGCGTCGGAGCGGTGGGCCGTCAGAGGTGGACGACGATCTCGTTCAGGGGCTTCTTCGTGATGTCGGGGACCATCGCCTCGTCGGCCGGGTAGCCGACCGGGATGACCACGTACGCGCGCTCCTCCCGGGGACGCTCGCAGACCTCGTTGAGGAACTTCATGGGGCTCGGCGTGTGCGTGAGCGTGGCGAGGCCCGCCTGGTGGAGCGCCGCGAGCAGGAACCCGACCGCGATCCCCACCGACTCCTTCACGTAGTAGGGACGCGGCGAGTGCGGCCCCTTGTGCACCTCGAACACGACGATGACCGCCGGGGCGTCCTCGAGGAACGGCTTGTGCCAGTCCGTGCCGAGCGGCGCGAGCGCCTCCAGCCATTCGGGGGACGCGCGGCGCTCGTAGAAGTCGCGTTCCTCGGCCTCGGCCGCCTCGCGCAGCCTCCGCTTGCGGGCCGGGTCGGTGATGACGACGAACCGCCACGGCTGCACGTTCGCGCCGCTCGGGGCGGTCGCCGCCGCGCGCAGCGCGTGCTCGACGACCTCGGCCGGGACGGGCCGGGGCGCGAAGTCCCGGACCGTCCGGCGGAGCGTCATGGTGTCGGCGAACGCCCGCGCGCGCTCGACGGCCCGCTCGGCGGGGACGTCGAACCGGGGAGCGGGCACGACCGGGTACGGGTACTGGCTCATGCCCCGGTTCTAACCGCCCGGCCGTGCCGGTCACAACGGCAAGACCTGCCAGCGGGGCACGATCAAGGAACGCGTGCGGTCCACTCCGGCGTGCTGAACTTCTCGGCCACGTACTTGTCGGCGAGGACGCGCTCGTCGTCGGTGAGGGTGTCCGGAGTCAGGCCGTAGCGGGCGCGGAAGTGCGCGACCATGCGGCGGATGATCTCGTCGCGGGGCAGGCCGGTCTGCCGGCGCAGCGGGTCGACGCGCTTCTTCGCGCTGGTGGTGCCCTTGTCGGAGAGCTTCTCGCGGCCGATGCGCAGGACGGTCAGCATCTTGTCCACGTCGATGTCGTAGGACATGGTCACGTGGTGCAGGACGGCGCCGTTCGCGAGCCGCTTCTGCGCCGCGCCCGCGATCTTGCCCTGGTCGGAGGTGATGTCGTTCAGCGGCTGGTACCAGGCGCGGACGCCCAGCTCGCCGAGCGCGCCGAGCACCCAGTCGTCCAGGAAGGCGTAGCTCTCGGCGAACGACATGCCCGCGACCAGCGACTCCGGCGCGTACAGCGAGTAGGTGATCGTGTTGCCGGGCTCGACGAACATCGCGCCGCCGCCGCTGATCCGGCGGACGACCTCGACGTCGAGGGCGCGCGCGGCGTCCCCGTCCACCTCGTTGCGCAGCGACTGGAAGCTGCCGATGACCACGGCGGACGCGCCCCACTCCCAGATCCGCAGCGTCGGCGGGCGGCGGCCCGCGCCGACCTCCTCGGCGAGGACCTGGTCGATCGCCATGTGCAGCGCGGGCGGCTGCGGCCCCTCGTGGACGAGCCGCCAGTCGTGGTCGCGCCAGTCGGACGCGCGCGCCACGGCCCGCCGCACGGCGATCCCGACGGCCTCGGCGGTGAGCCCGAGCATGACCGTGCCCGGCGGCAGCTCCGCCTGGACGCGGGCGGCGAGGTCGCGCGCCTCCAGTCCGGCGGACAGCCCGTCGAGCGCGCCGTTGATCGCGTCGAGCGCCTCGTCGGGTTCGAGGAAGAAGTCACCGCTGATCCGCGGGTCGCGGAGCAGGCCGTCCACCACGTTCACGTCGGCGACGACGAGCTTCCCGCCGGGCACCTTGTATTCGCCATGCATCACACGGAGGTCAACCGCGTCCGGGCGCCGGGGATTCCGGCAGAAGCGGACTGGCAGCGTCCGGATTAAGTGGACAACTCGCGTCCGCTTGTTCTAGGGTCCCAGACAACCGGACGGAATGCGTCCGCTTCTTGGAACGGAGTCCACCCATGTCCGCGATCCGCGTCGGCATCATCGGAGCCAACCCCGACCAGGGCTGGGCGTCCCGCGCCCACATCCCCGCGCTGCGCGCCCTGGACGGGTTCGAGATCACCGCCGTCGGCACCCGGCGCGAGGAGAGCGCCCGGGAGGCCGCCCGCCGCTTCGGCGTCCCGCACCACTTCACCGACCCGCGCGCGCTCGCCGCCCACCCGGACGTGGACCTCGTCGCGATCACCGTGAAGGTCCCGGCGCACGACGAGCTGATCCGCGCCGCCCTGGGCGCGGGCAAGCGCGTGTTCTCCGAGTGGCCGCTGACCCGGACCACCGAGGAGGCCGAGGCCGTGGTGAAGCTGGCGGCGGACGCCGGCGTCCGGACGGCCGTCGGCCTCCAGGCCCGGTTCGCCCCGGCCGCCGAGCAGGCCCGGCGCCTCCTCGCCGACGGCTTCGTCGGCCGCGTGACCTCGGTGACCGTCCACGCCGCGCTGTACAAGGGCGCGGACGGGACGGTGCCGTCCTGGTCGGCCTACACCTCCGACGTCCGGAACGCGGCGGGGACGCTGGAGGTCAGCGGCGGCCACCACCTGGACCTGGTGCGGCACCTGCTCGGCCCGATCGCCGAGCTGTCCGCGACGACGGCCGTCCAGCGCCGGCAGTACACGGTCGCGGAGACCGGCGAGCCCGTGCCGGTCGACAGCCCCGACCAGGTCGCCGTGATCGGGACCCTCGCGTCCGGTGCGACGCTTTCCGCGCACATCCACTACGCCAAGGTGACGGCGCCCGGCACGCGCATCGAGATCGCCGGGACGGAGGGCGACCTCATCCTCGTCGCGCGCGGGGGCTACGGCGTCCAGATCGACGATCTCGTCCTGCTCGGCAACCGCGAGCCGGGTGGCGCGCCGCAGGAGATCGCCGTCCCGGACGAGCTGAACCTTCTGCCCGCCTCGCTGAACGGCACGCAGGCGGCCAACGTCGCCCGCCTCTACCAGGCGATCGGCGCCTCGTCCGCGTCCGTGCCGACCTTCGCGGACGCCCTGGAGCTGCACCGGCTGCTCGACGTCGTCCGCCGCTCCGCCGAGACCGGTGCCCGGCTGCCCGCCGCCTGACGGGCGGGACTCAGCGGGTCCGGCCGCGCGCCTTGAGCGGCAGGCCGGGCAGGGCCGGAGCCGGGGTCCGGCCGCCGTCATACCCCTGGACCGTTCCGAACCGGTCGCCGTCCATCCAGTCGGCGCGGGCCCGCGCGATCTCGTCGCCGCTCCGCCCGACGAAGTTCCACCACATGACCAGGCGCTCCTCGAACGGCTCGCCGCCCAGCAGCATCAGCGAGCCGCCGCCGTCCGCGCGGACGGGCAGCTCGCGCCGTCCGCAGCCGAGGTAGAGCATGGCGCCGGGGTCCAGCGGCACGCCGTCCACGACGGTGCGTCCGGCCATGGTCAGGACGGCGTACTCGAAGTCGGGTTCGAGCGGGACGCGGACGTCCGCGCCGTCCGCGATCCCGAGGTCCGCGCCGACGATCGGGGTGAAGGCGCGGCCGGGCGAGGCGGCCCCGTCCAGCTCGCCGAGCAGGACGGTCGCGGTCAGCCCCGGACCGGTCACCACCGGAAGGTCGGCGTGGAACTCCCAGCTCGGATCGGTGTGGCGGGCGGCGTCCGGCAGCGCCACCCACAGCTGCGCGCCGTGCAGCGTCGGGCCGTGCTCCCGCGGCGACTCCTCCGAGTGCGAGATGGCCCGGCCGGAGGTCATCAGCCCGAGCTGGCGCGGCCGGACGGTCTGGACGCTGCCCAGGCTGTCGCGGTGCAGCACCTCCCCCGCGTGCAGCCAGCTCACGGTCTGCAATCCCATGTGCGGATGCGGTGGAATCTGCATCCCCGGCTCGCCGGCGATGTCGTCCGGCCCGTAGTTGTCCACGAAGCACCAGGCGCCGACCATCCGGCGGCCGAGAGTCGGAAGCAGCCGCCGCACCTCGGTCGTCTCACCCAGCGGCACGGTCTTGGGCTTCAGCAACTCGCGGACGGGACCGCCCGAGACGTCGTCCCGTCCCCCGCACGCCACGGCCTCCGGCCGGGTCTGTAGATCACTCACCGAACTCCCTTTCGTCGCCTCCAGCCTGCCATCCGAGCCCCGCCCTCGAGACCGCGAGGAGCGGGGCGCGTGCGGAGTGGAGCGGCGCGGATGGCGGGGTCAGGCGGCGGGCCGGTTCTCGGCGCGGGCCTCGCGGCGGACGCGGACGAACTGGAGGACGACGCCGAGGGCCAGCAGCGCGGCGGCGGAGCCGTGCACGGCGAGGGCGAAGGCGACGGTGCCGCCGTGGGTCATCACGGTCAACATGTCGCCGAGCGGGAGCAGCAGGTCGAACAGCATGATCCAGGCGAGGGCGCGGTGCTGGCGCAGGGCCAGCAGGGCGAACACCGCCGCGCCCGTCGCCAGGTCGCGGAAGCCCTTGACGTCGAAGTAGCCGGTCGCGTGGCCGGTCGGCCAGGGCTTGATGCCGAAGCCGTCCGCCGCGTGCGGGTTGAGCAGGAAGTTGAGACCGAAGTAGGTGACCACCAGGCCGGTCACGATCGCGATGCCCGTGGCGGTGCGGGCGACGAGGCGACCGCCGGAGCCAGCGGCAGCGGCGGAGGCGGAGGTGGAAGCCGGGACGGTGGCGTTCATGGGGGCCCCTTCAGGAAAACTAGCGTTGCTAGGAACAAGAGCGACGCTAACACTAGCCGTGCTCGATTGTCTAGCAGTGCTAGGATTCCTTCCATGTCCGTACAGGAGCGCCGAGAACGCGAACGTGCCGAACGCCGCCGACTGATCGTCCGGACGGCCCGGGAGCTGGCCGAGTCCGAAGGGTGGGACGCCGTCACGACCCGGCGGCTGTCCGAGCTCGTCCAGTACAGCCAGCCCGTGCTGTACAGCCACTTCAAGGGCAAGGCCGAGATCGTGGCCGCGGTGGCGGTCGAGGCGCTCGGCGACCTCGCCGCCGAACTCCGCGCCGCGCGCGAGAAGGCCGCGGACGACGTGTCCGCGCTGCGCGCCGTCGCGCGGACGTACATGGACTTCGCTGCGGCGCATCCGGCGGCCTACGACGCGATGTTCGTCCAGCGGATCGACGTCACGTTCGGGACGGACGAGTCACCGCAGGCCCTCCACGACGCCTTCCACGAGATCGTCAGCGTGCTGAGGCCGTTCGCCGGAGACCGCGACCTGGAGACGTTCGCCGAGGTCGGCTGGAGCTGGCTGCACGGCCTCGCGACGCTCACGAAAGGAGAACGGCTGCGTCCCGACCACTCCGCGTCTCGCCTCGACCTCCTGGTCGACGCGCTCTGCCGCGGCTGAGTGCCTCCGCCTGCTCCGGCCGCGCTCGCCCGGCCCGCCGCGTACGGCGTCGCATCCCGCGTCTCGCCCCCCGTCGTGTCGCGCGTCGTGTCCGGCGCCGCATCCCGCGTCGAGTCCGGCGTCGCATCCGGCGTAATGTCCGGAGTCGCGTCCGGCTTCTCGTCGCGCGTACCGCGATGCGAAACGAAGTTGATTCGGCGGGACGCGCCGGGGCACGCTGCCGGGATGATCGACTCCTCGCTGTACGCGGCCTTCCTCGTCGCCGCGCTCGCGCTCTGCCTGAGCCCCGGCCCCGACATGATGTTCATCGTCGCGATGGGCGGGCGCGGCGGCCCCACGACCGGGGTGATGGCCGCCGTCGGCGTCGCCACCGGCGCGTTCGTGCACGCGATCGCCGCGATGCTCGGGCTGTCGGCCCTCTTCGCGGCCGTGCCGACGCTGTACCACGTGCTGCGCTGGGCGGGCGCGGCCTACCTGGTCTTCCTCGCGATCAAGGCGTTCCGGGAGCGCGGCGAGCAGGACGCGGCGGACGGCGCGCCGCGTCCCGCCGGTCCCGGACGCCTGCGCGCCTTCTGGCAGGGCATGGTCACGAACCTGCTCAACCCCAAGGTCATCCTGTTCAACATCGCGTTCCTGCCGCAGTTCGTGAACCCGGACATCGGCAGCCCGATGCTCCAGTTCCTGATCCTCGGCGTGACGCTGGTGCTGATCGGGCTGGCCGTGGACGGCACGGTCGGCCTGCTGTCCGGACGGCTCGCCGCCGCGCTCCGGCGCAGCCGCCGCGCCGCCCGCGCGCTGAACGTCTTCGGCGGCGTGGTTTTCACCGGGCTCGCCGTCCGGCTGCTGCTCGCCCCGGACGCCCGCTGACGTTCACGCCCTATTACGGCCCCCAGGACGAGCAGCCTTTACGGCTCCAGGACGAGGCGGCCGAGCACGGCGCGCTCTTCGAGCAGCCGGTGCGCGCGCACGGGCTCGTCCAGCGGGACGCGCGCGCCGATCACCCCGCGCAGCTTGCCCGAGCGCAGCAGCTCGGTGAGCTCGTCCAGGTCGGCGCGGGCCTGCTCGGGACGGGCGAGCCGGTACGGGAGGAGCGCGAAGCCGATGACCGACCGAAGCGCGAAGACGCTGGTCACGGGCACGCTCGTCAGGTCTCCGGCGGACGCGCCGTAGACGACGGCCCGTCCGAACGGGGCGAGCAGGTTGAGCGTGCGGTGCAGCGCGTCGCCGCCGATGGCGTCGAGCGCGAGGTGGACGCCTTCGGGCGCGGCGGCCTTGACCTGCTCGTCCCAGTCGGCGGCCGTGTGGTCGATGACGGCGTCCGCGCCGAGGTCGGCCAGCAGGTCCCGCTTCTCGGGCGAGCCCGCGGTCGCGATGACCGTCCCGGCCCCGCGGAGCCGCGCGAGCTGCACGGCGAGGTGCCCGATCGTGCCCGCGCCCGCCGTGACCAGGACGGTCTCCCCGGCGGCGACGCGTCCGACGGTGAGGCAGCCGAGCGCGACGGCGCCGGCGAGCGGCAGCAGGCTCGCCTCGGCGGCGTCCAGACCATCCGGTACCGGGACGAGCCAGTCGGCGTCCAGGAGGACCGCATCGGACCAGGCGTCGACCGAAACGGCGGCCACCCGCTTTCCGGTCAGGCCCGGATCGACGTCCGCGCCGGTCCGTTCGACCGTCCCGACGACGTCGCCGGTCAGCGTGCCGGGCAGCTCCCGGTACCAGATCGAGGACGGGTCGGTCTCCCGCCTGAGCTGAACGTCCACGTAGTTCGCGCCGATCACCTCGGCCCGCACAAGCACCTGCCCCGGCCCGGGCTCGGGGACGCCGGCCTCCTCGACCGCGAGCACTTCGGGGCCACCGTGGGCGTGATAGCGCACGTGTCGCATGATGCCTCCTCCGGACGGCCGCGATCGGCCCGCCCGCTAAACTGAACCATCGGTCAACTTGGACGCTACTTGACCGCCGGTCAACTTGTCTACGGGAAGGACGCCCCGTGCCCACCGAACGTGCCGACGCGGCCCGCAACCGGCGCGCGATCCTGGCCGCCACCGAGCGGCTGCTCGCCGAGCACCGCCCGCAGGACATCTCGATGGAGCGGGTCGCGGCGGCGTCCGGCGTCGCCAAGGGGACGGTCTTCCACCGCTTCGGGAACCGCGCCGGGCTGATGCTGGCGCTCATGGTCGAGCGCGCGCACGCGCTGGAGGACGCCGTCCGCACCGGCCCGCCGCCGCTCGGCGAGGGCGCCCCGGACCGCGAGCGCCTGCTCGCCTTCGTGGCCGCGATCGTGGACGTCGTCAGCCGCAACAAGAGCCTGCTCGCCGAGCTCGCCCGCTCCGGCGTGACCGTGCCGTCCAGCGAGGAGTACCACCGGAGCCAGCCGAACCCGCACGCCGTCTACGAGTTCTGGCACGGCCACATCAGCACGCTGCTGCGCGCCGAGAACCCGGCCGTGGACGCCGACACCCTCGCGCACCTCATCCTCGGCGCCCTGCACAGCGACCCGATCCTCGCCCAGCTCACCGACCAGGGCCCCGACCGCCTGAAGGCGGCCCTCCACGCGCTGATCACCGCGCAGCTCGACGCCAAATGAAAAAGGGCCGGGAAACAATCCCGGCCCTCACCTACCTCACCGTCACGGCTTGCGCCCGACTCCCCCGAGGAACCAGACCAGGTCCGAGTCGTCCGCGGGCTGCTGCTCGGGACGCCACCACGGCACCCACACCAGCCCCGGCTCGACCATCTCGAAGTCGCCGAAGAAGCGCTGCACGTCCTCGCGCGACCGCGCGAGCGCGGGCGAGGCCGTCCGGGAGTAGATCTCCTCCAGCCGGTGCACGACGTCGGGACGCAGGTCCGGCGAGCCGTGCGTGATCGCCAGGTAGCTGCCGCTCGGCAGCGCGGCGCGCAGCTCGTCCAGGATCGCGGCCGGCTCCGCGGCGTCCGGCACGAAGTGCAGGATCGCCAGCAGCAGCAGCGCCACCGGACGGTCCAGGTCGAGCAGCCGCCGCACGTCCGGATGCGCGAGGATCTCGCCCGGGTCCCGCAGGTCCGCCTGGATCACCGTGGTCCGGTCGTTGTCGGCGAGCAGCGCCCGCCCGTGCGCGAGCACGACGGGATCGTTGTCCACGTACACGACGCTCGCGTCCGGATTGATCCGCTGCGCGATCTGGTGGACGTTGTCCTGCGTCGGCAGCCCGGTGCCGATGTCGAGGAACTGGTCGATGCCGCACTCCTCGGCGAGGAACCGCACCACGCGTCCCAGGAACGCCCGGTTCTCCCGCACGACCCGCGGGAACAGCGGATCGGCGCGCACCGCCTCGGTGGCACGTTCCCGGTCCACGCCGAGATTGTCCTTGCCGCCGAGCAGGAAGTCGTACATCCGGGCCACCGAGGGCGTCCGCTCCTCGAACTCCGAAGGACGCCACTGCTCCGACCGCACGGAGGGCAGCTCGGTCGGTTCCGCCATGTTCTCCTCGTTCCCCGCTGTGCCGCTGTACACCCGTGAAGATCAGTAAACCAAGCCCGGCCCGTCCCCCGCACCCGTTTCCGCCCACCTCATCACGCCCGTCCCCCCTTCCCCCGACACGACGCACCTGCCCGAAGTACCCCGTCACAGAACCGCCAGGACGCATTCGATGGCCGGCAGGTGAAGGGCGCGTCGTCGTGCAGCGATAATCGGCTGGTGTCCAACATCTACACGGACTTCGTCCGCGTCCACGCGCGGCCCGACGATCAGATCAACGAGGTCGAGGCGCAGTGGATCGCCTGGATGTTGCTCGGACGCAACGGATCCTATTGGGTTCCGGTCTCCATCCGGCGCGGTCCCCAGGGCCGTTACGCCGACATCCAGTACGGCTCTGGAAAGAGCCCCGACATCGTGTCTTTCTGCAGCGACTATGTCGGCAGCCACTACAGCACGATCTGGGGACGGCATTACGACGAGGGCGGCTCGGAGGACGTGATCTGGCAGGACGACGTCAACGACGGCCCGCGCCGGTTCTGCCGATACGGTTTCGACGAGGTGCGCGTGGTCACCGCGGACGGGCAGCCGCCGATGGTTCCGGAAACGTCGTGGCAGCGTCGTGAGGGAGCCTGGTGCGTGGAGGTCGCAGGCAGTTATCGGACCGGTAATGACCGTTCCGCTGACGTCGGACCTTGCGCGACGCCAACGACGGACGTGCCGGACCCCGACCCGGCCGACCTGCCGTTTCCCACACCGACCACCCCGACCACGAACGGCGATGAATTGACGGGCATCGACCCGTCCTGGCTCGCCGCTCTCACCGCCCGCGATTCGACCGCCACGTCGATCGAATACCGCTGGCGGGGCCGGCTCGTTCATTCCGCGTCGTTCCAGGCCGTCGAGCGCTACTACGAAACAGGCCCCAGCTGGCATCACCGCGCCGCCGACGACTGGGACAACTGCCTCGACCCGGAGTTCCTGCGTTTCACCGGCGCGACCGACCTGTTCGCCCCCGCGGAGGTCTACGAACGCGACCGGCAGGATTGGGAATCCGCCACCTGGTACCGCAGGTGATGAGCAGGAGTCCCGAAACAGGATTGGGAATCCGCCACCTGGTACCGCAGGTGACGAGCAGGAGTCCCGAAACAGGCTGAGGGGGACCCGGATCACCTCCGGGTCCCCCTCAGCGTCAGGCGCTATGGCCTAACGGCTCAGGCCGAACGCCGCATTCGCGGCGACTCTGCCGAGCGTCAGCTGCAGCCGCTGGTGGAGCCGCAGCCCTCGCAGACGTAGCAGCTGCCCGCGGGCCGCATCTTGGTGCCGCAGGTCAGGCAGAGCGGAGCGTCGGCGGTGCGGCCCTGGCGCGACTCGATGACCTCGACCGACGAGTGCGGCGCGGACGGCGCCGGAGCGGACGGGGCCGGGGCCGGGGCGCGGGTGATCTCGGCGGACTGGGCCAGGATCTCGCGCTCGGTCTCGGCGTCCGGAGCGTGCAGGGACGCCGGGTCCTCGCCGTTGGCCTGCATCGCGCGCTCGGCGGCGGACAGGATGCCGAGCTCGGAGCGGGTCTCGAAGTCGAGGTGGTCCAGGGCGAGGCGGCGGAAGATGTAGTCCATCACCGAGGTCGCCATGCGGATGTCCGGGTCGTCGGTCATGCCCGCCGGCTCGAAGCGCATGTTGGTGAACTTCTCGACCCAGGTCTCCAGCGGCACGCCGTACTGGAGGCTGATGGAGATCGCCATGGAGAAGGCGTCCATCACGCCGGCGAGGGTCGAGCCCTGCTTGCCGAGCTTGAGGAAGACCTCGCCGAGGCCGTCGTCCGGGTAGGACGAGGCGGTCATGTAGCCCTCGGCGCCCGCGACGGAGAACCGGGTGACCATCGCCGGACGCTGCTTCGGCAGCCGCTTGCGGACGGGCCGCACCTCGACCGGCGCCGCGGCGGTCTCGGCCTTCGGCTCCTCCTTCTTGCCCGCGGCGGACAGCGGCTGGCCGACCTTGCAGTTGTCGCGGTAGATCGCCAGGGCCTTCAGGCCGAGCTTCCAGCCCTCGTAGTAGACCTTCTCGATGTCCTCGACGGTCGCCTGCTCGGGCATGTTGACCGTCTTGGAGATCGCGCCGGACAGGAACGGCTGGACGGCCGCCATCATCCGGACGTGCCCCATCGGGGAGATCGCGCGCTCGCCCATCGCGCAGTCGAACACCTCGTAGTGCTCGGGGCGCAGGCCCGGCGCGTCCACGACGTGACCGTGCTCGGCGATGTACTCGACGATCGCCTCGATCTGCTCCTGCTGGTAGCCGAGCTTGGCGAGGGCGCGCGGCACGGTCAGGTTGACGATCTGCATGGAGCCGCCGCCGACGAGCTTCTTGAACTTCATCAGCGCGAGGTCCGGCTCGATGCCGGTGGTGTCGCAGTCCATCATCAGGCCGATGGTGCCGGTCGGCGCGAGCAGCGACGCCTGCGCGTTGCGGTAGCCGTTCTTCTCGCCGGTCTTGAGGCACTCCTGCCACTGCTTGGTCGCGGCGGCGTGGATGGCCTTGTCGATCTCGTCCAGCGTGCGGATCTCGTCGTTGGCCGCGGCGTGCTTGCGCATCACGCGCTTGTGCGCGTCGGCGTTGCGGGCGTAGCCCGCGTACGGGCCGACGACGCCCGCGATCTCGGCGGAGCGGCGGTAGGCGACGCCGGTCATCAGGGACGTGATCGTCGCGGCGAGCGAGCGGCCGCCCTCGGAGTCGTAGGCGTGGCCGGTCGCCATCAGCAGCGCGCCGAGGTTGGCGTAGCCGATGCCGAGCTGGCGGTAGTCCCGGGTCGTCTCGCCGATCTTCTCGGTCGGGAAGTCGGCGAAGGTGATCGAGATGTCCATCGCGGTGATGATCAGCTCGGTCATCTTGACGAAGTTCTGCACGTCGAAGGTGCCGTCGGCGCGCAGGAACTTCAGCAGGTTGATGGAGGCGAGGTTGCAGGACGAGTTGTCCAGCGACATGTACTCCGAGCACGGGTTGGACGCGGTGATCCGGCCGGTCTCGGGGTTGGTGTGCCAGTCGTTGATCGTGTCGTCGTACTGGATGCCCGGGTCGGCGCACTCCCAGGCGGCCTGCGCCATCCGGCGGAACAGGTCCTTGGCCTTGATGGTCTCGATGACCTCGCCGTTCAGCCGGCCGCGCAGCCCGAACTCGCCGTCGGTCTCGACCGCGCGCATGAACTCGTCGGAGACGCGGACGGAGTTGTTGGCGTTCTGGTACTGGACCGAGTTGATGTCCTTGCCGCCGAGGTCCATGTCGAACCCGGCGTCCCGGAGCGCGCGGATCTTGTCCTCCTCGCGCGCCTTGGTGTCGATGAACTCGGCGATGTCGGGGTGGTCCACGTCGAGCACGACCATCTTGGCGGCCCGGCGGGTCGCGCCGCCCGACTTGATCGTCCCGGCGGAGGCGTCCGCGCCGCGCATGAACGACACCGGGCCGGACGCGGTGCCGCCGGACGACAGCAGCTCCTTGGACGAGCGGATCCGGGACAGGTTCAGGCCCGCGCCCGAACCGCCCTTGAAGATGATCCCCTCTTCCTTGTACCAGTCGAGGATCGACTCCATCGTGTCGTCCACCGACAGGATGAAGCACGCCGAGACCTGCTGCGGCGCGTTCGTCCCGACGTTGAACCACACCGGCGAGTTGAAGCTGAACATCTGGTGCGCCAGGGCGTGGGTCAGCTCGTGCTCGAAGATCTCGGCGTCGGCGTCCGAGGCGAAGTAGCCGTGCTCGACGCCGGTCGTCACGTACATCCGGACGACCCGGTCGATGAGCTGCTTCAGGCTGTGCTCGCGCTGCGGCGTGCCGACCGCGCCGCGGAAGTACTTCGAGGTGACGATGTTGACGGCGTTCACCGACCAGAAGTCGGGGAACTCCACGCCGCGCTGCTCGAAGTTGACCGAGCCGTCGCGCCAGTTGGTCATGACGACGTCCCGGCGCTCCCAGGTGATCTCGTCGTACGGGTGGACGCCGGGCGTGGTGAAGATCCGCTCGACCTTCAGGCCCTTGCGGCCCCCCTTGCCGCGCTTGGCCGCCGAGCCGCTCACCGTCTCCGTCATGAACCCTCCCCCTCTCGGGCCCGCCCGCCGGGGGCCCTGTCCAGGTAAAACGCCGTCCAGGGGCCGCCTCATCCCGCCCCGGGCGCTGAAAAACCGCTGCTGAAGTCTGTTGTCGCGATGCCGTGATCTGTTGTCGCGATGCGGTCCGCGCCCCTAGCGGGACGCGCCGCCGCCCGCGGGAGGTCGCTCTCCCGCGCCTTGCGGGGCGGCCTCGGCCGCCGCCGCGCCACCGCCGGGGGAACGTCCCCCCGTGGCGTCCCCCGGGCCGTCCGGGCCGTCCGGCGCTCCGGACCCGCCCGCTCGGGCCTCGCCGGGGTCGGAACCGCCGGCCGCCCGGCGCAGTGCCTCGATCTCGCGCGCGAAGTCGTCCAGCGACTCGAAGCTCCGGTACACCGAGGCGAACCGCAGGTAGGCGACCTCGTCCAGCTCTCCGAGCGGACCCAGGATGGCCAGCCCCACCTCATGCGAGGGGATCTCGGCCGCTCCGGTCGCGCGCAGCGCCTCCTCGACCCGCTGGCCGAGCTTGGCCAGCGCGTCCTCGTCGACCGGGCGGCCCTGGCAGGCCCGGCGCACCCCGGCGACGATCTTCTCGCGGGAGAACGGCTCGGTGACCCCGCTGCGCTTGGCCACCATGAGCAGGACGTTCTCCTGGGTGGTGAACCGCTTGCCGCACTCCGGGCACGACCGGCGGCGCCGGATGGCGGCCCCGTCGTCGGTGGAACGGCTGTCGATCACCTTGGTGTCGGGATTGCGGCAGAACGGGCAGTGCACGCGTCCCTCCCTCTCCCGACGGTCAAACCACGTCCACGGAACCGTCCGCACAAGACACAACTTGTGGTTAATGACGTCCGTGTAACTACTAGATGTTGTGGTCAACCGTAGAGCGCGCCGGACGGCTGCGCAACCTGGAACGCGCGCCCCACGCGTAGACCCTGGTCACACCGAGCCTGCCGCCGGAACCTCCGGCGTGTCGCGCCCGCGCGCTCACCGACCGTCACCGCCAAACCGGCTACGACCTGCGAGAACACGACCCGCGACGGCTCGCTTCCCGCGCGTGTCGCCGGCGCCGTCCGGCCGGACGCGACCGTCCGGCGGCACGTTCAGGAGGCGGGCACGCGGAGGCGCTGGCCCGGCTGGACGAGCGCGTCCTCCGGGAGGCCGTTCAGCCTCAGGATCCGCTGGACGGTCCGGCGCGTGTCCGCGCGGGGCTCGGCCCGCTCGGCGATGCCCCACAGGGTGTCGCCGGGCCGCACCTCGACCTGGACAACCTTAGGGGCGTCCGGCACCGGACGCGCCGGATGATCTCCCCCGCCCGCCCGCGCCACCAGCGCCCCCGCGCCCCACAGCGCGAGCAGCACGACCGCCGCCGCGAACACGACCACCACGACCCGCCCCCGCCGCGTCAACCGCACTCCGCCCCGCGCCACCCCGCCCCGCACGACTTCGCCCCGCGCGGCGTCACCCCGCACGACTCCGTCACGCGCGCGCCCGCGAACCCGAACCCGATCGACCTCGGACCCACGCATCCCATCGACCGCGGACAGGCGAACCGGTGGCCGCCCGACCGCGGACCGGCGAGCCGGAGGCCGCTGAACATCGGGACGGCGAGCCGGAGGCGTCCCGACCACGGGCGCGGGTGGGCTTTCGGGCAATGGGTGGACGAGTCGGAGGTGAGTGCGCGGACGCGGGCCTTTATGGCGCAGCCAAACGGGATCGCCCGCGGCCACCCGTCCCCTGTGAGGCATTTGCGCCGCCATGTCGACCCCCTTCGCCACGTGCCGCCCGCCACCGCTGATCGAAAATAATTTCGATCGAACGCATGTACGATGTTGTAGCGCACGCCGGGACGGAAATCGAGGACCATCTTCGAACAATTGTTTGATCATCAAGCGGATCCGCGATATCGTGCCGTGACGAGGAGTGACGGAGCGACGCGCCGGGAGGCGAACGAGCGATGAGCAGCAAGGTCCGGGAGCTGCCCGACGGTCCGAGCGACGAGAGCGGCCTGACCCAGCGCCAGCGCATGGTGCTGGAGGTCATCCGCGACTCGGTGACCCGGCGCGGCTATCCGCCGTCGATGCGCGAGATCGGCGAGGCGGTCGGGCTGACCAGCACCTCCAGCGTGTCGCACCAGCTCCGCGCGCTCCAGCGCAAGGGGTACCTGCGCCGCGACCCGAACCGGCCGCGCGCCGTGGAGGTCCGGGTGCCGGGCGCGACCCCCGTCCGCACCGAGGACGAGACCTTCGAGTCGCCCGGCGTCGTGGACTCGGCCGGCCGCACCGCGCCCGCGTACGTCCCGCTCGTCGGCCGGATCGCCGCCGGTGGCCCGATCCTCGCCGAGGAGGCCGTCGAGGACGTGTTCGCGCTGCCGAAGCAGCTGGTCGGCGAGGGCACGCACTTCCTGCTGAAGGTCACCGGCGACTCGATGATCGAGGCCGCCATCGCCGACGGCGACTGGGTCGTCGTCCGGCAGCAGCCGGTCGCCGAGCAGGGCGACATCGTGGCCGCCATGATCGACGGCGAGGCCACCGTGAAGACCTTCAAGCGCCGCGACGGGCACATCTGGCTGATGCCGGCCAACGCGGCCTACGACCCGATCCCCGGCGACGAGGCGAGCGTCCTCGGCCGCGTGGTCGCCGTCCTGCGCAAGATGTAGCCGCCCCCGGCGCCCGCACGTCCTCCGGTGCGCGTCCGCTCAGCAGCGCCCGTCCGACTCCCGGTCTCCCCGGGCATGGACGGGCCGAGAGCGGGCGCGCATTCGGCTCACCGGCTCGCCTCCCGGCGGCTCACCCGAGGCTGATCAGGGCGATCGCCGCGGCGGCGAAGCCGAGCCCGGCGACCTGGGCGCGTCCGACGCGTTCGCGGAGCACGCCGAGGCCCAGCACCACCGGGATGACCGGGTAGAGCGCGGTCAGCACGACCGCGAGCGTCATGAGCTGCTCGTGGGTCGCGAGCAGGTACAGCGTCATCGCGACCGTGCCCAGCATGCCCGTGCCCAGCGCGCCCGCTACCGTCCCCGCACTCATGCGCACGCGCGCCAGCCCCCGTTTCGCACGCGCGCGCTCTTCCGCCGCCGATCGCCCGTCTTCGGGCTCGCGCACATGCCACACCGTCTGCGAGGCGAGCACCCGTTGCCGCGCCGGTTCGTCGGCCTCGCGCCACATCGCGGACGCCATCGGCAAGATCGCCACGACGGACGCCACCCGCGACGCGACGAGCGGCCACAGCCCCGCGTCGCTTCCCGTCCGCGCGAGCGCGACGAACTGGACCGCGAACGCGACCCCCGCGACCAGCGCGTCCCGCGTCCCCGCAGAACCGCCCACCCGCACGAACGACGCCCAGTCCCGTGAACCTCCGCCCCGCAACGCCGAGCTCCGCGAACCCCGGCCCCGCGAACCTCCGCCCCGCGAACCCCCGCCCTGCTTTCCCGCATCGGCAGAGGCCTGCGACGACGCGGCCGGACGAGCGACCAGGTACAGCGCCGGGATGGCCGCGGCCATCCCCACCCAGGCGAACGCGCCCGGACGTTCGGACAGCACCAGCACCCCGACGAGCACCGGGAGCGCCACGGCCGCCACGTCGCTCAGCGGCACGACGACGCTGAAGTCGCCCTCCCCCAGCGCGCGGTAGAGGAACGCCACGCCGACGCCCGTCCCCACTCCGGAGAGCGCGCCCCAGGCCAGGTCGCCGGGCGTGACGTGCGGCGCGGCGAACCAGGGCGCGGCCAGCAGGGCGATGAGCGTGCCGCCGAGCTGGGCGACGAGCGCCACGGCCGTCGCGTCCACGCGGCGGGACAGCAGGCCGCTCAGGAAGTGCGTGGTGCCGAAACCGACCGCCGCCGCCAGTGCCAACGCCTCGCCCACAGCCCCTCCCGGAGATCGACCGCCGGGAGCAGTGATCTCCGGGAGAGCCGGGACGAAACCGGCGTCAGCGCTTCGGCACGATGTTCACGATCTTCGGGGCGCGGACGATGACCTTGGCGATCTCCGCGCCGCCCAGCGCCTCCCGGACCTTGGCCGAGTCCAGCGCCAGCCGCTCCAGTTCGTCGGCGGCGATCGCGGGCGGGACGTCCAGCCGGTCGCGGACCTTGCCCGCGACCTGCACGACGCAGGTCACCGACTCCTCGACCAGCAGCGCCGGGTCGGCCTGCGGCCAGCCGGCCTTGATGACCGGGGCGGGCCGGCCCAGCACCGACCACGCCTCCTCGGAGGTGTAGGGCGCGAACAGCGACAGCGTGACCGCGATCGTCTCGGCGGCCTCCCGGACGGCCGGGTCCGCGGCGCCCGGGCCGGAGTCGATCGCGCGCCGCGCGGCCGACACCAGCTCCATGATCCGCGCGATCGCGACGTTGAACCGGCCCGCCTCGACCAGCGAGGTGACCTCGTCGATCGTGCGGTGGGTGACGCGGCGCAGCGCGGCGTCGCCCAGCGCGGGGTCGGCGCCCGGCTCGGCCCGGACCTCGGACGCGATGCGGTGCACGCGGCCCAGGAACTTCAGCATGCCGTGCGGGGAGACGTCGGCCCAGTCGATGTCGTCCTCCGGCGGGCCGGAGAACAGCATCGCCAGCCGGACGACGTCCACGCCGAACTCGTCGATCTGCTCGCCCAGGTCGACCAGGTTGCCGGTGGACTTGGACATCCCGCTGCCGTTCAGGATGACCTGGCCCTGGTTCATCAGGCGGCGGAACGGCTCGGTGAAGTCCACCATGCCCATGTCGTACAGGACCTTGGTGAAGAACCGGCTGTACAGCAGGTGCAGGATGGCGTGCTCGACGCCGCCGGTGTACTGGTCGACCGGCATCCACTTCCGGACGGCCTCGACGTCGAACGGCCCGCCGGTGTAGCGCGGCGAGCAGTACCGGAAGTAGTACCAGGACGAGTCGACGAAGGTGTCCATGGTGTCGGTGTCGCGCCGGGCCGCGCCGCCGCACTTGGGGCACTCGACGTTCACCCAGTCGTGCGCGGACGCCAGCGGCGACTCGCCCTTCGGCGCCAGGTCGGCGCCGCGCAGGTTGTCCGGCAGCGTCACGGGCAGCTGGTCGTCGGGGACGGGGACCTCGCCGCACGCCTCGCAGTGGACGATCGGGATCGGGCAGCCCCAGAACCGCTGCCGGGAGACCAGCCAGTCGCGCAGCCGGAAGTTCACCGCCGCCTTGCCGGTGCCGCGCTCGGCCAGCAGCTCGATGATCTTGGCGATGCCGTCCGCCTTGGACAGCCCGTCGATCGGGCCGGAGTTGACGATCCGGCCGTCCCCGGCGGTGGCGACGCCGGTCTCGGCCGGGTCGGGCTCGCCGGTGTCGACCACGACGCGGACCGGCAGCCCGAACTTCAGCGCGAAGTCCAGGTCGCGCTGGTCGTGCGCCGGGACGGCCATGATCGCGCCGTGCCCGTAGTCGGCCAGCACGTAGTCGGCGGCCCAGACCGGGATGCGCTCGCCGTTCACCGGGTTGACCGCGTAGCGGCCCAGGAAGACGCCGGTCTTCTCGCGCTCGGTGGACAGCCGCTCGATCTCGCTCTCGCGGGAGACCTCGTCGCGGTAGGCCTCGAACGCGGCGCGCTGCTCGGGCGCGACGATCTCCTCGGCCAGCGCGGCGTCGGCGGCGACGACCATGAACGTCGCGCCGAACAGGGTGTCGGGGCGGGTGGTGTAGACGGTGACCGGCTCGTCCCGGCCCTCGATGACGAAGTCGACGTCGGCGCCGGTGGAGCGGCCGATCCAGTTGCGCTGCATCAGCAGGACGCGCTCGGGCCAGTTGCCCTCCAGCTGGTCCATGTCGTCCAGCAGGCGGTCCGCGTAGTCGGTGATCTTGAAGTACCACTGGGTCAGCACGCGCTTCTCGACCAGCGCGCCGCAGCGCTCGCAGTGCCCGCCGACGACCTGCTCGTTGGCCAGCACGGTCTGGTCGTTGGGGCACCAGTTGACCTGGCCGCCCTTGCGGTAGGCCAGGCCGCGCTCGTGGAAGCGCAGGAACAGCCACTGCGTCCACCGGTAGTACTCGGGGTCGGAGGTGTGCAGCCGCCGGGACCAGTCGAAGGACGGCGCGTACCGGCGGAACGACCCGGCCTGCGTCTCGATGTTGGCGTAGGTCCACTCGGCGGGGTGCGAGTCGCGCTTGATCGCGGCGTTCTCGGCGGGCAGGCCGAAGGAGTCCCAGCCGATGGGGTGCAGCACGTTGAAGCCGCGCTGGAACCAGTACCGGGCCGGGACGTCGCCGATCGCGAACGCCTCGGCGTGGCCCATGTGCAGGTCACCGGACGGGTAGGGGAACATGTCCAGCGCGTAGCGACGCTCGCGGCCGTCGTCCTCCTCGGCGGCGGCGAACGGCAGGAGCTCGGCCCACCGTGCCTGCCACGTGTCCTGAACCGCCCGGGGGTCGTACTGCTCGTCGCTGCTCACGGTCGCTACTCCGGTCCTCAACTCAAACGGGATGTCCGGCTGTCCTGGGGTTCGTGGGTCCCGGGGGTCGGTGCCGCACCGGCCCCGGAACATGAGAAGACCCCTCGCACAGGAGGGGTCGCCGCGCCGACGTGTCAGAGTCGCGTCAACGCGGCGGTCCAAGGAGCAGCCTGGCTCGCATACCCCAAGAGTAGCGCAGGGGCAAGGCCCGCGCCCTCCGGGACAACCGACCGGCCTGCACGAGGCTTGCGCCAGGCCCGCGCGAGGGCCGTGCCGGCCGGGCGCCGGGCGGTCAGGGGTTGACGGGCATCCGACAGGAAGGTTTCTTGTCGGTAAGGACCGGGAGAGGGGACGGCCCGGCCTTGCGACCGCTCCGGAGCCCCGCCCCGAGGGGCTCCCCCGCCGAGGAGACGCGCATGCCCACAGCGCCCAGAAAGACCACGCTCCTGCTCGCCGCCGTCGCCGGACTCGGCCTGCCGCTGCTCAGCGCGGCGCCGGCCCTCGCGCACGGCTACACCACCGCTCCGCCCAGCCGGGCCCTGCTCTGCCACCAGGGCGTCGTCAAGAACTGCGGCCCGATCCAGTGGGAGCCGCAGAGCACCGAGGGGCCGAAGGGGTTCCCGAGCGCGGGACCCGCCGACGGCACGATCTGCGCCGCCGGGGACTCGCGCTGGGCTCCGCTGGACGATCCCCGCAACGGCACCTGGCCCGCGGCGTCCGTGCCGCCCGGGTCGTCCTACACCTTCACCTGGCACCTCACGGCCGCGCACGCCACGACCTCGTTCCGCTACTTCGTCACGCGGGACGGCTGGAACCCGACGCAGCCGCTCACCCGCGCCCAGCTCGACCTGACGCCGTTCCTGACGGTCAACTACAACGGCAAGATCCCGCCGTACGACGTCTCGCACACCGGGACGCTGCCCGCCAAGCACGGACGGCACATGATCCTCGCCGTCTGGACGATCGCCGACACCGGCAACGCGTTCTACCAGTGCTCTGACGTCAACTTCGGTTGAGCCGCGCAACGACGAGGCCGCCCGCCGTCCCGAAGGAGGGACGGCGGGCGGCCCGTCGTCGGTTCTCAGCGGCCGGACGACTCGCGCGCCAGCGACAGCACGCCGGTGACCTGGACGCGGGTCAGCGCCAGGTCGGCGCCGACGGCGTTCAGCGTCTCCTCCTCGGAGAAGGTGAGCGGGCCGTCCAGCAGGCCGATCTCGGCGGCGGCGCGCAGGATGTTCTCGCGGGCCTCGGGGGCGAGGGTGTCGGCCGAGCGGGCCATCTCGACGCGGATGTCGTCGAAGGAGCGGCCGAGGTCGGCGTCCAGCGCGGCCTCGTCGTACTCGATCCCCGCCTGCCGGACGACCTCGACCGCGCGCGCCCGCGCGGCGGCGTTCGAGGAGTCGCCGGAGCGCAGCACCTGGACGATCGCCATCCGCAGCAGCACGCCCGGCATCGTGGAGAGCTGCGCGCTGGTCGGGACGGCGAGGACGGCGGTGGTCCAGCGCCCGTGGCAGGTGTCGCACTCGACGATCTCGGGGCCGGTCTTGTTCAGCGGCAGCACCGGGATGAAGAACAGGGTGAAGAAGTTGCGTCCCTGGCGGCGGCGGAAGTCCCGGTCGCCGCCGCAGTTCGGGCAGTGGAACACGCCCCGGGCGAGCGTGAAGTACACGACCCGGAAGCCGAAAATGATCAGCACTGGCCCGATCCCCTCTGTCGTTTTCGCCGCCAGCCTAGCGACCAATCGCGACACACCCGTCCGAGCGGGGCGTTCAGCTTCCTTCCAGGAAGGAACCGCACGTCAGGGCTGGCGCGGCATGGCGGACATGAGCCAGGATGTGGCAAAACTGCATAAACTCGTCAGTAATAACCGCCTGGTGACTTCGGCGCGAGGAGTGCCATGTACAACCTGTCCGTCCTGCTGGAGGACGCCGCCCGCGAGACGCCCGACCGCGACGCCCTCGTCTTCGGCGACCTGAGGCTCTCCTACACGTTCGTCAACACGGTCGCGAACCAGGTGGCGAACCTGCTGCGCGCCCGCGGGATCGGGCCGGGCGACAAGATCGCGCTCTCCTCGCCGAACCTGCCCTACTTCCCGATGGTCTACTTCGGGGCGCTCAAGGCGGGCGCGGTCGTCGTCCCGCTGAACGTGCTGCTCAAGCCGCGCGAGATCGCCTACCACCTGTCCGACTCGGACGCGAAGGCGTTCTTCTGCTTCGAGGGCACCCCGCAGCTCCCGCTCGGCGAGTCCGGGCACGCCGGGTTCGAGCGGGCCGAGGGCTGCGAGCACTTCTTCCTGCTGCCCGCGAACCCGGCCGCGACCGAGTCCCCGATCGAGGGCGCCGAGCTGTTCTGGGCCGCGCTGGCGGGCCAGTCCGGCGAGTTCGAGCCGCACCCGACCGAGCCGACCGACACCGCGGTGATCATCTACACCAGCGGGACGACCGGCCAGCCGAAGGGCGCGGAGCTGTCGCACAGCAACCTGCTGACGAACGCGATGCTCGACGACACGCTCTTCAAGCGCAGCGCGCACGACACCACGCTCGTCACGCTGCCGCTGTTCCACATCTTCGGCCAGACCTGCGTGATGAACGTCAGCCTCTACCGCCGCGCGACGATGGTCATGCAGCCGCGGTTCGACGCCGACGAGGCGATCAAGCTGATGGTCAAGGAGAAGGTGAACGTCTTCGCCGGCGTCCCGACGATGTACTGGGGCCTGCTCACGCACGAGACGTCGCCCGAGGACGTCGCCACCATCCGGGAGAACCTGAACGTCGCCGTGTCCGGCGGCGCGGCCCTCCCGATGGAGGTGCTGAACGGCATCAAGGAGAAGTTCGGCGTCCAGGTGCTGGAGGGCTACGGCCTGTCCGAGACCTCGCCGGTGGCGTCGTTCAACCGCCCGGACCGTCCGGCCAAGCCGGGCTCGATCGGCCTGCCGATCTGGGGCGTCGAGATGAAGCTGATCACCGACGACTGGAAGGACGTCGAGGGCGAGGGCCCCGGCGAGATCGCGATCCGCGGGCACAACGTCATGAAGGGCTACTACGGCCGGCCCGAGGCGACCGAGGCCGCGATCCGGGACGGCTGGTTCCGCACCGGCGACATCGCCCGCCGCGACGACGAGGGCTACTACTACATCGTCGACCGGTCCAAGGACATGATCATCCGCGGCGGGTACAACGTGTACCCGCGCGAGCTCGAAGAGGTCCTGATGACCCACCCGGACGTCTCCCTGGTGGCCGTCGTCGGCGTCCCGCACGACTCGCACGGCGAGGAGATCAAGGCGTACGTGATCCGCACGCCCGGCTCGTCCCTCACCGAGGACGAGCTGATCGCGTGGGGCAGGGAGCAGTTCGCGAACTACAAGTACCCGCGCATCGTGGAGTTCCGCGAGGAGCTGCCGATGACCGCGACCGGCAAGATCCTCAAGCGCGAGCTCCGCTAGGAACCGCTCGGGAAAGGCTTCGGCCCCTTCGGCGAACCTCTCGTGACGGCGGCGCGCCCAGCGCCGCCGTCTTTCCGGCGAGAGGAAACGCATGGTTTTCAAGGCAGCGGTGGCGGCCACGACAGCGGCGCTCTCCGTGGGCACGGCCCTCGCGGGAGCGGCGGTCCCCGCCAGTGCGTCGCCGCCCGGGCCGGGGCGGCACGAAGCCTTCACGCGCACCGTCCGGACGGGCTCGGACGGCGAGGCCAAGGCCCGCCGTCCGCACCTGAAGAAGGCGGCGGGAGAGCACGTCCTGAAGGTGGACGTCCTGGACCGCGAGGGCAAGGCGCCCTCGACCGACCGCGACAGCCGCCTCTACGTCTGGCCGCTGAACGGCGACATGCCGACCGGCCTCGACGTCGAGAACGGCCACGCCGAAGGCCCCGTTCCGGACGGCGAGTACATCGTCTACAGCAAGATCTACGACACCGCGCCGGACGGCCGCACCTCGGCCGCGCTGATGTACCTGCCCAAGGTCACCATCGCCGCCGACACCGCCCTCACGCTCGACGCGCGGACGACCCGTCCCGTCCGGGTGACGGCCGACCGTCCGGACGCAGCGCCGCTCGCGACCGCCGCCGTCATCTCCCAGAGGCTCGGCGACCACGTCCAGTGGATGACCGAGATCGACGGGAACGACCTGTACGTGACCCCGCAGCCGGCGGGCGGTGACCTCGCGTTCCACGTGCTGGCCGTCCTGACGCGCGGCGGCGTGGAGAAGGGCAGCCCGTACGCCTACAACATCGCCACGACGGCGCAGGGCATCCCGGCCGACCCGAGCGTCCATGTCCGCGAGGCCGAGATGGCGCGGGTCCGCACCCGCTACGCGAGCGAGGGCGCTCCCGGGTGCGTCGGCGGCCACGCCATGGCGGACCTGGGCCTCGAAGCTGGGATCGGCCTCTACGAGGCGCCGGGCGCGCTTCCCGCCGAACGCGTCGAGTACTACACGCCGGGCGTGAAGTGGGACTTGAACCGCGGGCTCACCGACGCGTCCTGCTCGTTCCAGAGCCTCGACTACTACGAACGGCAGGAGCGGTTCCCGGCGCCCGGCCGCTACACCCGCACCTGGAACACCGCGCCGGTCGCCGCGTCGGCGGGCACCTTCACTCCCGACCACGACGGCCAGAACTTCGTCCAGGTGCCGATGCTGAGCACCGCCGACACGATCTCGGGTCCCGGCCCCGACGCGTCCAGCCAGGGGACGACGACGCTGACCGACGCCTCGGGCGCGATGGTCGCGACCAGCAGCATTCCCGGCGTGCTCGACGGCTGGGAGCCCGCCAAGCCCGGCCCGCACACCCTCACCGTGGACGACCGCCGCTCCGCCCCCTGGTCGGCCCTCTCCACCCGCCAGCACATCGTCTGGAACCTCAACGTCACCGACCCGAAGGCGACCCTGCCGCTGGGCGTCGTCCGCTACCGCGTCCCCGGCCTGGACGCCTCCAACCGCGCCGCCGCGAGCGCGCGCCAGACGATCACCCTCACCCCGGACACCCTGCCCGCCTCCAGTGCGCCCAAGCTGTGGACGTCCACCGACAGCGGCACCACCTGGCAGCCCGTCCCGGTGACCGCCACCGACCAGGGCTGGAAGGCCACCTTCACCAACCCGCCCAAGGGCACGGTCTCCCTCCGCGCGCAGGTCCCCGGAGTCGTCGACCAGACCCTGATCGACGCCTACGGCCTCCGCTGACCGCCCCGGCGTCCCGGCTTCCTCCGAGGCCGGGACGCCGGTTCGCTCACAACGAGTCGAGATCGACGGCCGCGGCCATCGCCTCGTATCCGGCGCCGTTCGGGTGCAGGCCATCCCCGGAGTCGTGGCGCGGGTCGAGCGTGTCGCCCTTCGCCGCCGCGCCGCCCGCGCTCGCCGCGATGGTCAGGCCCGCGACGCGCAGGGGTGTCGTGCCGTAGCGGTTCGACAGCCTGACGCGCAGCACGCCGCCGCCGCGGGTGAGCCGGACGGTCTGGCGGATCGTCCGGTCGGTGAAGCCCTCCTCGGACCAGTTGGGGGCGAAGCCGGGGCCGGGTCGCTGCGGTGCGGCGGTCCAGACCGCCGCTCAGCCGCTCACGCGAAGAACCCGATGACGCTTCGGATGCGTCCGCCGGCGAACTCGACCACGTCGTATCCGGTCGCGGCGTCGCCGAGCCTCCAGGTGAACAGGGCGCGATCGTGGTGGACGCCGATCAGCTCGCCGAGGCTGAACCGCAGGTCGCCGAGCTTGGTGTGGGCGAGGGCGATCGCGTCCGAGAGGGCGGCGTGTCCGCGAAGGCCCTCGTAGTCGGGGTCCGCGTAGAGCGAGTCCTCGGACAGGACGGATTCCATGAGCTTCAGGCGGGCGGCGGCGTCCCGCTCGTTCCAGATGTCGAGGTAGGCGTTGATCAGTTCGGTGACGTTCACTGGACGGCTCCTTCGAGTTCGATCGACTTCTCGGGTCGGGAAAGGGTTCGAGCGGGCTTGAGGACGAGGGCGACCAGGCCGCCCGCGACGGTGACGGCGGCGGCCGTCCAGCCGGCGGCGTGCAGACCTTCGAGCGGCTGGGCCGAGGACGTGGCGATCGCGACGAGGACCGCCAGGCCCATCGCGCCGCCGACCTCCTTGGCCGTGCTGGCCAGCCCGGACGCGACGCCCTGCTCCTGCGGCGCGACGCCGGCCCCGGCGGACGCGAAGAGGGTGACGAAGCCGATGCCGCCGAACAGGCCCCAGATCACCGAGCCGGGCAGCAGCGTCCAGAAGCCGCCGCCGGACGTGGTGCCCGCGACCAGCGCCGCGATGCCCGCGCCGGTGCCGGCCATGGAGAGGGCCAGCGTCGTGCGGATCCCCCAGCGTCCGAGCAGCGCCGGGGTGGCCTTCAGCGCGGCGATCATGCAGACGAGCGTGAGCGGCAGGAACGTCAGCCCCGCTTCGAGCGAGCTGTAGCCGAGCACGGGCTGCAGGTAGGTCGTCAGGATGAAGTAGCCGCCGCCGAGCGTCCCCTGGAAGATCGCGATCACGACCATCGTCGTGGACAGGCTCCGGCCGCGCACCAGCCGCAGCGGGATCAGCGGATCGCGGGTCCGCGTCTCGACCAGGACCAGCAGCGCCAGCAGCACGGCGCCGGCCGCGAACGCGCCCGCGCTGCGGATCGAGAACCAGCCGGCGTCCGGGCCGCTGGCCAGGCCGAACACGAGCAGGGCCGAGCCCGCCGTGGCGAGCAGCGCCCCCGGCACGTCGAACGGGCCGGGCGTGCGGGCGGGGTCGGCGGGCAGCACGCGCGGCGCGAGCGCGGCACTGCCGAGCGCCAGCGGCACGTTGACGAAGAAGACCCACTCCCAGCCCAGGTAGTTCGTCAGCACTCCGCCGAGGAGGGAACCCGCGGCGAGCCCCGCGCTGCCCGCCATGCCCCACGCGCCGAGGGCGCGGTTGCGCTCGGGTCCTTCGGCGAAGCTCCGGTAGATGAGGGTGAGCGTCGCGGGGCTGAGCATCGCGCCGCCCGCTCCCTGGACGGCCCGCGCGGCGACCAGCGTCCCGGCGTCCGGCGCGAGGCCGCCCGCCAGCGAGGACACGGCGTAGAGCGCGAGGCCGATCATGAACATCCGGCGCGCGCCGAGCCGGTCCACGGCCCGTCCGCCGAAGAGCAGGAGCCCGCCGAGGCCGACCGCGTAGGCGCTGACCACCCACTGCACCGACGACGAGCCGAATCCGAGCGCGCGCCCGACGTCGGGCAGCGCCACGTACACGATGTTGTAGTCCAAAGCCACGATGAGCTGCGTGAACGCCAGCAGCCCGAGGCGTAGTCGATGCCGTTCCATTCCACATCCTGCATGCCGTTGATTTACTACACGCCGTTCAGAAGACACACGCCGTACAGTAGCCCAACGCTGTAGAGTGTCAAGGGTGAGCGAGCAGGCGACCACCCGCAGGGCCCGGCTGCGGGCGCAGACCAGCGACGAGATCAAGGCGATCGCGCTCCGGCTGATGGCCGGCGGCGGCCCGGACGCCATCTCGCTGCGCGCCATCGCCCGCGAGATGGGCATGACGGCGGGCGCGATCTACAGCTACTTCGCGACCCGCGACGACCTCGTCACGACGCTGATCGGCGATGTGTACACCGCGCTCGTGGACGCGGTCGAGGCCGCCCGCGACACCGTCCCCGAGTCGGACGCGGGCGGCCGGATCCTCGCCTGGGCGGACGCCCTGCGCGCCTGGTCGCTGGCCAACCCCGAGGGCTTCCGGTTGATCTACGGTGATCCCGTCCCCGGCTACCGGGCGCCGGACGACGGGCCGGGCAAGGCCGCCGAGGTCCGCGCCTGCTCGGGCCTCACCGGCCTGGTCGCCGCCGCCTGGCCGACGGCCTCACCCCTGGTCCGGGACGTCCGCGACTACTCGTGGGACGACTTCGACCCGAGCCTCGTCGCGCACGTCCGCGCGGAGTTCCCCGACCTGCCCCCGGCCGCGCTCGCGCTCACCCTGCGCGTCTGGGGCCGCATGCACGGGCTCCTCGCCCTGGAGATCTACGGCCACCTCAGTCCGCTGATCGGGGACCCGGCGACCATCTACCTGGACGAGATGCGCGCCCTGGTCGCCTCCCTCGGCCTGGACCCCTGACCGTCCGCCGGGAAAAGTCGTTGTCGGGCCCGCGCCCCGCCGTTAGCGTGCGGCGGATGGACCATTTCTCGCGCGCGTGGACGGCCCTGCTCACCGCGGTGGCCGAGACCCCCGACGAGGATTTCGAGAAGCCGTCCGGATGCGTCGGCTGGTCGATCCGCGACCTGGCCTGCCATCTGGTCATCGACGCCCAGGACGTCCTGATCACCCTGGTCACCCCCGCCGACGCCGAGCCGACCGCGAACGCCGCGACCTACTGGCGCCTCCAGGACGAGCCCCCGACCGGCGACGACCCCCTCGACGCCCTGATCCCCCGCCTCGCCGCCGCGTACGGCGAACCGCGCTGGCTGAAGTTCCACCTGGACGACGTAGGCTCAGCCGCCGCCCGAGCCGCCGACCTCGCCGACCCCACAGCCCGCATCAGCACCCAGGACATGGTCCTAACTGCCGGCGACTACCTGTCCGCCTACGTCCTCGAATGGACGCTGCACCATCTGGACCTCATCGCCCACCTGCCGTCCGCCCCCGAGCCCCCGCCCGAGTCCACAGCAGCAGCCCGCGCCCTCCTAGAAGAGATCGCCCAAGCCAAGTTCCCAACGTCCTTCACCGACAAAGACGCCCTCCTGGTAGGCACCGGCCGCCGCACCCCCACCCCCAAAGAGAAAGCGGCCCTAGGCCCCCTGGCCCCCCGCCTCCCCCTCATCCTCGGCTGAGCCCGCCTCGCGACCGCGGGCGGCGAGACTCATCCGGCCGGCGTGCTCGCCTGGTGTTCGCGGACGCGACGGAGGAGGTCATCGCGGATCTCGTACAGCGCGCCGACCGGGTCCTGCCGGGTCGTGGTCAGGTCGTCGCCGGTCAGCCCGGGCATAAAGAAGGACTTGCCGGACCGGAGCCGTCCTCGCAGGTGATGGTTCTTGCCACCGCGCCTCGGGGTTTCCTTCACGTAGACGTCGGTGATCTCGTCCCAAACGAACGTGCGGTCATGCCAGAGCCAGCTCGTTACCGTCACCTGCTCAGTTACGGGACGCTTCGCTCACGCGAACGCCCGAGGGCGCGAAGCCGGAAGAGCGCGCCACCCAACGGGTGACGCGCTCCTCGTCGTCAGCTGTCGATCTGCCGCAACAGCTCGGCCAGCTCCGCCCGCGACAAGCTCAGATGCCCCGCACGAGCATCCTTGCTGTCCCGAAGCCCAATGCCGCCGACCAGGTCAGCCAGCTCGACGCAATCCCCCTGCTCCGTCCCGCTGTAGCTCGACTTTCGCCAGGTGGCGTGATCATTCACGGGACGTCTCGTTCACGCGTCCTAGTAGTTCGGCGAGCGCCGAACGCGACAGGTTCAGGTGCCCCATTTCCGGAGCCTTGCTGTCGCGAAGTCCCACGACATTCGCCAAGTCAGCGAGTTCGATGCAGGCCCCTTGCTCGGGGCCGCTGGCCTTGGCCTTACGCCAGACGGGCTGATCAGTCACGGAACGCCTCCATAACTCGCCGGATCAGCTCGATCGAGCGCTCGATGCTCAAGGCCGATCCGCTGATCCGCTCGTACCTCAGAGCGTACTTCAGCACCTCGGCAGGCGACGCTATCAGCCGCCCTGCGCCCGGCGCCTCGGTGTATGCGACGTCTCCCCAGGGCTCCCCGGTGAGGAGCTGAAAAGAACCAGCGAGCCCGGCGTGCGCGCCGCACTCCCACGACCGCGGCACCACTCGCACCATGACGTGCGGCAACTCGGCAATCTCCAATAGAGTGCCGAGCTGCTCGCGCATGATGCGCGGTGACCCCACAGGCCACTCCAGGGCGTTCTGGCTGAGCAGCAGCGAGATATTCGGAAGATCCGTTTCGCGCGTGAGCATCTCCTGACGCTGAAGCCGCTCCAGGACACGGCTCTCAATGTCGGTCTCGATGGACGAGACCATGAGCGCGCGGGCATATTCCTCGGTCTGGAAGAGCCCTGTGACGACGTCCGCTTCGTAGAGACGGAGCCACGTCGCCGCCTGCTCGAACTTGACGTACTGCGGGAACCACTCCGGATCGTGACCGAAGCTCGCATACCAGACGAGCAGCGCGAAGAGATCGACCGTCCCCAACGCGATATCGGCTTTTTCAGCGAGGACAAGATCGAGCCGCTCATCGCCGCGCTCGATCCGGGAAACTTTCGACTTGCTGATCTGGAGGGCGCGTCCGAGCGCCTCACCGGACAAACCCTTCCGTTTCCGCGTCTGCCGCAGGTAGTGAGCGGTGAGATCCCACATGTTGCTCTTGGGATCCGGCAGTCGAAGCAGAGACTCACGCGTCGCCATGGCCGCACCTCGCTTTCCCAATGTTTCCCAGATGCTGACCGTACACGCGACATCACAGCGCGTCAGGAGAACTGTGTCTTTGACGGCACGACTTCTTGAAGGGCGGGTGGCGCGGGTGAGGGACGGGGCGCGGGACGGCGGGGGGATGTTCCGGCGGGCGTTGTTCGTCAACGCGGACGCGTCGGATACGGCACGACTCCTGACCAGGCAGGTTCTCGCCCAGTGGGGGCATCCGGACCTCCGGGACGACGCGGAGGTGATCGTCGGGGAGTTCGTCGCCAACGTGGCGGCCGTCCAGGCGGCCGGGTCGCTTTTCGGTCTGCGACTTATTCGCGACGAGGGGCACCTTTTGATCGAGGTGCACGACCATTCGCCGGACGAGCCGCGGTGGCCCGCGCCCGATCAGGAGCCCGATCTGCTCGCCGAGTCCGGGCGCGGACTGTTCATGGTGCGGGCGCTCGCGTCGCAGTTCGGCCACCGGTTCACGGCGGGCGGGCTGAAGATTGTCTGGGCGACGCTGCTCCTGCCCGCCTCGGTGGGAACGGTTGAGAAACCGCTTACAGAACCTGAGAACGCTCGGCCTGCATCTGCTGCGTCCCTATGACGCGGAGAAGTTTCAGCGCCTCGTGGGACGCGGTGCCGGGCGTGGCCGTGTAGAGAATGACCTTCTGGTCCTTTTCCGGGACGACCAGAACGTCGCAGTGCAGTTCGATCGGCCCGACGGCCGGATGGGTCATCGTCTTCCTGTTGGTGCGGCGGATCTCCACGTCGTGCTCGGCCCACACGCGGCGGAACAGCTCGCTCTTCTCCAGCAGCTCGGCCAGCAGGCCCTTGATCCCCGGGTCGTGCGGGTAGCGCCCCTGGGCGGCGCGGAGATCGGCGGCGGACTCGCGGGCGAACTGGTAGAACTCGCTCTCCGGGCAGATGTCGGCCGCGCCCTCCACCAGGAAGAACCAGCGGATCGGGTTGCGGTCGTCCGGCGGCAGCGTGGAGAAGTCGACCATGAGGGCCGCCGCCATCGCGTTCCACGCGAGCACGTTGTACGCGGCGTCCATCACGTACGCGGGGGTGTCGTCCATGCGCTCCAGCAGGTGGACGATCCCCGCCGGCACGTCCTGCGGCGGGCCCTGCGGCGGCGTCGGCGGCTCGCCCGCCAGGTTGAACAGGTGCGTGCGCTCGTCGTCGCTCAGCCGCAGCGCGCGGGCCAGCGAACCGAGGATCTGCCTGGACGGGTTGGGCCCGCGCCCCTGCTCCATCCGGATGTAGTAGTCCACCGACATGTCGGCCAGGCGCGCGACCTCCTCCCGCCGAAGGCCCGGCGTGCGGCGCCGCGAGCCCGAGGGCAGGCCGACGTCCTCCGGGCCGACGCGGGCGCGGCGGGTGCGCAGGAACTCTGCGAGCTGGTCCTTCTCCACCCGTCCATTGTCATCTGTTATCGCACGCCAAGGGTGGTATCGCTGATCCCAGCCTCGGGCGGTCTCTCCTCGTGCCGCACGAGCGGAGGCCACGGTGGACGGCATGAGCGAGAAGCGCATCGCCCTGGTCACCGGGGCCAACAAGGGAATCGGGTTCGAGACGGCGCGGATGCTGGGCCGCGAGGGGATGACCGTCCTCGTCGGGGCGCGGGCGGCCGAACGCGGCGAGCCGGCGGCGGGCGTCCTCGCCGACGAGGGCATCGACGCCCGGTTCGTCCAACTGGACGTCACCGACGAGGAGAGCGTCCGGGCCGCCGCCAAGTGGGTCGAGGCCGAGTTCGGCCGGCTGGACGTCCTGGTCAACAACGCCGGGATCATGCCGCCGGAGAGCAGCGTCTCGCCCAGCGAGGTGCCGATCGCGGCGCTCCGCGCGACGTACGAGACGAACGTGTTCGGCGTCGTCACCGTCACGAACGCGTTCCTCCCGCTGCTGCGCCGCGCCGACGCCGCGCGGATCGTGAACGTGTCGAGCGAGCTGGGTTCGCTGACGCTGCTCAGCGATCCGGAGAGCGCCTTCTACCCGTTCAACCTCCTGGCCTACAACTCGTCCAAGTCGGCCCTGAACGGTGTCACCCTCGCGTATGCGAAGGAACTCGCCGACACCGGGATCAAGGTGAACGCCGCCAACCCCGGCTACACCGCGACCGACATCAACATGCACAGCGGCCCGCAGACCGTCGAGGAGGGCGCGGGCTACGTCGTCCCGCTCGCGCTGCTCCCCGAGGACGGCCCGTCCGGCGGCTTCTTCACCGGCACCGAGCCCCTGCCCTGGTAGGCCCGGCGGCTCGGAGCCCCGGCGGCTCAGGACCGGACGGCTCAGAGCCCGGCTGCTCAGAGCCCGGCGGCTCAGAGCCCGGCTGCTCAGAACTCGCATTCCAGGTGCTTGACGCCGTTGACGAACGCCGACTCCAGCCGGACGGGCTCGGCGGCGGCGCGGATGCCCGGCAGGCGGCGGAACAGCTCGCGGTACATGACCGTGATCTCCTGCCGGGCGAGGTGCGCGCCGAGGCAGAAGTGCGGGCCGGGCGCGCCGAAGCCGAGGTGCGGGTTCGGGGACCGGGTGATGTCGAAGACGTCCGGATCCTCGAACACGTCCTCGTCGCGGTTGGCCGAGCAGTAGTACATGAGGACCTTGTCGCCGTCCTTGAACCGATGGCCGCCCAGCTCGTGGTCGCGCGTGACGGTGCGGCGCATGTACGAGACGGGCGAGGAGTACCGGACGATCTCCTCCACCGCGGTCGGGGCGTGCTTCTCGAAGTCCGACATCCAGAGCTCGCGCTGCCCGGGATGGCGGGTGAGCAGCGTGAGGCCGTGCGCGATCGCGTTCCGGGTCGTCTCGTTGCCCGCGATGATCAGCAGGATGAAGAACGAGCCGAGCTCCTTGTCGGTGAGCGACTCGCCCTCGACGTTCGCCTGCATGAGGACGGAGGTCAGGTCGTCGCGCGGCCGGTCCGCGCGCTCGGCGGCCAGGTCGTAGACGATCTGCCGCAGCTCCTCGCCCGCCTCGATCACCTTCGGGCCGATCTCGGCGAGATCGGACACGAACTCGGGGTCGAACGAGCCGATGATGAGGTTGGACAGCTCGAACACCCGGTCGTGCTTGTCCGCCGGGACGCCCATGAGGTCGCAGATGATCGTCAGCGGCAGCCGGCCGGCGACGCGGGTGACGAAGTCGCCGCCGCCGCTCGGCCGGAAGTCCTCGATGACCCGGACGGCCACCTCGTCGATCACGTCGGTGATGCGGGCGATCACGCGGGCGGTGAAGGCGCGCGAGACGATCCGGCGCAGGCGGGCGTGGCGCGGGTCGTCCATGGTGAGCATGGAGCCGAAGTACTCCATGAACTCCGGCGGCGGGTCGAGCACTCCGGCGACCGTGCCGCGCGAGGAGCAGAACACGTCGGGACGGCGGCTGGCCTCGACGATGTCGGCGTGCCTGACCAGCGCGTAGTGGCCGTCCCCGCGGGTGAACCCGAACGCCTCCATGCCGGCGATCTCGGGTTCGTCGAAGTGGGCCGGACGGTCCAGGCGGCGCAGCGCCGCGAACGCCGCGGCGCGCTCCTCCAGGGGCCGGGTCCAGAACTCCATGTCACCGAGGTCGAAGTCGTCCGGGTTGACCATGGCACCGCCTCTCCCGCGCGTCCCTCCCATCGTGACAAAGCAAGCGCTTGCGTCAACCCCGGGTGTAGGCCAGGCGCTTGACGCCGTTGATGAAGTTCGACTCCAGCCGGTCCGGCTCGCCGGTCGAGCGGATCTTCGGGAACGCCGCGAAGAGCTCGCGGAACATCACCGTGATCTCGTGCCTGGCGAGGTGCGCGCCGAGGCAGAAGTGCGGACCGGGGCCGCCGAACCCGACGTGCGGGTTCGGCGCGCGCAGGATGTCGAAGCGGTCGGGATCGGTGAACACGGTCTCGTCGCGGTTGGCAGAGCCGTAGTAGAGCACGAGCTTCTCGCCCTCCTTCACCGCGTAGCCGTTCAGCTCGGTGTCGCGGGTGGCGGTGCGGCGCATCCAGATCACCGGCGACACGTACCGGACGATCTCCTCGACCGCGCCGGCGATCCGGCCCTCGAAGCCGGCGGTGAGCAGGGCGCGCTGGTCGGGGTGCGCGGTGAACAGGTGCAGGCCGTGCGCGATGGCGTTGCGCGTCGTCTCGTTCCCGGCGACGACGAGCAGGATGAAGAACGAGCCGAGCTCCTGGTCGGTCAGCGACTCGCCGTCGATGTCGGCGGTGACCAGCGCGGAGACGAGGTCGTCGGCCGGGTCGGCGCGGCGCGCGCGGCCCAACTCCTCGACGATGCCCTTGAGCCTCTCCCCCGCCGCGAGCAGCGCGAGCGCGGCCTCCTCGGGGTCGGCGGCGGGCAGGAACTCGGGGTCGTTGCCCGCGAGGATGACGTTGGTCGCGGCGAGCACGTCGTCGTAGTGCTCCTCGCCGACGCCCATCATGTCGCAGATGATCTTCAGGGGCAGGCGGCAGGCGACGTCCGCGACGAAGTCGCCGGTGCCGCGCCCGGCGGCCAGGTCCGCCACGATCCCGGCGGCGACCCGCTCGACCCTGTCCTGGAACCGCAGCAGCATGCTCCGCGAGAACGCGCGGGACACGATGCGGCGCAGGCGCGCGTGCCGGGGGTCGTCCATGCCGATCATCGACCCGAAGTACTCGTGCATGTCGCCGGGCATGTCCGGGATGCTGATCGCGCCGCGCCCGGAGCAGAAGTCCTGGGGCCTCCGGGACGCCTCGACGACGTCGGCGTACCGGGTCACCGCCCGGTAGCCGGGGCCGCGCGGGACGATCACGACGTCCGGCTCCTCGAAGCGTGGCAGGTCCGCCTCGTACCGGAGCGTCCGGAACGCGGCGGCGCGCTCGTCCGGCGGGAGCCGCCAGAACGCCCAGTCGGTCAGGTCGATGTCCTCGGCCTTCGGCATCGCGCACCCCTCACGGCGGAACTGAGCAGAATGAGATTCGGTTTACATCCACTCTGCCAGCGTCAAGCGCGCGGACGGAAGGGTCCGGCAGGAAGGGACGGAACTCAGCGGGTGGTGATCCAGTCCAGGATGCGGCGGTTGACCTCGCCCGGGCGGTCCAGGTGCAGGAAGTGGCCCGCGTCCGGGACGAGTTCGGCGCGCGACTCCGGCGGGAGCTGCGCGAGCAGGGCGGCGTGGTCGGCGAACACGGCGTCCGGGCCGAGGCATCCGTCGGACGAGCCGTGCAGGTACAGCGTCGGCTTGCTGCCCGGCTTGGACGCGGCGTCCTGCTCGGACGCGTAGCGCTCCCGGTGCCGGGTCGGGTCGAGCATCGCCCGGTAGTAGCCGATCGCCGCCTCCATGTGCGCCGGGGTCGCCATGCACGCCATGAACCGCGTGACGTCGTCGGACGCGTCGAACCCCGGCGACCAGTCGCGCCACAGCCCGGCGACGAAGTCGTCGGACATCGCCATCGCGGCCAGCGGCGTCTGCATGAGGAAGATGTAGAACGACCGCTTGAGCTGCTCGTAGGCGAAGAACGAGTGCAGCATCGCGCCCATCGGCGGGACGGCCAGCGTGACGACCCGCCGCCAGCGGCCGGGGGCGGCCCCGGACGCGCCGTAGGCGGCGAACGCGCCCCAGTCGTGGCCGATGAGGACGGCGTCGCCGTCCCCGCCGAACACCTCGTGCAGCGCGTTCGCGTCGGCGGCGAGCGCGCCTGTCTGGAATGCGCCGTCCGCCGGGATCGCGGTGGGCGCGTACCCCCGCATGAACGGCGCGACCGCGCGGTACCCGGCGGCGGCCAGCTCGGGCATCAGGTGCCGCCACGTGTGCGCCGAGTCGGGGAAGCCGTGCAGGCAGAGGGCGAGCGGCCCGGACGCGGGTCCCGCCGTGAGGTAGCCGAACTCGAGCCCGTTCGCCTCGACCGTTCCCGTGCCGACGTCCGCCATGAGGTGACCTCCCAAGCGCTCGCTCCGCCCCGACGACCCTACCGAACCGTGACCGGGCTCACGGGATGTACGGATCTCGCAAATACATGGCCGTGTTTACATCGGAATCAGTTGTTAGCTAGCATCTAGACAACTGGATCGCTCGCAGACAGCGAGAGTCCTTCGGCTTTGCGAGGAAGAGTGATGACACACCCGTCCGAGTCGCTTCAGTCGGCCGCCCGCGACCACCTCTGGATGCACTTCGCCCGGCACGCCCCGGTCGCGGCCGGGGCCGAGGTCCCGATGATCGTCCGGGGCGAGGGCGCGTACGTCTTCGACGACAAGGGCCGCCGCTACCTGGACGGTCTCGCCGGGCTGTTCACCGTCCAGGCCGGGCACGGCCGCGAGGAGCTCGCCCAGGCCGCCGCCAAGCAGGCCGCCGAGCTGGCGTTCTTCCCGATCTGGTCCTACGGCCACCCGAAGGCCGTCGAGCTCGCCGCGCGGCTCGCCGACCTCGCGCCCGGCGACCTGAACCGCGTCTTCTTCACCACCGGCGGCGGCGAGGCGGTCGAGAGCGCCTGGAAGCTCGCCAAGCACTACTTCAAGCTGGTCGGCAAGCCGACCAAGCACAAGGTGATCAGCCGCGCGGTCGCCTACCACGGCACCCCGCACGGCGCGCTGTCGATCACCGGGCTGCCCGGCCTCAAGGCCCCGTACGAGCCGCTCGTGCCGTCCGGCTTCCGCGTGCCGAACACCAACCTCTACCGCGCCCCCGAGCACGGCGACGACCCGGAGGCGTTCGGCCGCTGGGCCGCCGACCGGATCGAGGAGGCCATCGAGTTCGAGGGCGCCGACACCGTCGCCGCCGTCTTCCTGGAGCCGGTGCAGAACGCGGGCGGCTGCTTCCCGCCGCCGCCCGGGTACTTCCAGCGCGTCCGGGAGATCTGCGACAAGCACGACGTGCTGCTCGTCTCGGACGAGGTCATCTGCGCGTTCGGACGCCTCGGCACGATGTTCGGCGCCCAGAAGTTCGACTACCAGCCGGACATCATCACCTTCGCCAAGGGGCTGACCTCGGGCTACTCGCCGCTCGGCGGCATGCTCGTCACCGACCGGCTGTTCGAGCCGTTCGCGCAGGGGACGAACATGTTCGCGCACGGCTACACCTTCGGCGGCCACCCGGTGTCGTCGGCCGTCGCGCTCGCCAACCTCGACCTCTTCGAGCGCGAGGACCTGCTCGGCCACGTCTCCCGCAACGAGGCCGCCTTCCGCGCCACTCTGGAGAAGCTGCTCGACCTGCCGATCGTCGGCGACGTCCGCGGCGACGGCTACTTCTACGGGATCGAGCTGGTCAAGGACAAGGCGACCAAGGAGACCTTCGACGGCGACGAGGCCGAGCGGCTGCTGCGCGGCTTCCTCGACAAGGCGCTGTTCGAGAACGGCCTGTACTGCCGCGCCGACGACCGCGGCGACCCGGTCGTCCAGCTCGCGCCGCCGCTGGTCAGCGACCGGACCCAGTTCGACGAGATGGAGCAGATCCTGCGGACCGTCCTGACGGAGGCGTGGGCCAAGCTGTAGCCGAGACGCAGGGCGAGGGGGCGGGGCCTTTCGAGGACCCCGCCCCCTCGCCGCGCTCAGCCCCGGCGGATGAGGTCGGCGGCGCGCTCGCCGACCATGATGGACGGCGCGTTGGTGTGCCCCCGGATGATCTCCGGGAGGACGGACGCGTCCGCGACGCGCAGCCCCTCGACGCCCCGGACGCGCAGGTCCGGATCCACGACCGAGTCGTCGTCCACGCCCATCCGGCAGGTTCCGGTCGGGTGGAAGAGCGTTTCGGCGTGCGCGCGGACGTACGCCTCCAGCGACGCGTCGTCGTCACCGTCCGGATGCGGGAGCATCGGACGTTCCGCGTACCTCGACACGGGCGCGGTGTCCAGCAGCTCCCGTCCCATGCGCAGGCCCTTGACCAGGCGCGGAAGGTCGCCGGGCGCGCTCAGGTAGGCGGGGTCGATCGCGGGCTTGACCGCCGGGTCGCCCGACGCCAGCATCACCCGCCCGGACGACTCCGGCCGCAGCAGGACGATCCCCAGCGTCACGCCGTGCTGGGTCGGCTCCTCCAGCCCCGCGTTGATGAGCGGGACGGGACCGAAGATGAACTCCAGATCCGGCGCCGGCTGCTCCGGGCCGCTGCGCGCGAAGACGGCCGCCTCCCCCACGTTCGAGGTGAACGGCCCGCGCCGCAGCAGCAGGTAGCGGGCGATGTTCGCGCGCGTGGCCGCGCCGACGAGCGTGACCGGCACCGGGCAGTGCCGCAGCAGCATGATCGCCAGATGGTCCTGGAGGTGGCGGCCCACCGCGGGCCGCTCGGCGACCGGCCGGACGCCGTGCTCGCGCAGGTGGTCGGGGTCGCCGACGCCCGACAGCAGGAGCAGGTGCGGCGAGCCGATCGCGCCCGCGCTGAGCACGACCTCGCGGCGGGCCGATACGCGCCGGCCCCCGGCGAGTTCGACGCCGACGGCCCGTCCGCCGTTGAAGAGCACGCGGGTGACGTGCGTCCTCGGCCGGATGTAGAGGTTCTTGCGACGCCCGGCCGGACGCAGGTACGCGTCGGCGGTCGACCAGCGGCGACCGCGCCTCTGGCTCACCGGGACGAGGCCGAACCCCTCGATCTCCGGGCCGTTCAGCTCGGGCAGCGGGGTCAGCCCGGCCGCCCGGCACGACTTCAGGAAGGCGCGGGTCGTGACGTTCGGGTCGCGCTGCTCGGACACCGTGAGGGGGCCGTCCATGCCGTACACCGCGCCCGCGTTGCTGCCGACGCGTCCCTCGGCCCGGCGGAAGTACGGCAGGACGTCGTCGTACGTCCAGCCCGGCACGCCCCAGCCGTCGTAGTCGGCGCGGGCGCCGCGCGCCCACATCATGGCGTTCATCGAGGACGACCCGCCGAGCATCCGGCCGCGCGGCCAGTAGATCTCGCGGCCGTCCAGGCCGTCCTGCTCGGTGGTGTGGAAGTTCCAGTCGAGGGGGGTCTTGAAGAGCTTGGTGAAGGCGGCGGGGATGTGGATCTCCTGCTTGCGGTCCGGTCCTCCGGACTCCAGCAGGGCGACCCGGATCGAGGTGTCCTCCGAGAGCCGCGCGGCGAGCGCCGCCCCGGCGGAGCCCGCGCCGACGATGACGTAGTCGTAGTCCACAGTACGGCGATATCACCTGCACGCTGCGTTAGTAGGAGATCACCGATTTCGGTCTGACCGCCCCGCCGATGTGATACACGCCACAGATCGAGGCCCGAACCCGGTACGTCCCTCCCGCGTCTGGACAATGCACGCTTTCCTTAGCAAGGCCCCCTTTCCAGCGAGAGGACCCCTGCAGATGGCACGCCGCGCTCTAGCCTCCGCAGCCGTCGCCCTGGGCGCGGCCCTGACCCTGACCGGTTGCCTCGGCATCGGCAAGTCCGACTCGAAGTCCGGCTCGTCCGCGGACACCGCCTCCCCCTCCGCCACGTCGTCCGGTTCGGCGAGCCCCTCCGACTCGTCCGGCCCGTCCGGCACCGCGAGCCCGGGCGGCTCCGGACCGGCGTCCGCGCCGACCCCGGCCGGCTGGAAGACCATCGGCGGGCCGGAGAACCAGCTCGCCCTCGCCGTCCCGCCGACCTGGAGCCCGATCTCGCTCAGCGCGGGCGACCTGGAGGACAAGCTCAGCCAGGTCGGCATCCAGGGCGCCGACCAGAACACGATCAAGCAGGGCCTCGCCACCCTCCAGGCGCGGCACGCGATCTACGCGCTCGACCCCAAGTCGGTCATCGACGGGTACGCGACCAACGTCAACGGGCTCTGCCAGAGCACCGGCGGCATCACCCCCGAACTGCTCAAGAGCGCGGTCAGCTCGGGCCTCAGCCGCGTCGGCGCGACCAACCTCACCACCACCGACATGCCGATGGCCGGGCAGCAGGGCGTCCGCGCCGACTACAAGCTGCGCACCGGGACCGGCGTCCTCCAGGGCCGCCAGTACGAGGTGATCGGCTCCGACCGGCTCTGCGTCGTCACCGTGACCGCACGCGACGGTCACATGCCGGACGAAGCCGACGCCATCGCGTCCACCCTCCGTTTCACCTGACCCGGCTGTCCCGGAAGCCATAAAATCGTTCCCGAGGGCACGCAACTCTCACCGGGCGTCCCGCCGGACGTCCGGTGAGACGTTTCCTCGTCCCCCGGACGGCGGGCCCCGGCAGACCATCCTCGGAACAGGAGGAAGCCCGGCGCGCGTTCGACCCGCGCGCCGGGCTTCCGGCCCCGTCCGCCAGGACGGCCGCCCGCTCAGACTCCCCAGTCGGGGCGCAGCGGCATGTGCGCCGCGCCCTTCTCGTCCAGCTTGACGCCGAGCGTCTGGTGCAGCTGGATCCAGTTCTGCTCGAAGCCCACGATGCAGCCCGCCATGTACACGCGCCACACCCGGGCCGTGCCCTCACCGACCTCGGCCACGGCCTCGTCCCAGTGGGCGTCGAGGTTGCGGCACCAGCCCGCGAGCGTCCGCGCGTAGTGCTCGCGCAGGTTCTCCTGGTGCCGGATCTCGAACCCCACGTCGTTCATCTGCTGCTGGATGTAGCCGGGGCCCTCCAGCTCGCCGTCCGGGAAGACGTAGCGGTTGATGAACCCGGCCTGCTTGATCGGCGGCGCGAGGTTGTCCGGACGGGTGATGGTGTGGTTCAGCATCCGGCCGTACGGCTTGAGCTTGCCGTACAGGTGCGCGAAGTACGACGGCAGGTTGTCCTTGCCGATGTGCTCGGTGAGGCCGATCGAGCTGACCGCGTCGAAACCGGTCTCGGTCACGTCGCGGTAGTCCATGTGCCGCACCTCGGCCAGGTCCGAGAGGCCGCGCTCGGCGATCGCCTTCTGCGCCCACTCGGCCTGCTCCTTGGACAGCGTGACGCCGAGCGCCTTGACGCCGTACTCCTTGGCCGCGTGCATGACCATGCCGCCCCAGCCGCAGCCCACGTCCAGGAGCCGCATGCCCGGCTTCAGCCCGAGCTTCTTGGCCACCAGGTCGTGCTTGTGGAACTGGGCCTCCTCCAGCGTCGCGTTCTCCTCGGGGAAGCACGCGCACGTGTACGCCATGGACGGCCCGAGCACCCACTCGTAGAACGTGTTGGACACGTCGTAGTGGTGCGAGATCGCCTTCGCGTCCCGCTTCTTGGAGTGCCGCAGCCACGACGGGACGCGGCTGAACGGAGCCTCCTGCGGCGGCGGGTCCAGGCGCCGCGAGACGGCCGCGCGCAGCAGCGGGTCCTTCAGCACCTCCCGGAGCAGCATCGCCTTGTCGCGTCCGGTGATGTCGCCCAGTGCCGCCTGCAGCGTCGACAGCGCCTCGTACATGTTCCCGTGCACGTCGAGGTAACCGCTGACGTACGCGCGCGCGAGGCCGAGCGAGCCCGGCGCGTGCACCATGTGCGACAGCGCGTACGGCGAGGTCACCTCGATCCGGATGTCGGATCCGGGGCGTCCGGCGCGCGACCCGTCATAGGCGACGAACTCCACTGGCGCGTCAGGCCCGATGAGCTTTTCGAAGACCCTGGCCAGCGTCATTGTGAATCCCTCCTGTCTGTTCGCCCCGCCCGGCGGGACGACGGCGTCACTACCACCGGCCCCGGGCTCGGGGCCCTCCCCCCGATGCCGCGGACGATCAGCGTCCGCGCACGCACTTGTCGTAGAGATCCAGCAGCCGGGCCTCCGGGTCGTAGATCCCCTTCAGCCGCCGGTAGGTCTGCCCGTCGTAGTGCTTCCAGAACTCGTCGCGCGAGTAAAAAGACGTCGAGTACAGCGACTTGTGCCCGTCCAGCGCCGCGACCTCGCGCTCGATCATCCGGTTGTGGTACTCGGGGATCTGGCCCGGCGGAATCCGGACCGTTCCCCAGAAGCCCACGTTGACGTAGGCGCGGCCCGCCTCCAGCGGGTACAGCGGCCAGTTCTCGCGGGCCTTGAGCGGGCAGAGCCAGACCGGCTTCATGCCGACCTTCGCGTGGAAGAAGTCGAGGAACGCCGGCAGGTTCTCGACCGGCACCTCGATGTCCTGGATGACGTCCTCGCGGGGACGCTTGCCGCTCCACCGGTCCACCCGCGCGACGATCTGGTAGCGGCGGTCGTAGGCGACGAGCTTGCGGTACACGTCCGAGCGCTTGTACTTGTCCGGCCACAGGCGGCGGACGGCCGGGTTCTGCACGCCGAACGCGCCCGAGCACCAGAACCAGTCGGTGTCCCAGCGCCAGATGTAGTCGCGGACGGTCAGGAAGTCGACCGACCGCTCCTGGATGCTGCGGTAGTAGATCCGCTGGCCGGTGTAGTCGGAGGTGTAGGGCGCCTCGTCGGTGAAGAAGCCGAGCGTGATGTACTGCTCGTCCCCCGAGAAGACCGTGCCGTCCATGAAGTCGACGGTCTCGCCCTCGTACACGCCCGAGTCGGTGATCTCCGCCATCACCCGCGACAGCTCCCGCGCGGTGTCGAACCGCAGGTGCCGGAGGCGGACGTACCGCTTCACCGGGATGAGGTCGATCTTGATGCGGAGCGAGTAGCCGAGCGTCCCGTAGGAGTTCGGGAACCCGTAGAACAGGTCGGAGTGCTCGTTGTCGCGCGTCGCGGTGACGATCTCGCCGCCGCCGGTGAGGATCTCCAGCTCCCGGACGGCCTCGTGCGGCAGCCCCAGCCGGAACGAGGTCGACTCGATGCCGAGCCCGGTCACCGCGCCGCCGAGGGTGATCGTCTTGAGCTGCGGGACGACCGTGGGCATCAGCCCGTGCGGCAGCGTCGCGTCGACCAGGTCCTCGTAGGTGGTCATGCCGCCGACCTGCGCCGTCCGCGTCTCCGGGTCGACGCTCAGGACGCGGTCGAAGCCCGTGACGTCCAGGCCGGGGCCCTGCGCCGGGTCCCGCCAGCGGAACAGGTTCGAGGTCTTCTTGGCCAGCCTGACCGGCGTGCCCTTGGGGATCGCGTCATAGGACCGGCGCAGCCTCTCGACCGCGCGCTCGTGACCCCCGTCGACCGCAAGCTCCGTCATCTACCCCTCCCGCACACAGTAAATCGATCATCCCATGTATGTTCCACATAAAATGGCGAGAGGGTCGTCACAGGCCCGGACGGGAATAAACCGCCCACGCCGGACACCCCTCCGCGACCGCGTTCCCGCAGGCGACGCGGCCCTCACCATCATCGGGGACGATCGTTCCACTCGTGGCCGACACAGGCCACCGCCCTCGCGGCGGACCCGCGCACAACAGGGCCCCAACCGCCGTGCGGCGGAGTAGTCGGAAGGACGCGTGCCGGAAGGGCACGGGTCAGGAGGGCGCGAGTCGACGAGGGCGGGTCAGGAGGGCGCGCTCTACTTGACGAGGCGGAGGATGTACGGGGTGCGGAACGGCTGGCCGGTGAGCGCGAACAGCGCCGCGACCGCCGCGACGATCCAGGTGACCGCGTAGAGGACGGCGCCGAGCCCGAACGTCACGATCGTCACCAGCAGCACCGTGAGCTGGAAGTTCACCGCCTCGGCCGCATGCGCCCGCACGTACGCCGACCGCCTGCCGGCCGTCATCATCATGATCAGCGGCCCGACGAACAGGGTGAAGTACCCGAGCCCGTGCCCCACCGCCGCCAGCATCCGCTCCTCGGACGTCGGCGGTCCCCCGGCCGTCGCCGGCGTCCGTCCCGCCGTCGGCACCGGCTGGAGGTCCAGGAGGACGGCGTCGAGGTCCCGCCGCGTCTTGGCCGTCATCGCCAGGTGCGTCCGCATGTCGAACTCGTCGTGGTCGAGCCGTCCGTCGGCGTAGGCCACCTGGAGCCGCTCGACGACCTCGTCCCGCTCGGCGTTGGAGACCCTCAGATCCGCATACCCGCTGTCCATGCACCCATAGTGGGCCAGGGCCCGTCCGACCGCCATCGGGGAAGTCCCTGAGCCACCCCTGAGTCCCCATCCACCGCGCCGGGGAGGGAGGAGGACCGGTCGGATACGAGGCGCCGGTCGGGCGCGGGAACCGGTCGGATGCGGGGGCCGGTCGGATACGGGGGCCGGTCGGATACGGGGGCCGGTCGGATACGGGGGCCGGTCGGATACGGGGCGGCGCCACCGCCGGAAGGCCTGGAGGTGCGCGGACGGCCGGCAGCCCGGCACCCAGACGGCGAGGACGGTGGGGCCGGGGCCGGAACGGGGGACGTCAGTGGTCGTGGCCGAAGGCCCACTTCCGCAGGGCGGAGCGGCTGCCGAACCGGGCGACGTTCTTGTCGATCGGAGTGGAGGTGTACTGGTGGAACAGCCACTTCTCGTCGATGCCGGGGTCGCCCGCCTCGCGGTAGCTGGCGATCCACAGGCCGTCGGCCACGTAGTGGCTCGTGCGGCGGTCGTTCCACACGTGGCGGTCGCAGTAGAGGATCACTCGGTGGTGGGGCATCAGCTTCTTGACCTTGCGCAGGAACTTGTCCTTCTGCTTGCTGGAGGCGCGCTTGCCCTTCGAGGTGGTCTCCCAGTCCAGGGCGAGGATGTCGCCCTCGCGGGCGTGGCAGTGCTCGACGAAGTACTTGGCCTGGGCATTGATCCGGCGCGGGTGCAGGAAGTGGTAGAAACCGACCACACAGCCCGCCTTGCGCGCGGCGGCGGCCTGGGCGACGCGGTGGGGGTTGACGTAGGTACGTCCCTCGGTGGCCTTGATGATCACGAAGTCCACCTCGCCGTGCGGGCGGTAGTGCGGGTTGTACGAGGAGATGTCGACGCCGTGCAGCATGTGGGCCTCCCTGCCGTCGGAGCGAAACGGGTCCCTTACCGCTTTTCCGCCGACAGGTAAAGAATCTGTCACTGTGGGTGACGACGCGGTGTTCCACCGGCCAGTTACCTGGAGCTACTTCGTAACGTTACGAGTGCATACGGAGCGTATCCGGATTCGGGCACACCTCGGCGCGATGCCAGCGCGACCCGGCGCGGAGCGCGGGGCGGGCTGAGTGCGAGTGAAGACCGTCCGGCGGGCTGAGTGCAGGTGGAGACCGTCCGGTAGGTGGGTGTGGAGACCGTCCGGTAGGTGGGTGGGTGGGTGGGTGAAGACCGTCCGGTGGGCTCATGGTTCCGGACGGGACTGTGGGTCAGACGCTTCGAGGGTGGTTGCCGGGGAGTCGGCGTCGGGTGCGGGCGTCTGCGGCGGCGCCGAAGAAGTCGCCGCCCTTACGGCGCGTGTCGTCCGTCCCCCAGTGGCGCTCGCGCGGAAGGCGCGCCAGCAGCGGGATGTGCTTGGCGCAGTGGATGTACGCCTCCTCCACGTCCACCACGACCCAGCGCTCGGCGCGCCGCCCGGGGACGTCGGGTTCGGGCAGTTCCGGATATCGCGCCCGCATGTCCGCGTCGAGGACGATCCGGGCGGTGCCGTTGACGTGCAGTCCGATCACGTCCCGGAAGAAGTCGATGATCAGGATGCCGACGTGCGGGTTCTCGGTGATGTTCCCGAGGCTCGCCAGGACGCCGTTGCCCCGGTACTCCGGGTAGGCGATGGTCCGGTCGTCCGGCACGGCCAGGAATCCCGGCGGGCCGGCGCGGAAGCTGCAGTCGCACTCCCCGTACGCGTCCGACGTGGCGACGAACGCCATCTCCTGCCGCCGGACGAACTCGATCATCTTGGGGTTCAGGTGGTCGAGCACCTGGTCGTCGTAGAACCGCCGCGCGCGCCCGGCCGTCCCCGCCGTCTCCTGGAGCGCGTGCTCGCCCGCCGATCCGGGCTGCTCGCCGTCGCATGTTCCGGCCATGATTCCGTCCCCTCGCCCGCCGTCCCTGTCTCCTTCACGGACGGCGGGCCCGAACGGCTCACCCGAACGGCCGATCCCTCACGCGAGGGACCGGCCGGATCTCGCCGGGATCAGCGGTGCGCGTACGTCTTGCCGGGCTTGAGCGGGTGCCCGAACAGCTCGGAGACGGTCACGAACACGTAGCCCTTCTTGGCCAGCTTGCTCAGGATCGTCGGGACGGCGTTCACCGTCGTCGGGTGGATGTCGTGCATGAGCACGATGTAGCCCGGACGCGCCGCGCTCACCACGCGCCGCTCGACGGTCCTGGAGTTGCGGTCACGCCAGTCCAGCGGGTCGACCGCCCAGATGATCTGAGGCATCCCGAGCCGCTTGGTGACGGACGCGACCCGCGAGTTCGTCGCCCCGTACGGCGGCCGCAGCAGCTTCGGCGTGAACCCGCTCGCCTTCCGGATCGCCGCCTGGGTCTTGCCGATCTCGCTCTTGATCCCGGCCGTGGACAGCTTGGTGAGCTCCGCGTGCGTGTAGCTGTGGTTGCCGATCTCGTGCCCCGCCGCGAGCTCCTTGCGCACCAGGTCGGGACGCGCCTTGGCGTTGCGTCCGACCAGGAAGAACGTCACCCGCACGTGCCGCTGCGCCAGGATCTTCAGCAACTTGTCGGTGCCCGCCACCGGCCCGTCGTCGAAGGTCAGCGCGATGCACTTGACCTTGGCGCAATTGATCTTGCGCGGCGGAGCCGCCACCGGATTGCGCTGCGCGCTCAGCAGCTGCGCCTGCTGCGTCGTGCTCTGCCGTGCCGCCGCCAGATCGATCCGCCCGGCCGCGGCCACGGGCGCCAGTGAACTCACCGCCCCGCAAGCCGTCACGGCGGCCACCGCCGCCGCTCCCCGTCGAACCAACGCCTGCCGAACCCTCATCCCGCCTCCTGGGGGCGCCCGTTGCATTGATCGCCGGAGTCCGCCAGTGTAGGCCGCACCCGAACGCCGTCCGCCCCGGACGCGCCGAATGTCGGGGAACCGGCATCGCCCCGGCGATCGTTGACGCAATAATGCCGATCGCTCAGGAAAACCGCATCCCGAGCGCAAGAGAACGGACAGGACAACCGATGAGATTCCGGGACCGTTTCGGAATCCGCCGAAACCGCGGAACAACGGTCGCCAAGCTGGACCGCGAGGCCACCGACGACGACATCGAGGCGCTGATCGCGTTCGCCCGCTCACGTCCGGGCGTCGAGTTCTACGTGGAGCCCGAGACCTTCGCCACCGACACCACCGCCGTGGCCGTCGCCACCGACGGCGAATGGACCCGCCGCCGCGTCGGCTCCCCCAAGGTCATCGGCAAGGTCGCCCGCGACCTCGGCATGCCCGTCTACGACGTCCAGATCGTCGGCTACCCACCCCGCATGCGCGCCTGGAACGAGCGCAACCGCCACCGCCGCATAGACCCCGGCAGCCCCGGCGAAGCCGTCCGCCGCCCCTGACACTCACCACCCCGCTTCCCCGAACGGCCACAACCGGCCGCCCGCCGCCACCAAGCCGGCACCTCCCCCTGACCCCGCCCGCCGTGCCGCCGAGCGGCTGAAGGAGCGCGGGCCGACCGTGAACGGGACACCGCACTCGCCCGCGATCCGGTTGACCAGCCTCCACAGGTACGACTGCCCGCGCCGAGGGTGACCGGCCGACCCCGCCGACCCCGCCGACCCCGCCGACCCCGCCGACCCCGCCGACCGCGCCGACCGCGCCGACCGCGCCGACCGCGCCGACCGCGCCGACCGCGCCGACCGGGATCCCGGAGGTCCCGGACGCCGTTACCGATCCGGCGCGCGCACTGTGCCAGCGCTAGGCACTGGACGTCGCCACCCGGCGGAGAGCGGTGGTTTCGAGTTCCGCGCACCGCCACCGCCCGTGCCGGAGCTCCATCCGGAGCGCGACCCCGTGGACGCGCCCCCGGAACAGGACGACGGCCCCACCCTCAGCGGCCCGTCCGTCCACCTGCTGCACCCAGCAGGACAGCACCTGCGGCACGGCCACCGGCCCGCTCACGGCCACGCCCTCATATCCGAGCACCGCTTTCCCGGCCAGCGCCTCCAGCAGCAGGTGAACCACCTGCGCCGCCACCTGCCGAGCCCCCACGGCGGACTCGCCTCCGGGCAGCACCCGCAAAGGCACCCGCCCAGCGCCGCCGCCCACCAGGTCCAACGCGAGGTTCCCCGCCGTGGCCGAGCCCCCACCGCACCGAACGTCACGTCCACCCACAATGCCTCCCCAGGAATCACCGACTCCTAAAGGAGCCCTCACCCCACCTCCTGATGCACCGTGACCACCTACGGCCACTCGAGTAACAACCGCAACAGCCGGCCACCCACCGCTGCCTCCAAGAGGGGCTCGAACTGCGCCGCTTCACCCCTCGTCAGCGCCTACCCGCCCACCAGCGAACACCGCGACCTGCGCAGGCGTGCGCCCCGCGCAGGCGTGCGCCCCGCGCAGGCGTGCGCCCCGCGCAGAACGGGCTTGAGCAGGACGAGCACCGAAGAGCACCGGCTCGCGGGCCTTCGCGCGCCCAGCCGACCAGCCGGACGGAGCGGCAGCCCCGCGAACATGCCGGGCGGCCCCGAGCGCGCGGCCAGACCGTCACGGGGGCCTCCATGCTCCTGTGCTCGGCCTGTGAGCAGGCGAATAAAGCGATGGTGGTCTCATCGGCCTTCCTGCCACGATTCGGGCGTGACCACGTTGTTCCTGATGGTCGGCCTGCCAGGGGCCGGAAAGACCACGCAAGCCCGGCAGCTCGCCGCGGAGCACGGCGCGCTGCGTCTGACGCCCGACGACTGGATGATTCCCCTGTTCGGCGAGGCGGAGGCGGACGGGAAGCGCGACGTGCTGGAAGGGCGCCTGCTCTGGCTCGCCTTGGAGGCGGTCAAAGTGGGCACCGACGTCGTCCTGGACTACGGCTGCTGGTCGCGGGACGAACGGTCGGCGATCCGCTGGCTGGTGGAGGCCGAGAGAGCCTGCTTCCGCATGGTCTACCTGCCGGTGGACGAGGAGACCCAACGCGCGCGTATCGCCAACCGCTGGGCGACCGACTCCGAGAAGACGGTGGCGATATCGGACGCCGACATCGTGGACGGGCGGGCGCTCTTCGAGGAACCCGACGCGGCAGAGCTGGAGGGCCGTGAGATCGCTGACCCGCCGCCCGGCTGGGACGGCTGGCGGAAGTGGGCCGCCGACCGGTGGCCGTCGTTCGCGTGACGGCTGCGGCCCACGACCCCGCAGCCGTACCGAGCGTTCACCGGCCGCCTACTGCGCCGACGATCTGGCACGCCACTGGCCTGGAATCCCCCGGCTGATCGACAACGGGGTGATCGCACCGGACAGCGACGGCCTGGGCGAGCACCTCGATGCCTCGCCGCCAGCGGGCGCCGGCGGTGGCGAGTCATGGGTGGGGCTCCGGGCGAAGGGTTTCGGGATGGTCGCGGGCCTTGTAGAGGTCGGCCAGGTCTTGCGGGGTGAGTTTCAAGCGCGCCTTCTTCGGCGGGACGCCGAGGGCGATGATGGCGCGGATCAGGGCCGCCATGGAGTAGTGGGGATCGGCCTCCTCGGCGCGGTCCAGGGCCAGGTTCGCCAAGCCGCCGTCGCCCGTGGTGTAGGCGAGGAAGGCCAGCAGGGACGCCGGGGCGGCGGCGTGGCGGAGGTCGGTTCTGCGGAGGATCTCTCGCCAGAGGGGCAGGTCCGTCTCGTGGTCGAGGCGGACCCAGATCTCGTCTCGGACGCGCAGGTCGGTCATGAGGACGGACAGCATGGCCGCGTCGGCGTTCGTGGTGCCGCCGGCAGCGCGGATGCCGGTGAGAAGGTCCAGCGCCTTGGTCGTTTTGCGGGCGGTCAGGGCTTGGGCGGACGGTGTCTCCTGCGTCCACTGCTGGATTTCGGCTTCGGCTCGGAGGGTGGCGCGGCGGACCGCGGCCTGCGATGCGCCGGGTGCGGGGGCCAGGGAGTTGCGGAGGTCGTCCCGGTTGGGGAGGGCGGTGTGGCCGGCGTAGGCCGCTCGGGCGGCGAGTTCGGTGGTGCTGGTGTCGAAGGGGCGGCCTTCGGGCGGGCAGCACCTCTCCAGGCAGGTGAGGGACCACCAGCGGCCGTCCGCGACGCGCATGGCCTCGACGGTGCGGACGTCGGCGGCGGCGAGGGACTCCCAGGTGGCCGACGCGGCGGCGGTCACCTTCGCGGGGTCGCCGTAGCCGACGATGAGGGCCTTGCGGAAGCCGTTGCGGCCGATCACGGTCGCGATCCGCTCGGCCGCCTCGCGGGTGGCGGACGGGTCGTCCGGTAAGTCGACGCGGACGGCGCAGGTGCTCTCCGGGCCGTCGAAGCCCAGCACGACGAGGCTGTCCGACGGGTGGAAGCCGAGCAGGTACGGGACGGCGGCGATGGCGTCGTCGGGGGTCCGGATCACCAGACGGGTCGATGCGTTGGTCATGCTTCGACCCTGGCCGACCCGGCTCCGGGGTCGCCACCGGGCGGCCGATCTGTGGATAACCGAACGGGTGCCTTAGGCGCGGCCCACGATTTCGCAGGTCGTGCCCCTATGAGTGAGGCCGGGCCCGGCGGAGGGACCCGGCCTTTGCGAGGGGCGAACCGTCAGGCGTCCAGGACCTGGTCGTCCCGCTGCACGACCGGGGGCAGCGTGGACCACGGGAAGTTGATCCAGCGGTCGGTGTGGCGCCACACGTACTCGCACTTCACGGTCGAGTGGGGCTTCTCGTAGACGACGGCGCAGCGGACGTCCGCGACGTGGTCGGCGCAGAAGTCCCGGACGAGCTTGAGGGTCGCGCCGGTGTCGGCGACGTCGTCGGCGACCAGGACGCGCGCGCCGGAGAGGTCCACGGGGGCGGGGACGGGCGGGAGCATGACCGGCATGTCGAGCCGCTGGTCCACGCCGGTGTAGAACTCGACGTTCATGACGTGCAGGTTCTTGACGTCGAGGGCGTAGCCGAGGGCGCCCGCCACGAACAGCCCGCCGCGCGCGATCGACAGGATCAGGTCCGGCCGGTAACCGCTCTCGGCGACCGCGACGGCCAGCTCGCGGCTGGCCGTGCCGAACAGTTCCCAGGTCAGGACTTCTCTTTCAGCATCAGACACAGCAGTATCTTCGCGGACGCTCTGGACCGTTCCGTCCCTGGGGCTGTCCCAAAGCGCTCTTCGGGGCCGACCGCAACGCGGCCCGTCAGCGCGCGGGCGTGGCGGTGGCGCAGAGGTCGATGAAGATCCCGCAGGGCGTGATCTGCTGGCTGTCGATCATCATCGCGGTGCGGTACCCGGACGGTCCGGGGCCGTTCAGCATGCCGCCGAGCCCGTTGAAGAGCCGGGTCAGGTTCGTGATCAGCAGGCTCAGCGCGGGACGGTTCGCCGCGACGAGCGTGGCCGGCCCGCTGAGGTCGTCGATGAGGCTCCCGGCGTTCGCCCCGTGGTCGCGGAGCCGGTCGCCGACGCGTCCGCTCAGGATTCCGGCCTGGTCGAGCAGCGCGGTGATCCGGTCCGGCCGGTCGCCGACGAGCGCGGTCAGCCCGGACGCGTCGCGGCTCGTCCGGACGATCTCGTCGCCGCGTCCCTGGAACGTTCCGGCCAGGCCGTTCAGGCTGCCGATCAGCGTCCGCAGCTCGGCGCGGTCGGACGTGCCCAGCCCGGCCAGGCGGCTGCCGTTGTCGATCGTCCGGTGCAGTGCGGGCCCCTGACCGTTCAGGCCCTCCGACAGCGTCCGCGTCAGGGTGACCACGTCGTCGGGGTCGATCGCCTGGCTGAGCCGGTAGGCGGGCATCGCCGTCTCAGCCGGATCGGACGCCTCGCGCGTGCGCGCGATGGCATCGCCGTCCGCGAGATAGGGACCGTCCCCGGCCCCGGCGAAATCCAGCGAGATCTCCTTCGGCCCGAAGATGGACACCGGGTCGATGCGGGCCTCGGCCCCGCGCGGGACGCGCACGCCGCGATCCACGCGCAGACGCACGCGCACACGGCCGTCCCCAGTGAGTTTCACGGAATCGACGTTCCCGACCGTCACCCCACGGACCTTGACGTCCGACCTGCTGTCGAGCCCCTGCCCCGCGCGCGCGAAAGTGGCGCTGTAGTAGCGGGACGGCGGTGGGGACGGGTTCGCCGCATACACGGCGAGGCCCGACGCACCGGCGATGACGGCCGCGCCGAAGCAGCTGAACACTGCCCGGGACCGCCCGGAAAGCCCGACTTCGGACATGCGTCAACCCCCTCGACGGGCAGCGGAATAAGTAAGTGCTTCATTATGTGGGCCGCGTTCCAGCCGAGACCGTCCGAAACCGTGTGATCTGGACAACTGCCCAGCGGCTGCTGGTCGAGGAAGTGATCCAGGCCACTGGGTCGTTACCGCCTGGGCCAACCGCGCCGGCTTGGCCGCGAGCACGGCGGACGGACGGTAGCGTTGGGCGTCGTGCCCGCCCCTGATCTGCTCTCCAGCTCCGCCGACGCCGAAGAGTCGGCCGGTTCCGCGCGTCCCGCCAAAGGCAAGGGCGTGCCCGCCACGGCCGGACGCGTCCCCGACACGGCCACGCTGCTCTCCGCCGCCGTCCAGGCCATCGGCGGCGCCGAGCGGACCGGACAGGTCGCCATGGCCGAGGCCGTGGAGAAGGCGCTCGGCGACGGCGAGCACCTCGCCGCGCAGGCGGGCACCGGCACCGGAAAGTCGCTCGCCTACCTCGTCCCGGCGATCCGGCACGCGGTCACCAAGGGGCGGACGGTCGTGGTCTCGACCGCGACCATCGCCCTCCAGCGGCAGCTGGTGGACCGCGATCTGCCGCGGCTCGCCGAAGCCCTCCGGCCGCACCTGGGCACCGAGCTGAAGTTCGCGATTCTCAAGGGCCGCCGTAACTACCTGTGCCTCCACCGCGTCCAGACCGGCGTTCCGGACGAGCAGGAAGAAGACCACGGCCTGTTCGATCCGCAGCAGCTCTCCACGCTCGGCCGCCAGGTGAAACGGCTGAACGAATGGGCGGACGAGACGCAGACGGGCGACCGCGACGAGCTCGTTCCGGGCGTGAGCGAACAGGCGTGGCGTCAGGTCGCGGTCACCGCCAAGGAATGCCTGGGCGCGACGCGGTGTCCGCAGGGCACGGAGTGTTTCGCCGAGCTGGCCCGCGCGCAGGCGGGCGAGGCGCACATCGTCGTCACCAACCACGCGCTGCTCGCGATCGACGCTCTCGAGGAGTTCCAGGTCCTCCCCGAGCACGACATCGTCATCGTGGACGAGGCGCACGAACTCGTCGACCGCGTCACCGCCGTAGCCACGGGCGACATTTCAGCTTCCGCTGTAGACACGGCCGCCCGGCGCTGCGGACGGCTCATCGAAGAGGGCGTCGCCGACCGTCTGAAGGTCTCGGCAGAGGATCTGACGCTTCTCCTGGAGGAATTTCCTGCAGGACGTATGGACGTCCTGCCCGAGGCCCTCGGCAACGCGCTCGCCGTCGTCCGGGACGCCGCGCACGCCTGCCTCACCGCGATCGGTCCGGAGAAGAAGGAAATGGACCCGGCCGACGCGGGCGCGCGCAAGGCGGCCCGGTCCGCGCTGGAGGATCTGCACGACACGGCCGTCCGGATCCTGGAGTCCTACCAGGTCGAGATCGCCGCGCGGAACGAGGTCGTCTGGCTGGAGAAGCCGTTCGTGCAGGACGGCCGTCCGAAGCGTCCGCCGACGTTGCACGTTGCACCGATCGGCGTGGGAGGGCTGCTGCGCGCGACGCTCTTCGAGAAGCGCACGGCCGTCCTCACGTCCGCCACACTCACGCTGGGCGGATCCTTCGAACCCCTGGCTCGCCAATGGGGTTTGCCTCCGCTTGACGTCCCGGCGCAGCGCGCCCCCGCGCAAGCCGATGCCGAGGCTCAGCCCGAGAAGGCCCCGTCCGAAAAGGCCCAGCCCGAAAAGACGCAGTCCGAAAAGGCCAAGCCCGAGAAGGGCAAGCAGGACCTGGCGTGGACGGGCATCGACGTCGGGTCGCCCTTCGACCATCCGCGCTCGGGCATCCTCTACGTCGCGCGGCACCTGCCGCAGCCGGGCCGCGACGGCCTCCCCGACGCCTACCTGACCGAGATCACCGAGCTGATCGAGGCCGCCGGAGGCCGCACGCTCGGGCTGTTCTCCTCGATGCGCGCCGCCCGCCAGGCCGCCGACGAGCTGAAGGACCACCTGTCGCACCCGCTGCTCTGCCAGGGCGAGGACTCCACGTCCCTGCTGGTCAAGCAGTTCGCCGAGGACGAGCGGACCTGCCTGTTCGGCACCCTGTCGCTCTGGCAGGGCGTGGACGTGCCCGGCCCGTCGCTGCAACTGGTGATCATGGACCGGATCCCGTTCCCCCGCCCGGACGACCCGGTCGCGTCGGCGCGGCAGCGGGCGGTCGCGGCGCGCGGCGGCAACGGCTTCATGACGGTCGCGGCGACGCACGCCGCGCTGCTGCTGGCGCAGGGCGCGGGCCGTCTCCTGCGCGCGATGGACGACCGGGGCGTGGTGGCCGTTCTCGACCCGAGGCTCGCGACGGCGCGGTACGGCGGTTTCCTGAAGGCGTCCCTGCCGCCGTTCTGGGCGACGACCGATCCGCAGGTCGTGCGGGGTGCGCTCCGCCGTCTCGACCAGGCCGCGGCGGCGAGCGGGAAGGACGGGGACGCCGAGTAGCCTCCGGCCTCCCCGCGGGCCACAGAACGCTTTCGCGGCGCTCCGAAAGTCTCACCTGACGGTCAGGGACGGTAGGTGCCGAGGAAGTCGCCGATGCGGCCGATCGCCTCTTCGAGCTCGTCGGCGTACTGGAGCGTCACGATCCGGAAGTGGTCGGGCGTCGGCCAGTTGAAGCCGGTGCCCTGCACGATCAGGATGTTCTGCTGCTCCAGCAGGTCGAACGCGAACTGGACGTCGTCCTTGACCGGGTACGTCTCCGGGTCGAGGCGCGGGAAGACGTAGAGCGCGCCGGCCGGGCGGACGCAGCTCACGCCGGGGATGTCGTTGAGCATCTTCGCGGCGCGGTCGCGCTGCTCGCCGAGCCGTCCGGTCGGCAGGACGAGCTCCTCGATGCTCTGCGTGCCGCCGAGCGCGGCCTGCACGGCGTACTGCGCGGGGACGTTCGGGCACAGCCGCATGTTCGCGAGGATGTCGAGGCCCTCGATGTAGGACTCGGCGTGCTCCTTCGGGCCGGAGAGGATCACCCAGCCGCACCGGAACCCGGCCACCCGGTAGTTCTTCGACAGTCCGCCGAAGGTCAGGCAGAGCAGGTCGGGGGCGAGCGAGGCGATCGAGGTGTGCGCCGCGCCGTCGTACAGGATCCGGTCGTAGATCTCGTCGGCGAAAATCAGCAGGCCGTGCCGGCGCGCCAGCTCGGTGATGCCGAGCAGCACCTCGCGCGGGTAGACCGCGCCGGTCGGGTTGTTCGGGTTGATGATCACGACCGCCCGGGTGCGGTCGGTGATCTTGCTTTCCAGGTCGTCGAGGTCGGGCGCCCAGCCCGCCGCCTCGTCGCACCGGTAGTGCACCGGCACGCCGCCGGACAGCGACGTCGCGGCCGTCCACAGCGGGTAGTCCGGAGTGGGGATGAGCACCTGGTCACCGTCGTCGAGCAGCGCCTGGAGCGTCATCACGATCAGCTCGGAGACGCCGTTGCCCAGGTAGACGTCCTCGACGTCCACTCCGGCGATGCCCAGCTCCTCGCACCGCTGGACCACGGCGCGGCGGGCGGGCAGGATGCCCTTGGAGTCGCTGTAGCCGTGCGCCTCCGGCAGGTTGCGGATCATGTCCTGCAGCAGTTCGGGCGGGGCCTCGAACCCGAACGGAGCGGGGTTCCCGATGTGCAGCTTGAGGATCCGGTTGCCCTGCGCCTCCAGCTCCCTGGCGCGCTTCAGGACCGGACCGCGGATGTCGTAACAGACGTTGGCGAGCTTGCCCGACTGGTTGACCTGCATTGCAACAGCCTATCCAGGCAAACCGCGCATCCTGCGGCGCACCGTCCTCGCACCGTCCTCGCCGCCCGATCGCGTCCTCCGAGACCGCATACGGGCCGTCCTCGTGCGCGCACGAGGCGTCCGCTTAGGCCGCGCGGGTGGGACGACCGTGACTCCGGCGGCGCGAGGCACAGGAGTGACAACCATGCGCGTGCGCGCCCGGCACCGTCCGCCCCCCTGAAAACACCGAGGGCGGACGGCGCGGACGCGTCTCACGTGGACGCCACGGCGGTGAGCGCCGGAAGCCGTGCCGCTCGGCGCGCGGGCCGCAGCGCGGCCAGGACGCCGGCGACCGCGCCGACCAGCAGGATCACCACCAGAGGCACGGCCGGGACGGAGAACGGGTTCGACATCGCGCCGACCAGCGCCCAGCCGAGGAAGAGGCCGAGGCCCGCGCCGCCCGCCGTGCCGAACAGCGACACGATGAGCGACTCCCACCGGATCATCGACCGCAGCTGCCGCCGGGTCGCGCCGACCGCCCGCAGAAGCCCCAGCTCACGCGTCCTCTCATGGACGGACAGGGCGAGCGTGTTCGCGATCCCGAGCAGCGCGATCACGATCGCCAGCGCCAGCATCACGTACACGATCCCGAGGAACGCGTTCATCTGCTTGGTCTGCGCCGCGACGTACTCTGGCCGGTTCTGGACATCCGGCGCCCCGTACGAGCGGGCCAGCGAGGTGAGCGCGGCCCGCGCGTCCGCCTCCGACACGCCCTGCTTCGGCTTCGCGAACGCCACGATGTCCTGCGGCCGCCGGTTGTGCTCGGCCCACACCGACCGCGGGACGAGGTAGTCCCCGGCCAGATCGGCCCGCTTGTAGATCGCGCCGACCGTCATCGGCAGCCGCGAACCGTCCGAGAACGTGACCGTGACCGTCGCCCCGACCCGCCATTTCCGCTGGTCGGCGACCTTCTCCGCCACCGCCAGCACCCCCGGCCCAGCCCCCCGTGCTCCCCCGCCGGACGCGCCACCGCCGTTGCCCGACGCGCCGCCCGACGTGCCCGACGTGCCGCCACCGGTGCCCGACGCGCCACCGGACGTGCCGCTGCCGGTGCCGGACGCGCCGCCCGACGTGCCCGACGTGCCGCCACCGGTGCCCGACGCGCCGCTGGGGCCGGGGCCTGGTGCTGGCGCGGAAGGCGAGGACGGGTCGGACGGGAGGGTGCCGGACGTGACGTCCAGGCGGAGGACCCGCGCGAGCTGCGCGGGGTCGGCGACGCCCACCGTCGCTGTGTGGCCGTCCACGCGGGCCGCGCCCTTGCCGAGCCCGGCGGCCGTCTCGATCTGGGGCAGCGCGGCGGCGCGCGCGGCCAGGGACGGCTCGAATCCGCCGCTCGCGTTCGTGCCGCCGTTCACGACGAGGCCCGAGCGGAACGAGCCCGCGACGCCGTCCGCCAGGGAGGCGCGCAGCGACCCGGCGAAGACCGTGAGCAGCGTGACCACGCCGACGCCGATCATGAGCGCGGTCGCGGCCCCGGCGGTGCGGCGCGGCGAGCGCACGGCGCTCTCGCGGGCGAGCCGCCCGGGCACGCCGCGCCACCGGGCCGCGGGCATGCCGATGAGAGCCGCGGCCGGACGAGCCGCGACCGGCCCCAGCGCCACCAGCGCGACCAGCGACATCAACGCGCCCACGCCCGTCCACGCCGCACGGCCGACGACCGCCCCGAACACCGCCGCCCCGACGCCGACGGCCGCCACCACCGAGCCCACGATGACACGCGCCTCCGACATTCCGGCGGGCTCGGCCGCCGACTCCCGCAGCGCGGCGATCGGCGGGATCCGGGCGGCGCGCACCGCGGGTCCGAGCACGGCCAGCAGCGTGACGGCCAGCCCGACCGGCACGGCGATCAGCAGCGTCCGCGCGGTGATCACGACGCCCTGCGCGTCCAGGCCCATGCCGAAGCCCTGGAACAGCAGCTTCAGCAGCGCCGCGCAGCCGACGCCGCCCGCGGCCCCGGCCGCGGTGGCGACCCCGCCGACGACCAGCGCCTCCGCGCCCACGAGCAGGGTGAGCTGGCGGCGGCTCGCGCCGACCGCGCGCAGCAGCGCCGACTCGCGCACCCGCTGGGCGAGCGTGATCGCGAACGTGTTGTGGATGGAGAACGCCGCGACCAGCAGCGCGACCGCGCCGAAGGCGGCCAGCGCGCTCTGGAAGACCTTGAGGAAGCCGTCCCGGACCTGCCCGACGCCCTCGTCCACCAGCGCCTTCCCGGTGATCGCCTCGGTTCCGGCGGGCAGGACGCGGGACACGCGCGCGGCCAGCTCGCCCTGCCCGACGCCGGATCCGGCGCGGACGGCGACGCCGGTCAGGCGCCCGGTCCCGTGCGCCACGTACCGCTGCGCGCCTTCGAGGGAGAAGGCGGTGAACGCGGTCTCGCCGAACGCGGGATCCTTGCCGAACATGCTGATGCCGACGACCGTCACCGGCACCCGCTCGGGCGTGAGGACGACGGTCCGGTCCCCCACGCGCAGGTGCCCGTCGTCGGCGGCGCGCTTGTTGATCACGACCTCGTCCGGCGCGCGCGGCGCGCGGCCCTGCGCGATCCGGTACGCGTTGAGCGCGGGGTCCTCGATCCAGTTCCCGGCGACGCGCGGACCGCGTTCGGGGATGACCTTCCCGTCCCGGCCGAGCGGCTGGCCGGCCCCCTGGATCACCGGCTGCGCGTCCGCCGTGCCCGGCACGGCCCGCACCTTCGGCAGGACGGCCCCGTCGATCTCGCCGGGCAACTGTCCCGGCGACCTGCTCACGCGCGTCGCGTTCCGGACCATCACGTCGGTGTCGCCGTAGGCGTTCGCGAAGTACCGGTCGATCGCGTGCGACAGCGTGTCGCCGAGCGCGAGCGTCCCGGTGAGGAACGCGACGCCGAGGAACACCGCGACCAGCGACGACGCGAGCCGGCGGCGGCGTCCCCACAGCTCCCGGACGGCCAGCCCGATCATGCCGCACCGCCCAGCGAGCGCATCCGGTCCAGGACGCGGTCGGGCGTCGGGGCGTCCATCACGTCCACGATCCGGCCGTCCGCGAGGTAGATCACGGAGTCGGCGTGCGCGGCGGCGGCCGGATCGTGGGTGACCATCGCGACGGTCTGGCCGAGATCGTCCACCGAGCGGCGGAGCAGGGCCAGCACCTCCGCGCCGGTGCGCGAGTCGAGGTTGCCGGTCGGCTCGTCCGCGAACACGATCTCCGGACGGGTGATCAGCGCGCGGGCGAGCGCGACCCGCTGCTGCTGGCCGCCGGACAGCTCCGCGGGCCGGTGCCCGAGCCGGTCGCCGAGCCCCAGCGTCCGGACGACGGTGTCGAACCACTGCTGGTCGGGGCGCGTCCCGGCGAGCGTGGTCGGCAGCAGGACGTTGTCGCGGGCGGTCAGCGTCGGCAGCAGGTTGAACGCCTGGAACACGAACCCGATCCGCTCCCGGCGCATCCGCGTGAGCTTCGCGTCGGGCAGCGCGCCGAGATCGACGCCGCCGACGAACACGCGGCCGGAGGTCGGCGCGTCCAGGCCCGCGACGCAGTGCATGAGCGTGGACTTGCCCGCGCCGGACGGTCCCATGATCGCGGTGAACCGCCCGCCGGGCAGCGTCACGCTCACCCCGTCCAGGGCCCGGACGGCGGTCGGGCCCGTCCCGTACACCTTCGACAGCCGCTCGGTGCGCGCGCCGCCGTCCCCGCTCGCCGCCCCACCCGCGGCTTCACTCGCGGTCCCCCTCGCGGACGACATCGCCCCCGCAGACGGCATCGCTCCCGCAGACGGCGTCACGCCTGCGGACGGCGTCACGCCCCTGCCCGAGGGGCGCGCGTCGGCGTGGTTCTCTCTGCTCTTCTTCATGACGTCGACGCTCCCGCGCGGACGGTGTTCGCGTCGTCCGGCGGGAAGCGGCTTGAGCAGTGCGTCCTGCGCAGCAGTCGCGCCCTCCGGCGTACCGCACCGGGCGTAGGCGGACGGCGAATGCCCACGTCGCGGCGTCGCGCCTCCGCGTCCCGTCCCGCAACGCGCACGTCGCAAGGTCCCGAGCCCGCGCCCCGCCGGGCGGTACCGCCTTTGCACGGTGAGTGAACAGAGGCTTCGGGGAGTGTCAACCGGGCGTCCGGACGCTTACGCTCCAGGTGTGGACAGGCGCATCTTCGGGCTTGAGAACGAGTACGGCGTCACCTGCACCTTCCGCGGCCAGCGGCGGCTGTCACCGGACGAGGTGGCCCGCTACCTGTTCCGCGGGGTGGTCTCGTGGGGCCGCAGCAGCAATGTCTTCCTCCCCAACGGCGCCCGGCTGTACCTGGATGTCGGCAGCCATCCCGAGTACTCCACGCCCGAGTGCGACAGCGTCATCGACCTGGTGACCCATGACAAGGCGGGCGAACGCATCCTGGAGGGCCTGCGCGAGGAGGCCGAGAGCCGGCTCCACGAGGAGGGCATCGCCGGCGACGTCTACCTGTTCAAGAACAACACCGACTCGGCCGGCAACTCCTACGGCTGCCACGAGAACTACTGCGTCGGACGCCAGGGCGAGTTCGGCCGCCTCGCCGACGCGCTGATCCCGTACCTGGTGACGCGGCAGCTCATCTGCGGCGCGGGCAAGGTGCTCCAGACGCCGCGCGGCGCGGTGTACTGCGTGTCGCAGCGGGCCGAGCACATCTGGGAGGGCGTGTCCTCGGCGACGACCCGCTCCCGTCCGATCATCAACACCCGGGACGAGCCGCACGGCGACGCCGAGCGGTTCCGGCGGCTGCACGTGATCGTGGGCGACTCCAACATGAGCGAGACCACGATGATGCTCAAGGTCGGCGCGACCGACCTGGTGCTGCGGATGATCGAGGCGGGCGTGGTGCTGCGCGACCTGACATTGGAGAACCCGATCCGGGCGATCCGCGAGGTCAGCCACGACATGACCGGACGGCGCAAGGTGCGGCTGGCGAACGGCCGCGAGGTGAGCCCGCTGGAGATCCAGAGGGAGTACTTCGGCAAGGCGAAGGACTTCGTGGACCGGCACGGCGGCGACGCGGTGACGGCCCGGGTGCTGGACCTCTGGGAGCGGACGCTGCGGGCGGTCGAGACGGGCGACCTGGACCTGGTCTCGCGGGAGATCGACTGGGTGACCAAGTACCAGTTGATCGAGCGGTACCGGCGCAAGTACGACCTGCCGCTGAGTTCGCCGCGGGTCGCGCAGCTCGATCTGGCCTACCACGACGTCCACCGCGGTCGCGGCCTGTACTACCTGCTGGAGAAGCGCGGCTCGGTGGAGCGGGTGTCGCGGGACCTGGACATCTTCGAGGCCAAGTCGGTGCCGCCGCAGACGACGCGGGCGCGGCTGCGCGGCGAGTTCATCCGCAGGGCACAGGAGAAGCGGCGCGACTTCACCGTCGACTGGGTGCACCTCAAGCTGAACGACCAGGCGCAGCGCACGGTGCTGTGCAAGGACCCGTTCCGCTCGGTGGACGAACGCGTCGACGAGCTCATCGCCAGCATGTGACACCCGCCGCGCGGGCACCACCGCGCGACAGGCACCGCCGCGCGACAGGCGAACACGGGGGCACCGCAGTTCGCGCGGTCGGGCGCACCGATTCCTCTGATTGGACATGCAGTCCAATTGTGATGCGGGCAACATACAAGCAGGCTTGCTTGCTTGTAAGTGTGTCCGTACCGTCGGAGATGTGTCAGTAAGCACTCGCCGACGTCATGCGCGCCGCAGGTCATCCGGCCGCCGCACCCAGGAGGAGCGGCGTTCCCGGACCCAGGCGCGCCTGCTCGACGCGACCATGGAGTGCCTGGTCGATCTCGGCTGGTCCGGGACGTCCACCACCGAGGTCGCGCGCCGCGCGGGCGTGTCGCGGGGCGCGCAGCAGCACCACTACCCGACCAAGATGGTCCTGGTGGCGGCCTCGCTGGAGCACCTGCTGGAGCGGCAGCGGCTCGCCTACGAGACGGCGTTCGCCGTCCTGCCGCCGGAGCGGCGCAACGTGGAGGGCGCGCTCGACCTGCTCTGGGAGGTCTTCCGGGGCCGTCCGGCCAAGGCGCTGCTGGAGCTCGCGGTCGCCGCGCGCACCGACGACGAGCTGCGGCCGCTCTGCCGCGACCTGAACGAACGCATCCTGGAGGTCATCCTGGAGACGTTCGAGCGGCTCTTCCCGGCGACGCACCTCCCAGACGACCACGTCCCGACGATGCTGCGCGGCGTGTTCGCGATGTTCGTCGGGCTGTCGGTCCAGCACGCGCTGGACGACGACGCCGCGGGCCACCAGAAGGCGGTCCTCGACCAGGTCAAGAGCGTCGCCCGCCTGATCATCCCGGATCCCGGCGCGGCCTCCCCCGCGAGCGCCGGCGCCGCCTCCGAAACCGCCGGCACCTCGACCGAACCCGCCGGCAGCACGCCCGAAACCGCCGGCGCCTCGACCGGAGCCACAGCGGACGCCGACACCGCGTCCTCCCCGGACCGTCCGGACACCGCGGACGGCCCGCCCGCCCACACCGACTCGGGAACCGCCGTACCCCCGACCCCCGAGGGAGCACAGCCATGACCAAGGCCCCCACCGAACTCGCCGAGGAAGTCCGCGAGCAGGTCAAGGACCGCAAGTCCTACCTGGGCGTCATCGACCGCCTGAACAAGGCGTCGGTGGAGAAGCACTGGGAGGCGTACGCGGACATCCCCTGGGACGACCCGGAGTTCCAGGTCGACCGGAACGACCCGCGCTGGGTGCTGCCGCCGTTCGACCGGCTCGGCCGGACGGAGTGGTACCGGTCGCAGCCGCCGGAGATCCAGGCGCAGATCGGGCTGTGGCGGGTCGCGACCGCGATGAAGATCGGCCTCCAGTTCGAGAACCTGCTGAAGCGCGGCCTGCTGAACTTCGCCTACTGGCTGCCGAACGGCCGTCCGGAATTCCGGTACGTCTACCACGAGACGACCGAGGAATGTCACCACGGGATGATGTTCCAGGAGTTCGTGAACCGGACGAAGATGCCGATCAAGGGCATGCCGAAGGCGCTCACCCTGGTCGCGCAGCTCGCGCCGTGGATCCCGCTGATCAGCACCGAGATGTTCTTCGTCTTCGTGCTCGGCGGCGAGGACCCGATCGACTACGTGCAGCGCAAGTCGCTCAAGGGCGGGCACATCAAGCACCCGCTCGAAGAGACCATCATGAAGATCCACATCGCCGAGGAGGCCCGGCACATCTCGTTCGCCCGGCACTACCTCAAGCACCGGGTCCCGGCGATGCCGAAGCCGCGCCGGCGCGCCCTCGGAGTCGCGACGCCGATCGTGCTCGGCGTGATGGCGCGGATCATGCTGTCCCCGCCCGGCCCGATGGTGCGGCACTTCAACATCCCGAAGGACGTCGTCCGGGAGGCGTACAGGAACCCGGTCGCGCAGGCGGAGATCGCCAACTCGGTCGGCAAGATCCGTGACCTGATGGCCGAGCTGGGCGTGATCACCCCGGTGAACAAGCGGATCTGGAAGGCGTTCGGGATCTGGGACGAGCCGGGCGAGCGCCGTCCGCTGCCCGAGGAGAAGCCGTCCGGCCGCGCCGCGAAGGCGGCCTGAGCGTGGCGGACCATGACGACGCGAGCGTCCCGGACCACGACCACAGCGGCGCCGGCCGCGACGGCGTGAGCGGGGCCGGCCGCGACGACGCGTCCGGAATTCCGGTGGTCGCGCATCGCACGGTCACTCCGGCGGCGGGCCCCGGCGGCCCCTACAAGGTCGTCATCATCGGGACGGGCTTCTCCGGCCTGTGCATGGCGATCGGCCTGAAGAAGGCGGGCGTGCACGACTTCGTCATCCTGGAGAAGGCGGACGAGGTCGGCGGCACCTGGCGGGAGAACACCTATCCGGGCTGCGCCTGCGACATCATGTCGCTGCTGTACTCCTACTCCTTCGAGCCGAAGGCCGACTGGTCGCGGATGTTCCCGAAGCAGCGCGAGCTGCTCGAGTACATCAAGGACATCGTCGAGAAGTACGACCTGCGCCAGCACATCCGGTTCGGCACCGAGGTCGTCGGCGCGGAGTACGAGGACGACACCGACACCTGGCGCGTCCTGGTGGGCGACGGTGAGGAGGTCGTCCGCGGGCGGGCGCTCGTGTCCGCGATGGGACCGCTCCACCAGCCGAACATCCCGGATCTGCCCGGCCTCGCGTCCTTCGAGGGGAAGGTCTTCCACTCGGCGGAGTGGGACCACGACTACGACCTGACCGGCAAGCGCGTCGCGGTGATCGGGACGGGCGCGTCCGCGATCCAGTTCGTGCCGCAGATCGCCAGGCGGGTCGCGCGCCTGACGGTGTTCCAGCGGACGCCGCCGTGGATCATCCCCAAGCCGGACCGGGCGATCACCGGGGTCGAGCGGGCGCTGTTCCGCCGCGTCCCGGGCGTCCAGCGGGCCTACCGGAACGGGATCTACCTGCTGCAGGAGAGCTTCGTCCTCGGGTTCAAGAACCCGCGGCTGCTGAAGGTCGCCTCGACGCTCGCCAAGGCGCACCTGAACCGGCAGGTCGCCGACCCGGAGCTGCGCCGCAAGCTCACCCCCGACTACACGATGGGCTGCAAGCGGACGCTGGTGTCCAGCGACTACTATCCGGCGTTGACCAGGCCGAACGTGGAGCTGACGACCGCGGGGATCGAGGCCGTCCGGCCGCACTCGGTGGTCGCGAAGGACGGCCGCGAGTACGAGGTGGACGCGATCATCCTCGGCACCGGCTTCCACGTCACCGACGCGTTCGAGCACGCGCACATCGTCGGCCGGAACGGGCTGAAGATCCAGGACGCCTGGCAGGACGGCATCGAGGCGCATCTCGGCGTCACGGTGGCCGGCTTCCCGAACCTGTTCCTGCTGCTCGGCCCGAACTCCGGGCTCGGCCACAACTCGATGATCTTCATCATCGAGGCGCAGGTCCGGCACGCGCTCCAGTGCCTGCGGCTGATGGACGCGACGGGCTCGCGGGCGATCGCCGTCCGGCGCGGCGCGCAGGACCGCTTCAACGAGTGGGTGCAGCGCAAGTCCGAGGGCGCGGTGTGGGTCGCGGGCGGCTGCACGTCCTGGTACCTCGACCGCGAGGGCGTGAACCGGGCCGCGTGGCCGGCGTCCACGGCGAGCTACTGGCTGCGCACGCGCCGCCTCGACCCGGCGTCCTTCGTCCTGACCGGCCCCGCCGGTCAGGACGGTCGCGGCCAAGGGCCTGGTGACGGACCTGGTGGCGGGTCCGGCGGGGCCGGTTCCGGGGGTCGCGCGCAGGCGCCGGCGGCGGCTGGCTAGACTGCCCCGCACGGCCGTATTGAACCAACCATCCAATTAGCCACCGCGGGGCCGGCCGCACTCCCCCTCCAGGCCGGCCCCGCGGCCCGGTGTCCCTCCCCCATCCCCGTGCCCACTGAACAGCGAGCGGAGCAGCGACGATGAGCATTGCGATCGTGACCGGTGGAGCGTCCGGCATCGGCCGGGCGATCGCCACGGCCCTGGTGTCCCGCGGGAACACCGTCGTGGTCACCGACATCAACGCCGACGGCGCGGCCAAGGTCGCCGAGCGGCTGAACACCCTCGGCCGGGGCAAGGCCACCGCCGAGCGCCTCGACGTCACCGACGCCGCCGCCGTCGCCGAGCTCTACCAGGGCGTCAAGGCCGAGCACGGCAGCCTCGACCTGGTGTTCAACAACGCGGGCATCGCCATCGGCGGCCTCGCCGAGGAGCTCACGCTCGACCACTGGAACCGGGCGATCGACATCAACCTCAAGGGGGTCGTGCACGGCGTCCACGCGGCCTACCCGATCATGCTGGAGCAGGGCTCCGGGCACATCGTGAACACCGCCTCGCTCGCCGGGCTCGTCCCGATGCCGATCGGCATCCCCTACACCGCGACCAAGCACGCCGTCGTCGGCCTCTCCCTCGGCCTGCGCGCCGAGGCCGCCGGACGCGGCGTCAAGGTCAGCGTCGTCTGCCCGTCCTTCGTGGACACGCCGCTGCTCACCAACGTCAACCCCGACCTCCCCGCGACGCCGATGTCGGGCGACGCCAAGGAGGACATCAAGAAGGCGTCCCCGCGCCTCTACACCGCCGAGAAGCTGGCCCGCGACATCATGCGCGGCGTCCGGAAGAACCAGGCGCTCATCGTCGCCCCGGCCCACGGCCGCGCCGCCTGGCGGGGCGTCCGCCTCAACCCGGGCGCCGCCGTCCGCGTCGCCCAGATCGCCGTCAACCGCGTCCGCGCCGACCAGAAGCACTGATCCTCGGTACGTGCGAGGGCCCGTCCGCCGCCGGCGGACGGGCCCTCGCACGTCACTCAGGTTTCGGCGGTGTCCGGAGCCAGGGCGTAGGCGACCGCGGCCTCCTGGTCCAGAGCGGCTCCGAAATCGCGTTCCCGCTCGTAGGCCATGTCCCCTAGCCGCTCGCGAGCGGCGCGTTCCGCTTCGGCGTGGACGTCACCCAGCGCCAGAACTGACAAGCCGGGCGTGGTCGCGGTGCGCAGGACGGCCGAGGCGATCCCGTGCAGGCGCGCGGCGCGGACCGGACCGCCGAGCGCCACGGCCGCCGCCGCCAGCACCTCCAGTTGCATCGCCGCGCCGATCGCGTCCTGGAACTCCAGCTTCACGGCGAGCGCGGCCCGCGCCCGTCCGGACGCCTCCACCGGACGGCCCCGGCGCAGCTCGACGCACGCGAGGATCCAGTCGAGGTGCGACCACCACCACAGGTCGCCGTTCCCCGCGCAGAGTTCCACCGCGCGGACGAGCAGGTCGGCGGCCCGGTCGAGCTCGCCGCAGCGGTCCAGGAGCAGGCCGATCACGCCGAGCGCGAGCAGCGGGTCCAGGTCGTCGGGGCGTCCGGCGTCACCGGCGAGGACGTCGTCCAGCGTGTCGCTGAGGACGAGCGCGGCCTCGCGCGCCAGGCCGTGCGGGCCGCTCCCGGCCTCGGCGCCGCCGCGCGACTCCCGGACGGCGGGGCTCGGCGCGGCGAGCGGGCTCGGCAGGTGCCCGCTCGTCCCGACCGACACGCAGGCGATCATCCGGGCGCGCAGCGCGAGGAGGTGGTCGCCGAGATCGAGGGCCTCGGAGCGGGCGGTCTCGGCGGACTCGCAGGCGGACTCGACGTCGGCGCGGGCGAACGCGACCCACGCCAGATGGCAGCGGGCCCGGGCGCGTTCGAGGCCGGGCGGCGGCTCGTCGTCGAGGAGCCGTTCCAGGTGGTAGCGGCCCTCGCGGGTCAGCCCCCGGACGATCCAGAGCGGCCACAGCGCGGCGGCCAGCTCCATCGAGGCCCGCCGGTCCGCGTCCGCCACACTTTCGTAACCGAGCGCCGTCCGGAAGTTGCCGAGGTTCGCCAGCAGTCCCCGATACAGGACGAACTGGTTCGCACCGAACCACTCGCGGTCGACGCGGCGCGCGACCTCCAGATAGTGGTCGCGGTGGCGGCGGCGCATCCGCTGCTCCTCGCCGAGCAGCCGCAACCAGCCGAGGCCGTACTCGCGGATCGTGTCCAGCAGCCGGTAGCGCGTCCCGTCGTCGTCATCGCCGAGGTACAGGATGGACTTGTCCACCAGCCCCGCCAGCAGCATCGGGACGTCGCGGGCGGGCAGCCGGTCGTCCGCGCACACCGCGCGCACGGCGTCGGCGTCGAAGCCGTCCTCGAAGACCGACAGGCGCGCCCACAGCAGCCGCTCGGCCGGCGTGCACAGCTCATGGCTCCAGCCGATCGCCGTGCGCAGCGTCTGGTGCCTCGGCAGGCCCGGACGCGCCGCGCCCAGCACCGCGAACCGGTCGCCGATCCGTCGGAGCACCTCGTCCAGAGACATCTCCCGCAGCCGGACGGCGGCGAGCTCGATCGCGAACGGCACCCCGTCCAGCCGCCTGCACAGCAGCGCGATCTGCCGCGCGTTCGCCGCCGTCAGGGCGAAGCCCGGAGCGGCCTCGGCGGCGCGCAGCGTGAACAGCCGCACCGCCTCCACCCGGGCGAGCCTGCGCAGGTCGGCGGGGTGGAAGTCGCGGCGCTCGCAGTCCGCGTCGGCCGGCACCGGCAGCGGCCGGACGACCAGCCGGTACTCGTCCGGCATCGCGATGCCCTGCCGCGCGGTGGCCAGGATCCGCACGCCCGGCGCGTCCTCGCGCACCCTGCCGGCCAGCTCGCCGACCGCCTCGCGTAGGTGCTCGCAGCCATCGAGGACGAGCAGGGCCTCCCGGTCCGCGAGGTATTCCAGCAGGACGTCCGCCTGGGGCCGCCGCGGCTGGTCCGCCACGCCCATCGCCGCAGCCACGCCGTGCGCGAGCAGCCCCGGTTGCCGGATCTCGTCGATCCGGACGAACCAGGCGCCGTCGCGGAACAGCGTCCGCAACTCCTGCGCGGCCCGCAGTGCCAGCCGCGTCTTCCCGACGCCGCCGACACCGGTGAGCGTCACCGGCCGTCCCCGCCCGACCTGCTCGCGCACCGTCGCGAGCTCCCGGTCCCGATCCACCAACCCGACCCGTGCCAGCAACGACCGATCGTCCCGGAACACCCGTCACCTCCCACAATCCGAATCCGACGAAAGCCACGTCAACCCCGTTCTTGGATCGGTCCACATACGCTCCACGGCCCGTCACCGCACGCCTCCAACCCAGGCCCTGTGAACCGCGACGAACATTGCCCAACGCAACGCGTCCGACCGCAACGCACCCACCCGAGCACCCTGCATTCGCGAACGCGAAAAGCCCGCCGGCAGGCACGGACGCGCGGGAGGGGGAACGTGTGGTGAGTTCGAGGGTGAAGAAATGCCGTGTTGACACACGATTCTGCGCTTCTCCGGACGCGCGGTGAGCTGGGCCTGCGGGGCGCGTTCGGCGGGGGCGCTGGGCGGGCGGAGCGGAGAGCCGGGGCGTGGTCAGCGGCCGTCCGCGGGCTCATGGGTCCAGTCGCCGGTCCGGCGGTGGGCGGAACGCGGCCGGGGCGGGTCGCCGCTCGGGCGCGGGGGCGGGACGGGGTCCAGGGCGAGGACGAGCAGGACCGCGTCGTCCTGGAGGTGGCCGCCCGCGTGGGCCTGGAGATCCGTTTGCAGGGCGTCCAGCAGGTCGTCCGGGTCCGGGCGGACGAGGGCGGCGGCGCGCTCGGCGAGCGGGTAGAAACGGCCCGCGGCGTCGCGGGATTCGGTCACACCGTCGGTGTAGAGGAGCAGGTGGCCGCCGCCGGACGGGAGCGGCAGCGGGCCGGACGGGCAGGGTTCGCCCGCCAGCGCGAGCAGGCCGAGCGGCGGCGCGGGCGGCAGCGCGTCCACGAACGTCGAGCAGCCGTCGAGCGACAGCAGCAGCGGCGGCGGATGCCCGCAGTTGACCAGCTCGGCGGCCCCGCCGCCCGGCGGGATCTGGATGAGGAGCGCGGTGACGAAGTCCTCGGCGCCGTCGCGGCGGGCGAGGAAGCCGTCGAGCCGCAGCGCCATGCCGGTGAGCGTCGGCTCGTTGTGCGCGAGCTCGCGGAACGCGCCGAGCACGTCGGCGGACTGCTCCACCACGCCCAGGCCCTTGCCGCGCACGTCGCCGACGATGACGCGGACGCCGTAGGTGGTCTCCATCACCGCATACAGGTCGCCGCCGAGCCCCGCCTCCGCCGCGTCCGCCAGGTAGCGGACGCGCGTGCGGACGCCGCCGGTGCGGTTCGGCGCGGGACGCAGCACGGCCCGGCGCATCGCGTCGGCGATCTCGCGCAGGTCGGCCTGCGCGTGGTCGCTGCGCTCGCGGCGGCGCGTCGCGACCGCCATCATCGCCGTCGTCCCGAGGACGCCGCCGATCACGGCGGTGAAGCTCACCGCGTCGTCGCCGGCCATCGGCGCCCCGATCACCCCGACGGTCGCGAGCGTGGCCGCGCCCGTCGCGGTCACGAACCGCGCCGAGGACGGCCGCAGCCCCGCCAGCACCGGCACGGCGATGAGCAGGTCGAGCAGGGAACCGCCGTCCGGCAGGCACACGTCGGCCATCGCGACGACCAGCAGGGCGGCGAGGGGGACGCACGCCGCGGGGTCGACGCGGTGGGAGTGACGAATCCAGGCCATGGGGAGGGGGTGCCGTTCGTCGTGGACTTCGCCCGCGAGCCACGAGACGCTCACGGACCGCTGTCAGTCGCCGATTGTAGCCCGACGGACACGAACCGGATCGCTTTCGCCGGAACGGTTTGCGGACGCACACATCTCCGTCTGCCCGGGGAGATCGCTTCCGCTGCGGCGAGAAGGCCCCGCCCCGCAGGTCGGAGACTCGCGGGACGGGGCCGCCGGGGCCTTGACGATCAGGTCGTCAGGGGGTCAATGGCCGATTCGGGACGGACCCGGATCACTGCGGCCACGGACGACCGTTACGCAGGACGTCGTACCCGACGAACGTGAACATCCGGACGCCCGGCTCCAGGGGCCGCGGGGTTCCGGTGAAGCGGTGCACGCCGACGCCGTAGGCGCGTTCCTCGGGCGGGGAGATCCAGCGTTCCTCGAAGTCGTGCTCGGCGAACCACTCGCGGATCCGCGGCGTCAGGTCGGGCGGCTGGCGGTTGCGCGTCCACACGACGAACGCGCCGGGCGCGCACAGCTGCGGCAGCAGGCCGATCGTCCGCTCGACGTCGCCGTCCACGATGTTGCCGAACACCCCGCACGCCATGACGATGTCCGCCGGGACGGCCCCGGCGTAGGCGTCGGTGCGGGACGCGTCGCCGACCACCGCCGAGACCTGCTTGAGGCCGGCGGCCCGCGCCGCCTCCCCGGCGCGGTGCACGTTGACCGGGTCCAGCTCGACCAGGCGCCCGACGAGGTCGTCGCGGCGCGGATGGTCGCGCAGGGCCCCGATCAGGTCGCGGCCCTGCCCGGCGCATAAGCTGACCGCCCGGATCCGTCCCGGCGGCGCGGCGTCCACGGCCTCACGGAGGCGCTGCTGGACGGTGCGCAACCGCCGGGACAGCGCCGATCCCGGCTCGTCGTACGCGTCGTGCCAGGCGGCCCAATCCCGTCGTACCGGCTGGTTGCATTGCTCCATGAGCAGCAATGTAGGACGCAGCGTGAGCATTCGGGCGCGGAACGGAGCCTGATGACCACTCCCGGACTTCGGCTACCCCTCCGGCTCGGCGGCGTGCTCGGGCGGCGGCTCCACCGGCAGCCGGGGATAGTGCAGGTCGAAGGCGGGCCGCTCCGAGCGGATCCGCGGTATCGCCTTGAAGTTGTGCCGCGGCGGGGGTGAGGACGTGGCCCATTCCAGGGAATTGCCATATCCCCAAGGGTCGTCCGCCTCGACACGCTTTCCATGCCTCCAGGTGATGTAGACGTTGTAGAGGAAGAACAGTGTGGACGCGCCGAGCAGGAACGCGCCGATGCTCGACACCCGGTTCAGCGCGGTGAACCCCTTCGCGTAGTCCGCGTACCGGCGGGGCATGCCCTCCGCGCCCAGCCAGTGCTGGAGGAGGAAGGTGGTGTGGAACCCGACGAACAGCGTCCAGAAGTGGATCTTGCCGAGGGTCTCGTTCAGCATCGTCCCGGTGAACTTCGGCCACCAGAAGTAGAAGCCGCCGAACATCGCGAACACGACCGTCCCGAACACCACGTAGTGGAAGTGGGCGACGACGAAGTAGGAGTCCTGGAGCTGGAAGTCCAGCGGCGGCGACGCCAGGATGATCCCGGTCAGGCCGCCGAACAGGAACGTCACCAGGAACCCGATCGACCACAGCATCGGCGTCTCGAAACTGAGGTTGCCCCGCCACATCGTGCCGACCCAGTTGAAGAACTTCACCCCCGTCGGCACCGCGATCAGGTACGTCATGAACGAGAAGAACGGCAGCAGGATCCGGCCGGTGGTGAACATGTGGTGCGCCCACACCGCCATCGACAGCCCCGCGATGCAGATCGTCGCGCCGACCATGCCGAAGTAGCCGAACAGCGGCTTGCGGCTGAACACCGGGATGATCTCGGTGATGATGCCGAAGAACGGCAGCGCGATGATGTACACCTCGGGATGGCCGAAGAACCAGAACAGATGCTGCCAGGTCAGCGCGCCGCCGACGTCCGGGTCGAACACGTGCGCGCCGAACCGCCGGTCGGCCTCCAGCACCAGCAGCGCCGCCGCGAGCACCGGGAAGGCCAGCAGCACCAGCAGGCTGGTGAGCAGGATGTTCCAGCTGAAGATCGGCATCCGGAACATCGTCATGCCGGGCGCGCGCATCCCGATGATCGTGGTGATGAAGTTGACCGCGCCGAGGATCGTGCCGACCCCGGACAGCGCCAGCCCCATGATCCACATGTCGCCGCCGATGCCCGGCGACCGGATCGAGCTGGTCAGCGGCGAGTACGCCGTCCAGCCGAACGCCGCCGAACCGCCCGGCGCCACGAACGACAGCATCACGATGATGCCGCCGAACAGGAAGAACCAGTAGCTCAGCATGTTCATGCGCGGGAACGCCACGTCCGGCGCGCCGATCTGCAGCGGCATGATCTCGTTCGCGAACCCGACGAACAGCGGTGTCGCGAACAGCAGGAGCATGACCGTGCCGTGCATCGTGAACAGCTGGTTGTACTGCTCGTTGGTGACGAACTGCTGCCCGGGCGAGAACAGCTCCGCCCGGATCACCATCGCCATCAGTCCGGCGAGGAGGAAGAACACGAACGAGGTGATGAGATAGAGGTGCCCGATCACCTTGTGGTCGGTGGTCGTGATCCAGGACACCAGGACCGATCCCCGGGTACGCCGCCGCTGGGAGGGCGCCTCGGGGAGGGGGCGGCCGAGTAGGACCATGCCGGTCTCCCTTGGAACGGGGGGTGTCCTCAACTATTCGCCGCTCCCTCCTGAGACGCAAGACACACCCGTTCACCCCGACCTCCTAGGCTGTGTCCGTGGAGCGGATACTGGTGAGTTCCTGTTTGCTCGGCCGACCCGTGCGCTACGACGGCGCGGCCAAGCCCGTGGCGGACGCCCTTTTCGACCGTTGGCGGGCCGAGGGCCGCCTGGTCGCCGTCTGCCCCGAGATCGCCGGCGGCCTCCCCGTCCCCCGCCCACCCGCCGAACTCACCGGCGCCCCCACCCGAACCCTCCTCCCCCTCACCGTCCTTCCCGCCTCATCGGACGCTTCGGCGACGAATCGTGGGGCCGGTGATCGGGCGCGGGTGGTGACCGCGTCCGGGGAGGACGTCACGGACGAGTTCGTGCGCGGGGCCCTGGTGGCGCTCGACACCGCGCGGCGGGCGGACGCCCGCATCGCGATCTTGAAGGAGTCGAGCCCCTCCTGCGGGAGCCACCGCGTCTACGACGGCACCTTCACCGGTACCTCCGTCCCCGGCGAGGGCGTCACGGCCGCGCTGCTGTCCTCGGCCGGGATCCGGGTGTTCAGCGAGGACGAACTCCCCGAAGCCGCCGCCTACCTGGCCGAACTGGAATCCTGAGGCCCCGCATGCGCATCGCTCTCATCGACTCGGGCTTCGGCCTGCTCGCCGCCGCTGCCGCCGTCCGCCGCCTCCGCCCGGACGCCGACCTCGTGCTGTCCTGGGACCCGGACGGCGCGCCCTGGGGACCGCGCCCGGAGGAGGAGATCACCGAGCGCGCCCTCGCCTGCGCCGGCGCGGCGGCCTCCACCGAGCCGGACGCGCTGATCGTCGCCTGCAACACCGCCACCGTGCACGCCCTCCCCACGCTGCGCCTGGCGTTCGAACCCGCCGTCCCGGTGATCGGCACCGTCCCGGCGATCAAGCCCGCCGCCGCGGCGGGCGTCCCGGTCGCGGTCTGGGCCACGGTCGCCACCACGCACAGCGCCTACCAGGCCGACCTGATCCGCCGCTTCGCCCCGGACGTCCCCGTCCATCGCGTCGCCTGCCCCGGCCTGGCCGACGCCGTCGACTCCGGTGACCCGAGCCGCCTGCGCGCCGCCATCGACACCGCCGTCCGCGCCACGCCCGACGAGGCGAAGCACGTGGTCCTCGGCTGCACCCACTACGAGCTGATCGCGCCGCAGATCACCGCCGCGTTCCCCTCCCCTCCTCAGCTCTTCAGTTCCGCCAACGCCCTGGCCAGCCAGACCCTCCGCCGCATCGACGAGCAGCCGGCCCCCGACGCGTCCCCCACCGGCACCCTCACCATCTTCCAGAGCGGTCGCCAGACCGACCTCCCTCCGACAGCCCAGCGCTACTGGAACGCGCTACTCCCCTCTCCCGTCTCCTGACCTCTCGCTTCTCCCATCCATCCCGAGCGATTCGCATCCTCCACGCCGACACCCCCGAAGACCCGGCGACAGAGAACCGCGCCCCTTCCGCGCCGCCCAGCTCCCACCGCACCACCGGTTCCCCCTCGCATCGCCCGGCTCCCACCGCGCCGTACAGATCCCATCGCATCACCCAGGTCCGCTCGCGTGGCCCACGTCCCCTCGTACTCGCACTGCCCAGGGCCTGCGCGCCTGGCCGTTCGATCATGCGGTGGGTAGATCACCTTGGCCCGGAGTGGGACGTCGGGATCAGCCGTCCCCTGATCTCCGCTGATCCCGACGCGCCGCGCCTGGCGTGGACCGTCCCGCTTCGGTGCAGCGGCCCCATGCCCATGCCATGGACGCGGCATCGTCACGAGGACGAGCTGGAGGCGACGCCCTGGCAGTGGCTGGTCGGCTCCCGGCGGGATGTTCGTCTGGAGCGGCTTCGCGCCTTTCGGGAGGCCAGCAAGCTGAGGTATCCGGCTGATCGCCGCTGCGTGGGTGATCGATGTTGTGGGGGCTCTCGCGGTTGAGTGAGGCGGCTGTGGAAGTTGCTGTGGAGGGACGGAGTCGGCGAGGTGAAGCGGTCGGGCTGGCTGAAGAGGTCGGGCGGCGTACGGGGTGCCGTAGGGGGTGACTGGGTGGCGTCATGGTGGGGCCGTCAGCTCGGGGTCGTTTGGGGAGTCACTGTGCCTATGCCGGTTCTCGGGGTGTCGGGGGACGAGCCAGGGTCGCTTCCTTGAAGGGGTTGGGGGCGGGAGGCCTGGCGGGCGGTGATGCCGGGGCCGTAGGCGGCCAGAGCCCTGGTGGCCTCGGCGGGGTGGTCGGTGTAGACCTCGATGCGTCCGTCGGGCAGGGGGCCGCCGCCGAAGATCTCGAAGGTGGGCTGCTTGGGCTGGGCCATGATTCGCGTGACGATGTGGCCCGCGTCGGCCTCGTTGCGGTAGGCGCCCCGGATCTCCACGGTCACGTCGTGGACGGCGCCGCAGACGGCCGTGTCGAAGCGGTCGTTCGGGAGCCGGTAGACGATGACCTTGCGCCAGGCGTTGTCGATGGCGACGCCCGCGTACCAGCGTTCGAGCGGGCCGGGTCGGCGTCCGTTCTTGGTGATCTCCTTACCGCCGCCGACGACGTTCTCGATCGTGCGGGCGGCGCGGTCCAGCGCGGCCTGGTCGGGCGGGGCGGACTGGCGGGGATCGGGAGTGGTCGGTGTGGTCCGCCGCGCCGCGCCGCAGTACTTGGGGGGCGCGGCGACGCCCGGTGGCGGTGCGGCGGCGATCATGATGTCGGGAGAGGCCGAGCCCGTCGCCGTTCCGGGGTGCCCGCTCGGACGGGTCGCCGCCCAGATCTGCGGGATGCCCACGGCCGTGGCGGCTGCTGCCCCCGCCACCACGACGACGGTCGCGTTCCGAGTGCGCCTGCGGCGCCGGACCCGCCTGGCCAGCTCGTCCGGGCCGACCGACAGGGGATGCGCCTCGTCCGCCAGCTCGGCGATGCGCCGCGCCAGCATCTCTTCGACCTTCGACTCCATTGCCTTCTCCTACTTCCTCGCCGCCGGACGAGGCCGCGCGACCGCAGCGCGTGCGGGGGCCTTCGTCCGTCCCTCGTCGGCGGTTTCGCCATCGCCCAGTAGTTCGGCCAGGCGCTGATGCGCCTCGCTCAGGTAGCGCTTGACCGATCCCTCGCGGCAGCCGAGTTCGGCTGCGATCTGCGCGACGGTCAGATCCTCGTAGTAGCGCAGCACCGCGCAGGCGCGCTGCCTCGGTGAGAGCCGCGCCAATGCCGCGCGGACGTCCGTGTTCACGACCACCTGGCCGGACGCGTCGGGTACGTAGTCCTTGCGGTGCAGCAGAGGACTCACCCTGCGCCAGACCCGCCGGCTCCGTTTGGCGTCCAGGAACCGGTTGAGCATGATGCGGCGGACGTATCCCTCCGCCTCGTCCTCGGTCCGGTGGCCCGGCCGGGCGAATGCCCTGACCAGCGCCTCCTGCACCAGGTCGTCCGCCTCGGCATCGTCACCGCACAGCAGGAACGCGTACCTCTTCAACGCCGCGCCCCGCCGGTCCGCGAGCGCGGCCATGGTCTGAGCCCAGCCAGCCATGCAGCCTCCGCCTCAACGTCGTCACCCCTGAAAAACGGCTGACGGGCACGGAACGTTGGGGTGGATCCAGGAATTTGTTCTCACCGATCACGCGGCGCGCGCGGCGAACCTTCGTTTTCCCTGGTCAGGCAGCTCCTGTTGGAGAATGATCGTGAATCTTTCCGGGAGGAGGCATCCTGGCTCGTCCTGCCCGAGGCACCACTCGGACGGAAGCCTCGGGCGATGGCGCCGCGCCTCGGCGGTGAACGCCTCCCACAGGACGAGGCCGCGGGAGCGAACGGCCTCGACAGCCGGACGGAAGATCCGCTCGTCCCAGAACCCGGTACAGAGGACGGCGGCGTACTGGTCGGCAGGCGCCGGACGCCAGGTCGCCAGGTCGGCCTGGACGAGCGTGATCAGGTCGTCCAGGCCCCGGCGCCGTGCCTCGGCGCGCAGAAGCCTCAGCGCCACCTCGGAGACGTCGACGGCCGTGACCGCGCGTCCTTCTGCCGCGAAGCGCAGCGCACTGCCCGAGGGACCGGACGCGAGATCCAGGACCGGTCCGTCGGGCACCGGCGTGGCGAACGCCCACTCGGCGAGCGCGTGCGGCGCGAACCGCGGCACATCGGCGGATTCGTACTTCGCGTTCCAGCGCACCCGGTCCGGGTGCGCCGACAGATCCCTGGGTTCCATCAGTACCTGGGCGGACGACGGAACAGCCAGCCGAAGAACCCGCGCCGAGGCGGACGCGCCTTGATGCTCCCGCTGGCCACCGATCCCGTGATCTCGACACGGAGGAACGTCTCCGGATTCGTCCCCTTCGCAGCCGCCGGGACGCGCACTTTCACGGATCCACTCTTCACGCGAACCTCGTCGTGGTCCACGACGATCCCCGGTCGCGTGACGATCGTGAGGCTGCCGCTCTTGACCGCCGCGGCGATCCGGAGGACACCGTGACTGATGACGGCATGGGTCAGATCCAGCTTGACGCTGCCACTGCGGACAGAGATGTCCATCGCGCGAGGGACGACCCACTCACCCTCACGCGACACGCTGCTACTGCCGACCTCGATCCGGACGAGATCCTTGACCTCGGGAGCCGGAACCTGCACCGATCCGCCGGCGACGGCAGGGAGGTCGTTCACCAGAATCGCCAGATCGGACTCCGTACGGGCGGACAGCGCCTTGTCGAGCCGCTCGTCCAGCTCTTCCAGCGTGAGCCGACCGTCCCCGGCCGCGACTCTCAACTGCTCGGCGACCCGGTCCCGGTCTTCATGCGAGACCCTCAGCTCCGGTCGTCGCTCCGGCAGGTTCTCCTCGGTCATAGAGAGAACAGTATGCCTTCAGCCCCGTTGCCAGCAGGAGTTCGTTCGAGAGCAGCGCATGACGCGCAGGTCCGAGTGGAGCCACAAATGGAAAAAGGGCCCCGCCACTTTCGTGGCGGGGCCCTTTCCAAAATATGTCCGGCGGTGTCCTACTCTCCCACACAGTCTCCCATGCAGTACCATCGGCGCTGAGGGGCTTAACTACCGGGTTCGGGATGGGACCGGGTGTTTCCCCCTCGCCATAACCACCGAACGACCA
>NZ_JBHSIT010000016.1:0-166366 GCF_042652125.1 Actinomadura gamaensis | reverse complement strand
CGGACTTCCTCCGCGGCTTCGCTCCGTGGCGACTCGCCTACTTTATCAGTCCCGCCCGGCTTGTCAATTTCCGGCCGATTCCGATTCCGCAGTTCCCGCCCGCTTTCGCGGCCGTTCCCTGCGGCCCCGCTATTCCACCAGATCCGATCCGATTCGCAAAATCGGACCCTTTCCAGTGCACCATCCGCCGGCGGGCACGACGAAGCCGCTTCCGCTTGTTCGTTGGATGGTTTCCCCTCGGGCCGGCCGCCGTTCAGCGTCCCGCAACCCCGTGGGGCGAAGTGAACAGTATGCCCAGCGCGCGTCCGCGTCAAACCGAACGGCGGAACTTTTTCCGGCGTGTTGCCCGGAGGGTCGTCCGCCGGCGGCGCCGACGTCTTCTAGCTGGGCTTTTGTGGTCAGTGTGGCGGGCATCCCCGCCTGCGAGGTCTTCAACGGCGCCTATGCACCGGCTTATTCCGCGACGCCGGACTGGTCCTGAAGTGTGGCGCGCACCACCCCGCCCGCATCCGCTGCGGGCGGGACGTCACGGCTTCGCCAGGTATCCGCCGATGAACATGACCGCTTCGGCGAACACCCAGAACCCGACGGCGATGGTCAGGTTGCGGTCCAGGACGTCCGGACGGTGCCGGACGCCCGGGAGCAGCCACGACATCAGGCTGATCGCGGCTCCGACGAACGCGGCGGGGGCCGACAGCCAGACGTACCGGGTCACCGCGTCCCCGCAGTCGGCGTCGTGCGCGCCGGCCTGGCCACAGAACGCGTCGTCGCTCCACCCGCCGAACGCGGAGAACCCCCAGAGCGCGGCCAGGATGCAGTTGGCGATCGTCGGTATGGCCGGTGATATCCACTGGCCGTTCGCCCGTCCTGGCATGACCTGCACATGCGGAACGTACCCCGCTGCCGCGCCCGGAGGGAACCCCGTGCGGGCGGGCTCCGGCCACACCGTCCGGGACTCGTCCTCAGGCGGTTGCCGCGCCCGTCCTCAGACGGCTGCCTCGCCGGACTCAGGCGGTACCTCGCCCGTCCTCAGGAGGTTGTGCCGCCCGCTCCTCGACGCCGGACGTCAGTTCGGGGTCAGACGAGTTCCTTGGATTCGTACGCCATCATGTCCAGCACGATCGCCGTGACGACGACCAGGACGCGAAGGCTCTCCGAGACCTCCTCGGTGAACTCGACGGCGTACCGGTCGGCGGTGGTGAACAGCTCCGCGCGCAGTCCGGCCCACTTCTTCTCGATGCGGGCGAAGCGGCGGCGGTCGTTGTCGGTGACGGGGAAGCTGCGAAGCCGGAGGTCGCCCACGGCCTGCGCGAGCTCGTTCTCGGCGGCGTCGAGCAGGAAGTACTGGCGGCGGGTCGAGTTGGCGCGGACGGTGCCGATGCGGTCGCCGCGCACCACGTCCTCGCCCTCCTCACCGAGGACGGCGTGCTGGACGTGCGTGCGCCACGCGTCCACCTTGTCGATGACGTAGCGGGGGACGCCGTCGGCGTCGCGCAGGACGAGCGTGGCGTGGGAACTGCGGACGCTCTGCGGGAGCGCCGCGCGGACCGCCTCGCGGCGGCTGCGGACCTGCTGGTCGGCGACGGCGGCGAGGAGCGTGCCCCGGTCGTCCACGACGTCGTACCGCGTCTGGGTCTGGACGACCTTGCGCGGCTGCTCGACCCGCATGCTGGGGAGGTTGAAGAGATCGGTCACGCCGCGATCCTGTCAAGTCCGGAGCCGTCCACGAAAGGGCGCACGGGGTCGCGCGGCGGCGAGGATCCGGATTTCCGGGACCGTTCTCGCAGCTCAGCCAGGTCACCGGACGTTCCGGTCGTCCGGAGGGCGACGTCAGTCACCGCTACCCCGGACGACACGGAGGCAGAGCCCCGCAGCCACGCCGAACATGCGCGGCGGCGTCACCACGACCGAAAGCGCCATACGTACGGACATGCCAAAAGGGGCGGTCCCGCGATCGGGACCGCCCCTTTCAGGCGTCAGTGGCGCGAACCGCCGATCCGTGGATCAGAAGTCCATGCCGCCGTCGCCGCCCGGCATGGCCGGGGCGGGCGTCTTCTCCGGCTTCTCGGCGATGACGGCCTCGGTGGTGAGGAACAGCGCCGCGATGGACGCCGCGTTCTGCAGGGCGGAACGCGTCACCTTGGCCGGGTCGAGGATGCCGGCGTCGAACATGTTGACGTACTCGCCGGTCGCGGCGTTGAGGCCCTCACCCGGGGTCAGGTTGCGGACCTTCTCCACCACGACGCCGCCCTCGAGGCCGGCGTTGACGGCGATCTGCTTGATCGGCTCCTCCAGCGCGCGGCGCACGATGTTCGCGCCGGTGGCCTCGTCGCCGGGCAGCTCGAGCTTGTCGAACGCCTTGGTGCCGGCCTGCAGCAGCGCGACGCCACCGCCGGGGACGATGCCCTCCTCGACGGCCGCCTTCGCGTTGCGGACGGCGTCCTCGATGCGGTGCTTGCGCTCCTTCAGCTCGACCTCGGTCGCCGCGCCGGCCTTGATGACGGCGACGCCGCCGGCCAGCTTGGCGAGGCGCTCCTGGAGCTTCTCGCGGTCGTAGTCGGAGTCGGTGCGCTCGATCTCGGTGCGGATCTCGTTGACCCGGCCCGCGATCTCGTTGGCGTCACCGGCGCCGTCCACGATCGTGGTCTCGTCCTTGGCCACCACGACCTTGCGGGCGCGGCCCAGCATGTCGAGGGTGGTGTTCTCCAGCTTGAGGCCCACGTCCTCGGAGATCACCTGGCCGCCGGTCAGGATGGCGATGTCGCCGAGCATCGCCTTGCGGCGGTCGCCGAAGCCCGGCGCCTTGACGGCGACGGACTTGAAGATGCCGCGGATCTTGTTGACGACCAGGGTCGCCAGCGCCTCGCCCTCGACGTCCTCGGCGATGATCAGCAGCGGCTTGCCGGACTGCATGACGCCCTCGAGGACGGGCAGCAGGTCCTTGTTGGCCGACGCCTTGCCCTGGACGATCAGGATGTACGGGTCGTCGAGGACCGCTTCCATCCGCTCGGGGTCGGTGACGAAGTAGGGCGAGATGTAGCCCTTGTCGAAGCGCATGCCCTCGGTGAGCTCGAGCTCGAGCCCGAAGGTGTTGCTCTCCTCGACGGTGATGACGCCTTCCTTGCCGACCTTGTCCATCGCCTCGGCGATCATCTCGCCGATCTGGGTGTCACCCGCGGAGATGGACGCGGTGGAGGCGATCTGCTCCTTGGTCTCGACGTCCTTGGCCAGCTTGGAGAGCTCCTCGCTGACCCGCTCCACGGCCGCCTCGATGCCCCGCTTGAGGGACATCGGGTTGGCGCCCGCGGCGACGTTGCGCAGACCCTCGCGCACCAGCGCCTGGGCCAGCACGGTCGCCGTCGTGGTGCCGTCGCCCGCGACGTCGTCGGTCTTCTTGGCTACTTCCTTGACGAGCTCGGCGCCGATCTTCTCCCAGGCGTCCTCGAGCTCGATCTCCTTGGCGATGGACACACCGTCGTTGGTGATCGTGGGGGCGCCCCACTTCTTCTCCAGCACGACGTTGCGGCCCTTGGGACCAAGGGTCACCTTCACGGCATCAGCGAGCTGGTTCATGCCGCGCTCGAGGCCGCGCCGGGCCTCCTCGTCGAACGCGATCATCTTTGCAGCCATAGGCTCCAAGTCCTCCCGGAACAGGGTGGCCATATACGGATCGAGCCGATGCCCGCGACGGACGACCCCTGCCGACGACTGCCATTCCGCCGCCGGTCACGGAGCCTCATCGCCCCGACCCAGTCTGTGGAGTTGTCACTCTCCACAGCAGAGTGCCAACGTTTGTTTAGCACTCTACCCTGCCGAGTGCAAGCGTCCGAACCCCTCCCGGAAGTCGTCGCCCGTGACCTCCGGACCCGGGCCCTCATCAGCGGAAGCACCGTTCCCGCTGGTCCGCGACGGGTGCGACCGCGACCCGCGATGCCCCACCGTCTGTCGGTAGTCCCGGAACGATCGCGGAACACGAGCACTAGGGAAGTGGGGGTTGGGGGTGGTCTGTTCGCCGCCGCCAGCGCACCTAACTTGTCTTGCTCCCCCTACGGCGGTTGAGCCAAGCGAAGAAGGCGCGAGAGGCTCTGATCGCGAACGAGGCGTCTCCGCCACCGTGCAGCGACTGTGTTCCGGTGAAGCTCGCGTTGGGGGCCTGGCGTCGTTCGTACTCGGCGTTGCTCTGCCCAGGAATGCGCTTCTCGGGTGCGGTCATCCATGCTCCAACAGTCGTTGCGGACCCTGCCTCAGGGTAGAAGTCCGGTTGCGGCGTAGCGACACTCTGACGCACTCTGCCCACCTCCGGTTGCTGACCTACAGCGACTGACCGCAGCCCTCGTACCGGTGCACGGCCGACGACCGGATCGGTTGCGCGTGCGCTGCTGGGAACCCCGTCCAGGCCCCTCCTGGACCCGGAGGGCACTCCCGCGCGCATCCGTCTGTCACGGGCTGAGCGCCGTTCGCGCGGGGTGAGGGTCGGTTCGAACGATCTTTAGGGGGGTTTGCCGGGCTCTAACCGGGGGTGTGTGAGGGTCTTCGGGCCGTCGGGGGTGGATCGCCGGAGTGGAGCGAGATGAGCGACTACGCGCGGTTCGCCGCCGCGGAGGTTGAGGACGCCAGGGCGCGGGCCGGGCGGCGGATGGAGCGGGTGCTGGCCGTCCAGGAGCGGCTCCGGGACGTCGTCGGGCGCGCGCGGAGCGAGGACGGCGCCGTCGCGGTGGAGTGCGCCGGGGGGCAGGGGCTCACCGGGCTGGTCATCGATCCGCGGGCGATGAAGCTCGGGTCGCAGGAGCTCGCCGAGACGGTGGTGCGGCTCGTCCGGGAGGCGACGGCGGACCTGCGGCGGCAGACCGCGGAGCTGATGCGCGAGGAGCTGGGCGAGCTGGCCGATCCGCGCGCGTTGCAGGACGAGGTGCTCGCCGCTCAGCGGGACTTCGAGCAGAAGATGGAGCACGTCAAGGAGCAGCTGGCCCTGGCCCGGGCCCGGATGCGCAGCGCCTGACCACGGAGGGCCCCGCATGAGCCGGATTTCGGACATCCTCAACACCTCGACGCCGCCCGCCGACACGCCGCGCGCGCCGCTGTCGCCCATGGACGGCGGACGTCCCGGCGACACCGGGGGCGCGGACGGCGAGGTCAAACACGTTCCGGAGGACATCAAGCGTCTCGGCAAACAGGTCGAGGACGACGTCGCGAAGCTGGTCAAGGAGGCCGCGGCGGCGATCAAGGAGGCCGAGATCGGGCCCGAGGACTTCAGCGACCAGGGCTTTCCGATGGGCATCGCCTATCCGGGCGCGCACGAGTACGGCGTGACCGACGGGGAGAGCAAGGAGAAGCATCTCGGGAAGATCGCCCAGAAGCTCGACAGGACGGCCGAGCATTGGGAGAAGGCCGAGGAGAAGAGCACCGTCAGGGGCCGGGGATGACCGAGAACTACGGGCGGATCGCGATCGAGGCGTCCGAGATCGCGTGCATCGCGTGCACGCCGTTCATCCCGGAGGGTCCCGTGATCGCGGGGCTGATGAGCAAGGGCGCGGGCTGCGACGGGAAGCTGATCGACGGCGCGGGTAAGTGGCACGAGGCGTCGGACAAGTACAAGGAGGCCAAGGAGAAGCTGGAGGGGCTCGTCCGCGGCGTCTCCGAGGACTCCTGGTCGGGCAAGGACCGGACGGCGTTCGAGAAGGAGATCGAGCAGTTCGGACGGCAGCTCGAAACGAACGTGATCGCCTGCGAGACGGCCGCGGTGACGCTGGGCGTGCTCGCGGGGGCGATGGAGGTCTACGCAACGTTCTGCGTCGGGATGGCGGCGGCGGTGGTCGCGGACGCGGCGGTCGTCGCGGCGGCGGACGCCACGATCATCGGCGCGCCCGAGGGCGAGGCGGAGGGCGCGACGTTCGGCGCGTCCTGCGTCGGGATCATGGAGACGGCGAACACCGTGCTGATGGGCGCGATGACCGGCGGCGCGGCGGTCTTCGGCGCGGGGATGTTCGTGGACGCGGGGTTCCAGGCGTCCGAGGGCGACCGGGACGTGGCGGGCGACCTCGTCCAGGCGGAGATCACGGCCGCGCCCGAGACCGTCGAGGGGCTGCTGGAGGGCCGGTCGCACGCGAAGGAGGCGGGCGAGAAGCCGGAGGGGATGTCGCTGCCGAAGGTCGGCTACCAGTCCACCGAGCTGCCGGGGAGCCCGGCCGGGTGGGTCAACAAGACCGGCCTCCCGCAGGACGTCAGCAAGCCGCTCGGCGAGGCGGCCGGCGACGGGCTGCGGCCGGACGACGGCGTCCCGGAGAACGGTTACGCCTGATCGGAGGGAGGCCGCCGTGAGCGACCTGTTCACCGCGCCCGTGCTGGTGTACGACATGCCGCCGCTGGGACGCTCGGTCACGATGGGGCTGAGCATCCTGGACGAGCAGGGCGCGCTGCTCGCGACGGTGACCGAGCGGATCAGCGAGGAGCAGCGCGGCCACCGCCGGCACTGGGGTTCGGGCGAGAGCACCCGGCACACGCTCCTGGTCGCCGCGCCGAACGGCGCCCCGTACTTCTGGGTGGACCGGCTGCACGTGGACGGCCCGACCACGATCGCCGGACGGACCCTCGTCGTCGCGCCGGACGGCGCCCCGATCGGCCATCTCGACCGGCACGCGAAAGGCTTCGCCCTTTTCGACCCGGCCGAACGTCAGCTCGGGAACTACGACTACGCGCGCGTCCTCGACTGGCAGGGGACCGAGGTCGCGGTGAGCCTGAAGGACCGTAGCGGCGGCTATTTCCGGGAACTCGCCCAAGGGACGTCACGGGGCGACCGGCACACGCTCACGATGCACTACCAACTGCCCGAGCCGCTGCGCACGCTCGTGCTGAGCTGCCCGATCGCGTTCGACGTCGCGATGTACGGTTCCAACCGCCCGTATGGGCACGGCGGCTACTTCGACAATTTCTTCGGCTGACGTCCGCGGTTCCCCGGCCGGCACCACTGAGCTGTGCGTCCATGGGGTAGACAGGGCACAGGACGTGTTCGGCGCGGGCGTTTCGGGGGTGTGAGGTTGGCCGACGCTGGGGAGATCGCGAGCCCCGTCCAGGAGCTTCTCGACGAGGTTCACGAGCGCATCGGGGAAATCACCGACGGAAGCGTCGCGACGTATATCCCGGCGCTCGGGAAAGCCGATCCGAAGCTGTTCGGGCTGGCGCTCGCGACGCGCGACGGGCACGTTTACGAGTCGGGCGACACCGGCGTCCCGTTCACCATCCAGTCGGTTTCCAAGCCGTTCGTGTACGCGCTCGCGCTGCACGACCGCGGGCTCAACGCGGTGCTGCGGAAGGTGGGCGTGGAGCCGACCGGCGAGGGCTTCGACGCCATCCGGCTGGAGGCGGGGACGGGGCGTCCGCTGAACCCGATGGTGAACGCGGGCGCGATCGTCACGGCGTCGATGGTGGACGGCGACGACTGGGGCCAGCGGTTCCAGCGCATCCTCGACGGCCTGTCCGCGTTCGCCGGGCGCGACCTCAGCATCGACCACGAGGTGCTCGCCTCGGAGGAGCGGACCGGCGACCACAACCGCGCGCTCGGGTACCTGCTGCGCAACGCCGGAACGCTCGACGGCGACGTGGACGAGGCGCTGTCGGTGTACTTCATGGCCTGCTCGACGCTGGTGACGGCGCGTGACCTGGCGGTCATGGCGATGACGCTGTCGTCCGGCGGGGTGAACCCGCTGACCGGCCGCCGGGTCGTCGGGACGGACACGACCGAGCACGTCATGGCCGTGATGGCGACGTCCGGCACCTACGACTTCGCGGGCGAGTGGCTGCTGCGGTCGGGGCTGCCCGCCAAGAGCGGCGTCGCGGGCGGCCTGGCCGCCGTGCTGCCGTCGCAGCTCGGGATCGGCGTGTACAGCCCGCCGCTGGACGCGCGCGGGACGAGCGTCCGGGCGATCGCGGCGTGCCAGGAGCTCTCGTCGCGTTTCGGGCTGCACCTGATGCGTCCGGTGACGGGGACGACGTCCGCGATCCACCGGTACCTGCGCGGGGACGCGGTGTCGTCGCAGCGCAGCCGCCGGTTCGCCGAGCGGGAGATCCTGCGGACGCGCGGGCGGGCCATCGCGCTGTGCGAGCTCCAGGGCGACCTCGGGTTCGCGTCCACCGACGTCGCGGTGCGCGCGATCACCGGCGACCACGAGAACGTCCGGTGGCTGATCCTCGACCTGCACCGCGTCGCGCGCGCCGAGCCGGTCGCGGTGAACCTGCTGGACACGCTCGTCCGCGAGCTGCGCGAGCACGGCGTCACCACGGTCGTCGCGGCCGAGGCGGCCCGGTCGCCGCTGGCGTCCGCCGAGGCCGCGTTCGCCTCGCTGGACGAGGCGCTCGAATGGTGCGAGGACGCGCTCGTCGCCGAGACCGGCCCGCCGCAGGAGGCCGACCGCCCCGAGGTCGTCCCGCTGCCCGAGCAGGACGTCCTGCGCGACCTGCCCGCCGGCGTGCTGGAGGCGCTCGCGCCGCTGTTCGAGGAGCGCCGCCTCGCGTCCGGCGAGGTGCTGTTCTCCCCGCGCGACGAACCGGACGAGTCGCTGTACTTCGTCGTCTCCGGCGGCCTGGTCGCGCAGGTCATGGAGGGCGACCCGGCCGTGCCGGTGCAGGTCGCGTCCATGGGTCCGGGCACGGCCGTCACCGAGCTCACGGTGCGCCGCGACGACCCGCGGGCCTACCGCGTCGTCGCGGCGGAGCCCACGGTGTGCCAGGTCCTCACCGACGCCGCGCTGAAGCGGCTGGAGCGGGACCGCCCGCAGGCCGTGGAGGCGCTGCACTGGGCGATGGCGCGCAGCCTCGCCGCCCGGCTGCGACGCGCCGACCGGCTGCTGGCCGCGCACGTCGCGTCCGGGCCGCGTCCGGGGAAGCCTGAGAGGGAGCTGGGGTGACCGCGTTCGCGGTCAGATGGCGCGGACGGCGTCCGCCTGCGGGCCCCGGTCGCTCTGGGTGATCTCGAACTCGACGCGCTGCCCCTGCTCCAGGCTGCGGTAGCCGTCCATCTGGATGGCCGAGTAGTGGACGAACACGTCCCGGCCGCCGTCCACCGCGATGAAGCCGTAGCCCTTGTCCGCGTTGAACCACTTGACTGTGCCCTGCGCCATACCAACCTGCCGGTTCGTCCGCGGCCGTTCGGCCGCGGTGCGTTCCGGGCCCCGCCCCTGCTACCGCGGGACCCGCCGACCACCACCCGTGTCTCCAGGGCCCGCGCGGGGACGGACCGCGGCGGGGTCGACCCGGCGTGATCGGCACCGACCTTATAGGCGGCCGGATCCGGACGTCAGCCCTCACGAGCCAAGACGGGACGGCCGGTAATGGTCACCCTCGCGCGCGTGCACGAGGGGAAGGACCTCCGCCTCCAGCCGCCTCGGGACGCGCTGCCCGTACCGGGTCTCCAGCCGGTCCCGCGCGCGGACGTACCGGGTCACGGCCTCCTCCAGCGACGTCGGGACGGCCTGCACGCCGAGCGGGCGCAGCAGCTGCCCGCTCATGGTCAGCAGCTCGCCGCGCACGCGGTCGCCCATCCCACGCTGGCGCTTGCTCACCAGCCACAGGATCCAGTCCCAGAAGTGGACGTCGACCGCCCGCAGGGTGTCCGGCCCGATCCGCCACGGCCCGGCCGGACGGCGCGGGACGTCCCGGAACAGCAGGTCCACCTTCACCGGCCCCGCGAAGACCAGCAGGTAGCTCGCGCACTCCCCCAGCGGGTCCCACTGCGCCGCCAACGGGTCGAACGCGGCGACGAGCCCCGGCAGGTCGGCGGCCACCTGCCCGAAGTCGTCCACGGTCACGGCGAAGTCCCAGTCCGAACTGAGCGCGGCCGTCCCCCGCGCCCGGGACCCGACGAGCTCGACTCCCCGCACGGCCGGATGGGCGCGCAGCACTCCGGCGACATCCTCCGCTATCCCCATGACCATGCCTTTACCCTCCCGAGCAGCACAAAAGCCCCCTCTCAAAAAGAAAGGGGGCTTTTGACAACTTCTGCGTCAAGTGGTCAGCATCAGCAGCCGCCGGCGACGGCGGGGATGATGGAGATCTGCGAGCCCGACGGCGTCGGGGTGTCGAGGCCCTCGGCGAAGCGGACGTCCTCGTCGCCGACGTAGACGTTGACGAAGCGGCGGATCTTGCCGTTGTCGTCCAGGATGCGGGCGGAGATGCCGGCGTAGGACGACTCCAGGTCGGCGACGACGGCGCGCAGGGTGCCGCCCTCGGCGCTCACCTCGGACTCGCCGCCGGTGTAGGTCCGCAGGATGGTCGGGATGCGGACGGACACGGTGCTCATGGTGGCTCCTCTCAGGCGATTCCGGCGGCGCGGAACGCGTCCAGGGTGGGGGCGATGTTCGCGGTCGGGGCGACGACCGGGGCGACGGCGTCCAGGGTCTTCAGGCCGTCCCCGGAGTTGATGATCACGGTCTCGGCGGCCGGGTCGAGCGCGCCGGACTCGGTGAGCTTCTTCAGCACGCCGACGGTGACGCCGCCCGCGGTCTCGCCGAAGATGCCCTCGGTGGCGGCGAGCAGCCGGATGCCCTCGACGACCTGCTCGTCGGTGACGTCCTCGACGGCGCCGCCGGTGCGGCGGGCGACGTCGAGCACGTAGGTGCCGTCCGCCGGGTTGCCGATCGCGAGGGACTTGGCGATGGTGTCGGGCTTGACCGGGCGGAACACGTCCCAGCCCTGCTTGAACGCGTTGGCGACCGGGTCGCAGCCCGCCGCCTGCGCGCCGAACACCTTGTAGGGCTTGTCCTCGACCAGGCCGAGCTTGATCAGCTCCTGGAAGGCCTTGTCGATCTTGGTGAGCTGGGAACCCGACGCGACCGGGACGACGATCTGGTCCGGCAGCCGCCAGCCGAGCTGCTCGGCGATCTCGTACCCGAGCGTCTTGGAGCCCTCGGCGTAGTACGGCCGGACGTTGACGTTGACGAACGCCCAGTCGTCCTGCTCGCCGGCGATCTCCGAGGCGAGGCGGTTGACGTCGTCGTAGTTGCCGTCCACGGTCACGAACGTGCCGCCGTACACGGCCGTCGTGATGATCTTCTGGGACTCCAGGTTGGACGGCACGAACACCGCGCTGCGGATGCCCGCGCGGGCCGCCGCGGCCGCCACGGCGTTGGCCAGGTTCCCGGTGGACGGGCAGGCCAGCACCTTGAACCCGAGCTCGCGGGCGGCGGCGAGCGCCACCGCGACCACGCGGTCCTTGAACGAGTGGGTCGGGTTGCCGCTGTCGTCCTTCACCCAGAGCGCCGACAGCCCGAGCGTCTCGGCGAGGTGGTCGGCGCGGACGAGCCGGGTCAGGCCGGGCTCGGTGTTCGGCGTCTCCTCGACGTGGGACGGGACGGGCAGCAGCCCCTTGTACCGCCAGATGTTGCGCGGTCCCGCCTCGATCGACTCGCGCGTGACGTCGCCGAAGTCGTAGGAGATCTCCAGTGGCCCGAAACACTCCTCGCACGCGTAGTGCGGGCCGAGTTCGCGGGTGTGGCCGCATTCGCGGCAGGTGAGCGCGGTGGCAGGTCCGAGATTCGTCGCAGACGTGAGCGCCATGAAGCGAGGCCCTTCTCCCCATCTTCCCTGCGCCGCCTTGGTCGCAGGCCGGAGTTGGCACCACTTCCCGGTCGGCCTCGCGGGTTCGCGAGCGCGTCCTAACCGGGTGGTTGCCGGGGCTTCACAGGGCCGGTCCCTCCACCCCTCTGGATGAGCGTTATGAAGTTGTGTAAGTCGGGTCCTTTCGGACCGCGTGAGGCGAGATTACATGATCTGACCGGTTCTCGGACAGCGCCGTCTCGCTCATTGAGACGTTACCCGGCCGTGGTCTTGGTCACGCGAGAGCGTTCTGTGACGCATCCGGCGGTGGTGCTGTAGCACTCGGGGGACTTGCGGGCGGGCGCGAAGACAGCTGTGGGACCGGCTTTCACGCGGGTCCCTTTGATGTCCGGGCGTCCCGGCTGAGACGCTGCTTCCATGAGTCAGATCGTGGTGGCGTCCAACCGTGGTCCGGTGTCGTTCACCCGGAGCGACGGCGGCGGGCTGGCCGCGCGGCGCGGGGGCGGCGGCCTCGTGTCGGGGCTCGCGGGAGTCGCCGCCAGCACCGACGTCCTGTGGGTGTGCGCGGCGCTCGGCGACCCCGACCGGGAGGCCGCGCGCGAGGCCCCGGACGGACGGCTCGACCGCGCCGGGCACGACACCGGCGGCGCGGACGTCCGGATGCTGGACATCCCCGCCGCGACGTTCCAGCGCGCGTACAACTCGGTCGCGAACTCGACGCTGTGGTTCGTCCACCACCTGCTGTACGAGACGCCGCGCGCGCCGCACTTCGACGCGCGGTTCCGCCGCGACTGGCAGTCCTACGAGGCGTACAACGCGGCGTTCGCGGACGCGGTGGCCCAGTCGTCGCAGCCGGACGCGAAGGCGGTCGTGCAGGACTACCACCTGTCGCTCGCGCCGCGCATGCTCCGCGACCGGCGTCCCGACCTGCGCATCGCGCACTTCTCGCACACGCCGTGGGCGCCGCCGGAGTACTTCCGGATGCTTCCGGACGACGTCGCCGTGGCCGTCCTCGGCGGCATCCTCGGCGCGGACCACGCGGGCTTCCTCACGCGGCGGTGGGCGGACGCGTTCCTCGCCTGCTGCGCCGAACTGCTCCCCGGCGCCCGCGTGAGCGGTAGCTGCGTCACCTACGCGGGCCGGACGACCCGGATCGGCGTCCACGGGCTCGGCGTTGACGGTGAGTCCCTGCGCGCACGAGCCGCGCAGTCCGACGTCGCCGAACGCCAGGAATCGCTACGCGCGCAGGTGGGCGACCGGAAACTGATCGTCCGCGTGGACCGGACGGAACTGTCGAAGAACATCGTCCGGGGGCTCGCGGCCTACCGCGAGCTGCTGGCGACGCATCCCGAATGGCACGGACGGGTCGTCCACCTGGCGTTCGCGTACCCGTCGCGGACGGACCTCGCCGAGTACCGCGCGTACACCGAGGCCGTCCACGAGACCGCGCGGGCGATCTCCGAGGAGTTCGCCACGCCCACCTGGGATCCCCTGATCGTGCAGGTCAACGACGACTACCCCCGCTCGCTCGCGGCCTACTCGCTGGCGGACGTCCTGCTGGTGAACCCCATCCGGGACGGCATGAACCTGGTCGCCAAGGAAGGCCCCGTGCTGTCGGCGGACGGCTGCGCGCTCGTCCTGTCGCGGGAGGCCGGCGCCGCCGCGGAGCTCTCCGACGACGCGCTCATGGTGAACCCCTACGACGTGACGCAGACCGCCGGGGCGCTGCACCGCGCGCTGCTCATGCCCCCCGGCGAACGCGCCGAGCGCACCCGCCGCCTGGCCGCCGCCGCAACCGCGCTCCCGCCCGCCCGCTGGTTCGCCGACCAGCTCGAAGCCCTCGACCGACAGGCTCTCGGCTGACGCCCGGCCAGCTCGACGCCCTCGACTGAGGGCCGACCAGCTAGACGCCCTCAGCTGAGGGCCGATCAGCTAGACGTCCTCAGCTGAGGGCCGACCAGCTCGGCGGCCTCGGCTGAGGCACGCGGGCGAGGTCAGAGGAGGGTCGGCGCGGTCTCGGCGGGGAGCAGGCAGGTCACGGGGTTGGGCTCGTGGCGGCGGCGCCAGCGGTCGCGGACGTCGGCCTTGCGGTGCGCCATGCGCCGGTGCGCGGCGGTCGCGGCGAACTTCGCGAGCAGCGCGGGACTCGGCCTCGGCATTCCGGACGGCTCGTAGCCGTAGTCGGTGAGCCGGTCGCCGAAGGCGGCCTCGGCGAGCCCGGCCTCCCACGGTTCGAGGCGGTCGCGCCACGATCCGACCCGTCCGGACGACACCGCCGAGTGGGTGCGGTCGTGCCACTTCTTCTGCGGCGGGACGGTCAGCTCCGCGATCCGCTGCGGCTGGGTCATCTCCGGGTGGAACTCCTCGCCGAGGAACGCGCAGAGGCGGCACAGCTCGTCCTGCGGGTCGGCGACGAGCCGTTCGTACTGGAGCTCGTAGTAGGAGTCCGGCCCGAGCCGCACGGCGGCCCGGCGGCCGATGTCGATCGCCTCCCGCCAGGACGCGATCGCGTGGTGCACGTCCAGCTTGTACCAGGGCATCTCGCAGAGCGACGCCACGCAGTCGCGGCCGTCCCGGATCAGGTGGACGAACTGGGCGTCCGGGAACATCCGCAGCAGCGCCGGGATGTTCTTGGAGTAGCTCGGCCGCTTGTCGCCCCAGCGCCGCCGGCCGAACCGGTCGGCGTAGGCGCGGAACACGGCGCCGAGCGCCGAGCCGAGCGTCGGCGGCCCCTCGATGATCCGCTCGGACACCGCCCGCGCGTCCAGACCGAGATCGCCGAACCTCGCCGCGGGCCGTCCGGTGATCCACTCGGCGAGCCGGCGCCTGTTCTCCCTGTCGGAGAGGTCACCGAAGTCGCACCTTCCGGTGTAGGCGGACAGGACGAACCGGGTCTCGGCGGGGACGGCGAGGCGCGGGTGCGAGTGCAGCATCAGCTGGAGCAGGGTCGTCCCGGAACGGGGGCAGCCGAACACGAAGACCGGCCGGGCGGACGGGGCGGTACCAGTGGCCATGGGGGCATGGTGACCCACCGGACGGCCCGGCCGGTGCGGCTTCCCGCCCCCTTGGCCCACCCGTTGCCGACCTTTGGGCCCGTCCCGACACGCGCGGGACGCACCGGCCACCACCTGCGGAAATCCGCCCTGCGACGCCGGTCATCCGCGCGAGATCCGCCCCGCGACGCCGGTCATCCGAGCAGAACCGCCCGCACCGGCCGTCGCCGGCCCGCAGCGCGCCGGCCGTCAGGTGTAGGACTCGCCGAGGGTCTGGCGGACCTGCTTGCGGGCCTCGTGGATGCGCGACTTGACCGTGCCGAGCGGCAGCTTGAGCTGCTCGGCGATCTCGGCGTACTCCAGCTGGGAGACGTCGCGCAGGACCAGGGCCTGGACCAGGTCGGGCTTGCGGGACTCCAGGTCCTCCATGGCGTCCAGGATGTCCACCCGGGACCCGGCGATCACGCTGGTGCGGCGCGGGTCGGGCCGCTGCTGGGGCAGCTCGCCCGCCTGCTCCATCGACCGGCGCTTCAGCGAGCGGTAGGTCGAGCGGGACGAGTTCGCCACCACCACGTGCAGCCAGGTGGAGAAGCGGGACCGCCCCTCGAACCGGTGGATGTTGCGCGCGACCTGCAACAACGCGTCCTGGCAAGCCTCCTCGGCGTCCTGCCGGTTGGGCAGGAACCGAGACGCGTGCCGCAGCACGTCGGGCTCGATCTTGCGAAGCAGGTCCTCCAGCGCGCCCTGGTCTCCCTGGGCGGCCTTCAGCGCCAGCTCCTCGGTTCTCTCATCGAATGCCATCGCCGTGCCTCGACCTCGCTCGCACACACACCCCGTTTGTTGGGCATGATACGGGAGTGTCCTTCCCCTCTACTGTCGGCCGTTACCGAATCGACCGCGCTCTCGGGTCCGGGGCGTTCGCCTCAGTGTGGCTCGGGCACGACGACGCCCTCGACTCGCTGGTCGCGATCAAAGTCCTCAACGGCAGCCTGCTGGACGACCTCGACGTGCGCAACCGGTTCCTGGAGGAAGCGCGCATCCTGCGCCGCGCCGACTCCGAACGGCTGGTCCGCGTGCACGACATCGGGGAGCTCCCGGACGGCCGTCCCTACTTCGTCATGTCCTACGCCGACCGGGGAACGCTCGCGGACCGGATGAAACGACGTCCGCTTCCGGTCGCCGAGGCGCTCGCGCTCGCCGAGAACACCGCCTACGGCGTCGAGGTGATCAACACCCTCGGGGTGATCCACCGCGACCTGAAGCCGTCGAACGTGCTGTTCCAGTCCACCCCGGACGGCGGCGAGAAGCTGCTCATCGCCGACCTCGGGCTGGCCAAGGCGCTGGCGCACGCGTCCGGCGCGTTCACCCTCCCGGTCGGGACGCCCGGCTACATGTCGCCCGAGCAGGCCCGGTTCGGCGGCGGCCTGGACGTGCGCGCGGACGTGTACGGGCTCGGCGCGCTGACCTTCCACATGCTGACCGGACGGCCGCCGACGCAGGCGCCGATCCGGGTCCCGCCGAGCGAGCTGCGCGAGGGCCTGCCCGCCGGCACCGACGAGGTGGTCATGCGCGCCCTGGAGGTCGAGCGGGAGAAGCGCTGGCCGACGGCGGAGGCGTTCGCCGAGGCGCTGGCCGAGCTGCGCGCGAAGGCGGCGGTCGAGTCGCCGGCCGGTCCCGCCTCCGGGACGCCGGCCGAGCCCGCCGGCGGGACGCCCGGTGCCGCCCCGGTGACGATCGCCGAGCCGCTGCCCGGCGTGCGGCCGGAGCTTCGCGCGGACGGCCCGGCGGACGCCCCGGGAGGCGGTCCGGGAGACGGTCGGGGAGACGGTCGGGGGGACGTCCCGGGGGACGGGCCGTCCACGGTCGTCGACGTGCCGTCCTCGCAACAATCCGACAAATCCGGCGAACTCGGTACCCCGCGTCCGGCGTCATACCCCGGTGACCGAGACGAGGTACCGGAGGCGACCGTGCGCGATCCCCGACAGCAGCCCTACGGGGGCCGTCCGCCCGGCTCGGAGACCCTTCCACCGGACGGCGGGCCCGACGACTCCCGCACGACCGAGATGCCGCTCCCGCCGCATCCGGGCGCGGGGCAGGGCGGCCCCGGCGGTCCGGCCGGTCCCGGCTACACCGCCGCCGCGGACGGCGGCGAGGCGACCGTGATGGACCAGCCCGGCGGACGCTACGGCGACGCGCCGCCCCCTCCCGGCGGCGACGCGAAGACCTCGGTGTTCCCGGCGGGCGGCCAGCCCTACGGCCCCGGTCCGGGTCCCGGTCCCGGTCACAGCCCCGGTCCCGGCGGGCAGCCGTACCAGCCGGTCCCCGATCCCTCGCAGAGCCCGTCGCCGCACGGCTACCCGCCGCCGCCCTACCAGCCGCAGGGAGGCCAGCAGCCGCCGTCCGGGTCGTCCGGGTCGTCCGGGAAGGGTTCGCCCTTCGGACGGCGCAAGAAGGACGCCGGCGGCTCCGGCGGCGGGTCCGGCGGGCCGTTCGGCCCCGGCGGCGGAGGCGGCGGGGGCAGCGGCGGTGGCGGCGGCCGGCGCGGTTACCTGACGCCGCTGCTGATCACGGCCGCCGTGCTGACCGTCGCGCTGATCGCCGGGCTGGCGCTCGGCTCGATCTTCTCCAAGGGCGGCAAGAAGAACGGCGACGGGGGCGGCGGCAAGAAGACGGCCGTGCCCGCCGACTTCGCCCAGGTCGCGGACGACTCCGGCAAGATCAGGGCGGCCGTGCCGAAGGCGTGGCCGAAGGCCGGCCCGGACAAGACCTGGCTGCCGAGCGGGGTGGGCTTCGCGGGTGACGCGACGGCCCGTCCGGTGCTGCGGGCGACCCCGGAGGTGGCGAAGTTCCGGGGCAGCGGCACGGCGCCCGGCCTGTTCGTCGGCCTGACGACCGCGATGCCGAAGACGCAGCCCCTGCCGCTCGGCGTGTCCACGCACCCGTCCTGCACGAAGGGCGCGCCGGAGAACTACACGTCGCCGGACAAGCAGCTCAACGGAACGATCCTGCGGTTCACGGGCTGCAAGACCGGCACGCCGCTGGTCACCGAGGTTGCGCTGCACTCGGCGGACGGGAAGTTCGGCGCGTGGGTGCGCATCCGGCAGATGGACAACGCCGACATCGTGAAGTCCATCCTCGACAACCTGAAGCTTCAGGCTCCCTGATCCATCGCCTGAAGGGGACGGACGCGCCTTGAAACGGCGTCCGTCCCCTTCGGCCGTTCAAGAGGACATCGCGGGAGAACCGACGCGTTCCGGAAGTGCGGCCAGCGCGGGAGTGCGGACGTGCTCGGGCAGCGGTCCGTAGCCCATCAGGCGCGCCAGCAGCCGCTGGACGGACGGGACGAGCCGGGCGCGGTCCGCGGCCTTGCCGATCGCGGGCGGACGCCCCTCCAGCGCGCGCCGCACCACGAACCGCTGCACCGCGAGCTGGAACGCCTGGACCGCCATCGTCGGCGGCACGCGGCGGCGCTGCACGGCGGCGAGGTCGGAGACCGCGACCGTGCCCGTGCGGCGCAGCGCCGGGACGATCCGGTTCGCGGTCGCTACAGCGTCCTGGATCGCGAGGTTGATCCCGACGCCGCCGATCGGCGACATGGCGTGCGCGGCGTCCCCGATGCAGAGCAGTCCCGGCCGGTACCAGCGGCGCAGCCGGTCCACCCGGACGTCCAGGACGCTGATCCCGTCCAGTTCGAGGTCGCCGGCCCGTCCGGCCAGGAAGGGCACCAGCTCGGCGACGTCGGCGCGCAGCGCGGCCGCGCCCCGCGCGCGCACCCGCGACCAGCCGCCCTTCGGCACGACGTAGGCGATCTGCCAGTACGTCCCGCGGTCGAGCAGCGCCATCAGCCGTCCGTCGGCCGGCCGCAGGAACGCGTTCTCCCGGTCGCCGGGCTCGCGCGGCAGGCGGAACCACGCGACGTCCATCGGCGCGCCCAGATTCCGGACGGGCAGTCGGGCGGCGCGGCGCAGCGTCGAGTGCCGTCCGTCGGCGGCGACGGTCAGGTCGGCGCGGATCTCGCGCTCGGCGCCGTCCGCGTCCCGGTAGCGGACGCCCGCGACGCGCCCGCCGTCCTCGATCAGGCCGGTGGCCTCGGCGTTCATCAGCAGCCGGAAGCCGGGCAGCTCCGCCGCCGCCTCGGTGATCATGGTGAGGAAGTCCCACTGCGGGACCATCGCGATGTACGGGTGCCGCTCGCGCAGCGCGCCCAGGTCGGCGACGGAGAACTCGCCGTCGCCGGTCACCACGTCCAGCCCGGTGACCTTGCGGTGGTCGAGCCGTTCGAAGCGCTCGCCGAGGCCGATCTCGTCCAGCACGTCCAGCGTGGACGGGTGGATCGTGTCGCCGCGGAAGTCGCGCAGGAAGTCCCCGTGCTTCTCCAGGACGGCCACGCCGATCCCGGAGCGGGCGAGCAGCAGGCCGAGCACGGTCCCGGCGGGTCCTCCGCCCGCCACGCAGACGGTCACGTCGGTGCGTCCGGTCATGGACACCACCCCCTTCCCTCGATATTCAACGCGTGATGAGTTCCTGTCAAGCGAGGCGGGGCTTGCCAGCGAGCGTTCACCGATATATCGTTAATGCATCGCGATCGAACAACGACTAGGAGATGATGACGATGCGCGAGTACACGAGGAACCACGAGCACGGCCGGCGTGGGCGCGGTCCGCACGTCCACGGCGGCCCCGAGGCGCGCATGCGCCGCGACGACCCGTTCGGCTGGGGCGGTTTCGGCCCCGGCGGTCCGGGTTTCGGACCGGGCGCCCCCGGCGGGCGCGGACGCGGCCGGGGCCGGGGCGGCGGACGCCGCACCCGGCGCGGCAACGTCAGGGCGGCGCTGCTCGCCCTGCTCGCCGAGCGGCCGATGCACGGCTACGAGATGATCCAGGAACTCGACGAGCGCACCGGCGGCGTCTGGCGGCCGAGCCCCGGCTCGGTCTACCCGACGCTCCAGATGCTCGAGGACGAGGGCCGGGTCAGCAGCGAGGAGCAGGGCGGCAAGCGGCTGTTCTCCCTCACCGACGCCGGGCGCGAGGAGGCGTCCGCGCAGACCGCCGCCCCCTGGGACGAGGTCACCGAGGCGGCCGGGGAGAGCGTCCTGCACTCGCGGGAGGCGATCCGCCAGCTCATGGGCGCGCTCCACCAGGTCCTGGCCGTCGGCAGCCCGTCGCAGCAGGCCCGCGCGCTGGACGTCGTGAACGACGCCCGCCGCCGCCTCTACGGCATCCTCGCCGACGACCCCGGCGCGGAGGAGTAGCCGCCGAAACGGCCGTCCCGGCCGGGCACCCGGATCAGGGCACCTGAGCGAGCCTCGGATCAGGGACCCCGCCCGGCACGACCGAAAAGACGAAGGGCCGTCGCGACCGTTCCCCGGTCAGCGGCGGCCCTTCGCCTGCCTGCACGAAAGCCAGCCCAGCGCGGGACGCCGGTCACCGCGGAAGCCGCCACCGGCACGGAATGCGGATCAGCGCGGGGCACCGAGCAGCGCGGAAGCCGGACCGGCGCAGAAGTCAGACCAGCGCGGAAGGCGGTCAGCGCGGGAAGCCGGACCCAGCCCGGGGTCCGATCAGCGCGGAAGCCGGACCAGGCCGGGGTCCGATCAGCGCGGAAGCCGGGCCAGCCCGGGACTTCGATCAGCGCGGAAGCCGGGCCAGCCCGGGACTTCGATCAGCGCGGAAGGCGGGTCGGCGCGGGACGCCGGTCAGCGCGGGAGGGGGGCTTCCTTGGCGGTCTGGTCGTTCATGTAGAGCTGCTTCCAGATGAACAGGCGCAGGTCGCCCGCCTTCAGCTCCTTCTGGATCGGGACGTCCACCGTCGCGCGCACGAGGTACGCCGAACCGGGCGGCATGTACTTGTCGTCGCCGTCGCCCGCGACGAGCCGGCCGCCCCGCAGGGACCGCACGACGTCGCTGTGCGTCGGGGGCGTGCACATGTCCTCGGGCGTCCCGGCCTGCGGCATGCAGCGTCCGCGCGCCGAGCTCTCCACGAGAGCGCGCTTGACGAACACGTCGCCGGGGAAGTCGAGCAGCACCTTCTTGTCGGTCGGGTTCGACAGGACGTACTCGATGTAGCCGAACCCGTATCCGGACGGCGCGGTCGTCTGCTGCGTGGACGCGCCGTCGCCCGCGCCCGAGTCCACGGCGGCGAGCTGGTACTTGGAGCCGTCCGTCGTGCCGACCGTCACGGGCGTCCCGGTCCTGGGCATCGTGCCCGACTGCGCCGAGGGCGCCTGGTCGCCGCCGGCGGACGAGATGTCGGCGCCGCCCTCCTTGCCGTCCGAGCCGGGGATCAGCAGGAGCGCGCCTGCCGCGGCCGCGGCCGCGACGAGCGCGCCTGCGCCGATGAGGAGCCCTTTGCGGCGTCCCGAACGTCCGCGCTGCTCGCGCCGGATCCGGTGCCGCTCGCTTCGCGACGACGCGATCCGCACATCGACGCCGCTGGTCTCCCGCACGCCCAGCTCGTCCGACCCGCGAGCCGGGAAGGACGGCTCCGGCGCGAACGCCTCCGGCTGCTGCGCCAACGGCGGCTGCACCGGCGCCTGCTGCGCGACCAGCGGCTGAACCGACGGCTGGACCGGCGTCTGCTGCGCGACCGGCGGCTGGACGGCTTGCTGCGCAGGCGCCGGCTGAACCGGGGGCTGCTGCATCAGCGGCGGCTGAGCCGGCGGTGCCTGGACGGTCGGTTGCCGAGTCGGCGGCGGTTGGACGAGTGGTTGCTGCGCTAGCGGGGGCTGTTGCGGGTAGCCCTGCTGGACGGGGGCTTCCGGCACGAAGGGATGCCCTCCGGTGCTGGTCGGCGAGCCGACCGTCGGGTAGCCGCCGGACGTGAACGGCTCCGTCGGATAACCCCCGGACGACGTCGGCGACGACGACCCCGGCGGCTGCTGGAGCGGGACGCCGGCGACCGGGGCTTGCAGCGGGTCGCGGGACGTGTCGCGCGGTCCGCCGGACCGCCGCGGGAATCCGGGTTCTGTGTCCACGTCAGCACTCCCCACCTTGTCTCGTCCGGCCGAGGCCCGCCGCGTCCGCCGGGCGCAGCGAAATTACCTTATTTTTGCGTAATTGTTCGCCTGGCTCACACCTGCCCCACCATCATCGGCGGTAGCGGGCGTCCCGGTCCGACGAATGCGCAGGCCAGCGGCATCCTTGACCAACGGGCCCCGGCGGCGCGCGCCGGACCGTCCGGAACCGGCCGCCGGACCGGTCAGAACTCGGTCAGACCGGTCGGGAGTCGGTCAGGACGCCGGCGGCAGCAGGGTCTCGAGGAAGGCGACGACGCCGTCCGGGCCGTCCACGACCAGGTCGGCGTGTTCGGCGACCTCGGTGACCTCGGCCGAGCCGCTGCACAGCTTCAGGCCGGGGACGCCGTCCTCGCGCAGCGCGTCCACGGCGTCGAAGGCGGCGAGGTCGCCGAGGTCGTCACCGGCGAACACCAGCGCGGACGGACGTCCGGTCTCGTCGAGGAAGGCGCGCAGCGCGACGCCCTTGTCCATGCCGGGCGGGCGGAGCTCCAGGACGAACCGTCCCGGCTCGACGACCAGGCCGTGCCGCTCGGCGAGCGCGTCCATGACGCTGCGCAGACGGTCGAGCGCGACCTGCGGTTCCGCGCAGCGCCGGGTGTGGACGACGAGGGCGCGTCCCTTGTCCTCGACGTAGGTCTCGGGGGGCGCGCCGGACGCCTCCAGCACGCGCGGCAGCTTGGCGCGCACCTCGGCGACGCCGGGCGGCGGCTCGGGCGCGGAGAGCGTGCCGGACTCCCAGCGCTCCGCGCCGTACTGCCCGAGCACGACCAGCCCGTCGATGCCCTCGAAGCCGCCGTACTCGACGGCGACCTTCGCCGGGCGGCCGGTCACCACGACCAGCGCCCGGACGCGCGGGGCGAGGGCGGCGAGCGCGGCGGCGGCGCCGGGATGCGCCCGGGCCGCCGCCGGATCGTCCACGATCGGCGCCAGCGTGCCGTCGAAGTCGAAGCCGAGGACGGCCCCGCCGGGATGCGAGCGGAGAGCGGCGAGGGCGTCCTCGCCCTCCGGGGTGATACGGGAGGAAGGCTGCACGTGACCAGTGTCGGCCACGTCAGGGGCGGATGCCGAGCCGCCGCGCGGCGCGTTGCCGTTGCCGCTGCGTGCGCATCCGGCGCAGGCGCTTGACCAGCATCGGGTCGTGCACCAGCGCTTCGGGTCGGTCGATCAGGATGTTCAGGAGCTGGTAGTACCGCGTCGCGGACATGTCGAACGTCTCGCGGATGGCCTGCTCCTTGGCGCCGGCGTACTTCCACCACTGCCGCTCGAAGGCGAGGATCTGGCGGTCGCGCTCGGACAGGAGGTCGGCCGGGAAGGCTGCGTCGTCGTCTTCCCGGCCCGGGTTCATCGGGGGCAGGGGTGAGCCATCGTTCATGCTGCCGTCCTGTTGGGGACCGTCGCCGGGGCCGTTCGCCGCCGGCATGGAGTCCCCCTTTGGTGGTCACTGATCCCGGGTCGTCCGGGTTCGGCCGAGGCCACTCTACGCGTCCCGGCGGACATTCTCCGGCCGTTCGCGCGGAACGGCCGCCCGCCCCGCCGCGCCCCCTTGACCGCGCGACGGGAGGGACGGATTCGGCGGAATCCCACCCCGCGTTCGGGAAACTCGCAGGTTGCGGGCGTTAATATATGCATTGTGCATCCGTGCCGCCGGGCCGGACGCCGCGCCACCACGCGAACGGAGGACGAGCATGCCGACGGAGAAGCCCTCCGCCCCGGTCCCCGAGCCGGACGCGCCACTCTCCGACATCGCGCTGGCGCTGTTCCACCTGCGCCGCGTCTGGGCGCGTCCGGACCTGATGAAGAAGATCCGGGCGCAGACGTCGTCCGGGCCGGGCGGGCGGCCGATCCAGCTGTCGAACCTGATGGTCGTGCACGCCGTCGCCGCCCTCGCCGCCTGCGAGGACGGCCCGGAGGTCACGGTCGGCGCGGTCGCCGAGCGGCTGGAGATCGACCCGTCCACCGCGAGCCGCCTGGTCGGGCACGCCATCGACGCCGGCCTGGTGTCGCGGCGCCCGTCCCCGGTGGACGCGCGCCGCGCCAACCTCGGCCTCACCGACGCGGGCGACCGGGTCCGGCAGGTCGCCGAGCGGTTCCGGCGCGCCTACTTCGACGAGCTGATGAGCGGCTGGACCGACCGCGAGAAGGCCGACTTCGCCCGCCTGCTCACCCGCTTCGCCGAGGCCGCCGCCCAGTCGCCCGCGATGATGGACCCCGAAGGCGTCGAGCGCATCTTCCGCGAGGCCGGAGCCGACTGACACCCGACCGAACGGACGCAGCATCACCCGCGCCCGGCCCGAAGCGCAAGATCACTCACCCCCGGCCCAAAGCGCGAAGCGCGAGATCACCCGCGCTCGGCCCGGAGCGCGAAGCGCGAGATCACTCACGCCCGGCCCGGAGCGCGGAGCGCGAGATCACTCACGCCCGGCCCGGAGCGCGAAGCGCGAGATCACTCACGCCCGGCCCGGAGCGCGGAGCGATCACTCGCGCTTCGGCGCGGAGCGCGGGATCACTCGCGCTCGGCGCGGAGCGCGGACATCCGGGAGTGGAACTCGTCCTCGTCCACCTCGCCGCGCGCGAACCGCTCGGCGAGGAGGTCTTCGGGACGCTGCTTGCCCGCCCCCGGCTGCGGGTTCGCGGCCTGCGGGAACCGCCATCCGCCCCGCCGCCGGCGCTTGGCCAGCTGGAAGCCGACGAAGCCGAGCGCGGTCAGCCACAGCAGCCCGAAGGTGATCGGGAAGATCACCCACCAGCCGGGACCCGAGTGGTCGTGCCAGCCGGGGTGCGCGGCGGTGATCATCAGCGAGTGCATCGGACTCCTCCTCCGGTTCGGATGATCCGATGCTCCGTGGACGGTCCGGGCCGTGTCGTCGTACGAGCGGCGGCTTCGCCGCTACGCCCGGCGGGGTACCGCGGTCACCACCAGGGCGGACGGTAGTCGTCGTCGTCCGCGACCACGGGACGACGGCGGCGGCGCGGACGGTGCCCGGCCGCGTCGTCCGGCGTCGTGGGCATCGGCCCGTGCCCGTTGGCGTCCGCGAGGCCGGGCGGCGGCGCGTCCGGCACGGCGCCGGTCTGGAGGTCCTCCAGCGGCGGCATCGGCGGCGGGACGGGCCGCTCGGGCTCGCCGAGCACCCCGCGCCGGAACCGTTCCCACTCCTCGTCGCTGAGGCCGGGCTCGTCCTCGACGGGACGCGGCTCCTGCTCGCTGAGCGGCCCGGCTCCCTGCACCGACCCCGGCCCCTGCAACGGGTCCCCCAGCGGATCGAACGTCGATCGCACATCCGCCCCGCCGTCTTCCGCGCGCGCCGCGTCAGCGCCCTGCGCGTACGCCGCGTCGGCGCCCTGCGCGCGCGCCGCGTCAGCAGCCTGCGCGCGCGCCGGGTCGGCGCCCTGCGCGTGCGCCGGGTCGGCAGCCTGCGCGTGCGCCGGGTCGGCGGCCTGCGCGTGCGCCGGGTCGGCGGCCTGCGCGCGCGCCGCGTCAGCGCCCTGCGCGTGCGCCGGGTCAGGGGCCTGCGCGTGTTCCGTTGTCGTCCACGGCTCGGGACGAGGCGGTGGCGAGGAGGGGAACTGCGGGGGCTCGGAACGGCGTCCGGGGTTCCAGTCGGACGGCTCGCCCGAGAAGGTCGGCGCCGCCAGAGGCTCGGCGGGCAGAGGTTCAGCACGCAGGGGCTCAGCGGGCAGAGGTTCAGCAGGAAAGTGTTCGGCAGGCAGGCGTTGGGCGGCCGAGGGCGGCGGCGCGGGAGGCGGCGGCGCGGGACGTGGCGGGGCGGGCTGGAAGGAGACCACGGGCGGGGCCTCGGCGGCCGGCCCGGCCGCGCGCGGCGGAGGCATCGGGACCGGAGCCGGGTCGTGATCGTCCTCGTCGCCGGGACGGCGGCGCTGGCGCCAGCCCAGGAAGAGGCCGACGAGCAGCAGGGCGCCGCCGCCTCCGAGAATCGCCAGGTAGAGCCGGTCGGAGTCGCCGCTCCCGGCGCTCGCGGCGGGCGCGTCCTGCGTCCGGGCGGCGGGGGCGGACGGCTTCGGCGGCTCCTTGCTGATGCGGGCGGCGGCGGACATCGCGCGCGCCGCGTCCAGCGCGCCCGGACAGTTGCCGGACGGGCTCGACCCCTTGCCCCTGGATCCCTCGACCAGCGCCTGGCGCACCTGGTCGGGGTTCAGGGACGGGTAGCGCGAGCGCAGCAGCGCGACGATCCCGGCGACGATCGCCGAGGACGGGCTGGTGCCGGTGCCGACGACGTAGCCGTCGTCGGCGTCCGCGCTGACGATGTCCACGCCCGGCGCGCAGACCGCGACGTACGGGTGGCGGTTGCTGTCCTTCCACTCGCGCATGTCGTGGTCGAGCGCCCCGACGGCGATCACGCCGGGGTAGGCGGCCGGGAAGTTCTTGCGGTTCGCGCCGGCGCCGTCGTTCCCGGCGGACGCGATGAGCACGACGCCCTTGCTCTGCGCGTACTTGATGGCGTCCTCCTCGGAGGAGTCGCCGTCGTAGTACTGCTTGCCGCCGCCGAGCGACATGTTGATGACGGTCGCGCCGTGGTCGACCGCGTACCGGATGCCCTCGGCGATGGCGTCGCGCGCGTGGCTGACCTGCGCGTCGTCCTTGCGCATGGGGTCGTCGTTCTCCCACGTCACGCGGAGCGACAGCACGCGGCTGGCGGGCGCGACGCCCATCACGCCCTGCGCGCCGCCGGGTCCGTGCCCGTGCCCGGCGATGATGCTGGCCATCGACGTGCCGTGCAGGCCCCAGTACTTGCTGCCCGGGCGCCGCGTCCCGCCGGTGAGGTCGGGGCCGGTGATGACGCGTCCGGTCAGGTCCGGGTGGTGCTTGTCCACGCCGGTGTCGAGGACGGCGACGACGACGCCCGCGCCGCGCGACTGCTTCCACGCCTTCGGCACGCGCAGCGCCGACAGGTGCCACTCCCGCGACCGGATCATGTCGACCGGCCCGTTCGGCGCCTCGGGGAAGGGCAGCGGCGCGGCGGCGTTGCGTCCCGCGGCCGCGCGGCCACCGGACGCCGCGGCGCGCGAGGTCTTCGAGGTGGCCGCGCTGGACTTCGCGCCGCGCAGGTTCAACGCCGAGGGCGGCGCGAACGCGATCGGGACGGCGACGGCCGAGGCGAGCGTCAGCGCGGTGAGCGCGGCGGCGGTGCGGACGGGCGGGCGGGACGTCCCGCGGCGCGGGCCGGCACCGCGAGCAAAGCGCTGGACGCGAGCAAAGCGCTGGACGCGAGCGGGGAGCTGGACGCGAGCGGAGCGGTGGCCGTCAGAGCGCACGGCACCGCACCTCCTCCCGGCCGTCGGCCGCGTTCCCGGGTTCCGATCCGCCCGGACGGCGGGCGGCCGACCGGTCGGGCGCCCTCATTCTGCCATGACGCTCCGAGGCGACCCCGGCACTCCGGCACTTCGGGACACGCGCGGCGACAGGCGTCTCAGAAACCCATCTTCACGACAGCGGCGCCGCCGAACGGCCCCGCGGAGGACGGGTTCAGGAGCAGGTGCCGAAGGGGTGGTCGCAGTGGTGGGCGTGTCCGCCCAGGTCGGCGCGCGCCTTGTCGACCAGCTCGCCGGGGCCGGTGAGCAGCCAGTTCGGGCCCTGGAGGATCGCGAACGCGCCGTTCTCGCCGATCGCGCTCTGCCCGACGCCGCTGCGCCAGCTGCGCAGCGCGGTGTCCATCGTGAGCCCGAGGCCGGGCGACAGGACGGTGGCGGCGACGTAGCGGCCCTGGTAGCGGCACTCGACGCGGGTGGCGTCCGAGCTGCACCCGGTCGCGCCGTCCGCGCGCAGGACGCGTCCGAGCTCGGCGGTGTCGGAGTAGGCACGAGCGCTGGGGGCGGACTTCGCGGTCGCCGCGCCGCCGTCGCCGCCGCAGCCCGCGAGCAGCGCCGCCACGCCGGCCGTGGCGAGCGCCGTGGCGAGCACGGTGCCTCCGGTCGAGCAGGCGAGGGCGAGCGTGGACTTCGGCTTCATGCGCACCAGCCTGCCGTACCGGCAGGTAACCCCAGGCCGTCCGGCGGTGTTAGTCCCCTCACGAAAGTGATCACTGCCGGAGCCGGCCGGGCGCGCAGACCGCGGCCCGAGACGGGCACGCCCCGAAACGGCCCGGACGCCGGACGAGCGCGCCGCGAAACGGCCCGGACGGAAAACGGGCGCGACGCGGGACAGGCCGGACGCGAAACGGGCGCGACGCGGGACAGGCCGGACGCGAAACGGGCGCGACGCGGGACAGGCCGGACGCGAAACGGGCGCGACGCGGGACAGACCGGACGCGAAATGGGCGCGACGCGGACAGCCCGGGCGCGAAGGAGGCCGGACGCCCGGACAGGCGGGACGCGCCGGAGCACGTCCCGCCCGTCCAGGGGGTGATCGGGTCAGGCCGAGCCGGCGCCCGTCAGCGAGCGGAACGAGAGCTCGTCGTAGCGGCGGGTGTCGGCCTCGCCCCGGCCCAGGTACGTCCCGGCCACCGCGCACAGGAAGCCGAGCGGGATGGAGACGATGCCGGGGTTCTCCAGGGGGAAGAAGTGGAAGTCCACGTTCTTGGGGAACAGCGAGAGGCTCTCGCCGGTGAGGGGATCGACCTTGCCGGACACGACCGGGGAGAAGAACACCAGCACCAGCGAGCTGACCAGGCCGCCGTAGATCCCCGCGACGACCCCGGCCGAGTTGAACCGCTTCCAGAACAGCGACAGCGTGATCGCGGGCAGGTTCGCCGCCGCCGCCATCGCGAACGCGAGCGCGACCAGGAAGGCCACGTTCATGTTCTTCGCGATCACCGCGAGCACGATCGCGAGCACCCCGATCAGGCACGCCGCGAACCGCGCGACGCCGACCTCCTGCGATTCGCGCGGACGCCCGAACATCAGCACGTGCCCGAAGTAGTCGTGCGCGAGCGACGTCGAGGACGCCAGCACGAGCCCCGACACGACGGCGAGAATGGTGGCGAACGCGACCGCGCCGATGAACGCCAGCATCAGGTCCCCGCCGACCGGGCCGCCGATCTGGTCGCCGACGGCCTTGGCGAGCTGCGGCGCGGCGGTGTTGCCCGCCGGGTCCTGGGCGATGATGGCCTTGCGTCCGACCAGGGCCGCGGCGCCGAACCCGAGCGCGAGCGTCATCAGGTAGAACGCGCCGACCAGTCCGATCGCCCAGTTCACCGAGGTGCGCGCGGCACGGCCGTCCGGGACGGTGAAGAACCGGGTGACGATGTGCGGCAGGCCCGCGGTGCCGAGCACGAGGGCGAGCGCCAGGCTGATGAAGTCGATCTTGTTCAGCAGCGTCTTGACGCCGTCCCCCGGCACGTCCTTGCCGTACTTCAGGCCGGGTTGCAGGAACGCCGACCCCTTGCCGGACGACTCGGCCGCCGACCCCAGCAGACCGGACAGGTTGAACCCGAACCGGGCCAGCACCAGGACGGTCAGCACGGTCGCGCCGCCGATCAGCAGCACGGCCTTGATGATCTGGACCCACGTGGTGGCCTTCATCCCGCCGAACATCACGTAGAAGATCATCAGCGCGCCGACCACCACGATCGTCCAGGTCTTGGCGGCCTCCGCCGACATGCCCATGAACGTCTCGCCCGGGTGGACGCCGAGCAGCAGCGCCACCAGCGCGCCCGCGCCGACCATCTGCGCCAGCAGGTAGAACACCGACACGGTCACGGTCGAGACGGCCGCCGCGGTGCGCACCGGCGGCTGGTTGCGCACCCGGTAGGTCAGGACGTCGGCCATCGTGAACCGGCCCGCGTTGCGCATCAGCTCGACGAGCAGCAGCGTCAGCAGCCACGCGACGAGGAACCCGATCGAGTACAGGAACCCGTCGTAGCCGGACAGCGCGATGATCCCGGCGATGCCGAGGAAGGACGCCGCCGACATGTAGTCGCCCGCGAGCGCGATCCCGTTCTGCGGTCCGGAGAACGCGTGCCCGCCCGCGTAGTAGTCGACCGCCCCCTTGGTGTTGAGCCGGGCCCACACCGTGATCCCGAGCGTGACCACGATGAGGAACACGAACAGCCCGAAGGTCACGGCCCGTCCGTTGCCGCTGGCGACGCCGGGGATGTCCGCCGGGGCCGCCGCCACGGTCGCAGCCGTCGTCACCGCCGCCGTCTTCACCGCTGCCGCCGCCGTCTTCACCGCTGCCGCCGCCGTCGTCACCGCTGTCGTCGCCGTCGTCACCGCCGTCGTCGTCGCCGCGGTGAGGACTTGACCGATCAACTCAACCACCCCGGATCCGGTCGTACTCCCGTCCCGGACCAGGCGTCCGAGCCGTCCTCGTGCGGCGTCCGGCCGGGGACCTGCCCGGGCCGGTCGTCGGCGGGACCCGGCGGTCCCGGCACGTGTGCTCGACGGTCCTGCCGTCCCGGCAGCGGCCCCACCCCTGGCTCCGGCTGCGGACGTTCGGGCTCCTCCTCGTCGTCCAGCGCCGCCGCGGGCAGCGGGCTCGGCGGCGGACCGGCCGACTGCGGCGGCACCGGCGGCACCGCCGGCAGCACCGGCCACAGCGGCTGGGTCAGCATCGCGTCGATCGTCTTTTCCGGGCCGCCCGGAATCCCGCCGTACTCCACCTGCGACGGGATCGGCGTGGACGGCGGCGGGGACGGCGGCGGGGACGCCGGAGCGTTCCTCGCCGGCGCGGCCGGCACCGGATCGTCCATCGCGAATCCCGGATGCAGGGCGGCACGCTGCCGCCCCGCCCGGATCGCGGCCGGAGCGTCCGCCTCGTCGCGCAGGGCGGACGCGAGCGGGTCGAGCGACTCGCTCGCGTACCGCGCGTAGCACCAGGCCAGCGCGAAGGTGGACGCGAACTGCAGCACCCCGAGGACCAGGGCGACGTTGACGTTGCCGACGACCGTGCGCGCCATGAAGTCGCGCGCGAACGCCGAGAGCGCGACGTAGAGGAAGTACCAGCCGAGGAAGGAGCCCGCGATCGCCAGCGCGAGCCGGGCGAACCTCCTTCTCAGCAGGCGGAACCTCTCGTCACGCGCCATGACCGCGTAGCGCACGACCGGTTGCCCTCTCCCCCGGCCGTTCCCCCTGCGCTCCGGCGGTCCCGAGTCCCAGACCATCTGGCCCTCCCCTGACTCACCATGACCCTATGTAGTGATGTGACTTCACTATGAGATCAAACAATCATGGGACGCACGAGCCATTTCCGGAGAATGCTTGGAAGAAGCGCCAGCGGGCGGTCAAGAGCAAGTCCCACCCGTCATCCCTTTCCCCTATTTCCCCAGAGGTCCCAAGAGGCGGCACATTCCGCTGGCGCATCCGGAAGAGCCCCGTCTCCGCTGGGTAACGGCCCGTTCGATGCTCTCCAAGGCCCGTCTGACGGAATTGCTCCGCATTCTCGGTCGTCGTCCGGCCACGCTCCACCAAAGCCGGACGCTCGGGAATTCTCATGCATTCATGCGGCACCTCGCATAAGCATTCAGAGCACGCGTGTGCATCCGAACGTGCACGGACGCTCACGTTCGGCGTGTCTCCGACCGGGTCCGGCCCAGCGCTCGGCCTCCGGACTCGGCCTCCGGGCCCGACCTCCGGGGCCCGGGCTACGGGCCCGGGCTACGGGCCAGGCCTCCGGGCCCGGGTTCCGGGCCAGGCCTCCCGGCCCGGCCGCGGTCGTGGCGGCGTCGGGCCGGGAAACGCGCGCGGACGGCGCGGATAGGCTGAGCCGACCAGAACCGGGGCCGCACCGCCGGCCCGTCCAGCCAGCACCGCAGAAGGCAGGTCCACGTGGCAGGAGCCGTCCCGCACCGGGTCTACGCGCCGCAGCTCGTCAGCCCCCGGCGGACGATCGGACGCCGCTCCTTCGACTTCGACCGGCAGGTCGCGGTGATGGCGATCATCAACCGGACGCCGGACTCCTTCCACGACAAGGGCAGCACGTTCGCCCTGGACAAGGCCGTCGCGGCGGTCGAGAGGGCGCTGGACGAGGGCGCGGACTGGCTGGACGTCGGCGGCGTCCCGTTCGCGCCCGGCCCGGAGGTCTCGCCGCAGGAGGAGATCGACCGCGTCCTGCCGGTGATCGAGGCGGCCCGCGCCCGCACCGACGCGGTGATCTCAGTGGAGACCTACCATCCGGAGGTCGCGCGCGCCGCGTTCGCCGGCGGCGCCGACGTGCTGAACAACGTCACCGGCCTGCACGACCTGCGGCTCGCCGACGTGGTCGCCGAGACCGGCTCCAGCCTGATCATCACGCACAGCCTGGCCGAGCCCCGCACCCGCTACCCGCGGCCGGTCTACGCCGACGTCGCGGCGGAGGTCGGCGACTTTCTGCGCGACCGGGTCAAGCTCGCCCTGGAGCGCGGCGTCGCGCCGGACCGGATCATCATCGACCCGGGCCACGACCTGAACAAGAACACCCTGCACTCGCTGGAGCTGACCCGGCGGCTGCCGGAGATCGCCGACCTCGGCTACCCGCTGCTCGCCGCGATCTCCAACAAGGACTTCATCGGCGAGACCCTGGACCGGCCGCAGCGCGAGCGGGTCGAGGGCACGATCGCGGTCACCGTCGCGTCGATCCTGCTCGGCGCGCGGATCGTCCGGGTGCACGAGGTGCGCCAGGCCGTGGACGCCGTGCGGATGACCGAGGCCGTCCTCGGCTGGCGCGCACCGGCCTACACCAGGCACAACGTCGAGTGACCACGGCTCCACGACGCAACGTCGAGTGACTACGGCTCCACGACGCAACGTCGAGTGACTACGGCTCCACGACGTAGCGGGTGAAGAGGTAGTCGCCGTCCGGGATCGCGTGGACCAGGCGCATCCGCTGCGGCGTCTCCAGGACGGGGCCGTTCATGACACGCGTGGCGTCCCCGGCCGTGACCATCGGGCTGAGCGTGAGGCACAGCTCGTGCAGCCATCCGGCGGCGGCGACCTGCGCGAGCAGCCTCGGGCCGCCCTCGCACAGCATGCGCTGGTGGCCGCGTCCGGCGAGCTCGTCCAGCGCGGGGCCGATGTCGGCGAACGTCTCGCCGGTGAGCAGCACGTCCGCGCGCTCGGCCGCGCGCTTCAGCCGGTCCTCGGGCGCGGCGGCGCAGGTGACCACGATCGTCCGGCCGCCGTCGAACACGCCGCCGTCGAAGTCCAGGTCGAGGCTGCGCGAGACGACGGCGAGCGGGGGCGCCTCGTCCGGCCAGGAGTCGTACTCCCGGACGGTCGCCGCGCCCATGACCACGATGTCGGCCAGCGAGCGCAGGGCCGCCATGAGCGCGTGGTCCCCGGCGTAGCCGATGGCGCCGGTGTCGCCCTTGTACTGGATGCCGCCGTCCAGTGTCGCGATCATGTTCGCCCGCAGCCAGGGCGTCCGGTCCGGGTAGGGGTAGCGCTTCAGCAGCTCGTCGATGTCCACCCTCAGATTCTGGACGAGACACCCCGGTGTAAACGTCCGGGCCGGTTCAGGAACGCGCCGGTGCGGCGGGCTCGGCGGACGCGGCGTCCATCGCGGTGGCCGGAGCGCTGCGCTTCGGCAGGGTGAGCGTGACCAGCGCGGCGACGACGGCGACGCCGCAACCGAGCAGCATCGCGGTGTGGAAGCCGTCCTCGGACGGCAGGATGTGCCCGGCGACCGAGACCGTCAGCTGGGAGAGGATCACCCCGACCAGGGCCGCGCCGGTGGACGTCCCGAGCGAGCGCATCAACGTGTCGAAGCTGTTCGCCGCGCCGGTCTCGGACCGCGGCACCGCGCCCATGATCAGCGCTGGCATCGCGCCGTACGCCAGGCCGACGCCGCCGTTGATGACCAGCGCGACAACGAGGACGCCCCAGGTCGAGCCGAGCAGCGCGAGCGAGACGCCGTAGCCGAGCCCGGCCGCGCCGCCGATCCCCATGGACGAGCTGATCAGCGCGATCGACCCGCCGAGCCTCTCCGGTGGCAGCACGTCGCGCAGCGCGCTGATGCCGAGCGGGATCAGGCCCATGCCGACGCCCTGGACCCCGCGTCCGACGATCATCGGGACGACCGAGGACGACAGCGCGCACACCACCGACCCCGCGACCAGCGGGACCACGCACCTGAACCGGCAGACCTCCGCGCTCGTCCGCGCCGGGCTGCTCGACCGCATCCCGACCCGGGCGGCGGCATCGCCCGCAAATTCCGCCTCACCGCCGAGGGCGAGCGGCGGCTCGACGAGTGCCGCGACGAGATCATCCGCGGCCTCGACAAAGTCATGGCCGACTGGTCCGCCGAGGACGTCGCCGCCTTCGCGGCCTTCCTCAAGCGCTTCAACACCGACATCGAACGGCTCTCCGGCCGTCCCTGGCCGCGCCCCTGACCCAGTTTCGTCGGCGTGCGGCCGGCAGGCGGATCACGGGCGAGCCGACCCGCACTCGCGGGCACCGGTGGCAAGGCTGGCGCACACCGTTCCCGAAGCGGGCGTGGAAGCCGCCAGCATCGGCGTGGTGGCGGTTCCGGCCGACGAACGGACCTTGGCCTTCGCGCTGTGCCCGCCCGCGTCCACCTCGATCCGGTCATAGCGGCGGCCCTGTTCCAGCTCGCCCCAGAGCGCGCGGCAGGACGGGCTGAACCGCAGCCGCATCAAGGCGTGATCGACGCGGACGGTGGTCGCGGTGACCGCGTCGCGCTCGCAACCCCGCGCGGCGGCCGACTGCTGGTCGCAGCCCGCGTCCCGGCAGTCGGCCGCGGCCGCGGACACCGCGGGAGGGCGTCGGCTCGGCGAGGGCGATCCGACGTGCGCCGGACCGCGCGCGGACGGCGCCGAGGCGTCCGATCTGGACGGAGACGTCCCCCACCACAAGCCCATGCCCATTCCGACCGCAACCGCCCCCGCCCCGACGACCAGCACCGTCCGGACGCGCCGCCACGCCGCCCGCGGCACCTCCTCGGCCCCCTGATATCCCCCGCGCCCCGTCCCTCCGCGGAATGCGCCACTCCCGGACGCATCGCCGCCGGACGCATCGCCGTAAGACGCGCCCCCGCCGCGCGCATCTCCATTAGGCGCGTCCCCACTGGACGCGTCCTCGTCAGGCGCGTCCTCGATGAACGCCTCTTCGTCAGGCGCGTCCTTGATGAACGCGTCTTCGCTAGTCGCGTTCCCGCCGGGCGTGTCTTTGCCGGGCTTGCGGCCGGTGGGCGTGTCTTCGGTGAAGGCTTGTGCGGTGCGGCCTGGGTCGGCGGGGGTTGAGTTGCGATCGGCTCTGGCGGCGGACGATGAGAGGGCGCGGTGGCGGTGCGCGTGGTCGGCCAGGTCCCAGAGGGCCAGCAGGGCGTGGTGGTCGGCGCGCGCGAGGGCGGCGAACGCCGCGACGACCTCGCGGGGCGGGAGCGCCTGGCCGTTGAGGTAGCGGCCCCAGGCCGATCTGCTGGCCGGGGTCCTGCGCGCCAGGACGTCCAGGCTGAGCCCGGAGACGTCCTTGGTCTCGCGGAGCCGGACGGTCAGGTGCCGGACCTCCGGCGGCAGGGACTGGGGAAGTGGCTGCCAGGCACGCACCGTCGGTTCCCTCATTCCGTCGCTCGCCTCGGGCCGTCATTGCCTTCGATGCCGCGGCCGTCCCGCGCGTTCCGGCGCCGCGCGGCGGAAGTGCCCGAGGGAAGTGCCGAGGGAGTGCCCGAGAGGCGGACCGTAAAGGGACCAGAACGCGGAACAGGGCGTTCTCGGCTGCCGGGAACGCCCTGTCCATGGGGAGCCAGCGAGGGGACTTGAACCCCTAACCCTCGGTTTACAAGACCGATGCTCTGCCAATTGAGCCACGCTGGCGAGTACGTCCGCATCGTAGTCGAACGGACGGGTCCGCGCGTCCTCCGGTCGCGGCCCGAAAAGCGCGGCCGGAGGACGGCGGGCGGTCAGTAGCGGGTGCCGACCGGCGGCGGGACCTCGGCGAGTTCCGCCAGGTCAGCGCCTGTGAGGACGAGATCGGCGGCGGCGCAGTTCTCCTCCAGGCGGGAGATCCGCTTGGTGCCGGGGATCGGCACGACGTGGCCGCCCTGGGCCAGCGTCCAGGCGAGGGCGACCTGGCCGGGCGTCGCGCCGTGGCGGTCGGCGACGGCGCGGACCCGGTCCACGATCGCGAGGTTCGCCTGGAGCGCCTCGTCCTTGAACCGGGGCAGCCGGGAGCGGAAGTCGTCCGCGCCGAAATCCGCCGCCGAGGTGTACTGACCGGTCAGGAAGCCGCGGCCGAGCGGCGAATAGGGGACGAACCCGATGCCGTGCTCGGCGGTCCAGGCGACCGTCTCGTCGTCCCGCGTCCACAGCGACAGCTCGTTCTGGACGGCCGCCACCGGGTGGATCGCGTGCGCCTTCGCGATCTGCTCGGGCCGGACGTCCGAGATTCCGAGTTTCCGCACCAGGCCCTGCTCGACCAGTTCGGCGAGCGCGCCCCACGTCTCCTCCAGCGGGACGTTCTCGTCCACGCGGTGCAGGTAGTAGAGGTCGATGCGGTCGGTGTCGAGGCGGCGCAGCGACTCCCGGACGGCGGCCCGGACGTGCTCGGGACGGCCGTCCCGGTACATCGCGCGGTGGTCCTCGCCCGGCGGGATGCGCAGGCCCACCTTGGTGGCGAGGACGACCTCGTCCCGGCGGCCCTTCAGCGCCCTGCCGACGAGTTCCTCGTTGGTGAACGGCCCGTACACGTCGGAGGTGTCGATCAGCGTCGCGCCGAGGTCGATCGCCCGGTGGATCACCCGGGCCGACTCCGACTCGTCGCGCTCGCCCACGGTGTAGGCGTGGGTCATCCCCATGCAGCCGAGGCCGACCGCGCCGACCGACAGCCCCCCGATATCGCGCTTTTCCATTAAGAATCCTCCGGATCCGTACGTTGTGCCGGACCCGACGTTACTCAGGACGAACGGCGCCGCGACACCTCGTACAGGGCGACACCGGCCGCGACCCCCGCGTTCAGCGACTCGGCCCGGCCGGGCATCGGGATCGTCACGAGCAGGTCGCAGGTCTCCGCGACCAGGCGTCCGATGCCCTTGCCCTCCGAGCCCACGACCAGCACGAACGGGCCGTCCGCGATCTCCAGGTCACCGACCGCCGTGCCGCCCTCGGCGTCCAGCCCGGCGACGAAGCAGCCCGCCTTCTGGTACGCCTTGAGCTGCCGGGCGAGGTTGGTGGTCTGCGCCACGGGGACGGTCGCGAGCGTCCCGGCGGAGGTCTTCCACGCGCCCGCCGTGACCCCGGCCGCGCGCCGCTCCGGCACCACCACGCCGGACGCGCCGAACGCGGCGGCGCTGCGCACGATCGCGCCGAGGTTGCGCGGGTCGGTGATCCCGTCCAGCGCGACGATCAGCGGGCGGGTGCCGCGGAGCAGGTCGTCCGGGTGGGCGTACCGGTACGGCTTGACCTGGAGCGCGATGCCCTGGTGGACGGCCCCGTCGGTGAGCCGGTCGAGCTCGGTGCGCCCGGCCTCCAGCAGCGGGATGCCCCGGTCCGCGGCGATCTGGATCGCCTCGCGGATCCGCTCGTCCCGCGCGTCGGTCACGTACAGCGCCGAGCCGGGGACCTTGGCGCGCAGCGCCTCGACGACCGGGTTGCGGCCGGTGACCAGCTCCGGCGTCTCGCCGTTGGCGCGGCGCGCCCCGGCCGGGCGTCCGGCCGCCCCCTTGGCCGCGTCGGCCGCGGCCTTGCGCGCGGCACGGGCGGCGCCCGGGCCGAGCGTGTCGGTCCCGGTGCGGCGGGAGTTCTTGACGGCCCGCGCCTTCTGGCGCTTGCCGTGCCAGTGCCGGTCCTCGGCCTTCGGGGTCGGGCCCTTGCCCTTGCGCTTCGGCATGATCGTTACGCCCTTCGCGACGTTTGCGGCTTGCGGAGTGCACGCCCTCGTGGCGTCGGGCGGCTCGGATTCTCGGGCGCGAAGACTTCGCACACCCTCAAACCTCGAATTTTAGGCGCCTCCACGACCTGCCCGAACCATCCCCCTCCCGGACGCAGACGCAGCAGGCAGTTCCGGCCGCCCCGACCAGCGGGTTCAACCGGGCGCCCCCGACCGGCGGGCTCGACCGGCGCGCCCGCCCGACGGGCTCGACCGGCGCGCCCGCCCGGCGCGTTCGACCAGCGGGTTTTACGGGCGGGCTCTAGGAGCCGGGATGGTCAGGAGCCGGGACGGTCGTCCTTGTCGTCGCGGCGTCCCGTGAGGCGCGCGAGGTGCGCCTCGATCGCCGTGAGGCGGGCCAGGTACGTCTCGTTCGCGGCGAGCCGGGCGAGATGCGCCTCGTCGGTGGTGAGCCGGGCCAGGTGCGCCTCGATCGCGGCGAGACGGGCCTCGAGGCGGTCGAGCCGGTCCTCGTCGAGCGCGACGCGGCCGGGATGGACGGACGTCAGCGGCGACAGGCGCGGCGCGCGGCCCCGCAGCGACCGTTCGAGCTCCAGCCGGACGACCTTCAGGTCGCCGGTCGCGTCGGCGAGCACGCGGGCCGCCAGGCCGCCGCCCTCACGGATCACGCCGAGCAGCAGGTGACCGGGCACGATCACCTGCGAGCCGAGCCGGTTCGCCTCCCGCAGCCCGAGCTCCATCACCTTCTTGGCGCGGGGCGTGAACGGCACGGGGTCCGGCGGGTCCCCCTCGTCCGCCGGGCGCAGCTTGACGATCTCGGCGCGCAGCCGGTCCAGGTCGAGCCCGGCCCGCGCCAGCACCGAGCCGACGCCCGGCTCGTCCACCCGGGCGAGCCCCAGCAGCAGGTGCTCGGTGCCGATCGCGGAGTGCCGCAGCCGCCGGGCCTCGTCCTGCGAGAGGACGATCACCTGCCGCGCGTCGTCGGAGAACCGTTCGAACAACGGGACCACCTCTCGGGCGGGATGCCGGGGGGACCCTTTCGAAGGTACGCCGACTCCCGTCCGTCCCGAACCTTCCGGGACGGACGGAACCGGACAGTATTGGTGGTGCGGTCAGCCGCGCTTGAGGTCCCAGCGGGGGCCGTGCGGGGTGTCCTCGACCAGGACGCCGGCGTCGGCGAGCCCGTCGCGGATCGCGTCAGCGGCGGCGTAGTCCTTGCGCTTGCGCGCCTCCTGCCGCTGCTCCAACGCCACCTTGACCAGGGCCTCCACCACCGGGGTGAGGTCGTCGCCGGCCGCGGCGTCCCACTCGTCCGACAGCGGGTCGAGGCCGAGCACGGCCGTCATCGCCCGGACGGACGCCAGGTGCCGCCGGACGGCGTCCTTGTCCTCGGCGGCGAGCGCGTTGTTGCCCTCGCGGACGGCCTCGTGCACCGCCGCGAGCGCCTGCGGAACGCCCAGGTCGTCGTCCATGGCCTGGACGAACGCGTCCGGAAGCGGCCCCGGTTCGCCGGCGCCGACGACCTCGGCGGCGCGCTTCACGAAGCCCTCGATGCGCTGGTACGCCGCGACCGCCTCGGCGAGCGCCGTGTTGCTGTAGTCCATCAGCGACCGGTAGTGCGCGGACGCCAGGAAGTACCGCACCTCGACCGGACGGGCCCGTTCGAGCAGGTCGGGCAGCAGCACGACGTTGCCGACGGACTTGCTCATCTTCTCGCCGTCCACGGTGAGCAGCCCGTTGTGCATCCAGTAGCGGGCGAACCCGTCACCGGCCGCCTTGGACTGCGCGATCTCGTTCTCGTGGTGCGGGAAGATCAGGTCGACGCCGCCGCCGTGGATGTCGAACGTCTCGCCGAGGTACATCGTCGCCATCGCCGAGCACTCCAGGTGCCAGCCCGGACGGCCGTCGCCCCACGGCGTCTCCCAGGCGGGCTCGCCCGGCTTCGCGCCCTTCCAGAGCGCGAAGTCGCGCGGGTCGCGCTTGGCGTCCTCGTTCGGGGTGTCCCCGGGCGAGCGCATGTTCTCCAGCCGCTGGTTGGACAGCTCGCCGTACCGGTCGGCCCAGGAGTTCACGTCGAAGTACACGTCCCCTCCGGACGCGTACGCGTGCCCGTTCTCGATCAGCCGCCGGATCAGCTTGATCATCTCCGGGACGTGCCCGGTGGCGCGCGGCTCGATCGTGGGCGGCAGGCAGCCGAGCTGCTCGTAACCGCGTCCGAAGATCCGCTGGTTGCCCTCCGCGACCGCGAACCACGGCGTCCCGGTGTCCGCGGCGACCTTGAGGATCTTGTCGTCGATGTCGGTGACGTTCCGGACGAAGGTCACCTCGTACCCCGACGCCCGCAGCCAGCGCAGCAGCACGTCGTAGATCACGCCCGAGCGCAGGTGCCCAATGTGCGGCGCGGCCTGCGGCGTCGCCCCACACACGTACATCCCCACGCGGCCCTCTCGGAGCGGCTCGAACGCGCGGACGGTACGGGTGCTGGTGTCGTAAAGGCGCAGGCTCACGCCCCAAGGTTATTGGATCGCCCCCGGCTCGGGTGGCCTCAAACGCCCTTTCCCGCCGCCGGAGCCGGTCCGCGCGTCCCTCCCCGGGCCGTTCAGGCGACGACGTAGGACGGCGTCACCCGGACGATCACCCGCTCGACCGGGCCGGACTCCTTCCACGGACCGCCGGTGTACTTGTGGGCCAGCTCCTGGATGAGGGCGCCGTCCGGGTCGTCCTCGATGGCGGCCGTGCCGCGGACCTCGGCGTAGTCGTAGGGGTTGGCCAGGTCGTAGGTGGACAGGTTGACGCGCGGGTCGCGGACGAGGTTGGCGTACTTGCGGCGGCCCTTGGTCGTGGAGAACACGATCTGGTCGCCGTCCACCCTCGCCCAGACCGGGCTGGCCTGCGGCGACCCGTCCGGGTTGAGCGTCACCGCGGTGACGAAGTTCGTGCCGTCGAACAGCTCGCGCGCCTTGTCGTTGAGCGCCTTCTCGGCCATACCGCCCCTCCAGAAGATCAACTACTCCCGGCATCCTCGCATGCCCGCACGGCGCCGAGGCCAGCGGACGCGCCGATCCCCGCGGCGCGGCGTTAGCGGACGCGCCGGTCCCGCGCGGCGCGGCGTTAGCGGACGCCGGTCCCCCGCGGCGCGGCGTTAGCGGACGCGTCAGTCCTGCGCGGCGCGGGGTCTAGCGGACGCGCCGGTCCCGCGCCGCCGGCGTCCACGCGCAGAGCTCGACGAGCGCCACCGCGTTGGGCGTGTGCGCCGCGAGCGCGGTCAGCTCGGGACTCCCGCCGGCCGTGCTCACGCGCACGAGCCCGTTCACCAGCCCCACGTCGCGGACGGCGGCCCACGGGACCACCTGACCGTCCTTGCCGACCCCTTCCATATCAACCGAGAACGCCCCGAACCGGACCGTTCCGCCCCCGCGAACGATCGCCGCCAGCCGCGGCACGACCCGCGCCGTCACCTCCGCGACCACGACCTCACCCAGCCTCCGGACGTCCGGAAGCCGATCGTCCAGGGGCAGGTCACGCCCACCCTCGGCGGTGACGACGAAGCGCCACCGCGTCCTGCCCCGCGTCCCGTCCCGGACCCCCGCGACGGTCACGGCGGACAGGTCATCCCAGTGATAAGCGACGGTCCGTCCCGTCCCCGCATAAACCAGCCCGCCGTCGAACAGATAAACCACGGGCCGCTGCTCCCGAAACCCCGCCCGCAGCACGATCCGCCCCGCGACCGCCGTATAGAGAACGGCGACGACCGCAGCCAGCACCCCGATCCAGAACCGCCCCGCCGCGAGATACAACCCCGCCGCCGGCGCCAGCACCAGGACGGCGAGCACGAGCAACACGACCCACCCGATCGCCCGCCGCCGCCCCGACCGCCCGTCGAAGACCCGGACCGGCACGCCGAGCCCATGTGCGGCAGCCCGCTCCAACACCGGACGAGGAAAAGGCACAAACTACCGCCTACCCCGAGCCCCCGGAAGAAATTCCCCACCCCCCGCCATACCCCCCTAACCTCACCAAGCCCGGCCGTGCAAGCACCGCAGCCTGACCGACGCCTGGGGGCTGAATGCCAGCGGCGGCGAGGTGGGGTGGGTGGTGCGCGCCGGTGGGGGTGGCGCGCACCACGGGAGGGTCAGGTCGCGGTGCGGGACCAGGTCCAGGCGTATTCGGGGTCCTCGCAGCGGCGGGCGGCGGGGCCCAGGTCGAGGGGACGGAAGGTGTCGATCATGACGGCGAGTTCGGTCGCGCGGTCGTGGCCCTGCTTGACGGCGTCGATCACGGCCTCCACGGCGCCGGGCTGTGGTCCGTGCGTGAAGCCGGCCGGGTGCAGGGAGATCGATCCGATGCTGATGCCCGAGCCCTTGCGGGCGGTGTAGTCGCCGCCGACGTAGAACATCATCTCGTCGGAGTCCACATTGTGGTGGTTGTACGGGATCGGCACGGCCTCCTCGTGGAAGTCGAGCGGACGCGGGCAGAAGGAGCAGATCACGAAGTTCGGGCCCTCGAACGTCTGGTGGACGGGCGGCGGCGCGTGCGTCCGCTTCACGATGGGCTCGAAGTCGTGGATGTTGAACACGTACGGGTACAGGTAGCCGTCCCAGCCGACGACGTCGAACGGGTGGTGCAGGTAGGTCAGCCTGGACAGCCCGCCGCGCGTGCGCACGATGACCGGGACCTCGCCTCCGTCCACCTGCAAGGGCTCGGTGGGCGCGCGCAGATCCCGCTCGCTGTACGGCGCGTGCTCAAGGAACTGCCCGAACTGCGAGAGGTACCGCTTGGGCGGACGCACGTGACCGCTGGCCTCGATGACGAGCGCGCGCAGGGTCTCGCCGTCCTGCGGCACCCACCGGTGGATCGTCCCGGTCGGGATCACCACGTAGTCACCCTCGCCGACTTCCAGCGCGCCGTAGGTGGACTCGAACGTCGCCCGTCCCGTCTGGACGTAGACGACCTCCGCGCCGACCGAGTTCCGGTACAGCTCGCTGGGGCCGGACGCGGCCACGAACGACATCCGGACGTCCTGGTTGCCGAACAGGATCTGCCGCCCGAGCACCATGTCACCGCCGACCGGGAGGTCCTGGGTGCGGTATCCGCGCGGCTGGAGCGGATGGTTGGGGACGAGGGACTCGGCCGCGGCCCCTTCGTCCAGCCCCTCGCTCTTGATGATCGCCGTGGGCGCGTACCGGTGGTACAGCAGGCTGGAGTCGGACGAGAATCCCTCCTCGCCCATCAACTCCTCGGCGTAGAGACCGCCGTCCGGACGGCGGAACTGCACGTGACGCTTGCGTGGGACCTCGCCCACGACCCGGTAGTACGGCATCGCTGCCTCCAGTAGGGGACGCCATCGTCATCAACACCGTACGTCCCGACACGTTCGGGCCGCAGCACGCGGGATCCCCACGCCCGGTGTCCCTCCTGGTTAATGTGGGTGCCGCCGATCCCCCTCCTCGAACCACGAGCCGCGATGTCGCCCGAAGCGCCCCCGTCCCTGCCGCGCCGCCTCCTCACCTTCTCCGCCGCCGTCCTGGTGACCCTGCTGACAGCGGCCGCATGCGCCCTGACCTGGGACGTCCTGCGCGCCCTGGCCGAGGCCGGCAAGATCGACCACCGCTGGTCGGCCGTCTACCCGGCCGCCGCCGACTCCCTTCTCGTCCTGACGCTGCTGTCGCTGCTGGCGGCCCGCCACGCCCGCTGGTGGACGCGCGGCCTCCGCTGGCTCCTCCTGCTGCTCCTCCTGGCGGGCCTCTCCTGGGCCTCCTTCCAGCACGCCGTCTGGGGATACGAATCCCTGCCCGCCAAGCCTTTGCGCGGCACCGTCGCCGTAGCCCCGCACGTCATGCTCTTCATCGGCGTCTGGCTGTGGCTGACCACCCTCCGCATACTCCGCCGGTCGGCGACGAAGGCACGGCAACGCCATGCCCCCGCCCCAGAAAGCCCGGAACCCCCGGACCACCACGAATCCGAGAACCACCCGGAAACCGAGCAGCCCGAACCGCCGCCTCATCCCGAGCCGACGCCCGAGCCGGCCCCCGAGGCGGCACAGGCTCTTCACGAATCTCCTCTCCGCGTCTTCTTCCCCGACGAGGAGCACCCGGCCGACGCCCCCGACGAACACGAACCGGCAGCGCACCGGGATGCCTCCGACTCGTCCACCGACGAAGCACCTTCGGACGCCGACCACCCCACCCCGCAGGCCACCGACCCCGACGTCTCGGAGCCAGCGGCCGTCTTCGACTCCGATGACGCGGACACTCCACGCCTGGGAACCCCGGTGCTCAGCTCCTCGGCGTCCGAAGCCTCGGCATTCGACGCAGCACCCTCATCTTTGAAGACCATGCCCGCGCTGAGCACGAGCCCCTCAGTCGTGGACGAGCCCCCGAGCGACGAGCCGTCCGTCAACGCCCCGCACGCAGACGAGCACCCTGGGGACGGGCCGAGCACTCCCAAGACCCTCGAAGTGCCCCTGGCCACGGTCGAACTCCAGGCGAGCGAGCCCAGCACGATCAAGCCAAGCCCGCTCGAGCCCCTCCCCGTCGGCCCCCGCACGAACGACCTGGGCGCGCACGACGCGGGCGCGGACGCCCTACATATGGACGCCCCACGCACAGACGACCCACGCACGAACGTCCTGCACACGCACGACGCTCACACGCACGAGCCTCACACGCACGAGCCTCACACGCACGAGGCGCGCACGAACGCCCCACGCACGGAGGAGGCGGGCACGGACGAGGCGAGCGCAGACGAGCTGAGCGCGGATGGACTCGTTGGTGCGCGCGTTTCCGCTGCGGGCGGGGGCGTTGCGGACGAAGCCGCGGCGGAGGAGCCTGTCGTCGAGGTGCTGGCGACGGAAGGGGCGCACCGCGTTGAGAGTGCTTCGCTTGAGACGGCGGAGACGACTGCTTCGGGCGCGACCGCGCGGCGCGAGCGGGCGCGGACGGGTGGCGTGACCCATCCGCAGGCGACCGGGCGTTCGGGCATGCCTTGGGCGGGAACTTCCGCAGCTCTGCCGGACGCGGCGGAGGACGACAACACCGACCCGCCCGTCGTGGATCGTGCGGAAGACCCCGATGCCGGGGACGACGACCCCAGGCCCAGCCGGGGACGGCACGCCTACCGGCGGTCCGCTGCTCCGGCCGTTCCGAAGCCGTTGCCGCCCAGGGACACGCCGCTCTCCGCCCCGGTGCCGGACGACGTCAAGCAGGACGAGTCGCTCTCCTGGGACTGGAGTCCTCCGTCCAGCACGCTCCGCAGCTCGCCCACGCCCCCTGCTGACTGACACCTCCTCGCTGCCTCGGATGAGGGTGGCGTTCGGGACGGGTCCGGTGTGGTCGGTGCGGCTCGGGTGGTCCGGAAGTGGTCGGATGGGGGCGGCGGCGCGCGGGTACGACTTCCGGCATGGGTCAACTGTTCGCTGGGCTCGTGGACGACGCGGCGCTGTTCCCGCCCGCGCGGGAGTCGCTGGAGACCGCGCTGCCCGCGTATCGGGCCGCGGTCGATGATGCGGTGATCGGCCGGTTCCTGTGCCCCGCCTCGCGGGTCGCCGAGCTGCGGACCCAGCTGCTGGCCGAGGACCTCCTCGATCTCGTGGTCATCGCCGACACCGGCGTGGACGGGTTGCCGAAGGCGCTGGAGGACGTGGCGTCCGAGCCCCGGGTGCGGCTGCGCGGGATCGAGATCGCCCTGCCCGAGGACGCGGACCAGGCACGGGCCGCGACGGTCACCATCGCGTCGCTGCCCACGGAGGTCACCGCGTTCCTGGAGGTGCGGCGGGCGGTCGGCTGGCACATGGTGGTCGACGGGATCGCCGCCGCCCGGGAGGCCGGGGCGCAGGTCGGGGCCAAGCTGCGGACGGGCGGGGTCACCGCCGACGCGTTTCCGTCGCCGGAGGAGGTCGCGGAGTTCGTGGCCGCCTGCGCGGAGCGGCACGTGCCGTTCAAGTGCACGGCGGGCCTGCATCATGCGGTGCGGCATACGGATCCGGAGACGGGGTTCGTCCACCACGGGTTCGTGAACATCCTGCTGGCCGCGGCTCACGGTGGAAGCATCGAGGATCTCGTGATGATCGATCCGGTCGCGGTCGCCGCACAAGTGCGCGCCCTGACCGAGGACGAGCGCCGGACGGCCCGGCGCCTGTTCACCGCGTTCGGCTCCTGCGACATCGACTCTCCTCGCTCGGACCTGGCCGATCTCGACCTGCTCTGAGGTGGTGCCGCAGGGCGACCGGGCCTGCCTGGGCCACAGAGACGCCCAAGTGTTCCGGCCGTGCCGCCCGCGCGCGCCGACGACACCGCGGAATCCGACCGCAGCTCCCGACGCGCCAGGACGCGTCGTTATCCGGCCACTAGACCTTCCGAAGCCGGGAGGGCCGGAAGAAATCGGGGGTTGGTCGAGCGGGATCGCCGGGGAAGGATGGGGCTCATGACATGGCTTGAGGTCGACGAGGACAGCGGCTTTGGCATCGAGAACCTGCCGTACGGGGTGTTCCGGCGGGACGGGGCGGCGGCGCGGGTCGGGGTCGCGATCGGGGACCGGGTGCTCGACCTGGCCGGGCTCGGCGAGGCGGGGCTGGTCGAGGATCGCGGATGGTTCGCCGCGGACGCGCTGAACGGGTTCATGGCGGCCGGGCGGACGGCCTGGCAGGCCAACCGTGCGCGGATCCGGGAGCTGCTGACGGACGCGCGGCACCGGGACGCGGTGGCGCCGCACCTGGTTCCGGTCGCGGACGTCGAGCTGCTGCGCCCCTTCGAGGTCGCCGACTACGTGGACTTCTACTCCTCCGAGCACCACGCGACGAACGTCGGACGGATCTTCCGGCCGCAGGGCGAGCCGCTGATGCCGAACTGGAAGCACCTGCCCGTCGGGTACCACGGGCGGGCGGGGACGGTGCAGGTCTCCGGGACGCCGGTCGTGCGGCCGTGCGGGCAGCGGAAGGTCGCGCCGTCCGACGCCGCGCCGTCGTACGGGCCGTGCCTGAAGCTCGACATCGAGGCCGAGGTCGGGTTCGTCGCGGGGGTGCCCTCGTCGCCGGCGCGGCCCGTGCCGCCGCGCGCGTTCCGCGATCACGTGTTCGGGTTCGTGCTGGTCAACGACTGGAGCGCGCGGGACCTCCAGGCGTGGGAGGCGCAGCCGCTCGGGCCGTTCCTCAGCAAGTCGTTCGCGACGTCGATCTCGCCGTGGGTGGTGCCCATCGAGGCGCTCGAAGCCGCGCGGGTGCCCTCGCCCGCCCAGGACCCGGCGCCGCTGCCCTACCTGCGCACCGACGAGCCGTGGGGGCTGGACCTGCGGCTGGAGATCCTGATCAACGGGCAACCCGTCTCGCGGCCCGGGTTCGACGGCATGTACTGGACGCCGCCGCAGCAGCTCGCGCACGCGACGGTGAACGGCGCGTCGCTGCGCACCGGCGACCTGTTCGCGTCCGGGACCGTCTCGGGACCCACGCGCGAGGAGCGCGGCTGCCTGCTGGAGCTGACGTGGAACGGCGCCGAGCCGCTCGAACTCCCGGACGGCACGAAGCGCACGTTCCTGGAGGACGGTGACACCGTCACCATCCGGGCGTCCGCGCCGGGAGCGAACGGAGCGACGATCGATCTGGGCGAGGTGACCGGCACGATCCGTCCGGCGCACTGCTGAAGGTCTCATGCCTTCGAGCCTGCGGGACCGGACGGGCCCCCGCATCGTTACCCACGAGTTGTGGATAACCCCGCCCCGGACGCGACGACGGAACCGCTGAACCCGCCGGACACGCTCGCCGGAAAGGCGTCAGGACTTGGGGAAGACCAGGGCGTTGGCCAGCGCGGCCAGCCCTTCGCCCCGTCCGGTGAGGCCCAGGCCATCGGTGGTGGTCGCCGAGACGCTGACGGAGGCGCCGTTCAGGGCCTCCGAAAGGGTCTTGGCGGCCTCGTCGCGGCGCTTGCCGATCTTCGGGCGGTTGCCGATCACCTGGACGGCGACGTTCCCGATCAGCCAGCCCGCCTCGTCCACCAGGCGGGCGGTCTCGCGCAGCAGGGTCACCCCGGACGCGCCCGACCACCGCGGGTCGGACGTGCCGAAGACCTTGCCGAGATCGCCCAGCGAGCAGGCCGACAGCAGCGCGTCGCAGATGGCGTGCGCCGCGACGTCGCCGTCGGAGTGCCCGTCGAGGCCGGTGCCCTCGCCGGGCCATTCGAGGCCCGCCACCCAGAGGGGACGGTCATGGGAAGCGAACGGGTGGACGTCGGTACCGACGCCCACCCGTGGAAGCTGACGACTCACCTGATCAGCTGGCCAGCACCTCGTCGAGGAGGGCCTCCGCCTTGTCCTCGTTGGTCTTCTCGGCGAGCGCGAGCTCGCTGACCAGGATCTGGCGCGCCTTGGCCAGCATGCGCTTCTCGCCGGCCGACAGGCCGCGCTCCTTGTCCCGGCGCCACAGGTCCCGGACGACCTCGGCGACCTTGTTCACGTCACCGGAGGCGAGCTTCTCAAGGTTGGCCTTGTAGCGGCGCGACCAGTTGGTGGGCTCCTCGGTGTAAGGTGCGCGCAGCACCTCGAACACCTTCTCCAGACCCTCCTGGCCGACGACGTCACGGACACCCACGTCCTCGACGTTCTCGACCGGAACCTGAACTGTCAGGTCGCCCTTGTCGACCTTCAGGACCAGGTAGGTCCTTTCCTCACCCTTGATGGTGCGAGTCTCGATGGCCTCGATCCGAGCAGCCCCATGGTGGGGGTAGACGACGGTGTCGCCGACCTGGAAAGTCATGTGACAAGTACCCCTTCCGCTAGAACGAGGATAGCACGGACCTCGGGGTGACCGCACCGGCCTTCGCGACAAATCCGCAGGTCAACCCCCTAATTGGGACCTTGACAAAGCACCTTGATAGTGCATCGGGGGCACGTTTACCGGCCCTGTCGAGCACTCCGCCGCGCCCCGGCCGCAGGCCGCATCACCCCTTGTCACCGCACGTCCGAGCATGATCACGAAAGGATCTCGGGGCGACCGCGGGGCCTTTCTTGCGTCCCCTTCGCGCCGTTCTGCCGCTCCCCCCTGTCAGATGGCCGACCGCGACCCATACTGGGAGGTGAACATGCCGGGCGGTGCGGGTACAAAGCGTCCGAAAAAGAGCGAAAGGGGCGCAGCGGGCGGAAGCGTCTCGGCGGGACACGGGTGACAGGAGAGGTGCGGCGTGAGGCCAGACGGCGACTCCGAGCACGACGACTACGGGCTCCCTCACGTCGACGTCGTGGTCCCCGACGACGCCCGCGACCTGGACCGCGACGTCATCGCCTACCGCCGCGAGCTGCGCCGGCTGCGGCGGCGCGCCCGCATGGAACGGCTCACGGGGCCGTTCGCGCGGTTCGGCGTCGCCATCCCGATCATCACCGGGGCGCTGCTGATCGCGCTGGTCAGCGGCGTGCTGATGACCGCGCTCGGCACCCGCCCCGAACCCCGTCCGGCCCGCGCCGCGCTCGCCCCGCACCCGACCGCGCCCCCGGGACAGAAAGGCGGATTCCTCCCGGCCGGGGACGTCACCGCACCGCCGTCCGCGAAGGTCCGTCACCTGAGCGACCTGCGGCCCGGCGTGATCGCGATCGCCTCGCCCCGCTGCGACTGCTCGGCGGTCGTCGCCGACCTCGCCAAGCGCACGCAGGAACTCCGCTTCAGCCTGTGGCTCGCGGCCGACCGGCGCGGCGCCACCGAGTCCGCCGCCGAGACGCTCAAGTCGCTGCGCGCCCTCGCCGGAAGCGCGCACGACGGCGACCCCATCGTCCTGGACGACGCGTCCGGCATCCTCGCCCGGACGTACGCCAACGACGCGAACGGGCGCCCCGCCACCGGCCTGACCGCGGTGTTCGTGGGGAACGACGGCGTGGTCTCCGACATCCGCACCTCGGCGCGCCCGGGACCGGAACTGACGGACCTGCTCAAGGCCGCCGCGCCCAGATGAGCCGAACCGGGCCCTCCCGAGCATCGGACGTCCGAAACGCCGGAGGCGAACCCGCCCCCCGGATCCGAACGGGGGCCACCTTCTCGCTAGGCTGCCCTTCGGCGTTCGTCACGCCGAAGCCTCAACCGCTTGCAACCCTTTCGCGAGGAGATCGTCGCCGTGATCCGTAACAGCCGTCGAGTGGTCGCGCTCGCCTTCGCGGGCGCCGTCGCCATGGCGCCGGTGCTCTCCGGCTGTGGAGCCGGCGAGGAGCCTCAGACGGCGGCGCCGACGCAGCTGACCGAGGGCGTCAACGCCTGGGTGCCCAAGAACGAGCCGGCCAGGCCGCAGGTCAGCATCCGCAACATGTTCCTGCTCGGCCCCGAGCCCGACAAGGCGCTCCCCGCCGGATCGTCGGTCCCGCTGTACGGGACGCTGATCAACGAGGTGCCCGGACGCGCCGACCGGCTCGTCTCGGTCAGCGCCCCCGAGTTCGGCCAGGCCAAGCTCGCCTCCGACGGCGTGGTGCTGCCTCCGGCGAAGGAGCGCGGCATGGGCTCCGCGGTCTCCCTGCTCGGGACGGGCGCGGCCGGCCACCCCACCACGCCCGGCCACGTGACCCCGTCGGGCACGCCGTCCGGCAAGCCGACCGGGACGAAGCCGAGCAAGCCGGGCACCAAGCCGTCCACCGGCGCCCCGACCACGCCCGCCTCCGGCAACCCGACCGCTCCGGCGTCGGGCTCGCCGACCGCTCCGGCCTCGGGTTCGCCGACCGCCCCGGCGTCCGGCGCGCCGACCACTCCGGCCGGCGAGTCGCCGTCCGCGCCCACCTCCGGCGAGGCGACCCCGGCTCCCGGCGGCAAGTCCCCGCTGGTCGTGCTGACCCAGGCGAACAAGCAGCTGCTCGGCGGCGAGGCGATCCAGGTGACGCTCCAGTTCGAGAAGGCGGGCACGGTGACGCTCACCGTTCCGGTCATCCCGCAGCAGAACGAGTTCAGCACCTACGTCGCGGTCTCGCAGAGCACGCCGTTCAACCCGACGCCGTCGACCGGCCCGTCCGGCAGCGGCGAGCCGACCGGCTCGACCACGCCGACCAGCCCGGCGACGCCGAGCGGCAGCGCCACCCCCGGCAGGTCCGGCGAGCCCGAGGGAACCCAGACCCCCGCCGCCTGACCCCACCGCACGACCGAAAAGGCCCGCGCCGTCCTCAAGGACGGCGCGGGCCTTTCCCCATCCCGCCCACTACGCCACCCGCCCGTCCCCGATCCACAAGCCCAGCGCTTCCGCCACACCCAACGCGTCCGGCGCGTCCGGCGCGTCCGGCGCGTCCGGCGCGTCCGGCGCGTCCGGCGCGTCCGGCGCGTCCGCCACACCCGACGCGCTCGGCGTGTCCGGCGCCCCGCAGCGTTCGCGCCCGGTAGCGCGCCTCGCCGCTGGAGTGAGGAGCTGGTCGAGCGCGCCACATGCGGGTATGCGGAAACGGCCGCGGGCAGGTGCCGGCGGCCGTTTCCCTCGGGCAGGCGGCGGGTTACGGCTCGAACTTGTAGCCGAGGCCTCGCACGGTGACGATGTGCCGGGGCGTGGACGGGGCGTCCTCGATCTTGGCGCGCAGGCGCTTGATGTGGACGTCGAGGGTCTTGGTGTCGCCCACGTAGTCGGCGCCCCACACGCGGTCGATAAGTTGCATGCGGGTGAGGACGCGGCCGGCGTTGCGGAGCAGGACCTCCAGGAGCTCGAACTCCTTGAGGGGAAGCTGCACCGAGTCGCTGTTGACGCTCACGACGTGGCGCTCGACGTCCATCCGGACCGGGCCCGCCTCCAGGACGGCCGGGGCGAGCTCCTCGCCCGCGTCGCCCTGGCGGCGCAGGACGGCGCGCATCCGGGCGATCAGCTCGCGGGTCGAGAACGGCTTGGTGACGTAGTCGTCCGCGCCCAGTTCCAGGCCGACGACCTTGTCGACCTCGCTGTCCTTGGCGGTGAGCATGATGACCGGGACGTTGGACTTGGCGCGCAGTTCGCGGCACACCTCGGTGCCGGGCAGGCCCGGCAGCATCAGGTCGAGCAGGACGAGGTCGGCGCCGTTGCGCTCGAAGATGTCCAGCGCGTCCGGGCCGGTGGCCGCGACGGCGACCTCGAAGCCCTCCTTGCGCAAGGTGTACGACAGCGCGTCGCTGAAGGACTCCTCGTCTTCCACGACGAGCACTCGGGTCACGGTGTTGCCTCCCGGGCGGTTCTGGGCCGGCGCGCGGATCTCATCGCGTCCGGTCCTCGGGGGTCGGGTGGGATGGTGTGAGGCCTGGGGCGGCCGACAGCGCGGACGGGCGGGACGCGCCCGTCCCGCCGTTCGCGTCGCCGGGTTCGCCGGGGACGTCACCGGGGGTCTGTTCGCCGGCGTCGGCCGGCGTGGCGGCGGGGTTCAGCAGCGGCAGCCGCAGGGTGAAGGTCGAGCCGGAACCCTCCTTGCTCCAGACGGTGACCTCTCCGCCGTGCTTGCTGGTGACGTGCTTGACGATCGCCAGGCCGAGGCCGGTGCCGCCGGTCTGCCGGGACCGCGCCGGGTCCACCCGGTAGAAGCGCTCGAAGATCCGTTCCAGGTCGCCCTCGGGGATGCCGATGCCCTGGTCGGTGACGGTGATCTCGACGTGCTGGTCGTCGGCCTGCCGGGTCGCGACGACCACGCGGGTGTTGTCGGGGCTGTAGGCGACGGCGTTGTCGATCAGGTTCCGCAGCGCGGTGACCAGCAGTTCCTCGTCGCCGCGGACGCGGAATCGGTGCCGTCCGCCCGCGATCAGCTCGATGTTCTTGGAGCCCGCCCGGATCTGCGAGCGGTCGAGCGACTCGTCGATCACCTCGTCGAGCTCGACCGGGTGCAGGTCGGGCAGGGGCTCCTCGCCCTGGATGCGGGACAGGGTCATCAGATCCTGGACGAGGTTGGTGAGCCGGACCGACTCGTGCTGCATCCGCCCGGCGAACCGGCGGACGGCCTCGGGGTCGTCGGCGGCGCCCTCCACGGTCTCGGCGAGCAGCGACAGCGCGCCGACCGGGGTCTTCAGCTCGTGGCTCACGTTGGCGACGAAGTCGCGGCGGATGGCCTCGACGCGGCGCATCTCGGTGAGGTCCTCGGCGAGGACGAGGACGAGGCCGTGCGAGCCGAGCGGCGCGACCCGGACGGCGAACCAGCGGCCCTCGGCGCGCGAGCGCGACCGGGACGGCCCGACCTGGATCTCGGTCTCCCGGATCTCGCCGTCGCGGCGGACGAGGCGGGCCATGGCGAGCAGCTCGTCCACGACGAGCCGGTCGTCGCTGACGAGTCCGAACGCGCGCGCGGCGGAGCTGGCGCGCAGCACCCTGTCCTCGGCGTCCACGACGACGCCCGACGATCTCAGGACGCTCAGCACCGACGCTATCCCCGGCGGCAGCCCGCCCTGGGGCTGCGCCGGGGGCACGGTTCGCTGGGCACGCTCGCTCACCCGTACCGCCAATCCAGTCGCGAGTCCGATCGCGAGCCCGGCGAGCCCGGTCAGACCTGCGACAACCTCGACCTCCACATCTGGATCGTAGGTGGCGAACGAGGCCGCCCCACACCATGGGGGTGCCGGAGCGTGAGCCGTTAGCCCAATGTTCACCTCTTCATCCGTGCGGGTTCACGCCGGTAGGGCAGGGTGTGGCGTGGGCGAGTACGCCCCGCCCCTCGGGACGTTCCGGGGCACGGGACCGTGCGCGACGGCCCGTGCGGGCGGCGCGCTCCGGTCGCCCGCGACCCCATCCCGAGCGGGCGGCGCGACGCCGCCCGGGCACCATCGAGCCGGCCTCCGGGCCGGCCCTCCCCGGAATCCGAGGTTCTAGCCTTGCGCGACGTTTACCACGAGGAACTCGACTCCCTCGCCGACAAGCTGGTCGAGATGACCCGCCTGGTCCGGTCGGCGATGTCCCGCGCGGTGACCGCGCTGCTGGACGCCGACCTGCGGCTGTCGGAGGAGGTCATCACCGCCGACGAGCAGGTCAACAAGATCGACACCGAGATCGAGGAGACCGTCTTCGACCTGATGGCCCGGCAGCAGCCGGTGGCCGGCGACCTGCGGACCCTGGTCACCACGCTGCGGATGAGCAGCGACCTGGAGCGCATGGGCGACCTCGCCGTCCACATCGCCAAGACCGCCCGCCGCCGCCACCCGGAGTCGGCCGTGCCGCCCGAGCTCCAGTCCACCGTGCTGGAGATGGGGCAGATCGCCGAGCGGATGATCGCCAAGGCGGGGTCGGTGATCGCGTCCCGGGACGTCGAGATGGGCCTCGAACTGGACGCCGACGACGACCAGATGGACCGCCTGCACCGCCGCCTGTTCGACATCCTGCTCTCCCCCAAGTGGAAGCACGGGGTCGAGCCGGCCGTGGACATCACCCTCGCCGGACGGTACTTCGAGCGGTTCGCCGACCACGCCGTCCACGTCGCGGAGAACGTCGTCTACCTCGTCACGGGCCAGCGTCCGCAGGAGATCGTCGAGGCCGGCTGACCTTCCGCCGCGCCGCCCGGCGCCGCCCCGAGCCGACCGGCCGGCCCATGGAGAAGAAGCCCGCCGCGTCCTCCCCAGAAGGACGCGGCGGGCTTCGCCGTCCGTTCAGCGGCCCCCGGCGCTCAGCCGGCCGGGGTCACTTCTTCTTGGCGCCCTGGTTCTTGACCGCCTCGATGGCGGCCTTGGCGGCGGCCGGGTCGAGGTACTCGCCGCCGCGCTTCAGCGGCGCGAAGTCGTCGTCCAGCTCGTAGACGAGCGGGATGCCGGTGGGGATGTTCAGGCCGACGATGTCCTCGTCGGAGACGCCGTCCAGGTGCTTGACCAGGGCGCGCAGCGAGTTGCCGTGCGCGGTGACGAGGACGGTCCGGCCGTCGGCGAGGTCCGGGACGATCGCGTCGTACCAGTAGGGCAGCAGCCGGTCGACGACGTCGGCGAGGCACTCGGTGCGCGGGATCAGCTCGGACGGCAGCGACGCGTAGCGCAGGTCGTTGACCTGGGACAGCGGGTCGTCGTCCTTGATCGGCGGCGGCGGGGTGTCGTAGGAGCGGCGCCAGATCATGAACTGGTCCTCGCCGTACTCCTCGCGCGTCTGGGCCTTGTTCTTGCCCTGGAGCGCGCCGTAGTGCCGCTCGTTCAGCCGCCACGACCGGCGGACCGGGATCCACAGCAGGTCCGCGACGTCCAGCGCGATGTTGGCCGTGCGGATGGCCCGCTTCAGCAGCGAGGTGTGCACCACGTCGGGGGTGATGTCGGCGTCGAGCAGCAGGTCGCCGCCGCGCGTCGCCTCGCTCTCGCCCTTGGCGGAGAGGTCCACGTCCACCCAGCCGGTGAACAGGTTCTCCGCGTTCCACACACTCTCGCCGTGCCGCAGCAAAACCAGGGTCGCCATGACAGCAGAGCCTAGCGGTCGACGCCGCCGCGACCGAACGGGCCCCGAACCCGCCGCGCCCGCGGCGGCCGGACACCCCGGCCCCCGAACCCGCCGGTCAGTGCGGTCGGTGCGGGCGGCCCGGGCGGTGGGGTCAGCGGTTGGCGGGGTCGGCGAAGGACGCGAAGGCGCGCAGGTTCGCCAGGGACTCGCCGCGCTTCACGCGCCAGTCCCATTCCTTCTGGATGGACGTCTTGAAGCCGCGTTCCAGGGCCTTGTCGAAGTTCTCGTCCGAGTAGGTGAGGACGCAGCCGAGGAGCCGGTCGATCTCGTCCGGGGTGACCGAGTGGACCGGGACGCGCCCGACGATGTAGACGTCGCCGACCTCGTCCAGCGCGAACGACATGCCGTACATGCGGCCGTTGCGTTCCAGGAGGAACCGGTAGAACTCGGCGTGGTTCTCGTCCGGCCGGCGGCAGAAGAACGCCTCGACGTGCAGGCTGTGGTCGCCGACGATCAGCCAGGTCATCGTGGCGAGCTTGTGCTGGCCGGGCAGCTTCACGAAGAACGCGTCCTCGCGCGGCGTGCTGTACTCCAGCTCGGCGGCCTTCAGCGTCTCCTCGATCACCGCGACGGGATCGCTCGCCGCGGAGCCGGAGTTCGAGGAGGCGGCAGGGGCGGCGGCGGAGCGACCGTCATGGTCCGCCCGGCCGTCCGTCTGGCCGTCCGCCTGGCCGAGGTCGGACGGGACGTCTGTTTCGCCGTGGCTCACCGGGCCATCTCCTTCACCATCGCCTCGCGGGTCGTCGCACCGGTATACACCTCTAGCAGGCGGTCCACGGTCGCGTCCCAGCCGAAGGCCTGGGCGTGCCGGACGGCGCCGCGCGCGAGCCGGAGGTGGGTGCCGGGCTCGGCGTACAGGCGGCGCAGGACGGACGCGTAGTCGGCCGGGTCGTGCCCCTCGATCAGGATGCCGGATTCGCCGTGCTTGACGGCGGTCTGGAGCCCGCCCACGGACGCCGCCACGACGGGCGTGCCGCACGCCTGGGACTCGACGGCGACCAGCCCGAACGACTCGTTGTGGGACGGGACGACCGTCACGTCCGCCGCGCGGTACCAGTCGGCGAGCTCGCGCTGCGGGCACGGCGGCTCGAACCGGACGACGTCGGTGATGCCGAGTTCGGCGGCGAGGCGCTGGAGGCCCTCGGGACGGCAGCGTCCGGCGCCGGACGGCCCGCCGACGACCGCGACGACGAGCCGCGAGCGCATCGCCGGTTCCTGGTGGAGCATGAGCGCGACGGCGCGGAGCAGCACGTCGGGGGCCTTGAGCGGCTGGATCCGGCCGACGAACAGCAGGACGTAGGCGTCCCGGGGCAGGCCGAGGCGGCGGCGCGCGGGTCCGGTGCGGTGGGGCAGCAGGCCGGTGCCGCGCGCGATGATCGGCGACTCGGGCCGGAAGAGGGACAGGTCCACGCCGGGGCTGACGGTCGAGATGCGGGACGGGTCGGCGCCGTAGAGCCCGGTGAGCTCGCGGGTCTCCTTGGCCGTGTTGGCGACGAGGTGGTCGGCGGTGTCGACGATCTGCTGCTCGCCGTCCACGCGGAGGGCGGGTTCGGGGGTGTCGCCCGCGGCGAGCGCGGCGTTCTTGACCTTGGCCATGGTGTGCATGGAGTGCACGAGCGGGACGCCCCAGCGCCGCTTGGCGGCCCATCCGGCCTGTCCGGAAAGCCAGTAGTGGGTGTGGATCAAGTCGTAGTGGCCGGGCTCGTAGGACGCCTCGACCCGCAGCACGCCGGACGTGAAGGCGCAGAGGTGGCGGGGCAGCTCGCTCTTGTCGAGCTCCTCGAACGGCCCGGCGACGACGTTCCGGACGAGCACGCCGGGGGCGAGCTCGCTGACCGGCGGGAGGGCGCGGGAGGTCGCGCGGGTGAAGATGTCCACCTCGACACCGCGTTCGGCCAGGCGTTTGGCGGTCTCGACGACGTAGACGTTCATGCCGCCCGCGTCGCCCGTGCCGGGCTGGTCCAGGGGCGAAGTATGCAGACTGATCGTCGCAACTCGGTTGATACGACCCGACAACGGACACCACCTCCGGTAGTGCAACCTATCCAGTGGTCCGACTGTTCCCTCACAGAGGCGGCCACCCTGTGACCTTGGCCGCCGAGCCGGTCTGGGAAGCTGTGCGGCATGCGTAAGACGGCGGTAGTGACCGGAGCAAGCAGCGGTATCGGGGCGGCCACGGCGCGGCGGCTGGCCGCGGAGGGGTTCAACGTCGTGGCGGCGGCGCGCCGCCGGGACCGCCTCGACGCCCTCGCCAAGACGATCTCCGAGGAGGTGCCGGGCGCGGCCAAGGTCGTCCCGGTGACCCTCGACGTGACCTCGCAGGACTCGGTGGACGAGCTGGCCGCCGCGCTCGACTCCTGCCACGTCCTGGTGAACAACGCGGGCGGCGCGGTCGGCATCGAGCCGGTCATCGACGCCGACCCGGCCGACTGGCAGGCGATGTACGACACCAACGTCCTCGGACTGCTGCGGGTGACCAAGGCCCTGCTGCCGAAGATGATCGCCTCGGGGGCCGGGCACGTGGTGAACATCACCTCGCTCGCCGGGCACGTCCCCTACGAGGGCGGCGCCGGCTACAACGCGGCCAAGCACGCCGCGTACGCGGTGAACGAGGTCATGCGGCTCGAACTGGTCGACAAGCCCGTCCGGGTCACCGAGATCGCGCCCGGCCTGGTGAAGACGGAGGAATTCAGCCTCGTGCGCTTCCGGGGCGACACCGAGCGCGCCGAGAAGCCGTACCAGGGCGTGCCGGAACCGCTCGTCGCCGCCGACATCGCCGACTGCGTCGCCTGGGCCGTGACCCGTCCTGCCCACGTCAACATCGACCGGATCGACGTCCAGCCCCGCGTCCAGGCAGCCCCCCACAAACTCCACCGCGAACCCTGATCGCCCCGGCCGCCGCCGGCCTCCCCGCGAAACCCGCGCGAAGCCGGTCGGCGTCCGCCTCCGTCGCGAAGCCTGAGCGGACGCGGCCGTCGCCGGCCTCTGCCGTGAGGCTTGAACGAGGGGTTTTGCGGGGTCAGGAGATCAGGGCCACGGAGCCCTTCGCTTCGTCCTGGAAGGCGGCCTCGTCGCCTTCCAGGACGACCAGGACGCCCTCGCCGATGGTCAGGACCTGGGTCTGGACCTCGTCGCGGAACGAGTCGGCGTCGTCGCCGGAAAGCCCGCTCGGGACGACGATGGGCGGGAACAGGGACGCCTTGCTCGCGCCGGTCCGGGCGTCCAGGACGACCAGGCTGGGCTTGGCCGCGCCGTCCTCCGGGGTGAGGGTCACGTAGACCCGGCCGCCCGCGAGGAGCGGGCCGCCGTCGAGGCGGGAGCCGGCGGGGACCGGGTTCTGCCAGAGGCGGCGGCCGGTGCGCGCGTCCCAGACGCCGAGGACGTCGCGGCCGCTGTCCTCGGGCTGGCCCGCCCCGACGACCAGGCCGTCGCGGGCGTCCCACAGCTCGACGGGCGTGGTCACCTGCCGGACCGGACGGCCGTCGGCCGCGGCCACGACCGTGCCGCCCTGGCGTCCGGTGAGCAGGACGGTGGCGTCGTCCACGGCGACCGGGCGGGCGGCGACTCCGGCGGTCCCGGCCGGGCCGGTCCAGGCGCGGCTTCCGTTGTCGAGGCGGTAGGCGGTGGCCGTGCAGCGGTCGTCCCGGGACGCCATGACCACGGTCGAGCCGGTGAACACGGGGTCCTGGTCGAGCGCGAACGGGCAGCCGTCCGCCGGACGGGCCGTCCAGCGCGGCTCGCCCGAGTCGGCGGCGAAGGCGTCCACGCGGCCGGACGCGACCAGCAGCACCAGGCCGTGCTGCGGCGCGACGAGCTGGGCGTGCCCCCGGCCCGCCGTGGCGAGGGCCTTGTCGAGCCGGTGCCGCCAGCGCGGCTTGCCGCTGCGGGCGTCGATGCGGGTGAGCTGGCCGTCGGTCCAGAGCGCGAACGCGTCGGCGCCGGTGGCCGCGACGTCCACGACGGCGTGCCGGGGCCGGGTGTACGCCCAGTAGGCGCGGTGGTCGCGCAGGTTCACGGCGGTGATGCCGCGCGCGGTGCCCGTGACGCTCTGCTTGCCGTCCGGGAAGGAAAGTGTGGCCTTGCCCGGCAGCAGCGCCAGCCCGCCCGCCAGCTCGACCGTACGGCTCGCCGTCGCGACCGTCCGGGACGGCAGGGGCGCGCCCGAGCCGAGGGCGGCCGGGAACGACCCGTGCGGACCGTCGAGGCGGTAGTCGTGCGGTTCGCGGGTGAGGTACCAGCCGCCGATCCCGAGGATCAGCACCACGAGCACGGCGGCGGCGCCGATGACCAGGCCGGACCGGCGTCCGAGCGCCGCGCGGACGCCTGAGGTTGTCATAAGGAGACGGAAATTATCGGCTCGGGGCGACCGCCGTCCAGGGAACGGTGAGCTCGCCGAGCCGCCAGCGGCTCCGTCCGCCGTAGGGCGGGCTCGCGCAGACCGGGTGGGTCGCCGCCAGATGCTCGACGGCCGCGATCCAGCGGGCGCGCGCGCCGAACACCGACTGCGGCGCGGCGACGGCCCAGGCGCGGTCGAAGTCGGCGAGCAGCGCGTGCACGGCCTCGCCCTCGACGTTGCGGTGGATCAGCGTCTTCGGCAGCCGGGGCGCGAGGTCGGACGGCCGTTCCAGGGACGGCAGGTGCGCGGCGAAGGTGACCGTCCGGGGACCGGTGCGGTCGAGCGTGACCCAGACCGCGCGGCGGCCGATCTCGTCGCAGGTGCCCTCGACCAGCACGCCGGACGGGTCGAGGCGCGCGGTCAGGTCGTCCCAGGCCCGCCAGGCGGCGTCCTCGTCGTACTGGCGGAGCACGTTGAACGCGCGCACGAGCGTGGGCGGCCGGTCCACGGGCAGCTCGAACCCGCCCCGGACGAACGACAGCCCCGGATACGCCGCCTGGACGGCCCGTCCCGCCGCGACGCGGTCCGGCTCGATCTCGATGCCGACGACCTCCAGGGCGGGCGCGACGGCACGCAGGCGCGCGTGGAACTCGATCGTGGTGATCGGGGACGCGCCGTAGCCGAGATCGACGGCGAGCGGACGCGGCACGGACCGCAGCAAGCGGCCCTGGGTGGCCGCCGTCCACCGGTCCGCGCGGCGGAGCCGGTTGGGATGGGTCGTTCCCCGGGTCACCTCCCCCTGGGGCTTGGTCGAGCGCGCCACACCCACGATTTTCGCCCGCCCCACCGACCGAACGGGATTCTGCCGCCCGTAAGCAATCGGTTACGGTGATCTCCGACGCCCGTCCGCGCCAGCGCCGGCCTCCGCCCCCGTGCCGAGGCGACCCCAGGGAGCTCCGATGCCCGACCCCACCCAGAGCCCCATCCCGACCGCCCCGACCACGCCTCAGCCCCCACACGCCCCGCAAGCCGGCGATCCAGCCGACACCCCGGACAAAGCCCGCTCCGCCCAAGAGCCACTCCACCCGCAGGATGGCCGTGATCCACAGCAGGCCCGCAGCCCGGAGGAAGCGCTTGACCTTTGGAACGTCGGGGGCGAGCGGGCCGGGTTGGAGTTGGCGGGGTTGCTGGAGGCGATCGCGGCCGCGGTGCCGGAACGCGAGTGCGTGGTGTGGCATGACCGCGACGGCCGACGGGCGCGGGCGTGGCGGGACATGGTGGGACGCGGCCGTCGCCTCGCGCGCGTGCTGCACGGGCGCGGCCTGGGACGGCGCGGTCGGCGGACCGCGCCGTGGGAGTCGGCTCATGATCACCTCGCTCTCTACCTGCACAACGGGCCCGAATACCTGGAGGGCCTGGTCGGCGCGCACATGGCCCGGGTCGCGCCGTTCAACGTCAACTACCGCTACACCGGGGACGAGCTGGCGCAGCTCTTCGGGGACGCCCGCCCGGCCGCGGTGATCTACCACGCCGGGTACGCCCCTCGGATCATTGAAGTCCTGGAGCGCGTCGGCCTCCAACCTCTGCTCCTCTTTGTGGATGACGGAACCGGAACACCGCAGCCGCCGTATGCGCGCGCGTACGAGGAAGCGCTAGAGGCGTCCTCGCAAGAGCCGCTCGATGTGCAGCCCGCCCCGGACGACCTGCACATCCTCTACACGGGCGGGACGACCGGGCTGCCGAAGGGCGTCCTGTGGCGGATCGGCGATCTCATGCTCGGCCCCCTCGGGATGCGCCGCCGCGACCACACGCCCATCACCGACCTCGACGAGGCGGTCGCGCGGGCCGTTCGGTCGGACGCGCGGGTGCTGGTCGCGCCGCCGTTGATGCACGGCGCCGGAACGTGGTCGGCGCTCGGGGCGTGGTGCGCGGGCGCGTGCGTGGTCTTCCCCTCCCGCGTGGACGGCCTGGACGCCGCCGACCTGCTCGCCGTCGCGGAACGCGAGAAGATCACCCGCATCCCGCTCGTCGGCGACGCGTTCGCCCGTCCGATCGTGGCGGAGCTGGAACGCCGCCGGTACGACCTGAGCGCGCTGCGGTCGCTGCTGAACTCGGCCGCAGGAATCAGCCCCGGCGTGAAGGAACGCCTGCTGGAGCTGGTTCCCGGCGCGCGGATCATTGACGTGCTCGGGTCGTCCGAAACCGGGTTCCAGGTGACGCGGCAGGGGGCGGACGATCGGCCGTTCGCCGCCGCACCCGGCGCGGTGGTGCTGAGCGCCGACCGGTCCCGCGCGCTCGCGCCCGGCGAGGACGAGCTGGGGTGGCTCGCCAAGCGCGGCACGATCCCGCTGGGCTACCTCAACGATCCGGACAAGACCGCGGCGACGTTCGTCACGCTCGGCGGGACGCGCGTCGTGGTCGCCGGCGACCGCGCCCGCCTGCTCCCGGACGGCACCGTCCACGTGCACGGGCGCGAGGCCACGACGATCAACACCGGCGGCGAGAAGGTGTTCGCCGAGGAGGTCGAGACCGTGCTGCGCGGCCTGCCCGGCGTCGCGGACGCGCTGGTCGTCGGGCGTCCGAGCGAGCGGTGGGGCAGCGAGATCGTCGCCGTCGTCCGGCCCGCGACCGAGCCCGGGCCTTCGGACGCCGAGCTGCGCGAAGGCTGCGCCGAGCACCTCGCCCGCTACAAGATCCCCAAGGCGTTCGCGCGGACGGCGGACTCGCTGCGGCTGCCGAACGGCAAGGCCGACTACGCCGCGGCCCGAATCCTGTTCGGTTGAGGTCTTCCGTCCGGGCGGGCGACCGGCGATGCTGGCGGGATGCCGGATCTCAACGCGCTGCTCGCGGACATGGCGGACGAGGGCGCGTCCCTCGACGCGCTCGTCGCGCCCCTCGACGCCGCCGCCTGGGCGACGCCCACGCCCGCCGAAGGCTGGACGATCGCCCACCAGATCGCCCACCTGACCTGGACGGAGGAGCAGGCCCTCGTCGCCGCCACCGACCCCGAGGCGTTCCTGTCGAACCTGCCGCGGATGGAGGACGTGGACCGGGTCGCCGCCGAGGGCGCGCGCCTCGACCCCGCCGAACTCCTCGACCGCTGGCGCAAGGGCCTGGCCGAACTGGGGACGGCGCTCGCCGCGCTCCCGCCCGGCACGCGGCTGCCCTGGTTCGGCCCGCCGATGGCCGCCGGTTCCATGGCGACCGCGCGGATCATGGAGACCTGGGCGCACGGCGAGGACGTCGCGGACGCGCTCGGCGTCGTCCGCGCCCCGACGCGCCGGCTCCGGCACGTCGCGCACATCGCCGTCCGGGCGCGCGACTTCGCCTTCCACAACCGCGGCCTGACCCCGCCCGCCGAGGAGTTCCGCGTCGAGATCACCCCGCCGGACGGCGGCGAGCCCTGGACCTGGGGCCCGGCGGACGCCGCGCAGCGCGTGACCGCCCCCGCGCTCGACTTCTGCCTGCTCGCCACCCGCCGCCGCAACCGCGCCGACGTGGACGTGACCGCGCACGGCCCGGACGCCGGACGCTGGCTGGAGATCATCCAGACCTTCGCCGGCCCTCCCGGCGAAGACCGCCCCCCGCGCACCTGAGCGCGCAGCACCGATCGGGCGCCCCGACCGGTGCTCCGACCGGTGCTCCGACTCGGGCGGCCTCGGGGCGCACGCAAGGCGCTGACCAGGGACTCTCGACGGGATGGCGGGCGGCCGTCACAAAGGTGATCTTCGGCACGAGCGGGTTGGATTTCGCCGATCGAGGGATAGGACTGAGGCATGACCATTTTGATCGCTTTCGACGGCTCCGACGACGCGCGCACCGCCATCGAGTTCGCCGCGCGCACGCTCAGCCCCGCCCCCGTCGTCGTCCTGACCGTCTGGGAGCCCCTGCTCAGCCAGATCAACTGGGCCCCGCTCGCCGCCGCCGGCGCGCTGACGGTGAACGACGACTCCGACGAGTGGCCCGAGGAGGAGCAGGCCCGGCAGCTCGCCCTCGCGGGCGCCGAACTCGCCCGCAAGGCCGGGTTCGAGCAGGTGGAGGCGCGCTCGGCCCGCACCACCGGCCCGATCTGGGCGGGCATCGTGGACGTCGCGGACGAGGTGGACGCCGACCTCATCGTGACCGGCTCGCGCGGCCTCGCCGGAGCCCGTTCGATGATCCTCGGCAGCGTGTCCACCCGCGTGCTGCACCACACCCACCGCGCCACCCTGGTCGTCCCGCCCGCGAAGCAGGACTGACCCTCCGTCGCGTCCGGTTCGGCCGGCGGCTTCCCCTCTTCCGCTCCCGAACCGGACGGCTCCCGGCGCCCTCCTGACCAGCCGCAGCGCCGTCCGGGACCTTGGACGCAAGGCCGGGCGGGCAGGCGGCTGAGGCCGGAATTCCGGGTGCAGAGCCTGGGATTTTCGCGTCTACGTCAGGGAGACGCCCAGCGACCTGGCCGCAGCGTTCGGGTTCCGTGGCGGAGCGGTCAGCGGGATCTAACCGCCCAGTGACTTCAGCGCCCGTTCGAAGGCGCCGTACGCGTCCTCGGTGAACAGGACGAAGCGGGCGTCCTCGACCTTGGTCGGGGTGGCCGCGACCGTGGTCAGCGCGATCCGGGCGGCGTCGTCGACCGGCCAGCCGTAGATCCCGGCGGAGACGGCCGGGAAGGCGATCGACTCGACGTCCAGCTCGTCCGCCGTGCGGAGCGACTCGCGGTAGCAGGACGCCAGCAGCGCCGAGCGGTCGTCGGCCGCCGAGTAGACCGGCCCGACGGTGTGGATGACCCAGCGCGCGGGCAGCCGCCCGGCCGGGGTGGCGACCGCCTGGCCCGTGGGCAGGCCGCCGCCGTAGTGCGAGGCGCGCAGCTTGCGGCACGCTTCGAGGATCTCCGGCCCGCCGCGCCGGTGGATGGCTCCGTCCACGCCGCCCCCGCCCAGCAGCGAGGAGTTGGCGGCGTTCACCACCGCGTCCACGTGCTGCTCGGTGATGTCGCCGCGCACCAGAGTGATCTTCATCGCTTCCCTTCCGCCCCTGCCCGGCGTCCCGGCCGGGCCGCCGGCGGCGCGCCGGCCGGCCCGGAAACGCGGACGACCTCCGGTTCCCAGCGGGAACCCTGCTCCGGGGGCCGGAGCGTTAAACCCGGTGCGGGAACGCGGAAGCCGGGGCCGGGACGGGCCAAACGGCCAGCGCGCGCCGTCGTCATCGGGTTTCATGGAATACCGGAAAGTACCGATAATTCGGCGGCCGATCCCCGGCCGGACCGCTGGGCCCGTGGTTGCGGCCCGGCCACCAACGAGCGAACCGCCGGAGAAAACGTCGTCACAGGCGGCACTATCCTGCCGCTACAACGACCACAATGGTGTGAAAGTCGTGGAGGTGCCCCCCTTGAAGATTTTCGTCGCGGGCGCGACCGGCGTGGTCGGGCGGCGGCTGGTGCCGCTGCTCGTGCGGGCCGGTCACGAGGTCGTCGGAACGACCCGCAGCCCCGAGCGCGCGCAGACCCTCGCCGACCAGCACGCCACCCCGGTCGTCGTGGACGTGCTCGACGCCGGCGCCCTGACCGGGGCGCTCGCCGAGCACTCGCCCGATGTGGTGATCCACCAGCTCACCGACCTGTCCGCGGAGGACTTCGCGGCCAACTCGCGGCTGCGCATCGCCGGCACCCGGAACCTGGTGGACGCGGCGCGGGCCGCGGGGGTCCAGAAGATGATCGCCCAGTCGATCTCGTGGATCTACCTGCCCGGCACCGAACCGGCCACCGAGACCGACGAGCTCGACGCGTCGGCGCCGCCGTACGCCGGCGTGGCCGCGCTGGAGCAGGCCGTGGGCGAGATGCCGCACGGCGTCGTGCTCCGTTATGGAGCGTTTTACGGTCCCGGCACCTGGTACGCGCCGGAGGGCGCCATCGCGCAGCGGGTGCACGCGGGCGCGCTGTCGCTCACCCCGTCCTGGACCTGCTTCGTGCACGTGGACGACGCCGCCTCGGCCGCCGTCGCGGCGCTCGACTGGCCCGCCGGTCCGGTGAACATCGTGGACGACGAGCCCGCCACCGCCTCGGAGTGGCTGCCCGTCTACAGCGCGGCCCTCGGCGCGCCGACGCCGCCGACCGCGCGGCACGCCGCTCCGCTGGGCCGTCCGGTGTCGAACGCCCGGGCGCGCGACCTCGGATGGAAGCCGCGCCTGGAGTCGTGGCGCCAGGGCTTCGCCGAGATGGACTGACCGTCCCGGCGGCCACCCTGTCCGATCCCTGCGCGTCCGTCGGCGTCCGTCGGCGTCTGTCGGTCTCCGTCCGGTTTCGTCAGGGTCCGTCCGCCTCCGGGAGATTCCGCGGAGGCCGGACGGACTAATCATTGAAACTTCAAGTACGATGGTGCCATGACGGACACCCGGTGGCTCGACGAGGAGGAGCAGCGGACCTGGCGCGCCTTCGTCGCGTTCAGCCGGCTGCTGTCGGAGGCGATGGAGCGGCAGCTCCACCGCGACGAGGGCCTGCCCTTCAGCTACTACCTGATCCTCGCGATGCTCTCCGAGGCGCCGGGGCGCTCGCTCACCATGACCGAGCTGGCCTCGGTCGTCCGCGCGTCCCCGAGCCGCCTGTCGCACGCGGTCAACAAGCTCCAGGCGAACGGCTGGGTGGTCCGCAGCCGGCACACCGGCGACCGGCGCGCGATCATCGCGTCCCTGACCGACGAGGGCATGAAGGTCGTCGAGAAGGCCGCGCCCGGACACGTCGGCGAGGTCCGCCGCCTGGTCTTCGACCGGCTCACGCCGGAGCAGCGCGCGGCCTTCGACGACATCCTGGCGACCCTGCTCGTCGGGCTCGACCCGGACGCGCCCGTCTGCCCGGACACCCCGGTCTGCCCCACCGATCCCGAGCCACCCGCGTCCGCGCTCTGCCCTGACGACGACGTCCCGTCCGCCGGGGACGGGTGCCCGGACGACGACGGGATCCGGGCCGGTACCGGGTTCGCCCCGACCGACTCCGGCGACTCCGAACCCGGCGATTCCGACTGCGACGCCGCCTGAGCTCCGCTCCCGGACGGTGGGGTTAACCGAACCCCGGAGGCGTGGAGGCACGATCGACGGCGGTGGCCGCCGTCCGCGACCCTGGACGCATGAAGTGGAACCCCTTCGGCCGGCGCTTCTGGGCGCCCGCGCTCTACCTGGTGGCGGGCGGCGCGCTGAGCGTCGTCGGGGTCTACTACGCGCTCTACGCGGGCCTCGCGGCGCTCGTGCTCTCGCTCACCCGGGTCGGCGCGCCCGCTTCGGCCGCCGTGCTGCACGGGGCCGTCTGGATGGCGGAGGCGCGGCGCGCGCTGGCGTCCCGGCTGCTCGCCGAGGACGTCCCGTGGCCGACCCGCGGTAAGCGCCGTGACCTGCGCGGATGGGTGCGCGAGCAGCACGGCCCGCTCGGCTACCGCGCGTTCGGCTACCTGATCGCGAGCGTGCCGTCCGGGCTGCTCGGCCTGCTGTCCGTGCTGGTCACCTGGGCGTACGGGACGCTCCTCCTGCTGTATCCGCTGCTGTGGCGGCTGCGGTGGAACGAGACGACCGAGACGGACGCATCAGGACACGTCCGGCACGGGTTCAAGCTCGCCGGGATCTGGTTCGACACCTGGCCGCGCGCGATCGCGCTCTCCGTCGTCGGCGCGCTGCTGCTGGTCGCCGCGCCCGCCGCGACCCGCGCCGCCGCCCGGCTCGACCTGCGGGTCCTGCGCTTCGTCTTCCGTCCGGGACCGGCCGAGCGGCGCATCCGCGCGCTGGAGGAGAGCCGCTCGTACGCGGTCGAGGACGCGGTCGCGACCGTCCGGCGGATCGAGCGCGACCTGCACGACGGCGCGCAGGTCAGGCTGGTCTCGGTCACGATCCGGCTGGCGATGCTGAAGGAGACGCTCCCGCCGGACGCGCCGCCCGAGGTGCGCGAACTGGTCGACGCCGCGCACGAGGAGGCCCGCGCCGCGATCGGCGAGCTGCGCGAGCTGGTCCGCGGCATCCACCCGCCCGTCCTGGACAAGGGTCTGGACGCGGCGCTCGCGACCCTCGGCGCGCGCAGCCCGGTCCGCGCCGAACTGGCCACCGACCTGCCCGAACGTCCGTCCGCCGCGATCGAGTCGATGGCCTACTTCTGCGCCGCCGAGCTCGTCGCGAACGCCGCCAAGCACGCGGACGCCTCGCGCCTCAAGATCGAGGCGGAGCTGGCCGGGGGCCGCCTCGTGCTGCGCGTCACCGACGACGGACGCGGCGGCGCGGAGGTCAGGCCGGGCGGCGGGCTCGCCGGACTGGCCGACCGGGTCGCTACCGTTGACGGCGAACTGACCGTGCACAGCCCGCCCGGAGGCCCGACCACCGTGACCGTGACGCTTCCCCTCCGCACGCCGTGACGCCGCTGCGAGTGGTGATCGCCGAAGACGCGGCGATCCTGCGCGACGGGCTCGTCCAGCTGCTGCGCCTGCGCGGGCACGAGGTCGCCGCCGCCGTGGGCGACGCGGACGCGCTGGTCACCGCCGTCGCCGAGCACGTTCCGGACGTCGCGGTCGTGGACGTCCGGATGCCGCCCACGCACACCGACGAGGGCCTTCGCGCGGCGCTCGCGCTCCGCCGCGACCACCCGTCCGTCGGCATCCTGCTGTTCTCGCAGTACATCGAGACGCGGTACGCGGCCGAACTGCTCGCGGGGTCGCCCGCCGGAGTCGGCTACCTGCTGAAGGAGCGCGTCTCCGACCTGGCCGAGTTCGAGGCGGCGCTGCGGCGCGTCGCGTCGGGCGGCACGGCGCTCGACCCGGAAGTCGTCGCGCAGCTTCTCGGCAGCGGCGGCGGACGCCTGCCCGGCCTCACCCCACGCGAGCGGGAGGTGCTCGCGCTGATGGCCGAGGGCCGCACGAACGCCGCGATCGCGGCCACCCTGGTCGTCACCGAACGGGCCGTGGAGAAGCACGTCGCGAACATCTTCACCAAGCTGGGCCTGCCGCCCGCGCCGGGCGACCACCGGCGCGTCCTGGCCGTCCTGCGCTACCTGGACGCCTGACCACGCAGCCCGGACGGTCGGCGGTCGGTGCCCGGTCGGTCGGCGGTCGGTGCCCGGACGGCGGAACTGTCAGAGCCGTCGCGCATGATGGCCGACATGGACGAGAACGAGACCGAGCAGCGCAAAGCCCGGCTCACCGAGATCTGCGTCGGGCTGCCGGAGGCGTCCGCCGAGCCGTCCGGGCACGGGCCGCACGTCACCTACCGGGTGCGCAAGAAGACCTTCGCCTGGTATGTGGACAACCATCACGGCGACAACCGCATCTCGCTGTGGGTGAAGGTCACGCTCGACGAGCAGCAGGCGCTCGTCGGGTCCGATCCGGAGCGGTTCTACAGCGCGCCCTACATGGGCCAGCACGGCTGGGTCGCCGCTCGGCTCGACCTGCCCGACGTCGACTGGGAGGAGATCACCGAGCTGGTCACCGAGAGCTACCGGCTGCTCGCGCCGAAACGGCTGGCCGCCCAGCTCACGCCGTGAGCCCCGCCCGACCGGCTCAGCGTGTGAAGACGACCTCCCGGTCGGCCGCCTTCGGGTAGGCCGCCTCCAGCAGGCGCAGGCCCTCGGCCGTCAGCTCCTCGCGGGCGGCGGCCGGGATCGGCGCGAACTCCTCGATGCGCAGCGTCGCCGCTCCGCGCTTGGCCTCGGCCTTCCACATGCCCTGGACGAAGCCGTCCACGAGCACGGCCGCGCGGATGATCCCGTTCACGGTGAACAGCCGCTTGCGGTGCTCCTCGCTGACGATCCGCGCCCGGTCGGCGTGCGACAGCGTGAGGTTGTCGAACTCCGGGACGAACCGGACGGGCGCCTCAACGTCGGCGTCCGGGCGGGGCGCGTCGGGCAGGTCGTAGAGGACGCGGCCGTTCTCGTCCTCGAAGGTGACCAGCTCCGGCGCGAGCCGCGCGAACACCTCGTCGAGCCTGGTGAGGCCGGACCAGTGCTGCGCGTCCCGCACGGTCGCGGGGCCGAACGCGGCCAGGTACCGGCGGACGAGCCGCTCGGCGTCGGGCTCGGCGAACGGCTCGTCCAGCCAGGCGTCCAGCGTGGTGTGCCGCGCCAGCCCGGACGAGCCCCAGACACCGCGCGGCGGCACCTGGACCAGCGGCAACATGCACCGCGCCGCCCAGTTCAGCCGCTCGGCGTCATGGCCCGGGAAGCGCTCGGCCAGCGCCGTCCGGACCTCCTTGTCCGTCAGCGGCGCCGCCGCCAGCAGCTCCCGGACGTACTCGCGCAGCTCCCCGAGGTCCACGCCGTCGAGGTCGCGACCGCGCTGCGTCCGCAGGTACCCGTCCAGGATGGTCTGCGTGATCGGCCGCAGGGCGACCGCGTCACGGGCGCTGACCAGGTGCAACGTGCCGCGCATGAGCACCATGCGGACGGCCTTGCGCTCGTGCAGCAGCCGGCCCGGCTCGTCGAAGTCGAACTCTTCGAGCCGCGTCCACAGCCCGAGATACGGCGGATTCGGGGCTTGCGCCTGCATTCCGACGAGATGCTCGACGGTCTCCAGCGCGCCCATGCGATGGCGCCGCAACAGCAGTTGCCGCGCGAGCAGCGCCCGGTTCAGCTCCCGGCGTCCCAGCACCCGGGGCATGTCAGAGCGCGTAGCCGTAGCGAAGGAACCCGTTGTACCCGCGCGCGAGCACCTCCCAGGCAGCACGCTCATCCGGACGAAGCGGACCAATCTCGATCATCCCCGCATCGTCCCACGTCCCACCGACATTCCGGCTAGCCCTTGATCGCCCCCAGCAGCCCCCGCCACTCCCCCGAAGCGAGCGCGAGCACCGCCCCGTCCGGATCCTTGGAGTCCCGAACTCCCACGCCCACCGGCCCCTCGCCGAGCAGGGCGAGTTCCACGCAATGCTCACTGGACGTGCCGTCGCCGTGGCTGCTCTTACGCCACGGACCCGCCCAACTCCCGGAGGACTTCCTTGATGCGGTCACGCGAACCATCCTTCGACAAGCACACCGAGCAGCAGCCCGGGAAGCACTGACGTCTGGTACCAGCGCATCCTGTTCGATGTGGATCGTCTCGCCCACCACCGGTTGCCCGAGGAGACGCGAATAGTGCTTGATCCATTTCTTCGAGCGGCCGGGCTGCGCGAGGCTCAGCAGGTGGCGTCGGCGGCCTTCGTCCTGCACGCCATACGAGACCAGCGCGTGGTTGACGTCGCGCGCCCTGATGATCACCTGTGCGCGTTCGAGCCTGTGCAGGGACGACTTCGACATGCACAGCAGCGCGCTCGCCTCGTCCAGGCCGAGCCCGCGTTCTTCCCGCAGCGTGCGCAGCTCGGTCGCGAGCCTCCGCATCCGCATCGACGGCGGTCGCTGTTTCGCCATGTGCACATCGTGGCAAGCGGGCCGCGGAGAAGCGTGAGGTTGCGAGAATGCGGGAAATCCCGGACTCGGGCGTTCTCTATTTGGGTGGCGGGTGGGGGGTGCCCGCCGCGGGGGTTACGGGTCGGGGGCTTGCCAGATGAGGCTTCGTAGGTCGGCGCCTCGGACCGTTTGGATGCGCCACGGGGTCAGGCGCAGGACGGCGAATTCGGGGTCTTGCGGTCCTTTGCGCCAGAAGTTGGCGGGGTTGTAGCCGGCACCGGGCGGGCTGCCCTTTCGGTAGAGGTCCCAGACGTGGCGGCGGGTTTCCGGGTCGTCCTGCCAGGCTGCGGACGCGTCGATGTGGACGGCGTTCTGGCGGGGGCTCCAATAGGAGAACGTGGTGTGCGGGTTGCGGGCCAGGTGGGCGGTCTTCACGGGCGTCCGGTAGGTGGCGAGCCAGCCGGTCGGGCTGCCCTCGATGATCTCCCAGACGGGGATCAGGAGGCGGGCGCGGGGGCGGGACTTCGCGTCGACGGTGATCATCGTGGCGTAGACGATGTCGCCGATGTAGCGCTCGAACTCGGGGCGGACGTCTGCGAACGCGGTCGTGGTGGCGGCCATGGTCAGACCTCCGCGCGGACGGGTTCGGAGACGGGCTCGGAAGGTGCGGTGGAGCGGCGGCGTAGGCCGAGGGCGGTGATCAGGGCTCCCAGGAGTACGGCCATCAGCGGGACGGTCATCGCGGCGTGGACGGCGGACAGTTTCGCGGCGGGCGTTTCGCCGGAGAGGGCCGCTACGTTCACCGCGGTGACGACCGAGACGCCCAGGGCCGTACCGAACTGCGTGGACGTGTAGAGGAGGCCGCCGGCCAGGCCCTGCTCCGACTCGTCCAGGCTTTCGGTGGCGGCCATGGTCAGGGGGCCGTAGCCGAGGGTGAACGCCACGCCCAGCAGGACGAGGCCGGGGAGCATCGTGGCGTACGTCCAGTCCAGACCCGCGCCCAGGAAGACGGCGTAGCAGGCGGCGGAGCACAGCAGCGCGACCAGGATGACCGGCGTCACGCCGAAGCGGCCGACCAGGCGGGGCGTCAGGGTCGGGGCGAGGACGAGGTCCAGCCCGACGACGAGCATCGCGAGGCCGGTCTCGGTCGGCGTCCAGCCTCGGATCTCCTGGAGGTAGAGCGTCATGAGGAGCTGGAATCCGCCGAACGCGCCGACGAACAGGAGGGCTCCGGCGTTCGCTCGCAGGAGCGGCGCGGAACGCAGGGCGCCCAGCCTGACCAGGGGTTCCTGGACGCGCCGCTCCACCAGGACGAACGCGGCGAGGAGGGCGACGCCGGCGGCGAAGACCGCGGCGGTGAGGAGTGGAGCGTCCGAGGGGTGCTCCAGCCGGACGACGCCGTAGACCAGCGCCGACATCGCGGACGTGACGAGCAGCGCGCCCGGCATGTCCAGCTTGCCGCGTTCGTTCTCCGCGTCGTCCTTCACCAGCGGGACGGCGGCGGCGAGCACGAGCAGGGAGATGATCACCGGCGCGAAGAACACCCAGCGCCAGCCGAGCGGGGTGAGCAGCCCGCCCGCGACGAGGCCGAGCGTGAAGCCGCCCGCGGCCGTCGCGGCGTAGATCGACAGCGCGCGGGTCCGCTCGGGGCCGTCCGGGAACGCGGCGGTGACCAGGGAGAGCCCGGCCGGCGCGAGGAACGCCGCCGCGACGCCGGTCACGAAGCGGGCGACCAGCAGCATCCAGCCCTCGGTGGCGAGGCCGCCGAGTCCGGAGAAGATCACGAACACGACGAGCCAGGACAGGAACATCCGGCGGCGTCCGAACAGGTCGGCGGCGCGTCCGCCGAGCAGCATGAATCCGGCGTACCCGAGGACGTAGGCGCTGACGACGCCGCTCAGCGCGCCCGTGGAAAGTCCGAGGTCCGCGCGGATCGACGGCAGCGCGACGTTCAGCATCGCCACGTCGATGCCCTCAAGGAAGATCGCGCCGCACAACACCAGGAGCGCGCCCCAGCGGCGAGTGGTACTCATCGGTCCCGACACCTCTTTTGCAGCGTGGACCGACGGTTCCCTTAAGGCCCGTCGGTTCCTTCTTGTAACTGACTGCATCGTCGGGCACGATCGGTGAGTATGGAAGACGGCACTTCGAAGTCCCTCGGTTCCTGCGCGTATACCGACGCTGACCAGGGCTTCGACATCTCGCACTGGGACTCGCGCGAGGACTGCGAGACCCGCCAGATCCTCGACCGGGTCGCCGACAAGTGGTCGCTGCTCGTGATCGCGCTCCTGGACGAGCGCAGCCTGCGCTTCACCGAGCTGCGCCGGGCCGTCCAGGGCGTGAGCCAGCGGATGCTGACCCGCACGCTGCGCCACCTGGAGCGGGACGGGCTCGTTCAGCGGACCGTCCATCCGGTCGTGCCGCCGCGCGTCGACTACGCGCTGACGCCCCTCGGCCGCAGCCTGCACGCCACGATCAAGGCCCTCGTCGACTGGACGGAGGCCCACAAGAACGCGATCGCCGCCGCCCGCGACGCCTACGACCGCCGCGCCGCCGAAGAGGCCGAGATCGCCACCACCACCCCCTAGCGCGTCCGGCCCGCCCCCGAAGCGGCCGGACGCGCGGCGCGCCGAGCTGACGCGCAGCGCGCCGGGTCGGACGCGCAGGAAGCCGCGCTAACGCGCCAGGGTCGGGCCGACGCACCGGGGGTCGGGCCGACGCGCCGGGGATCGTGCCGACGCACCGGGGCGGGTCGGTGCGCCGGGGAGGGTGGGTCAGGCGGATTCGACGGGGAGGCCGGCGGTGGTCCAGTCCTCGATGCCTTCGCGGTACTTGCGGACGTTGGTGTAGCCGAGGGCGGTGAGCCGGTCGGCGACCTGGCCGCTGTTGGGGCAGGCGGTGTTGGAGCAGTAGGTGACGATCGCGGCGTCGCGGTCGGGCAGCCGCTCGGCCGCCTTGGCGTCCACCTCGCCGGGGGCCAGCGGGACGGCGCCCGGAAGGTGCTGCTTGGCCCAGTACTCGCCGCCGAGCGCGTCCACGAGCGTGACGGATCCGGCGTCCACTTCGCGCTGGAGCTCGTCGCGGGTGATGAGTGCGGTCATGCCACATCCTCTCGGAATTCGGACTATAGTCCGTTTCATGTCCGAGAACCGTAACGGACCACGGTCCGCTTTGGCAACGCCGCTGGAACTGCTGCGCACGCCGCCGCCCAAGGAGCGCGCGGACGCGGCGCGCAACCGGGCCGCCGTGCTGGAGGCGGCGGCCCGGTTGTTCGCCGAGCACGGCCCGGACGCGGTGTCCATGGACCAGGTCGCGGCGGCGGCCGGGGTCGGCAAGGGCACGCTGTTCCGCCGCTTCGGCGACAAGGCGGGCCTCGCCGTGGCGTTGCTGGACGCCCGCGAGCGCGCGTTGCAGGAGGCCGTCCTGTCCGGTCCGCCGCCGCTCGGGCCGGACGCGCCGGCGGCCGAGCGGGTCGAGGCGTTCGTCCTCGCCTACCTCGACTACCTGCTGAAACACCTGCCGCTGGTGCGGATGTCGGAGACCGCCTCCCCCGGCGCGCGGTACCGCATCGGCGCCTACCGGTTCTGGCACCTGCACCTCGCGCTGCTGCTGGACGGCGACCCCGACCCCGAGGCCGCCGCCCACGGCATCCTCGCCGCGCTCAGCGCCGAGCACGTCTCGGCGCTGCTGCCCGACCTCGGCGAGGAGCGGCTGCGCGCGGCGCTGGTCCGGCAGGCCCGCGCGATCACTCCGACCGGTCAGTCCTAGGCCGCTGCGACCGTCAGCGCTCGGCGCGGCGACGCTCGGCGCGACGGGACTCGGCGCGACGACGCTCGGCGCCACGAGACTCGGCGCCACGAGACTCGGCGCCACGAGACTCGGCGCTACGAGACTCGGCGCGACGACGCCGGTAGTAGGCCGCGGTGACGATCGCCAGGAGCGGTCCCCAGGCGAGCAGCGGCGCGTAGCAGGCGTAGAGCAGGTCGAGCTGCCACGCGTGGGCGAACGTCTTGTGGAAGTTGTCGTTCGCCTTCGCGCCGAAGAAGAAGAACGCGCAGATGAACGTGATCAGCGCCGCTCCGAGCGCCGCCGGGATCACCGCCGCCAACGTCGGGACGCGGCGTCCGCCGAGCACGGGGATCCAGCGCGGGAACCGCTCGCCCCAGGTGCTGACGAGGCCCACGGTGAGGAACGCCGCCGCCTCGCTGACCGCGCACAGCACGATCATGTAGGCCCACTGCGGAACGTGGGCGGGCACGCCGCCGCGCCCGCCGCCGGGGATGTCGGGATGCTCGGCGACCGGCAGGCCGAACACGCCGAACGCGAGCCGCCACACGCAGGACGGCAGGACGACCCAGGGCGTGGCATGGGCGGCGATCACGAGCCAGCGCGGGACGCCCGCGACCGGACGGCCGTGGAGGCGCGCGTACGCGGCGGCGAATCGGTTCGGACGGCGGTGCAGGGGGACGGCTTCGGACACGGCGAACTCCAAGATCAGGGATTTGTTCGCGTCCAGCGTCCGCCGGGGCCGTCCCGCCGCACCTCCCCCGCGATCGCGATCCGGATCACCCGGAGGTCGCGCCGGGACCGGCCCGGAAGGGGGAGCGCCGCCGAAGACCCCCGGCCGTCCCGAGCGGGACGGCCGTGCCCCGGGGTCCTCGACGGCGCGCGCCGATCCCGGAGCCGCCTGTCACGGCTCCGGGATCGGTGGTCAGCGACCGTCCACGCGGGTCCGGGCGCTCAGCGCCGCGCCTCGCGGACGGCCCGGACGACGTTCAGCAGCCGGACGGTCTGCCCGCGCCGCCCGTAGGCGACGATCCCGACCGGGATGAGGTAGGCGAGCGGGACCACCGCCATGCTCGGCGAGTCCGCGACCAGCTCGGTGATCGTCGCGCCGACCAGCAGCGTGCTCAGCGCCGCCCCGGAGAGTCCGGAAAGAATCGGGATCAGCAGCGCGATCGCGCCGAGCACCTCCAGCGTGCCGATCACGTACAGGCCGGGCTCGCCGAATCCGATCTTGTTGAACCCCTGCACGGCCTGCTCGGTCGCGGCCAGCTTCGTCGATCCGGCGATGAGGAACGCCAGGGCCATCAGGACCTGGAAGGTCCACAGGACGGCGCCGAACCTGCGTCCGGTGCGGGGCGCCTCGGCGGCGGCGGTGCGGAGGGTGGAGGCGGTGATCGTCGCCATGGTTCTCGTCCTCTCGGTGGTGGGGGCTTCACCGGGGCCGAGGTTCCCCGGCCCGTTCCGTTCGCCCATGTAGACCGGCGCCCCGGCGAGAACTCATCGCCCCGCGGAGAAAAAATTTCCGGCCGTTCGATGCCCGCCCCGAGGGAGGCGGGCATCGAACACCGGTTCCGGGCCGACACGCCCCCGTGGCGGTCGGCCATTGACGGCCGGAGCATTATGAACGTACGTTCATGAACACACGTTCATTTAGGAGGACGGCATGACCGCACGCATCGTGAACACCGCGCAGGCCGAGGCGTGGAACGGCGGCGAGGGGGCGCACTGGGCCGCCCGCCACGACCGCTACGACCTGGTCAACAGCGGTTTCAACGAGTACCTGCTCCAGCACGTCCGGCCCGGCGACCGCGTCCTCGACGTGGGGTGCGGCAACGGCCAGCTCACCCGGCTGGCGGCGCAGGCGGCCCGAGTCGCCGGAGCCGCGCACACCGGCGACGCGACGGGAGTGGACCTGTCGCGGCCGATGCTCGCGCGGGCGCGCGAACTCGCCCGCGCCGAAGACGTGGGCAACGTCCGTTTCGAGCAGGGCGACGCGCAGGTCTTCCCGTTCGCGCCGGCGTCCTACGACGTCGCGCTGAGCCGGTTCGGTGTGATGTTCTTCGCCGATCCCGTCGCCGCCTTCGCCAACATCGGACGGGCCCTCCGTCCCGGCGGACGGCTCGCGTTCGTCTGCATGACGTCGGTGGCGGGCACGGACCTGGGCGTCCTGCTCGACGCGATCCTCGGCGCGCTCGGCGCGGCGAGCCCCGCGACCGGCGCGGACGGCACCGGACCGACTTCCCTCGCCGACCCGGAGCGCACCGAGCGCGTCCTGACCGAGGCCGGGTTCGCGGACATCGGCGTGCGGCGGGTCGAGGCTCCGCAGGTGTGGGGCCGGAACGCCGCCGACGCGACGGAGTTCTTCTGCGGCTGGGGACCGATGGTCCACGCGTTCTCGCAGGCCGATCCCGAGACGGTCGGCGCGGCGCGCGAGGCCGTCTACGACCGGATGGCCGGGTTCCAGGGTCCCGATGGCGTCCGGACGCGCGGGACGGCCTGGCTGGTGACCGGCCGTTACGATGGGCGGTGATGTCCCCGAGAACAGCGGCGGCGGTGCGGGACGGCGGTCGCAGCCTGCGCGAGCACCTGGTGGCGGCGGCCGGGCGGCTGATCGCCGAGCGCGGCACGGCCGGCCTGACCGTCCGCGCGATCGCGCGCGCCGCCGGGGTGGCCGACGGCGTCCTCTACAACCACTTCGCCGACAAGGACGAGCTGCTGGCGGAGGCGTGGCACGCGCACGTCCGGGCCATCGAGGACGGGTTGCCGCCGCTCCCCCGGCCGGGTGAGGGAACCCTCGCGGACGGCCTGCGCGCCCAGATCGGCCACGGACTGGCCCTGCACCGGGCCGTCGTGCCCGCGATGTCCGGACTGCTCGGGCGTCCCGAGCTGCTCGCGCGCCTGAACGCCCCGCGCGAGAGCGGCGTGGACTGGCGCGACCGCCTCCGCGACTGGCTGCGCGCCGAACGGGACCTGGGCCGCGTCGTCCCGGACGCACCGGTCGACGCGGTCGCCTCCCTGATCGTCGGCATCTGCCACGAGTCGGTGCTGTCGATGCTCCTGCGCGGCGGCGACCCGTCGGCGGTCGAGCCGCCGTCCGGCGAGCGGCTGGACGACCTGGTCCGCGCGATCCTCCCCGGCCTCACCGGAACCGCGAACCAGACACCGAGCTGAACGACGGGCGGGGCGCGAGAACCGAGCCCCGCCGCGCGGCGTCAGCGCATGTAGTCCATGCCCATCGCGGCCTTGACCTCGGCCAGCGTCGCGTCGGCGATCTCGTTCGCGCGCGCGTTCCCGGCCGCGAGGACGGCCTTGAGCTGCGCCGGGTCGCCGGCGAACTCGGCGCGGCGGGCGCGGATCGGGCGGAGGAACTCGTTGACCGACTCGGTCACGACGCGCTTGAGCTGCGCCGCGCCGCCGTCGCCGATCTCGGCCGCGACGTCCTCGGGACGCCGTCCCTGAGCGAGCGCGGCGAGCAGCACCAGGTTGGACACCTCGGGACGGGTCTCCGGCGCGTACGCGATGTGCCGGTCGGCGTCGGTCTTGGCCCGCTTGACCAGCCGCGCGACCTCGTCCGGCGGCGTCGTCAGCGAGATGGCGTTGCCGCGCGACTTGCTCATCTTCTGGCCGTCGGTGCCGAGCAGCAGCGGCGCTTCGGACAGCAGCGTCTCGGGGAGTGGGAAGACCGGGCCGTACCGCTCGTTGAAGCGGCGCGCGACGGTCCGGGTGATCTCCAGGTGCGGGGCCTGGTCGCGGCCGACCGGCACCAGGTCGGCCTTGCAGAACAGGATGTCGGCGGCCTGGTGGACGGGGTAGGTGAACATCAGGCCGCTGACGGCGTCCTGCCGGGAGTGCTGGATCTCGTCCTTGACGGTCGGGTTGCGGCCCAGCTCCGAGACCGACACCAGGGACAGGAACGGCAGCAGCAGCTGGTTCAGGGCGGGGACGGCGGTGTGCGTGAAGATCGTGGCGGTGGCGGGGTCGATGCCGGCGGCGAGGTAGTCGGCGACCAGGCCGAAGACGCGCTCCTCCAGCCGTTCGGCGACGTCCCGGTCGGTGAGCACCTGGTAGTCGGCGACCAGCACGAAGACGTCCACCCCGGCGCGTTGCAGCCGGACGCGGTTGGCGAGGGTGCCGAAGTAGTGGCCGAGGTGGAGGGGGCCGGTGGGGCGGTCGCCGGTGAGGACGCGGTGCTGGGCGGCGTCCGCGGCGACGAGCTCGTCCAGTTCGGGGGCGGTGAGGGTCATCTCTGGTTCCTTCGAGTTCGGGGGCGACCCGGGGCTCGAAAGAGAGAAGGCCGCCCGATCGTCGGACGGCCTGCGCGCATGCCTGGATCAGCCGTCCGTGGACGGCCACCAGCCGAGACATGCGAAGCGCTGCACGGGTCCACGATACCCGGCCGGAGGTTCCGGGATCAATGACCTAAGCGGATAATCCGCTACGGAACTAGACTGGCGGCATGACCTCTCTCGCACCCGCCTCCGACGTCGCCCACGACATCTCCTTCCTGTTCGACCACAACTCCCACGTGCTGAAGACGCGGATGTCCGCCGCCCTGGCCGAGATCGGACTGACGCCGCGCATGCACTGCGTCCTCGTCCACGCCCTGGAGGAGGAGCGCACGCAGAACCAGCTCGCCGAGATCGGCGACATGGACAAGACCACGATGGTCGTCACGGTGGACGCCCTGGAGCGCGAGGGGCTGGCCGAGCGCCGCCCGTCCTCCAAGGACCGCCGCGCGCGCGTCATCGCCGTGACCGCCAAGGGCGCCGAGACGGCCGCGCGGAGCCAGAAGATCGTCGACTCCGTCCACGCCGAGGTGCTGAACGCGCTGCCCGAGCCGGACCGCGAGGTCTTCCTGCGGGCGCTGAACCTGCTGGCGACCGGGCTGCTGGCCGAGCCGGTGGCGTCCACGTCCGCCCGCCGGAGCCGCGAACGCACCGCCTGACCAGGGCTTTCTTCGAGCGGGAGCATTAGGTCCGAGATATATAGTCTGCGACAAAACTATCTGCTACTGTCTCTTCTGTCGCGCCCCGGCCGGGACGCGAGCCGGGCTTTCGGGCAGAGGAGAAGAGCGTGGGACGCGTTCGTTCGCGGGCAGGGGCCCTGGCGGTGCTGTGCGCCGGAACATTGATGATCATCCTCGACGGGTCGATCGTGACGGTGGCGCTGCCCGCGATGCAGCGCGACCTCGGGTTCGGCGACACGGGCCTGACTTGGGTCGTCAACGGCTACGTCATCGCGTTCGGCGGCTTGCTGCTGCTGGCCGGACGGCTCGGCGACCTGGTCGGACGGCGGTCGGTCTTCGTCGCCGGGATCGCGGTGTTCACCGCCGCCTCGGTCGCGTGCGGCCTGGCCACCGGGCCGGGCATGCTGATCGCCGCGCGGTTCGCGCAGGGCGCCGGCGGGGCGCTCAGCTCCGCGGTCGGCCTCGGCATGATCACGACGCTGTTCCCCGAGCCCGCCGAGCGCACCCGCGCGCTGTCGGCGTTCGCGTTCACCGGCGCGGTCGGCGCGTCCCTCGGGCAGGTGCTCGGCGGGGTGCTCACCGACGCGCTGAGCTGGCACTGGATCTTCCTGATCAACCTGCCGCTCGGCCTGGCCGCGGCGCTCGCCGCGCTGCGGTACCTGCCCGCCGAGCGGGGCCTCGGGTTCGCGGCGGGGGCGGACGTGCTCGGCGGCGTCCTGGTGACCTCCGGGACCATGCTCGGCGTCTACACGATCGTCCAGACCGAGCAGCACGGCTGGGGCACGCGGACGCTCGCCCTCGGCGCCGGGTCGCTCGCGCTGATCGGCGGGTTCGTGCTGCGGCAGGTGACCGCGTCCGTGCCGCTGATGCCGCTGCGCGTGCTGCGCGGCCGGAACGTGTGGGGCGCGAACCTCGTCCAGCTGACGCTCCTGGCCGCGATGTTCGGCTTCCAGGTCATGATCGCCCTCTACATGCAGAACGTGCTGCGCTACGACGCGTCCGAGACCGGGCTCGCGATGCTGCCCGCCGCGGCGGCGAACGCCGTCGTCTCGCTCTTCGTGTCGGCGCGGCTGATCACCCGGTTCGGGCCGAAGGCCGTGCTGGTGACCGGGCTCGCCCTGCTGCTGGCGGCGCGGCTGCTGCTCACCCGCGTCCCGGTGGACGGCCACTTCGCCGTGGACCTGCTGCCGGTGATGATCCTGACCGGCGGGTTCGGCCTGGTGATGCCCGCGCTGACCGGGCTCGGGATGTCCGGCGCGAGGCCCGCCGACGCCGGGGTGGTCTCGGGCGTCTTCAACACGACGCAGCAGATCGGCGCGGCGCTCGGCGTCGCGGCCCTGTCCGCCGTCGCCGCCGCCGGCTCGGACGGGACGTCGCGCGAGGCGCTGACCCGCGGCTACCACGTCGCCTTCTGGGCGGGGGCCGGGCTCCTGGCGGCCGGAATCGTCCTGTCGCTGACCGTGCTGCGCCGCTCCACCCCCGCTCCGGAACCGGTCGACGCACCGGAACAGGACACTCTGATCGCCCACTGATTCCGGCCCGTCTCACAGAGGAGAGAGAACGATGACCGAATACGGCCCCGGAGACGGCCCGGCCCCCGCCGCCCTCACCGACGACGCCCTTTCCGACCTGATCGGCGGGAGCACTTTCGCCGCTCTGGCGACCACCAAGAAGAGCGGCCACCCGCACCTTTCCACCGTCGTCTTCGCGTGGGACAAGGACGAGCGCCTCGCCCGCATCTCGACCACCGCTGACCGATTGAAGGTCCGGCAGCTCAAGAACGACCCGCGTGCGGCGCTCTATGTTTCCAGCGCGGACCACATGTCCTTCGCCGTCGCCGAAGGAACGGCCGAACTGTCCGAGGTCGCCACCGAGGCCGGGGACGCGGTCTCGCGGGAGCTCCTGGAAATGGCGGGCGGCTTCGCCGACCCGGCGGACGAGGCGGCCTTCCTGGAGCAGATGGTGAAGGACCGCCGCTTGATCATCCGGCTCCGCGCCGACCGCCTCTACGGCACCGTCCTGGCCGTCTGACCGCCGAGGTAGTGGAAGCCGGGAGGGTCGTGCATGAGGAAGTCCCGGTGCGAGATGTTCCATCCGTAAGCGCCCGACATGGCGAAAGCGACGATGTCCCCGACACCGATCTCGGTGACGGGGACATCGCGCGCGAAGACGTCCTTGGGCGTGCAGAGCTGCCCGACCAGCGTCGCTTCGATATCGCGAAGGGGCTCGGCCGACTTGGCCACCACGGTGAAAGGCTGGTCGTGCTGCTTGGTGACGGGCGTGCGGAGATGCATGGTGCCGCCTTTGAGGACGGCGTACCAGCGTCCATGGGCCGGTTTCAGGTCCAGCACTTCCGTGACGTACCAGCCGCAGTAGACGGTGACGGCCCGTCCGGGCTCGATCCGCAGAGTTTCGCCCGGACGGGCCAGCTTTCCGATCTCGCGGCCGTAGTCCTCCCAGTCGAACGTCCGGTCCGGAGAGGCGTAATCGACGGCCATTCCGCCGCCCAGGTTGAATTCCGGATTCTCGATGCCGGCCTTCTCCGCCCACGGACGCGCCCAGTCCAGGATCTCCCGCGACTGGGCCAGGAGCTCCGGGACGTCCAGCCCCGACGCGAGGTGGGCGTGCACGCCGCGCAACCGGATCCACGGCGCGGACGCCAGGACGGCGTGGCACTCCTCGATCAGGTCGGGGTCCATGCCGAACGGGCCGGACATCGCGAGCGCGACGCCCTGCCGGTCCCCCGCCAGGTTCACGCGCAGCAGCACGTCGGTCTCGCGCCGCTTCGCCGCCAGCCGGGCCAGCTCGCGCGGCGACTCCACGTGGACGCGCTCGGCGCGCAGGTCGAGTTCGGAATCGGTCTTGCCGGGACCGCCGAAGGCCAGCCGCGCCGACGGCACCGCGTCCCGGACATGCCGCAGCTCACCCCCGGACGCGACCTCGAAGCCGTCCACGAAGGGCGCGAGCGTCCGCAGGACCGGCGCGTCCGGGTTGGCCTTCGCGGCGTAGAAGATCTCGATCGGCACCGCCTCCCGGATGCGGCGGGCGTGCGCTTCCAGCGCGTCCAGGTCGTACACGAAGGCGGGCAGCCGCGGGGCGTCCTCGATCCAGGCGCGCAGCCGGTCGGTCAGCATTCCGCCATTCTCTCCGGACTGGAAGGATGATCACCGGAGGTGGCGAGAATGTCCGATGCCCCAGTCCCCCCGGCCCGCTCGCTCACGATCGCCGTGGCCCAGCCGAGCTGCACCGCCTACGACGTGGCGCTGAACGCGGAGGCGCACGCCAAGTCCGTGATCGCCGCGCAGGCGCGCGTCGTCGTCTTCCCCGAGCACTCGCTGACCGGCTACCAGCTCGACGCCGAGGTCGTGTCCCCCGGGGACGAGCGCCTGGCGCCCATCGTCGCGGCCTGCGCCGGGACCGGGGCGATCGCGCTGGTGGGCGCGCCCGTGCCCGGCCCGCACATCGGGTTCCTGGCCGTCGACGCGTCCGGGGCGCGGGTCGCCTACGCCAAGCAGCACCTGCACGGCGAGGAGTTCGACCGGTTCGTCCCCGGCTCCGCGCCCGCCGTCCTGGAGGTGGACGGATGGCGGCTCGGGCTCGCGATCTGCCGCGACACCGGGATTCCCGAGCACGCCGCCCGCACCGCCGCGCTCGGCATCGACGGGTACGTCGCCGGGGTCGTCCACTCCGGCCAGGAGGTGCACGTGGCCGGCGAGCGCGCCCGGCGGGTCGCGGCCGAGTACGGCGTCTGGGCCGCCACGGCCGCCTTCGCGGGCCCGACCGGCCACGGCTTCGACCGGACGTCCGGACGCTCCGGCATCTGGTCCGCGTCCGGCGAGACCCTCGCCGAGGCGGGACCGGCCCCGGACGAGGTGGCCTCCCACACGTTCCAGCGTCCCGAGTGAGTGCGGACCGGCGGAAGGAGCACGGTATGCGGCAGGTGCGGCTCGGATCGTCGGGACTGCGGGTCTCGCGGATCTGCCTGGGGATGATGAGCTACGGCGACCGGACGAACCGCTCGTGGGTCCTGGAGCAGGACCAGGCCGAGCCGATCGTCCGGCGGGCGGTCGAGAGCGGCGTGACGTTCTTCGACACCGCCGACGCGTACTCCGGCGGCCGGTCCGAGGAGGTCACCGGCAGGTTGCTGGCGGCGCTGTTCGATCGGCGCGAGGACTACGTGCTCGCCACCAAGGTCTACTTTCCGACCGGTCCCGGCCCCAACGACGGCGGGCTGGGACGCAAGCACGTCATGGCGTCCATCGACGCCTCGCTCCGCAGGCTCGGCACCGACTACGTGGACCTGTACCAGATCCACCGCTGGGACGACGCGACGCCGATCGAGGAGACGATGGAGGCGCTGCACGACATCGTGCGGGCGGGCAAGGCCCGCTACATCGGCGCGTCCAGCATGTTCGCCTGGCAGTTCGCGAAGGCGCAGCACTGCGCGCCCACGCGGTTCGTCTCGATGCAGAACCACTACAACCTCGTCTACCGCGAGGAGGAGCGGGAGATGATCCCGCTCTGCGCCGACCAGGGCGTCGGCGTCCTGCCGTACAGCCCGCTGGCGCGCGGCCTGCTGGCGCGCGAGGCCGGGACGGCGCGGCTCGACGGCGATCCGCTCCTGAAGCAGTTCTACGACGAGTCGGACGCGGACGTCGTCCGGGTCGTCCGGGAGGTGGCGGCGGAGCGGGGCGTCGCTCCCGCGCAGGTGGCGCTCGCCTGGCTGCTCGGCAAGGACGCCGTCACCGCCCCGATCGTGGGCGCGACCAAGATCGAGCACGTGGACGACGCGGTCGCCGCCACCGAGCTGGAGCTCACCGAAGCCGAGGTCGAGCGGCTGGAGGCCCCCTACCGCCCGCACCGCGTCATCGGTCACTCGTGAGGAGCCCGAGGCGGTGGGCCACGGCGGCGGCCTGCGTCCGGGACGAGACCTGGAGCTTCGCGAGGATGTTGGAGACGTGGACGCCGGCCGTCCGGCCCGAGATGAACAGGTGCTCGCCGATCTGGCGATTGCTGTAGCCGAGCGCCACCAAGCGCAGCACTTCGGTCTCGCGCGGCGTCAGGGAAAGCGGGGTTCCGGTCGTGAAGGGCGCTGCGCCTAGGGACGTGGTCAGCGCCGTCGCTTCGCCTATCGCGCCCGCGCGCGCGAGGGCGTACGCCAGGCGGTACGGATGGTCGAGCGCGCGCCAGGCTTCGGCGGCGGCCGTCCAGGACGCGTCGCCCAGCTCGGCTCGGACGGTCGCCCGGTGCGCCTCCTGGACGGGCCCGACCACGCGCAGCTCGGCGGCCAGGGCCCGGACGCGCGGACGGTGCGTCCGGGTCCGCCGGGCGGCGGTCTCCAGCAGCGGCCAGACCTGCCGGGAGTGCGCCAGGAGATCGGGCGCGTGGAGGACGTCCGCGAGCAGCTCGTCCGGGTCGGGCGCCACGGCGCATTCGAGGTCGAGGAGCCGCAACTGGAACATGCGGCCCCGGTAGGTCGCGCCGAGGTTCCGGCGGGCCTCCTCGGCGGCCGACGTCGCGGCGTCGAGGTCGCCCTCGGCGAGGTCGATCATGCCGCGGGTGGTGAGGGCCAGCGCGCGGAACAGCGGCGGCGGGTCCTGCGCGAGGCAGTCGGCGAGGACGGCGCGCGCCTCCGTCCAGCGGCCGAGCGCGACGAGCGTCTCGGCGGACACGGCGGTCAGCCCGGCGCCCTGGTCGCGGGCGAGGCCGTGCGCCCGGGCGATCTCGATGCCCTGCCTGGCGCGTTCCCAGGCCCGCTCGTCCTCGCCCAGGGCGTGCAGGGCGTCGGCCTCGCACGTGATCGCGATGCAGCGGGACGTGGCGTCGTCGGCCGCGCGGGCGAGGCGCTCGGCCTCGGCCGCCCGGGCCGTCGTCTCGGCGAGGTCGCCGTCCAGGCCCGCGAGGGCGGCGAGGGTGAGGTGCGCCCAGGCGCGGACGCGCTCGTCGCCGTCCATCTCCAGCGCGCGGTGGGCGAGCGTCCGCGCCTCGTCGAACTGCGACATCAGGAACAGGCGGTTGGCCAGGGTGGACGTCAGGCGGGCGCGTTCCGGGCCGTCCGGAAGCAGGGCGACGCCCTCGCGCAGGTCGGTGAGGCCGTCCTCGCCGAGCCGGTGGGCCAGGGTGCTGCGCAGTTCCAGGAGGAGCGCCCTGCGGCGCGGCGACTCGATCCGCAGGAGCGCCTCGGACGCCAGCTCGACGCCCCGCGCGGCCTCGCCCGCGTAGAGGCAGGCGACGGCGGCGAGCGAGAGGGCGAGGGTCCGGTCCGCGTCCGGGGGCAGCAGCGAAAGGAAGCGTTCGAGCATCCGGAGCTGCTCGGGGTAGGCGTGCACCTCGGCGGCGGCCTGCGCGGCGCGCCAGTACGCCGCCAGCGCTTCGTCGCGCTCCCCGGCGCCGAGCCAGTGGGCGGCGAGCAGCGGCAGCGCGCGACCGTCCTCGGTCAGGGACGGGTCGGCGCGCAGCGCGCAACCGAACCGCTGGTGCAACCGCTTGCGCTCGCTCGGCAAGAGGTCCTCGTACACCGCCTGCCGGACGAGATCGTGCGCGAAGGCGTGGCAGTCGAGCGCGGACCGGGCCAGGACGCGCTGCTCGATCGCGACGCGCAGGTCCGCTTCCAGCTCGGCCTCCGTCCGGTCGGTGACGGCGGCGAGCAGCGCGGTCCCGGCGGGTCCCTCCGCCGCCGACAGGGCCCGGACGACCTCGCGCGGACCGTCCGGGAGCGCGCGGAAGCCGGTCAGCAGCAGGTCGCGCAGGGGCGTCGGCGTGCCGGCCGGGCCAGCGTCGGCGAGCGCCTCGGCGAACAGCGGGTTGCCCTCGCTGCGCCGGACGATCTCGGCGGCGAGGCGGTCGGGCGGCGCGGCGCCCAGCCGGGACGCGAGCAGGTCGCGCACGTCGGCGGCGTCCAGCGGGGCGGGTTCCAGCGTCCGCACGGCCGGTGACCGGGCGAGACCCGTCAGGACGGCCCGCAGCGGATGATCGTCCGGGACGGTCCGGTACGTGCCGACGAGCAGCAGGTTCGCGCCGCTCAGGTTGCGGACGAGGAAGGTCAGCAGGTCGCGGCTGGACGGGTCGGCCCAGTGCAGGTCCTCCAGGACGACGATCAGCGGACGGTCCGCCACCGCCGCCTCGACCAGCGCCAGGACGTCCTGGAACAGCGCCGTGCGGCCGAGCGCCGGATCGGTCACGGGCTCGGGACGGCCGAACGCCGGCAGCCAGTGCGCGAGACCGCGCCGTCCGCCGCCCGGAACGAGCCGCGCGACGCGCTCGGCGCCGAGTTCGGCGACCAAGCGGCGCGCGACCGCGACATGCGGCGCGTAAGGCAGGCCGTCCAGCTCCAGGCAGCCCCCGACGACCGAGCGGGCGTCGGCGGCGCGGCGGGCGGCGAACTCCGCCATCAGGCGGGACTTGCCCATGCCCGCGTCCGCGCCGACCAGCACGGCCGTGACGGCGGGGTCGGCGAACGCCCCGGCGAGGGCCGCGAGCTCGGCCGTCCGTCCGACGAAGGCCACCGGACCACCTCCCGGATCTGAAGAGCCCCGAAGAGCGGCGTACGTATTCCGACAGATGCGGCGGACCTCTTCAGAAGGCCACCTTCGGACCGAAGGCGATCTTAGGAGGGATCCGATGAGACTCACCCTGCCGGTGATCCTGTCGGCGACGTTCATGGCCTCGTTCGACTACATGGTCGTGAACGTGGCCGCGCCGTCGCTGCAACGCGACCTGCACGCCGGGTCCGCCGCGCTGGAGCTGGTGATCGGCGGCTACGCGTTCACCTACGCGGCCGGGCTGGTGACGGGCGGGCGGCTCGGCGACCTGTTCGGGCACCGCCGGATGTTCGCGCTCGGCATGGCCGCGTTCACGCTGGCCTCGCTGCTGTGCGGGCTCGCCCCGGACGCCGGGACGCTGGTCGCGGCGCGGCTGCTCCAGGGCGTCACGGCCGCCGCGATGGTGCCGCAGGTGCTCGCGCTGATCACCGCGTCGTTCGGGGCGGACGAGCGGGCCCGCGCGATGGCCTGGTTCGGCGTGGTGACCGGGCTCGGCGCGGTCTGCGGGCAGGTGCTCGGCGGCCTGCTGCTCCAGGCCGACCTGCTCGGGCTCGGCTGGCGGACGATCTTCCTGGTGAACGTGCCGGTCGGCGTCCCGGCGGCGCTGCTCGCCACCCGCGTCCTGCCGCGCGCGGAGACCCGGGCCAGGCCGCGGCTGGACGTCCCGGGCGTGCTCGGCGTCTCGGCGGGGCTCGCGCTCGCGCTGGTCCCGCTCGTGCTCGGCCGCGAGGAGGGCTGGCCGCTGTGGACGTGGCTGTCGCTCGCCGCGAGCGTCCCGGTCCTCGGCGCGACGCTGTGGTGGGAGCGCCGGACGGCCGCGCCCGTCGTGGACCTCGCGCTGTTCCGCACCCGCTCCTTCACCGTCGGGTCCGCGCTGAACGTGGCGTTCATGATGTCGTTCGGCAGCCTGATGCTGGTGAACACGCTGCTGCTCCAGTACGGGTTCGGGCTGAGCCCGGTCCGCGCGGGGCTGGCGTTCGGGCCGCTCGCGGTCGCGACGATGCTGGCGTCCCTCGCCGGACGGCCGCTGGTCGCGCGGCACGGCGACCGGGTTCTGACCGCGGGCTGCGCGATCACCGGGGTCGGCGTGGCCGGGATCGAGGTCGTCCTGCACGCGGGCGGCGGCGTCGCCGCGCTGCTCGCGCCGCTCGCGCTGCTCGGCCTCGGCAGCGGGCTGACGCTGCCCGGCGTGATCGGGGCGGCGCTGTCCGGGGTGCGTCCGGAACGGGCCGGTGCGGCGTCCGGGCTGCTGACCACCTTCCAGCAGTTCGCGGCGGCGGCGGGCGTCGCGGCGCTCGGCGCGCTGTTCTTCACCCTCGCCGGACGGCACGGGCTCGTCCGGGCGGCGCAGGACACGCTGCTGGTCAACCTGGCGCTGACGCTGGCCACGATCCCGCTGTCGTTCCTGCTCCCCCGGTCGCGGGCGCGGGCCGTCCCGGAAGCGGCCGTCCCGGAAACGAGCGTCCCGGAAGCGGCCGTCCCGGAGGCGGACGTTCCGGCGACGAGCGTCCCGGAAACGCGCGAACGCCGGCCCGGAACGCGCGTTCTGGACCGGCGGATCTGAGGGCCGGAAGGAGCCGGGACGCTAGAGGGGCAGCGCCCAGAGCAGCGCCGGAAGGGCGACCAGCACCGGGATGGCGACGGCGGCCGCGACGCGGATGCGGCGCGGCTGCCGCTCGGGACGGAGCAGCCGGTTCACCCGGGCGAGCACCGGGATGTCGTCGGCCGCCGCGACGCCGAGCGTGCCGGACGGCGCGGGCCCCGGACGGGCCGCCGCGAAACGCAGCAGCGCCGTCGCCAGCTCCTTCGCGGGGCGGTGACGGCGGGCCCGGTCGTCGGCGGCCATCTCGATCAGCAGCTCGACCGCGTCGAGACATCGTCCGACCAGGCGGATCTGCGGGAAGACCTGGCGCAGCGAGTAGAAGGGCAGCAGCACGAGGTCGTGCCGCTCGCGGGCGTGCGCCCGCTCGTGCGCGAGGACGGCGGCGAGCTCCCGGTCGTCGAGCAGCTCCAGCGTCCCGGCGCTGACGACGACCTTGGACGACCGGACGCCCGGAACGCAGTAGGCGGCCGCTCCCGGGTGGTCGAGGACCAGCGCGTCGGGGGCGGCCGAGTCGCCGCGGGCGACCAGCGCGAGCAGCGCGCGGTGCCGGCGGCGGGCGCGCACCACGCGGAACACCGCGGTGGCGAGCATGGTGAGCAGCACGAAGGTCAGCGCGACGGCCGCCAGCAGCGCGGCCATGTGCACCGCGTCGAGCCGGGCGGCGGAGTCGGCGACCATGCGCGGCAGCCCGCGGCCGATGCCGCGCTGGTAGGGCAGCAGCGCGACGCCGAGCAGCGCGCCGATGGTGGCGATGCCCCAGCCGAGCCCGAGCGCCTGCCACAGGCCGATCGCGATCCGCGGGGTGCGCCACGTCCAGCGGGCCTTCGAGAGCCCGTGCGCGCCGAGGACGGTCGCGAGCGCGACCGCCGCGAGCAGGGCCGTGCCGGTCATGCCGGTGGCTCCTTGACCACGTCGGCGAGCGCCTGGCGGATGACGTCGATCTCGTCCTGCGACACCGACCGGACGAAGTGCGCCAGCGCGGCGTCGCGGTCGCCGGTCTCGTCCAGCGCGCCCAGCATGAGCTCGGTCACATATCCCTCCCTGCTCGCAACTGGACGGTACCGCCACGCGCGACCGTCCCGCTCACGATCAAGGAAACCCTTCTTGGCCAGCCGGTCCAGCACCGTCATGACGGTGGTGTGCGCGAGGTCGCGCTCGTCGGCGAGCGCGCGGCTCACGTCCCGCGCGGTGGCGGGGGCGAGGCCCGCCTCCTCGCGCGCCCAGCAGACCTCCATGACGGTGCGTTCAAGCTCTCCCAGACCCTTCACGCCGTCCACTGTAAGCGACGGGTGAGCGAGATCACCACACGGGGTAGTACTACCGACTTAAGTACTACGACTTGTAGTACTACATTCGGTCGTATGAGCAGCCTCCAGCTCTTGACCGAGGCGTCGCACGCGGCGCTCTCGCGGACCGCGGACTCCCACGGGGCCGCGTCCCCGGCCGACTACATGGCCGCGCGCCAGCAGATGGCGTTCACCCTGGGCTTCCACATCGTGCTGGCGTCCATCGGCATCGGCCTGCCCGCCATGACGCTGATCGCCGAGTGGCGCTCGCTGCGCACCGGCGACCGCGTCTACGCGGAGTTGGCCCGCAGGTGGATGAAGGCGGCGGGCGTGCTGTTCGCCGTCGGCGCGGTGTCCGGGACCGTCCTGTCCTTCGAGATGGGCACGCTCTGGCCGAAGTTCATGGAGCAGTACGGCCAGGTCTTCGGGGCGGCGTTCGCCCTGGAGGGCATCGCCTTCTTCGTCGAGGCGATCTTCATGGGCGTCTACCTGTACGGCTGGGACCGGCTGTCCCCGCGCGCGCACTTCCTCACCGGGATCCCGGTCGTCGTCGCGGGCCTGCTGTCCGCGTCGTTCGTGCTGACCGTCAACTCCTGGATGAACCAGCCGCGCGGCTTCAAGCTGGTGAACGGCAAGGTCACCGACGTGGACCCGCTCGCGGCCATGTTCAACCCGGCCACGCCCGTCCAGGCCGTCCACCTGATCCTCGCGTCGCTGATGGTCTGCGGCTTCCTCGCCGCGTCGGTGTACGCGGTGGCGCTGCTCCGCGACCGCCGGGCCGGACGCGTCGACCGCTACCACCGCATCGGCTTCGCCATCCCGTTCACGCTCGCGGCCGTGTGCGCCCCGTTGCAGATCCTCGTCGGCGACATCGCGGTGCGGTTCGTCTACTCGCACCAGCCCGCGAAGTTCGCGGCCATGGAAGGCGTGGACCACACGCAGGCGGGCGCGCCGCTGAAGTTCGCGTTCCTCCGGTTCCCGGACGTCCTGTCGCTGATGCTGAAGTTCGACCCGCACGCGACGATCCGCGGCATGGACACCGTGCCGGTGGAGAACCGGCCGCCGGCCGAGGTGGTCAAGACGTCCTACGAGCTCATGATCGCGATCGGGACGGCGCTGCTCGCGCTCGCCGCCTGGTGGGGCTTCACCTGGTGGCGCAGGCGCCGCGGCGCCGCCGACCTGGTCTGGACGGGCTGGTTCCTGCGGATCGCGGCGTTCGCCGGGGCCGCCGCCGTGATCGCCATGGAGGCGGGCTGGACGACCACCGAGGTCGGACGGCAGCCCTGGATCGTCTACGGCGTCATGCGCACCGAAGAGGCGATCAACCCGAACCCGGGCCTGCGGTACGGCCTGTACGCCGTCCTCGCCGTCTACACCGTCCTCGGGATCGCGACGATCAGCGTGCTGCGCCGGATGCGCCGCCGCCCGGTCGCCGTGCCCGCCGACCAGCCGGAACTCGTGGGGAGCACGCGATGACGCACGCGGACGTCGCCTTCGGGCTGATCCTGGTCGGCCTCTCGGCCTACCTGCTGTTCGGCGGCGCCGACTTCGGCGCGGGGCTGTGGCACCTGGCGTCCCGGCGCCGCCGCGGCGACCAGGAGGTCATCGAGCACGCCATGGGACCGGTGTGGGAGGCCAACCACGTCTGGCTGATCTTCGTCCTGGTGCTGTCCTGGACGGCCTTCCCGCCGATCTTCGCGAACGTGATGGCCGAGCACTGGATCCCGCTGTCGCTCGCCGTCCTCGGCATCGTCGCGCGCGGCTCGACGTTCGTGTTCGCCAAGGCCGCGCCCGACCAGAAGTGGCACGCGCCGATCTTCGGGATCTCGTCGATCGTCACGCCGTACTGCCTCGGCGCGGTCGCGACGACCGTCGCCACCGGGAAGTCGAGCTGGCTGAGCCTCGCCGGGGTGTACGGCGGGGTGCTGACCACGGCGCTCTGCGCCTACCTCGCCGCCGTCTACCTCATCTGGGACGCGCGGCGGATCGGCGACCCGGACATCCTGCTCCACTTCCGCGGCTACGCGCTGCTGTCCGGGGTCGCGGTCGGGCTGTTCGCGCTGCCGGGCGCGGCGGCGCTCGGCGTCCGGTCGCCGCTGATCCTGGTGTCGGCGGCGGCGGGGCTGGTCTCGCTCGTCCTGGTCCTCCGGCGGCGGTACCTGGCCGTCCGGGTGACCGGCGCGCTCGCGGTGGTCAGCGTGCTGTGGGGGGCGGCGTCCATGGCCGACCTCGACCTGACCGGCTCGGTCGCGCAGACCGCCGTGCTGGACGTGGTGTTCGCGGCGCTCGGCGTGGGCGCGCTCATCATCGTCCCGTCGATGACCTGGCTGTACGTCCTGTTCCAGCGGGGGCCCGCCGCGAAGGCGTGACCTGCTGCCCGCCCGCCTGGGAGTGATCAGACCTGCGGCGCGTCCGGACGGTTTCACGGTCGGCAACCACGGACCGTCCGGACGCGCCGCACTTTCTTGCCTTGTTCAGACGAACGAGCGGCCGGTGCGCATACGGCGGCGGAAGTCCCGCAGGTAGACGTTGAACGGGAACTCGCGCATCGGCCTGGGCATCGTCCGGTTGGCGAACGCGATCGCGCGGACGGCCGCGTCGAACGCCTTCTGCTCCCGGTCCGTCCAGCTGAGGCCGAGGTTCTCGCGGAACTCCGGCGGCAGGAACCCGACCGCGAACAGCCGGTTCACCGGGCCGACGACCCGCTGGACGGGCCTGGGCAGGAACGCCGCCTTCGCGAGTCCGCGCAGGTAGGCGCGCGTTTGCGGGGTGCTGCCGATCTGCTTGACCCCCTCTCGCCAGTACTCCTCGAACGCCTCGCGGGTCTCGGGCCACATGTCCTCGGGTACCTGGAGCGTCGTCGCGAAACGGCGTCCGTGGCGGTAGAAATCTGCGAGCGCCTCGGCGGACGGCTCGCCGTAGAAACGCCGGTAGACGTCCTCCATGCCCCAGTAGATGCAGGCGGCGACCCATAGCTGGAGCTCGCGGTCGAACGCGTTGTACCGGACGGACGCGCCGGGCTCGTTGCGCACGTGCCGGTGCTGCCTGTTGACCTCCTCGCGCATCCAGGCGCGTTCCTCGGCGGTGCCGAGCATGGCGACGACGAGGTAGGTGAGCGTCGTGCGGGTGCGCTTCACGGGGTGCTTGTCGATGCGTCCGGAGTCGACCTTGCTCTCGACCACGCCGAGCCCGACCGGCAGGCGGGAGAGCTGCATGATGACGTTGGCCCCGCCCGCCACGAGGGACGGTCCGCTGAGCAGCTCGCGGAAGACCGGCGGGATCGGCTCGTCGGCGGCGTCCCGGTCCGGGTCGGGTCCGGCGGGGACCGGCAGGGCGGCGGCACTGGTCACGAGGGGCCTCGCTTCGCACGGATCATCGGTCCCGACCAGGGTGCCCTAAGTAAGGACTTACTTGCAACAGGCCCGGGCTCATGCCGCGCGCTCGCGAGGCGCCCCGGCCTCGCGGGCGGAACGCCCGGAACCGCCTGCTACCAGGGACCGTAGGGGCCCATGTTGGAGCCACGGCCTCCGCCGCGTCCCTTGAACGGCTTGACCGCGGGACGGACGTCGGCGAGGTACACGGCGGCGGCGATGAACGCGGCCACCGGCAGGATCCCGAAGAGGACCGCGACCGGCGAGGAGCCCTGGAGCGGCAGCACGGCCGCCGCGAGACCCACCACGGCCGCGACGATCAGGATGATCATCCAGAGCTTCTTGGTCTGCTTGCTCGCCGCGGCGTAGGCGTTCGGCGGCACGGTCAGCGCGTCGATCAGCGCCCACGCCTCCATCACGAACGCGATGAGCAGCAGGATCCAGAAGAAGTAGTCGAGCACACCGAAGCCGGTCACCGACGATCAACGCTCCTGTCCGTTCCGGGCGGCGCCGCGACCGGCACCGCGTTTCGGCGAGTGGACTCCCACCCTATGCGGCCTGTCCAGCCGGTACCCGGAACGACGAAGGGGCCCGGCCGGGTGTTCCCCGGCCGGGCCCCTCTCCTGTCGTGCTCCCCGGCGCCGCGATGCGGCCCGGAGCTCTTCGCTCTCCGCACGTCGCCTTGCGGCCCGGAGGTCTTCGCGTTCCGCACGTCGCGTTGCGGCCCGGAAGTTCCGTGCTCCGCGCCGCGTCGGCGCCCGGGGGTTCCGTGTTCTGCACGCCGTGGGGCGTCAGGAGTCGGAACGGGGGGTGCTCGCGCTGGAGCGGGTCTGCTCCTCCGCGGCCTTCTTGGTCCGCGTGGCCTTGGCCTTGGACGCGCCCTTGGCCTGGTCGGCCGCGGCGACCTCGGCGACGGCCTCGGCGCCCTGGGCGACCTCGGCGGCGGCGCCGTGCACGACCTTCTTGCCGCGCTCGGCCAGCTCGTCCACGAACTCGACCGCGCGGGTGCCGAAGTGCGTCACGTACGCGACGGCCGCGCCCGGAAGGTCCTTGACCTCGACCTTCTCCTGGAGGCGGCCGACGTTCTCGCGCGCCCCGCCCCGGTAGCGGTCGACGTTCTTGCGGACCTCGTCGCGGTACTTCGCCACCGCGTCGCGTACCTGCTCCCGGTACTTGTCCAGGTTCTCGCGCACCTCACCGCTGTACTTGTCCAGATTCTCCCGGACGCCACCGCGGTACTTGTCGAGGTTCTCGCGGACCTCGCCCTGGTACTTCGCGGCCGTCTGGCGTGCCTTCCCGACCTGCTCGGGGGCCTCGCGGAGCTTCTCGACCGCGAGGTCGCCCGCGCCGGCGACGGTGTAGACGACCTTGTTCTCGCGGAGGTTGTCGGCAAGCGTCATGGGACCTCTTTCCCTTCCTGTTCCGGGGGTGGTGCCTGCTCGCCGCCCCGTCCGTCCGCGCCCTGGGGGGCCGGACCGGGGACGACTCCGGCTGCTTCGTTCTCCTTGCGGAACGACTCGTAGATGTCGAGCAACACCTGCTTCTGGCGCTCCGTGAGGATCAGGTCGGCCCGGACCGCGGCCTGCACGTCGCTCTCCGCCTCGCGGGCCTCGAGGATGCCCGCCTGGACGTACAGCGCCTCGGCGGAGATGCGCAGGCCCTTCGCGATCTGCTGCAGGATCTCCGCGCTCGGCTTGCGCAGGCCGCGCTCGATCTGGCTCAGGTACGGGTTGGAGATGCCCGAGACGTCCGCGAGCTGGCGCAGCGAGATCTTCGCGCGCGTCCGCTGCTCGCGGATGTACTCCCCGATGGAGCCGACCTTCGAACTCGCCATGCCTCCACCCTCCGCCATGGTGCTTGCTATTGCAAGCGGGCTGCTAGCACTTTCCCGGTGAGGCCGCTCACACCCGTCCCGGCCGCTGCGGACGTCGCTCACTCCCGCGGCCCCGGCCACGCGGCGAGCGCCATCTCCACCGCCGGACGCAGGTCGGCGGCGGTCGCGCCGTCCCCCGCCCGCTGCGAGAGGCCCTGCAGGAGCAGCGCGAAGAGCTGCGCCACGGCGTCCGGGTCGGTGCCCTCGGGCAGCTCGCCGCGCGCGACGGCCCGGCGCACCAGGTCGGCGAAGGCGGCGACGTTGCCGTTGCGGATGTCGCGGAGATGCGTCTCGATCTCGGCGTCCCGCGGCGCGATGTTCGTCGCGGCCCGGATGACCAGGCAGCCGGCGGGATGGGACGGGTCGGTGTAGATCTCGGCGGCCTCCCGCAGCGCGCGGGCGAACCCGCGGTAGGCGGTCGGCTCCTCGGCGAGGGCGCGGGACACGAAGGCCGCCGCGTCCGTCCGCTGGTAGCCCTGGACGACCTCCTTGAACAGGGTCTTCTTGTCGCCGAAGGCGGCGTAGAGGCTCGCCGGGCGGATGCCCATGGCCTCGGTCAGGTCGCCGATGGAGGTGGCCTCGTAGCCGCGCTCCCAGAACAGCCTGGTGGCGGCCTCCAGCGCGGCATCGCGGTCGAAGGCGCGGGGACGGCCCCGGCGGGTCTCGGTCATGGCACCGATTCTATAGCGCTCACTCAAAAAGTCGTGCTACCGTTCTTCTTGAGCGATCATTCAAGAAATGAGAGGCGGTCGGACGACCATGGGCGAGAACGCGGTGCGCGAGCAGCGGAACGGTCGGCGGAACGGCGCGGCGGACGGGAAGCCGGGCGGGAAGCTGGACGGGAAGCTGGACGGGAAGTACGCGCTGGTCACCGGCGGCAGCCGGGGCATCGGACGGGCCATCGCGATCCGTCTCGCGGCGGACGGCGCCACTGTCGTGCTGACCTACGCGCGGGACGAGGCGGCGGCGGACGAGACCGTCCAGCGGATCGAGAAGGACGGCGGGCGGGCGATCGCGATCCGCGCCGAGTTCGGCCGGCACGGCGACGCCGCCGCGATGTGGGAGGCCTACGACGCGGCGACCGGCGGCGCGCGGGTGGACGTCATCGTGAACAACGCGGGCGCCGGACGCAGCTCGGACCTGGAGAGCCTGACCGAGGACGGCTTCGACGAGGTCTTCGCGGTGAACGTCCGCGCGCCGTTCTTCATCGTCCAGCAGGGCCTGTCGCGGCTGAACGACGGCGGCCGGATCGTCAACATCACCAGCGGCCTGGCCCGGCTCGCGATGCCGGAGATCATCGCCTACGGCGCGACCAAGGGCGCGCTGGAGAACTTCACCCTGAACCTGGCCGAGCTGCTCGGACCGCGCGGCATCACGGTCAACTCGGTGCGGCCGGGGATCATCGACACCGACATCAACGCCTCCTGGCTGCGGAACAACCAGGAGGCGTGGGACCAGTCGGCCGCGATGTCCGCGCTCGGCCGGGTCGGCGAGCCCGAGGACGTCGCGGACGTGGTCGCCTTCCTCGCGTCCGACGACTCCCGCTGGGTGACCGGCAGCGCCCTGGACGCCACCGGCGGCTCCAAGCTCTGACCGTCCGCCGAACCCCGAACCCCGAACCCCGGCCCGAACCGCGGCCCGGCGCGAACCGCGGCCCGCACCGGCCCGGCCCGGACGACGGCCGGGCCGGGGGCGCGGGTCAGGAGACGGCGCTGGGCGGAGCGCTCCAGGTGTTGCAGACGGAGAGGTCCTGGGTCCTGATGCCCCGGACGACCCAGCCCGCGTAGTGCTTGCCGGAACCGTGGTCGCGCTTGTCGACCGGCTGGTTCTCGTCGCCGCGGCCCTGGACGTCCAGGATCAGGGCGTTGTACTGGTCCTGCGTCAGCGGCAGGGTCGTGCGGTTGGCGCCGAGGAACTCGCCCGCGAAGCACTGGGCCTGGAGCTCGATGCGGCGGCTGGCCTCGGCGCGTCCGATCGGGTCGCTCTGGTCCATGAGGTGGTCGCCGTAGAGCAGGATGCCCGCCCGGTCCTGGACGTGGTGGCCGTACTCGTGGGCGATGACCCGCGCGAACACCGCGAAGTGCGCGACCGACTCGTCCCCCGACGTCTCGATCACGTGCTTCAGCCCGACGTACATCGTGTTGTTCGCCGGGCAGTAGAACGCCGACGAGCCGGGGGCCGGGTAGTTGCCGCACGGGCTGTTGCCGGGGCTCAGCCAGAACACCCGGTTCGGCGGCGCGAACGACATGTCGATCTTGCCGAACTGCGCCTTCCACGTCGCGTCGAGGCAGTCGCTGAGCTGGTTCATGAAGCGGCGCATCGAGTCCGGCGACTGGTCCAGCGCCGGCAGGTGGCAGCTCACCGAGGTCAGCGCCCCGGTCGAGTACAGCTTGTTGTTCGTCGCGGTCGCGCGGGTGGCGGTCTGCGGCGCCCCGCTCCCGCCGCCGCTGCCCTGCTGGCCGCGCGCGGTCACCCCGCCGCCGCCCGTGGACACCGTCGGATGGTTGGACGACACGGCCGACAGGATGACGATCAGGATCACGCCGAGCGCGGCGAACCCGCCGATGACGCCCGCGACCGTCCCGCCCGCGCTGCGGCGCGGCGGGCGGCGCGGCGGCATGTAGCGGTAGGCGACCGGCGGACCCGCCGGGTACGGCTGCTGCGGCCGGTACGGCGGGGGCGGTGGCCCCTGCGGCGGTCCCTGCGGCGGAGGCGGTCCCTGCGGTGGCGGGCCGTACCCCGGACGGGGCGGAGGCGCGCCATAGGGAGGACGGGGCTGCCCGCCGTACGGCGGCGCCGGGGGCGCGCCGTGCGGAGGCCCGCCGTAGGGCGGCCCCTGAGGGGGCGGACCGTACGGCGGTTGCCCCGGCCGTCCGGCCGGAGGGGGGTAATGACCAGCCATAGGGCAGAACTATACGGGCGGGACCGCTACCATTTGCCGCCATGTTGGGTCGCCTGCGGCCATTGGTCGCCTCCCTGCCACTGGCCGCCGTTCTGTCCGCCGCGCTCGCGCTTCCCGCGCAGGCCGCGAGCGGTACGGCCGCGCCGGTCCGGCACGCCTCCGGGGTGGCCGCGGCCGCTTCGGGCCCGCTCGGCTCGTCCTTGCGGACCTCCGACCGCGTCGTCCGGGACGAGGCGGCGATCACCCTCGGCAAGGGCGGCGTCGCGCACGTCCGCGAGACGATCGTCTACCAGTTCACCAGCGCCGGCTTCGAGCGGGTCTTCACCACCCGGACGCACTCCAGCATCACCGAGGACCGGGTCTTCAAGATCGAGCACCTGAAGGCGTCCAGCCCGGACGGCGGCCCGACCGCCGCCTCGGTCTCCTCGTCCGGGACGACCACGACCGCGACGCTCTCCGGCGGCGCGGCGTCCGGGCAGCACACCGTCGTGCTGGAGTACGACGTGCGCGGCGCGGTCGCGCAGCTGAAGCAGGCCGAGGAGTTCCACTGGACGGCCGTCGGCGGCTGGAAGGTCCCCGTCGGCCAGGCGCGCGCCACGGTCGACGCGCCCGCCATGGTGCAAAACGTCAACTGCTTCGCGGGCGCGCTCGACAGCACGGTCGGCTGCACGCAGTACTACACGAACCACACGCACACGCAGGGCGTGTTCAGCCAGAGCCAGATGCTCCCCGAGGACAACCTCACCGTCGTCGTCGGGCTGCCCGCCGGGGCGACCGGCGGCAAGGCCCTCTTCGAGCGGCGGCACACGGCCGCGACGGCGTTCTCGGTGAACGGCGTCACGGCGTCCGCGCTGGGCGCGCTGCTCGTGCTGCTCGTCGGCGGCATCGTCGCCCTCTACATGCTGCGCGGACGGGACGCCCGCGTCGTCGGCAAGAAGGCCGCCGAGGGCGACCAGGCGCACGTCACCGGCGAGCACTTCGAACCGCCGAACGGCGTCCGGCCCGGCCAGATCGGCACCCTGATCGACGAGCAGGCGGACGTGATCGACGTCACCGCCACCATCGTCGACCTCGCCGTCCGCGGCCACCTGCTGATCGAGGAGGACGACCGCGCCGCCACCGGCCGCCTCGACTGGACGCTGCGCCGCCTCCAGCGTCCGGGCGGCGACGCCGACCTGCTGCGCTACGAGCGCATCCTGCTCGGCGCCCTGTTCGACGGCCGCGACGCGGTGAAGCTCTCCGCGCTCGGCGGCACCTTCGCGACCCAGCTCGCCCGCGTCCGCGCGGCGATGTACGACGACGTGGTCGAGCAGGGCTGGTTCGCGCGCCGCCCCGACACCGTCCGGTCCCGCTGGACGATCGCGGGCATGGCCCTCACCGGCCTCGGCATCATCGCCACCGTCGTGCTCGCGGTCACCTCGGACCTGGCCCTCGTCGGCCTCGCCGTGATCGTCGCCGGCGCGGCGCTCGCCTACGGCGGCCAGTACATGCCCGCCAAGACCGCCCGCGGATCGACGGTCCTCGCGCACACCATCGGCTTCCGCGCGTTCCTGGAGCGCGGCGCCCTGCCCGAGGCGGACATGCCGTCCCAGCAGCGCATCGCCCTGTTCTCCCGGTTCCTGCCGTACGCCGTCGTCTTCGACGTCGTGGACCGCTGGGCCCGCACCGTCGAGGACGCCGGCGTCCGCGCCGAGGGCGCCGACAACCTCTACTGGTACGAGGGTCCCGCCGAGTGGGACCTGTCCCGCTTCGCCGAGTCCATGCGCACCTTCACCCTCGCGACGTCCGGCTCGATCTCCCAGTCCCGAGGCATGTGACCCCCGCTCCGGGCGGGTGACCACCGTCCGGGACGGGCGACGCCTTGGCATGACCGCTGCCCCGGGCTGGTGATCGCCGCCTGGGGCGGGTGATCGCTGCCCTGGGCGGGTGACGAGCGCCGGTAGCGCACCGCGGGAGCGCCGGTGGCGCACCATGTGAGCGTCGATGGCGGACGGTGCGAGCGCCGGTGGCGGGGCGTGCGAGCCCCGGTGGCGGGGCGTGCGAGCGCGTTGACCTGTGGTGGCGGCCACGCGGGGCGCGAGGGTTGAAGCCCGTCCGTCGGGTAGGGGCGACGGCGAGGAGGTGTCACCGGTGCTCGCAACAACCCTCGCCGCCACTGGCGGCCATCACGTCGGGAACAACTACTGGCTCGTGCTGGCCCCGATCCTCATCGGGCTGGCACTTTTGGTCTGGGTCCTGCTGACCCGGCGGGCCTCGCGCAAGCGCGTCCACCCGGAGGACCGCCGCTTCCAGGGCGGAAGCTCCGACCGCGGACCGGTGAAGGGCGGGATCATCGAGGGCAGCCCCTCGCAGCGCACCCGCCGGGACGCCGCCGTCCCCGAGGACTACGAGAACCGCAGCCAGCACTGACACGGACGTAGGGGGACCACGGTCGAGAGGCCGGCTCCCTCTCCAGGTAAGATGTCTGACATCTGACCTGTGGAGGTGGCATGGCCCTCAACCCCGTCCCCACCGGCTCCACCGTGGACGCCGTGCTGGACCAGCTCCAGTCGGAGATCACCGGCGGCGGCTGGAAGGTCGGCGAGCGGCTCCCCGGCGAGCTGCACCTCGCGGGCGAGCTGGGCGTGAGCCGTCCGGCCGTCCGGGAGGCGATCCGCGCGCTGACCCACATCGGCGTCCTCGAAGTCCGCCGCGGCGACGGGACGTACGTGCGCAGCCGCGTCGATCCCCGGCCGATGCTCAACGGCGTGGCGCGCTCGACGCTGATCGACGTGTTCGAGGTGCAGCTCGCCTACGACGTCCAGGCCGCGCGCCTCGCCGCGCGCCGCCGCACGGACGCCGACCTCGCCCGGCTGGAAGGGCTGCTGGCCGCGCGCGGCGCCGCCGCGGACGACCGCGAGTTCGGCGAGGCCGACGCGCGCTTCCACCTCGGCGTCGTCGAGGCCGGGAAGAACCCGCTGCTGGTCGAGGCGTACCGCTACTTCGACGGACGGCTCGGCGAGGCCATGGCCGCGCTGCGCGCCGACTGCGCCGTCCCCGAGGCCACGCAGGAGGCGCACGGCGCCGTCCTCGCGGCCGTCGCCGCCCGCGATCCCGAGGCCGCCGAGCGCGCCGCCCGGGCGATCATCGAGCCCACCCTGGCCGTCCTGGACTCGCTGGTCGGCCCCGACTCCGCCGAGGAGGCCCCCCGGTGACCCTACGCGAAGACTCCGAAGCCCCACCGCCCGCCAAGCCCGGCATACCGGCCCGGCCACCCGTCCCGAGCAACGCGCCGGGCGCCGTCCCGGACGCCGCGCCGGGCGCTGTCTCAGACGCTGCGTCGGGCGCTGTCTCAGACGCTGCGCCGGGCGCTGTCTCAGACGCTGCGTCGGACGCCGCGCCGGGCGCTATGCCGGGCGACGCGGCAAGCGCTGCGCCGGGCGACGCCGCAAGCGCTGCGCCGGGCGACATGGCGGGCAACGCGTCGGGTGACGTGGCAGGCGCTCGCGTGACCGGGGAGGCGAGGCCGCGGTGGACGGCCGGGGCCGTCGGCGGGCTGGTGCTGATCGTCCTGGTGGCGATCAACCTGCGGCCCGCGCTGACCGCCGTCGGGCCGCTGGTCGGCGAGATCCGCGACGACCTGCACCTGTCCGGGACGGCGGCGGGCGCGCTGACGACGCTGCCGCTGATGTTCCTCGGCTCCTACGGGCTGCTGGCGGCGTTCCTGCGCCGTCCGCTGCGTCCGGAAGCCTTGATGGTCGTCGCGATGGTCGCGCTGACCGCGGCGATCGGGCTGCGGATGATCCCGGTCACGGCGGCGCTTTTCGCGGGCTCGCTGGTCGCGGGGATGGCGATCAGCATCGGCAACATCGCCGTCCCCGGCATCATCAAGCGGGACCATCCGCGCTCGATCACGGCCGTCACCGCGCTCTACACGGTCGCGCTGAGCGGCGGCGCGGCGCTCGGCTCCGGGCTCTCGGTGCCGCTCCAGCACGCGACCGGCGGGAGCTGGCGGGCGCCGCTGTCGCTGCTGGTCGTCCCGTCGGCGCTGGCCGCGATGGTCTGGCTGCCGCGCCTTCTGCGCGTCCGCCGCGCGGCTGCCGCGGCTGCCGCCGCCGGGCCCGTCCCGCAGGCCGCCTCGCACCGCGACGTGGCCCGGAAAGTCTGGCGATCTCCGCTGGCGTGGCAGATCACGCTGTTCTTCGGGCTCCAGTCGTCGCTGGCGTACGTGCTGTTCGCCTGGCTGCCGACGCTGCTCGCCGACCGCGGGCTGTCGGAGAGCAGCGCGGGGTTCGTGACCGCCGCGTCCAGCCTGATCCAGATCGTCGGGAACATGTGCCTGCCGCTGCTCACCGCGCGGCTGCGCGACCAGCGGCCCATCGCGGTCCTGGTGGGCGTGCTGACGGCGGCCGGGTTCGCCGGGCTCGCCTGGGCCCCGCTCGGCGGGATGTGGGTGTTCGTCGTGATCCTCGGCCTCGGCCAGGGCGCGTCCTTCGCGCTCGCGCTGTCGATGATCGGGCTGCGCGCCCCGGACGCGGCGACCGCCGCCCAGCTGTCCGGCATGGTGCAGGGCGTCGGCTACGTGATCTCCGCGCTCGGCCCGCTGCTGATCGGCGCGCTGCACGACGCGACGTCCGGCTGGACGGTCCCGGTGACGCTCGTGATCGCGATCGCGGTCACCGAGATCGTCCCCGGCCTGGGCGCCGGCCGCGCCCGCATCCTCGACTGACCCCGTCCCCCGGCGGGAGGCGCGTACTTGGAACGATCCAACCCCGCGCTCCCGCCCGTGTCCCTCGGCAAGCCCCCGCGCGGGCCCCCTTCCACCCCGCGCGGGAGCGCGCCCCGCGCGGGAGTGCGCCCCGCGCGAGAGTGCGCCCCGCGCGAGAGTGCACGCCGCGCGGGAATGCACGCCGCGCGGGAATGCACGCCGCGCGGGAATGCACGCCGCGCGGGAATGCACGCCGCGCGGGAATGCACGCCGCGCGGGAATGCACGCCGCGCGGGAATGCACGCCGCGCAGGAGCGCGTACCGCGCGGGAGTGCGTACCGCGCGGGAGTGCGGGCCGCGGGGGGCTTGCTTCGGGTGGGGGTTAGAAGAGGTTCGGGACGGCTCGGATCTCGCCGACGACGGCCTCGCCGCCGTAGAGCGGGACGGTCGCCAGCTCGTCGAGCACCGCCGGGTCGGCGGGCTCCACGCCCAGCGCGCGCAGCAGCGCCACGGTGACCGGGGTGCGGGCCCGCATGGAGCCGTCGTCGATCTTGATGACGCCGGCGCGGCCGTCCGCGAACGCGAAGGCGTCCACGCCCTCCGCACCGCACTTGACCAGCAGGCCCGGCACGGCCTCCATCAGCCGGCGCTCCTCGCGCCGGGTGCCGGACGTCCAGGCGGGGTAGGCCCGCATGGCGTCGGCGACCTTGCGCTCCGGCGTGCCCGGCGCCGCGAGGACCAGCGCCCGGAACGCCCGCGCGACGCCCGTCGCGGACAGCCCGAACAGCGGCGCGCCGCAGCCGTCCACGCCGACGGCGGCGACCTTCTCCCCCGCGAGGTCCTCGACCGCCTCGCGCGAGGCCACCTGGAGCGGATGCGACGGGTCGAGGTAGTCCTCGGTGGACCAGCCCGCGGCGACGCAGGTCGCGAGCATCGCGGCGTGCTTGCCGGAGCAGTTCATCCGCAGCCGGGACCTGCCGTCGCCGCGGCGCGCCACGTCCAGCGCGACCTCCTGGTCCAGCGGCCACTGCTCCGGGCAGCGGAGCGCCTCGGCGGTCAGCCCGGCCGCTGCGAGGATGCGCTCCGCGCCCTCCACGTGGAAGTCCTCGCCGGAGTGGCTGCCCGCCGCGATCGCCAGCAGCTCGCCCTCCAGGTCGAGCCCCGAGCGCACCATCGCGACCGCCTGCATCGGCTTGTTCGCCGACCGCGGGAAGATCGGCTCCGCCGGGAAGCCCGCGTGCACCACCGTGGTCCCGTCGGTCGCCAACCCCACCGCGCTGCCGCGGTGGCGCGACTCCACGAAGCCGGAGCGCTCCACCTCGACCAGAACAGGCGTGGACACCATCGTCACACCAACCCCCACAAACTCAGACACGTCCTCTCCCACTCATACCCGACCCGTCCCACCACGCCGAACGCGGGCACCCGGCAGCGCGGTCGGTCCCAGCGGGAACGCCCCGCAGCCCCTGACCGCGGGCTGCGGGCGCGACGACAGGGCTGCGGCGCGACGACGGGGCGGCGACGAGGCTGCGGGACGGTGACGGGACTGCGGCGCGGCGACGGGGCTTCGGGGCGACGACGAGGCGGCGGCGCGGTTTCGGCGCCGCGACAGGGTTTCGGGTCAGCGGACGCCGAGGAACGCGCGCGCCTCGGCGGGCGGCATCGGCGGACGCTGGGCGTGCCGGGCCAGCTCGGCGGCGCGCTCCACGAGCTGCGCGTTCGACGTCACGGGCTGCCCCTTGGCGAAGGTGAGGGTGTCCTCCATACCGACGCGCAGATGGCCGCCCGCCGACAGGGCCGCGAACATCACCGGGACGGACGTCCGCCCCACGCCGGTCGCTGACCAGGACGCGCCGTCCGGCAGCGCCTCGACGGCGGCGACCAGCGTGCGCGCGTCACCGGGCATCCCGCCCGGAACGCCCATGACCAGGTCGCAGTGGACGTGGCCGCCGAACGGCGGGCCGTACTTGTCCAGCAGCCGGTGCAGCGCCGCGATGTGGCCGAGGTCGAACAGCTCGAACTCGGGGACGACCCCCTGCGCCTGCGTGCGCTGGTAGAGCTCGGCCATGAACGGCCAGGGGTTCATGAACACGTCGTCGCCGAAGTTGACGGTCCCGCAGGTCAGCGAGCAGCCGTCCGGTTCGGCGTCCAGGACGCGCAGCCGGTGCTCGTACGGGTCGGTCACCGCGCCGCCGGTCGAAAGCTGGACGATCAACCCCGTGCCCTCCCGCAGCGCCTGGACCGTGTCGCGCAGCCGCGCGAGGTCCAGCGTCGGCCGCGCGTCGTCGTCGCGGATGTGCACGTGGATGACGGCGGCGCCGGCCGCCTCGCATTCCTTGGCCGTCTGTACCAGCTCGTCCAGGGTGACGGGAAGGGCCGGGACGTCGGCCTTCGCCGACTCCGCCCCGGTCGGGGCCACCGTGATGAGCGTCATTGCTCCCATGCAGGCAGAATGGCGTGTCATGCGTGCGGTAGTCCAGAGGGTGAGCAGGGCGAGCGTGACCGTCGGGGGACGCGTCGTCGGGGCGATCGACGGACCGGGCCTGATGGTCCTGGTCGGCGTCACCCACGACGACACGCCGGAGAAGGCCGCGAAGCTCGCCGCCAAGCTGTGGGGCCTGCGGATCCTGGCGGACGAGAAGTCCTGCTCCGACCTCGGCGCCCCGCTGCTCGTCGTGAGCCAGTTCACCCTCTACGGCGACGCCCGCAAGGGCCGCCGTCCGACCTGGACGGCCGCCGCGCCCGGCCCGGTCGCCGAACCCCTGGTGGACGCCGTCGTCACCGAGCTCCGCGCCCTCGGCGCGAAGGTCGAGACCGGCGTCTTCGGCGCCGACATGCAGGTGGAGCTCGTCAACGACGGCCCCATCACGGTGATCCTCGACTACTGAGCCGCCGGGGTCAGGCGCCGAACCCGTAGATCATTCCGGCGATGGCGACGACCGTGCCGGTGCCCGCGAGGATCAGGCACGCCTGGTCCGCCTGCGCGAGCCGCGACCGGACGGCGGACGAGTGCACGAGCACCCGCCCGTCCCGCGCCGGCACCCCCGCCTGGCGTCCGTCCGGCCGACCGTTGGACGGGCCGTTCGGCCGTGCCCGGCGGCGGACGCCGAGCAGCCGCATGATCCCCTCGTTCTTGTAGGCCTGGTGATCCGGAGTGCAGGCGAACGGCCTGCCCCGGACCGGTTCGCGGCACGGATAACCCTTCTCGGTCATCACCCGGCACACGGTCGGGATCAGCAGGAACTCGTACAGGCACCACGCGGCCAGCCCGAGCAGCGCGAGCCGCCAAGAGCCCGCCAGCCAGGACGCCGCAGCCCACAAAGCGAACCCCGCCCACCAAACAGCGTGCGGCTCCCGCCGAGGCCGCCGCCGCGCGCCCCGTCCAGCCGTCCCGGCCTGCCCCGCCGCCCCGCCAGCCCGCGCAGCCCCACCCGCGTCCGGCGAAAAAGCAGCACCCCCACGCGGAAAACCGCTGCCCCCACGCGCACGGCCGGCCTCCCCCGGCCGAGGACCAGCCTCCCCCCGCGGAAGCGCGGCCCCGCCCCGCGGAGCGGCGGCATCTCCCCACGCAGGAACGGCCTCGCCTCGTGGGTCGGGCTCGTTGCGTGGAGGGACGGCGTTCGCGGGGGGTGGGGTGGGCTCGTCGGGTGGGGAGGAGGGGTCGGGGAGGGAGCCGGCCACCCAGGTGTCGCCGTCTTCGGGGGGACGGCGCGGGCGCTGCTCGTTTCCCGGATCTGCGGGCACGGGGCGGAACCACCTCCTCGGGGTGGCGGTGGTCCCTTCGACGGCCACCGCTCCCGTGAGGACGATTCTGCCCCTGCGGCCCGCGTTCTACGCGCGTTTCGGGTCGTCCGCCACTACCGGTCGGCGGCGGTGCGGCGCAGCTCGATCTTGGCGTTCGCGCCGGTGTCCGGCGGGACGACGACCTCCTGGGACGCCGCGACCCCGCCCGCGACGAGCTCGGCGTCGACGGGCGTGTTGCGCTTCACGAGGGCGAGCGCGATCGGGCCGAGCTCGTGGTGCCGCGCCGCGGAGCCGACGAAGCCGACCTGGCGGCCACCGGGGATCTCCACCGGGTCGCCGTGCGCGGGGAGGCGGTCGACGCTGCCGTCCAGATGCAGGAAGACCAGGCGGCGCGGCGGACGGCCGAGGTTCTCGACCCGCGCGACCGTCTCCTGGCCCCGGTAGCAGCCCTTGTTGAGGTGGACGGCCGTCCCGATCACACCGATCTCGTGCGGGATCGTCCGGTGGTCGGTGTCGAGGTTGAAGCGGGCGACGTGCGCGGCGATCCGCAGCGCCTCGTAGGCCCAGAGGCCCGCCGGGGGCAGGTCGCCTTCGCCCAGCTCGGACCGCGGGACGATCCGGGTGGTCAGGCCCGCGACGTCCGGGAAGGACACGCCGTCGCCGGGCGGGCCGGTGATCACGGCGTACCGGTCGGACACGTCCTCGACCTCGACGCGCAGGAAGAACCGCATGCGGTCGAGGAAGTCGGCGAGCGCGGGCGCGGTGCCGGGCTCGACGTGGATCCACGCGGTCTCGCCGTCGTCCACCAGGTGCAGGTGGTGCTCGATGTGGCCGTTGACCGTCAGCAGCAGCGCCTGCGTCGCGACGCCCGGCTCCAGCGCCTCCAGGTGCTGGCTGAGCAGGCTGTGCAGCCAGGACAGCCGGTCCGGCCCGGAGACCCGCAGGACGCCGCGGTCGCTCCGGTCGACGAACGCCTTGCCCGCTTCGAGCAGCCGTTGTTCGCGGACCGGGTCCCCGTAGTGCGCGGCGATCTCCTGGTCGGGCGCGTCGGCGGCGACGGCCCCGTGCAGCTTCAGCAGCGGGCTCTCCATGCCGCCCAGAGTATTCGCCCCGCCGCCCGTCCTGACGGCCCGCCCATAGGACGGCGCGCGTGACGGTGGAACGCCCGGGCGACAGGGCCGCAGGGCCAGCCCACGGGGCGGAGCCACGCGTGACGGTGGAGCGTCCGGGCGACAGGGCCGCAGGGCCAGCCCACGGGGCGGAGCCACGCGTGACGGTGGAGCGTCCGGGCGACCAGGGCCGCAGGGCCCGCCCATGGGACGGAGCCACGGGCGATGGTGGAGCGGCCCAGGCGGCAGGATCGCAGGGCTCGTCCATGGGACGGGGCGCGGGCGATGGTGGGGCGTCGGGGCGGCAAAAGCACAGCGCCGTCCATGGGACGGAGCCGCGTGGGTCAACCGGCGCGGCACTCCTTGCAGCGCCCGTAGACGGTGAGGTGCTGGACGTCGGTCTCGAAGCCGTAGTCGCGGTCGAGCCCGGCGGCGAGTCCGGCGGCGGCGTCCAGCGGGATGTCGTTCACCCGGCCGCAGTCGCGGCAGACGAGGTGGATGTGCTCGGCCTCCGCCGCGAGATGGTAGTTCGGCGGGCCGTGCCCGAGGTGGGCGTGCTTGACCAGGCCCAGCTCCTCCAGCAGCTCCAGCGTCCGGTAGACGGTGGAGATGTTGACGCCGCGCGCGGTGCGCTGGACCTCGGTGCAGATCTCCTCGGGGGTGCCGTGCTCCAGCTTGGTGACGGCCTCCAGCACGAGCTGCCGCTGCGGCGTGACCCGGTAGCCCTTCGCCCGCAGCTCCTCCTGCCACGTGTCGGCCATGCCCGCATCCTATGTCCCCGGCGCCCTGACCTGCCGCAGGAAACCCGTCCGAAAAAAGGGTTTGCCCCCTGGCCGGACCGTCGCATAACTTGGCGGCACGCGCGAAAGGAGGTGGTCCAAGAAAATGGTTGATTCTAGGACTCGCGAGGTGGCTGTCCGCTAGTCGCCGTCCTGCCGCGGCGTCGCCGTCTCGTACGGCGGCTGCCGGTCATCGGACGGTGACCGGCGAATACCAGGCAGTTACCCGGCCCCCGGACCGACGTACCAGTCCTGTACGTCGTCCCGCCATCCCGGCGGGAAAGGTCCGGGGGTCGTTTCATTCCCCGGCCGCCCCGGCCGCTTCCGACGCCCGTCCGGCCCGGCCGCTTCGGCCGCTTCGGCCGCTTCCGACGCCTCGTCCGGCCGGCCGCTTCGGCCATCCCAGACTCCTCCGATGCCCCGGCCGCTTCCACCGTCCGCGCGGAGACCGGTCAGTCGGCCTTCTTGAGCTGCGCGGACAGGTGCGCCTGGAGGGGCTGCCCCATCGCGGCCATCTCGTAGACCCAGCCGAGGTCGCGCGCGCCGTTCTTCTCCGGCATGAGCCCGTACAGCCGCTTGCCCGCCTTGACCTCCTTGGCGGTGTCGGTGCGGGCGATCACGTCGGTGACCATCTCCACCTGGTGGAAGGCGATGCTGCCCAGGTAGATCTCGACGATGCCGGTCGGGTGCGCGAGCGTCACCTCGACGCGGTTGCCCGGCTGCGGGCGCCAGTAGCCGGTCTCGGTCGCCAGCGGACGCCCGACCGTGCCGTCCGGCTCGATCAGCCAGCTCCGGCTGGAGTAGATCAGGAACGGCTTGCCGTTGTGGCCGAACGTGATCTCCTGGCCGAAGTTGAACGCCTCGATCGTCGGGTAGTCGCCGACCCCGGCGCCCTTCCAGGTGCCCAGGAGGAATTCCAGCGGTTTGAGGTCGTCGTGCAGCTCAGGCTCCATGCCCCGCAGGTTATCGGTCGGAAGCCGCCGGACGCGCGGCTCGCGGCGTCCGGGCCCGGCGCGGATCAGCGGAGCCGGAACAACCGGACGACCAGCAGGGTCGCGACGATCACCGTCCCGGCGCAGGCCAGGACCAGCACGCCCGCGTTCACCAGTCCACCCATGCCGAACCACCCTAACCCCGCGCCCCCACGCATCGACCGCACCACGCGGCACCACCACCCCGCGACAGCGGCACGCGCGGGGACGGGGCAGGCAGGGCCGTGGGAAAGGTGGGGTTGGGGGCTACAGTGCGCGGTATGGCGCGTTCTTTGGTGATCAAGGCTACGGCGGGCGCGGACGGCCCGGAGCGGGTGAACCAGGCGTTCACGGTCGCGGCGGCGGCCGTCGCGAGCGGGCTGGAGGTGTCGCTCTGGCTGACCGGCGAGTCCGCCTGGTACGCGCTGCCCGGCCGGGCCGCGGAGCTGGAGCTGCCGCTCGCGACCCCGCTGGACGAGCTGCTCCAGGTCGTCCTGGCGGCGGGCCGGGTGACGCTGTGCACGCAGTGCGCCGGACGCCGCGGCATCGGCCCGGACGACGTGATCCCCGGCATCCGCATCGCGGGCGCGCCGACCTTCGTCGAGGAGATCTCCGCCGAGGGCGTCCAAGCCCTCGTCTACTGACCTGCCGAGGCGCCGGGGGTCAGGCGTGCAGGCCGGAGAGGTCCCGGCCGACGAGGCTGTTGCGGTCGGTGACGCGGTCGCCGAAGGAGAGCCGGGGCCAGGCGCCGGACAGCTCCTGCCGGCTGCGTTCGCTCCATTCGCGGGCCAGCGGCGCGCGGGTCTTGTAGAAGTTGAGCGCGTAGCCGCCGGAGTGGACGCGCAGGAGCGTGAACCCGCCCGGGTACTCCTTCACGGCCGCGACCTCCTGCTGGACGACCCGGGGCGCGAGCGGGAACACCGAGCGCCGGTTCCGGTGGGTGTGTCCGGCGTGGTGGAGGAGGACGCCCGGCGTCCGGGCGTAGGCGGCCAGGATCTGGAGGGACTGGCCCGCGTCCAGGGAGTGTGTCCCGGTGACGGCGAGCGGGTCGTTCTCGGTGAAGAGCGGGTGGTGGCCGAAGACCAGCGTCGGACGGTCCGGATCGCGTTTCAGCTCGTCCTGGAACCAGGCCATCTGCTCGCGGCCCAGCCCGCCCGAGTCGCCTCCGTTGCCGGGTTTGTCGTAGGTGTCGAGGCCGATGATCCGCAGGCCGTTCAGGTCGTGCGTGAAGTACGTCGGACGGCCCCGGAAGAACGCGTCGCCGAAGCAGTCGTCCCCCTGCCAGCGGCCGGGCGTGCAGGACGGGTGCCCGTCGTGCGCGCGGTCGTGGTTGCCCCGCGTGACGAGGTAGCCGGAGCCGTAATCCCCGAATCGGTCGAGCAGGGCCTTGGCGCGCGCGAGGTCGCCGGGGGCGGCCTCGGCGCTGACGTCGCCCGCGGCGAGCAGGTGCGTCGCGCCGCGCGCCTTCGCGTCGTCCACGAGGGCGGTCGCCATGATCTCGGGATACGGCGGGTGGCCGGGGACCTGCTCGACGCCCTTGATCCACGGCAGGCCGCCGACGAGGCCCGCGACGGTCTCGCCGAGGTGCAGGTCGTTGCAGAGCGCGACGGCGAACAGGAAGCGTCCGGGCGGCGGCTGCGGCGTCGTGAAGGCGAAGATCCCGTCACCGCGCGGCGTCCCTGCGGCGTGCCCTTCGCGAAGCGGCGTCCCGGCGGCGTGTCCGCCGTTGAGCGGCGTTTCGGACGCGGGACGTCCGCGTGACATGGCCTTGTAGTAATAGGTGCGGCCCGGTTCGAGGCCCTGCAACTCGACGTAGTGGTACGGCGTCCCGGACGGCCCGTGCGCGACCCGGTTCAGCCGCGCCGGATGCGTCCCGTAGCGGACTTCGGCGTCGGCGGCGGCGGGCTTCATCCGGCCGAGGCCGTCGTCCGTCCCGGGAACGCCCGTGTACCAGGTCAGGACGGCCCCGGTCTCGGTCAGCGTGACCAGCTCCAGGTTCACCGGAGCGACAGCGGACGCCGCCGACGCCGGCGCCGTCTCGATCGCCGGGACCAGCGTGAACCCGGCCGCGATCGCGCTCAGCCGCAGCACGTCCCGGCGGCTCACCGCACAGCAGATCATGGACGCAGCGTCGCAGCGCCCGGTGAACCCCACCAGACCCAAACGCAACCAGCCGCAGAACGCGCCCGGCCGGAAACGCGCCCGGCCGCCCCCGCACGCACGCGGGGACGGCCGGGGAACGCCGGGACTACTGGGCCGAGGCGCCCAGGACGGCGCCGAGGCGCTCCTCGCGGAGACGGCCCGCCCAGGAGTCGTCCACGGGCTGGAGTTCCTGGCCGACGGCCCAGCGCAGCAGCAGGTCGGCGAGCGCCGGGTTGCGGACGAGCGCCGGGCCGTGCATGTAGGTGCCGAGGACGCGGCCCTGGTAGGCCCCCTCGAAGCCCTGCCCGTCACCGTTGCCGATACCGGACACGACCTTGCCGAACGGCCGGGCGTTCGGGCCGATGCTGGTCGCGCCCTGGTGGTTCTCGAAGCCGGTGACGCGCGGCACGCGCAGCTCGGACGCGACGTCCGAGACGACCTCGCCGACCGCGCGCTGCTGGCCCCGGAACGAGCGGATGTCGAGGATGCCGAGGCCGGGCAGCGGCTGGCCCTCGTCCCCGCCGAACTCGTGCCCGATGATCTGGAAGCCCGCGCAGACCGCGAACACGACCGCGCCGTTCTCCACCGCGCGGTGCAGGCCGCCGTCGCCGCGCAGCCGCTGCGCGGCGAGGATCTGAGGCCGGTCCTCGCCGCCGCCGAGCAGGTAGATGTGGCCGTCCGGGGGGACGGGCTCGTCCGAGCGCAGGTGGACGGTCTCGGTCGGGATGCCGCGCAGCGCGGCCCGCCGCTCCAGGACGATCGTGTTGCCCTGGTCGCCGTAGGTGGACAGCAGGTCCGGATAGATCCAGACGATCTTCAAGCGGTCAGACGACACGGCCGTACCTCGTTCGGATGTTCTGGAAGGCGGTGTAGTTGGCGATCACGTCGAGGTGCCCCGGCTGGACGGCGACGATCGCCCGCTCCACGTCGTCCACGACGGTGAACCCGACCTCGGCGGCCTCCAGCCGGGCGGCCAGGTCGATCCGGCGCTCGCCGGTGACCCAGACCGGACGGCCGCGCAGCAGCCGGAAGTCCACGTCCCACAGCCAGGAGGTGTCCCGGCCGTCCGGGCCCTGCGCGTTGATCGACAGGATCAGCGGCGACGGCGCGGGCCGCAGCACGTCGAACGCCTCCAGCCAGCCCGCCGGATTCTTGGCGAGCAGCAGCCGCAGCGTCCGGCCCTGCGCCTCGACGGTGGTGTACCGGCCCGCGACGGACTTCACCGTCGCCAGCAGCGGCAGCGCCTGCTCCGGCGGGACGCCGAACTGCGCGACGACGGCGAGCGCGACCGCCGCGTTCGACCGGTTCGCGCGGCCCGGAAGCTGGACGGCGTCCAGCGGGAACGCGCGGCCGTGCGGGTCGTAGACCGCGCCGTTGTGGAGCACCCAGTCCGGACGCGGCCGGCGGAAGTGGCACTGGCGGCAGGCCCAGTCGGAGTTCTCCTCACCCTCCTGCCGGTCGAGCGGGCCGCCGCACTCGGGGCAGCACCAGGAGTCCTCGCGCCAGTGCTGGCCCGCCGCGACCCAGGTCACCGACTTGGCGGTGGCCGCGCCCCAGGTCACCAGCGGGTCGTCGCAGTTGGCCACGACGTGGGCCTGCGGCGCGTCGGCCAGGGCCTTGCGCCACTTGCCCGCCAGCAGCCAGATCTCGGCGGCGCGGTCCATCTGGTCGCGGGACAGGTTCATCAGCGCGACCACGTTCGCGCCGGTCTCCCGCAGGACGGCCGGGACGTACTTCTCGTCACACTCCAGCACGCCGTACTTGGCGTCCGGCGCGGACGCGAGGGCGGACACGTGCCCGGTGGGCATGTTCGCGCCGAACGCGTTGGTGGCGACCTCCCCCAGCGGCGTCATCGCCGAGGTGATCAGCCGGGTCGTCGTCGTCTTGCCGTTGGTGGCCGAGACGAGGACGAGCTTGCGGTCCCGGGACAGCCGGGTGAGCAGCTCGGGGTCGAGCTTGAGACCGACCTTGCCGCCGATCACCGACCCGTCCCCCTTGCCCGCCATCCGGGACATCTTCGCGGCCGTACGACCGAGCGCGACGGCCAGCTGCGAACGCAGCGGAAGATCGCTCATGAACTCCGTCTTCTCTGTTTGCGTGTCTCTGGGGCGCCTCAGCGACCTTCCCGAGGGTAGTCGGTGCGGGGCCGGACTCGGCGTGGGTCCGATCACGCGCCGGGCGGGACGGGAGAATGCGACGAGCATCACACGGGGTCCCGGTAAACCTCCGGGGCCGACCTTGACCGTGAGAGACATGTCGTGATTCGGTGCCAGCCCCGGTGACGTTGCGACGGCGGCCGAACGGAAGGCCCCGCGGATTCCCGTCACCGCGTACGCGACCGACGGTACGCAGTACCTTTTGTCGAAACCCCGCGGCCGGAGTGGGGAGGTCCGCCCCGTGGAGGGCGTGGGCCGCGAGGCGTGCGAAGCGGCGACAAGCGAGGTCTGAGCGATGCAGTGTCCGACGTGCGGGTCCACCACGGCCGGGACGCTCGACAGGTGCGCGAACTGCGGAACGCCGACGGCTGCGGCGCCCGCGCGGGATCTCGGCGGGGCCACCGCCCTGGACGGCCCGGCGCGGCCCGGCGGAGGCGAGGCGTTCGGCGAGCGGACCGTCGTCGTCCCCGGCCCCGGGTTCGGCGGCCAGGACGGCATGCCGCTGTCCGCACCGCCCGCGGCGTCCCCGACGACCGCGGCGTCCGCGGCGTCCGGGCCGTCCGCGAACGGGTTCTCTGTGCCGTCCGGGCCGTCCGGGCCGGCTGCGAACGGGTTCTCCGGGCCGTCCGGAAACGGGGAGGGCGGCGGCGGTGACGTGCCCCCGCCGCCGGTTCCGGCGTGGGCGTCGTCCGAGCCCGCCGCGGCCGACCCCGAGTCCACCGCGGCGTGGGTGTTCGACCCGGCCGAGTCCGGCGAGCACCAGCAGGCGCCCCCTGCCGACCCGCACCCGGCCGAGATGAAGACGATCATCGCGCCGTCGCCCGCCGCGGCCGCCGCCGCGCAGAACTGGCAGGACGGCGCGGCCGAGAACCCGGCCGAGTCGATCGTCCCGGAGTCCTGGTACGCCAAGCCGCGCCGTCCGGACGAGCAGGCCGAGCAGTCCGGACCGCAGCAGTGGCAGCCGCAGCACACCGTCGCCGACCAGGGCTGGGGCCAGCAGCCGCCGCCCCCGCCGGGCGGTTTCGGCCAGCCCGGCGCCGGCGAGCAGCCGACCACGATGCTGGACGGCGGCGGCCTGTCGCCCAGCGCTCCCGGCGGTTTCGGGCAGCAGCAGGACTTCGGCCAGCAGCCCGGTTTCGGCCAGCAGCAGGGTTTCGGTCAGCAGCCCGGCTTCGGGCAGGACGCCGGTTTCGGTCACGACCCGGGCTTCGGCGGCCCGGGCGGCGGGTTCGGCCAGCAGGGCTACGAGCAGGGCGGATTCGACCAGGGCGGATTCGACCAGGGCGGGTTCGGGCAGCAGGGCTTCCAGGGCGCGCCGCCGTCCGGGTCCCGGAAGAAGAAGCCGGGCAAGCCGCTGCTGATCGGCGTCGGCGCGCTCGTCGCCGCCGCCGCGGTCGCCGTCACGGTCGTGATGTGGCCGACCGGCGGCAAGGGCGGCGCGTCGCCGAACTCGTCCAAGTCGCCGGTCGCGCAGAAGAGCAAGCTCCCGGCGGACGACGCGGCCCGCGAGCAGGCCGGCGCGCTCAACGCGATCCTGAACGCCAGCGCCGACACCAAGCGGACGCTGGTGAAGGGCCTCGGGCAGTCCCGCAAGTGCGAGGACCTCGGCGCCGCGACCGACTCCTTCAAGCTGGTCGCGCAGCGCCGCCAGAACCAGCTGAAGCGCACCGCGGCCCTCAAGGTGGACAAGCTCGCGAACGGCGAGAAGCTCCGCTCGTCCCTGCGCGACTCCCTCCAGGCGTCCCTGGACGTCGACCAGGCGCTGCTGACCTGGGCGACCCAGTCGCAGAAGGGCTGCAAGGGCAAGCCGAAGCCGGACGCCGCGCACGCCCCCGGCCGCGCCGACGCCGAGCGCCGCGCGACCTCCTCCAAGAAGTCCTTCGTGGACCTCTGGAACCCGGTCGCGCGCAAGACCGGCCAGCCCGCGCGCCACTGGACCGGCGTCTGATCTCCTGAGCCCCTCCCGGAACCGGCGCGAGGCCGGCGGCGTCCGATACGGGACGCTCCGGCCCGTCCGGGTCCGCGATGCGGTCCGTCGGCGTCCCCTACGGGCGCTGCGGCCCGTCCGGTTCCGGAGGTGATCCGGCGGCGTCCGTAACGGGACGCTGCGGCCCGTCCGGTTCCGGAGGTGATCCGGCGGCGTCCGTAACGGGACGCTGCGGCCCGTCCGGTTCGCGGGTCCGAGCCGGTCCGAATCAGGACGCGGCCAGTGGCGGACGCGCTGGTGGGCCTGGTCACAAGCGGGTAGCGGGGCGTACCGGGACCGTCCCGATGTGCGGCGCGTCACGGTAGGTTATTCGCGACGGACCCCGACCGTGAGGGGCTTTCATGCGGTGCCCTGCCTGCGATAGCGACACCACCCCGGCGCTGCCCTACTGCACGCGTTGCGCCGCGCCCCTGAACACGGGCGCGCCCGCGTCCGGCGACGACGCCACCCAGCGCGACGACGCCGCGCGGCACGATGACGCGCCCCGGCGCGAGAACCCGTCCCAGCCTCAGGACGAGACACGAGGCGACGCCCCGGCACCGCGCGACGACCCGGCACCGCGCAACGACCCGGCACCGCGCGACGCCCCGGCACGGCGCGACGACGCGGCCCAGCGTCAGGACCCGGCAGGGCGTGAAGATTCGGCGCAGCGTGACGAGCCTGCGGCGCGCGAGGACGGCTGGCCCCAGTCGCCGCCCTGGCCATCCGAATCGAATCCCGCTCCCGCGCCCTGGCCGTCCACACCGGACGCCGCGCCTTGGCCGCCCGAACCGAAGCCCGCGTCGGACGCCGCGCCCTGGCCGTCCACGCCGGAGCCTGCGCCCTGGCCGCCCGAACCGAAGCCCGCGCCGGAACCTGCGTCCCGGCCGTCCGCCCCGGATCCCGCGCCCTGGCCGTCCGAGTCGAAGGCCGCGCCGGAAGCTGCGCCTTGGTCGTCCGCGCCGGACGCCGCGTCGCCCTTCCCCGGTTACGGCTCCGCCGCGGAGCACCCGCCCGCGCCGTATCCGAGCGCGCCCGCCGGGCACGAGCCGACGTATCCGGCCGACCACGGCCAGGCTCCCCTGCCGGATTCCGGTCAGCCGACGCCGACCGAGCTCGATCCCGGCTACTCGTCCCCGCCGACCGCGTACGACCCGGGGACCCCGCCGCCCGGCGACCCCGGCGCGGCGTACGGCCCGCCGCCCGAGCCGTGGGGCGGGGCCGAGCAGCGGGGCTGGTCCGCGCTGCCGCCCGTCCCGCCGCCGCCCGCGCCGCCGCCCGGAGGGTCGGACGAGCACACGATCACGCTGTCGCCGGAGCCGTGGGCGGCCGAGCCGCAGGTGTGGAGCCCGCCTCCGCCGCAGAAGAAGCGCCCGCCGTACCTGCTGATCGCGACCGGCCTGGTCGTCCTCGCCGCGGTCGCGCTCGGCATCGTGTTCTGGCCGAGCGGGTCCGGCAAGGCGAACCGCGCGGGCGGCGAGAGCCCGACGACGCCGCAGCAGACGCAGTCGGCGACGACGCAGAACCAGCCGTCCGACACGCCCACGGGCCAGCCGTCGTCGGCGTCGCCGAGCGCCGACCTGGCCGGGCAGGCGGGCAAGGTGAACGCGCTGCTGGACGACATGTCCTCCACGCGCGGCGAGCTCCAGAGCGTCCTGACCGGCGGCTGCGAGACCTCCGGGCTGGAGCGGATCCGCGGCGAGCGGCAGACGCAGCTCGCGACCGCGCAGAGCCTGGACGTCAGCGCGCTCGACAACGGCCAGCAGCTCAAGGACGCCCTGGTCCGGGCGTTGCAGGCGTCCGTGGCGTCCAACCAGAAGTACATCGCGCTGTCGCCGGGCTGCCCGTCCGACGAGGACGTCGCCGACGTGAACCAGCAGGCCACCGACGCCAAGCGCGAGTTCATCGGCTACTGGAACCCGGTCGCGACCAAGGCGAACCTCGCCCCCCGCACCGAGGCCGGCATCTAGCCCTGTTCCGGGGCTAGCCCTGCCCTGTTCCGGGGCGCGCGGTCTCAGCCGCCCGCGCCGAGCTGTCCCGCCAAGGCGTGGACGGCTTCGGCGAGCGCCGCGACGCCGCCGACGCGGCGGGCCAGGCGGGCGAGCGCGCCGGACACGCGGTCCTCGTCCGGGTCGTCCGACTCGGCCTCCTCGCGCAGGTCGGCGAGGTCGCGGCGGGCGCGGGCGGCCTCGGGGAGGTCGGCCTCGTGGTCGTCGAGCAGGTCCTCGACGCGGTCGAGCGCGGCGGTGGTGGCGTCGTCCGGCCCGGCGGCCGGACCGCCCTGCGTCTGCACGGTGTTGTCGCCGGTCGAGATCTGCCCGGAGACCCGGGCGTTCCCGCTGATGTTCACGCCGCGGTTGTCACGCATGGCCCGTTCCCTCCTCATAGGTTGACGCCTTACGGGTTGACGCCCTGGGCCTGGCGGACGCGCGAGCCGGGTCCGCTGACCGAGATCTGCCCGCTGACCCGCCCGCCGGTCATGATCACGCCCTGGTTGAGCACGACCCCGGCCTGCTGGCGGTAGGCCGTCACGTCCACGCCGCACTCGTTCGACAGGTAGTCGAGCAGCGCCTCGCTGACCCGCCGCTCGATCAGCTTCGCGTACTTGTCCACGTCCGCGACCTGCAGGAAGTCGTGCATGCCGGTGTCGGCCACCAGCTCGCGGACGCTCAGCCGCGCCCCGTAGTCGTGCGCGATCCGCGCCGCCGGGTCACCGCCGCCCGCGGCGGTCAGCGCCCCGCTCGCGAGCCGCCACACCGCTCCGACCGTCCTCGGCAGCGGGAGCAGGACGGCCTCGGCCGCGCCCCGCCACCCGGCCCGGACGGACTGCCAGAGGATGACCGGAGCGCTCCACGCGGGCAGTAGGTCCACGATCTGGAACTCGGGCCGGACGGGCGGCAGCACGGCCGCGACGAACTGCCCGTACAGCATCCGCCCCTCGACGGCGAGGTGGACGAACGTGGTGAGGACGGCGTCGCGTTCCTCGGCGGGTGCGAGCGCGCTGCCGTCACGCCGCATCACCGGCTGGGACTGCGCGCCGACGGTGATCCGCTGAAAGCAGCGGACCGCGCCCTGCGGGTGCCGGACGAGCGCGTCCACCGCCTCGTCCCCGGCCAGCGAGTACGGCAGCCGCGCGGCGGCGTCGATCAGCGGATGGCCGTCGAAGGGGCGCGGGTCGGCCGGCGCGACCGGGCGCCGCCGCTGCTCGCACAGGCCCGGGGCGACGACGTGCCAGCCGGTGTTCAGCCCGGCGACGCGCTCGTTGGGCGGCAGCCAGGTGCCGCGGTCGATCGGGGCGCCGTCCGGGCTGGGCGGCCACTCGTCGCGCATCGACAGGACGCTCTCCCGGACGCGCCGCTGCATCGTCATCGGGTCGGGCCGCCCGACCGCGTCCATCGACAGGGGGTTGCCGCCCGGCTTCCCGGTCAGCGGGTCTCCGGCCGACCGGTCGAGCTCCAGGACGACCGACCAGGTGCGGGACAGGTCGGAGCGGATCGGGCCCGCGCCGAGGAACGGGTTGTCGCCCGAGTAGAGCGTGACGTTGCCGAGCTGCGCGGCCCGGATCCGCTCCAGCAGGGCGTTCACGCGTCCGCTGAGGACCGCCGGACCGGGGCCCTGCGCGCCGGGCCCGAGCTCGCGCGACAGCGTCCAGAACACCAGCGCGAGGTGCCCGAAGTAGATGACGAGGAACAGCAGCGCCGCGAGCAGCAGCGACGCCCACGGATGCTCGATCAGCATCGACTCGCGGAGCCGTTCGAGACCTCCGCTCGCCGGGACGTCCTCCTCCGAGCCGCCGCCGGAGAACAGGAACAGGATGGCCACCAGGTAGAGGAGCGGGATCGCGAGGACCGCGCCGACCACGACCCGCCACTGCCAGGCCAGTTCCCGCCACCGGACGCGGGCGGCGATCGCGGTCGGGATCAGGAACCAACCGGCGGCGAGGGCGACGCCCGGCAGCACGACGTACAGAACGGTCCAGGCGGCGAGCAGCGCGACGTCGCGGAAGATCCGCAGCCGCCGGGCGCGCAGCGCGTGCCGGATGACCGGTTCGAGGTCGAAGCCGAAGGACGGCGCGACGGCCCGGTGCTGGTCGTGCAGGTACTCGCCGATCACCGCCGCGCAGACGGCCCGGTTCAGGTAGACGGCCGCGCTCAGGTGGCGGGTCGTGCTCTGCAAGGGCCGCCCGGCGGACCCGGGGACGGGCCGCACGTGCCCGAACGGGGATGCGACGGACTCTGCGACGGTCACCATCCGACCTCCGGCTCACGTAGAGGGCAAGAAAGTACCGTCACTCGGTGCACACCGGGACTCCCGCCCCGCAATCGTGACGAAACCGTCGCCCAGCCGTCCGGACGGGCCGTCAGGCGCTCCGGAAGAGACCGTCGGCGCTCCGGAAGCAGGCTGTCAGCCGACCAGGAAGGGCAGCCCTTCGGACGGGTCCTCGAACGGGGCGATGAAGCGGGCGGGCCAGCTCAGCACGGGTTCCAGCCACGACTCGACGCGCATCGCGGCCGCGACGAAGCCGATCTGCTCGTCCTCCTCCATGCCGATCGCGACCAGGGAGAGGTCGGCGTAGAAGGCGGCGTGGTCGTCCTCGCCCGCGAGCGCGAGCAGCGCCGGCGGACGGTTCGCCGCCAGCTCCATCGACAGCGGGTGGCGGCGCAGCCCGCGCAGGCGGTGGCCGAGGCGCGCCTCCGGGACGTCCCGCAGGCCGGGCAGCCGGTAGTCGAGCGGCGGCGCGAGCGCGTGCTTGTCGGGCGCGCCCGCGCCGTAGGGGAACAGCCGGTCGAGCTCGTGCAGCCAGCGCAGCTGGGCGATCACCCACTGCCCGCCCGGCCGGACGCCCGCCTGGTCGTGCGCGCCGGACAGCAGCTTGGTGCCGACGTCGGCGACGGCCGCGGTCAGGTCGGCGGGCGGGTAGGCGGTGCGCAGCGCGCGGGCGCGGCGGGTCACCGCCCGGTCCACGACCGTCGCGAGGGTGCACTCGCGCAGCCTCGGCGCGAGCCGCGACCAGGCCCGGCCCAGCTCGGCCGGGACGGCGGGCAGCGGACGGTCCACCACGTGCGCGAGCACGAGCGTCTCGCCCCACAGCCGCAGCCACGCCCAGTCGGCGTGCCCGGCGAGCAGGTCGGCCTCGCGCAGCTCGTACAGGGTGCAGGCGCGTCCGGCGCGGCATTCGCAGCCGCACGCGGCCGAGCGCCGCCCGTCCACCGGCGGGGGCGGGCCGGGGCGCGCCTCCTCGCGGCCCTCGCCGAGCGGGATCCGCACCCGCAGCGGACGGTCCATGCCGTCCGCGAACACCGCCGCGACGCCCGGACGCAGCGACACCACCTCGCGGGACTGGTCGGCGTCGAGGTTCATCGCCGCGCCGACCACGTGCCGGTCGTCGAACGCGGGCAGCCGGTGCACGACCTTCAGCGCGGTGTTCTTGATGACGTCCGGGACGAGCTTGGTCGGGATCTGCTCGGCGACCACGATCCCCTCGCCGTACGCGCGGATCTCCGCGAGCAGCCCCGCGAACAGCTCGACCGCGTGCGACGACGTCCGCTCGGGGCCGCGGTTGCGCAGCAGCCGGTGCGCCTCCTCGATCACGATCACGTGCCGCAGCCCCTCGGCCGGGCCGTGCGCGCGCGACCGCATCCGCAGGTGCTCGACCACGCGGATGATCAGCGTGCCCATGAGGAACGCCTTGTCCTCATCGTTCGCGACGTCCTCGATGGCGAGGACGATGTTGTCGCGCAGCAGCCCGCCGATGTCGGCCGGATGCCCGCCCTCGAAGAACCGTCCGGCCGACCCGATCCGCAGCGACCGCAGCCGCACGTCCACGAAGCCCTGCACGTCGGCCATCAGCTCGCGGCCGTACCCGACGTCCTGGATGACCTGGAGCGCCGCGTTCTGGAGCTGCTCCAGCGTCGGGACGGTCGGCTCGATCAGCGAGCCGGGCACGCCGCCGCCGGTCACCACGTCCCAGCCGCACGCCTCGTACACCCGCTGCAGCGCCTGCGCCATGATCTGCGGGAACGGCTCCTCGGCGTCGAACGCGGCCTGGAACAGCGCGCGGACCATGTCGATGTGCGCCTGCACCGGGTAGCCGGGCTCGGGCGCGAGCGGGTTCACCGACAGCGGCACCGCCGCCGGGTCGGACGGGTTGACCACGGTGACCTTCGCGCCGAGGTCGGCGATCCGGCCCGCCATCGCCGCGTACTCCGACTTGGCGGGCTCGATCGCCAGCCACGGGATGCCCGCGCGGGTCAGCTGCTCCAGCAGGTGCCGGACGGTCTGGGACTTCCCGCCGCCGGTCGCGCCGGTCACGAACACGTGCCGGTTGACGGTCGAGCGCGGCACCGCGAACCGGCCGACGACGCGGTCCTGGCCGTCCAGGATGTCGCCGAGCCCGATCGCGTCGGTGGCCGTCCCGTCCTCGCCGGTCTCGGACGTCACGTCGAAGTACCCCGCGTCCAGCACGCGCAGGCCGGGGACCTCGCGGCGGGGCAGCCCGGCGAGGGCCGCGAGCGCGCCCGCCGTCGCGGTGAACCCGAACTTCTGCTCCGCGTCCGGCAGGACGGGCGCGCCGGCGCGTTCGGGCGCCGCGTCCGGGGCGAGCATCTCGGCGAACCCGCCGCTGCCGTGCCCCGACCGCAGCCGGTAGGGATGGTGGCCGATCTCCAGCGACCCGACGAGGACGGGCGCGATCTGCGCCAGCTCCGCCTCGGACGCCGCGCCCGCCAGCACCCGGACCCGCCACAGCCCGGCCTCGCGGAACGCGTCCAGCTCGGCGAGGCGGCGGTCGGCGCGCGCGACGGCGAGCCGCGCCTGCTCGTCCTCGCCGCGCCGCAGCATCCGCAGCTCGTGGTGCAGCTCGCGCATCTCCGCGTCGAGCTGCCTCTCGTCGCAGGGATCGGCGACGACGAACCAGCCGAACGGCCGCTCCATCAGCGTGACCAGCGTCGACTCGAACAGTCCCGGACCGCTCTCGCCGCCGGTCGTCGGGCCGGGCGGGGCGAGCCGTCCGGGGCAGCGCGTCCAGACCATGCGCTCGGCGCGGTCCAGCCACTCCTCGCCGATCTGGACGCCGCGCGCGCCGCTCGGGAACAGCAACCCGCTGCCGGGACCGACCGGACCGGCGTTCGTGACCAGTTCCAGCGGCGCCCCGCCGCCCCGCGACAGCCATCCGACGACGAACGGCCGCCCGAGCCGGGCCGCCGACAGCGCCGCCGGCAGGACGCTCACGAAGTCCCCTTCCGCGGACGCGGCCCGCTCGGGTGCCGGAATCGCCTGGATCCGGTACCACGGCCCGGGCAGCACCACTTTCTGGAGACGCGACTCCTGAAGCGGCACCTCCTGCTGATACCGGCCCGGGCCGTCCTGCGGATAACGGCGCGGGTCATCCTGCGGATACTGGCGCGGGACGTCCTGCGGGGACTGGCGCGGGGCGTCCTGCGGCGGCTGGCGCGGGACGTTCGTCCACTCGTCCGGCGGCGGCGGGTAGGGCCCCCGCCCGGACGGGAAGCTCGGCGGCGGCGTACCCGGAGGGAAGGTCACCCGTGCATCCTTACCCGCCGGTCGGCGCGACCGCCAGCACCTTGGGCCCGCCGTGACCCGCTGCTCGTCGTCTAGTCGTCGTCGGCGGCGTGGCGGCCGGTGGAGCGCAGTGGCGGGACGATCCGCCACTGTCCGGACGTCTGCGCGTGCCGTCCGCGCGCCTGCCGTGGCAGGCGCTCCGACGCGCTCAGCTCGGCCAGCGCCTCCCGCACCCGCGGCAGACCGGTCTCGTTGACGGGAGCGGCGAGCGGCGGCGGAGGCTCGTCGTCCGCGGGCAACGACCGCTCGCCTTCATGCGACCGCTCGCCTTCATGCGAGGGTCGCTCGCCTCCGCGCGAGGGTCGCTCGGCCTCGGCTGCGGCTCCGGTTTCCGCCTCGGGGAGCGGTCGTCGCTCCTCCTCGGGGAGGGCCTGCTGCTCGCGGAGGTACTCCTCGAACTCCATGGTGTGCGCGGTCGGCAGCGTGATGATGCCGGGATTGGCGTCCACGAGGAGGGTCCGCCGGCCCGCGGCGCCCGCGTGCGTGAAGATCATCGCGGTCGGCGGCAGTTCCTGGAGCTGGCCGGGCTCGACGACCAGTTCCCGGTGGCTCTGCTTGCCCTCGGGCGTGCCGAGCAGGCTCTGCCCCCAGGACGTGGCCGTGCTGATCTGCTCGACCAGCACCGAGTCGTCGGCGGCGGGCTCGGGCAGCGGCGTCCAGACCGGGTCGTTGAGGTCGTCGCCGCGCCGCCGGGCGAACGCGACCGTGCTGGCGTAGCCGTCGGCGGTGTCCCGGAGGTTCTCCCCCAGCGCGTCGGTGATCTCGGCGACGAGCAGCGGCGGCCCCGCGCCGATGTGCTCGGCGGCGACCCGCGCGTCCGCGGTGTTGCCGAGCCGCATGAACCCGACCGCCGCGTGCCCGCGCCGTCCGAGCCGCTCCCGGACGTGCGGGGCGATGGAACGATACATCAGGACGAGCCCCGTGCCCGTCGCCTCGCAGGCGTCGATGAGCCGGTCGAGCACGTCGCCGCGCAGCTTCTCCGCGCCGCAGAGGAACAGCGTGTGGTCCCAGCGTCCGGACGGCGGCGCCTCCCGCACCCGGTGCGTCAGCGCGGTCGTCACGTACGTCCCGAGGACGCGGTTGGTGAGCACCCCCGCACGCCGGTCCATGGAGATCACGTGCAGCCGCGACGGCGGCAGGTGGACGGGCTCGGTCGCGAGCCGCTCCAGCTTCCTGAGCTGCGCCTCCAGCGCCCACGCCCGCCGGACGACGATCCGGTCCGTCGCGTCCCGTCCGAACAGGGACGCGACCCGCGCGAGCTCGTCGTCGGTCAGCAGTCCCCGCCGCAGATCGTCCCGGGGATCTCCCACCTGCGCGAGCACCCGCAGCGCGGCCGTGATCCGCGGAATGGTCGCGCCCGGCCCGAGCACCTCGATGATCCGTTCGAGGATCGAGTTGTCGAACGAGAGGTCCTGCGTCCCGCCCTCCTGCTCCCCGGCGCTCACCACGAGCGACAGGACGTCGGCGAGCGCCTCGGGCCCGAGCCCCCGCGTGGCGTCCAGCCGGGGCAGATCGCCGGGCAGCACCCACACGAGCGGGTCGTCCCCCCGCTGCGCCGCGACGCCGAGCAGGTCCCGCGCGACCGCGCCTTCCGACAGGTCGATGACGGTGACGCGCGCCCCCACCGCGAGCCGAGCCGCACCCATCGTCGTCACCGCGGCCGTCCACCCGGCGAGCGTCCCGCCGACGACATCGACCCGGTCGACGCCGTTCGGCACGGCGACCGGATACCACTCGCGCTGCTCCTCGTAGGCGGACCGCTTCCGCTCCCAGTCCTTCCGCGCGTCCTCGTGCGCGCGCACGACGGCCAGACGCTCTCGCTCCCGCGCGACGCGCTCCTGCTCGGCCAGCACGGCCTCGGCCTCCGCGCGCGCCCGCGCGTGCTGCTGGCTACGCCACAACGGCGTCCCGGTGATGGCGAGCACGACGGCGCACGCGACCAGCCCGGCCCCGGCGAACGCCCACGGCAGCGCCCCGAACACCGCGCACAGCATGATCAGCGCCGCGAACGCCCCGCCCCCGGCCGCCGCGATCCGCAACGGCCGTCCGGCGAGATGCTCGGCGCTCAGCTCCCGCGAGGTGGCGTAGGCGGCCCGTCCGCCCTCCGCCCGGACCGGCTCGGGCGCGCTCGGCGGCGGCCCCGGGTCCGGATGCACCTGCGCGTACCGCCACCCGACGTAAAGCCGGTCAGCCTGGACCATCCGCGCCCTCGCGGAACCGCTCGGCACTTCGGTCACGTCGGCAGACCCCTGGTTACGACGGTGCGGGCTCTTCGGGGCGGGCTCGGCTGAGGCTCCTCCCGCCCAGACTAAAGACCTACCCCGCCCCGCGCGCCCCGTTCAACCGAACACGGCCCCTGATGCCCGACTTGGCTCGCCAATCCAGTCACCAGCCCCACCTGCCGCAAGATCACCCAAACTCCCCACCCCCTTGTCCACATCCGGCCACCACTCCCCCGTAATCACCCACCCGAGCGACCGCTCCGGAGGCGGGAGGACGGCCGTCAGCGGACGGACGGGCGGCTGCCGGTCCAGGCGAGTTGGGCCGTGTAGAGGGTGCGGACGAGGGGCTTCTGCTTGAGCGCTCCATGGAAGAAGACGCGCCAGGTCCCGCCGTCGTTGAGCACTGTCGCACCGCCCGGACCGTGGACCTTGCCGCCCAGACTGGACGTGCTCATCAGCACGCCGCCCTTTTTGTACGGGCCGGTCGGCTTGGACGCCACCGCGTAGCGGGTCTGGTAGGTGTCGTTGCCGTAGAAGCCCGCCGCGTAGAACAGCACGTAGGACTTACCGTGCCTGACCAGGTACGGGGCCTCGACCGTGTAGGGCTCGCTCGTCTCGGTGAGGATCACTTTGGCCGCGCCAGACTTGTGTGTCCCGTCCGACGTCATCTTCTGGATCACGAGGAAGGACGGCTTCCACGGCTTCGCGCCGTTGTAGCCGACCTTGTAGAGCAGGTAGTGGTCGCGGCCGGTGGTGAACGCCGACGCGTCGATGATCTCGCCGGGCTTGGTCCCCGGATGCCGGGCGGCCTTCGGGGCGACGCACTCGACCGGGCCGGCGCCCACCGGCCGGAACGGTCCCGCGGGGCTTCCCGCGACGGCCGCGCCCACGCACATGTGCGCGTACTTGTCGCTCCAGGCGGTGTAGTAGAGCAGGTACGAGCCGTCCGGACGGCGCGACACGTCCGGCGCCCAGACCGGCTTGCGCGGGTTCGCCCAGGCGCCGAGCTTCGGCAGGCCGTCCGCGCCGTTCAGCTTCCACGGCCCCAGCGCGGACGGCGCGGACGCGACCGGCATGTGGCGGGACGGACCGTTCGTCCCGTAGGCGTAGTACGTCCGTCCCACCTTGAGGGCGCCGGGGTCGGCGAATCCCTGGGACATCACCTTCGCCACGGACCGGGGCGCGCTCGCGGCACGCGCGGAGTCGGCCCCGGAGAGCGCGGACGACCGGTGCTCGCCGCCCGGCGGCCACGCGGCGGCGCCACCGGCGACGGCCGCGACCGCGACGGCCGCCGAGACTGCGATCAGGGACTTACGCATGAGACCTCTTCGTCGGGTTCATCGGAGGTTGGGGCGCTTCATCGGAGCTTGGGGCGCTTTAGCGAAGGCTGGCGGTGCTTCACCGGAGGTGCGGGCGCGAGCCGGACCATCCGAGCTCGGCGACGTACATCCCGCGCACGAGCGGGTTCGGACGCTCGGCCTTGGACGGCCACGTCGGGTGGGCGGGATAGTCGAGCGCGCCGTGGAAGACGATCCACCAAGTGTTGCCGTCGCGGAGGACCGACGCGCTGCCGGGGCCGTTGACCTTGCCCCGAAGGCTCTGGGTCGTCATCAGCGTCCCCGCCTTCTTGTAGGGGCCGCCCAGCTTGGAAGACACCGCGTACCGCGTCTCGTACTTGCTGCGGCTGTAGAGCCCGGACGAGTAGAACAGCACGTAGGAGCCGCCGTGCTTGACCAGGTACGGGGCCTCGGTCGTGTACGGCTCGTTGGTCTGCTTGAGGATGACGCGGGGCGCGCCCACGCGGTGCAGGCCGTCCGCCGACAGCTTCTGGAGCAGCAGGAAGGACGGTTTCCACGGGTTCGCGCCGTTGTAGCCGACCTTGTAGACCAGGTAGCGCCGTCCGCTCTCGCCGTAGGCCGCCGCGCCGATGATCTCGCCGCGCAGCCTGCCCCAGCTCGCCTCCTTGGGCGCGTCGCACACCAGCGGCCCCGTGCCGACCGGGCTGAACGGTCCGAGCGGGCTCTTCGCGACCGCCGCGCCGACGCATCCGGTGCCGCGGGCCTTGCTGTGGGCGGTGTAGTAGAGGACGTACGAGCCGTCCGCGCGCCGGGCCACGTCCGGGCCCCAGGTCAGACCGCCGGACGCCCACGCGCCGAGCTTGGGCAGCGCGTCAGCGGGCTGGATGCTCCACGGTCCGCGCATCGACGCGGCGGTGGCCACCGGCAGCGTCCTGCCCTTGGTGTTGGTCGAGTACGCGTAGTACGTCCGGCCGACCTTGAGGACGCCGGGGTCCGCGAAGGTCGTCGGGATCACCAGCTTCGGCCCGGACGCGGCGGCGGAAGCGTCCGCCGACAGGCCGGCGGGCGCCGGGCGACCGCTCTCGGACGAGGTCGCCCAGGCCGCGGCGCCCCCACCTGCGACGACGACGGCGAGCGCGGTTCCCACGGCCGCCGAGCGGCGGGACGGGAGCTTCACGGCACCTCCTGGAGATCGCGTCAAAGTCCGGCATCGTAAAGGATCTCGCCCGCATCATCAGAAGAATCACAAAGCCGATAATCTCCCCTGACCACCTCCGGACACCCCAGACCGCCCAAGGAGCATCCGTGTCCCTGACCGGCTGGCCGCTGCTGATCCTGCTGATCGTCGCGGTGCTCGCCGCGGTGACCGGCATCGTCGCCGGCTGGCGGCGGCTGGCCCGCCCGGGACCGGTGTCCGTCCTGGCCCGGCTCGGCGCGTTCGCGGGCACGCAGGTCCTCGTCATCCTGCTCGTGCTCGTCATGGTGAACCGCCACTTCAGCTTCTACGCGACCTGGGGCGAGCTCGCGGGCGCCGGCGGCGGCGGAGGCGGCCGCATCGTGCCGTCCACCAAGGGCAACGCGTCGGCGGCCTCGGAGATCATCCAGCGGGACCCGGACCTGTCCTTCGGCGGCTCCCCGCAGACCGACGGCCGCCTGGACACCGTGGACATCCGCGGCGTCCGCTCCGGCCTGCACGCCCGCGCCTACGTCTACCTGCCACCGCAGTACTTCCAGCCGGACGGGAAGAACCGCCGCTACCCCGTGGCCGTGGGCCTGAGCGGATACCCCGGCGCGGTGCGCAACCTCGTCACCAACGTTAAGGTGCCGCAGACCGCCCTCGACGAGCTGAAGGCGAACCGCGTCCAGCCGACGATCTACGTGCTGCTGCGGCCGGTCGTCGGCCAGGGGCGCGACACCGAGTGCATGGACGTCCTCGGCGGCCCGCAGACCGCCTCGTTCCTCACCCAGGACCTGCCCGAGGCGATCCGCAACACCTACCCGGTCGCCGCCGACCGCACGGGCTGGGGCGTCTTCGGCCTGTCCACCGGCGGCTACTGCGCGCTGAAGCTGGCGATGCGCGCCTCGAACGTCTTCTCCGCCGCCGCGTCCATGTCCGGCTACTACAACGCCATCAAGGACGTGACCACCGGCGACCTGTACGGCGGCAGCCAGGCCGTCCGGAACGAGAACGACCTGCTCTGGCGGCTGCGCAACCTGCCCACCCCGCCGATCTCCACGCTGGTCACCACCAGCGAGCAGGGCGAGACCAACGAGGCCGGTACCAAGAAGTTCCTCTCCCTGGTCAAACCGCCCATGCGCGCCGACGCCCTCACCCTCCCGGTCGGCGGCCACAACTTCGAGACCTGGAACCGCGTCCTCCCGCAGGTCCTCCGCTGGCTCAGCGCCCACCTGAAGGGAAGCACCACGTGAACCGACGCCCACGCGGGAGCAAGCGTGCCCTCACCGGCCTGAAGACGTCGGCGACGGCCCTGCTCGCCCTACGCGCCCACCGTCGTCGAGGAGGGATAGACCCGGCACGTCTTCTACAGGTAGTGCACACCGTCGCCGACGGCTGGACGCCGGACGGGCGCTGGGGCGTCTGGACGTACCGTCTCTGGAAGAACGCCCTTCCCCTGTCCTGACGGTTCCGGGACCGGTCAGAGATTGCGGCAGTTGGGGCCGCCGCACGTCCGGTATTCGTTGACCAGAGCGCTGAGCTCGGCTTTGCGTGACGCTGGAGCCTGGGGATAGAGATTGCCCAGCTCCCAGGGATCGCGAGTGAGGTCGTAATACTCGCGGTCGCCGTTCTCGTATTCGACGTAGAGTTCGTTCGCGGTGCGGACGGCGTGGTAGGTCGGGGGGTTGCCGCCGAACTGCTTGGGCAGGTCGGGGTCGTCCTTGTTGAAGCGCGGGCCGAGGTGCTCGATATAGGCGGTCGTACGCCAACCGGTCACCGGCTGGCCGTGCAGGAGCGGAACGAGAGTGCGGCCGTCCACGGACGGGGGCGGAGTGAGGCCCGCGAGGTCCTGGAAGGTGGGGCAGATATCGGTGTTCTGGGCGAAGCGGGACTCGACGGCGCCGGCCTTGACACCGGGACCGGCGACGATCAGCGGCACCTTGATGTCGGTGTCGTACGCGGTCAGCTTCCCCTCTTCCAGCCGGTGCTGCCCCAGGTGGTAGCCGTTGTCGGAGTTGAAGACGACGTAGGTGTCGTCCGCGAGCCCCCGCGCCCGGACGGTGTCGAGCAGCTTGCCGATCATCCGGTCCACCGACTGGACGGCGCGGACGCGCTGCCGGAACGCCTCGTCGATGTCGGCGATCTGCTTCTTCCGGAGGAGCGGGTAGCGGCGCAGCCAGCCGGGCTTGTCCCCGATGTCGGGCTCGTTGAAGCCGGGCGTCCGGGGGGCCTTGAGCGACCGGAACTTATGGTTGTCCTCGGGAGCCGCGGTCGCCGGCCCGTGCGGGGAGAACGTGGACATCTCCAAAAGGAACGGCTGCTTGGCGTCCGCCGAGCGGTTGATGAAATCGACGCCCTTACCGGAGATGACGGTGTTCAGGTAGTCGCCCGGCTTCCAGCCGTGGTGGGTCAGCGTCCCGTTGCTGTTGAGGTCGTAGTTGTAATTCGCATAGCCGAGCCCGGTGACGTCCCATTCGGTCCAGCCCGGAGGGACGTAGGTGCGGGACGATCCCTGCTTCTTGGTGGACTCGTAGCCGTTGAGGTATTTGCCCATCAGGCCCGTCCGGTAGCCCGCGTTCTTCAGCGCGACGGCGAACGTGGACTGCTCGTTGCCGCGCTGGTTGAACACGTCGTAGCCACCGGTCGGCGGGTCGTTGCTGAGCACGCCGGTGTTGTGCGGGTAGCGCCCGGTGAGGATCGTCGCGCGGGACGGGCAGCACAGCGTGTCGGCCACGAAGTAGTTCGAGAACGTCATGCCCTGCTGCTGGAGCCGCTTGACGTTCGGCATGTAGTCGACCAGATCCCACGACAGGTCGTCGGTGAGGACGTAGAGGATGTTCGGCTTCCGCCCGCCCTGCGCCGGCGACGCCGTCCCGCCCTTGGCCTTCGGCTTGCTCCGCTCCTTGCGGTCGGCGCCGCATCCGCTGAGGAGCAGCACGACTGCGAGCAGGCCGCACATCAGGCGCCGCACCCTCGAACGGAACACTTCCCTACCTTTCGGACACCACCGGGCCGTCCATCAACTTAGCCCAGGCGCCGACGCCTCCGGCTCGGGCCGCCCATGCGCCGCCGGACCGGGCGTCGGCACCTGACCGGACGCGGTTGCGGTGGCGGACATCTGCCCGGCGGCGGTCGGGGGGACAGGCATCTGTCCAGGCGCGGTTGCGGAGGCGGACACCTGCCCGGCGGCGGTCGGGGGGACAGGCATCTGTCCAGGCGCGGTTGCGGAGGCGGGCATCTGTCCAGGCGCGGTTGCGGAGGCGGGCATCTGTCCAGGCGCGGTTGCGGGGACGGGCAGGGGACCGAACGCGGGTGCCGGCACGTGCGGCGAAGCCGGCGCGTGCGCCGTGGCCTCCTGAGCCTCGGCGGCGGCCGAGCGGTCGCGGATCTGGGCCAGCGCCGCGGCCAGCCTCGGCCGCATCCACTTCTGGGCCGGACGCTCGATCAGCCGGTACACCAGGTACGCGGCCAGCAGGGCGACGGCGACGCCGAGGACCAGCTGCGACCAGTACCCGAGCCGGTCGCGGAACCAGTCGCGCATCGGCATGCCGAGCGTCTCGTGCATGAGGTAGAGCGGGTAGGTCAGGCCGCCGAGGACGGTCGCACCCGGCACCGCGAGCCAGGACAGCCGGCGCGTGGCGACCAGCGCCATCACCACGAAGATCAGCGAGACCACCGTGATGATCACCAGGTCGTGCTCGGGCGGCAGCTTGATGTCCGGGTTGACGATCGTGCTGCGGTACCAGACGGCCAGCGCCCAGCCACAGGCGGCGATCATCCACAGCGCCATGTTCGAGCCGAACCGGTAGATCAGGTAGAACGCCATGCCGGCCACGAAGTACGGCGCCCACGCGGGGAACAGCATCACCACGCCGGGCTCGAAGTGCGCCTCCTGGGCGAACACCCCGGCCAGCAGCCACACGATCATGAAGGTGACGCAGCGCCGGTAGGTCAGTCCGCGCCAGACCAGCAGCGCGATCAGCACGTAGAAGTGCAGCTCGATGCCGAGCGTCCAGAACACCGACACCATCGGCTTGGTGTCCGTGCCGAACTCCAGCATCGTCAGGTTCGGGAACAGCGCGCGCAGCGGTCCGCGCCCGTCCGCCTCGGGCGGGACCTGCGTGAACCCCGTGGTCTTGAACACCACCAGCGCCAGCACCACGGCGAACCAGTACGCGGGGAAGATGCGGGTGACCCGCGAGACGGCGAAGTCGCCGACCGTCCGCCCCCACGCGCTCATCAGGATGACGAACCCGCTGATCAGGAAGAACAGGTCCACGCCGAGGTTGCCGTAGGCGGTCACCCGGGCGAGCCCGGGCAGCTTCCAGTAGTTCTCCGGCCCCCATCCGGCGATGCGGCCCACGTAGTGGTGGCCGAGCACCGCGAAGGCGGCGACGAAGCGGAGGAGGTCGAGTTCGCGGAGCCGGGGGCGGGCGTCCGGACGGGTCATCGGGCGGGTCACGCGGTCCTCCCGGCGGCGATGGCGGCGCGCCTCTCCTTGCGCTTGCGGACGAGCAGGTCGGCGGCGGTGTCGATGTCGCCGTCCCAGACGACCTGGCCGCGTTCCAGGAAGATGCCGCGGGAGCACAGGTCGCGCAGGAGGCTGACGTCGTGCGCGACCATCACCATCGTGCGGCCGCTGGCGCGGAACTCGGTGAGGCGCGCGATGCACTTCTCGCGGAACAGCGGATCGCCGACCGCGAGGACCTCGTCGATGAGGAAGACGTCCGGGTCGGTGTGGACGGCGATGGAGAACGCCAGCCGCATGAACATGCCGGACGAGTAGAAGCGGACCGGCTGGTCCAGGAAGTCGCCGATGTCGGCGAACTCGACGATCGCGTCGAACTTGGCCAGCGTCTCGGCCCGGTCCATGCCGAGGATCGCGCCGTTGAGGAAGACGTTCTCCCGGCCCGTCAGCTCGGGGTGCAGGCCCGCGCCGACCTCGATCAGGCCGGCCACCCGGCCGCGGACCAGGACCCGGCCGCGGTCCGGCGGCAGCACCCCTGAAATGATCTTCAGCAGGGTGGACTTGCCGGACCCGTTGGTGCCGAGCAGGGCCACCGAGTCGCCCACCGCCAGCTCGGCCGACACCTCGTTCAGCGCGGTGAACCGGTCGCGCAGCCGCTCCCGGCGCAGCGCCCGGACCGTCATGTTCTTGATCGACCGGGCGTGCCGCAGGGTGAACTCCTTGCTCACCCGGTCGAGCACCAGCGCCTGTGTCACCTCAGAGCTCCTCGGCGAAGCGTCGCTGCATCCGGGCGAAGATGTACTGCCCGGCGACCAGGACGAGCACCGATCCGGCGAGCGCGGCCAGCGCGTCGCGGGTCAGGTGCGGCGGGAACGCGAACGTCCGGTCGGTGGTGGGCCACCAGAACGCCCGCTGGAACAGCAGCACCGCCTCGGCCAGCGGGTTGGCCAGGTACAGCTCGGCGGCCCAGTGCGGGGCGGTGTCCCGGACGACGTGCCAGGGGTAGATCATCGGCACCGACCAGGTGACGAACAGCGTCGCGATGTCCACGACCTTGTCGGTGTCCCGGTAGAACACGTGCAGGGCCGCGCAGGCTAGGCCGAGGCCGAGGCCGAGGGTCGCGACGATGAGGAACCCGAGCACCGCCGAGCCGAGCGCGACCGGCGACGGCGACCAGCCCCAGGTCGCCGCGACGACCAGCACGATCCCGACGCCGGGCACCAGATGGACGAGCGAGACCAGCAGCGACGCCACCGGGAACAGCTCGCGCGGCAGGTACACCTTGCGCACCAGCGCCGCGTTGCCCAGCACCGCGTGGGTGCCGTTGATCAGCGTCTCGTTGAAGAAGGAGACCAGCACCAGCGCGGAGAACATGAAGATCGGGAAGTGCTGGACCCGCTGGCTCATGCCGAGGAACTGCCCGACCACGAAGTAGAAGACCGAGAAGTGCGCGGCCGGCCGCACGTACGACCAGCCGAACCCGAGCAGCGACCCCTGGTAGCGGGCGCGCAGCTCCCGCCGGACGATGAGGCGCAGCAGGTAGCGCCGGCGGAACACGTCCCCCAGGCCGCCGCCCTGCCCCGGCGCGACCAGCCCGGGCTCGGCGGCGGGGTCCGCCTCTCGGCCGGCGCCCGCCGACGCCGTCGCCCCCGCGTCGGCCGGCGCCGCCGCGGGGTCCGCGACGGCACCGTCCGGTTGGTCCCCCGAAGCGGACATCAGCCGGCCCCGCCGCTCTCCGCCTTCGGAGGCGCAGGACGCTCAGCCTCCGGAGGCGCGGGCTGCTCAGCCGCCGGAGGCGCGGGCTGCTCGGACGCGGGAGACGCAGGACGCTCAGCCGCCGGAGGCACAGAACGCTCAGCCGCCGGAGGCGCGGGCTGCTCGGACATGGGAGACGCAGGACGCTCGGGTTCGGGGACGGGCGAGGGGGAAGCGCCGGGGGCGGCGTCGGCGGCGGAGTCGAGGGAGACGGCGGGGACGTCCACGCGCGCGGACGTGGCGGCCTCGACGGCCGCGGCGGCCTTGACCGCGGCCGCCGACTTGGCGGCGGGCGCGGGCTTGTCCGCCTTGGCGAAGGTGGCCCGCCACGCCTCGGGCGCGGTGAGTTCGGGGAGCGCCGCCCGGTAGCGGGCGCTCAGCGAGTCCCAGTCCTTCATGAGGCGGGCGTGCAGCGCGTTGGCGCGGCGGATCAGCGACCAGAACCGGCGCGGGTCGCGCTGGTACCAGGCGACCTTCGTGCCGTCCGCGGACGAGACCAGGGCGCTGTCGAACTTGGTGAGCAGCCACCACGTCTGGTCCACGTGCGGGACGACGGCCTCGGGGTGGGTCCGCGGGTGCTGGTCCACCGGCTTGAGCTGGCGGGCCGCGCCGAGCAGCGCGGTGCGGATCATCGCCTTCCGGTCCTTGGGCGGGGCGACGCCGCGGCCCTTGCGCGGGGGCTTGCGGCGGCGCACCGCCGGGAACGCGTCCAGGTCGCTCTCGGCGCGGGCGTCGATGAAGCCGGCGCGCAGCTCGCGCAGCTCACCCATCTTGGTGACGATCGACGGGTGCAGGTCGTCCGGCCCCTTCAGGGCGTCCTCGATGGCGAGGAGCATCAGCTCGGCCGTGGAGTACTGCATGGCCAGGGCGTGCTTGATGGTGATGAACAGGCTCTCCTTGAGCATGTTCCCGCCGCGCTCGTACGGGGAGTAGACGAGCGCCGTGACGATGCGGTTGCGCTCGGTGAAGTAGGCCTGCCAGTCGGTCATCACGTCCTTGGAGTGCCACGGGACGTGCCAGACCGCCGCGCCGGGCAGCGACACGGTGGGGATGCCCGCCTCCTTGGCGCGCAGGCCGTACTCGATGTCGTCCCACTTGATGAAGAACGGCAGCGACAGCCCGATCTTGCGGATGACGTCGACCGGGATGAGGCACATCCACCAGGCGTTGTAGTCCACGTCGGCGCGGCGGTGCAGCCACGGCGTGTGCCGCAGGGGCGTGTGCGCCAGGTCGTGGCCGAGGAAGGTGTTCGGCGCGGGCTCCATCCACCAGCGGTAGCGGGCGATGGTCTCGCCGAAGACGTGCAGCACCGACCGGTTGTACAGGTCCAGCATGTGGCCGCCGACGATCATCGGGCCGCGGGCGAGGTCGGCGAAGGTGACCGCGCGCACGATGCCCTCGGGTTCGAGGATGACGTCGTCGTCCAGCAGCAGCGTGTAGGTGCTGCGCCCGGCCTCGACGGTCTCGTGCATGGCCCGCGCGAAGCCGCCGGAACCGCCGAGGTTGGCCTGGTCGATGACGCGCAGCCGGTCGCCGAGGGCGGCCGCGGCGGCCGGGAAGTCGGGGTGGTCCTCGATCCGGTCGGTGCCCTGGTCCACCACGATGATCTCGTCGACGACGTCCAGGACGTCGCCCGCCCCGGCGAGGGCGACGAGCTGCTCGACGCAGAACTTCGGCCGGTTGAAGGTGGTGATGCCGATGGTGGCGGTGCCGGGCGTGGTCCGCTCGGTGGCGGCGCACCACTCGGCGCGGTCGAGCACGGCGGTGCGGCCGTCGGCGATGATGTCGAACCAGTACCAGCCGCCGTCGATGAACGGCGCGAGCGGCAGGTCGACGCTGCGCTCGACCGAGGTGTCGGAGTCGAACTGGAGCGCCTTGATCCGCTCCAGGTGCCCCTTGCCGGTCGAGCGGTAGATGAGGACCGTCGCCTCGCCGCGCACCGCCAGCCGCAGCCGGACGGTCTCGACCGTGCTCCAGCGCCGCCAGTACCCGGCCGGGAAGGCGTTGAAGTAGGAGCAGAACGAGACCCGCGCGCCGGACGGCACGACGATGCTCCGCCGGCCGATGATCTCCGCGCTGTCGTCCTTGGAGGACGGCCGGTACCCGGCGGCGGGGCGGCCCGTCCCGGTGTCCTGCTCGGCGAGCACCTGCTCGGCGGCCCCCGCGAGGTCCACCGAGCGGCGGCCGAAGACCGCGTTGCCGTCCACGTACAGGCGCAGGACGTCCAGGTCGCGCTCGGCGGGCATGATGACCCGGTGCAGCACCCGCAGGCCGTCGGTCGCGGCCGCCGCGGGCCCGTCCGCGGCCGTGTCGGTGGTGTCGCTCACTCGTCCATTCCTCCGCTGATCAGCGGCGCGCCCTCGGTGAAGTGGGGCCGCAGCCGGTTGTCGACCATGCCGAGCGCGCTCGCGATCGCCATGTGCATGTCGAGGTACTTGTAGGTGCCGAGCCGTCCGCCGAACAGGACGCCGTCCTCGCGCCGCGCCATCTCCCGGTAGCGCAGCAGCCGGGCCCGGTCCGCGGGGGTGTTGATCGGGTAGTACGGCTCGTCGCCGCGCCGGGCGAACCTCGAGAACTCGCGCATGATCACCGTGCGGTCGGACGGGTAGTGCGTCCGCTCGGGGTGGAAGTGCCGGAATTCGTGGATCCGAGTGTAGGGGACGTCCTCGTCCGCGAAATTCATCACCGAGGTGCCCTGGAAATCGCCCGTGGGCAGCACCTCGGTCTCGAAGTCGAGGGTGCGCCAGCCGAGCTCGCCCTCGGCGAAGCCGAAGTAGCGGTCCAGCGGGCCGGTGTAGACGACCGGGACGGACCCGGCGAGATCGTCCCGGACGTCGAAGAAGTCGGTGCCGAGCCGGATCTCGATGTTCGGGTGGTCGGCCATCCGCTCCAGCCAGGCCGTGTAGCCGTCGACGGGCAGGCCCTCGTAGCGGTCGTTGAAGTACCGGTTGTCGAAGGTGTAGCGGACGGGCAGCCGGGAGATGATCTCGGCGGGCAGCTCGCGCGGGTCGGTCTGCCACTGCTTGGCGGTGTAGCCGCGGATGAACGCCTCGTACAGCGGCCGTCCGATCAGCGAGATCGCCTTCTCCTCCAGGTTCGCGGGGTCGGTGACCTCCGCGGCCTGCCCGGCGATCAGCGCGCGGGCCTCGTCCGGGCTGAACGCGCGGCCGAAGTAGGAGCAGATCGTGCCGAGGTTGATCGGCATCGCGTAGACGCGGCCCTTGTAGGTCGAGTACACCCGGTGCCGGTAGTCGGTGAAGGCGGTGAACCGGTTGGCGTACTCCCACACCCGCTCGTTGGAGGTGTGGAACAGGTGCGCGCCGTAGCGGTGGATCTCGATGCCGGTCTGCGGCTCGGGCTCACTGTAGGCGTTGCCGCCGAGGTGCTGCCTGCGCTCCAGGACCAGGACCCGGAGCCCCAGTTCCGCGGCGCAGCGCTCGGCGACGGTGAGCCCGAAGAATCCGGAGCCCACGACAACTAGATCAGCGTTCACGGCTCGACTTTCCACGGCCACTCGGGTGCCGCATCGTGACTTTTGGGAGCTTTGCCCTGTCAAACGGTGGTGCGCAGTTAAGATACAGAATCGTCCAACTTTGTCAGCATGGAATGGGGAGACTCAGGTGGCCGAGGCCCACCCCAGCCCGCAATCGGCCACGGGCTCCGGCGGTTCGTCCGGACCGGCCGTCTTCCTCCACATCGGCGCGCCGAAGAGCGGGACGACCTTCCTGCAGAGCCTGCTGTGGAACAACGCCGCGACGCTGGCCGAGCAGGGCGTGCTCCTCCCCGGCGGCTCGTTCGCCGCGCACGTGCGCGCGACCCGCGACCTGCGCGGGCTGGTCCCCGAGGAGGGCGACCCGGCGGCGGACTGGACCGGCGCCTGGGACGCGCTCGTCGCCGAGATCAAGGCCTCGGACGCGCGGGTCGCCGTGATCTCCAACGAGGTCATCGCCGCGGCCGACGCCCGGGCCGCCGCCCGCGCGGTGCGGTCGCTGGCCCCGCTGCCGGTCCACGTCGTGTACTCGGCGCGCGACCTGGCCGGGCTGCTGCCCTCGGAGTGGCAGGAGTACGTCAAGCACCGCTTCCACTACGACTTCGGGCACTGGCTGGGCGAGGTGATCGACGGCCCCCGCGACCAGGCCGCCGCGGCCTGGTTCTGGCGGGTCCACGACATCCCCGAGGTGCTCGGCCGCTGGTCGGCGCACGTCCCCCCGGAGCGCGTCCACGTGCTGACGGTCCCGCGCAAGGGGGCGCCGCGCACGCTGCTCTGGGAGCGGTTCGCGGGCATCGTGGGCGCCGACCCGAGCACGGTGGACGTCGATTCGGCGCGCTCCAACTCGTCGCTGAGCTGGACCGAGACCGAACTGCTGCGCGCGGTCAACCACGCGGTCGACGACGAGGTCCCCATGTGGCTGTACCACCGGCTGGTCACCGACCTGCTGGCGTTGCAGGTGCTGCCCGGCCAGGGCGAGCCCGGCCGCGTCCCGCTGCCCCCCGACCGCCGGGCCTGGGCCGAGGTCCAGGCCAAGGAGCTCGTCGAGGCGGTCCGCGAGGCCGGCTACGACGTGGTCGGCGACCTCGCCGAACTGCTCCCGCCCGAGCGCGGCGAGGACGGCGAGCGGCCGCCGCCCGACCCGGCCGCCGTCGTGGACGCCGCGTCGCACACGATCCTGGCGCTGCTCGACCGGATCTCCGCCCTGCGCCAGGAGCTCGGGGAACTGCACGCCGAGCGGAACGAGCAGCGCGGGACCGCGCTGCCCAAGCTGATGGCCCGGCACATGAGCGAGCGCAACCCGGCCGTCTGGCGGCTGCGGGTCGGCTACTGGCACATGATGGAGCGGCTCAAGGGCGTCGAGCCTCCTCCGCCGCCGCCGGAGACCGGCGACGAGGGCGACGGCGAGGAGCCCGAGGACGACCGCCCCCGCCTCACCCGCCGGGCGGCCGGCTGATGTCCGTCGTCGCCGTGCTGGTCACCTACGACCGGCGCAGGCTGCTGGCCGAGGCACTGGACGCCCTGGCGGCGCAGACCCGCCCGCCGGACGCGGTGATCGTGGTCGACAACGCCTCGTCGGACGGAACCGACGCGCTGCTGCGGGCCCGGTGCGACGCCGCCGGCGACCCGTTCCCGCTGGAGATCCTCCGCACCTCGCGCAACATCGGCGGGGCGGGCGGCTTCGCCGCCGGGATGGCGCGGGCGCTGGACCGGGGCGCCTCCCTGATCTGGCTGATGGACGACGACACCGTGCCCGAGCCGTCCGCCCTTTCGGCCCTGGTCGCGGCGCGGTACCGGTACGCCGGAACCCCGCCGGCCGTGGTGGCCAGCAGGGTCCTGTGGACCGACGGCCGGGACCACCCGATGAACACCCCGCGCGACAAGCCCGGCGCGACGAAGGCCGAACGCGAGGCCGCGCGGGCGGTGGGCTGCCGTCCGATCAGGTCGGCGTCCTTCGTCTCGCTGCTGGTGGACGCGGCGGTCGTGCGCGAGCGGGGGCTGCCGGTCGCCGACTACTTCCTGTGGAACGACGACTTCGAGTTCACCACCCGGCTGCTGCGGGGACGGCGCGGCCTGTACTGCCCGGACAGCCGGGTCGTCCACAAGACCGGAACGTTCGGCGGCACCGAGGCCGATCCCGGCGAGCGGTTCTTCTACGAGGTCCGCAACAAGATCTGGCTGTTCACCCGCAGCCCCGGCCTGGCCCCCGCGGAGCGGGCGCTGTACGCCGGATCCACGCTGCGGCGCTGGTCGCACACCTTCGCCGGATCCGCCGACCGGGCCGTGCTCCGGCGCGCCCTCGCGCGCGGCGTCCGGGCCGGGGTGCTCGGCCGCCCCCGTCCGAACAGCTCGGTGCTGCGCGAGGCGGGCCTGGACCGCGACGGCATGGCCGCCGGATCCACCGCCCTGCCGCCGCCCACGCCGGACGATCATCCCGGCCCCCGGGAGTGAACCTTCGATGGCACTGACGACGCGGCCCCCGGCGGGCGGGATCCGAGGCGCGCTGACCCGGGGCGCGCTGACCCGGGGCGGACTGTCGCCCGCCCGTCTCCGCTCGCTGCCCGGCTTCGTCGCCCCGCTCGTCGCCGCGGCGTCGACGCTGGCCGTCGTCCTGGTGCAGCTTGGCCGCCCGTCCTACTGGACGGACGAGGCGGCGACGGTGAGCGCGGTGAGCCGTCCGCTGCCCGACATGCTGCGCGTCTTCGATCGGCTCGATCTCGTCCACGCCACCTACTACCTGCTGATGCGGCCCTGGGCGGACGTGTTCGGCATCGGCGAGTGGTCCCTGCGGATGCCCAGCGCGCTTGCCGCCGCCGCGGCGTCGGCCGGGCTCGTCGTCCTCGGCCGGCGGCTCGGCGGGACCGCCGCCGGACTGGCGGCCGGGCTCGCCTACGGCGGGCTGCCCACGGTGTCGCGGTACGCGCAGGAGGCCCGCTCCTACTCGCTGGTCGCGGCGGTGGCCGTCCTCGCGTCCTACCTGCTGCTCCGGGGCTGCGCGGACGGCGTGCGGAGGCGCGGCCCCTGGCTCGCCGGCTACACGGCCTCGGTGCTGCTGCTCGGCATGCTCAACCTGGACGCGCTGCTCCTCGTCCCGGCGCACCTGGTGACGCTGGCGCTCGCACGACGCCGCGAGACCGGGCTGCTGTGGCGCTGGCTGATCGCGGCCGTCGCCGCCGGCGCCGGGCTGGCCCCGTTCGTGCTCGCGGCGGCCGGCCAGCGGAAACAGGTGGAATGGCTGAAGCCGCCGAACGGGTCCACGGTGGTCAACCTGGCGGAGTTCCTCGCCGGGACGCGCTCGATGATCCTGCCGGTGGCGGTGCTCGCGGTCGTCGGCGCGATCGTGGGCCGGCGGCCTGGAGCCGGAGCGCAGCCCGGAGCGGACGGGCGGCCGGGGCGCGAGGGGATTCCGGCGGCGGCGCTGGCCGTCCCGTGGCTGCTGCTCCCGCCGGCGGTGCTGCTGGCCTGGTCGTTCGTCGGCAGCCCGGTCTTCCTCTCCCGTTACGTGTTCTTCTGCGTCCCGGCGCTGGCGCTGCTGGTCGGCCTCGCGCTCGCGCGGGTGGCGCGGTTCGGCCGCCGGACGTCCGGCCGGTGGCTCGGGATGACGGCGCTCGTGGCGACGGTCGCGCTGCTGGCGGACCTCAGCCTGCCGCACCAGGGACAGATCAGGCGCGAGAACAGCAGGCTGGACCTGCGCCTCGCCGCGGACGTCCTGCGGCAGCAGGCCAGGCCCGGCGACACGATGGTCTTCCTGTCGGGCGTCGTCCGCTGGGGCTCGCTGGCCTACCCGGACGCGTTCCGGCGGGTGCGGGACGTCGGGCTGGCCGTCGATCCGGTCCGGGCGGGGAACTACGTCGGCGTGGATTCGCCGCCGGAGGCGATGCTGCCCGCGCTGGCCGCCGCCGACCGCGTGTGGATCATGTCGTCCCGGGCCGTCCGTCCGGGGCCGGGCAACGCGGCCGGGCAGCGGCGGAAGGTGCTGGGCGAGGCCGGCCCCTGGCGGACGGCGGGCGTCTGGGCGTCCGCGGGAGTCCGCCTGACGCTGCTCGTGCGCACCGGTCACCGCTGATCACCGCCCGAACCGTGCCTTTTCATCCGTATCGCCTCGCTATGATCCGGAGGCGTACACCAGGCAACCAGGGAGATGGGCGTGACTTCACCCGGGACTCCGAACCAGCGGCCGGACGAGGACCGGGCTCCTGACGAGTCCGCCGGGGGGACTCCCGACGCCCCGCCTCCCCCGCAGTGGCAGGACCCCTACGGACCGGGCCCGGACGCCGGGCTTCTGCCGGACCTCCCGATGCAGCCGGAGCCGTTCCCGTACGCGCAGGAACTCCCCGCGCCGCCCCCGCCTGTGCAGGAGACTCCTCCCGCTCAGCAGACGCCGCCAGCGCAGCAGCCCCCGACGCAGCAGATTCCTTCTGCTCAGCAGCCTCCGGCGCAGCCGTCCGCTGCCTCGGCTCCGTTCCCTTACGCGCAGGAGATCCCTCCGGCGCAACCGTTCCCGTACGCGCAGGAGACCCCGTCCGGCCAGACGGCCGAACCGGCTCCGTTCCCGTACGCCCAGGAGATCCCTCCGGCACGGCCCGCAGCCGCCGAGCCCTTCCCGTACGCGCAGGAGATCCCGGACCGCCGACCCTCGCCGGGCGCGCTCTCGTCCAGCCCGCCGCGCGACGTGACGCAGAGCGACCTGCCGCGTCCGGACGCCGCCCGCATGGACGCCACCCGCATGGACGGCACCCGGATGGACGGCACCCGGATGGACATCCCCCGTCCGGACGCGCCGGTCGCACCGCCCCCGCAGTTCGACGAACCCTGGCGCACCGGCGGCAGCACGCCCGGCGCGGACAAGGGCGGCACGAAGGCCAAGCGCGGCGGGGCCGGCCGCAAGGTCCTCGTCTTCGGAGCCGCCGGGCTGGCCGTCGCCGCGGTGGCGGCCGGAGGCGTGTTCGCGTTCATGAAGTTCGGCGGCGACGACAAGGACGCGAAGGCCGGGGTACGCGTCGGCGACTCGGTCTTCCCCACGTCCGGCGGCGCGTCCGGTGACGGGCGCGACCAGGAGCTCGCCGGGACCGCCGCGGCCGGTTCGACCGTCGTCACGGTCGGCGGCGAGAGCGACCCGCAGGACGCCCGCCCGCTGTTCCTGGTGTCGGGCGACGGCGGCAAGTCCTTCACCCCCGGCACGGTGCAGGGCGCGAACGGCGCGGTGCCCGGACGCGGCGAGGTCGCGCGGGCGGTCGGCGGCTCGTCGCGCGGCTGGGTCGCGGTCGGCACCCGGCCGGGCGGCGGCGGAGTCGTCTGGACCAGCGCCGACGGCAAGGACTGGAAGCGGCAGCCCGACGCGGTCGGCGACGTGTTCGGCCCGAACGCGCACGTGCAGCGCGTCATCGCCACCGCCGCCGGCTACGTCGCCATCGGCGAGACCTCGGCGAAGGGCGACCAGTCCGACGCCGAGCCGGTGGTGTGGCGCTCGCCCGACGGCACGTCCTGGGAGGCGCGCCGGGGTGTCCAGCAGATCGGCATGACCACCCGCAAGGGGGCCGTGCGGCTGATCGAGGCCGTCGCGACCGACCAGACCGTCGTGATGGAGAGCCTCGTCACCCCCGACAACAAGAAGGCCGGAGGCGTCCGGCGGCTGTGGCGCTCGAACGACGGCGGACGGTCCTGGACCGCGGCCGACGCCCCGGTGCCCAAGGGCTCGCACGGCCTGGTGCTCGGCGGCGGACCGTCCGGGTTCGCGGCCGTCCGCGAGGTCAACGAGGGCGGCAGGAACTACGGGCAGGTGTTCACCTCGGCCGACGGCACGTCCTGGAAGCAGGCGGGCCGCCTCGCGCCGGGCGGCTACCGCTCGACGGTCCGGCTGTTCGGCGACGGGGAGGGCTACTCCGCGCTGGTGGACCGGGGCCGCGACCTGCTGGTGTCCGGCAGCCGCGACGGCATGACCTGGCAGGACGGCGGCGCGCTCGCCGTGCGGTCCGGCCAGTTCGTCGAGGACGCGACGTCCGCGGGCGGGCACGCGGTCGCGGTCGGGCACCGCACGGGCGGCGACGGGGACGCGCTGCTCGCCGTCTGGGACGGCGGCGCCGTGCGCGAGGTGGACCTCGCCAAGGTGCCCGGCGCGCTCCGGCGCGACCACACCGTCGCGGCGGTCGCGGCCGGTTCCGGCCGTGCCGTCGCGGTGGGCAGCGCGGGCGGCGACGCCGCGGCGTGGGTCTCCGGCGACGGCTCCACCTGGCGTCCCGCGACCGGCCAGGGCGCGGCGTTCACGCGGGCGGGTTCGCAGCGGCTCACCGCGGTGGCGGGCGGCGCGAAGGGCTGGGTCGCGGTCGGCTCCGACCAGGGCCACGCGCTGGTCACCACCTCGCCCGACGGGACTAGTTGGACGGCCGCCGACGCCGGCGCCGCCTTCCACGGCTCGGGACCGGCGCAGCCGGTGACGGCGGCGGTGGCGAGCGGGCCGTCCGGCTATGTGATCGTCGGGGCGGAGGGGCCGTCGGCGGCGACCTGGTTCTCCGCCGACCTCTCCCGCTGGGAGCGCGGCCGGGGCGCGGGCCGCGACGACCTGACGGGCGGCCGCGACACCCGGTGGATGCTGGGCGTCACCGGCGGAGCGTCGGGATACACCGCGGTCGGCGGCGTCCACCTCGCCAAGGGCGGCAACCAGCCCGGCGTCTGGACCTCGTCCGACGGCAAGCAGTGGCGGCTGCGCACCCTCCGGCTGCCGTCCGGGAGCTCCGAGGGCTTCCTGACGCAGGTCGCCCAGCAGGGCGGGACGCTGGTGGCGACCGGCACCGTCGCGACGCCGCAGGGCCCCGGCTGGCTCGGCTACGTGTCGAGCGACGGCGGGCGGAACTGGCGTCCGCTGCCCGCCCCGGGCAACCGCGGCGGGCTGGTCGTCACCGCACTCGCCGCCGGCACCAAGGGCTTCACCGCCACCGGCACGACGGGCCGTGACGGCGCCGCCGACGTGATCGCGCTGACCTCTCCGGACGGAACGGCCTGGACCGCGACCGACACAAACGAGACCGGCCTGCGCGGCGACGGCGACCAGCGCATCACCGGGCTCGCCCCGCTCGGCGGCAAGCTGATCGGCGTCGGCCGTTCGGTGGACGGTTCGGGCGACCGTCCCGTCCTCTGGAGCCGTCCGGCGAGCTGATCCGCTCCCTACGCCCCCGGAGACGCCTCAAGCGCGTCTTCGGGGACGTAGTGCGTCTTCGGGGGCTCGGTGCGTCCGGGACGGCTAGCAGCCGGGATCGGCCGGGGCCGAGGGCTGCGGCGCGGGGGCGAGGGAGAGCGCCTTCATCTGCTCGGCCTGCTCGGCCTGCTCGCGGATGCGGGTGCGGTTGCGGCGGGCGCCGTAGGGGGCCACTACCAGGCGGTACACCGGGCGGCGGATCGCAGTGGGGACGAAGCGGTAGCCGCCGCGGACGACCAGGTTGCGGACGTACTGGGGGCGGCTGAGGTGGCCGGCGCGGAGCATCTCGCGCTGGAGGCGCAGCTCGGAGCGGAGCAGGTCGCGGCCGCCGCGGCGCTCGTAGGCGCCGTTCCCGACGCGGTAGTAGACGAGCGGCTCGGGGACGTTCACGGCGCGCGCGCCCGCGGCGATCATGCGGACGAACAGCCAGTAGTCCTCCATCAGCGGCAGGTCTCCGTAGCCGCCCGCCGCCGCGACGGCGCGCCGCCGGTACACCACGGTCGGGTGGTTGAACGGGTCGTGCAGCCGGGCGTAGCGGGCGATGTCGGACGGGTTGCTCGGCGGGGTTCGGAGGCCGACGATGTCGTCCAGGTCCGCGCCGAACTCCAGCAGGCCCGCGCCCACCAGGTCCGCGCCGTCCCGGACGATCGGGACCTGCACGGCGAAGCGGTGCGGCATCGCGATGTCGTCGGCGTCCATGCGGGCGACGATGTCGTGGCGGCAGACCGACAGGCCGAGGTCCAGGGCCGGGCCGAGGCCGCGGTTGTCCTCGGTGCCGACGAAGGTGACCTCGACCGGGCTGGCCGCGATCAGCTCGTGGAGGCATGCCGTCAGACCGGGCGACACGGGGCCGTCCTGGACGAGCACGACCTGGTCGGGACGCAGGGTCTGGTCGTGCACCGCGCTGCGGAAGGCGTCCCGGAGGTACTCCGGGCGGTCGCCGCCGTAAACGGTCATGAGCAAACAGAATGGCTCGGACTGCATGACTCTCGAGGCGGGAGTGACGGATGTTGGGGCGCGCGGACAAGATACCGCCAATCCGTCTATTCTGGTCAGATCTCTCAGTGAACGTTAAGCGTCAACGACAACTGTCGCGCTACGTTCCGGGCCGCTCACCGGCCACTTGCGGACGCGGTACTCACTGGGGTCCGCAGACGTCCCGGTCGGCCCGGATCTCCCCCGGGACCTTCGGCAGCGGACGCCGCGCCGCCGGGCCGACGTCCGCGCCGTCGGTGCCGATGACCAGGTAGACCATGCCGGGAGTGCCCGACGCGAACGCGCGCGGCGGATGGCCGGGGACCGCCGCCGCGAGGGCGGCCGCCTGCCGGTCCGCGCCCGGACCGAAGAGGATCTCGGTCCTCGGGTGCGCGCCGCCCTTCTTCGTCCCGACCTTGACGACCTGGAATCCCCGGCCCCTGATCTGCTCTCCGACGCGTCCGGCCAGGCCCTGCTCGGACGTGGCGTTCAGGACGGTCACCTTCACCTGGGCGGGCGGGACGGGCCTGGCCTGAACCGGCCGCTGCTGCGGACCCGCCTGGCCGGCCTGACCCGCCGGCCCTCCCGGCCCCGCCGGCCCTCCCGGCCCCTTGCCCGCGGCGGGCGGGGCGGGCGCGGGCGGGGCGTTGTCGTGCCGGATCGCCTCGAACAGCGGCTCGGCCTGCGCCTGGGCGAACTGCACCCGGTTCTTGTCCGCCGGGTACGCTTCGACCGGGACGGTCACGAACCGCACCTTGCCCGCGCTCATCCCGCGCAGCCCGGTGGCCAGCCGCTCCATGGCCTGCATGGTGAACTCGTCGTCCACCTTGATGGACTTGGCCACCGCGGACAGGAACGAGTAGACCCGGCCGGGGTCCTTGAGCATCCCCTTGTCGGTGGCCTTCTTCACCACCGACGCCATGAACTGCTGCTGGCGGCGGATGCGGCCGAGGTCCGAGCCGTCCCCGAGGACGTACCGGGTGCGGACGTAGCCGAGCGCCTGGTCGCCGTGCACGATCTGGCGGCCCCGGCGCAGGTGCAGCTCGGCCTTCGGGTCGTCGATGCGGCGCGGCACGCAGATCTCCACGCCGCCGAGCGCGTCCACGACCCGCTTGAACCCGGTGAAGTCCACCTTCACGAAATGGTCGATATGGATTTTGGTCAGCGACTCGATCGTGGCCCAGGTGCAGGCCGACCCGCCCTGCGCGAACGCCGAGTTGATCATGTCCAGCCGGCCGGGGATCACGTTGCCGTTCTTGCGCTTGCAGTCCGGGATCCGGACCATCGAGTCGCGCGGGAAGCTGATCCCGATCGCCTGGTCACCGCCCGGCGACAGGTGCAGCAGGATCGTCGTGTCGGACCGCTCGCCGACCTCCGTCCCGTACCGCGCGTTCGCGCCCATCCGCGAGTCCGAGCCGATGAGCAGGATGTTCATCGCGTTGTTCAGCTTCGGCGGACGGTTCGCGGGCAGCTGCCCGGTCACGTTCTCCCGCCCGATCTGCCCGTCGATCCGCCGCCACAGCGCGTACGCCGTGATGCTCCCGGCGACGAGCACCACCGACATCACGATCGAGAGGATGCCGAGGACACGCCAGGCCCGTCCCGTCCGGTGCGGCGGCTCCCCGCCCCCGGGCGGCACGGGCTCGCTCTCGAACACCGACCGCGACGACATCCGCGCAGGCGGCAACGCATGCGCCCCCGCCCGCTCCGCCGCCACAGCCCCATGCGCCGGCTTCCCGGCCCGCCTCCCAGAGGCTCCAGCCCCGCCCGACCCCGCACCCCGCCCGGACGCTCCCGACCGACCAGACGCCTGCGACGCCGGACGTCCCTGCGACGGGGGACGACCTGACGGCGCGGAACGTCCTGATTGCGCGGTGCGACCGGAGGGCGCGGGACGTGCCGAAGGTGCGGGGCGATCGGTGGAGGTAGGGCGGTTGGGCGGCGTGGGACGTCCCGGCTGGGCGGGGTGGTGCCCGGAGGACGCGGGACGTTCGGGTGGTGCGGTGTGGCCCGGCTGCATGGGACGGCCCGGCGGGGTCGGGCCGGGGGCGGGCGTGCCGGGAGGGCCGGGGCGCGTGGGGGGTGCGGCCCGGGGCGCGTTGTGGCCCGTCCGGGCGCGCTTCTCCTCCGGCATCGCGGACATTTCAGCACATCTCTGTCTTCCATCCCGCGTGTCACGCGAAATTCGTCCTGTTACGGCGGTGCGCGGGGCGTCCCGCCGCACGGCGCGGTGCCCCGGCGGGAATAGACTTCGCCAACGATGAGCACCGTGGACGCACTGACCGAACGGGCAATGATCGTCCTCCAGGACCGGCCCGTGGTACCGCTGTCGGCCTGGCTGGTCGGCGCGCTCGCCGACTGCGCCGGGTCCGGGCGCGCGGTGCAGCTCGTCACGCCGCCGGGGTCCCGGATCACGCTCCCGCTGCGGCTCGGCGCGGCCGCCTCCGGCCCGCACTGGGTCATCCGCGACGGCGACGGCTACTACGAGGGCCTCACCGGACGGCCGATGCGCTGGAACGGCGCGGCCTTCGAGCCCGTCCCGGACGCCCGCGACTACGCGCCCGGCTTCACCTCCCGGCCGTCCGGGCCGGTGGGGGCGCAGCTAGGTCTGATCTACCGGGTCCGGCACGGCGCGGCGGACGGCGAGGTCGGCGGCACCGTCGAGCGCATGTTGCAACTGCTCACCGGCAAGTCCCCGCTGGGCTGGGGGACGTCCGAGCCGGTCGCCGAGCCGTGGCGTCCGGACCGGTTCACCGAGCACGTCCGCAACCGGGAGTCGTCGCGCGTCGTCGTCGCCGGGGACGGCCCGCGCCCCGCGCAGGCGGTCTGCGCGTTCACGGCGGCGGGCGGCGGCGCGGTGAACGAGGCCACCACGGTCACCGTCGGCTACGCCCCGCAGGATCCGCCGCCCCTCGCGCACCTTCCCCAGCTCGTCGGCGCGATCGCGGCCGACCGGCCCGTCGCGTCCCTGCTCGTGCAGCTCACTCCCGGACGCGCCGACCTCACCACCGAGCCCCGCTGGACCGGCACCGCCGCGCCCGTCGCGCTCGCCGTCGCCGGTGCCGTCCCCGCGCCGCAGGGCATCCCCGGCCAGCAGGTCGGGCCGCCGCGCGCGCCGATGACGCTGTTCCCGCTCGGCGACGGCCGCTCCCCGGAGGGCTGGCAGCGCCACCGCCGCTTGCTCCAGCACCTCCAGAACCCCCACGCGTCCTAACCCACCCCGCTCACCGCTCCGCACCCACCCGCACAGACGCCGACGGCGACCAGCCCGCGCTGACGTCAGCGGCGGCCAGGCCGGGAGCGCGTCGGGCGTAGCCAGCCTGGGACACGGGGTCAGCCCGAGGGCGCGGTGACGATGGTCGCGCTGGAACGTCGGAGCTGACGGCGGCCGCACATGCGTCGAGAACCGGTGGACACACCGAGGGCCGCCGCGGGACCCCTCCCGCGACGGCCCTCGTTCCACATCCGACCCCGCGCCGCAACTACCCGGTTACTCCCGCCTCATGCCGAACGCGACGTAGATCACACCATCAATCTCGCGTCGCCCGGTATGGACGCCGGTCAGAACGTGCCCGGAGCACCACCGATGACACCGAGCAGGACGCGCTCAGAGCGCCGCCGATGACGCCAAGCAGGAGACGCCCAAAGCGCCGACGATGACACCGGTCAGGACGCGCTTCCGAGCGCCGACGATGACGCTCGTCAGGAGACGCCCGGAGCGCCGCCGATGACGCCGGGTACGGAGGCGTCCTCGCCGGACGCGCCCTCGGCGCGCCAGCTCCGGGCCGGGCCGTCGGACTCGCCGTCCGGGTAGACCGTTCCGCCGACCCAGTGGACGAGCGCGTCGGAGAAGCGGCGCGCGACGCGGGCGGCCTCAGGGATGTCGGCGACGGCCCGCACGTCCACCCACCAGACCGGCGCGCCGACCCGCGCGGCGAACTCCGCGCCGAGCAGCCGCGCGATCTCGCTCGCGACGGTCACCTCGACCGGTTCCTCGATCGAGACGAGGAGCCGTCCGGCCGCGTCGAACAGGCGGGTCGGCGGCTCGTGCTCGCCGCCCCGGATGTGGATGGGCTCGCCCATCGCGGCGAGGCCGTCCGCGACCGCGAACACGTCCGGCCGCCGCCGCGCGAGGGCCACGAAGTCCAGGCTCATCCGGCCACCCCCGGCAGGCCGAGCGAGCGCGCGAACGCCTGGTACACGATCTTGGTCGTGGCCTGCCGGGTGGCGCCGCCGATCTTGTCGAGGTCGAGCGCCGCGCCGGTCGCCACGTGCCGGTCGTACGGGACGTGCACCACCGGCAGCCCCCAGGCGGTGAGCATCTCCTGCGCCCGGCCGAGGTCGGCGTTGATCTGCGGGGCGTGCGACACCATGACCACCACGGCGCGCTGGAACACGTGCTGCCTTCCGTTGTTGGCGAACCACTCCAGCGCCCCGCGCGCGCTGAGCGCGCCGTCCACCGTGCCCGGCGTGACCAGCACCAGCGCGTGCGTCTGGGCGATGACCCCCTGGTTGACCTCGGTCAGGATGCCCGCGCCGCAGTCCACCACGGCCGCGCTGACGAACCGGCTCACCGAGCTCAGCGCCCGCTGGAACGTCTGGATCGAGAACTCCTGCGACATCCGCCCGCCGCGCGTGGACGACAGCACCCACAGGCCGTCCGGCGTGCGGGTCAGGAACCGCGACACCTCGTCGAACGTCGCCGGGTTCGCCTGCGCCAGCTCGGTCAGCGACAGCTGCGGGACGAGCCCGAGGCGCAGCGGCAGCGAACCGAGCTCGGCGTCCGCGTCGATCGCGACGACCCGGTCCTGCCGGTTGCGGGCCAGCTCGCTGGCGAGGAGCGCGGCCATCGTCGTCTTGCCGGCGCCGCCGCGGACGCTCGCGACCGCGATCTGCCGGAAGCTCGGCACCGGACGCGCCATCAGGTCGGCGAACGCGGCCTGCTGCTGCGCGGTCATCGCGGACCCGCCGCCGACCGCCTTGCGCATCCCGCGCCCGAGTCGGCGGCCGAGCTTGTCGCCGTGCACGTTCTTGCGGACGAGTTCGTCCGCCGGGTGCGGGCCTCCGGCCGCGGCCTGCGGGGCCTGCTGCTGCGGACCCGGCACCGGCTGCTGCTGTTGCTGCTGGGCCTGCGCGGCCTGCTGCTGTTCCCGGGCCTGCGCCTCGTCCTGCTGCTCCGTCCCGCCGAGGACGGGGTTGATCGCGGCCTCCCAGGCGAAGTCCGAGTGAAGCAGCGGCTCGGGCTGCCCGGCGCCCGGCTGCCCGGCCCCGGGCTGACCGGTCGCGCCGTCCGGACGTCCGGCCTCGGGACCTTGCCCCTGCACGCCGGGGAATCCGGACGGGTCGTCATTGCCGCCGGGCTGTCCCCAGCCGCCGTCCGGACTGGCGGCGGGCGGGGCGCTCAGCGGCTGCGCGTTCTGCTGGGCGTCCTGTTGGGCGGCGACTCCGGGGAACCCGTCCTGCGCAGGCTGCTCACCGCTCCCGCCGGTCGCGGGCGGCGCGCCCCAAGGCGCCTCCCCCTGCAAGTTCGGCTCCCCGCCAGCCCCAGGCGCAGGCGTCCCCCACGCATTAGCGGGCTGACCACCCTCCCCTGCCGGAGGCGCACCCCACGCATTCGCAGGCTGGCCGCCCTCTCCGGCGCCAGACGCACCCCACGCATTCGCGGGTTGGCCACCCTCACCGGCAGCAGGCCCACCCCACGCGTTCGCGGGTTGGCCCCCCTCGCCAGCGGGAGGCGCACCCCACGCGTTCGTGGATTGGGCGCCGTCACCCGCCGCGGACGCACCGGTCGTATTCGCCGACTGGCCAGTGTCGCCCGACGCGTTCGCAGGCTGGCCGCTCTCTCCGGTGCCCCAAGTGTTCGCGGGCTGGGCGCCGTCGCCGGCGGCGGTGTCGTCCTGGCTGGCGAGCGGCTTGTCGCCACCGGCCGTCGCGCCCCACGCGGTGTCGGGTTGGGCGCCGGTCTCGCTCGTGGCGGGCGCGTTCCAGGCGCTGTTCTCGGGGTGATCACCGGACGCGGGAGGCGCGCTCCAGGGCGAGTCGCCGCCCGGTGCGCCGCTCGTGGCGGGTTGGCCGTCCTGGACGCCGGGGAAGCCTTCCCCGCCGGTGGACGGCTGGTCGGCGCTCGGCGGCGCGCCCCACGGAGCGTCCGGGCCGGACGCCGGGCCGGTGGCGGTTCCGAGGTCCGAGGACGCGGCGGGGCCTGCGACGGGCGCGTCGGCGTGCGGCGTGGGCGGCTGCTGGGCTCCGGTCGGATACTCGCCGCTCCCCGAAACACCGGCCGCGCCGGTACCGGACGCGGCGAAGCCGGGCGCGGCAGTGCCGGAAGCGGGCACCCCGGATGCGGGCGTCCCGGACATCCCGGACGCAGACGCCCCGGACGCCGACGGCACGGACGGCCCAGCCGCCGACGGCGTGGGCGCGGAGGACGCGGGCGCGGGCGGCGCGGACGCGGGCATGCCGGGGAAACCGCCCGTCCCCGTCACCGGATCCTGCCCCGGATGCTGCGCGGCGACCTGGGCGGTCCCGGCGATCTCGGCCGGATCCGGTATCTGAGCAGGGGCGGGACGGGGTTCGGCAGGTGCGGTGTCGGCGAAGCCTCGCTGGGCCGCGCCGAGGTCGCGCAGTACGGCCAGCTGCCAGTTGGAGTCGGTCACCTGCCTCCCTTCCCTCGATCGGCAAGCCTACGAGACTCGTGTCGCCCAACGCACCGCGCGCGGCCCGAGAGATCGCGCGTTCTCGGGTCTCCCGCACGTCCCGCTCGAATCTCGCAGCGCCCCGCTCGGGCCTCTCGGGGATCAAGCTCGAACCTCGCAGGCGTCCCGCTCGGGCCGCTCAGGCGTCCCGCTCGGAGCTCGCAGGCGTCCCGCTCGGCCTACCAGGCGTCTCGCCGGGGTTTCCCAAGCGTCTCGCTTGGCCCTCGCAGGCGTCCCGCTCGGCCTACCGGGCGTCCCGCTCGGGTTTCCCAAGCGTCCCGTTCGGCCTACCAGGCGTCTCGCTCGGGTTTATCAAGCGTCTCGCTCGGGTTCCGCAGGCGTCTGGCTCAGGTTTCCCCGGTGACTCGCGTCTGCGCCGGGAGGCGTCCGGTCGGCGGTCCGGACCGGCGCGCGGCCTGGAACGGGCCCGTAATTCGCAGCGGAGGGAATTCGGACGGCACCGATCGCCCGTCCCGTCCGTCGAAAACAGGACGAAGCCGCCACGGAACTGCCGTTAGTCTTGCCGGACCCCGCCAGGCCCACGGTGATCCCCAACCCCTCGTCCGGAGTGTGCATTGAACCCTCAGTGGCCCGGCCAGCCCCCTGCTGGCCAGCCGGGATTCCCACCGAACCAGGCCATGGGCGGGCCGCCGCAGCCCTTCCCGCAGGCCCCGCAGGGCTCGCCGAGCGGGCCTGGCGGGCCGATGACGCCGCCGGGCGGCCCGGTGGCATCCCCGGGCGGGCCGATGGCGCCGCCCGGACCGCCGGGGTTCCCGCCGCCGGGGCCGCCCCGGAGCGGTGGCGGCGGCGCGGCGCTCGCGATCATCCTCGGCGTCGTCGCCCTGGTGGTGATCGTCGGCGGCGTCGGCGCGTTCGTCCTGCTGTCCGGTGACGACAAGCCGAAGCGGCATGTGGCGATCGTCCCGCCGCCGTCCTCCGTGCCGTCCTACACGCCGCCCTCGTCGCGCATCTCGCCGACCTCGCCCGCCGGTGGTGGCGGTGGCGGGGGCTCGGCCGACCCGTGGAGCATCCTCACCCGGACGATCCGGACGGCGAAGGGCAACACCTTCACCCAGGAGGGCACCCGTTACGAGTCGTGCGTCGCGCGCGCGAACACGCAGATGCTCTCGACGCTGCGGACGCACCCGTGCACGGGCCGGATGGCGTCCGGCGTGTACGTCAACCCGTCCCGGACGATCATCACCGTGCTGTCGATCGCGAAGTTCGAGTCCGCGCTGGACGCCCGGGCCGTCGTCCGCTCGATCGACCTGCACGCCGAGCCGAAGCTGCTCGGCCCGGCCAAGAGCAGCGGCATCCCGGTGCTGCGCGGCGACCCCGAGCGCTGGACGCGGACGTACTCGCAGGGGTCGAGCGTCGTGTTCGCGCAGTCCTACTACGCGCGCGGCGGCGCGGTCGGCGGCGCGTCCGGACCGGTCAACCTGACGGCGGCGGAACTGGGCGTCGAGGTCCAGAACACGCTGATCTGGAAGAACTAGGAAGACTTTAGGTCGAACTCCGGCAAGTGCCCATGTAACGTCATCGGGACGGACGACCGGGACGGACGACCAGGAGGGAGCGGCATGCGCGCTGAGTGGCAGGCGCACATCGACGAGCTTCTGGGCCAGTACCGCGAGCAGCGGGACAAGCTCAAGGGGCTCCAGGACCGGCTCGCGACGATCGAGGCGACCGGCGAGGCGGCCGACGGCATGGTCCGCGTCACCGTCGACCGGCAGGGCCGGCTCACCGCGCTGGAACTCGACCCCCGCGTGTACCGCAAGCTGGCCTCGACCGAGCTGTCCGAGGCGGTGCTGGAGGCGTCCAACAACGCGGCCGAGGACGTCGCCGAGCAGACCCGCCAGATCATGGAGGACGTCGCGCCCGCCGGAGCGCCGGGCGGCGGCATCCCCGACCTCGGCAAGCTGCTGCCGGAGAAGTTCGACATGGACTCCATTCGCGAGCACTACGGATTGCTGGGCAAATGAGCGACGGCGGATACCTGGAAGTCGACACCAAGGCGCTGCGCAAGGCGGGCACCGGGTTCGACACGGGCGCGGACCACCTGAAGGACATCTTCACCCGCCTCAACACCAAGCTCTCGGCCGAGGGCAAGTGCTGGGGCAACGACAAGACCGGCCAGGAGTTCGCGAAGAACTACGAGACGCCGGCGACGAACATGCTCAAGTCGTTCGGCGACCTCGGCAAGGCCCTGCACGGCATCAAGAGCGGCGTCGACGAGATGGCCGACAACTACGACAAGGCCGAGCACCACTCGAAGATCCGCTGACCCCGTCCCGCCCCGCCGTCCCCGCGCGGACGGCGGGGCGGACGCGGTCGTACCCCCGCCAGGCACCGCCGCCGCCCCGGCCCTTCCCGGCCGGTCGATCACGGTCTGGCACGTCCCCCCGCTCCCCGAACTCCCCTGAGGTGGCCTTCCCGTGGGCATGGAGATCCCCGACGAGGTCAAGTGGCTGTCCTGGCTCATCGGCACGGACTGGCCCGAAGGCGACGAGACCGCGATGCGGCGCGCCGCCGAGGCGTGGCACACGGCGTCGTCCGACGTGACCTCCCTGATCGGGGAGCTGAACCGGGCCGCCGGCGACGTGCTCGGCAGCCTGGACAGCGGCGCGGCCGAGAACTTCCGCAAGAACTGGGAGAAGTGGACCACCACCGACCCCGAGATCCTGCCGAAGCTCGCCGAGGCCTGCGACGCGCTCGGCAAGGTGCTCGAACAGGGCGCCACCGAGATCGAGTACGGCAAGTACATGTTCATCGCCCTGCTGATCATCACGGCGATCCAGATCGCCTGGCTGATCGCGGCGGCGTTCGCGACGTTCGGCGCGTCCACGGCGGCGATCCCGGCGGTCGAGGCGGGCGCGTGGGCCACCGCGCGGACGATCGCGACGCAGCTGCTGGAGCGGCTCGGCGAGAACCTGCTCTCCTCCATCGCCAAGGGCGCGATCATGGGCCTGCTCCAGGGCGGCGGGCTGGACCTGCTGATCCAGGGCATCCAGGTCGCCCAGGGCCACCGCGACGGCATCGACCTCAAGCAGGTCGGCACGTCCATGCTGGACGGCGCCATCGGCGGCGCGGTCGGCGGCGCGGTCGGGCACGGCGTCGGCAAGATCCCCGGCCTGTCCGGCGCGGCCGACAGCGCGGTCGGCAACATGCTCAAGGGCGCGACCCGCGAGGCCATCGGCGGCGCGGCGGGCGGCGCGCTCGGCTCCATGGCCACCGACCTCGCGCACGGCCGCGACATCGACCTGGAGGCCGCCGCGAAGGGCGGCACGTCCGGCGGTTTCGGCGGCGCGATCGGCGGCGCCAAGGGCGGGCTCAACGAGTACAACAACGGCATCCACGCCCCGGACACCAACACCAGCCCGTCCACGGAGCCGAGCACCGAGCCGACGAACACCCCGTCCACCGACCCGGTCACCACGAACGAGCCGAGCACGTCCGACCCGTCGTCCTCGCCTTCGTCGTCGCCGTCCTCCGAGCCGTCGTCGTCGCCGTCGTCGTCGCCGTCGTCGTCGCCGTCGTCCTCGCCGTCCTCCGAGCCTTCGACGTCGCCTTCCTCGCACGGCGGGAACGACAACGGCGGTGGCGGTGGCGGCGGCGACCGGCCGTCGTCTTCCGGCGGGCACGACAACTCGCCCACCACAGCCTCCTACCGGGATCCGGGGCCGAGCAGCGAGCCGTCCTCGTCGTCCGGGCCGTCGCACAGCGGCGGCGGGGACTACTCGTCCTCTTCGCCGTCGCACGACTCGTCCGGCGGAGGCGGGAACCGCATCGAGTCGATGCTGAACGGCGGCGGGAACAACACGCCGCACACCGACCTGGCGTCCTACCCGCATGGGGACGATCCCGGGCCGTCCACGAACAACTCGTCGCAGCCGTCGTCCTCGTCCTCCGGGCCGTCGCCGTCCGGGATGCCGCACGACGGCGGACCGGGGCCGTCCACGTCCCCGAACAGCGGTCCGTCCGGTCCCGGACCGTCCGCGTCCGGTCCGTCCGGAACCGGACCGACGTCCGCCGGTCCGACGTCCTCCGGACCGTCCAGCGCGAGCCCGGTCTCGTCCGGCCCGTCGTCCGCGGCCCCCTCCACCTCCGGCCCGTCTTCGTCTGGACCGTCTTCCTCTGGACCGTCCGCGTCCGGTCCGTCTTCGTCGGGCCCGTCGGTGTCGGACCGTCCGTCCGGCTCGGGCGGACCGTCGTCCACGCCGTCCGGGACGACCCCGTCGCCCACGGGCAGCGGCGGCTCGAACCCGCGCGGGACGAACCTCGCCGGACCGTCCACGTCGTCCTCGTCCCCCGACGGGACGCGCAACCGCAACGGCGCGGACGGCGAAGGCGACCACACCGGCGACCCGCAGAACGCGGACGGCGGCCCGGCGGTCACGCCGATGCCGGTCTTCATGCCCGGCGGCGACGGCGCGGCCCCGAACGGCTCGTCCCCCGCGGGACGCGGCGCGAGCCCGTCCGGCGAAAGCACGACGCGTCCGCCGTCCACCTCGTCCTCGGCCAACGGCAACGGCGGCGAGCCGTCGCCGCGCCCCGACAACCGCGCGCCGCGCGAGGACCAGCGCACGACGGGCCCGCAGGTGGACGACCAGGGCGTCATCCACAGCGACCAGCCCCCGGTCGAACACGTCCCCGACGAGCAGTCCCCGCAGCAGGACGAGTCCCCCGCGCCCGAGGACCGCACGCCCACGGACCCGCAGAACGCCCCCGACCCCGCGTCGAACGTCGAGCACGACCCGTCGAACCCGCAAGACCACGAATCCGGCCCCGCCCCGGACCGCGACCCCGCAACGCCCCAAGAGCACGACCCCGCCAACCCGCAGGACCGCGAGCCGGCGACGCCGCAGGAGCACGAGTCCGGCCCCACGCCGGAACACGACCCCGCGACCCCGCAGGAGCACGACCCCACCACGCGCGACCACGACCCGACCACCCCCGAGGACCGCGAGCCGACGCCGCGCGACCAGGAACCGTCCACTCCCGAGGACCGCGACCCAGCGTCGAGCGACCACGAGCCGTCCACGCCCGAGGACCGCGACCCGGCGTCCCGCGACCACGAGCCGTCCACGCGCGATCGCGAACCGAACGCTCCCGAAGAGCACGAGCCGACCTCGCGCGACCACGACGGTACGAACCCCGAGGACCGCGAGCCCGGCCCCCGCGACCGTGACCCGAACACGCCCGAGGACCGCGAGCAGACGCCGCGCGACCATGAGCCGTCCACGCCCGAGGATCGCGAGCCGACGCCGCGCGACCACGAGCCGTCCACCCCCGAAGAGCGCGAGCCGACGCCGCGCGACCATGAGCCGCGGCCCGTCCCCGACAACGTCCCGGAGCATCTGCGCGACCACTTCCGGCAGAGCGACGAGACGCCGTCGGGACGGTCGTTCCACGACGCCGAGGGCAACCCGGCGCACCCGAACGCCGACCGCCTCCCGCCGCACGAGAAGTACTACGTGGCGGACGCGCCGGGCGACGAGCACGGTCCGTCCGTCGGCGACCACCGGATGACGCCGGAGGAGTTCGCCGACACCCTCCGCAACGACCCGAACTGGAACGGCCGGGACGTCCTCCTCCTGTCCGACGACACCGGACGCGGCGACTTCGGCCAGCGTGTCGCGAACGAGCTGGGCCGCGAGGTCGTCACGCCGCAGGGGCCCGTCCACATCGACGAGCACGGCCGCCCCACCTCCTCCGGCTGGACGACCCACACGCCGGAGGCGCGCCCGAACGAGCACGCCCCGGCGAACCACGAGCCGTCCGCGCAGCCGCGCACCGAGCCGGAGCCCGACCCGCGCCCCGGCCACGTCGACGAGGACGGCGTCCGCCGCTTCGACACCGACGAGGAGGGCGAGCGCTACGGCGAGGACCACCTCGGACACGTCTTCGACAACCTGTCCGAGGAGCACCGGAACGCGCTGGAGTGGTACACCCAGCAGTCGATCCAGAACGGCTTCCTGCGCCCCGGCGCGGGCGACGTCGGGCACTTCTTCAGCCAGCTGGAGCAGCAGCACATCGCCCAGGCGCACCTGAACTTCCTGAACAACGGCCATCCGCCGAACCTGCGGCAGGTCCACGAGATGTGGAACCGCCCGGACCTGAACCCCTACCAGCGCGACCTGCTCCGCTACATCCTCAGCTCGCCGGACCCGAACGGCGCGCTCAACGGGATCGCCCACGGCGCGGCGCACTTCGACTTCTACACCGACTACTTCGGTGAGCGTCCGAACGCCGAGGTCTTCTACAACCGCATCAACGAGCTGGACAACGCGCTAGCGCACACGCTGCCCGAACCCCTCGAAGCGCGCCGCGGCCTGCACGACATCTCCTTCATGCAGACCGGCGACGGCTCGCCGCTCGGCAACCGCGACCCGCGCGAACTCGTCGGGACGACCCAGACCGAGCCCGGCTACATGTCCACCTCCCTCGGCAACAGCCCCGCGGTCGTGGACGGCAACCCGTTCAAGTTCCAGCTCCACCTCGAACTCCCCGAGGGCACCCACGGCGTCTGGATGGGCCGGGACAGCCGCTACCCGGACCAGCGCGAACTCGTCCTGCCCCGGGGCACCCAGTACCAGATCACCCGCGTCGACCAGGTCGGCTGGGACAGCCACGGCAACCCCGTCTACGACGTCCACGCCCGGGTCGTCCCGCACGGCCCGCCGCCGGAGCCCGGCCCGTCCCACCCGACGGCCCGCCCGGAGCCGGCGACGTCCACCAACACCCCGTCCCCCGACCACACCCCCACGGCCACGGACCGGACGCCCACGGCGTCCACCCCGGACCGGACGCCGACCGTCCCGGACCACTCCGCGTCGTCCCCGACCCCGGACCGGACGCCGACCACGGACCACACCCCGTCCGGCGACCGCACCCCGACCACGACGCACCCGACCGACCGCGCGCCGGACACGACGTCCACCCCGGACCGCGCCCCGTCCCCCACCACGGACCGCACCCCGACGCCCACCGACCGGACGCCGACGCCGACCGACCACACGGCGCCCACCGCAGACCGCACCCCGACCCCGACCCCGACAGACCGCACGCCGACGCCCACGGACCGGACCCCGACGACCGACCACACCCCCACGTCGTCGGACCGCACCCCGTCCCCCACGGACAGGACACCCGCGCCGGACCGCACTCCCCCCACGGAGAACAACCCCACCCCCTCGGACCGGACGCCGACCAACGACCGCACTCCGTCGTCCACGGACAGGACCCCGTCCACCGATCCGTCCACGACGAACCACGGCCCCACGACGTCCGAGCGGACCCCGACGTCCTCCGACCGGACGCCGTCCACCAACGACCGCGGTCCCACCACGGACCGGACACCGTCCACGGACCGCACTCCGACAACGGACCGCACCCCGACAACGGACCGCACGCCGACGTCCTCGGAAGGCACGCCGACGTCCTCGGACCGGACGCCGTCCGCCGAGCGCCCCGGCACGGGCCCGGGCCACGGCGGCGGCAACGACCGCAGGACGTCCCCCCATCAGGAGCACGAGGGGACGAACCGTCCGCCGCACGAGAACGAGCACGAGCCGCAGCAGCATCACGACGAGCAGCCGCAGCACCCGGACGACGTCCCCCGCAACCTCCCGGAGCACCTGCACGACATCTGGCGCTCCAGCGAGGAGACCCCGTCGGGCCGCTCGTTCTACGGTCCCGAGGACCACGCGATGCGCGAGCTGGCCCGCCGGATCGCCGCGGACCCGAACCGCTACGTGATCGACGCGCACGGCGGCCCGGACGGCATCACGATCAACGGCCACAAGATCTCCGCCAAGGACCTGGCCGAGCTGATCTACCACGACCCGAACTGGAACGGTAAGGAGATCTTCCTGCTCTCCTGCCACACCGGGGAGGGCGATTTCGCCAGCCAGCTCGCCCACCACCTGGGCGTGAGGGTCACCGCGCCCGAGGGCCTGGCCTGGTCGGACCACGAGGGCAACATGTTCGCCTCGTCCGGCCACCACGACCCCGAAGGCCGCCTGCGTCCCGACTGGCCTCCGAACGGCCAGTGGAAGACCCACTACCCGGACGGCAGCAACGACCCGGTCGGCCGGGGCCACGCCCCCGGCCACGACTCGACGACCCACCCGTCCGAGGAACCCCCCGACCACGCCCGAGCCCGAGGCGACGACGATCCCCAGCGCTCCCCGGACCAGGACCAGGAGCCGCCGCTCCACCGGGGCGAGGACGGCCGGTTGCACCGGGACGGCGATTCGGACGGCACCTACCGCACAGAGGACGGCAAGCTCCACTTCAACGGTGACCCGGACAACACCTTCCGGAACGAGCTCACCCATCGCCTCCACGGCGATAACGGCCGATGGGTGGCGGACCCGTTCAAGGAGCGGCCCTACGACCACAAGGCGACCGAGGGCGAGCCGAACCCGTACAAGCCTTCCGAGGAGACCGAGCGAACGCTGAAGCGGCTCGTGGAGGAGCGCAACCATCTCGTCGCGGAGAAGGAGCGACTGAGGGACGAGATCCTGCACCTTCTCGGCGCCGAGAGCTTCCGCGAGGAGCCTCACGGGATCAAGAAGATGAGTGATCTCAGCGAGGGCAAGATGGATTCGAAGATCCGGTCCGCGCGCCGGGACATCGAGAAGGATCCTTCGCTCTCGCCCGAGGAGAAGCGCCGCCGGATCGAGGGCCTCCGCGAGGTTCGCGAGAAAGCGATCAGGTACAACGAGGAGGCCAAGAAGCTCGTCCGCAAGAGCGAGGAGCTCGGAATGGCCGCGGCGGAGGACTTCGCCCGGCACGGTCAGCGCGGGGAGCAGATCACGCCGATCGAGAACAAGCCCGGCATGCCCGGCACTCTCGACGTGACGGCCCACGTCCGCGGCAATCCACCGACCCTCGTGGTGGTGGAGGCCAAGGGCGCGGGTTCGCAGCTCGGCGGTCGGCTCGTGGACGGCGGAAAGAAGGCCGAGCAGGGCTCGCCCGAATACCTCGACTGGATCCTCGCCCGCGACCCGGACCTGAAGGCCGCCCTGGCCGATCCCAGGAACCAGCAATTGCGGGACGATTTGCTGAAGAGCCTGAAGGAGGGAACGCTGCGAATCCGTTATTACCACGTGCACGCCGACGCAAAGGGCAACGTGCACTACTCGGAATTCGACCTCTCCCGCAACGGCCGACCGCATACGCCGGGCGCGATCTCCGGTTTGACGGGCAGCTAGGATGGCGTTCATGAGCGAGCGGATCAACCGGGAAGAATTCAGTGATCTTGTCCGGCGGCTGAAGGAATTGGCGTGGTCCTGGCGCGCCGAGGACCTCGACGCTCTGGCCGCCGACTTCGGCTGGCAGGTGGACGGCCGGGGCGAGCGAACGGCGACGCTGACCACGCCGATGGGCTTCTCCACCGGCGACGTCGACTTTTCCGCCGAGGGCGCCGTCACCCACTTCTCCGTGGCGGTCTGCGGGTATGCGGACGACACTCCCGAAGGCCTGCGCGAGTTGCAGGACATCTTCACCGACGATGCGGAGGCGGCGACCGCCGTGCTCGGCGAGCCGACGTCCCGGATCCCCGGAGAGGACGCGGAGATCCGCTGGAAGGGCGCCGAGACGACCATCCGCCTCATGCGGGACACGGCCCTGGTCACCCTGGGTCTGGCACGCAACGACTACCTCGCCGAACACGACTGGGCCGTGAGCCAGGGGCTCTGACCCGGGCCAGGCCGAGAGCGATAGAGGAACGGGTTGACGATGGACTGGCAGACGTTCGCGGCGGAATTGGCCGACGACCTCGCGGCGCTTCCGGCGGGGGCGCTCCTGGTGATCAGTGAGCGGGACGACGGCGGGCGTTTCGCGCAGTTCGCTCAGGATGACGACGGTCTCGTCGCGTACGTGTGCGACAACACCTACCTGGCCCCCGACGACCAGGCGTCCCCCGAGGCGCGGCAGGTCATCGCGGCGGCCGGGTGGAACGCGCCCGACCCGCGGCAGGGTCACGAGGACTGGTGGTACCGCCTGCCGTGGCCCGCGTCCTCGGCCGCGTACCGGCGGCTCACCGACATGATCGCGGCCGCCTTCCGCGACGGCTACGGCATCGCGTCCCCCGACGGCTGGAACTACCGGGCCTGGAACGAGCGCGAGGGCAACGACCCGATCGAGCTGCGCCGTCTGAGCCTCGTCCGGGCCCCGCTGCAGTAGCGGGCTTCGGTGCGGTAGCGGGCTGCGCTGCGGTAGCGGGCTTCGCTGCGGGAGCGGGGTCTGCTTCGGTAGGGGGCTTCGCAGGGCTCTGGCCGGGCGGATGAGGGTTGTCGGGAAAGCACTAGGATCGGGCGGATCGAGGAGGCGGAAGCGATGACTCAGGGGCCCGCGGAACGGCCGCCGGCCGGGTACGGGCCGTGGCCGTACGACCAGGCGCGGTACGACCAGCTCGTGCAGTGGATGGGGACGGCGATGGCGTCGCTCGCCCCGTCCGGGTGGCGGCGGGTGGACCTGCGCGTCGCGATGGCGGGCGGCGCCTCGCGGGCCGCGCTCGCGGTCGTGATGGCGGACGGCTCGGTGCGCGAGTTCCAGGCACCGCGCGAGTTCCTCGGCGTCGCGGCCGAGCTGCGGTCGATGATGTACCGGCCCGGCGCGGGCACCTGGTTCGGGATGCGGTTCATGCTGGAGCCGCCCGGCGCGTACCGGACGTGGTTCGACGCCGATCTCGACCCGGGTCTCGGCGGCGAGGCGTACCGGCGCGACCTGGCCGCGTTCCCGCGCGACTGGCTGCCGGTGTGGCTCGGCGGCGCGCCGCGCTCGGTCGACCGGACGCTGACGCCGGACGAGCAGCAGCAGCTCCTCGGCGACATCACGCAGCTGCTCGGGCTCTTCCTGCCGTCCGGATGGGCGGAAAGTGTCGTCCGTTACGCGCCGGACGGCTCGTCCGTCCAGGTCACCGGGCTGGACGGCCGGACGGTCACGTTCGCCGCTCCGCCCGCGTTGGACGAGATGTTCGCCGTCCTGAAGCAGGGCGCGTCCGAGCCGTGGACGTCGGCCACCCTCCGCCTCACCTTCCCGGACGTCCACGAGATCACCTACGAGACGGCGCCCCGGCACGAGGGCCTTCGCCTCGCCGGGCCGGCGCTGCCGCCGGACGGCGAGACCCGCCCGGACGTCCCGGACGACGAGAGGGACGCGCTCGTCCAGTACCTCGAACGCGCCCCGATCGTCCTGGCGGCGCGCAGCCTCGACACGGACGAACTGGACTCCGAGCGCGCCCAGCGCGTCCCGCTCACCTTCCACACCGACGGGACGTGGGTGTGGTCCGGCGCGGTCGGCTACTACCTGAAGGCGCACGGCGTCGCGCCCGACCCGGAGCTCGTCGCGCACGCGCGCGGCAACGGGTTCCGGCCCCCCGAGGTGGACGACGCGACGCGCGGCGCGGCGGTCGCGCTGATCCGAACCTGATCCGGCAGAGGACTCCATGCAGCAGTACGAGCCCTACACCCGCAAGCCCGTCGAGTACCTGCCCGTGGTGCTGGACGGCGAGCCGATCGGCTACCTGTGGGCGAGCGAGACCGACCGGGCGGCGAGCTTCGTCCGCCGCCTGGACACCATGCAGCGGGCCTTCGACGCCCCGCTCGTCTGGGCCGAGCGCCTGGAGGCCGCCGCCGCGCAGGACGTCCCCGCGCGCGAGGCGATCCGCCACTGGATCGGCGTCCCGCCGGAGCCGCGCGCCGGCGGCGTCCCCGCCGGCGTGTCCCCGCAGCGCGCCGACTCCCTCGCCGCCGTCCAGTCCCTGGCGAACCCGCAGCTCGCCCCCGCCGAAGGCCCCCTGATCCAGGACGGCGAGTTCCCCGACGGCACGCCCGTCGACCGCGCCAAGGGCTGGGGCCCCCTGACCGTCGAGCTGCCGCCGACCTACCCGACGCAGGCGTCCGGCCCGGTGACCTACCGCCCCGTATCCGGCGAGGACGGCCTGATCCTCGGATACCTGTGGGCATCCGACCAGGCAGCGGCCTACCTCCCCCGCGCCGACGCGGGCCTGGCGGGCACGAACGCGTCCGGCGGCTTCTACGAGGCCCTACGCGACGCGTTCGCCCGCCGCGTCCCACCCCTGGAAGCGATCCGCGCCCTGGCCCCGGACGCCCCCGAGTCCGAGTCCCCGTCCCTGGACGCCCTGGTCACCCAAGCTTCGGCCTACGAGCAGTCCCTACGCCTGACCTTCCCGCTGCCCGCGCCCGACCTGGCCCCGTCGCGTCCGCCCGTCCCCGCCGACCAGCGCGACACCGTCCTCGCCTATCTGGAGCAGGCCCCGGTCGTCTACCCGGGCGGCGCCCCCGGCCCCGATCTCCTGGACGACGCCCACCCGTCCGTGGTCCCCTCCGGCTACCGAACCGACGGCACCTGGCTCTGGCCCGAAGCCACCGCCTACTACCTCCGCACCCACAACGTCGCCCCAGACCCGGCCCTGGTAGCCCACATCCAAGCCAACAACGCCCACCTCCCGGACGTCTCCCCGGAAACCCTGTCCACCGCCGTCCGCACCCTGGTACAAAACGGCATCCTGACCGGCCCCCCGCTCTAGGACCCCCAATTCTCTGGTCGTTGCTGACTATTCACCCCGTATGAGCCAGGAGGAGCGACCTGTCCGATGGGGGCAGCTGTACCGGCGGAATCGGCTTGACCAATGCCGCCGGTCAGGCAGTACGCCTGCCCGTAGGCATCGATCTCAGCGCGGGCCTGCTTCATCAAACGGCCGGCCTCTGTCCAGCTCTGGGTGTACTCCCGGTACTCCCAGACGCCGCCGGCTCGGAAGGCGACGACCGGCCACGGGCGGCGGAAAAGGATCCTTCCCAGGGCCACGAACGGGGTCAGCGCCAAGGCGAACGTCCAGGAGAAGAAGAACCAGATCGCGAAGGGCAGTACGAGAAACAGCAACGCCACGTTGATCACAGTGCTGACCGGATCGTCCATGTCAGTGATCAGATCGCCGTTGCGCGCCAGAAACGGGTGAGCCCGCGGACGCCACGGCAAGTACCGGCGCCCGAGGCGCCAGCGAACGCCGTGCCGATCGAGAAATCTCACTTGCCGGTCTCCGGGAACGCATTCAACCGATACCGTCCCAGCAAGGCCTCGTGACCGGAAATCAGAAGCTTCACGAGATCCTCGTACTTCTGATACTCGGTCTTGATCAACTCAATCAGGTCCTCAATTGCCCGCCATAGTGCCGAAATCAGCTTGGTGGTGTTCTTCAGCAACGGCCACAGGCCCATGCCGTAGGCGCTTTTCAGCGCGATCCAAGCTTTCCTGATTTTCTTCCCATACCAGTTCAGCAAGAATATGAGGTCTCGGCAGCAGTCCTCGTAGAAGGTCGCCATGAACTGGCAGGCGTCCCGGAACGCCTCGCAGATCTTGGCCACCTCATTGAAAGCCGGAATCAAATACCCTTTGATCTGGTAGTCGAAGTTCCGGGACGCCCCGGAGCGACCGTCAGCGCTGCTGTCCCAATGAGAGGAGACCTTGCTGAGCCCCTCCGACAAATCATCACCGACAGCCCGAAAGGCAGTCGCCAACTGGCCCCAAGCCTCGCTGACGCGACGCAGAGCACCCCAGTCCCCGAGAACAATCGGCATGACCTTGGTCAGCAGGTCCTGGCCGGTGAGGTACTTGATTATCTTGTCGATCCAGGACACTTTTCCATGCACCTGGTGACGGAGTTCCTGCGCTTCATGGTGCTCGGCGGGCGGCCTGAGCACGAACGTCGCCCCCTGCGAAAACTTCGCGTCCTGGCCGGACGACCACTGAGCGTTCTTCTCTTGATAATTCTTGGGAACACCGGTGCTGTCCCAGAACCCTTTATCAGCCGCAGCCCATACCGCTTCGGCGCTCTTCTCGTCGGCCTGGTCGTAGAACGTCGCGGAGGACCGGAGGTCGCTCGCCGTTCCAGTGAGCGTCCGTTCCGCTCGGCCGATCAGGTCGAGCATATGGTCGGCCATCTGCCCTGTGATCCAGCGCGCCGGCCGCAGCGTGCCATCCATGCCGCTGGTGTTTTTGCAATGCGTCTCACAGTATCGCCGGATCTCCCCAAGCGAGCGCGTCGCGTTCGCATCGATAGAGCCAGCATAACCGCGTAGATAGCTTGTCTGAACCTTAACGCCGCTCACGGGAACTCTCCAGGTCGGCGGAACGAGTTCCGGGTCGGGCGGAATCCAGGTCGCTTTCCCGGTCACCGGAACCGCCGACCCCGAACCTTTGCTCTAAGCGCCATTCCATAGGTTCTGTTCGTAACCTGGCGTGAGATCGCAGCGGCGCGGGGTGTTGACAGGGGCCTCGCCGGGCGTTGGATCGAGTTGTCTACACCCTCCAGCCGCCCGGCGAGGTCGT
>NZ_JBHSIT010000015.1:0-169672 GCF_042652125.1 Actinomadura gamaensis | reverse complement strand
CCCCCTCCCGCCCCCACCCCCCAAAACCCCGCCACCACAAACGTCGCTGAGTACCCGCGCGCCGAAGGCACTATCCAATTTTGGAATGACTAGAAGGCTATTTCTGGTCGCGACTGGCAGATGCGTATGGCCTATTCCGGTGGAAAAGTGGTGCGTGCGAAAGCGCCGAGGCGGAAGTGAGGAGTGAACGGTGCAGGACCAGCAGGGGCACCGGCCGGATCACCGCGCGTGGCTCATTCGCGGAGGCCGCCAGGGGGAACGCGAGGAACGCGCCCTCGGAGAGGGGCTCGCGATCGCTGGTTGGTCAGAGGTCGGGGACATCGGCGCCTGCAAGACCTGGGCGGATCTCACCGAGAGTCTGCGGGAGTCGTACCCGGAGGTCAGCCGGAACGTCATCGGCAACTGGACCGGCCAGCTCTGGAAGTTCACCACCGAGATCCAGAACGGAGATCTCGTGGTGATGCCCCTGCGGACGCGCCCCGGCCGCGTCGCCGTCGGACGGGTGAGCGGTCCCTTCGAGTACCGGCCGGATGAGCCGGACGGTTTCCGGAAGGTCCGCAAGGTCGACTGGGTGCGCGACGACATCCGGTGGGACAGCATCAAGCCCGACCTGCGGGCCAGCCTCGGCTCCCTGCTCACCATCTGCCGCCTCACCCGGAACGGGGCGGCCGAGCGCATCGCCCACCTGGCCGAGCACGGCGTCGACCCCGGTTTCGACGACGAGGACGTGACCACCTCCGAGCAACTCCTCACGGAGGCGGTCTCCCGGGCCGCCACCGATCCCCGCTCCCTCTCCATCCGCAACCTGCTCGAACACTGGGGAGCCGAGCGCCGGACCGCCGCCGTCATCTCCGTCATCAGGGCGGATCTGGCGAGCCATGGACTGACCACGCGTCCGGCGTTCACCGAAGGCGCACTGGACGACCTCGTCGCGCTCGTCCCGTCCGGTGGCGAGCCCGGCGCGCCGGGGGAGACCGGCGAGACCGCCGGTGAGACCGAGGACGTGTCCGAGGCGGTCCACCTCACGCTCCGGCTCGGCAGCCTTCCGACGAAACTGGTCTCCGTTCCCTCGAACGCGGACCTCACCTACGTCAAGACGCTGATGCTGCGACGGCAGTTCTCGCAGGTCGCCGTGATCGACGAGGACGGAACCTACCGCGGGGCGATCAGCTGGGAGTCGATCGGCAGGGCGCACATCGCCTCGGACGACCCGTCGCTGCAGAGCGCCATCGCCCCCGCCGTCGTCGTCGAGCACGACGCTCCGCTCCTCGAGCAGATCGACGCGATCTACAACCAGGGATTCATCTTCGTTCGCGACGAGCAGATGCGCGTGACCGGCATCCTCACCGCCTCCGACCTCACCAACCAGTTCGGCATGCTGGCCCGGCCGTTCGTGCTCGTCGAGGAGATCGAGAACAGGCTCCGTCGCGCCGCCGACGAGGTCTTCACCCTCGAAGAGCTGAAACAGGCCGCCGATCCCCGCTGGAAGTCCCGAGTGCGAAGCGCCCGCGACCTCATGTTCGGTGCCTACTGCCGCCTGCTGGACGATCCCGACCGCTGGGCGAAACTGGGCTGGCGACTGGACCACGCCCAGTTCATGGAACTCCTGGAGGCGGTGCGCCAAGTCCGCAACGAACTCATGCACTTCGCCTCCGACCCGCTCTCAAGGGAACGCTCCGCGGCCGTGGACGGTCTTCTCCACCTTCTCCGAACAGCCGATCCGCGTCCTTGAGCGACGCGTCTGTGGCTATCTCCAGCATCGCCGCCAGACGGCGACTTCCAAGATCTGACAGGAGCGGGCGATGGACGGCGAGATCCAGTTGATCAGCGACGGTGAAGGCCTGGCGATCATCGGGGATCCGGCGGATGTCGATCGCTTTCTCGCCGCGGAGGGATTGCCGTCGAAGGATCTCGGATTGCGTCGGCTCAGATCCGCCTTCGGGAACGGGGCCGCGGCGGCGCAGGCGGGCTCGGAGATCGCCGCCAACTCCGGTCGCTGGGTGAAGCTGACCCGGGAATCAGCGCAGCTCACCAAGAAGTACGGGCTCCGGAAGAGTTCGAAGACGGGGCTCAGCACCGGTGCGGTGAAGGGGCACAACGGGCAGATCAAGGGATTCGTCGAATTCGTGAAAGGACCCCGAGCGCTCCTGACCAGTCCGGCGGCCCTCGCCGGTGCTGCCGGGATCATGGCCCAACTCGCGATGCAGCAGGCCATGGACGAGATCACCGACTATCTCGCCACGATCGACGAGAAGGTCGACGACGTGCTGCGTGCTCAGAAAGACGCCGTGCTGGCCCGCATGATCGGAGTTGGCTTCGTCATCGAGGAGGCCATGACCGTCCGAGAGAAGAGGGGTGAAGTCGACGAGATCACGTGGTCGAAGGTGCAGGGAGCTCCCACGACGATCGCGGAGACTCAGGCCTACGCATTGCGCCAACTCGACGCGATCGCGGAGAAGCTGGAGCGCAAGAACAAGATCGGTGATATCGCCGCGACGGCCACGGAATCGGAGCCCAAGGTCCGGGAATGGCTCGCCGTCCTGGCCCGCTCTTTCCAATTGCAGGACGCGATCGCCGTCCTCGAACTCGACCGCGTCCTGGACACGTCTCCGGAGGAACTCGACGGGCATCGCCTCGGGCTCAAAACCGCCCGGCAGAACCGGCTGGAACACATTTCACGCAGTACCGAGCATCTCGTAGGCCGGATGGTCGCGGCTGCCGCCAAGGCCAACGACAAGGTGCTGCTGCATCCGACCAAATCCCCAGCCGTGGTCGAGTCGAGCAACCATGTCGTCGCGGGCATCGACGCTTTCCACGCCCGGCTCGGGATCGAGTCCGGCCGCCGTTCGTCGGAGACGAGGCGATGGGCGAAGGCGGCCGCGGAGGCGAGGGACAGGGCGCTCGAGACGGGAGCAAAGGGCGTCGACGCCGCCCGGAGCCGCGGTACCGAGACTCTCGACCGAGCCGGCCTCGTGAAAGGCAAACTCTCCAGCGGGATAGCTGAACGAAAGCGCCGTCGCCGCGAAGTCACTGAAGAGCCAAGCGAAAAGACCGAATAAGCGCCGCCCGTCAGCAACTCCGCAATTAATGTGATTTTCCGAAAAGGTGCAGGCGCTGCACCCAACGTTGTAGCGCCTGCATCGGACGGCGATCGGTGCAACGTTGCATTTAGCGGTTCTTCGGGCAGGCCGACGATTAGCGGCACGGGATGACGCGTCGCTGGGGAAACGACAAAGCCCGGTCTCAGGCATATGCCTGAGACCGGGCTTCTGGTCGCTCGTGGAAAGTGCCCCCTGCAGGATTCGAACCTGCGCACACGGCTCCGGAGGCCGTTGCTCTATCCCCTGAGCTAAGGGGGCGTTGCGCCTGGTCTTGTCGGCGCGAGAAGAAGACTACCAGGGTTGGGGGCGTGGTGCGCACCTGGTTGTTTGGGGTGCGTGGGAATCGGCGGTCGGCTAGCTTCGGGAGGGTGACCGAGCCACTGGGAAGGGTGCTGGTCGTCGACGACGACGAGGTGATCCGGCAGCTGATCGCGGTGAATCTGCAGCTGGAGGGGTTCGAGGTCGTCACGGCGGTGGACGGTCAGGACTGCCTGGACAAGGTGCGGGACGTGCGGCCGGACGTGATCACGCTGGACGTGATGATGCCGCGGCTGGACGGGTGGGTCACGGCGGTGCGGCTTCGCGAGGACGACGACACCCGGCACATCCGGGTGGTGATGATCACCGCGCGGGCGCAGGAGCATGACGTGCGGCGGGGGCACGAGATCGGCGTGGACGCCTACGTCACCAAGCCGTTCGACCCGAATCGGCTCATCCAGACGGTGCGGAAGCTGGCGGCGGGTGCGTGACCTGTCCGCATAGTGGTCGGATAGTCTCGCGAGGGTGACTCCAGCGGTGGTGAGCGGCGTGCTTCGGGACGCCGTGCGGGACGTCGCGGGCGTAGAGGTCGGCGACGTCGCGTTGCGCTGCGTTGGAGCAGGGGTTTACGCCAGCCCGGTCGCGTTGAGGTTGGGGCTTGACGCTGAGGGGCTGGTGGAGGCCGTCTCACATCGTGGGATCGCGGCCGAGGTTGACGCCGGTTTCGTGATTCTGCGGGTGCGGGCCGGGGCGTTGCCTGAGGCGATCGTGGACGACCCGGGTTACGGGCTCGTCGGTGGGGTGCCGGAGTGCCGGCTGAGCGATCGGCCCCGGGTTTTCGAGAATCCAGGGTTTTCGGTTCGGTATGCCTATGCGCGCGCGAGGGCCGTGCAGAGGCGCGCCGGGGAGTTCGGCGTTCGCGGGGGGCCTGTAGAGCCCGCTGGAGACGAGTTGGCGCTGATCCAGGTGCTGGGGGAGATGCCTGGTTGGGCGCGGAGCGCTGCCCGTAAGGGGGACGGGAGCGTTCTGGCGCGGGCGTTGTTCCAGGTGGCGGACGCCTTTCACACGGTCTACGAGCGCTGCCCGGCGTTGCCGGTGGAGGAGAAACCCTCGGCGGTGCACGCGTCGCGCGTCACGATCGCGGCGGCTGCGGGCATCGCCTTGCGCAACGGCCTCACGATGATCGGCGAAACCCCTAGAGAGCGGATATGAGCAGAGTTCACCCGGCCGGGCCCCGGCACGCGGACGTCCTTCCCGAAGACCACCCCCTGCCGCCCCCGGCGGACCTCAACGCGCTGGACGAGCGGGTCTGGCCGCAGAACGCCCGTAGGGACGAGGGCGCGATGACCGTCGGCGGCGTCGATGTGCGCGACCTCGCGCAGGAGTTCGGCACGCCGCTGTACGTGTACGACGAGAACGACGTACGCGCGCGTGCGCGGGAGTACGCGGCGGCGTTCCATGACGGGAGCGTCCACTACGCGGGCAAGGCGTTCCTGTGCGTCGCCATGGCCAAGTGGCTGAAGGAAGAGGGCCTGGGCCTGGACGTGTGCACCGCGGGAGAGCTGGCGATCGCGCTGGCGGCGGACTTCCCTGTAGAGCGCATCACCCTGCACGGGAACAACAAGTCCGCGTACGAGCTGGAGCGGGCCGTTGAGGTCGGCGTCGGGCACATCGTCATCGACTCGTTCGAGGAGATCGCGCGGCTCGCCTTCATCGCCGAGCGGCTCGGCAAGCGGCCCAAGGTGATGATCCGGGTCACGACCGGTGTCGAGGCGCACACGCACGAGTTCATCGCGACGGCCCACGACGACCAGAAGTTCGGGTTCTCGCGCAGCAGCGGGGCCGCGCTGGAGGCCGTCCGCCGCGTTCTCGAACTGCGAGACAGCCTTGAGCTGGTCGGCCTGCACAGCCACATCGGTAGCCAGATCTTCGATCCGGACGGATTCGAGGTCGCTGCCCACCGGCTGGCGGAGCTGCTCGTCTCCATCAGGGACGAGCACGGTGTCGAACTCCCGGAGCTGGACCTGGGTGGCGGCTACGGCATCGCCTACACGGACGGTGACGAACCCATCGATCCGAAGACGATGTCCGATTCGCTGAGGGAGATCGTCCAGCGGGAGTGCCGCGCCTACGGGCTCGCTATGCCGAAGCTCACGGTCGAGCCGGGACGGGCCATCGCCGGACCGGGCGGCATTACGCTGTACGAGGTCGGCACGGTCAAGGACGTCGAGGGACTGCGCACCTACGTGTCCGTCGACGGGGGCATGAGCGACAACCTTCGCACCGCCCTCTACGGGGCCGAGTACACCTGCGTCCTCGCGAGCCGCGAGTCGCGGGCCGAGCCCATGCTGAGCAGGCTCGTCGGCAAGCACTGCGAGAGCGGCGACATCGTCGTCCGCGACCTGTGGCTGCCGGACGACCTGGCGCCGGGCGACCTGGTGGCGGTGGCCGCGACCGGTGCGTACTGTCGATCGATGGCGAGTAACTACAACCACGTCCCGAGGCCCGCCGTCGTGGCCGTGCGGGACGGCGCGGCGCGGGTCGTCGTGCGGCGCGAGAGCGACGCCGACCTGCTCCGGCTGGATGCGGAGGTAGAGGCGTGAAACAGGGCGGGCCGCTGCGGGTGGCGCTGCTGGGGTGCGGCGTCGTCGGCACCGAGGTCGTACGGCTCCTGCGCGAGCAGGCGGGCGACCTCGCGGCGCGCGTGGGAGTGCCGCTGGAACTGGCCGGCATCGCCGTCCGCAGGCCCGAACGGGTCCGCGAGGGCGTGCCGCGCGAGCTGCTCACCACCGACGCGCAGGGCCTGGTCACCCGGGACGACGTGGACATCGTCATCGAGGTGATCGGCGGCATCGAGCCCGCCCGCACGCTGATGCTGGAGGCGATGAAGACCGGCAAGTCGGTCGTCACCGCCAACAAGGCGCTGCTCGCGGAGGACGGCGCGACGCTGTTCGCGGCCGCGCGCGAGTACGGCGCCGACCTGTACTACGAGGCGTCCGTGGCGGGGGCGATCCCCCTGCTGCGGCCGCTGCGCGAGTCGCTGGTGGGCGACCACGTGCACCGCGTCCTGGGGATCGTGAACGGCACGACCAACTACATCCTCGACCAGATGGACACGCACGGCGCCGGGTTCAACGAGGCGCTGGAGGAGGCGCAGGCGCTCGGCTACGCCGAGGCCGACCCGACCGCGGACGTGGAGGGTTTCGACGCCGCCGCCAAGGCCGCGATCCTGGCGCAGCTCGCCTTCCACACCCCGGTCACCGCCGCGGACGTGCACCGCGAGGGCATCACCGAGGTCTCCGCCGCGGACGTGGCGGGCGCCAAGGAGATGAACTCCGTCGTCAAGCTCCTCGCCATCTGCGAACGCGTGCCCGCGGCGGAGGGACGCAACGGACGGGGCGTCTCCGTCCGCGTCTACCCGGCGATGATCCCGCGCTCGCATCCGCTCGCGAGCGTGCGCGAGGCGTACAACGCCGTGTTCGTGGAGGCGGAGTCGGCCGGGTCGCTGATGTTCTACGGCGCGGGCGCGGGAGGCGCGCCTACCGCGAGCGCCGTGCTCGGCGATCTGGTGGCCGTCGCTCGCAATCTGCGCGGCGGGACGCCCGGGCCGGTAGAGGTCACGTACGCGAAGCTTCCCGTCCTGCCGATGGGCGAGACGCGCACGCGCTACTACATCCAGCTGGACGTGGCCGACCGTTCCGGTGTGCTCGCGACGGTCGCGGAGGAGTTCGCCAAGCACGACGTGTCGATCCAGGCCGTCCGGCAGGTCGGGTCGGGCGAGGACGCCCAGCTCGTCGTCGTGACGCACCGCGCCGCGGACGCCGCGCTCACCACCACCGTGGAGCGTCTGCGCAGCCTCGATGACGTGCGCGAAGTGGCCAGCGTGATGCGCGTGGAAGCGGACGAAGTGTAGGTACGCCGAAGTTGTCCACAACTGAAGCGGCGGACGACAACGGCGTCGGACGGTCCCCTAGGATTCAGAGAAACCCGCAGGTCAGCAAGGAGACCGACTGTGAACGCGACCACCCGTCCCTGGCGTGGGCTGATCGAGGAGTACCGTGACCGGCTGCCGGTGACGGACGCGACGCCCGTCGTGACGCTGCTCGAAGGCGGCACGCCGCTGCTGCCCGCCCACCGGGTGTCGGAGCTGACCGGCTGCGAGGTGTACCTCAAGGTCGAGGGCCTGAACCCGACCGGCTCGTTCAAGGACCGCGGCATGACCGTCGCGATCTCCAAGGCCGCCGAGGACGGCGCGAAGGCGGTCATCTGCGCGTCCACCGGCAACACCTCGGCGTCCGCCGCCGCCTACGCGGTGCGCGCCGGGATGACCTGCGCCGTGCTCGTCCCGCAGGGCAAGATCGCGATGGGCAAGCTGGCGCAGGCGCTCGTGCACGGCGCGCGGCTGCTCCAGGTCGACGGCAACTTCGACGACTGCCTCGAACTGGCCCGCAAGCTCGCGGTCGACTACCCGGTCGCGCTGGTCAACTCGGTGAACAAGTACCGCCTCCAGGGCCAGAAGACCGCCGCTTTCGAGATCGTGGACGCGCTCGGCGACGCCCCCGACGTGCACTGCCTGCCCGTCGGCAACGCCGGCAACATCTCCGCCTACTGGATGGGCTACACCGAGTACGCCCGCGACGGCGTCGCCTCGCGCACCCCGCGCATGCTGGGCTTCCAGGCGTCCGGCGCGGCGCCGTTCGTCAAGGGCGAGCCGGTGCTGAAGCCGCAGACCATCGCGACCGCGATCCGCATCGGCAACCCCGCGTCCTGGAACCTCGCGATCGCCGCGCGCGACGAGTCCGGCGGCGCGATCGACGCCGTCACCGACCGGCAGATCCTGCGCGCCTACCGCCTGCTCGCCGCCGAGGAGGGCGTGTTCGTCGAGCCCGCGTCCGCCGCGTCCGTCGCGGGCCTGCTCCAGGCCGCCGAGCAGGGCGTCGTCGAGCGGGGCTCCCGCGTCGTGTGCACCGTGACCGGAAACGGCCTCAAGGATCCGGACTGGGCCATCGCGGGCGCCCCCGCCCCGACCACCGTCAAGGTGGACGCCCAGGCCGCCGCTTCCGCCCTGGGCCTCGCATGACCTCCACTCCCCGAAGTGACCAGGCCCCCGCCGGCCGGGTTCCCGGGCCGCGGCGGGTGGTGGTGGAGGTGCCGGCCACCAGCGCGAACCTGGGCCCGGGCTTCGACTCGCTCGGGCTCGCGCTCACGCTCACGGACGAGGTGACCGTCGAACTCGGCGGCGACGAGGTCGTCATCGAGGTCGAGGGGGAGGGCGCCGAGGTCGCCGAGCGCGGTGACCGGCATCTCATCGTCACGACCGTCCGGGACGCGCTGGAGCGCATCGACCGGCTCGCGGGCACCGCCGACGCCGCCGGGCTGGGCAAGGGCGTGCGGTTGCGCTGCGTGAACCGCATCCCGCACAGCCGCGGGCTCGGGTCGTCCTCGGCGGCGATCGTCGCGGGCGTCCTGGCGGCGCGGGCCCTGCATCCGCGCGGGGACGCCCTGGACGACGCGGAGGCGCTCAAGCTCGCCACCGAGATCGAGGGTCACCCCGACAACGTGGCGCCCTGCCTGCTCGGCGGCCTGACGATCGCCTGGGACGACCGGGCCGTTCGCCTCGATCTCGAACGCGAGGTCGTCGCGTTCGTCCCCGAGGCGCGGCTCGCGACCGCGCGCGCACGTGGACTGCTGCCCGAGACCGTCCCGCACGGCGACGCCGCCGCCAACGCCGGACGCGCCGCGCTGCTGGTAGCGGCCCTGACGCGCGGTCTCGACGATGCGACGCTCCTCGCCGCCACCGAGGACCGGCTGCACCAGGCCTACCGCGCCCCCGCGATGCCCGAGTCCGCCGAGCTGATCCGGAAACTGCGCGAGCGAGGGGTCCCGGCCGTCGTGTCCGGAGCCGGACCCACTGTCCTGGCCTTCACATCGGCGTCCCGGATTGATTCAAACGCGCTGGAAGTGGGTAATGGCTGGCACGTACACCCCTTGAGTGTCGCCCCCCTGGGTGCCTCCGTCCGAACCTGACCTTCGTCGGCGGGCGGGCGGGTGTGACGAACCGGCTAGGTAAAATGCGAAGACATCGACCTCTGGGGAATAGCAGTGTGCCCTGGTGATGTTAGGCTGATTGCCGCACCAGATGCCCCGTTCGGGGCCGAGTGCTCGTCAGCCACGCGTCACCTGACCGGCCCGCCGGCCGAGTCGGTCCCGCGTACCAGGCTTCCCGTATCCGTGACACTCCGTTGTCCGGCATTCCAGCGAACTTCGGATCTCCGCGGTCACGGGACGGCCCGCGCACGAGCCGTCCCGGCCGACCGCCATCTGGCTGTTGCCCAGCATCGCCGGCCGCGGCGCCTCCGCGGTCCGGCGAGCCCGACTCGGCGCCCCCGCCGGGCCGCACCACCGGGTTGACTGGCCGAACGCCGGCCAACGCCCGCTCCCTGGGAAGGACCCTTAGTGAGCGAATCCAGCGAACTCCTTACGGACGCATCCAGCACGGCACCCGCTACGGCCGACGAGGCCGGCCAGGTCGCCGCCCCCCGGCGTCGGCGCACCGCCGGCACCGGCCTGTCTGCCATGGTGCTGACGGACCTGAAGAAGATCGCGTCCGACCTCGGCATCAAGGGCGTGAGCCAGATGCGCAAGGGCCAGCTCATCGCCGCCATCCAGGAGAAGCAGGGCGGCGGCGCGGGCTCTTCGGGGGGCGAGCAGGGAGCCGCTGCCAGCGACCGCACCACGGCCGGCAAGGCGACGGACAAGACGTCGGACAAGACGTCGGACAAGGCCACGGACCGGGCGTCCGACAAGGCCTCCGACCGCGCCGGCGACAAGGCCGAGAAGGCGGAGAAGACCGAGCGCCCGCGCCGCACCCGCACCACCGCCGCCGCCAAGCGCGACGCCGAGGCCGCGGTGAGCGCGGACGCCGGGCAGGCGCCCGCCCAGCCGGCCGAGGACCGCGCCGACCGCGCGGACCGCGCCGAGCGGGGCGACCGCGACAACCGCGGTGACCGCGCCGAGCGCGGCGACGGCGGACGCGACGGCGGCCGGAACCGCGACCGCGACCGCGGCGAGCAGCAGTCCTCCGACCAGCACGGCGACCAGCAGCAGGGCGGCCGGGAGCGCGGCGAGGGCCGCGACGGCGGGGGACGCCAGCGCAGCCGCCGGGACGGACGCGACCGCGACAACCGCAACGAGCGCGGCGACCGTGACAACCGCGGCGACCGCAACGAGCGCGGTGAGCGCGGTGAGCGCGACCGAAACCGCGACCAGGGCGACCAGGGCGGCAACCGCCAGCGCGGCGGCGGCCAGAACCAGGGCGGCGGCCCGGCCGACGACGACGGCGACACCGGCCGCGGCCGGCGCGGACGCCGGTTCCGCGAGCGCAACCGGGGCCGCGGCCGCGGCGAGCGCTACGAGGAGCCCGTGATCAACGAGGACGACGTCCTCATCCCGGTCGCCGGCATCCTCGACATCCTCGACAACTACGCCTTCGTCCGGACGACCGGCTACCTGCCCGGCCCGAACGACGTCTACGTCTCGCTCGCCCAGGTCCGCAAGAACGGCCTGCGCAAGGGCGACGTGATCACCGGCGCGGTCCGGCAGGCCCGCGAGGGCGAGCGGCGCGAGAAGTTCAACGCGCTCGTCCGGCTCGACACGGTCAACGGCATGGAGCCCGACCAGGCCCGGCAGCGGGTCGAGTTCTCCAAGCTCACCCCGCTGTACCCGCAGGAGCGGCTGCGCCTGGAGAGCGACCCGGGCGTGCTGACCACGCGGATCATCGACCTGGTGTCGCCGATCGGCAAGGGCCAGCGCGGTCTGATCGTGTCCCCGCCGAAGGCCGGCAAGACCATGGTGCTCCAGGCGATCGCGAACGCGATCACCAAGAACAACCCGGAGTGCCACCTGATGGTCGTCCTGGTGGACGAGCGTCCGGAAGAGGTCACCGACATGCAGCGGTCGGTGAAGGGCGAGGTCATCCACTCGACCTTCGACCGTCCCGCCGAGGACCACACCACCGTCGCCGAGCTCGCCATCGAGCGCGCCAAGCGGCTGGTGGAGCTGGGCCACGACGTGGTCGTCCTGCTCGACTCGATCACCCGGCTCGGCCGCGCCTACAACCTGGCGGCGCCGGCGTCCGGCCGCATCCTGTCCGGTGGGGTGGACTCCACCGCGCTGTACCCGCCCAAGCGGTTCTTCGGCGCGGCCCGCAACATCGAGAACGGCGGCTCGCTGACCATCCTCGCCACCGCGCTGGTGGAGACCGGATCCCGCATGGACGAGGTCATCTTCGAGGAGTTCAAGGGCACCGGCAACATGGAGCTCAAGCTCAACCGCTCCCTGGCCGACAAGCGGATCTTCCCGGCGGTGGACGTCGACGCGTCCGGCACCCGCAAGGAGGAGATCCTCATGGCGCCGGAGGAGCTGCGCATCGTGTGGCAGCTCCGCCGCGTCCTGCACGCCCTCGACACCCAGCAGGCGCTGGAGCTCCTCATCGAGAAGATGAAGGAGACCAAGTCGAACGCCGAGTTCCTGCTCCAGGTCCAGAAGACCACGGTCTCCGACGACCGCTGAGCGAGCGCGGACTCCTGAGAGACGCCCCGGCCGTCCGGCCGGGGCGTTTCTCATGTCCGCTTCCCCTGTTGTTTCTCGTGTCCGCTTCCCGCGTTTCGGCCTCCGCGGCCGGGGTGGGGTTATCCCCAGGTCGGGCGGGGTGCGTCCCGCATGGTGGCGGACGGTCCCGGTCGGGCAGGCTGGAGGTTGCTCGGACGATCAGGTGGGGGCGAAGTGGGCGAGGTGGCCCGGACGGGCTGGGACAGGTCCGTGCTGGACGCGTCGTGGCGCCCGTGGGTGATGCTGCGGACGCCGGTGACGTGGCGCGCGGTGGCGCAGGCGCCGCTCGCGTTCGCGTTCGGGCTGTTCTGGTTCGTCGGGCTGGCGGTCGGGGGCCTGCTGTCGCTGGCGCTGTCGGTCCTGTGGATCGGGCTCCTGATGCTCGTCGCGCTGATGCTGCTGTGGCGGGGCGGCGCCATGCTGGAACGGCGCCTGCTGCTCGCGACGTTCGGGCTGCGCATCGAGGACCCGTACCGTCCGCTGCCGCCGGGACGGAACGTCCTCGCGAAGGTGCGGGCGCTCGTGGCCGACCCTGCGACCTGGAAGGACCTGGTCTATCTGGGGCTCCTGCTCCCCGTCGCGATGGTCGAGTTCCTCGTCTGGATGTTCTGCTGGTCGATGGTCGCCCTGCTCGTCCTGGCGCCGCTGCTGGCGACGCGGGGCCACGGCCTGCAGTTCGTCGTGGGGCCGGTGACGGTCTGGGTGAGCGATCCGTTGAGCGGCCTGTGGGCGACGCTGGTCGGGCTGCTCCTGATGGTTCCGGCGCTGTACGTGACGCGGGCGATGGCGATCGCGCACGTGCTGTGGGCGCGGGTCCTGCTGGGCTCGTCCGTCTCGCAGGAGGAGAACGCCGAGCTGCGGGCGCGCGCCGAGCGGCTGCGGGCGAGCCGGGCCCGCGGGGTGGACGCCGTGGAGGCCGAGCGCCGGCGCATCGAGCGCGACCTGCACGACGGCGCGCAGCAGCGGCTGCTGTCGGTCGCGATGGACATCGGGCGGGCGCGTGCCAAGCTGGACACCGATCCGGAGGCGGCGCGCGTGCTGATCGAGCAGGCGCACGCGGGGGCGAAGGAGGCGATCGCGGAGCTGCGCGACCTGGCCCGGGGGATCTACCCGGCGATCCTCACCGACCGGGGCCTGGACGCGGCGCTGTCCGGCCTCGCCGGGCGCGCGGCCGTGCCGGTGGAGGTGCACGTCGAGCTGGACGAGCGTCCGCCGGCGGCGGTGGAGAGCATCGCGTACTTCGTGGTGGCCGAGGCCCTGACGAACGTGTCGAAGTACGCGGACGCGTCGAGCGCGTCGGTGCGGGTGGCGCGCGAGGGCCGGTGGGTCGTGGTCGAGATCGCGGACGACGGCCGGGGCGGCGCGCGGTCCGAACCGGGCGGGGGCCTGGCCGGGCTGGCGGACCGGGCCGCGACGATCGACGGGATCCTCACCGTGGACAGCCCGCCCGGCGGTCCGACCGTGATCCGCGCGGACCTTCCCTGCGATTGGTGATCAGCACTGCGCCGGTGCTGGCATGATCGGATCATTGCCGACATAGCAGACGGGGAACTCATGTCGCGTTCGATTCGGGGACTGGCGCTCGTCCTGGCGGCCGTGCTGGCCGCAGGGGCGTGCGGAGGGACGGGCGGCGGGAAGCACGCCGCCGACACGGCGTCGGACACGGCGTCGGACCGGGCGTCCGGCACGGCGTCCGGCGGGGAGGGGACGAACCAGGCGTCCTGGTGGCGGCCCAAGCCGCGCACGACCTGGCAGTGGCAGCTCAGCGGACGCGTCGACACCTCCGTCCGCGCCCAGGTCTACGACGTGGACCTGTTCGAGACGCCCGCCGCGACCGTCGCCAAGCTGAAGAAGGCCGGGCGGCGCACGATCTGCTACACCTCGATCGGCACGGCGGAGAACTGGCGTCCGGACTTCAAGCGCTTCCCGGCGCGCGTGCTCGGCAAGAACGTCGCGGACTGGCCGGGCGAGCGCTGGGTGGACATCCGGCGGCTGGACGTCCTGCGCCCGATCTGGTCGGCCCGGCTCGACCAGTGCAAGCGCAAGGGCTTCGACGGCGTCGAGCCGGACTGGATGGACGGCTACAAGAACGACACCGGTTTCAAGCTGACCGCCCGCGACCAGCTCGCGTTCAACCGGATGCTCGCGACGGTGGCGCACCAGCACGGCCTGGCGATCGGGCTCAAGAACGACCTCGGCCAGATCCCGCAGCTCGTCGGGGTCATGGACTTCGCGGTCAACGAGCAGTGCGCGCAGTACGGCGAGTGCGGCAAGCTCGTCCCGTTCGTCAAGGCGGGCAAGGCCGTGTTCCACGCCGAGTACGAGCTGCCGCTGAGCAAGTTCTGCGCGACCTCGCGCAAGCTGGGCCTCAGCTCGATCCGCAAGCCGCTGGAGCTGACCGCCCAGCGCCAGGCCTGCCCCGCATAGCGGCCGGTGGCACATGGCGGCCAGGTCACGGGCGGAAGGGATCGAGCGAGCCGGGATACTGGTGGCATGCGGGTGGTGATCGCCGAGGACTCGGTGCTGTTGCGCGAGGGCCTGGTCCGGCTGCTGGCGGACGAGGACATCGAGACCGTCGCCCAGGTCGGGGACGGTCCGGGCCTGCTCGCCGCGGTCCAGGAGCACCGGCCCGACCTGGCGATCGTGGACGTCCGGATGCCGCCGTCCTTCACCGACGAGGGGCTGCGCGCGGCGCTGGCCGTCCGGGAGCGGCTGCCCGGCGCGCCGATCCTCGTGCTGTCGCAGTACGTGGAGGAGCGGTACGCCACCGACCTGATCGGCGGCGGCGCTGAGGGCGTCGGCTACCTGCTGAAGGAGCGGGTCTCGGACGTCGCGGAGTTCGTGGACGCCGTCCGCCGGATCGCGGCGGGCGGCACGGTGATCGACCCCGAGGTGATCGGCCAGCTGCTCGGCCGCCGCCGCGCCGGGGACCCGCTGAAGGGCCTGACCCCGCGCGAGCACGAGGTGCTCGGGCTGATGGCGCAGGGACGCACGAACGGCGCGATCGCGGCCGACCTCGTCGTCACCGAGGGCGCCGTGGAGAAGCACATCTCCAGCATCTTCGCCAAGCTCGGCCTCCAGCCCGCCGGGGGCGAGCACCGGCGGGTGATGGCCGTCCTGACCTACCTGGGCCACGCCTGACCTCGGTCCCGGAAGGCCCGGAAGGCCCGGACGGCCCGGACGATGTGGCGGACCTCACCCGGGCCGACGCCCGGAACCGCGCCGGACGAAGATCATTGCGGCGGGTCGGGAATGCCGGGTGACCTCGGCACGTTCGGGTATCTGGCACACTTGGTGTGCAACCGCTGCGGTACCGGTTCGCGCCCCCACGTCGCGGGACGTTCGGCGACCGCCCAGAGCGAGGAGAAGACCCTTGAAGCCCGAGATCCACCCGAACTATGTCGTCACCACGGTGACGTGCACGTGCGGTAACACCTTCGAGACGCGGAGCACCGCCGAGAACGGCGTCATCAACTCCGACGTCTGCTCCAACTGCCACCCGTTCTACACGGGCAAGCAGAAGATCCTCGACACCGGCGGCCGGGTGGCGCGCTTCGAGCAGCGCTTCGGCAGGAAGGCCAAGTAGCCCGCGGCCTGCACCACAGCGCTGAACCGGGGGCCCGGGGACGAGCCGTCCCCGGGCCCCGCTCAAGTCTGCTACCAGGCCGGGACCCACCGTGAAACTCGACGAACTCATCAGCGAATACACCGACATCGAGGGCCGGCTCGCCGACCCGTCGGTCCACGCCGACCAGGCGCTCGCCCGCAGGCTGGGCAAGCGGTACGCCCAGCTGCGCCCGATCGTCGAGACGTACCGCGAGCTCGGCGCGACCGAGGACGACCTCGCCGCCGCCCGCGAGCTCGCCGGTGAGGACCCGGCCTTCGCCGCCGAGGCCGAGGAGCTCGACCGCCACGTCGGCGAGCTGGAGGAGCGGCTGCGGCACCTGCTGCTGCCCCGCGACCCCAGCGACGACAAGGACGTGATCCTCGAGATCAAGGCGGGCGAGGGCGGCGAGGAGTCCGCCCTGTTCGCCGGCGACCTGCTCCGCATGTACCTCCGGTACGCCGAGCGGATCGGCTGGAAGACCGAGATCATCGACTCCCACCCGTCCGACCTCGGCGGGTACAAGGACGTCACGGTCGCGGTGAAGAACAAGGCCGGCGGCGCGGACGCCGAGGGCGTCTGGACGCGGCTGAAGTTCGAGGGCGGCGTCCACCGCGTCCAGCGGGTGCCCGCGACCGAGTCGCAGGGCCGCATCCACACCTCCGCCGTCGGCGTGCTCGTCACCCCGGAGGCCGAGGAGGTGGACGTCCAGATCGACCCGAACGACCTGCGCATCGACGTCTACCGGTCGTCCGGGCCGGGCGGCCAGTCGGTCAACACCACCGACTCGGCGGTCCGCATCACGCACCTGGCGACCGGCGTGGTCGTCTCCTGCCAGAACGAGAAGTCCCAGCTCCAGAACAAGGAGCAGGCCCTGCGCATCCTGCGGTCCCGGCTGCTGGCGATGGCGCAGGAGGAGGCGGAGGCCGCGGCGTCCGCCGAGCGCAAGTCGCAGGTCCGGACGGTCGACCGGTCCGAGCGGGTGCGCACCTACAACTACCCGGAGAACCGGATCTCCGACCACCGGGTGGGCTACAAGGCGTACAACCTGGACCAGGTCCTCGACGGCGACCTGCACAACGTGATCCAGGCCCTCGTGGACGCCGACACCGAGCGACGCCTCGCGGAGGCCCAGCAAGCGTCATGAACCTGCTGCTCGACGAGATCGCCAGGGCCACGGCACGGCTCGCCGACGCCGGGGTCGCCTCCCCGCGCGCGGACGCCGAGGAGCTCGCCGCCGCCGTCCACGAGGTGAGCCGCGCCGAGCTGCACACCGTCCCGGACGCCGCGTTCGACGCGCTGTTCTGGGAGTACGTGGCGCGCCGCGAGGCCGGCGAGCCGCTGCAGCACATCACCGGCCGCGCGTTCTTCCGGTACCTGGAGCTGAAGGTCGGGCCGGGCGTGTTCGTCCCGCGCCCGGAGACCGAGGTCATGGTCGGCTGGGCCCTGGAGACCCTCCGCGACATGGACGTCCAGGACCCGCTCGTCGTCGATCTCGGCACCGGCTCCGGCGCGATCGCCCTCTCGCTCGCGCAGGAGGCGCCCCGCGCGCGCGTCCACGCCGTCGAGAAGGACCCGACCGCCTACGTCCACACCGACCGCAACATCGAGGACCTCGACGAGCGCGGCCAGGTGAAGCTGCACCTGGGCGACTTCGCGACCGCGCTCCCCGAGCTGAACGGCACGGTCGACCTCGTCGTGTCGAACCCGCCGTACATCCCGATGAGCGAGTGGGAGTACGTCCCGGCGGACGTCCGCGACCACGACCCGGCCGACGCCCTGTGGGGCGGCGGCGAGGACGGCCTGGACGCCATCCGCGCCGTCGAGCGCACCGCCCGCCGCCTACTCCGCCCCGGCGGCCACGTCGCCGTCGAGCACAGCGACCTCCAGGGCACCGCCGTCTACTGGATCTTCGCCGAGGAGAACGGCTGGCGGGACGTCCGCAACCACAAGGACCTCACCAACCGCGACCGCTTCGTCACCGCCCGCCTCGGCACCAACTGACCGCTCGCCGGACGACGCGTCCGCGCGCGCATATCGGCGGGTCGGACACCGCGTCCCGCGCGCGTGTATCGGCGGGTCGGACAACGCGTCCCGCGCGCGTGTATCGGCGGGTCGGACAACGCGTCCTGCGCGCGCGTATGTCGGCGCCTAGCGACTCCGACCGCGGCGTGCCGGCGCGGCGTGCCGGCGCGTCCTGACGCGGCCCCCTCGGGGGCGGACCATGCAATGCCCGCGCGCCGATAGTCTTGCTCCCGTCAGCGAAGCAAGCCGAGTTTGGCGGGGACGACCGTGAGCCGACGTTATGACTGCTCGGATCCGATGGAGCGGACGCGCGGGATCGCCGAGGCGGTGTCGGCCGTCCGGCGCGGCGAGCTGATCGTCCTGCCGACCGACACCGTGTACGGGATCGGCGCGGACGCGTTCACGCCGTCCGCGGTGACGGGCCTGCTGAACGCCAAGGGCCGGGGCCGCGACATGCCGCCGCCCGTCCTGGTCGGCTCGGTGCGCGCCGCGGCCGCGCTGATCGACGACCTCGGCACCTACGGCCAGGACCTGATCGACGAGTTCTGGCCGGGCGCGCTGACGATCGTGTGCCGCGCCAACCCGAACCTGATGTGGGACCTGGGCGAGACCAAGGGCACCGTCGCCGTCCGGATGCCGATGGACACCCTGGCCGTCGAGCTGCTCAAGGAGACCGGCCCGCTGGCCGTGTCGAGCGCGAACCTGTCCGGCCAGCCCGCCGCGCGCGACGCCGACGAGGCCGAGGCGATGCTCGGCGACTCGGTCGAGGTCTACCTGGACGGCGGCCCGGTCGCGCAGGGCGAGGCGTCCACGATCGTCGACATCACCGGCCCGATCCCGCGCCTGCTCCGCCTGGGCGCGATCTCCGAGGACAAGATCCGCGCCGTCGTCGGCGTCCTGCTCACCGACGAGGACGACGTCAAGCCCGACGACACCGAGATCGCGGTGGCCGCCGACCCCGCCGCGCAGCAGGACGCCGCACCCGCGAAGACCGGCGCCGAGGACGCGTCCGTGAACGGCGTCGCTGCGACGTCGGCCGAGAAGGCTGAGGCCGTCAGCGAAGCGCAGCGGCCCGAGGCTCCCGCGGGTGACCCCAAGCCCGCTCCGCGCGAGGACGGCCCGAGCACGGCCTCCTGAGCGCCGTCCAGACCCTTTCCGGAATCCCGGACCGCCCGAAACGTGGGCCCGAACGAGTTCCGGACAAGCGAAACGGGGGCTTCCGCCGCAGCCGCAGCGGCGGAAGCCCCCGTTCGTCGTTCAGCTACCGATCACGCCCGCCGGTGCGGCGGGCATGGGCCGGTCAGTAGAACACGCGCCACGAGCCCGCGTGCGAGATGTGGAACCCGTGCTTCGTCGGGTAGCCCTCGCACTCGCGCATGTACATCTTGCCGACGTTCCACGACTGGATGGCGCGGTGATCGGTGGTGCCCTTGCCGCGCCGGTTGTAGATGACCTCGGCGTCGGGCCGGAAGTTCTGCCCCTTGCCCGCGTAGAACACGACCTCCATGCAGGAGTTCAGGCCGCGCTTGTTGTCGCGCACGTAGCCGTCCACGACGCGGGTCCGGTAGTAGCGGCCCTTGTACTTGTAGCGGCCCCACCAGTAGTCGCCCCACGCGCTCGTGGCGGACAGGTTCGAGTACTTGAGGGTGAACCTGTGCTTGCCCTGCGCCTGCATCTCGCCCTTGGCGAGGCTGGGGGCGGGGGCCGTCGGCGCCGCGCCGGAGCCCTTGAGGGTCTGGCCGTCGTCGGCGAAGGCGTTGCCGCCGGTCGCCAGCAGACCGGCGACCAGCGCGCCGGAAGTGATCGCCACGGTGGCGATGCGTCGCATGAATCCTCCGTCTCTGGGGGAATTGCGGGGTGAAGATCGTCGCAACCGTAGCAGGATCTTCAGGACGCCAACCGCCATTTCTAGTAACGCAGAGCAATGACCCCCAAGTCGGGAACCAGCGCCCTTCGGCCTGCGTCCAAACACCTTCGGGACATGTCCGGAACCTCCCTACCATCCCGGCCGCCACCCGCACTGACCAGCCACGACGCGTGATCGCCGGAAGTGCCCGGATCACCCTGTGTCCTTGGTCACATCCTTATCCGAACGGCCGAATGCGGTCCCGGAACACTCGCCGCGAGGCCGTCCCCGGAATGGCGAATGGCCGGGCGACAGGGCCGCCCGGCCATTCAAATGATCATGAAAGAGAAGGCTCAGTAGAGCTTCTTCCACGGGCCGAACGCGGCCTTGCGCGGGTTCGAGACGCTGATGCCGATCTCACGCACGTACAGGTGGGTGGTGTGCGTCGAGTACCAGGTGCCCGCGTAGAAGGTGAACTTCAGGTCGGCGGGACGGCCGGTGTTCCGGTTGAGAACGCCGATCACGCGCGAGTCGTAGGGGGTCTTGCCGGTGAAGGTCCGGAACTGGACCGCCGGCGACCAGCCGTTCTTCTTGTAGTCGGTCAGCCAGACCTTGGCCGTGACCTTCTTGCTGGTGCGGCTGTAGGTCCCGGAGGCCTTGAGAGTCGACCAGCCGTCCTTGGTCGCCCAGTCGTGCGTGGCGGCGGCGCCGACGCCGGACGTGGCGGCCGGGAGCTTGACCGACGGGACCAGCGGGCTCTGGTCGGCGCTGGCCGCGCCCGCGCTGGCCAGAAGGCCGGCGGCGAGGGCGCCGGAAGTGATCGCCACAGCGGCGATGCGTCGCATACGTGTCCTCCATCTGCGTACATGCGGGGTGCGAGTGAGTGTGAAGATCGCAACCGTAGCAAGTCCGAGATCTCCGAGACCTCCGCTTTCGGGGGTTGGGTCCGACTTCACACGACCGATCCGCCTTCGCCGACCCCCTGCGGCACCCGATGTGCTCACCCGCCCGGCGAGGCCGTGGCCGCGGATGCCCGCGCCCGGGCGAATGTACGCGGTGCCGGACGCCGAAAATTCCCGCGCGCCTGCCCGAGGGGCCGGGGTAGGTTCTGGCGTCGTGCCGGGCGCCGCCACCTCGCGACGGACGGTGCTCTCGCGACGGGAAGGCGCGTCCGGATGAGCGACGATCTGCTGGCCAGAGCCGACGAAATGGCCGCCTCCGATCCGGAGGCCGCTCATCGCCTCTATCGCCAGGCGCTTGAAGCGGGAATCGAGGACGCAACTCGCCGTTATGGCGACTTCCTCGTGGGCTCCGACGAAGCACTCGCCGTCGCGAAATCGGCTTTCGACCAAGGCCATATGCGATCGGCTCTCCGAGTGGCCGCCATCCTCGCCGATGCTCTCGATGACCGCGACGAGGCGGAACGCTGGTATCGCAAAGCGTTGCACGTCGGCGATCAGCGGGCGATGAACGATCTCGGGTCGCATCTCGGTGAGGATCCCGCGCGCTGGGACGAGGCTGTGACCTGGTACCGCAGGGCCATCGAGATCGACGACCCCCTCGCGGAGCTGACAACAAGAAAAAGCGATTCCCGTCTATCTGCAGGCGATCGAGGATGGGGCGGAGACGGCCTACAACAACGTCGGCCGCCTGTATCGGGAAACGGGAGATCCGGTCAGCGCGGAATGGTATCTGCGGCGCGGGATAGAGGAAGAAGTGCCGACGGCCGTGTGGAACTACGCGGAACTCCTCGCCGAGCAGGAGAGGTATTCGGAGATCGGCGAGCTGATGGACAAGGCTCGGGAGCTGGAGCTCGACACCGACGTCATGGCGCATCTGATCGCGCTCGCCAACGGTCTTGCCTGAGTGGCTAGGGTGAGCGGAGAGTGAGTGCCGGCGGCTGACAGTGATCGCGTCGTTGCCTCTGCGCGCCGGGGCCGCCAGTGGAAGCATGGGTGTCGCTGAGCGAGAGCTGGGGGCGAGGTGCCTGGGCGGAGCCGGGGGGCGGCGGTCGCGGGGCTCTCTGCGCTGTTCTGCCTGCTCCTCTGCGCTCCCGCGCGTGCGCGCGAGGACGGCGGCGGCGTACCCACGTACGACGTCGTGCTAAGCATTCGGCGGGACGGGGTGGTCGGCGTCCGGGAGACGATCACCTTCGACTACGGGGACGAGGGCGGGCACGGGTTCGTGCGGCGGGTGCCGTATCGGGTGGGGCAGCGGATGTACGAGATCCGCGACCTGCGGACCAGTTCGTCCACCGGGGCTCCGGCGAGGGCGCGGACGGTGACGTTGCCGCACGACCTCCAGATCACCGTGGGGGACGCCGGGCGGACCGTCCGGGGGCGGCAGGCGTACGTGATCGAGTACGACCTCGCACGGGCGTTCACGCCCCTCGCAGGGGGGCGCTGGGAGCTGGACTGGGACGCGATCGGAACGACGTGGGAGGTCCCGATCGCCAACGCGGCCGTGCGGGTCGAGTCGCCGGTAGCGCACTGGCGGGCGTCCTGCCGGGCGGGGGTCGGGGACGCGACCGTGCCCTGCCAGCGGGACCGGGACGGGCCCTACGCCGTGGACTTCCTCCAGACCGGGCTTGATCCGCATGAGGGCATGACCGTGCGGGTACGGCTGCCCAGGGGAGCCGTCACGCCGGAACCGCCCCGTTACGTCCGTCCGTATTGGGACGGGACGTGGGCCGGAACCGGTCTGCTCGCGCTGACCGTGCTGCTGCTGCCGTGGGTTCTGCGGCGGCCCGCGCCGGGCGGACGGCTCGCGGGAGCGGGCCGGCGTGTCCTGACCGGCCGGATCCTGCTGGTCGCGGGCGTCCTGGCCGTCCTGGCGGACGCCGCCGCAGACGTTGATCAATACGGGTTGTGGGCCGTGTCACTCGGCGATCTGAGCGTGGCGGGCCTCGCGCTCGGGATCGCCGGAACGGCGGCGGTGTGCGGCCAATGTGCGCCATGCGACGGACGGGAGGATTAGAGTTGGCCCGGAACACGACCAGGGTGAACGGGACGGAACCATTCGGTGGCCGTCGTACGTAGACCCTTCCGTGGGTCCGTGGGGACCCGCCGGACACGACGGACGAGGGGAGGCGCGGGGCGTTGCGGGAGTACCTGCTCACCATCCTCGTCGCCGCCCTCGTGACCTACCTGCTGACCCCGGCCGTCCGGAAGTTCGCGGTCTGGTTCGGCGCGCAGGCCGCGCCGCGCGACCGGGACGTCCACGTGATCCCGACGCCGCGGCTGGGCGGCCTGGCGATGTTCGGCGGGATGGTCGCGGCGCTCGTCGTGGCGTCCGGACTGCCCAAAATGCGGCAGGTGCTCGCCGAGGGCGACGTGAACGTTGGCCGCGCGCTGCTGCTCGCGGGCGGGCTGATCGTGCTGCTCGGCATCGCCGACGACCGGTGGGGCGTCGACCCGCTCACCAAGTTCGCCGGCCAGGTGGCCGCCGCCGGGATCTTCATCATGCAGGGCATCCAGCTGTACGTCCTGCCGCTGCCGTCGGGCGAGCCGCTGTCGCTGCCGCCCGCCTACGGCGTCCCGCTGACCGTGCTGGTCGTGGTCGCGACGATCAACGCGGTGAACTTCATCGACGGCCTGGACGGCCTGGCCGCGGGCGTCGTCGGCATCGCCTCGCTGGCCCTGTTCTCCTACGCCTACCTGCTGTCGCACGCCAAGGGCATCACGACGCTGAGCGGTCCGACGCTGACCGCCGCCGTGCTGGTCGGGATCTGCGCGGGCTTCCTGCCGCACAACTTCAACCCGGCCCGGATCTTCATGGGCGACACCGGCTCGATGCTGATCGGTCTGCTGCTGTCCGGGTCCACGATCATGCTGACCGGCCAGTTCGACCCTGCGATCATCGGCACCTACCGGCTGTTCCCGCTGTACGTGCCGCTGCTGATGGTCCCGCTGGTCGCCGCCGTCCCGTTCGTGGACATGCTGCTCGCGGTCTGGCGCCGCACCAACGACGGCCGCTCGCCGTTCGCGCCGGACAAGCGGCACCTGCACCACCGCCTGCTCGAACTCGGCCACTCGCACCGCCGCGCCGTCCTGATCATGTACTTCTGGGTCGGCCTGCTGGCGGGCGGGCTGATGGGCATGGCCACCACGAGCAACCTGCTGCTGGTGGGGTCGGCCACCCTGACCGTCGCCGTCGGCGGCGTCGTCCTGATGATCGCGCTGCCCCGAGTCAACCGCCGCCGCGCCGCCGCGACCGCGGCAACCGAGCCGGCGAGCCTCCCCCCGACCCCGCCGCCCACGGCTGACTCGGCCGCGGGCAAGCACCGCCAACACATCTGATCCGGCGTCCGGGGCCGGCTGCCCCGGCCGTCCGAGCGGTCCGAGCAGGGTTCGGTTACTCCTAGACTGGCGCCGTCGCCGCGTGGACGCGGTGGGCGGGTCCGGGGTTCCGGCGTGCCCCACGGCGTTCCGCGGAATCCGAACGTTGACGTGGGCTACAGTCCGTGGAGCACAGGTGACGTTGGGAGAGCGTCCGTTCATTACATCTTGGGTAATTGTGGACGTTCTGGACGCTTGTGATACCTTTCACTAACAAGAGCCGACCACTGAAAGTGACCGCTCGGAGCCCACATGCATACTTCCGACGCCCGGATGCTACGCGGCGCCGCGATCCCCTCGGCGCTCGCCGGGGCCATCGCCATCGTCGCCGCGGCCCTGCTCGCCGGAGCCAAGGGCGCGTTCGGCGCGGGGCTCGGCACGGTCACGGTCCTGGTCTTCTTCTCCGTCAGCGTCGTCGCGGTCAGCTACGCCTCGCGGGTCTCCCCGCAGCTCATGTTCGCCGCCGCGGTCTTCAGCTACATCGGCAAGCTGCTGGTGATGCTCGCGCTGGTCGCCGCGTTCAGTGACGCCACCGCGTGGAACCCGCGGGCGTTCGCGTTCACGGTCGTCGGCGTGACGATCGTCTGGCTCGGCGCCGAGATCCGCACGACGCTGAAGGCCAAGCAGCTCTACGTGGACCCCGCCTCCACCTCCGACCAGAACGTCCACACTCCGGCGGACCGGAGCCCGTGATGACTCCTCGGATGATCATGGCGGGATTGGACTACTCCAATATGACCACCGGGGGGGTGGCCTGCTATGGTCCGTCCTGCGATGAGCGAGGAGGGGCACCGGCCCGATCCGCAGGACTCCGAGGATTCGGAACAGGATCGAATCGATTCGGAACACCGAGGCTTCGCCAACGCCGCCTGGTCGATCCCGAGCTACATCTTGAGCGGGATGGCGGTGTACGGAGGCCTCGGCTGGCTGCTGGACCGATGGCTGGGCACCTCGGCGCTGCTCCCCATCGGAATCCTGGTGGGCCTTGCTCTCGCGCTCTACCTGGTCTTCCACCGCTACGGGCGAACGAGCTGACGCGAGAGCCGACGCGAAAGCCGCCCGCAGCCGGGAAGCCCTACGCCGACTTTGGAATGCCGCCGCTGCCCCCGGGCACGCAGCCGACGAAGAACCACCGACTGACTTGCCGAGTCACTGACGAAGGGACTGCCGCGTGAGCGCGCCGCACCTCCTCGCCTCCGGCAGTGGAGACGAGTTCGAGGCACCGGGTCTCGAAATCTTCCACTGGGGCCCGCTGTTCCCTGACGGTCCCTCGTGGCTGCACTGGCTCACCAAGCCCACCCTGATCGTCGGGATCTGCGCGATCCTCGTGGTCGTCTTCGCCTGGCGCGCGTTCGCCGGCGCGAAGCTCGTGCCGCGGGGCGTCCAGAACGTCGGCGAGGTCGCCTACCTGTTCGTGCGCGACCAGGTCGCCCGGCCGATGCTCGGCAAGGACGGCGACCGGTGGATGCCGTTCCTGTTCTCCACCTTCTTCTTCATCCTGTTCATGAACTGGATGGGCGTCGTCCCGGTTCTCTACCTGCCGGTGAACTCGCACATCGCGTTCCCGATCGTGTTCGCGATCTGCGTGTACCTGATGATGCTGTTCCTCGGCATCAAGCACCAGGGCCTGGTCGGCTACTTCAAGAACATGATGTTCCCGCCCGGCCTGCCCAAGCCGCTGTACGTGATCCTCGCGCCGATCGAGCTGCTCTCGAACCTCATCCTGCGCCCGTTCACGCACTCGGTCCGACTGTTCGCGAACATGTTCGCCGGTCACCTCCTGCTCGCCTTCTTCGCCTCGGTCGCCTACTGGTTCCTGGTGGAGAAGCTCACGGTCCTGGGCGCCGGGGTCGGTGTCGTCGGCTTCCTGATGACGATCGTGATGACGGGTTTCGAGCTCTTCATCCAGGCCCTCCAGGCGTTCATCTTCACGCTGCTCGCCGCCAGCTACATCCAGAGCGGCCTGCACGCGGACCACTGACCTGAACCACACCCGCTACCAAGCAACCCTCCGGTGGGGCGGCCCCACCGGTCGAGTGAAAAGGAAAGAGCACATGCTCGCTGAAGCGCTTCCCGTCGTCGCCGAGGTCAAGGGCAACCTGGGCTCCGTTGCGTACGGTCTGGCCGCCATCGGCCCGGGCATCGGCGTGGGCATCATCTTCGGTCAGGGCGTGCAGGCCATCGCCCGCCAGCCGGAGCTGACCAACGTCATCCGCCAGAACATGCTGCTGGGCTTCGCGCTCACCGAGGCGCTGGCCCTCATCGGTTTCGTCGTGCCCTTCGTGCACAAGTAAGAACCGCCCTTCCAACCATCACTTTCGGAAGGTGGGAACAAGATGATTCTGGCGTCGGAGAACCCTCTGGTTCCAGAAGCCTCTGAGCTGATCTTCGGCACGATCGCGTTCTTCGTCGTGCTGTTCCTGGTCGGCTGGAAGCTGGTTCCGCAGATCCAGAAGACCCTCGCCGAGCGGACGGACGCCATCGAGGGCGGCCTCAAGCGCGCCGAGGCGGCGCAGGACGAGGCCAAGGAGACGCTGGAGCAGTACCGCGCCCAGCTCGCCGAGGCCCGCAAGGAGGCCGCCCGGCTGCGCGAGGAGGCTCGCGAGGAGGGCGCGCAGATCAAGGCCGAGATCACCGAGCAGGCGCAGGCCGAGGCCCGGCGGATCGTCGAGTCGGCGCACGCCCAGATCGAGGCCGACCGGCAGCAGGCGCTGCAGTCGCTGCGCACCGAGATCGGCACCCTGTCGGTCGAGCTGGCGGGCCGCGTCGTCGGCGAGTCCCTGGAGGACAGCGCCCGGCAGAGCCGCGTCGTCGACCGGTTCCTCGAGGAGCTCGAGGGGCGCGCGAGCACGCGGGAGCAGATCACATCATGACCATCACGGGAGCGGTGAGCAGGGCGTCGCTGGCGCAGGCCCAGGAGCGGCTGGAGGCGGTCATCCCGTCCGCCGACCTGGGACGGCTCGGCGCCGACCTGTTCGCGGTGCTGAACCTGCTCGACCGCGAGCACGGCCTGCGGCGGGCGGTCTCCGACCCGTCCCGGGACGGGGCGGACAAGGCGCAGCTCGTTCAGGTCCTGCTCGAGGGCAAGGTCTCGCCGGCCGCTCTCGGGCTGGTCGCCGACGTGGTGCGGCTGAAGTGGTCCCGGCCCTCGGAGCTGTCGGACGCGGTGGAGACCCTCGCGGTCACCGCCGAGGCCGCCCGCGCCGAGGCGGACGACCGGATCGACGACCTGGAGGACGAGCTGTTCCGGTTCTCCAGGGTGGTCGAGGGCGATCCCGCGCTGCGCGGGGCGCTGTCGTCGCCGGGCCTGCCGGACGAGCGCAAGACCGGCCTGCTGGACGCGCTGCTCTCCGGCAAGGTGACCGGCGCGACGCTCGAGCTGATCACCGAGCTTGTGCTGCGGCCCCGGGGACGTAGCCTGGAAGGTGGGCTGGCCGAGTACGGCAGGCTCGTCGCCAGGCGGCGGCAGCGGCTGGTCGCGCTGGTGCGCACGCCGGTGGACCTGTCGGCGGACCAGCGGAACCGGCTCGCCGCCGTGCTCGCCTCGGCCTACGGCCACCAAGTACACCTCAACATCGAACTCGACCCGAGCACGATCGGCGGCCTGTCGATCCAGATCGGGGACGAGATCATCGACGGCACGATCGCCGGACGGCTGGACGACGTCCGCCGGCGGCTCGCGAGCTGACGAGCGACGGCTCGCGCCGCTCGGCACGCACACACCCGCAGACGAGCCACCGACGAGCCACCTGAGCCCCAAGGGAGCAAGAGAGGAATCATGGCGGAGCTGACGATCCGTCCGGATGAGATCCGGAACGCGCTGGAGCGCTTCGTCCAGTCGTACGAGCCCGAGGCCGCCGCGCGCGAAGAGGTCGGCACCGTCGTCGATTCCGGCGACGGTATCGCCCACGTCGAGGGTCTGCCCTCCGCGATGGCCAACGAACTCCTGGAGTTCGAGGACGGCACGCGCGGTCTGGCTCTGAACCTGGACGTCCGCGAGATCGGCGCCATCGTTCTGGGTGACTTCAGCGACATCGAGGAGGGCCAGAAGGTCCGCCGCACCGGCGAGGTCCTGTCGGTGCCGGTCGGCGACGGCTTCCTCGGCCGTGTCGTGGACGCGCTGGGCAACCCGATCGACGGCAAGGGCCCGATCGAGTCGACCGAGCGCCGCGCGCTGGAGCTGCAGGCCCCGACCGTCGTGCAGCGGCAGTCGGTCAAGGAGCCGCTGCAGACCGGCATCAAGGCGATCGACGCGATGACGCCGATCGGCCGCGGCCAGCGACAGCTGATCATCGGTGACCGGCAGACCGGCAAGACGACGGTCTGCATCGACACCATCCTGAACCAGAAGGAAGCCTGGGAGTCGGGCGACGAGAGCAAGCAGGTCCGCTGCATCTACGTCGCCGTCGGCCAGAAGGGCTCGACGATCGCGAACGTGCGCCGCACCCTGGAGGAGGCGGGCGCGCTCGAGTACACCACGATCGTGGCGGCTCCGGCGTCCGAGCCGGCCGGGTACAAGTACATCGCGCCGTACACCGGTTCCGCGATCGGCCAGCACTGGATGTACCAGGGCAAGCACGTCCTGATCGTGTTCGACGACCTGTCGAAGCAGGCCGAGGCGTACCGCGCGGTGTCGCTGCTGCTGCGCCGCCCGCCGGGCCGCGAGGCGTACCCCGGTGACGTCTTCTACCTGCACTCGCGCCTGCTGGAGCGCTGCGCGAAGCTGTCGGACGACATGGGCGCGGGCTCGATGACCGGTCTGCCGATCATCGAGACCAAGGGCAACGACGTGTCGGCGTTCATCCCGACGAACGTCATCTCCATCACCGACGGCCAGTGCTTCCTGGAGACCGACCTGTTCAACCAGGGCGTCCGGCCCGCGGTGAACGTCGGTATCTCGGTCTCCCGCGTCGGCGGCTCCGCCCAGATCAAGGGCATGCGGAAGGTCGCGGGCACGCTGCGCCTGGCCCTGTCGCAGTACCGCGACCTGGAGGCGTTCGCGGCGTTCGCGTCCGACCTGGACGCGGCGTCCCGCGCCCAGCTGGAGCGCGGCGCGCGCCTGGTCGAGCTGCTGAAGCAGCCGCAGGGTTCGCCGTACCCGGTGGAGAAGCAGGTCGTCTCGGTGTGGGCGGGCACGTCCGGCGAGCTGGACGACGTGCCGGTGGAGGACATCCGCCGGTTCGAGGCCGAGTTCCTCGACCACGTCGAGCGCCAGCACGGCGGGCTGCTCACCGCGATCCGCGAGACGGGCCAGCTGTCCGACGACGCCCTGACCACCCTGAAGGACGCCATCACGGAGTTCAAGAAGGGCTTCGAGACGAGTTCGGGCGGCCTGCTCGGCGACGAGTCCGCCGAGCCGATCGCGGACGAGGCCGTCGAGCAGGAGACGATCAAGCGCGTCAAGAAGGGCTGACGTCATGGCCCAGATCCGTCAACTGCGGCAGCAGATCCGGTCGGTGAAGTCCACCGCGAAGATCACGCGCGCGCAGGAGATGATCGCGACGTCGCGCATCGTGAAGGCGCAGGCGGCGGTGGCGGCGTCCAAGCCGTACGCCGACCAGATCGTCCGCGCCCTCACCGCGCTCGTCAGCCACAACGTGGGCATCGACCACCCGCTGCTCAACGAGCAGCCGGAGGACGCGCGCACGGCGGTGCTGATCATCACCAGCGACCGCGGGTTCGCGGGCGGCTACAACGCCAACGTGATCCGCGAGGCCGAGTCCCTGATCGCCAAGCTGCGGGCCGAGGGCAAGCGCCCCGTCCCGTACGTGGTCGGCAACAAGGGTGTCACCTGGTACCGCTTCCGCGACCGGGAGATGGGCGAGCAGTGGACCGGGTTCAGCGACCGCCCGACGTTCCCGGACGCCGAGGAGGTCGGGCGGCGGCTGGCGGCGGACTTCCTGAAGACCGACGCCGAGGGCGGGGTCGGTGAGATCCACGTGGTCTACACCGAGTTCGTCTCGATGCTGACGCAGACGGTCCAGGTCCGCCGGCTGATCCCGCTGGAGATCGAGGACGCCACGGCCGCGGACGGCGCCGGCACGCCGCCGGCGTACGAGTTCGAGCCGACCGCGGGCGACGTCCTGGACCTGCTGCTGCCGAACTACATCGAGAGCCGCATCTTCCACATGATGCTGCAGTCGGCCGCGTCCGAGCACGCCGCCCGGCGGCGCGCGATGAAGTCGGCGACCGACAATGCCAACGAACTGATCGGTGTCTACACGCGCCAGATGAACCAGGCGCGGCAGGCGGCGATCACCCAGGAAATCAGCGAGATCGTCGGTGGCGCTGACGCGCTCGCCGATTCTGGCGGGGAGTGAGAGAGTGACCGCACAGGTAGAGGAGACGGCGACGGCCACCGGCCGCGTCGCCCGGGTCATCGGCCCGGTCGTCGACGTGGAGTTCCCCGCCGACGCCATCCCCGGCATCAACAACGCGCTGCACGCCGAGATCACCCTCGGCGGCGAGGCCAAGACCCTGACCTTCGAGGTCGCCCAGCAGCTGGGCGACAACATGGTCCGGGCCATCTCGATGCAGCCGACCGACGGCCTGACCCGCGGCGCGGCCGTCGTCGACACCGGCGCGGCGATCTCCGTGCCGGTCGGCGACGTGACCAAGGGCCACGTGTGGAACGCCCTGGGCGAGACCCTGGACGTCCCGACCGCGTCGCTGGAGATCAACGAGCGCTGGGCGATCCACCGCAAGCCCCCGGCGTTCGACCAGCTCGAGTCGCGGACCGAGATGCTGGAGACCGGCATCAAGGTCATCGACCTGCTGTCCCCGTACGTCAAGGGCGGCAAGATCGGCCTGTTCGGCGGCGCGGGTGTGGGCAAGACCGTCCTCATCCAGGAGATGATCCGCCGCGTCGCGCGCAACTTCGGCGGCACCTCGGTGTTCGCCGGCGTCGGCGAGCGCACCCGCGAGGGCAACGACCTCTGGGTGGAGATGGAGGAGGCGGACGTCCTCAAGGACACCGCCCTCGTCTTCGGCCAGATGGACGAGCCGCCGGGCACCCGCATGCGGGTCGCGCTGTCGGGCCTGACCATGGCGGAGTACTTCCGGGACGTCCAGAAGCAGGACGTGATGTTGTTCATCGACAACATCTTCCGCTTCACCCAGGCCGGTTCCGAGGTGTCCACGCTGCTCGGCCGCATGCCGTCCGCGGTGGGCTACCAGCCCACGCTGGCGGACGAGATGGGCGAGCTGCAGGAGCGCATCACCTCGACCCGCGGTCACTCGATCACCTCGATGCAGGCGATCTACGTCCCCGCGGACGACATCACCGACCCGGCGCCGCACACCACGTTCGCGCACCTCGACGCGCGGACCGTGCTCTCCCGCGGCATCTCCGAGAAGGGCATCTTCCCGGCGGTGGACCCGCTGGACTCGTCCTCCCGGATCATGGACCCGCAGATCCTGGGCCAGGAGCACTACTCCGTGGCGCAGGAGGTCATCCGGATCCTGCAGAAGTACAAGGAACTCCAGGACATCATCGCGATCCTCGGCATCGACGAGCTGTCGGAGGAGGACAAGGTCACCGTCCAGCGGGCGCGGCGCATCGAGCGCTTCCTGTCGCACCCGATGTACGTGGCCGAGCAGTTCACCGGCCAGCCCGGTGTCACCGTGCCGAAGGACGAGACGATCGCCTCGTTCAAGGCGCTCTGCGAGGGCAAGTACGACCACATCCCCGAGCAGGCGTTCTTCATGTGCGGCGGCATCGAGGACGTCGAGAAGAAGGCCAAGGAGCTGGAGAAGTAGTCCGCTCCGCCGGGCCGCGCCCCCCTCACATGGGCGCGGCCCGGCGGTCCGCTCCAGTTTTCGGAGGAATGATTCGTGGCAACCCTGAAGGTCGGGCTGGTCTCACCGGAGCGTGAGGTCTGGTCCGGCGAGGCCAAGATGGTGGTCGCGCAGACCATCGAGGGCCAGCTCGGCATCATGCCGGGCCACGCCCCGGTGCTGGGCGTCCTGCTGGACGGCAGCGTGGTGAAGATCGAGCCCGCCGACGGCGGGGAGTGGATCAGCGCCATGGTCGGCAGCGGGTTCTTCTCGATCGCGGACGACGAGGTGTCGGTCCTCGCGGAGCAGGCCGAGCTGGGCGCCGAGGTGGACGTCGCGGACGCCCGCCGGGCGCTGGACGAGGCGCTCACCGCGGCGGGGGCGGACGACGGCACGGCGGAGCGGCGGGCCCGGGCCCGGCTGCGCGCGGCGGGTTCGGAAGCCTAGCCGACGGCGTTGGGCGGACACCTGGCTCTGGACGCGGGCACGGTGCTCGCCGCCGTCGTCCTGCTGGTCGCGCTGGTGTTCGGCGTGCTCACGGTGCGGCGCTGGCTGTTCGTGCGCGCGGGCGGCACCGTGGAGTGCTCGCTGCGCGAGCTGCGGGCGGACGGGTCGTCCGGGCCGTGGCGGCTCGGCTTCGGCCGGTACAAGGGCGACGTGCTCCAGTGGCACCGCGTGTTCGGTTTCCGGCGCAGGCCCCGGCAGGTGATCCACCGCCGGGGCCTCGTCGTCGCCGGACGGCGCGTCCCGGCGGGCGATGAGGCGGCGGGCCTGCTGCCGGACGTGACGGTCGTCGAGGTCCGGGACGGCGGCCGGCGGCTGGAGCTGGCGATGGGCGCGGCGGCGCTGACGGGTTTCCTGGCGTGGCTGGAGGCCGCGCCGCCCGGGTCGCCGGTGGATCCTCCGGGGGATCCCGGCGACGAATCCTGACCGATTCGGTCGGAGTTATCTCAGGTTGGCCAAATCCGGCGGCGACACTTGTCGTAGCTGTCCGGTTTCGTCCATGATCTTGCCACCCCTGTTCGTCCCCCCACGGGAGTTCATGTGCGCAAGCTCGCCATCGGCGCTGCCGCGGCGCTCACCGCCACCACCCTGTCGGTGCCGTCCGCCCATGCGGCCCAGTCCTCGCCGGACCTCGCGAAGCTGGTGACCGTCAAGGACATCAAGCGGCATCTGGAGAACCTCCAGACCATCGCCGACTACAACGGCGGCAACCGCGCCGCGGGCCAGGCCGGCTTCACGGTCTCGACCAGGTACGTGGTCAGCCAGCTGAAGAAGGCCGGGTTCGAGCCGACCGTCCAGAACTTCGACTTCGACTACTTCCAGGAGCGGTCCCCGGCGGTGTTCGGCCAGGTCGCGCCGGACAAGGTCGACTACAAGACCGGCGCGGACTTCTCCACCTACCAGTACTCCGGCAGCGGCGACGTGACCGCGGGCGCCGCCGCGGTGGACACCCCGGCCGCGAACACCGACGGCGACTCCGGCTGCCAGGCCGGGGACTTCGCGTCCTTCCCGAAGGGCTCCATCGCGCTGATCCAGCGCGGCGGCTGCGACTTCGCGCTCAAGGCGTCCAACGCCAAGGCGGCGGGCGCGGTCGCGGTGGTGATCTACCAGAAGCCCACCGTCGAGGACGGCCCGGTCGGCGGCACCCTGGGCGGCCCGACCACCCTCCCGGTCGTCGGCCCGACCTACAAGGTCGGCTCGGAGCTGGTGAAGCTGGCGAACGCGGGCGGCCTCAAGCTGCACATCAAGACCGACACGCTGAACGAGAAGCGCAAGGCGAACAACGTCATCGCCGAGACCGGGCACGGCCGCAGTGACAACGTCGTGGTCGTCGGCGCGCACCTGGACAGCGTGGACGCGGGCCCCGGCATCAACGACAACGGCTCGGGCACCTCGACCCTCCTGGCCATCGCCCAGAAGGTGAACAAGCTGGGCAAGAAGGGCCTGAAGAACAAGATCCGGTTCGCCTGGTGGGGCGCCGAGGAGGAGGGCCTGCTCGGCTCCGAGCACTACGTCGCCTCGCTCTCGGCCGCGCAGAAGTCGAAGATCGCGCTGAACCTGAACTTCGACATGACCGCGTCCCCGAACGGCGTCCGCGGCGTCTACAACGGCTCGGACCCGACGGCCCCGCACGGCTCGGCCGCGATCCAGAAGATCTTCAACGACTACTACGCCAAGCGGAAGCTGCCGACCGTCCCGAGCGAGTTCAACGGGCGCTCCGACTACGGGCCGTTCCTGGAGGCTGGCATCCCGGCCGGCGGCATCGACACCGGCGCGGAGGGCATCAAGACCGCCGCCGAGGCGAAGCTCTTCGGCGGCCAGGCGGGCAAGCCCTACGACGCCTGCTACCACGCCAAGTGCGACCGCATCACCAACATCAACTGGGGTCTGCTCGACACCAACGCCGACGGCGTCGCCTTCGCCGTCCAGACCTTCGCCAAGTCCACCCTGCCGGTGAACGGCGAGGCCCTCAGCGCGGGCCGGTCCTACGCCAAGCCCGCGCCGACCGCCCCGCTGTACCGCGGCAGCCACCTGGTGCGCTGATCACGCGCCAGAGACGTCCGGGCCCGGCACAGAGCGTCCCTGTGCCGGGCCTCGCCGTTGCTAGGCGGGGGCGAGGGTGAGGTCGCCGGTGTCGGTGTGGGCGTCGACCGTGTGGGACGCGCCGGGCGCCGTCGGGATCGTCACGCGGGTCTTACCGGTGTTGGTGTCGGCGGTGACCGCGTAGCGCTGCGCGGACGGCAGCAGGATCTTCACCTGTCCGGTGTTGGCGCGGGCGGTCAGGGACGCCGGGGCGGTGCCGAAGGTCAGGCGGACGCTGCCGGTGTCGGTGCGGGCGCTGAACCGCGCGGACGCGGCCGGCCGCAGCTCGGTGCCGGTGACGGACCCGGTGTTGGTGCGGGCGGTGACGGCGCCCGTGAGGCCCGTCAGGGAGATGCCGCCGGTGTCGGTGCGGACCTCGGCGGCGAGGGCGCGCGGCACGGTGACCCGGTAGTCCACCTCGCACGTGTGGCCGGTGAGGGAGAACGAGTTGGGGCACGAGTAGGTCGCTTCGAGCGTCCCGTTCGTGACCTGGTGGCGGACGTTCGGACGGCCGTTCTCGGTGAACCGCAGGCGCTCGGTGACGGTGACGGCGGAGACGTCCGCGCCGACGACCTCCACGCTTCCGGTGCGGCCGGTGACCTTCAGGCCGGTCAGCCGGTCGGACACGGTGTAGGTGCGCTGCTCCTTCTTGGCGTCGGCCGTGCCGATCCCGACGCCGCAGGCGGAGAGCGGGACCACGGCCAGCAGCGCGGCGGTGGCGGGCAGGATCTTCACGGACAGGCTCATGTGGGGCGTCTCTCGGTCGTCTCAGGCGGAACATCTAGATCCTCCCGAGCGCGACCGCGCGGCACCAGGTGGGGGACTACCGAACCGGGGGTGGAGTTAACCCCACCCCCGACGCCGGATCAGCGCGCCACCGAGCCTCTGCCGGCGCTCTCCGACGAGCTTCTGCCAGCGCTCTCCGACGAGCCTCTGCCGGCGCTCTCCGACGAGCCTCTGTCAGCGCTCGCCGCCGGGCTTCCAGAGCACGTCGCCGTGCTCGGCGTTCGCGACCCGGCACAGGATGAACAGCAGGTCGGAGAGGCGGTTGAGGTACTTGGCCGTGAGCGGGTTGACGCCGTTCTCGGCCGCGTCCTCGACGGGCTCGCCCGACTCGTCCAGAGGCGCGGAGCCGTGCGCCTCGATCGCGGCCCAGGCGGTGCGCTCCGCGCGGCGGGTGACGGTGCGGGCGACGTGCAGCAGCGCCGCTCCGGGCGTTCCGCCGGGGAGGATGAAGCTGCGCAGCGGGGCGAGGTCGGCGTTGAACAGGTCGCAGACCGCCTCCAGGTGCTCGACGTAGGACGCCTTCACGCGCAGCGGCGGGTACTCGGGCGAGCGCACGACGGGCGCGCACAGGTCGGCGCCGACGTCGAACAGGTCGTTCTGGACGCGGGTGAGCGCGGCGACGACGTCCTCGCGGAGCCCGCCCAGGGTGACGGCGACGCCGATCGCGGCGTTCGCCTCGTCCACGTCGGCGTAGGCGGCCAGGCGGGGGTCGGTCTTGCTCGTCCGGGACATGTCGCCGAGCGCGGTGGTGCCGTCGTCGCCCGTCCGGGTGTAGATGCGCGACAGCACGACGGGGGTCTCCCTGTTCTTCGCCATGCCGCCGAGCCTATCCAGCGGGGCCCCGAGTCTGGTTCTGTAGGTTCTCACTTACCTGCCTGGTCTGACCCCCTGTGCGCGGAGGCGGCTGTGACGTACGACCACATCATCGTCGGTGCCGGAAGCGCGGGCTGCGTGCTCGCCCGCCGGCTGAGCGAGGACCCCGGGACGCGGGTGCTGCTGCTGGAGGCGGGGCCGCCGGACGACGCCGTGGAGATCCACGTCCCGGCCGCGGTGGCGTCCCTGATCAAGGGGCCGTACGACTGGGACTACGGCACCGTCCCGCAGGAGCACGCGGCCGGACGCAGCGTGTACTGGCCGCGCGGACGGACGCTCGGCGGCTCCTCGTCCACCAACGCGATGATCTACATTCGCGGGCACCGGTACGACTACGACACCTGGCGCGACTCCTACGGGTGCGAGGGCTGGGGGTACGCCGACCTGCTGCCCTACTTCCGGCGGGCCGAGGACCAGGCGCGCGGCGAGTCGGAGTACCACGGCGTCGGCGGGCCGCTGCACGTCGAGGACCGGCGGTACACGCACAGGCTGTCGCACGCCTGGGTGAAGTCGGCGAAGGCGGCCGGGCTCGCGGAGAACCGCGACTTCAACGGCGCGGAGCCGGACGGCGTCGGGTACTACCAGGTCACGCACAAGCAGGGCCGGCGCTGGTCCACGGCGGTCGGGTACCTGCATCCCGTCGAGGACCGCCCGAACCTGACCGTGGTGACGGACGCGCTGGTCACCGGCGTCGTCATCGAGGGCGGACGGGCCGTCGGCGTGACCTACGAGGCGCGCGGCGAGACCGTGACGGCGCGCGCCGAGGGCGAGGTCGTGCTGTCGGGCGGCGCGGTGAACAGCCCGCAGCTGCTCATGCTCTCGGGTATCGGCCCGGCCGACCACCTGCGCGAGCACGGCATCGACGTGGTCGTGGACGCGCCGGTCGGCCGGGGACTCCAGGACCACCCGTTCGTGAACGTCATGTTCGCCACGCCGCGCGTCAAGGGCCTGTGGGAGCTGCCGAGCCCGCTGACGTTCGCGCAGTGGCGGGCGTTCGGGCGCGGGCCCTACGCGTCCAACGTGGCGGAGTGCGGCGGGTTCGTCCGGACCGTGGACGGCCTGCCCGCGCCGGACCTCCAGTACCACGTGCTGCCGGTGCCGTTCATCGACCAGGGCCTCGTCGAGCCGACGCAGCGGCTGCTGTCGGTGATGGTGACGGCCGTCGCGATCGAGAGCCGCGGCGCGCTGACCCTGCGGTCGGCGTCCCCGCACGCCAAGCCGCTGATCGACCCGGCCTACCTGGCGGCGAAGTCCGATCTGGACATCCTGGTCGCCGGGGTGCGGCAGGCGCGCGAGATCGCGGCGACCGGACCGCTGGCGTCGCTGGTCGCGGGCGAGTACGCGCCCGGCGAGCAGGCCGTGTCGGACGAGGACGTCGCCGCGTTCGTCCGGCGCGAGGTCGCGACGCTCTTCCACCCGACCAGCACGTGCGCGATGGGCGGGGACGGTGCGGTGTGTGACACGGAGCTGCGCGTGCGCGGCGTCGAGGGCCTGCGGGTGGTGGACGCGTCGGTCATGCCGTCCGTGCCGCGCGGCAACACCAACGCCCCGACGATCGCGATCGCGGAACGGGCCGCCGACCTCATCCGAGGCCGCGACCCGCTCCCTCCCGCGACGGTGTGAGCCGCGGCGAAAGCGAGCGGCAGCAGGAATGAGAGCGGCAAAGGGAAAGGCCCTTGCCGGCTGGCAAGGGCCTTGTCTCGCTGCGACAGCCTTCCGGTCTCCCGGGCTTCGGCGGTCGCCTGGTCGCGCGCGTCACCGCCGGCGCGCCTTCTCCTTGGCCTTGGCCGCACGCCGCGCGGCCCTGGCCTCCGAGCGACGGGCGGATACGCGCTGCTGAGCGATTCCCTGGGCGAACGAGTGGTGGTACATGGTGCCTGGCTCCCTTTTCGGTCCGTCGGCCGGGTTCCCTGCCGACACCTAAAGGTTCGTCCTAAGACCCCACCCGGCACATGGGGACGACGCCTTATTCGCAGGCCCTAAGCACGTCCTAGTACGCAGCGCGTATTATCCATCGGAGCCTTGGCCGTGAGTTCCTGCGGGCGTTCGGTCCCGCCGGGGCTCCAGGCCGTCCCTGACGAGGCGGAGGAGGCGGCGGGCGGCGTCCGGGTCTCCGGTCGTCATCGCGCCGCCGCTGACCAGCGCGAGCAGGTCGATGACGGTGATGTCGTCCCGGAGCGTCCCGACCCGGCGTGCTCGGGCGGCGAGCACCTCGGCGGTCTCATTCAGCGTGGCGTGCCACTCGTGGAAGAGGGCCGAGCGGCGTCCGTCCGGCGTCTCGGTGATCGCCATGGCGAGGTCGCGCTTGGTCGCGACGTGGCCGACGAAGTCGTCCAGCCACAGGTAGAGCGCCTCGTCCGGCGAGGCGGAGGCCAGTTCCGCGCCGCGCCGCCGGAGGGCCTCGACCTCGTCGGCGTAGACCGCGATGAGCAGGTCCTCCCGGGTCGGGAAGTTCCGGTACAGGGTCGCGTTGCCGACTCCGGCGCGCTTGGCGATCTCGTCGAGCGGGACGTCCGGGCCGCGCTCGGCGAACAGTTCCCCGGCCGCGGCGAGCAGCAGCGCGGCGTTGCGCGCGGCGTCGGCGCGCGGACGGCGTGGAGGCATCGGTCACGACCCCTTGCAGATCGGAAGCGTCCTCCGTAGCGTAGCCCAATAAGTGGGGAACTCCCCGTTTAAGGAGCGCGCTATGGCACTGACACCGGACGACCGCACGGCGATCACCGACCTGATCTCCCTGCACGGCCAGCTCACCGACGACGGCGAACTCGACCGCATGCACGAGGTCTTCACCGAGGACGTCGTCTACGACGTCTCGGACGTGGGGTTCGGCGAACTCCACGGCCTCGCCGCCTTCCGCGACGCCGCCGAACGGCTCGGCGACGGCAACCCGGTCGGGCACCACGTCACCAACGTCGTCCTCAGCGAAGTGGACGACGACGAGGTGCACGTCCGCTCGAAGGCCATCGCCGTCCACGCCGACGGCAGCGCGGGCAGCGCCGTCTACCGGGACGTCGTGAAGCGCGGCCCGCACGGCTGGCGCATCACCCGCCGCACCATCCTCGCGCGTCGCAAGCCCCTCGGTCGCTAGGGGATCTCCAGCATGGGGACGAGGAAGCGGCGGGCGAGCGAGGCCAGCTGCTCCTCGTCGTCCAGGTCCACCAGCTCGCTCGGGATCGCCAGGAAGGACGCCGAGACGCGGACCATCATCTCGGCGACGAGGTCGGCGTCCACCTCGTCCGGCACGTTGCCCGCGCGCTGCTCCTGCCGGAGCTGCCCCGCGACGAACCGCCGGACGGTCGCGACGGTCCGCCCGCCGTCGTTGACCATCGACGGGACGAGCAGGTCCGGCTCGGTCTCCATCAGCCCGCCGATGAGCGGGTTGCCGCGGATGGCGCGCAGCGCGCTCGTGAACCCGAGCACGACCCGGTCGGCCGCGGTCCGCGCCTCCCGGATGTCGATCAGGAACCGGTCGAAGTAGCGGCGGAACTCCTGCCGGACGACCTGCTCGACCAGCGCGTCCTTGGTGGCGAAGCGGCGGTACACGGTGATCCGCGAGACGCCCGCCCGCCGCGCCACGTCCTCCATGGTCGAGCGCTGGATGCCCATCCGGCAGAACTGGTCGTGGGCCGCTCGGAGGATGCGCGCGCGGGTCTCGTCGGTGTCGTCCACGCCCTCGACGGCGTCGGTGTAGGCGCGTTCGAGCAGCGACTCCCGCCCCGGGCCGGGTGGGTGCGGTGCGGGTTCCATGGGTCCTCCCGGCCTCCGATTCTGCCCCACCGCCGCCGGATCCGGGCCTTGCCGCCGCCGTGCCGGTGTGCTCTCATGTCCGAGAGGCGATGATACGCAGATGCTCATTCTGCTTCATCGTATCAACCCACTGCTCGGGGGACCGAGGAGGAACGCAGGATGGACAGACCCAGCAGGCGGAACGTGCTGGTCACGGGCGGGGCGCTGGGCGCGGCCGGCGCGCTGGGCCTCGCGGCGCCCGCGCGGGCGGGCACGCCCTGGACCTGGTCGCCGAAGGGCTCGGTCGCGGGCGCCGGAGCGGGCGACGACCCCCGGTGGGTGTGGGACCCGGAGGCCGACACGCTCGTCGCCTCCCTGCTCGACCGGGGTGACGTCCCGAAGGTGAACGACCTGCTCCGGACGTGGACCAAGAACGGCCAGCCGCTGCCGAGCGGCCTCCCGTCCGACCTGCGCGACTTCGTGGAGAAGGCGCGGCGGCTGCCGTCCTGGACGGACCAGGGCAAGCTCGCCGACGCGGTGGACTTCAACGAGAAGCGTGGGCTCTACCTCGGCGTCACCTACGGCTTCGCGAGCGGCATGATGAGCACGGCCATCCCGCACGAGGCGCGCGCGGTCTACTACTCCAAGGGCGGCGCGGACATGCGCGACCGCATCACCAAGACCGCCAAGCTCGGCTACGACGTCGGATCGTCCAACGCCTTCAAGCCCGACGGCGAGATGATCGTCACCTGCGTCAAGACGCGCCTCGCGCACGCCGGCGTCCGCCACCTGCTGCCGCAGTCCCCGTACTGGACCAAGGTCGCGGACGAGAAGATCCCGATCAGCCAGCGCGACATGATGGTCACCTGGCACAGCCTCCCCACGACCGTCATGCGCGAGCTGGTCAAGTGGAAGGTCCCGATCGACCCGGCCGAGTCGGCGGGCTTCCTGCACTCCTGGCAGGTCACCGCGCACCTGCTCGGCATCCGGGACGAGTACATCCCGTCCTCCTGGGACGAGGCGAACGCGCAGGCCGACCAGGTCCTCGGCCCGGTGATCGCGCCGACGCCCGAGGGCGTCAAGCTCGCCGACATCCTGCTCAACCTCGGCTCGTCCCTCGACGGCGGCCTGCTCACCAAGCCGATCCTCGGCTCGCTGACCCGCTACGTCCTGGGCGACCAGATCGCCGGCTGGCTGAACATCCCGAAGGACCCGTTCTGGTACCCGCTGTTCGACACCTGCTGGGAGCCGTTCATCGCGATCCGCGAAGGGCTCCTCTCGAAGGAGAAGGCCCCCGGCGCCCTCCAGAAGGCCTACTGGGCCTTCGACGAGGTCCTCCGCCTGAGCGCCCTCCTCTACCTCTCCGGCGGCAAGCTCCCCATCAGCATCCAGATCCCCACGACCAACAACCCCAACTACTGACCGTCCGCTGAGGCCCCCTCAGACCGGGGCCCTCGGCCCTGCCCGCCGGACGTCAGGGCGGTGACGGCGGCGCGCAGGGCCGGACGGAGGTCGTCGGGGGAGGCGTCCTCGCCCATGAGCATGCGGTGGAGCTGCGGCATGGCCAGCGGCCAGCTGACCAGGGCCAGGACGTAGAGGGCGAACGCGCGCGGCTCCACGACCGGGTCCGCCGCCGCCAGCGCCGCGGCCTTGTCCTGGTAGTGCGCGGCCCGCTCCCGCTCGTTCGGGACGGGCTCGTCGCCCGCCTCCAGCGCCTCCCACATGAGCAGCCGCAGCGTCTCGGGGTGGGCGCGGTTGTACTCGTAGAGGCGTTCGGCGTAGGCGGCGGGGTCGCCGCCGTCTGGCGGGACGGCTTCGGCGACCTCGGTCATCAGCTGCTCGATCACGGCCGTGAACAGTGCCTTCTTGTCGCCGAAGTACTCGTAGATGGCGCGCTTGTTGGCCTTCGCCCGGGCCGCGACCCGGTCCACCCGCGCGCCCGCGACCCCGTGCTCGGCGAACTCGGCGGTGGCCGCCTTGAGAATGCGTTCCCTGGTCGCGGCGGAGTCGTAGGCCATGCGCCCATCCTAACGAACCAGTTCGTTTGACCGTCCGGCCTCGGCATGCCTACGATCCGAACCAACTAGTTCGTTCGTTAGGAGTCCTCGTGACCGAGACCCTGGACGCGCCGCTATCGGTGCGTCCGCTTCTGTTCCCCGCGATGGCGGTGTGCGCGGGCGCCGCCGTCGCCAACGTCTACCTCGCGCAACCCCTGCTCGGCCTGATCGCGGACGGGCTCGGGACCGGCTCGTCCGGCGCCGGGGCCGTGGTCACCTGCGCGCAGTTCGGGTATGCGGCGGGAATTCTGCTGCTCGTCCCGCTCGGGGACGTGCGGCGGCGGAGACCGCTGCTGACCGTCCTGGTCTGCGGGACGGTGCTGGGCCTGCTCGCGGCCGCCGCCGCGCCCGGCCTCGCGCCCCTTGCCGCCGCAGCCGCGCTCGTCGGCGGCCTGACCGTCGTCCCGCAGGTGCTCGTGCCCCTCGCCGCCGAACTCGCACCGCCCGAGCGGCGCGCGTCGGTCGTCGCCGGCGTCCAGATCGGGCTGATGACCGGGATCATCGGCTCCCGCGTCGTCGGCGGCGCGGTGGGCGAGCTGCTGGGCTGGCGCGCGGTCTACCTGCTCGCGGCGCTGCTGACCGCGCTGGCCGGAGCCGCGACCATCGCGCTCCTGCCGGACGAGCCGCGCCGCCCGGCCGTCCCGTACCGGAACCTGCTGCGTTCGCTACCCGGCCTGCTCCGGACGGAGCCCGTCCTGCGGCAGGCGTGCCTGCTGCACGGTGCGCTGTTCGCCGCCTACACCGCCACGTGGACGACGCTCGTCCTCGTCCTCACACGCGGCTACGGCTATGGGACCGCCTCAGCAGGCCTTTTCGGCCTGCTCGGACTCGCCGCCTCGTTCGCCTCACCTTGGGCCGGACGGGTGATCGACCGCCGCGGCGCGCGGCCGGTCCTGCTCGCCGCGTTCGCGCTGATGCTGCTGTCCGCCGCCTGCTACGCGCTGGGCGGTCGCGTCCTCGCGTTCATGGTCGCGGGCATCGTCCTCGCCAACATCGCCGTCCAGTGGGGGCAGATCGCCAACCAGGCCCGCGTCTTCGCCGCCCTCCCCGCCGCCCGCAGCCGCGCGAACACCGTCTACATGGTCGCGGTCTTCCTCGCGGGCGCGGCTGGCGCCGCCGCCGCGAGCGCCTGCTACGGCACCTTGGGCTGGACCGGCGCCTGCGTCCTGCAAGCGCTGCTGGTCCTCGCCGGCGCGCTCGTTCTGCCCTTCGCCTTCGCAACCGACCGAGCTCTCACGACCGAGGAGTCCCGATGACCTTCCCCGCCATGCCCGCTTCCGTCCTGGAGTTCTTCGCCGCCTCGCAGCGCGGCGACGCCGCCGCCTGGGCCGCGACCTTCGCCGAGGACGGCGTGTTCCACGACCCGGTAGGCCAGCCCCCGATCGTCGGCCGCGACGCCGTGCACGCGTTCATCGGGTCCGTCCTGCCCAATTTCGACCCGTTCCTCGGCCTGACCCCGGTCGAGGCCCACACCGTCGGAAACTCCGTCGCCGTCTCCTGGCGCGGCGCGGCAGTGTCCAAAGATGGCCGCCCAGTGAACTGGTCCGGCATCAACATCTACGACCTGAACGCCGACGGCCTCATCAAAGAAGCCCGCGCCTACTTCAACCACGCCGTCTTCGCCGCCCAACTCACCGGCTGAGTTCCTGCAAGGCCGACCGCCCCGATCCACGCCCGGGGGCGGTCGGCTCCGCCGTAGCCTGAAGGCATCAGCGCAGTACGCGGCCACGGCAGGTGGGCACATGCTGGACGATCTGGCAGACAGGAGCACCGGGGAACGCGTCAAGCTCCTGCGCGAACGCAAAGGCCTGTCGCGTCCCACGCTCGCCGGGCTGGTGGGCAAGTCGGCCGAATGGCTCAAGGGCATCGAAACAGGACGCCGCCTGCCTCCGCGCCTCCCCACATTGGTGAGGCTGGGCGAGGCGCTGGGCGTGGCCGACGTCGCGGTGCTCGCCGGAACGGACCTGAACCTCGGGGACGGCGCGTCCATCCCGATCGCGTCGTTCGGCCGCATCCCGCACGAGGCGATCCCCGCCATCCGGGACGCCGTGCGCGACCCGATGCTCACCGTCCCCGAAACCCGGGTGGACGTGGCCGCGCTGAGGGACAGGGCCGCGCACGCCTGGAGGCTGTGGCACGGCTCGTCCACCCACCGCACCGACGTGGGACGGGTCCTGCCCGGCCTGATACGTGACGCCCGCCACGCGGTGCGACTGACCGAGGGAGCGGAACGGCGCGCCGCGAACGCCGCGCTCGCGGACGTCTACGCGCTCGCCCAGCACGAGTTGGTCTGGGCGGCCGAGCCCGAACTGGTCTGGGTGGTCGCCGACCGCAGCGTCACCGCGGCGCACGAGGCGGACCGTCCCCTGGCGCTCGCCGGGGCCGCCTGGACGCTGGCGATCGTGCAACGCTCCACCGGCGACCTGGAGGGCGCGGTGGCCCTCGCGGTCCGTGCGACCGAACTACTCAGACCCCGCCTGGAAGGTGGCACAGACGACGAGCGGGCGATGTTCGGCGCGCTCCATCTCCACGCCGCGACCACCAGCGCCCGTGCCGGACGCGAAGGCGACGCGATGCGCTTCCTCGACGAAGGCCGCGCCACCGCCGACCGCCTCCCCTCCGGCTACCACCATCCGTGGACGCAGTTCGGCGCGTCCAACGTGGCCGTCCACGCGGTGTCCGTGGCCACCGACCTCGCCAAGGCGTCCACGGCCCGCGAGCTGGCGTTGAGGATCGACCCGTCCTCGATCCCGAGCCGCGAACGCCGCGCCCGCCTGATGGTGGAGATCGCCCGCTCCTACCACCAGCGCCGCGACTACGCCGCCACGCTCGACTGGCTGGAACGCGCCTACCCGGTGTGCCACGACTCCGTGCACTATTCGCCCACAGCCCGCCAGATGGCCTCCGACGCCGTGGACCACGGCGGCCCCATGACCGACCGCCGAGCCCGCACCTTCGCCACCCTCCTCGGTCTTCCCGCCTGACAGGGTGCACTCCGCACCCGAAACCCGGCGGGTACACAGCGCACCCAGCGCATCACTCATCGTTCTCTAGCCTTCTCGCTGGCATCAACGGACCAGGGAGGTCATGTAGTGAGCGAAGGGCAGCTGGCGGCGCTGGGGGCTCGGTTGGCGGCGTTTGGGTTTCGGGTGGAGCTTGCAGCGGATCTGCGGGTGGTGGACGCCTCGGTGCGCGGGTGTTGCGCGGAGGTGGCGCATCCCTCTGACCGGGTCACGTGTCGGGCGCGGGAGGACGACGGCGGGCGGCTGTGGTTCTGGACGAGTTGGGGCGAGCCGATCGCGGAGGCGGCACGGGTCGAGGACGCGGCGATCGCGATCAACGGCATGTTCGCGCGGCGGACGTCGTGACCGAGGACGTCGCGCTCGCGTTGGGCGCCTTGCGGAGGGCGTTTCCGGGCGTGCTCATCTGGCACGGAAAGCACACCCGGCGCTGGTGGGCGATGGCTGGTGGACGGCTGATCGAGGCGTCCGACCCGCGGGAGCTGGCCGGACGCCTCAGCGGTCAGCGCTTGTAGCGTTTGCCGTGGAGCATCGTGACGAGCTGGATGACCTGGGCCATCTGCTTTTCGGTGCGGTCGAAGCTCGTCAGGTTCATGGGGAGGGCGAAGCGCTGGCGGGTGATGGCCTTCGGGCGGGCGAACTCGCGGAGGCCGTCGGCGCCGTGGATGCGGCCGAAGCCGGACTCGCCGACGCCGCCGAAGGGGAGGGCGGCGACCAGGGCGAACGCGGCGAAGGCGTTGACGGAGGTCATGCCGGAGCGCATCCGGCGGGCGGCGTCCATCGCGCGGGACTTGTTCTTCGAGAAGATCGAGCCGGCGAGGCCGTAGCTGGTGGCGTTGGCCTTCTCGACGGCCTCGTCCAGGTCGCGGACGCGGTGGACGGTGATGGTCGGCCCGAAGGTCTCCTCGCGGACGGCGGACGAGTCGTCCGGGACGTCGGTGAGCACGACCGGCTCCACGTACGGCTTGCGGACCGACTCGGGACCGCCCACGACCGCCTTGCCGCCGCGTTCCAGGGCGTCCTTGATGTGGCGTTCGATGATGTCGAGCTGGGACGGCATGGTGATCGGGCCGTAGGCGGCCTCGCGGTCGAAGCCGGGGCGGAGCTTGGCGGCGCGCTCGGTGAGCTTGGCGAGGAAGGCGTCGTACGCCTCGTCCACGACGTAGACGCGCTCGACGCCGATGCAGGTCTGGCCGGCGTTCGCCATCGCGCCCCAGAGCGCCGAGTCGGCGGCGGCCTCCAGGTCGGCGTCGGCGTCCACGATGCAGGCGTCCTTGCCGCCGCACTCGGCGACGATCGGGGTGAGGTTCTCGGCGCAGGCGGCCATGACCTTCTTGGCCGTCCGGGCCGAGCCGGTGAAAGCGATCTTGTCGATGCCGGGGGAGGACGCCAGGGCGGCGCCGGTCTCGCCGAGCCCGGTGACGACCTGGAAGACCGGGCGCTCCGGGACCACGTTGCCGATAATCTCGGCCAGCAGGACGCCGACGCCGGGGGTGAACTCCGACGGCTTGAACACCACGGCGTTGCCGGCGGCCAGGGCGTAGGCGATCGAGCCCATCGGGGTGAAGATCGGGTAGTTCCACGGGCCGATGACGCCGACGACGCCGAGCGGCTGGTACTCCAGGACGCACTTCTGGTTCAGCGACATCATGCCCGGGAAGACCGTGCGCGGGCCGAGGACCTTGGCGGCGTGCCGGGCGGCCCAGTCCAGGTGCGAGATCGCCATGATCGTTTCGAGCTGGGCGTCCTGGAGGGTCTTGCCGGTCTCCTGGTGGATGAGCTCGGCCATCCGGTTCAGGTTGCGGGTGAGCGCGCCCTTGGCGTTCAGCAGCCGGACGCGCCGCTCCTTCCAGTCGAGCCCGCCCCACCAGGCGGCGGCGTCGCGGGCCTTCGCGACCGCCTCCGCGACGGCGCCGGCGTCCTGCACCGGATGCTCGGCGACCACCTCGCCGGTGGCGGGGTTCAGCGACGGGAACGTGCTGCTTTCCGTGGCGACGGACATGGCTGCCTCCGGGCTGCTCAACCGGGTAAGTGACCGCTTGCCAGCGTACCGGCTAGTACATCACCTTACGGCGGCGGCCGGGATCCAGCTCCCGTGGAACCCGGCCGGGACGCGCCGGGGCAGGAGCACGCGCGCCGTCTCCGACAGGTCCGCCGCCGCCAGGACCAGCAGCGACGACCCGGACGCGCCGGACTCGACCGTCAGCAGCCACCCGTCGTCCTCGTCCCGGCGGCCCTCGGCCGGGACGAACACGGCCTCGCCGACGTGGCCGTCCAGGCGCCGGGACGCGGACGATCCGGACTCCAGATCGTGCTTCACGACACCCGAGCGCGTGACGCTGTAGAGGTACCGGTGCGCGCGGCCGACGCGGTCGTCGTCGAGCGTGGGGAACTCGACGCTCAGGTCGTCCAGCTTCTCCTCGTGCGCGCGCCCGGTGGCGGGGTCGAGCGTCCAGCGGTGCAGGTACGAATCACCGGACGGAGACGAGACCGACGACGGCGCGCCGCCGATCTCCGACCACAGGGACGCGATGTCCGCCTCGTCGTACCGGACGCCGGTCAGCGTCACGCGGCCCCGGTCGTCCTCGAACGCGTTGCCGACGTGGAAGACGTAGCAGGGATCGACGTCGAACCAGCGCACCCGCGGCTCGCCTTCGCGCGGCATGACGCCGATGCGCGCGCCGTACGCGCCGTCCCAGCGGTAGGGCATGCCGCGGTCGAGCAGCTCCAAGTCGAACACCATCGGCAGGTCGAGCCAGACCACGTACCGCTCGGTGATGGCGAAGTCGTGCATCATCGTCGGGCCGGGGACCTCGATCTCGCGGCTCTCCACGAGGCGTCCGTCCGCGGAGAGGCGGTGGTGGGTCAGGTACGGCGGGACGGCCCCGTAGCCGAAGAACAGCAGGTCGCCGGTGCGCGGGTCGCGCTTCGGGTGGGCGGTCATGGCCGTGGTGAGCCGTCCGGCGAAGTCGCACGGGCCGACCGTGTCGAGGTCGGGCGTCAGCTCGTAGGGTAGGCCGTTCTCGACCAGCGCGTACACTGTGCCGTCGTGCGCGATCACGTGCGTGTTGGCGGGGACGGCGGCCAGGTCGAGCGAGAGGTCGTCGCGCAGGTAGGGCGCGCCGTTGGTGAACCGGGTCGTCCGGACCCAGCGGTTGCGGTACCACTCGGCGCGGCCGTCCCGGAGCCGGATGCCGTGCACCATGCCGTGCCCGGTGAACCAGTGGCGGCTCGGCTCGCCCGGCTTCGGGTTGGGCCCGTTGCGCAGGTACCGGCCGTCGAGCTCGGCGGGCAGGACGCCCTTGACGGGCAGGTCGCGGGCGGTCGTCTCGTCCGGGACGGGGGCGCGGTGGCCGTCGAGCCAGCTCTCCATGACAAGTCCTCCTGGAAGTGGCGGCGGGGTCAGGCGATGGTCTGCTCGATGCCGTGCTCGGCGAAGTACCGCTTGCGCGCGACCTCGGGGTACCAGCGGGTGAACCACGCCGGGACGGCGAAGCAGGCGACCTTCACGCCGATCAGCAGGCCGGTCTGGTGGGGCGCGAAGTGCTGGACGAGGCCGAGGCAGGTGGCCGAGACGGTGAACGCGGCGGCCCAGGCCGAGGTCAGGACGACGGCGATGCGGTGGAACAGCTCGGTCTTCGCGATCTCCTCCGACACCTGGCGGCGCGCGATGCCCTCGGTGAACGGGATGCCGGCGGCGATGGTGCCCCACGCGGTGAGCGCCAGCCAGCCGATCGACAGCGACGCGCCGTAGTGGACGACCGCCGCGTGCGGCGCGGCGAAGACGAGGACGGTGAAGGCGGCCAGGAAGACCGCGGTGGAGATCTCCAGGAGCAGGCCGTCCCAGGAGCGGCCGCGCCGGACGTCCACCGCGAGCAGGGCGAGCGCCGCGGCGAGGCCCGCCGCCGCCCCGGCCTGCGGGTTGAAGCCGCTGACCACGGCCAGGATGATCCACGGGAGGAACGTGAGTCCGTAGTACTTCAGCATCGCGGTCGCCTTCCGGCTCGGGGGGACGTGTCTGTGGTGACAGGTCGAACGTAGACCTTCCACTTTCGACATGTCAACTGTGATGTGTATGCTCTGGAATATGAGCCTTCGACACGCCGCGCTGGGACTGCTGGTCGAGATGGACGGGGCCAGCGGGTACGACCTGCTCAAGATGTTCGAGATCACCATGGGCAACGTCTGGCAGGCCACGCAGAGCCAGCTCTACGGGGAGCTGAACAAGCTCACCGCGGACGGTTTCATCGAGGTCGCGAGCGAGGGGCCGCGCGGGCGCAAGGAGTACCGCGTCACCGAGGCGGGCCGCGCCGAGCTGCGGCACTGGCTGCTCGACGTCCCGCCGAAGTTCGTCCGGCGCGACGAGGTCCTGCTGCGGCTGTTCTTCCTCGGCCAGGTCTCCCCGGACGAGGCCGCCGGATTCGTCCGGGACCAGGCCGCCGCGCTCGACCGGCGGCTCGGCGAGCTGGGCGAGCTGGAAGGGAACATCGACTGGGGTGACGAGAACCTGTCGTTCTACGGCCGCCTCGCGATGGAGTACGGCAAGCGCTTCATGGCCATGCGCCGCGAGTGGTACGGCTGGGTCCTCGAAGAGATGGCCGAGCGCGAGCCGAAAATGGCCGAGCGCGAGCCGAAAATGGCCGAGCGCGAGCCGAAAAAGGACTAGCCGAGAGCGAGCCGGCCGGAAGAGCGACGGCTGAAAAGGACCGAGGCCGGTCCCGGTGCGACGGGAACCGGCCTCGGTCCTTCTCGGACGAGGTGGGCGGTGAGGCTCAGGCGAAGAGGTCGGCGTTGTCGGCCGCCCACTCGGCGAACGTGCGGGCCGGACGTCCGGTGATGCGCTCGACCTCGGGGGAGATGAAGGCGGGACGGCCCACGGACTCGGCCCACATCTCCAGCAGGGAGTCCGCGATCGCGGGCGGCATGTGCGGGTTGCCGAGCATCTCGGCGCGCGCGGCCTCGGGCGACAGCTCCTCGTAGCGGACGTCCTTGCCGATGGCCTTGCCGATGAGGCGCGCCTGGTCGGCGAACGTCAGCGACTCCGGGCCGGTCAGCGGCGGACGCTCGCCGACGAGGTCGTCCCCGGTCAGCGCGCGGGCGCAGACGGCGGCGATGTCGCGCTCGTGGATCGGCGAGAGCTGCGCGTCCGCGTAAGGGCCGCGCACGGTGCCGGTCGCGCGGATCCGGTCGGCCCAGCCGAGGGTGTTGGTGGCGAACGCCCCGGGACGCGGGAACGACCACTCCAGCCCGGACGCCTCGATCTCCCGCTCCAGGTCGAGGTGGCGCCGCCCGATCGGGTTGCTGTCCTCCGCCTGCTCGGACGCGAGGGACGACAGCATCACCACGCGCCGGACGCCGTGGGCGCGGCAGCGTTCGAGCAGGTCGCCGAAGCCGGTGTAGAACACGGCGGGGTTGAGGAAGACGGCCGTGACGCCGTCCAGCGGGAAGTCGGCGGTCGCGGCGACCTCGACGCCGGCGGGCAGCCGGGCCGAGGCGGGGTCACGGGTCAGCGCGCGGACCTTGCGGCCCTGCGAGGCCAGCTCGGCGACGACGTGCCGGCCGACGTTGCCGGTGGCTCCGGTGATCAGGAACATGCGGATTCTCCAAGCTTCGGTGACGTGCGCCCTCATCTTCAACCAGACGGATGAACTTGTCAACCAACCGGATGGATGACGGTTGCGGCTACCATGTCGCCATGACGGACGCCGGAAAACCGCAGGCCACCGACCAGAAGCGGAGGGGAGCGCGGCGGCGCGCGCCGCGCGAGGGGGAGCGCAAGCTCGACGCCGAGCGCTCGAAACGGCTCCTGCTGGACGCGGCGCTCGACGAGTTCGCCGCCAAGGGCTACGCGGGCGCGCGCGTGCAGGACATCGCCGACCGCGCCGGGGTGAACAAGCAGCTCATCAGCTACTACTTCGGCGGCAAGGCGGGGCTGTACGCGGCGATCGGGCAGGCGTGGCGCGAGCGGGAGGCGGAGTTCGCGACCCCGGACGTCCCGCTGCCCGACCTGGCCGTCCGGTACCTGGAGCGGACGTTCGAGGAGCCGCGCGCCACCCGCATCAACAGCTGGATCGGCCTCTCCGGCGACTACGCGGACATGCCGGACGAGCGCGAGGACCTGTCCGACCTCGAACGCCGCAAGGCCGCGGGCGAGCTCGCCGACGACCTCGAACCCGAGGCGGTGATGCTGTTCATGATGGCCGCGGTGTCCGTCCCGACCACGCTCCCGCACATCGTCCGGTACGTGTACGGGCTGGACGCGGAGTCACCGGAGTTCCGCGCCCGGTACGCCGAGCAGCTGCGCCGCCTCGTCCGGCACCTGGCCGCGCCCGGCGGGCCGTCCGCGAAAACGGACCCGGCCACGGACACTGACGCGGACGCGGGCTAGAAGCTCAGCGTCTTCCAGAACTGGAACACCGCGTGCCCGATCTGGATGATCGGCTCGTTCAGCCCGATCGCGTCGGTGATGTGCGTGACCAGCGAGAAGAACGCGCGGTTGATCGGCCCGACCCAGAGCAGCGCGATGACCAGCAGGAACATGTAGCCGCCGTACGCGCTCACCTGGTTCACCCAGCGCGGCGGCAGGTACGGCTCGACGATCCCGAACCCGTCCAGCCCCGGCACCGGCAGCAGGTTCAGCAGCGCGGCGGTGACCTGGAGGAACGCCAGGAACGCGACGGCCGACCAGAAGATCCCGTGCTCGCCGTGCGCGAAGTTGCGGTACAGCACCGCCAGCATGATCGCGAGCAGCACGTTGCTCAGCGGCCCCGCCGCCGAGACCAGGCTGTGCCGCCACTTCCCGTGGATCCGCCCGCGGTCGATCCACACCGCGCCGCCGGGCAGCCCGATCCCGCCGAGCAGGATGAACAGCACCGGGATCGCGAAGCTCAGGATCGGGTCGGTGTACTTGGCCGGGTTCAGCGTCAGGTACCCGCGCGTCGCGACGCTGTGGTCGCCCGCCCGGTAGGCGAGGTAGGCGTGCCCGAACTCGTGCAGGCACAGTGACAGCACCCACCCGGCGATGACGAACCCGAACGCGGCGATCCGCCCCGCCCGCGGCACGTTCAGCCCGTTCACGGTCATCGTGATCTCGCCGTACCGCCAGGCGACCAGGCCGCACAGCACGGTGACCGCGCAGATCACCAGGAACACCGGGCTCGGGCGCACCGCGCCCCGGCCTCGCATCTGGTGCACCGAGCCCATGCCCTCGCGTCCCTCCCCCAGGTCGTCCACCGACTGCCCCGACGCTATCGCGTCCGGCGTGTGCCCCGCGTCAGCCGCCGTCCGCGGACGGGCCGTCACGTCAGGGCGCGGCGGTCCCGGGGGCGACGGCGGTCCCGGGGGCGACGGCGGGCGCGGCGATGGCGGGGACGGCGTAGGTGCGCAGGAAGGCGCGGGTGGCGTCCTCGCTCCGGTCCCGGTCCATCACGATCAGAGAGGTGATCAGGCGGAACAGGAACTCGACCGCGCCCTCCACGTCGATCTCGGCGCGGACGAGCCGCTCCCGCTGCGCCGCCTCGAAGTACGGCCGGACGTACTCGGCGCACAGCGCGAGCACCTGCTCGCCCGCGCCCGCGACGGCCGCCTGCATGTGCCCGGCCGCCTCCGGCACCAGCAGCCGCGCGATGGCCGGCTCGTCCCGGACGAACGCCACCGCCGACAGCGTCCCCTCGACGATCGCGTCCGGCACCGAGCGCTCGCGGGCCAGCCGCTCGGCCAGGACGTCCAGGAAGCGGCGCAGGCTCCGCAGCACGACGGCGAGGATCAGCTCGTCCCGCCCGCCGGTGACCGCGCGGTAGACCGTCGCGCGCGACAGCCCGGCCTCCGCCGCGATGTCCTCGACCGTCGTCTTGGCGACGCCGACGCGCCGGAAGCACTCCTCGGCCGCGTCGATGATCCGCTCGCGCGCGCGTTCCGCGGCCGCGGACGCCGGGCTCCCAGATGGCATGCCGGAAGCGTACGGCCTCAGCCGAGGGTGTAGTCGAGCTCCCAGGAGTGGGAGCCGTCCGGGAGGGCGGTGATGCGGCCCTCGCCCCGGATGCCCTTCAGCTCCCCGGTCCCGGACGTCGGGACGATCAGCCACCGCAGCCACTGCGTCCCGTCGTCGCTGCCCGCGCTGTGCTGGAGCACGAACGAGCCCTCCCGGCCGTGCAGGATGCCCTCCACCGTCTCCACGCCGACGTACGCCGCCGGCCCGGCCGACGTCTCGACGGTGATCAGGTCGGTGACGCTCGTCCCCACCAGGTCGCCGTGGAAGGTCTTGCGCACGCGGACCTTGGTGAGCTTGCGGCCGTCCCGCTCGTCGAAGGGCTTCTCGTCGTCCCAGGCGTCGATCTCGAAGGTGCCGTCGGCGTGAGCGTTCATGGTCCCCATGATGGCTCAACGGTCCCCGTGACGGCTCAGAAGAGCGTGCCCTCGTGCTCGATGCCGCGCAGCGCGTCGTAGTCGAGCGTCACGCAGTCGATCCCGCGGTCGGTCGCGAGCACCCGCGCCTGCGGCTTGATCTCCTGCGCCGCGAACACGCCGCGCACCGGCGCGAGCAGCGGGTCGCGGTTCAGCAGCTCCAGGTAGCGGGTGAGCTGCTCCACGCCGTCGATCTCGCCGCGCCGCTTGATCTCGACCGCCACCGTCGCGCCCGCCGCGTCCCGGCAGAGGATGTCCACCGGCCCGATCGCGGTCGGGTACTCCCGCCGGATCAGCGAGTACCCGGCGCCGAGCGTCCCGATGTGCTCGGCGAGCAGCTCCTGCAGGTGCGCCTCGACGCCGTCCTTGACCAGGCCGGGGTCGGGCCCGAGCTCGTGCCCGTGGTCGAGCAGCACCTCCTCGATCGTCACGATCAGCCGCTCGCCGGACTTGCCGTGGGTGACCGTCCACCGCGCCGTGGCGCCGTTCTCCTCGTACGGCTCCTCGCGGAGCGTGCAGGGCGGGTTCATCCAGTTCAGCGGCTTGTAGGCGCGGTCGTCAGCGTGAATGGACACGCTGCCGTCCGCCTTCACCATGATCAGCCGGACGGCGGAGGGCAGATGGGCGGTGAGCTTGCCGGCGTAGTCCACGCTGCACCGGGCGATAACGAGACGCACGTCCCGTGAGCTTAGTGACCCCGCGCCGTCCCCGCGCCCGAACCAGTGCCCGAACCGCGGCGCCTAAGGCGGCGGTGGGCGGGACTTAGGGCGTTGTGCCGATGCCGGGGGACGGGCCTTAGGACGAATCTCGAGGGTGTCGGGCCAGGTGGTCCGGTGCTGGAGGAGGGGTTCGGATGTTCCACAACGACGTCATGTACGCGGTGATGAAGGAGCGGGCCCGCGAGATGCGGGAGTTCGCCGAGGAGCAGCGGACCGCGGTCGAGGCGAAGCGGGCGCGGGAGCGCCGGGAGCGGGACGCGGTCGTGACCGCCGCCCCGTGGCGGCCGCGGAGGCGGCGCACCGCCCGCGACACCGCGCGTGCGTGCTGACCCGGCGTTGTCAAGGGTGGTAATCGGCGGGAGGCGGATCTAGCGTCGCGGGTGGGTGCTCATCACTCCCGGTGAAAGGACCATCCCGCGATGTCTCTCGACGTGTCTCCCGAACTGCTCAGGACGGCGAACGACGGCGACGTGGACGACGCCGCGTTCGTCGAGTGCATCAGGACGTCCCTGCCCTACGCGTGGGACATGATCAGCGGTCTGGTGGCCAGGCTCCAGGTGGACGGCGGGGAGTTCGCCGACAACCTGACCCCGCCGCCGGACGAGAAGGCCCGCGGGCAGCTGCTCCGGGTGCTCGCCAGCGACGCCATGCGGGCCTCGCTGGAACGCCACTTCGGGGTGCGGCTCGCGTTCCAGAACTGTCACCGGGTGGCGGTGTTCCCGACCGGGGACTCCGACGCTTACCGGCGGTTCGTGACGCCGCGCGAGCAGATCCTGAACCAGTCGCCCGAACTGCGCGACTGCTGATCAGGGGCCGGGCCCGCCGCGCGGGCCCGGCCTTCGGCGCAGCCGGGGAAGGATCTCGGCGCCCGTCCGGTCGATGGTGGCCAGGGTGGAGCGGCGCGATCCGCCCGCCTCGACCAGGAAGATCAGGTGCCGGATGCGGGTGCGCTCGACCGTGCGGGTGATCTTCGCGACGCAGTCGGCCGGGCTGCCGACCGGGTGCAGGTCGCAGAGCCTCCGCACGTAGGACGCGTCGTCGCGGGGCGGCCGGGGACGGTCGTCCACCGGGACGTAGCCGTCCAGGCCGGGGGAGAGCCAGCGCGGCATCTCGCACAGCAGCGTCGCCTCGGCCTCCTCGCGCGAGTCCGCGACGTGGAGGAGATGCGTCGAGACGTGCGGCAGGCTCGGATTCCCGTGCCGGGCCAGCGCGGCGGCCTTCTCGTCGTCACCCACGTGCATCCCGAGGAGCATCGGCAGCTCGCGTTCGGCGGCCAGCCGCTCGGTCGCGGGGGACGTGCACGCGACGACGACCGGCGGCTCGGGCCCGCGCGGGACGACCGGCACCTCGCGGAACGAGAAGTGCTCCCCGTCCCACCCGAGCCGCCCCGCGCCGGGCCGCCCCGAGCCGGGCCGTTCCGCGCCGGACCGTTCCGCGCCGGGCCGTTCCGCGCCGGACCGTTCCGCGCCGGGCCGTTCCGCGCCGGGCCGTTCCGCGCCGGACCGTTCCGCGCCGGACCGTTCCGCGCCGGGGCGTCCGGCGTGGAGCCAGGCCAGGAGGAGGTCTAGGGACTCGGGGAAGCCGTCCTCGAAGCGCGACAGGCCCGTCCCGAAGACCTCCAGATCGCGCCAGGGGCCGCCGCGCCCGACGCCGAGCCGGAACCGTCCGCCCGAGACGAGCGACAGCAGCGCGGCCTGCTCGGCGAGCGCCACCGGGTGCTGGTTCGACAGGACGCTCACCGCCGTCCCCACGTGGATCCGCCGGGTCCGGCCGAGCAGGTGCCCGGCCAGCGTGATCGCCGACGGGACGACCCCGTACCGCATGAAGTGGTGCTCGGCGATCCAGACATCGTCGAACCCGGCGCGTTCGGCCGCGACGGCCGCCGCGACCGTCCGGTCGAGGGCGTCGGCGTCGGACTCTCCGGGGAAGCGGGCCGCGAGCAGGAAGACTCCGAAGCGCACGCCCCCGTCCTACCCGCCTCCCGGCTTCTGGGACACTGCCGTCCATGACTGAGGGTTCGTTCAGCAAGGTCGGAGTCGTCGGCCTCGGCACCATGGGTGCGGGCATCGCGGAGGTGCTGGCGCGCGGCGGGCTCGCCGTCGTCGGCGTCGAGATCAACCAGGACGCGCTGGAGCGCGGGCGGGGGCACCTGGAGAAGTCCACCGGGCGGGCGGTGAAGCGCGGCCGGCTGACCGCGGACGGGCAGCGCGAGATCCTCGACCGGATCGCGTTGACCACCGACTTCGGCGACCTCGCCGACTGCGACCTGGTGGTGGAGGCGGTCCCCGAGCGGCTGGACCTGAAGCACAGGGTGTTCGCCGAGCTCGACAAGGTCGTCCGGGACGACGCGATCCTCGCGACCAACACCTCGTCCCTGTCGGTGACCGCGATCGCCGCCGCGACGGGCCGTCCGGCGCAGGTCGTCGGCGTGCACTTCTTCAACCCGGCGCCGGTGATGAAGCTGGTCGAGGTGATCGGCACCGTGCTGACCGCGGACGGCGCGGTCGACCGCGTCGCCGCGCTGGTCAGGGGCCTCGGCAAGACGCCGGTCGTGATCGGGGACCGCGCCGGGTTCGTCGCGAACCGGCTCCTGTTCGGCTACCTCAACGACGCCGCGCGCATGCTGGAGACCAGGCACGCCACGCGCGACGACATCGACACCGCGATGACCGCGGGCGGCGGCCTCCCGATGGGCCCGTTCACCCTGATGGACCTGATCGGCCTGGACACCTGCCTGGAGGTCCTGGAGGCGATCTACGCCGAGACCCGCGACCGCCGCCACGCGCCCGCGCCGGTGCTCCGCGAGCTGGTCACCGCCGGGCTGCTCGGCCGCAAGACCGGCCGCGGCTTCTACCCCTACGGCGAGGACGCCCCGGCCGCGTCCGAGCCGCAGGACGGTCCGCTGCCGTCCGTCGCGGTCGTCGGCGACGAGGAGCTGTCGCGCGCGTTCGCCGCCGCCGCGTCCGAGGCCGGGGCGCCGACCGCGAGGATCGAGGACGCCGACCTGATCGTCGCGTCCGGCGAGGACGCCGACCTCGCGGGCATCGAGGCCCGCGCGAAGGCCGGCGCGGTCGTCCTCGGCGACGGCGGCCTCACCGGCGGCGGCGCGCTCGCCGCGCACAAGCCCGAGGCGGACCGCCCGCTGGTCGAGATCGGCCTCACCCCGGTCACGCCGCGCGAGTCCGCCGACCGCGCCGTCGCGCTCGTCGCCCGGCTCGGCCTCACCCCGGTCCGCTGCCGCGCCCGCCGCGGCTTCATCGTGGACGCCCTCCGCTTCCCCTACCTGAACGACGCCGTCGCCATGCTGGACGCCGGGTACGCCGACGCCGACGCGATCGACGCCGCGATGACCCTCGGCTGCGGCTACCCGGCCGGCCCGATCGCCGAGCTCGACCGCCTCGGCATCGGCCGCGCCCTGGACCAGCTCGAATACGACCCGGACGAGGCGAACCCGCACGTCTCCGACCGGCTCCGCGAGCAGTGGGACCTGGGCCTCACCTTCCGCTGATCCGCGCCCACCCCACGCGGGCGGGGGTCGCCCCCGCCCGCGTCCTCCTCCCTGATCCGCGCCTTATCCTTGATCCCATGAGCCCCCGCAAGAATCGCCGCAACGCGCCGGAGCCGCGCGGGGGCGGTGCGTCCTGGGTGGACGAGACGGAGGACGCCCCGGACGGCGAATGGCACGTCCGGACGGTCGCGGGAGCGAACGCGGCCAAGTCCTACCGCTGCCCCGGCTGCGACCAGCTCATCCCGCCCGGCGTGGGGCACATCGTGGCGTGGCCCGCCGACCGCGGCGGCGCCGACGACCGCCGGCACTGGCATCGGCCCTGCTGGCAGGCCCGCCTGCGGCGCGGGCCGAAGGTCGTCCGGTCCCGGAACGCCCCCCGCTACTGACCCGTCCGGTACCGGAACGCACCCCGTTACTGACCCGTCCGATCCCGGAACGCACCCCGTCACTGATCCGACCGGCCGGTCGGGCAAACCCGGACGGCCAGTCGCGGCCAGAGGTCTCCGTGCGATGCCGCTCCGGGGTGACGATTGGCTGACCACCGCCTTGCCGGTGGTCGTCGGGGTCGTCAACGGGGAGGGGCATCGTTGCCATGACCGTCGTGCAGCTGTACGCCAGGGATGTGGGCACGGGCACGCCGCTCGTGCTGCTGCACGCGTTCCCCCTGTCCTCGGCCATGTGGCTGGCGCAGCGGGAGGGGCTGGCGAAGCGCTTCCGCGTCGTCACCCCGGACCTGCGCGGCTTCGGCGGGTCGGTGCTCGGCTCGGACGACCCGTCCGTGGACGCGATGGCCGACGACGTCGCGCGGATGTTCCGCACCCTCGGCATCGCACGCGCGGTCGTCGGCGGCATCTCCATGGGCGGCTACGTCGCGATGGCGCTGTGCCGCCGGCACCCGGACGTCGTCCTCGGCCTGGTGCTGTGCGCGACGCGCGCGTCCGGCGACGACCCGCAGACGAGCGCGACGCGGCTGCGGCAGGCGGACCGGCTGGAACGCGACGGCGACGTTTCCGTCCTGGTGGACGAGGTGCTCCCGAACCTCGTAGGTCCGACCACGATGCGGCAGCGGGCGCTGGTCTACGGCCGGGTGCGCGGGCTCGTCCAGGCGACGCCTCCCGCCGCCGCCGCGTGGGCGCAGCGCGCCATGGCCGGACGCGAGGAGGCGTTCGACACCCTGCGCGGCCTGAAGGTCCCGGCGCTGGTCATGGTCGGCGCCGAGGACGTCCTGGCCTCCGAGGACGACGCCCGCGCCATGGCCGAGGCCCTGCCGAACGCCGAACTCACGATCGTCCCGCGTGCCGGGCACCTCGTCCCCGTCGAGCAGCCCGACCTGTTCAACCAGGCCGTCGCCGAGTTCGCCGCCGCCCTCTCCCGCGCCTCCGGCTAACCGCCCGGTCGCGCCTCCGGCTAACCGCCCCGCCGCGCGTCCGGCCAGCCGCCCGGCTGCGCCTGCGGTTAAGGCGCCCGCCGGGTCTGCGGCTAGGACGCCTCCTGGCGGGGGAGGACGATCTCCCTGATCAGCAGCGAGATCGCCGCCGCGGTGGGGATGGCGATGAGGGCGCCGACGACGCCGAGCAGGGCCGCGCCGATGAGCGCCGCGACGATCGTCACCGCGGGCTGGACGTCCACGGTCTTCTTCATCACGCGCGGGTAGACGAGGTAGTTCTCGATCTGCTGGTAGACGACGTAGAAGATCACGGCCGCGATACCCTCGTAGACGCCGGTGAGGAACGCGACCAGGCACACGATCACCGCGCCGATCGTCGCGCCGACCAGCGGGATCAGGTCGGTGACCGCGACGATCAGCGCCAGCGCGAGCGCGTACGGGACGCCGAGGATCTCCAGGAAGATGTAGGACGTCAGCCCCGCGATGAACGCGATCGTGAACTGGCCCGCGACGTAGCCGCCGATCCGGTCCAGGATCTCGTCGCCGAGCAGCGCCGCCCGCGCCCGCCGCGTCCGCGGGACGAGCTGGTAGAAGAACGCCTTGATCTGCGGCAGCGAGCTCAGGAAGTACAGGGTCAGGATCAGCACGGTCAGCGTCTTGAACGTGCCGCTGAGCGCCTGCTTGCCCGCCTCGACCGCCCAGTTGGCCATCTTCTGCTGGAACTTGGAGTCGTTCAGCTTGTCCTGCGCCTGCTGGAGCAGGTGGTAGCGGCGGTCCCAGTCCGAGATGCGCCTGTTGCCCTGCAACTGCTCGATGTAGTGCGGCAGGTTCTGGGTCAGCCCGTTCACCTGGTCCACGATCGGCGGGACGAGCGAGGCGACCACCCCGGCGAAGAACAGCACCACGCCGAGGAACACCACCGCGACCGCCCAGCCGCGCGACAGCCCGAGCCGCTTCAGCCGCTCCACCGCCGGGTTCAGCCCGACCGCGAGGAACATCGCGACCACGATCGTCACCAGCGTGGACTTCGCCCCGGTCGCGGCCTTCAGCAGCAGGTAGGCCGTCATCACGCCGAGCGCGGCGGTGAACCCGAAGACGAACGGGTGGTGCCGTCCGAGCGGCTCTCCGGGCCGTCCGAAGGGGAACCTGCGGTCGGCGCTGGCCTCCTGCTTCAGCTGCTCGACCTGCTCCACCGCCTCCTCGGCCGACACCGGCGTCGAGACGCTGACCTCGGTCACCCGCGCCACCTCGACCGTCTCCGAGACCTTCCCGGACGCGCCGTCCGCCTCGGTGCCGGACGTGCGCTCCGAGTCCGTGCCGGACGTGCCGGACGCCTCCGTGCCGGACTTGCCGGACGACTCCGTGCCGGACGTGCCGCCGGAGTTCTTGTCCCGGTCGCTGGAGGCGCTCTCCGAAGTGCCGTTCGGAGCGGGGTCGGAAGGGGGTGCCTCGGCGGGGGCGTCCGCCCCGGCGGACCGCGGGGTGTCGTCGGGCACTCCGGCTCTCCTCTGATCCTCGTCCGGGCGGAACATGCAGGACGAAAACCATACATCGGGTAAAGCGGAGTTAACCCGGCGAAGTGCGGGAACGCCGGAGGCCCGGCGGGCGAACCGCCGGGCCTCCGGGACGAACGGGAACGACCGTCAGGTCACTCCTGCCACCAGTCCTCGTCGTCATCGTCGGACTTCTTGGCGCCGGCGGGCTTGGCGCCGGGCTTGCCGCCCTGCTGCGGCTTGCCCTGGCCGCCGCCCTGCGCGGACGGCCCGGACGGCGCCGGCGCGGGAGCGGGCTTGGGCTCGGGCGCCGGGGCGGGCACCGGCTTCTCCAGCGCGGGGGCCTCCTCGGGGCCGCCGAGCGCCGGGCCGACGCCGCCGATGAGCTGGCGCAGCTGGTTGAGGTGGCTGGTGATGCTGTCGCGCTGGCGGGTGAGCTCGTCCACCTGGCGCTGCGCGGCGGTGCGGATGCGCTCGGCCTCGGCCTTGGTCTCGGCGAGCAGCTGCTCGGCCTGGCCCTTGGCCTCGGAGATGATCTGGTCGGAGTTCTTGCGCGCGTTCGCCATGAGCTGCTTGGCGTGCGAGTCGGCCTCGCGGCGGGTCTGCTCGGCCTGCTGGGTGGCCTTGGCGGCGCGCTGCTCGGCGGACGCGGCGCGCTGCTCGGCCTCGGCGACCAGCTTCTGGGTGGCCTGCTGGGCGGCGGCGTGGCGCTCGGCGTCCTGGCGGTCGGCCTCCTCGCGGCGGGCGGCGAGCTGGATCTCGAACTCGGCCTCGGCCTGGGCCCGCTGCGCCTCGGACTCCTCCAGGATGCGCTGGGCCTGCGCGCGCATCTCGTCGGCCTGCCGCTTGGCGGTGGTCAGGATCTCGTCGCGCTCGCGCTTGGTGGACGCCCGGAGCTGGGCGACCTCGCGCTCGGTGGTCGTCCGGAGCTTGGCGATCTCGCGCTCGGCGGCAGCGCGCTTCTCGGCGACCTCGTGGTCGGCGGTGGCGCGGAGCTTGGCGACCTCGCGCTCGGTGGTGGAGGTCAGCTCGTCGGCCTCGCGGCGGGACGCGGTGCGCACCTCGTCGGCCTCGCGCTCGGCCTGGCCGCGCATGTCGTCGCACTCGCGCTGGGCGGTCGCGCGCAGTTCGGAGGCGTCGTTCTCGGCGGTGGCGCGCAGCTCGGCGGCCTCCACCTTGGCGGCGGCCTTGATCTCGTTGGCCTCGCTGCGGGCGGCCTGGACGAGTTCGGTGGCCTGTTCCTCGGCGAGCCGGAGGAGTTGCTCGATGCGGGCGCCGAGGCCGGAGTAGGTGGGGCGCTCCTGCTCCTGGAGCTGGCGGTGCGCGTCCGACAGCTCGCGCTGAAGCTGGCTGGTCTGCTCGCGAGTGGTCCGGACCTCGTTGTCGAGCTGCTTGATGTGCTCGTCGACCTGGTGCCGGTCGTAGCCGCGGAGCACCACGTCGAACTCGCGCGGGGGCGTGTCTTCAAAGAAGTTGCTGAGCTGGGCGTCGATGTCGGACTGCATGTGGCTCAATCCTGGTGTGACGGGGCTACGGGCCAAGTTCCGGGGACCGGTCGAACGCCTGCCTGAGGGGCGCTCGGCCCCAGACCTTCTCCGGCGAAAGAAGCGTACTCCGCGTGCTGTGCTGTTGGGGGCTCAACCGAACGGACTGGGAGGTTTGTCGCGTTTGTCCGGACCCTCTGAGAGGCCCGTGATGACGGGGGTTCCGGGCGTCAAAATGCACCAGAAGTGTCCGAACGGTTACAGCCCTCCACTCCGGAGGCCGCGAACCGGCCCTGTGATATCGATCACATCACGATCTCGTGGCGCGTCGCGGGCGGTCCCGTCCGCCGATCCGGCGCTCTCCTCCGCCGATCCTCCGCTTCCGTCCGCCGGCCCGGAGCCCTACTCGGCCCGTCCGGCGGTCCCCTCCGCCGGCCCGGTGCTCTTCTCCACCAGCTCGGTCAGGACGCCGTGGCAGTCCTTGGGGTGCAGGAAGGTGATCCGCGAGCCGAGCGAGCCGTGCCGCGGGCTGTCGTACAGCACCCGGACGCCCTTGGCGGCGATGCCGTCCGCCTCGTCCTGGACGTCGCCGTCGGTGCCGAACGCGACGTGGTGCACGCCCTCGCCGTTCTTGGCCAGCCACTTGGCCACCGTCGAGTCGTCCCGGACCGGGGTGATCAGCTGGAGGTAGCTGGCCGCGCCGTCGCCGGTCTCGTTGATCTTGAGCATCGCCTCCCGGACGCCCTGCTCCTCGTTGGTCTCGTAGTGCACGTCGGTGAACCCGTAGGTCTCCCGGTAGAACGCGACCGTGGCCTCCAGGTCGTGGCAGGCGATGCCGATGTGGTCGATGCGGGTGAGCATGCTTCCTCCCCGGGGCGAAGAGCGTTCGGTCCTGCTGAGTATCGTGGCAAACGTCCCGCCGTACCTTCTCGTGGAGGCCCCCTTTGTCCGTCGGTTCCGTCATCGTCGCCGGTGCCCGCACCCCCATCGGGCGGCTGCTGGGCTCGCTGAAGGACTTCTCCGCCGCCGACCTCGGCGCGCACGCGATCAAGGCCGCGCTGGAGCGCGCCGGGATCACCGGGGACCAGGTCGAGTACGTCATCCTCGGCCAGGTGCTCCAGGCCGGCGCGGGCCAGATCCCCGCCCGGCAGGCCGCCGTGAAGGCGGGCATCCCGATGAGCGTGCCGTCCGTCAACGTCAACAAGGTCTGCCTGTCCGGGCTGGACGCGATCGCGCTCGCCGACCAGCTCATCCGCGCGGGCGAGTTCGACATCGTCGTCGCGGGCGGCATGGAGTCCATGACCCAGGCCCCGCACCTGCTGCCGAAGTCGCGCGGCGGCTACAAGTACGGCTCGGTCGAGGTGCTCGACCACATGGCCTACGACGCGCTCACCGACGCCTTCGACGGCGTCTCCATGGGCGAGTCCACCGAGCGGCACAACGCCAGGCTCGGCATCACCCGCGAGGAGCAGGACGAGTTCTCCGCCCGCTCCCACCAGCGCGCCGCCGACGCGATCAAGAACGGCCGCTTCGACGCCGAGATCGCGCCGGTCGAGATCCCGCAGCGCAAGGGCGACCCGATCGTGTTCGGCACGGACGAGGGCGTCCGCGGCGACACGACCACCGAGACCCTGGCCCGGCTGCGTCCGGCCTTCGCCAAGGACGGCACGATCACCGCCGGGTCCTCGTCGCAGATCTCCGACGGCGCGGCGGCCGTCGTCGTGATGTCGAAGACCAAGGCCGAGGAGCTGGGGCTCACCTGGCTCGCCGAGATCGGCGCGCACGGCAATGTCGCCGGCCCGGACAACTCGCTCCAGTCCCAGCCGTCCAACGCCATCCGGCACGCGCTCGGCAAGGCGGGCCTGACCGTGGACGACCTGGACCTCATCGAGATCAACGAGGCGTTCGCGTCCGTCGGCATCCAGTCCATGCGGGACCTCGGCGTCGGCCCGGAGAAGGTGAACGTGGACGGCGGCGCGATCGCGCTCGGCCACCCGGTCGGCATGTCCGGCGCCCGGATCGTCCTGCACCTGGCCTACGAGCTGAAGCGCCGCGGCGGCGGCCTCGGCGCCGCCGGCCTCTGCGGCGGCGGCGGCCAGGGCGACGCGCTGCTGGTTCGAGTCCCCGGCTCCGCCGAGCTCGCCTAGCGGCTCGCCCGGCGGCCCGGGCACTCCTGCGAGCGCGGCATCGCTTCGCGATCAACCGCGCGAGGGGCTCGCCTCCGGCGTCGCCCCTCGCGCGGTTGGTAACGCGCTCGCGGCGCGAGTCTGACGCGCTCGCGCGCGCGTCGTGACGGGCCCGCGGGTGGTGTCGGGTCCGCGGGTGGTGTCGGGCCTGCGGGTGGTGTCGGGCCTGCGGGTGGTGTCGGGCCTGCGGGTGGTGTCGGGCCTGCGGGTGGTGTCGGGTCCGCGGGTGGTGTCGGGTCCGCGGGTGGTGTCGGGTCCGCGCGGGTGGTGACGGGTCCGCGCGAGTCGTGACGGGTGCGCGCGGGTGGTGACGGCCTGGCGCGCGGGGTACGGCCGGCGCGTGGTCCGCGGCTACTGCGGGGCTTGCTGGACGGTGATGGTTTTGAAACCCAGGGCGCGCAGCATGTTCTCGAGCATCGACCTGGTGTTCTGGTCCGCGCGGGTCTGGAGGCCGCTCTCCTGCGCGGCGGCCTGGATCTTCTGGGACGCCAGGACGTAGAGCTGCTGCTGGTTGTTGGGGTTCGAGCTGAAGAAGTCCCCGAACCGGTCGAACAGGCCGCGCTGCGTGGAGAACACGTAGCTGCGCTTGGGATCGAGGTTCGTGGAGTCGAGCTGGGCGTGGGGGAGCCGGACGGTGGCGGCCGTCCGGTCGGAGTTCACGCTGATGGCCCCCGAGCCGAGCTGGGAGAAGTCCACGTACGCGTTCACCGAGCCCTGCCCGACGAACAGCGTCCGCCTGCCGCGCAGCGAGCCCGGCAGGTACTCGGCCTCCTTGTCCAGGTCGACGACGACCTGGAAGTCGCCGGTGGCGGCCTGGTAGCGGTGCATGTCGCGGACGGACCGCAGCAGCGCCGGGCCGCTGCGGTCCTTGGTGTCCTCCGCGAGGGGGTTCAGCCAGTGGGGGAGCAGGTGCAGGCCGTTCTGGACGGCGAGGACGACGGCCACGGTCACCGCGACCAGCAGCAGCGCGACGCCGATCCCGCGCCGCGGGCGCTCCCGCGGCGGAGGCGGCGTCGGCCGCGGTTCGGTCTCGGTTGCGGGACCGGCGTCGTGCGGACGTGAGCGTGCCATGCCGGAGACATGCCCGGACCGGCGTGCGGCTACCGGAACGCGGGGTTATGGGTGGGTTTCGGGCGTGGCTGAACCGGTGTTCCGGACGATCACGCGTCGGCCCCGGCCGCCTCCTCGACCTCCAGCAGGGACGCGCCGCGCAGGTGCGCCTCGTGCGCCGCCTTGCCGCCCCGGACGCCGAACAGCCGCTTGGTGGCCACGATGTACACGATCAGCCCGACGTTGATCACCAGCGCGCCGATCCGCACCGCGGTGATCCGCTCGGTCAGCTCGTAGATCTCGATCGGCAGCCCGAACGAGGTGGCGACCACCGCGAAGTACTCGCCCCACCGCTGGAGCAGCCACAGCCCGACGGCCTCGATGATCTCGATCGCGGCGTAGGCGAGCAGCGCGAGCGCCAGCCAGCGCAGCGTCCGCTCGTTCAGGTCGAAGACCTTGCGGAACGACTCCACGATCTTGGAATGGTCCAGGTCCCAGCCGACCTGGTGGGCCAGCGGGCGCAGCAGCGGGATCTCCTTCTCGAAGATCCGCTGGATCGAGCCCCGGTGCGAGGAGAACCGCCACACCCCGTAGGCGGCGGCGAGCACCACCAGCCCGCGGATGATCCGCTCCACCGCGAAGAAGCGCATGATGAACGCGTCCCGCAGCTCCTTGCCGCGCTTGACCAGCGGGGCGCGGTCGGCCGGACCCGCGCCGTGCGGCTCGCCGTGGATGTAGGCGCCGCAGCGCAGGCACCGCCAGGCGTCGCCGATGGGGGTCTCGGTGTGCAGCCGCAGCTTGAGCCGCGGCTCGTCGGGCGCGTAGGTGATGTGTCCCTTGCGCGCGCAGGTCAGCAAACTCCAGTCCACGCGGTCACCCTAGAGGTGCCGGGCGCCGCGGGCCGAGCCCCCGATGTGAGCAGCGCCATAGGCCTGTCCGAAACACCCTGGTGGGGGCGGTACGTTTACTGCACGTGGACATCGTGAAGACTCTGCGGATCGTCTCCGTGGCCGAGGCCGTCTCGTTCCTGGTGCTGCTGCTGGTGGCCATGCCCCTCAAGTACGGGGCGGACGCGCCGGTCGCGGTCCAGATCATGGGGCCGGTGCACGGTGTCCTGTTCCTGGCCTATGTCGGGCTCGTCCTCGCCGGACGGCAGGCGACGGGCTGGGACACCAAGCGGACGCTGCTGGCGCTCGTCGCCTCGGTGCTCCCGATCGCTCCGTTCTTCGTCGAGCGCTACTGGCTCAAGCCGGTCGCCGACGCGGGCGCCCGTCCGGGCGAGGTCGGGGAGCGGCCGGCGGTCTGAGCGCCGCGTCTTGAGCTTCTGCGTGGCCGCGGCGGGTCTGGGGGGTCCTGTCGTGGCCGCGCAGAGGGTATTCGCGCCCCCGCCGGGCGTCCTGGGAAAGGGCGTCCGGCGCGGGGCGCCTTTCCTTTGAGCCGGTTTTCCCGTTCGCGCCGCCGTGCGGCGTCGGCGTGGTCGTGCCGCCGAGCGCCGGCGTCCCGCTCGGACGGGTTTCGAGCCTGGTGAGCCTCGCGAGCGCGCGCGCCGAGAAGTCGGACGGCCCGAGCGAGCACTTCCGGTACTCGGAGAAGTGGGCGCGCAGCCAGGAGCGGCGGTCCTCCTCGTCCCACAGGCCGAAGCGGCGGGACGCGCCCTGATCGGAGATCGCGGGCGGGCCGCCGCCGAGCAGCCACGCGTCCACGAGCGACTCGTACTCCCGGGCCGGACGCGCGCGGGCGGCGCAGGCGTCCGCGCCGACCAGGCCGTCCCGGACGTCCCGGAGCACCCCGGCGGTGAAGCCGGTTCCGAAGCCGCCCGGCAGGTACACGCGGACGAGCCCGTGGCGCACCCTCGCCGGGCCCGGATCCGGACGCTGCTCGACGCGCGTGAACGCGGCGGGCGTGTCCGCGAGCCGCGCCGCGAGCGGCGTCAGGGCCTCCTCCAGCGCCGGCAGCGCGGGCGCGAGCACCGGATGCACGCACACCCGCAGCGGCCAGTCACGGCACACGTCCGCGGCCGGGGCCGCCTGGACGGCCGTCCCGTGCGTGCCGTGCAGCCGCACCGTCACGCTCCCCACCAGCAGGAGCGCCGCCACGACCCCCAGCAGCAGGACGGCCCGCCGCGTCACCCACCAGCAGTACGCGAGGGCGAGCGCGACGGCGAGCGCCGCGGCCCAGACCGTCTGGTCCGCGAGGACGCCCGGACTCAGCCGGGTGAACAGCTCCACCCGGTCGAACGCGGCGGGCGGCAGCAGGCTCCACCAGGACGCGCCGGGCAGCCGCGCCGCCGCCCACAGCGCCGCGACCGCCGTCACGACCAGCGCGGTCGTGGGCCGCGAGACGAGCCGTCCGGCCAGGTAGCCCGCCGTGATGTGCAGGGCGAGCGCCGCCGACGCCGCCGTGAGGCCGAACAGGTCGGGCTGCCCCGCCTCCTGCCGCAGCACGGTCCGGATGACGATCACGCCGACCACGACGCCGTAGGACGCCAGCGCCACCATGATCAGCAACGTCAGGTCGAGCAGCACGCCGGTGATCGGCGACCGGGCCGTCACCACGCGCAGGTAGTCCAGCCGGCGCTCACGCGCGCCCGCGAGCGCGGCGAACCCGGCGGCCACCGGACCCATCACCCGCACGGCGTTCATCAGCGCGACGATCGAGTTGTCCCAGTAGGCGACTCCGGGCAGCAGCGTCGGCCAGGCGACGGCGATGCCGGACGCCGCGAGCACGGCGACCCCGGCGAGCGGCCGCGCCCGCCGCGCGTCCGCGCGGAGCACCCGGCTGAGCTCAGCCACCGGCGGCGCTTCCCAACGGCATCAGCCTCCTCCACCTGCCCACGCCGTTCACCTCGTCGTCCCGACGGTCGCCGTCGCGCGCGCGAAGCAGCGCGGCCTCCCGCCGGGAGAGGACCGTCTCGCGCCAGCGCAGGGGCGTCCGCCGCCGGAGGAACGCCGTCGCCTTCCGTCCGTGCGGGCCGTGAACCTCGCGCCGATGCGTTCCCGGCGCGTGCGCGTCCCGCCAGTCGGTGTCGCGGCCATGCGACCCCGTGCCTTCGGTGCCGGCCCTCCGCGCGTCCGGGGAGGGACGGTGGGAACCGGTGATGCGGATGCTCGCGACCCGGCGCGGTGGCTCGGCTCGTGCGTGCGTGCGGTGCGGCGACTCTCCGGCGGCCCCGGCGGTCCCGGCTACCTCCGTGAGGCGGCCACGGGCCAGCGAGAACACCTGGTCGCACACGCCCGTGAGGGTCTTCGGCGACGACGCGGTCACCAGGACGGTCGGCGCGAGCGAGCGCAGCACCGGCATCAGCTCCGACACCGCGCGCGCATGAGCCGCGCCCAAGGGCCGCGGATCCCGCGGGCAGGGCCGCGCCTCGGCGTCCGCATCGGACGCGTCGTCGCCATCGCCACGGCCGAAGGCGCCCAGGCGGCCGAACAGCCGCGGCAGGGACGCGCTGAACTCGCCGCGCCCGCCGTCGGGCACGGGACCGACGAGTTCGCCGATCGGATCGTCCAGCAGGACGATGTCGGGCTCGTGCACGCACGTCGCGGCGAGGCCCACGCGGAGCCGGACGTCCGGCGGGAGCAGCGCGAGTTCGGTGTCCGCCGCGTCCGCCAGTTCCATGCGTTCGAGAATCTCTCGCGCGTCCGATTCCCGGGCCCGCCGGTAGTAGGCGGCATAGCCCACGAATTGTGCGGCGGTGATGTTCGACTCCCGCCAGAAGCCGGACGGAAGATAGCCGATCCGCGCCCGCGCGGCACGCAGATCGGAGGCTTTCCCGGTGCGAAGACCGAGTATTTCGATTTCGCCGACACTGGGTCGGCGCAGCGTCGCGAACGTGGCCAGCAGCGTTGATTTGCCCGCGCCCGGCGGACCGGCAACACCGATCAGGCCCTCGGCGATACCGAGGGCCGTCGGACGGAGAAGCCACCGCCCCCCGCGGCGGACCCCCATCCTGTGAGCCACGATCGCGGATGGATCCGCGACCATTTCTGATTTCCCCCCGTTGGTTACGAACACGGCTCCCGGCCGTCCCGGCCCGCCCGCGACCCCCGTCGCCGGACGGCGTGTTTCTCCGGGGTCTCGCAGACCACCGGATGAAACTCTCGTGGACGTCGATCCGTGCACGACCCAGCGACTATAACCAGTCTTGGTGATCGGCGTCAGCTCGCTTTTGCCATTGAGGCACGGCGCTTGGAATCTTTACCGTTCGCGCCGTTGTCCGATCCGTTTCATGGAAAGTCGGACTCGGTCGTTCATGTCCGTCCTGTGGTGGTGGGGGCGCGTGCCGGACGCCCATCGCGGCTCGGTGGCGGGTCCGCCGCGGCACCGCTCGCGGGCCCGCCGCGGGTCCGCTCGCGGGTCCGTCGCGGGTCCGCTCGCGGGTCCGCGCGAACGGTGCCGGAGGACACCCGCCGCGGCTCATGCGACACGCGCGCTCATGCGGCAGGATGGACACATGCCTTCTCGGGACTTTTCGTTGTACGGGGCCGTCGACCTGGGGGCCGTCCAGGCGGCGTCGAAGCAGCGCCAGGAGCGCCAGGCCCGGGCGGCCCAGGCCGGGGACGGCGCGGCCGGGCCCGCCGCCGGAGCGGCGGCGGACGGCCCCTACGTCGTGGACGTCACCGACCAGACCTTCAACGCCGAGGTCGTGGAGCGGTCGCAGACCGTCCCGGTGCTCGTCGACTTCTGGGCCGAATGGTGCGGCCCCTGCAAGCAGCTCGGCCCGATCCTGGAGAAGCTGGCCGGGGAGGCGGCGGGCCGGTGGGTCCTCGCCAAGGTGGACATCGACGCCAACCCGCAGCTCGCCGCGTACATGCAGCAGATGGGCGTGCGCGGCATCCCGTTCGTGGCGGCGGTCGTCCAGGGGCAGCTGCTGCCGTTCCTGAACGGCGCGGCCCCCGAGGCCCAGGTGCGCCAGGCCATCGACCAGCTCTTCGAGGCGCTGGTCAAGGAGGGGCTGATCCCGGACGTCCCGGCGGGCCAGGCCCCCGCGTCCGACGCGCCCTCGGCCGACTCGCTGTACGGCCCCGCCGAGGACGCGCTCCGCGCCGGCGACCTCGACGGCGCGCGCGCCGCGTTCAACAACATCCTCGCCGCGAACCCGCAGGACGCCGAGGCCAAGCGCGGCATCGCCCTGGTCGACCTCAGCGCCCGCGTGCAGGCGCTGGACCCCCGGCAGGCCCTCCAGGACGCCGAGGCCAAGCCCGGCGACGCCAAGGCCCAGACCGACGCCGCCGACGTCGAGATGGTCTCCGGCCAGGTGGACGCCGCGTTCGCCCGCCTCGTCTCGGCCGTCCGCCGCACGACCGGCGACGACCGCGACGCCGTCCGCAAGCACCTGCTCGCGCTCTTCGAGGTCCTCCCGCCGGACGACCCGCGCCTGGCGAAGGGCCGCCGCTCCCTCCAGAGCGCGCTCTTCTGACCGCCCCGACCCGCACCGAACGCCGCAGGGCGCGTCCCTCTCCTTCGGAGGACGCGCCCTGCGTCGTTCAACGCGCCCTCCGGCGTTCAACGCGCCCCGCGGTGTTCAACGCGCCCCGCGTCGTTCGGGGCGCGCTGCTTCGGGGGCGGTAGCACGGGTGGCGGTTGGATGCATCGGGGCGGGTTCGAGTAGAACGCGCTTTTTTAACGCCGCACGTATCAAGTGGTCTTCTGACCGGGGACGGCGCGCCGAGCGCGTATCCTCGTTGGCGGTGACCGCGCCCCGCCCGCCCCATGCGACGCCCTCGACCAGGACGCCCTCGGAGTAGCGCGCTCACGCCATCCCGGATCCCGGTCCCCGGCTCCGGGCGGGACGAGAACGTAGCCGGAAGACGTAACCCGGTAGACAGGGAGCAGTGTCGTGGCCAGCGTGCCCAGCGTTTCTTACTCCATCACCGTCCGGCTGGAGGTCCCGGCCGGCGGCAAGGCCGTCAGCCAGATCACCCACGTGGTCGAGAACGCCGGGGGCATCGTGACCGCCCTCGACGTCAACACCGCCGGTCACGAGACGCTGCGCATCGACGTCACCATCGCCACCCGCGACACCGAGCACGCCGAGTCGATCTCCGCGGCGCTGGAGACAATCGACGACATCAAGATCCACAAGGTCTCCGACCGGACCTTCCTCATGCACCTCGGCGGCAAGATCGAGATGCAGTCGAAGGTGCCGCTGCGCAACCGCGACGAGCTGTCCATGGCGTACACGCCGGGCGTCGCGCGGGTCTCCCTGGCCATCGCCCGCAACCCCGAGGACGTCCGGCGCCTGACGATCAAACGCAACAGCGTCGCGGTCGTCACCGACGGGTCGGCGGTGCTCGGCCTCGGCAACATCGGCCCGGAGGCCGCGCTCCCGGTGATGGAGGGCAAGGCCGCCCTGTTCAAGCGGTTCGCCGGGATCGACGCCTGGCCGATCTGCCTCGACACCCAGGACACCGACGAGATCGTCCGGACGGTGCAGATCCTCGCGCCCGCGTTCGGCGGCATCAACCTGGAGGACATCTCCGCGCCGCGCTGCTTCGAGGTCGAGGCCCGGCTGCGCGAGCTGCTGGACATCCCGGTCTTCCACGACGACCAGCACGGCACCGCGATCTGCGTGCTCGCCGCGCTCACCAACGCGCTGCGCGTGGTCGGCAAGGACATCGGGACGGTCCGCATCGCGATGTCCGGCGCGGGCGCGGCGGGCAGCGCGATCCTGAAGCTGCTGCTGCACGCCGGGGCGAAGAACGTGGTCGTCTGCGACTACTACGGGGCCGTCCACCTCGGCCGCGACGACCTGGACGACTCGCTCCGCTGGATCGCCGAGCACACCAACGCCGACGGCTACAGCGGCGACCTGAAGGGCGCGGTCGCGGGCGCGGACGTGTTCGTCGGCGTCTCCGCCCCCGGCATCCTCACCGGCGCCGACATCGCGACCATGAACGACGACGCGATCGTGTTCGCCCTCGCCAACCCCGAACCCGAGGTGTCCCCGGACGAGGCGCGCGAGCACGCCGCCGTCGTCGCCACCGGCCGCAGCGACTACCCGAACCAGATCAACAACGTGCTGGCCTTCCCCGGCGTGTTCCGCGGCCTCCTGGACGCGCAGGCCAACGGCGTCACCCAGGACATGCTCCTCGCCGCCGCGCAGGCCCTCGCCGAGGTCGTCACGCCGGGCGAGCTCGGCCCGAACTACATCGTCCCGAGCGTCTTCCACCCGGAGGTCGCCGGACGCGTCGCCGGAGCCGTCCGCGAGGCCGCCGGAGGCCGCCCCCGCACCGAGGCCTGACCCTCACCGCTCACCGCCGCCGGCCAGCTCACGCGCCGGCGGCCAGCTCACGCGCCGGCGGCCAGCTCACGCGCCGGCGGCCAGCTCACGCGCCGGCGGCCAGCTCACGCGCCGGTGGCGAGGCCGCGGGCCGGTGGCCAGGGCGCGGGCCGGTGGCCAGGGCGCGGGCCGGGGGTTACTTGGCGGTCTTGTCGCCGAACATCGGGTCGCGGCGGCGGGGCCAGATGCCGCCGTACCAGAGGATGATCGCGCCGGTGACCAGCGCGCCCGCGCCGGTCGCGACGCGCGCCCAGATCATGGCCGAGTCCGCGCCGGTGTGCGGGAGCTTGGTCGGGGTCTCGGTGGGCGTCGCGGCCGTGCAGCGCGCCGTGACGGACTTCTGCTTGACCGTCTGGTGCGCGGCGTCGTTGACCACGACGAGCGTCTTGCGGCCCTGCTTCAGGCGCAGCGTGCTGGTCCGGGTCGCGCCCGCGGCGACCTTGGCCGTCACCGGGGTGGAGTTGTCGTCCCGCTCGATCGAGTAGCTCTGCTCCTGCGAGCTGTCGTTGCGGACGGTCACGTCCAGCGTCCGCCCCGGGCAGGCGACCGAGCCGAACGTGACCGCGAGCGGCTCGGCGCCGGTCGGGGTGGACGTCGGGGACGTCGTCGAGGTCGGTGTCGTCCCGTGCGTGGGGGAGGTCCTGCCCTTGCCCGGCGTGCCCGTCCCGCTGCCGGACGGCAGGGTGGTCGGCACCGAGCTGGAGTTGGAGACGGGCCGGTTGGAGGCCCGGGACTCGCCCGAGCCCCACTTCATGAGTGCGGGCACGGCGATCAGCGCCCCGATGACGAAGAAGACGGCGGCGATGACGACCCTCGGCAACTGCATCGTGACCTCCGGCCAAGCGGCCCGACGGGACCGCGCCCCGCGACACGGCCGTAATCTAGAGCATGCCTAAACCCTGGACCATTTTTCTTCATATCCCCCCGGCCGGGTTCCCGTAACAGGGCAACCGGAGGGGGGATGTGCCGCCGGGGGCCGCGGCGACGCATGATGGTCCAATGGAAGACGGCATCACGGTGGGGACCCTGCTGGTGGCGACCCCCCAGCTCGACGACCCCAACTTCCGCCGCACGGTCGTGCTCGTGGTCGAGCACGACGGCGACGGCGGGACCCTCGGCGTCGTCCTCAACCGGCCGACGGAAGTGCCGGTCGACCGGGTGCTCCCTCCCTGGGCGGAGCTGGTGACCGTCCCCTCGGTGGTGTTCCAGGGCGGTCCCGTGGCGCTGGACAACGCGCTCGCCCTGGCGCGCCTCCCCGGCGAGGACGAGCCGCTCGGCTGGCGGGCCCTCGACGGCGACCCGTCGGTGGCCAGAGTCGGCCTCGTGGACCTCGACGCGCCGCCCGCGCTGCTCGCGCCCGAGCTGCTCCAGCTCCGCGTGTTCGCCGGGTACGCGGGCTGGGGCGCGGGCCAGCTGCTCGGCGAGATCGAGGACGGCGCCTGGTACCTGGTCTCCGCGGAGGCCGGCGACGTGTTCGCCGCCGAGCCCGAGCGCCTCTGGCAGCAGGTGCTGCGCCGCCAGGCCGGCGACCTGGCGTTCGTGTCGACCTTCCCCGACGACCCCACCCTGAACTGACGGCTAAGGTGAGTGACGTGAGCACGAAGATCCTTCCCGAGAGCGACGTACGGCCGGACCTCTCGCACGGCGACGGCGACCACGAGCGGTTCGCGCACTACGTCAAGAAGGCCAAGATCACCGAGAGCGCCGTCACCGGCACCCCGGTGGTCGCGCTGTGCGGCAAGGTCTGGGTGCCGAACCGCGACCCCAAGAAGTACCCGGTCTGCCCGGAGTGCAAGGAGATCTACGAGTCGATGAAGTCCGGCGGCGACGGCGAGGGCGACAAGTAGTCCGGGGTCCGCGCGCGATCTTCACCGTGATCCCCTGGCCGATCGGGGCATGATCGACCAGGGGATCACGACTTTCCGGTTCGGGGGATGAGGCATGAGGCGGGCTTTCGCGCTGTCGGCGTGCGTTCTGTCGGTCACGTTCGGTACGGTCGCGAGCACGGTGGGTGAGGCCGGTCGCGGAGTTCGAGGGGAGGCGCGGATGAGAACGGCGGCGTCGTCCCGTCCGACCTGCGCCACCCCGCGCGACGCGCCGGCACGCGCCGCCCGCGAGCGTCCGGCACGCGCCGCCCGCGAGCGTCCGGCGCGTGGCGCCCCCGAGCGTTCGGCAGGCGCCCGCGAGCGTGAGGGGCTGGTGCGTGGTGCACCGGCGCGTGATGGGTTGGTGCGCGGTGCAGCGGGGCGGGACGGGTTGCTGCGGGGTGCTCGGGGACGGGACGGGCAGGCGCTCGGGCGCGGGCGCGTCCTGGCGATGGAGGACGACCTTCGGCGCAGGCTGACCGCGCGGTTCGGGACGTCCGATCTGGGCGCGGTGGACCGGGCGGCGCGGCGTCCCGGCCCGATCAGCGTGCCGGTGCGGATCCACGTGCTGACGTCCGGCAGGGACGGCGCCGTGTCGGAGGCCGTGCTCCGCAGGCAGGTCGGCGCGCTGAACGCGGCCTACGGCGGACGCGACGGCGGCCACGCCACCGGCGTCCGGTTCCGGCTCGTCTCCACCGACCGGACGAACCGTCCGCAATGGTTCCACGAGCCGGAACGGCTCGAACGGCAGTTCAAGCGCGCCCTGCGCAGGGGCGGCGCCGGGACGCTGAACCTCTACACCGCGTCCGTCGGCTCGGACGTGCTCGGCTTCTCGACGTTCCCGCAGGCGTATCGCAAGAAGCCCGTCCTGGACGGCGTGGTCGTCGACTACCGCACCCTGCCGGGCGGCTCGTTCCGGCACTTCGCCGCGGGGAAGACGGCCGTCCACGAGACCGGGCACTGGCTCGGGCTCTACCACACCTTCGAGAACGGCTGCGAGCAGCCGGGCGACGAGGTCGGCGACACCCCGTTCGAGGCGGAGCCGTCCGAGGGCTGCCCAGTGGCGAAGGACACGTGTCCGCAGCCGGGCGGCGATCCGGTGCACAACTTCATGGACTACGGCTGGGACGAGTGCATGCACGAGTTCACCGCAGGTCAGGGGCGTCGCGTGCGGGCCGTGTGGGCCGCGTACCGGGAGCGCGCCGGGGGGCCGGACCGGGGACACGGGGCGCGATCTGTCGGTGGGGCTCGGTAGCCTTCGATGACCGTGAGCACCTTCGCCGCATCGAGCATGCCCCCCGCGTTCCCCGAACGGGCCGCGTGGGGGACCGCGTCGTCCCTGCGCGCCTGGCAGCAGCAGGCCCTGGAGGTCTACTTCGGCCCGGACGGAACGCAGCCCGGTCCGCGCGACTTCCTGACCGTCGCCACGCCCGGCGCGGGTAAGACGACCTTCGCGCTCCGGCTCGCCCGCGAGCTGCTGGACCGCCGCATCGTCCAGGCCGTCACCGTCGTCTGCCCGACCGAGCACCTGAAGCGGCAGTGGGCCGAGTCCGCCGCGCGGGTCGGCATCAAGATCGACCCGGAGTTCCAGAACGGGCAGGGCGCGGTCGGCCGCGAGTTCCAGGGCATCGCCGTGACGTACGCGACCGTCGCGGCGCGCCCGGCGCTGCACCGCAACCGCACCGAGATGAAGAAGACCCTGGTCGTCTTCGACGAGGTGCACCACGCGGGCGACGGCCTGTCCTGGGGCGACGCGGTGCGCGAGTCGTTCGAGCCCGCGACGCGGCGGCTGTCGCTGTCGGGCACGCCGTTCCGCACCGACATCAACCCCATCCCGTTCGTCCAGTACGAGGAGGGGCCGGACGGCATCCGCCGCAGCCGCGCCGACTACACCTACGGCTACGGCCCGGCGCTCGCCGACGGCGTCGTCCGCCCGGTGATCTTCCTCGCCTACTCCGGCGAGATGCGCTGGCGCACCCGCGCGGGCGACGAGCTCGCCGCGACCCTCGGCGAGCCCCTCACCCAGGACCAGATGGCCCAGGCCTGGCGCGCCGCGCTCGACCCCAAGGGCGACTGGATGCGGCAGGTCCTCGTGGCCGCCGACAAGCGCCTCACCGAGTTGCGCCGCGCCATCCCGGACGCGGGCGGCCTGGTCATCGCGACCGACCACGAGGCGGCCCGCGCCTACGCCCGGATGCTGCGCGAGATCTCCGGCCAGGGCGCGACGATCGTGCTGTCCGACGACCCGACCGCGTCCAAGAAGATCAAGGCGTTCAGCGAGACCGAGGACCGCTGGATGGTCGCGGTCCGCATGGTGTCGGAGGGCGTGGACATCCCGCGCCTCGCCGTCGGCGTCTACGCGACCTCGACCAGCACGCCGCTGTTCTTCGCCCAGGCCATCGGGCGCTTCGTCCGCGCCCGGCGGCGCGGCGAGACGGCGTCGGTGTTCCTGCCGTCGGTGCCGACGCTGATGGGGCACGCGGCCGAGATGGAGACCGAGCGCGACCACGTGCTCGACCGGCCCGTCCGGGAGGACGGCCTCGACGACGACCTGCTCGCCGAGGCGAACCGCGAGCGCAAGACCCCGGACGTCGTCGGCGACGAGCTGCCGTTCGAGACGGTCGAGGCGTCCGCGACGTTCGACCGCGTCCTGTACGACGGCGGCGAGTTCGGCATGCAGGCGCAGCCCGGCTCCGCCGAGGAGGAGGAGTTCCTCGGCATCCCCGGCCTGCTGGAGCCCGAGCAGGTCACCCAGCTGCTGCGCAAGCGCCAGGCCGAGCAGATCGCCAGCGAGCGCAAGCGCAAGACCGGCGACCCGCGCGCCGACCGCACCGCCGCCGAGGACCTGCACGCCCTCCGCAAGGAGCTGAACGGCCTGGTCGGCGCCTGGAGCCACCGCACCGGCCAGCCGCACGGGGTGATCCACTCCGAGCTGCGCCGCACCTGCGGCGGCCCGGTCCTCGCCCAGGCCAGCGCCGAGGACGTCCGCAGGCGTATCGACAAGATCCGCGACTGGGCCGCCCGCCGCCGCCACTGATCCCGCGCCGCCCGCCTGCGCACCGAGGCTCGGTGTCACGCCGAGGTGTCACGCTGAGGTGTCACGCGAAGGCTCGGCACGCAGGCGTCGCCTAGGGCTCCCCGCGGGGTCGGCGCGGAGGTGTCGCGCCGGGGTGCGGCGGTCAGGGGCGGAGGGCGGCTACTACCGTGTCCACCAGTTTCTCCACGGACCAGGCCGTGGGCAGGACGAGGACGTGCTCGTCCGGCGCCGGGCGCTCCAGGATCCTGAACTGCCCGTCGAGCATCTCGGGCTTGAAGAAGTGGCCGATGCGCGCGGACATGCGGCGCGCGATGAGGTCGCGGTCGCCGTCCAGGAAGACGGGGAGCACCTCGGGACGGCCGCCGGTGAGTTCGGCGCGGTAGGCGCGCCTGAGGCCCGAGCAGGTGACGACGCCGGGCCGCTCGGCGACGTGATGGACGTCGATCCAGGTGCGGATCGTGCGCAGCCACGGCATCCGGTCGGCGTCGGTGAGCGGGATCCCGGCGGTCATCTTCGCGATGTTGGCGGGCGAGTGGAACTGGTCGGCGTCGGCGAAGTCCCAGCCGAGCTCCTGCGCCAGCAGCCGCCCGACCGTGGTCTTGCCGCTGCCGGCCACGCCCATGACCAGCACGATCGGGGCGGCGGGCAGGGGACGGCCCCAGGCGGCGCGCGCGTCGTCCGGCGTCATGGGCGCACGACGGGTTCCCCGGCGAGGACGACCCCCGCCGAACGGAACTCGGCCACCGCGCGGTCGGTGGTGTCCTTGGCGACCCCGGCGGTGAGGTCGAGCAGCACGCGCGTGTCCAACCCCTCGCGGACGGCGTCCAGCGCGGTCGCCCGGACGCAGTGGTCGGTGGCGATGCCCACCACGTCCACCGCGGTCACGCCGCGCTCGCGCAGCCAGTCGCCGAGCGGGACGCCGTCGTCGTTCACGCCCTCGAACCCGCTGTAGGCGGCGGACTCGCGGCCCTTGCTGAACACCGCCTCGATCGGCGCGAGCGTCAGCGCCTCGTGGAAGTCGGCCCCGGCCGTCCCGATGACGCAGTGCGGCGGCCAGCTGTCCACGAAGTCGGGTTCCGCGGAGAAGTGCGTGCCCGGATCCAGGTGGAAGTCGCGCGTCGCGACGATGTGGGCGTACTCGTCGCCGTGCGCGGCGAGATGCGCCGAGATCGCCGCGGCGACGTCCGCTCCGCCGCCCACCGCGAGCGACCCGCCCTCGCAGAAGTCGTTCTGCACGTCCACGATGACCAGTGCCTCGGCCATGATCGCTCCTCGCTGTCCGTCCCTCTCCGAACGCTACCCGCTCAGCGGCGCGGGCCACCGTCGACGAACTCGGTCGGCAGGGCGGGTTCGCCCCGGGAGAGCTGGAGCGCGGTCGGGGGCAGCTCGGCGAGGGCGGCGACGTGCCGGTCGCGGGCGGCGGCCAGCGGCTCGCGTCCGACGATCTCGCCCTTGGCGACCAGCGGCACCTGGAGCAGCCGGTCCCGCCCGGCGGGCTGCGGCTCGCCGGTGGTGACCACCTCGGCGCAGGCGACGCCGTGCCCGTCCAGGCGGCGCACGGCCGCCTTGCGCCCGCCGCGGCTCGGCTTGCCCGTGGACCGCTTGGCGACCGGACGCATCGGGGCGTCCGCGCCGGGGCCGTCCGCCCGCGCGACCAGCTTGTAGACCAGCGACGCGGTCGGCGCGCCCGACCCGGTGACCAGGGACGTCCCCACGCCGTAGCCGTCCACGGGCGCGGCGGCGAGCGCGGCGATGCCGTACTCGTCCAGGTCGCCGGTGACCATGATCCGGGTGCCGGTCGCGCCCAGCTCGTCGAGCTGGGCCCGGACGCGCCGGGCGACCACGCCGAGGTCGCCGCTGTCGATCCGCACCGCGCCGAGCGACGGCCCGGCCAGCTCCACCGCCGTCCGGACGGCCCGCTCGACGTCGTAGGTGTCCACGAGCAGCGTCGTCCCCTCGCCGAGGGAGTCGAGCTGCGCCCGGAACGCGTGCCGCTCGCTGTCGTGCAGCAGCGTGAAGGCGTGCGCGGCGGTCCCGGCGGTCGGCACGCCGTAGCGGCGCCCGGCCTCCAGGTTGGACGTGGTGTCGAACCCGGCGACGTAGGCGGCGCGCGCGGCGGCGACGGCGGCCTGCTCGTGCGTCCGCCGCGACCCCATCTCGATCAGCGGGCGCTCCTCGGCGGCGACCGCCATCCGGGACGCCGCCGACGCGATCGCGCAGTCGTGGTTGAGGATCGACAGGATCACGGTCTCCAGCACGACCGCTTCCGCGAACGTCCCCTCCACGGTCAGGATCGGGGAGTTCGGGAAGTAGCAGTCGCCCTCGGCGTAGCCCCGGATGTCGCCGGTGAAACGGTAGGCGGCCAGCCACTCGGCGGTCGGCTCGTCCACGACGTCCCGGTCCCGGAGGAACGCGAGCGTCTCGTCGTCGAACCGGAACGCCTCCACCGCGTCGAGGAGGCGCCCGGTGCCCGCGACCACGCCGTACCGCCGTCCGGCGGGCAGGTGCCGGGCGAACACCTCGAACACCGCGCGCCGTTCGGCCGTCCCCGACCGCAGCGCGGCCGTCAGCATGGTCAGCTCGTACTGGTCGGTGAGCAGCGCGGTCGTGCCGAAACTTCCGAAGTCCACAGCGCAAACCCTACTGATCGGCCGGAACCCGCCCTTCGCCGGGCGGCCCGGCCGGCCGCGCGACACGCCCGTTCCGTCCCGCCCGCGGGGGACACGGGGGCGTGGTCCACGGGTGAGGGGCCGACGAACTAGCATTCTCGGGAAGGGCGGCGTTCTGGACCGGGGGAGAGGAAGACGGCGAAGCCATGAGCAGTGCACCCGCACCGGTCGAACTCGACCGGCCGGACATCGCCGAGGACGTCGGCTCGGACCGGCCGTGGCTGGCGATCGTCTGGAACGACCCCATCAACCTGATGTCCTACGTCACCTACGTGTTCCAGACCGTCTTCGGCTATCCGAAGGCGAAGGCGGAGAAGCTGATGATGGACGTCCACCACAAGGGCCGCGCCGTGGTCGCGAGCGGCACCCGCGAGGAGATGGAGCGGGACGTCGAGGTCCTGCACTCCTACGGCCTGTGGGCCACCGTGAAGCGGGACGACTGATGAAGGTGCGCAAGGGACGGCGCGACACGGTCCGGATCCGGTTCGAGCCCGAGGAGGCCGCGCTCGTCCGGACGCTGATGGAGCAGCTGCTCGACCTGCTCGGCGAGCCGCCCGCCGCCGACGACGAGCTGGCCGCCGTCGGGATCACCGACCGGTCGAGCATGCCCGAGGACCCCGTCCTGGCGCGGCTGTTCCCCGACGCCTACCGCGACGACGGCGAGGCGGCCGGGGAGTTCCGCCGCTACACCGAGATGGGCCTGCGGGACGGCAAGCGCGAGGCGGCCGGGATCGTCCTGGCCACTCTCGGCGAAGCGTTCGTCTCGGACGGCTCCGGCGGGACGGCCCCGCTGCCGGAGACCTCCGGCGCGTCGGTCGCCGGCGCGTTCACCGCGGACGCGTCGCCCGCCGACGTGGAACTGACCGCTGACCAGGCACAGGCCTGGCTGCGGGCGCTGAACGACGTCCGGCTCGCGCTCGGCACGCGGCTCGACATCTCCGAGGAGTGGTACGAGGAGGCCGAGCGCCTCGACCCGTCCGATCCGCGGCTGCCGATGTTCGCCGCCTACGACTGGTTGACGATGCTTCAGGAAAGCCTCGTCCGGGCCGTCTGGTAGGGCTACCGTGGCAGGGTAGGGCAGCTCCACGGCGGGCCCTCCGGGCCTCGCCGGCGGGCCGCCGCCCCGACCCCCCGGGAGGCCGTGACCATGTCCACGCTGGGAAACGACGGCCCGGCGCAGCCGGCGACCGGTCCCGAGTCCGAGGCCGTCGGAGTCGGCGCGATGAGCTTCGGCGACCACCTCGCGCTGGCCTTCGCCGGGGACGAGGAGCGCTACGCGGTGCTCGCCGCCTACGTCCGGGACGGCCTGAAGCTCGACCACAAGATCATCTACCTGGCCGACCAGGAGAACGCCGACGACGTGATCGAGCGGCTCGCGACCGCGCCGGCCTTCGTCGAGCTGGGCGTGGACGTCCGCACGGCCGCGGCGGAGGGACGGCTGTCGCCGCGCCCGGTGATCGAGGCGTTCATGGCGTCCGGACGGTTCGACCCCGACGCCACCGTCGACCTGCTCGGCGCGGAGATCGACCTCGCGCTCGTCCAGGGCTTCAAGGGCGTCCGGATCACCGGCGAGACCTCGTTCTCGCTGCGCGGCTGGCCCGGCACCGAACGGTTCCGCGAGTTCGAGCACAAGTGCCAGGGCGCCTTCCAGGCCCCCGGCACCCGCGCGATGGCGATCTGCCAGTACGACCGCCGCTGGTTCGGCGACGAGCAGCTCCGCCTGCTGCTCGCCTGCCACGACGGCCTCGTCCGCCCGGACGACCTGCACGACGACGGCATCCTGCGCATCGCCCCGACCTTCACCCCGCCCGGGCTCGCGCTGCGCGGCGCGGTCGAGGAGTCGACCCTGCCCGCGCTGCGCGCCGCGCTCGACGTCGCCGCGCGCCGCGACGGCCACCTCTGCCTCGACCTGTCCGGCCTGGCGTTCTGCGACACCGAGGGCCTGCGCGCCATCCTGGACGCCCGCCACGCCGGCGACGGCCTCGACCGCCAGCTCGTCCTCCGCGCCGTCCCGGGCTACCTGGCCCTCATGCTCCGCATCGCCGGATGGGACCGCCTGCCCGGTGTCTACCTGGAGGAGGCGACGGCGTGAACGGCGGTCCCACCCGCCACAGCCCCGCTCCCCGAAGCGGCGAACGCCGCACCTCGCACGGCCCCCTCGACCACCGCGCCCTCCTCTTCGACTCCGACGAGGAGTTCCGCGAGGCCGCCACCGCCTACCTCACCGAAGGCGCCGAGGCCGGCGACGTCCTCGTGGCCATCCTCTCCCCGGCCCGCCGCGCCCTCCTCGTCCCTCCGTCCGACGCGTCTGCGTCCGGCGCGGAACAGGATTCCGGGGAGGACATCCAGCCGAGGCTTCCCGGCGGGGCGCGGGTCGAGTTCCTGGACTCGGCGGAGTGGTACAGCGGCCCGATGAAGGCGCTCGCCGCCTTCCACGAGCGCGGACGGACCGACTGGTGGCGGCGCGGGCGGCTGCGCGTCCTGGCCGAGCCGCCGTGGACGGGCCGGAACCCGCTGGAGATCGTCGAGTGGGAGCGGCACGAGTCGCTGCTGAACGTCGTGTTCGAGACGACGCCGACGGTCCTGACCTGCGCCTACGACCTCAGGGCCGTCCCGGAGGGCGTGCTGGCGGACGTGGCCCGCACCCATCCCGCGTTCGCGGACGGGACGAGCGTGTGGCCCAGCCCGTCCTACGCCGACCCCGCCGACTTCTACGACGAGTGCAACCGGAGCCCGCTTCCGCCGCCGCCCCGCTCCGCCGAGCACCGCCACTTCACCACGGGCGGGCTTCCCGACCTGCGCTCCTTCCTCACCGGGCAGGCCGAGCGCTTCGACCTGCCGCAGGACCGGCGGCTGCCGTTCGTCCTCGCCGCGAACGAGGTCGCGACGGCGGTGATCCGCTACGGCGGCGGACGGGGCGAGCTGTGGGTCTGGGCCACCGGCGACGAGATCGTCTGCGAGATCGCCGACCCGGCCGCGCGGGTCGAGGACCGCTTCCTCGGCCACCTGCCGCCGCGCCTCGACCGTCCCGCCGAAGCCGCGATGTGGGCCGTCCGCTGCCTCTGCCACATCGTGGAGATCCGCTCGGACGACGCGACCGGCACGCGGTTCCGCCTCCACACCCGCCTGGCGGCCTGAACCACCGCCGGGGGGCGGGGCCGGACGGGCCCGCGCGCGCCGGGTAGCCTTCGGCGCATGCTGACGATCGAGCAGGCCCTGGTTGACCAGATCGTCGCGCACGCGCGCGCGGACCACCCGGACGAGGCGTGCGGCGTGATCGCCGGTCCGATCGGCTCGGACCGTCCCACCAGGTTCGTCGCCATGACCAACGCCGAGCGCTCGCCGACGTTCTACCGCTTCGACTCGATGGAGCAGCTCAAGGTGTGGCGGGAGATGGACGACCGGGACGAGGAGCCCGTCGTGATCTACCACTCGCACACCGCCACCGAGGCCTACCCGTCGCGCACCGACGTGTCCTACGCGTCCGAGCCGAACGCCCACTACGTGCTGGTGTCCACGCGCGACGCCGACGAGGTGGAGTTCCGGTCGTACCGGATCATCGACGGCGAGGTGGCCGAGGAGGACGTCACCGTGGTCGAGAGCTACTCCCAGGTAAAATGAGCGCCATGTGGACGACGAGCGGGCCCCGCAGCGGGTGTCGCGGCGCGGTGCCCCCGGTGCAGAGCTTTCTGTTCGGGCACTCGCGCGCCGAGGTCGTCTACGACTGTCCCCCATCGCGCCTCCGCCCGGAATAACCCCGCGCCCCGTCCGGCTGTCATGCCGTGGACGGGGCTCGCCCAGCACGACACCAAGGAGACTCTCGCGATGGCGATCGAGGTTCGGATTCCCACCATCCTGCGCACCCTCACCGACGGCTCGAAGGCCGTCGAGGGCAAGGGCGGCACGCTCGGCGAGCTGTTCGCCGACCTGGACGCCCGCCACCCCGGCCTGCGGGACCGGCTCGTGGACGGCGGCAAGCTGCGCAAGTTCGTCAACGTCTACCTGAACGACGAGGACGTGCGCTTCCTCGGCGGCCTGGAGACGCCGGTCTCGGACGGTGACAACGTCACCATCCTGCCCGCCGTCGCCGGCGGCTGAGCGGCCGAACGCGTTCCGTGCCATGCGCTTCGACTCGCTGCTCGACTCGCTGGGGCACACGCCGCTCGTCGGCCTGCCCCGGCTGTCCCCGTCCCCGGAGGTCCGCCTCTGGGCCAAGCTGGAGGACCGCAACCCGACCGGCTCGGTGAAGGACCGTCCCGCCCTCTGGATGATCAGCCGGGCGGAGAAGGACGGCCTGCTCACACCGGGCTGCACCATCCTGGAACCGACGTCCGGCAACACCGGCATCTCGCTCGCCATGGCCGCTCGGCTGCGCGGCTACCGGATGATCTGCGTGATGCCGGAGAACACCTCCGAGGAGCGCCGCCAGATCCTCCGCATGTGGGGCGCGGAGATCATCTCGTCGCCGGCCGCCGGGGGGTCCAACGAGGCCGTCCGGGTGGCCAAGGGCCTGGCCGCGGAGAACCCGGACTGGGTCATGCTCTACCAGTACGGCAACGACGCCAACGCCCGCGCCCACTACGAGACGACGGGCCCGGAGATCCTCGCCGACCTCCCGTCGGTGACGCACTTCGTCGCCGGCCTCGGCACCACCGGCACCCTCATGGGCGTCGGCCGCTACCTGCGCGAGCAGGTGCCGGAGATCAAGATCGTCGCGGCCGAGCCGCGGTACGGCGAGCTGGTCTACGGCCTGCGCAACATCGACGAGGGGTTCGTCCCGGAGCTGTACGACGAATCCGTCCTGACCACCCGCTTCTCGGTCGGCTCCGCCGACGCCCTGCGCCGGACCCGCGAACTCCTGGACCAGGAGGGCATCTTCGCGGGCCTCTCCACCGGCGGCGCCCTCCACGCCGCCCTGGGCATGGCGCGCAAAGCCGTGAAGGCCGGCGATCCGGCCGACATCGTCTTCATCGTCGCCGACGGCGGCTGGAAGTACCTTTCCACCGGCGCCTACGAGGGCACCTTGGAGCAGGCCGAGTCCCGCCTGGAAGGGCAGCTCTGGGCCTGACCCGTCGCCGACTCGTCGAAAGGGGCGGACGACCTTCGGGTCGTCCGCCCCTCTCTTTGCGGGACGGCGCTTGAGGTGGCGTTGCGGGGCAAAGGGGGGCGAGCTCGCCGCGCCGATCGAGTTTTACGAGGTGAGCGCGAACATTCCAGTTCACAGCTGGGTCACAACCTCCGTTAGGGACGGGCCGTTCGACGAAGCTGGATCGTCGTGGGGCGCGTGGGGCATCGCACGTTCGGGGGCGCGGTGAGGCGACGGAGAAGCGAACGCTGGGTGCGATGCGTCCGGTCCGGGGAAGCCGCTCGGGGCGGAGGGACCGGTGAAGCTCGCGGGGCCGGAGGAGCCGGGCGGGGCGGGCTCTCGCGGTCGGCGCCGGACGGTTCCCGGGGAGCGGGCGCGCGGGCTTCGGCGCGGATCGGTACGCTCGTTCTCGAATGTGGTTCTAGAAAGCCCCCGGGAGGACGCGGATGAGCAGGTTCGGGGACGCGACGGCGGTCGAGCGGATCGGCGACGGCCGGTACCGCGCCGAGCTGGACGGAGGGTTCGGCTTCGCCCAGGCGCTCAACGGCGGGTACCTGATGGCCGTGCTCGGGCGCGCCGCGGTCGAGGCGTCCTCGCACGCCCACCCGGTGTCCACGGCGACGTCCTTCCTGCGCGTCGCCAAGCCCGGCCCGGCCGAGATCGTCGTGGAACGCCGCAAGAGCGGGCGGACGGCCGAGATGGCCCGCCTCACCCTCGTCCAGGACGACGCTCCCGTGGTGGACGCCCTGATCACGACCGCCACGCTCGACCCCGACACCGAGCCCGTGTGGACCGGGGAGCAACCCGTCCCCGCCCTCCCGCCCGTCGAGTCCTGCCTCGGCATGGACGGCGGCCCCAAGGATCCCGGCGACCGCGGCTTCGCCGACCGCGTGGACATGCGGTTCGACCCGTCCACCATGGGCTGGCTGGACGGCCGTCCCAGCGGACGCCTCGAAGCCCGCGCCTGGTTCCGCCTGCACTGCGGCTACGAGCCCGACGCGTACGCGATGGCCCTCGCCGTGGACGCCCTCCCGCCCGTCGCGCTCAACCTGGACGCGAAGGGCTGGTCGCCGACCGTCGAGCTCACCTGGCACCTCCGGGCCGTCCCCGCGCCGGGCTGGCTGGCCGTCCTCGGCTCCGGCCGCCTCTCCGCGGGCGGCTGGTTCGACGAGGAGGTCGAGGTCTGGGACTCCACCGGCCGCCTCGTCGCCCAGTCCCGCCAGCTCGCCCGCACCGGCCGCGCCTGACCCCCGCCACGCCTGACCCCCGCCACGCCTGGCCCCCGCCACGCCTGGCCCCCGCCACGGCGCGTGCGGCGCAGGGGTGAGTGAGTGCTTACTCTGAGTTGGTGAACGCTTACTCACCGCTGAGCGGGTAAGTAGGCCGACGGCGTGGTTTTCGTAGGTGGAAGTGTGACGGGGCGGACGTTGTGATGTCGGCCGCATGACGGCCGAGTTACGGTCGGGAGCGCCTAGCCTTGGGGACCATGTCAGACGCGCCGATCGGTATCTTCGACAGCGGTTTCGGAGGGCTCACCGTGGCCCGGGCCATCCTGGACCAGTTGCCGAACGAGCCCGTCGTCTACCTCGGCGACTCGGCGCGCCAGCCGTACGGCGAGCGGTCCATCGCCGAGGTCCGGGCGTTCGCGCTGGAGATGCTCGACCGGCTGGTGGACGAGGGCGTGAAGGTCCTCGTGATCGCGTGCAACAGCGCGTCCGCCTCGATGCTGGCCGACGCCCGCGAGCGCTACGACGTCCCGGTGGTCGAGGTGATCCGTCCGGCGGTGCGGCGGGCCGCGGCGGCCACCCGGAACGGGCGGGTCGGGCTGATCGCCACGCGCGCGACCGTGACCAGCCGCGCCTACGAGGACGCGTTCGCCGCCGCCCCGCACATCGAGCTCGTCAGCGCCGCGTGCCCCCGGTTCGTCCCGCTGGTGGAGGCGGGCGTGACGGCGGGCGACGAGGTGATCGAGGTCGCGCGCGAGTACCTCCGGCCCATCGTGGACGCCGGATGTGACTCGCTCATCCTGGGCTGCACGCATTACCCATTGCTTGCCGGAGTCGTCTCGTATGTCGTCGGGGACGGGGTCACACTGGTCTCAAGCGCCGACGAGACCGCCAAGGACGTGTACCGCGTGCTGCACGATCGTGGACTGGCCCGGCCGGACGGGGCCGGACGGCCGGAACACCGGTTCCGGGCCACCGGCGATCCGGACGTGTTCGCGGCCCTGGGCCGCCGCTTCCTCGGCCCGGAGATCGGCGCGGTGGAGACCGTCCGCGCCGGGGACGTGGACGTTCTGACCTACTGACGCCCCTGGCGGGGTACGGAATCCTCGGGAAGACACAAGGAGGAGTGAGCGTGCGGGTCACTGTGATCGGCTGCTCGGGCAGCTTTCCGGGGCCGGACAGCCCGGCGTCCTGTTACCTGGTCGAGGCGGACGGGTTCGCGATGCTGCTGGAACTCGGCAGCGGCGCGCTGGGCGTGCTGCAGCAGTTCCACTCGCCCTACGAGATCGACGCGGTGCTGCTCTCCCACCTGCATCCCGACCACTGCATGGACATGTGCGGCTTCTACGTGGCCCGCAACTACTGCCCGGACGGCCGCGCCCCCCGCATCCCCGTCTACGGTCCCGCCGACACCGGTCCGCAGATGTCCCGCGCCTACGGCCTGCCCACCGACGACGGCATGGACGAGGCCTTCCACTTCCACCCGCTTCCCGGCGGCTCCTGGGAGATCGGCCCCTTCACCGTCTCCGCCGTCCAGACGCCGCATCCGGTCGAGGCCTACGCCTTCCGCATCGAGGCGGGCGGACGCGTCCTCGCCTACTCCGGCGACACCGGCGAGTCGTCCGATCTGGTGGACATCGCCCGCGGCGCGAACCTGTTCCTCTGCGAGGCGTCCTTCCTGGACGGCCCGAACCTCCCGCCGGATCTCCACCTGACGGCCCGCGAGGCGGGCGAACACGCCACCCGCGCCGGCGTGGACCGCCTCGTCCTGACGCATCTCGTCCCGTGGAACGACTCCGCCCGCTCCCTGGTCGAAGCCAAGGGCAGCGGTTTCGGCGGCCCGATCGAACTGGCCCGCGTAGGCGCCGTCTACGACATCTGAGGCCGCCCCGCCACCCCGCACGCCCAGCCACCCAGCGCGCCCCGAACCCCTGCACGCCCAGCCATCCCGCACGCCCCGAACCCCTGCGCGCCCAGCCACCCACCGCGCGCCGAACCCCTGCACGCCCAGCCGCCCAGCACGCCCAGCCGCCCTGCACGCCCAGTCCCCCTGCACGTCCCGTGCATCCCGCACGTTCCGCCGCTGTGACGGTTGTCCACCACGCCTCGACCAGGGCTCCGGATGACCGGCCGCGCTCGCGGTGGACGTGCTCCAGCCCGAGGTGGGACGGGGACTCGGCGGGTGGGGCGGGGCACTAGGGTGGTGGGCATGGCACGTCCTGACGATCGCGCGGCAGACCAGCTCCGAAACGTTCGCATCCAGCGCGGCTGGCTCGATCACGCCGAAGGATCGGTGCTGGTCGAGTTCGGCGCGACGCGGGTGCTGTGCGCCGCGTCCGTGCAGGACTCGGTGCCGCGGTGGCGGCGCGACAGCGGCCTCGGATGGGTGACCGCCGAGTACGCGATGCTGCCGCGCGCCACGCACACCCGCGGCGACCGCGAGTCGGTCAAGGGACGCCTCGGCGGCCGGACGCAGGAGATCTCCCGGCTGATCGGGCGCTCGATCCGCGCCTGCGTGGACTTCAAGGCGCTCGGCGAGAACACCGTCCAGCTCGACTGCGACGTCCTGCAGGCGGACGGCGGCACCCGGACGGCCGCCGTCACCGGCGCCTACGTCGCGCTCGCCGACGCCGTCGCGTGGATGCGCGAGCGCGGCCTGGTCAAGGGCGACCCGCTGGTCACGTCCGTGGCGGCGGTCAGCGTCGGGGTCGTCGACGGCGAGCCGCGCCTCGACCTCGAGTACAGCGAGGACGTCCGCGCCGAGACCGACATGAACGTCGTCTGCACCGGCGACGGACGCTTCGTCGAGGTGCAGGGCACCGCCGAGGGCGCGCCGTTCGACCGCGCCGAGCTGGACGCCCTGCTCGACCTCGCCGCCGGCGGCTGCGCCGAACTGACCCGGTTGCAGGCCGAGGCGCTCGGCCGATGAGCCGGATCGTCCTCGCCACCCGCAACCAGGGCAAGATCGCCGAGCTGCGCCGCATCCTGGACGGGATCGACGTGGTGGGGCTCGACGCGTTCCCGGACGCGCCCGAGGTCCCCGAGACCGAGCTGACGTTCGCCGGCAACGCGCTGCTCAAGGCCCGCGCGATCGCCGCGCACACCGGCCTGCCCGCCGTGTCGGACGACTCGGGCCTGTGCGTGGACGCGCTGAACGGCATGCCCGGCGTGCTGTCCGCCCGCTGGTCCGGACGGTTCGGCGAGAAGACCGGCGACAAGGACCGCGCCAACCTCGACCTCGTCCTCGACCAGCTCGCCGACGTCGGCGACGGCGACCGCGGCGCGCACTTCTTCTGCGCCGCCGCCCTCGTCGTCCCCGGCCGCGCCGAGCACGTCGTGGACGGTCGCATGCACGGCACCATCATCCGCGAACCGCGCGGCACCGGCGGTTTCGGCTACGACCCCATCTTCCTTCCGGACGGCGAGACCCGCACCAGCGCGGAGCTCTCCCCGGCCGAGAAGGACGCCGTCAGCCACCGCGGCCGCGCCTTTCGCGCCCTGGCCGAGATCCTTCCCCGCGCCCTCTCCGCCTGACCGGCCCGAGGCCCGAGGCCCGAACGTCCGCGGCCGGAGGCCCGAGGGGCCCGAGGGGCCCGAGGCCCGAGCGTTCGCTCACGCACCGCCCCCGCATCCGTTGTGCGGGGGTTTCTGCTTGGGGGCGTGGGGTTTTCGCGGAAAATGTGGGGCTGTGACAACCGGGGGCGGGGGAGCGGGGGTTGTAGCGGGTGTAGTTCGACTACCCCGAGGAGCAGCATGATCAAGATAGCTGGCGGGCGGCGCGCGGCCGCGGCGATCGTGGCCGGGCTCGGCGGCGCGGGCGTGCTCGCCGCCGGGATCTGGCTGGGCACCGGCTCGGACGGTCCGTCGCGGGCGGCCACCGTGTCCGCGAACGACGTGGCGCGTGCGGGCGCCCCGCCGATGCCGGCGCCGAGCGGACCGCCCTGCGCCTCGTCCAAGCCCTCGCGTCCCGGACATCCGAAGACGGCGGCGCCCGCGCCGACGAGGTCGGGGCACCCCCGTCCGGTGCCGCCCACGGCCGCTCCCACGCGGCCGGGACATCCCGGGCCGACGTACCGGCCCGGACGGCCCCCGAAGACGGCGGCGCCCGCACCGGTGTTCTGCCCGTCGCCCGCGCCGCCTCCGACGAGGTCCACCGCGCCGAAGCCGCACCCCACCTCGCCGGGGAAGGCCGCGCCGAAGCCGTACCCCGCCTCGCCGACGGCGGGCGCCCCCGGTGCGCACCCCGCGCCGCCGAAGACCGCGCCGGGGACGGCCGGGCACTAGGAGAGCGGTCCTGTCCACGTTGAGCACCCGGGAGGCCCGCGGGACGGCGGACACGTTCGAGGAGTTCGTGAACGCCACCGCGGGCCGACTGCTGCGCACCGCCGTGTTCCTCGTCTACGACCGGCACCTGGCCGAGGACCTCCTCCAGGTCGCCTACGAGCGGGTCGCCAAACGCTGGCGGCGGCTCGCGGACGGCGATCCGGAGGCGTACGCCCGCCGCGTCCTGGTCAACCTGGCCATCGACGAGAGCAAGCGCCGCGCGCGCCGCCGCGACCTGCCCGCCGGGAGCGTCGCCGATCTCGACCGCATCGCCGGACGCGCGCCGCAGCCGGGCGGACCGCCCGGCGACGGCGAGCTGGAGGAGGCGCTGCGCGCTCTGCCCGCCCAGCAGCGCGCCGTGGTCGTCCTGCGCTACTGGTGCGACCTCGGCGAACGCGAGATCGCCGACACTCTCGGGATCAGCCGGGGGACCGTCAAGAGCCACACCGCGCGCGCCATGACGGCGCTGCGCGCGCACGTCCGGGAGGGCCGCACGCATGGACGATGAGCTCGGCGCCGCCCTGCGCGACCACTTCCGCCGCGCCGCGGACGACATCCGGCCGGACGCCGCACTGCTCCGCCGCCTCCGCGAGACCGCGCCCGCCGCCTCCCACGAGGCCTCACCCCGCCGCGTCGTCCCCTTCCTCCGCCGCTCGGCGCCGAGCGGTCCGGGCGCCGGCGGCCCGTCCACCACGGCCGGACGGTCCGGGAACGCCACCGCGGATCCGGACGGCTTCGGGGGCCTGGCCGGAACAGGAGCAACCGGAGGGAACGTAGGAACCGGAGGGAACGTGGGAACCGGGGCCGCCAGGCTGCGGCGAGGCTGGTGGGCCGTCGCCGGCGTCGCGGCCGCCGTGCTGATCGTCACGCTGGTGATCACGCTGGGGCCGGGCGTGCAGGAGAAGACGCGGCCCGCCGACCGGGTGGTGCCCGCGTCCGGCCCCGGCACGCCGGGCCCCGCGTCCACGCCTTCGCCGAGCACGCCGCCCGGGCGGGGCGAACCCGCGCCGAAACCGACGACACCGCCCGCGAGATCCGGGGCGCCCGTTCCGGGCGGCGAGGCGCCGACCGCGTCGCCGCCCCACCGGACCGCGCCACCGCCGAGCGCCCACCAACCGGGCGCACCGCCATCCGGACCGCGCACGCCGACCCACCCCGGAACGCCGCCCGGAACGCGGCCGACCGGCACCTCGACGCCCGGCCCCTGAGGCGCGCCCTGACCTCGCCCGCGGTACGCCGGGCGGGGTCAGCAGGTGCCCAGGCGCAGGCCCGGAAGCATGTGCCAGCCCACGGTCTCCATGATCGTGCGGAGCTGGACGGGCATGCTGTCGAGCACCAGCGGGCCGGTGTTGGAACGGCGGGCGGCCACGTCGGCGAGCATGTTCAGGGCGCCGAGGTCGATGAAGCCGAGCCCGGCGAGGTCGAGGTGGATCTCCTCGCCGTGGCTCGCGGTCAGGACGGTGTTCAGCGACTGGTCCAGCACCATGTGGCGGGACGCGTCGAGCTCGCCGAGCAGCGACAGGCCCACCGGATCGAAGGTGCGGACGATCTGGAGCACCGAGTCGGCGAACTCCGGGTTCGGCGTCACGACCGTCGAGTGCGTGGCGGCGAGCGCGGCCCGGGCGTCCACCGTGAGGCGGCGCCGGTCGATCTGGCAGATCGCCGTCACGCGCGTGCTCGGGCACACCGCCCGCTCGATGTGCCGCTCGCAGCGCAGCAGCTGGGACAGGCCGTCCGGCAGGTCCAGCGCCCAGGTCATGTCGGCGGTGACCCGGATCGTCCCGAAGTCGCCGCCCTCGGCCCCGGCGATCTCGCCGGCCAGCGCCTCCAGCACCGCGCCGGGGTCGAAGCGGCCGTCCGGACGGCGCGCGTCCTCCAGCGGCACGACGGTGAGCAGGTCGGCGTCCGGGGACGCGCCGGTCATGCCCGGCACGTCCACGTCGTCCGAGCCGGCGAGGTAGATGACCTTGTGACTGGCGTCCAGCCCGTCCCGGACGAAGGAGCCGACGACGTAGCGCTGCTCGTCCTCACCCGAGTACGCCAGCCAGGCGTGGTCGCCGGGCCGCAGCTCACGGACCGGCCTGCGGGCGGAGCTGAGGGTCTCCATAACGCCTTCCACCGCGGCCACTTCCGGATGCGTCCAGAGTACGACCAGCGAGCCACGTCACGTAGCCGAACCCTCACCCTGTTTTCCCGGTATCTGACAACCGGACGACCCGGACCGACCGGTGCGCACTCCAAGAACGACCCGCGCACCCGGACGAACCGGCCCATCGACCACACCTACCCGCCGACCCACCAACCCGCCGCCTACCCGCCACCGGCGCGACGGCGACCGGGCGGCGACCGGACGGCTACCGGCGCAGGCGCATCCGGACGAACGTCCCGTCCCAGCCCGCGCGCACCTCCACCAGGTCGACCAGCAGCCGGACCGTCCACAGCCCGAAGCCGTTGTCCAGCGCCGTCCGCGGCGGGACGAACCCGACCAGCGGGCTGAAGTCGCGCCAGTAGCCGTTGTCGCCGACCTCGCACACCAGGTCCGCGTCCTCGGTCCACAGCCGCACCCCGACCGGCGGGATACCGTGCCGCAGCGCGTTCGCCGCGACCTCGTTCACGGCCGTGACCAGGTTCTGCGCGTCCTGCCGGGACAGGCCGTGCCGCTCGGACCGGTCGCCGACCCATCGCCGCAGCTCGTGCAGGTCGTGGCTCGCCACCGGCAGGTAGTCCGACTCGCGCGGCGTCGGGAACACCCGCGCGCGGTCGGCCTCGGCGGAGAACGCCTCGGGCTCGGTGAACCGCTCGTTGCGCGTCTCGGTCGAGCCCTGGACGAGCCGTGGATGCGTCCGCCGCGCGTGCTCCAGGATCCGCGGCGGCAGCGTGTAGGTGTCGTAGGGGCACAGCGCCGACGCGCCGGTGCCCTTGAACACCTCGTTGATGAGCGACTCGTACCGCGCCCACTCCAGCGTCTCGCGCTCGGTCCACTCCCTGCGCCAGACGGGCTCGGCCAGCGCGTGCACGCGCTTCGGGTCCTTGGCCTTCACCAGCTCCAGGTAGCTGCGCAGCGTCCGCACCGGATGCGAGTAGAACATCGACGCGTCGATGAACATGTCGTCCGCGCATCCGGGGAAATGGTCGCGCAGCGCCGTCAGCCGCGGCTCGGCCACGACCACCACGACCTCGCGGCCGTCGTCGTCGAGCCCGTCCCGGACGAACGGGACGGCGCGCGAGAGGAAGTCGTCCAGGCCGCCGAACAGGAAGGCCCGGTGCTCCAGCGGTCTCGCCTCGGTCACTGCCGTCGCCCGGGAGGTCATGAGGCGGTCCCTCCCGCCCGGACGCCCGGCCTGAGTCTCGGCAACCGGTTCCAGCCGACCATCGTGATGACGTTCTCCACGTCCGGGCGCAGGTGGTCGAGGATGAGCGCGCCGCCGGCCGGCAGCGCGGCGGCGTGCTGCGCCAGCAGGTTCAGGCCGCCGATGTCGATGAAGTCGAGGTCGGCGACGTTCAGATGGATGTCACCGCTGCGGCTGCCCATCGCCCGCAGCAGATGCTCCGACAGGTGCGAGTGCCGCGACGCGTCCAGCTCGCCGCGCAGCTGCAGCCCGAACGGGCCGTAGATGCGGCGGATGGTCAGGATGCCGTCGTCGAACTCGGCGTCCACCCGGACCAGCACCTCGTGCGTCTCGCGCAGCGCGCTGAACTGCCGCGCCCCGCACTTGCGCACGTCGATCTGGCAGACGCCCATCGCCATCGTGCTCGGCGAGATCGCCTGGTCGAGCCGGTCCTCGCAGCTCAGCACGGTGTCCGAACCGCCCGGCTCGGTCATCAGCCAGGTCGAGTCCATCGTCACCCGGACGGCCCGCCAGCCCTCGCCGAACGCCGACTCCTTCTCCCGGTGCAGCGTGTCGGCCAGTTTCGCCGGCTCGAACGCGCCGGTGCGGCTCAGGCACGCCTCCCGCCGCGTCAGCACGCGCAGCTGCCGCGACGACTTCAGCTTCACCAGGTCGAGCGAGCACCGCGCCAGACCGGGCAGCCGCTCGGCCGGCTCGTCGGTGATGTAGACGACCTTCTCCTCCGTCGCCAGGCCCGCCCGGACGTAGGGACCGACGACCCGGTCGCGCTCCTCGGCGTCGGCGTAGCCGAGCAGGCCGTGGTCGCCCGGCCGTACCTCGCTGACGGGACGTTCGTAGAACCAGGGGGTGGTCTCCATGGCCTGCCCATCCAGGTTGTCGCGGACGCGTCCAGCGTACGCCCGATGGCGGAAAAGGGAAGCCCTTTGCATAAGGTCCCTCACGCTGTGTTTACAGGGAGGGATGCGGGAACCGCCGGAATCTGCAGCCTCAGCCGTACGACCGTCCCCTCCCGGCCCGTCCTGATCTGGACGATCGAGCACAGCAGCCGCACCGCCCACAGCCCGAACCGGCTCGCCCCGCCCGCGGGCTTCGGCGGGATCAGCCCGAAGCCGGTGCGCTCCGTCCAGTGCCCGTGGTCGGTCACCTCGCACACCAGCTCGCCCGGTTCCAGCCACAGCCGCAGCGTGATCGGCGGACGGCCGTGCCGCAGCGCGTTCGTCACCACCTCGGTCACCGCGACCAGCAGCCGCTGGAGGTCGTCCTCGGGCAGCGGCGTGCGGCGGGCGAAGTCGGTCACGTACGCCCGGATCCAGTACAGGTCGGCGACCTGGATGTCGAGGTCGAGCGAGTCGTCCGGTGGCGGGGGCAGCGGCTTGGCGTCGAGCCGCGCGTTGTACGTCCACGGCTCCTGGTAGCCGGGGTTGGGCTGCGTCGCCTCGCCGCGCATCGTCTCCGGATGCGTCTGCCGGGACGCCGCGACCACCCCCGCGGGCAGCGACCGCGAGTAGGCGCACAGCAGCGCCGCCCCCGTCTCCGCGAACGCCGCGTTCGTGATCGCCTCGACCCGCTGCCACTCCAGGAGCTCCAGCTCCCCGCGCCGCGCCCACGCCGGCTCCCCGAGCACCCGCAGCCGCCGCTTCTGCCATGCCGCGGTCTCGGCCATCCCCACCGTGTCGGCGAGGTACCGGGCCGGATGCGCGTACCACTTGTCCGACTCGAAGAACTCCACGCCCGCCGCGTCCGCGCCGAGCTTGTCCCGCAGCAGCATGTGCATCGCCAGCGTCGTGACCGCGAGGACGCGGTCACCGTTCTCGATGCCCTCCCGCAGGAACGGCAGCGCGCCGTCCAGGAGGTCGTCCGCGCGGTCGTACGGAAGCACGCGATGGCTGAAAGCTTGGCTCACGGTGCCCCACCCGGTCAGTGTCGGCCGCTCCGCCCCACACACTCCCACGGGCGGCTCTCACCCTCACCCTAGGCGCGCCCGCCCCTCTTGCCGAGCCCCCGTTTTCAAACTGTGAACGCGGGAGGGGCGGCCGGCCGGCCGCCCCTCATCGCGAAACCGTGGGGCCGGCGAGACTCGAACTCGCACTGCGCAGGACCTAAACCTGCTGCCTCCTGCCATTGGGCTACGGCCCCGGCGTTTTTCGGTTGTCGAGCCTACCAGCGTAGGTGCCGGTCTGAGAGTGGCAGTTCGGGCGTGTACTTGCAGGGCTACGACGGGATCACAGGGCGAGTTCGCGGCGGATGCGGTCCACGTGGCCGGTGGCCTTCACGTTGTAGTAGGCGTTCTCGATCTTGCCTTCGGGGGTGATGACGAAGGTGGAGCGGATGACGCCGACGACGGTCTTGCCGTAGAGCTTCTTCTCGCCGTAGGCGCCGTAGGCCTTGAGGACCTCGGCGTCGGGGTCGGAGAGGAGGGGGAAGGTCAGGCCCTCCTTCTCGCGGAACCTGGCGAGCTTGGCGGGCTTGTCGGGGGAGATGCCGACGACGGTGGTGCCGGCGGCCTCCAGGTCGGGGAGGCTGCCCTGGAAGTCGACCGACTCCTTGGTGCAGCCGGGGGTCATCGCCGCGGGGTAGAAGTAGAGGACGACCCTCCTGCCGCGCAGGGAGTCCAGCGAGACCGGCTTTCCGTCGGCGTCGGGAAGCTCGAACGCCGGCGCGTCATCGCCTGGCTGCAACCGCTCGGACACCTGTTCCGCCTTTCGTTCGGGACGCTCGGCTCCAACCTACCGGCTGGGGTGGCGCGGGCGTTTCCCGGATGGACCTGCAACACTGTTCGGATCATGCGACTTCGGCGGCAGAGACGATAGGACTAGGGAATGGCTGACAGGTCCAGCGACCCGCAGGCGCTCCAGCGGGAGATCGAGCGGTCCAGGCAGGAGCTCGCGCGCACGATCGACGAGCTCGCGGACCGGGTCAACCCGAGGAACGTCGCGCAGCGGGGCGCGGAGCGGCTGAAGGAGGAGGCCGAGCAGGTGCGCCGGACGGTCGACACGGCGATCCGGCTGCCCGGCGAGGACGGTGAGCCGGGTCCGATCAACCCCAAGGTCGTAATGGTCGGCGTGGGCGTGGTGGTCGGGCTGACCGTCCTCGGGCTGATGCGGCGGCGTTCCAAGCGTCGCTGAGCTTTCGGGGAGGCGCCGGTCCGTGATTCGTGGACCGGCGCCTTTCGCGTCAGAACTGGGGGAGGTCGGCGGCGTGCGCGGCGAGGCCCTCGTCCAGGATCTTCTCGGCGGTGTGCTTGCTGCGGACGAACGGGTGCGCCATCAGGGCCTGGAGGGCGAGGCGGCGCGATCCGGTGACGGCGGCGTCGGCGGCGAGCCGTTCGTAGGCGTGGACGGCCTGGGTGAGGCCGCGGACGGGCGCGGGCAGCGGGCCCATGGTGAGGGGGACGGGTCCGGACCGTCCGACCAGGGCGGGCACCTCGACGATCGCGTCGTCGGGGAGGTCCGGGAGGGCACCGCGGTTCGGGACGTTGACGATCTCGCGGCGGTGCTCGTCGTGGTGGAGGGCGCAGATGACCTCGACGGCGAACTCGCCGTGCTCGCCTCCGCCGCGTTCGCGGGACGGGTCCGGGTCGGGCTTGTCCGCTTCGCCGGCGACCTGTGCGTAGTAGTCGGGGAGCATGGCCATGATGTCCTGCGCGCGCGTGGTGCCCTTGGCGCGGAGTTCCGCCACCACGTCGTCGTGGAAGAAGTAGTACTTCGCGTAGGAGTTCGGTAGGAAGCCGAGGGCTTTGCCGAGTTCGGCCATGCGGGACGGGTCGCGCCACGGTGTCGCGCCGCCGCCGGGGATTTCGAGCGTTTCGAGCTTGGCGGCGAGGTCGATCTCGACGCCGTCGAGGCGGACGCGTTCGGCCCAGGTGGCGTGGTTGAGTCCGGTCCAGTCGACTTCGAGGCGGTCGAAGGGCAGGCCGAGCAGGCCGGCCCACATCTCGGTGTCGCCGACGTGCTGGTCGCACAGGCCGATGATGTTCGCGCCGGTGTGCCGGGTGACGGCGTCGGTGACGATGTTGGTGGGGTTGGTGTAGTTGACGATCCAGGCGCCGGGGTCGACGGCGGCGGCGATCTCCAGCAGGACGGGGACGGAGCGGCAGGCCATGAGGAAGCCGCCGGGTCCGGCGGTCTCCTGGCCGACGACGCCGTGCGCGAGCGGGATCGACTCGTCCAGGTGGCGGGCGGCCATGCCGCCGGGACGGAACGTGGTGAACACGTAGGACGCGCCGTCCACGGCGGGCTTGAGGTCGGTGTGCGGGGTGACGGTGAAGGACGCGCCGCGGGCGGCGAACATGGTGCGCGCGAGGCGGGTCATGACGTCGAGGTGGGCGGCGTCCACGTCGTGGAAGGCCAGCTCGGTCCCGGCGAGGGAGCCGGCGCGGTGCAGCAGGCCCCGGATGACGCCGGGCATGTAGCCGCTGCCCGCCCCGATGATCGCGATCTTCACTGGGTCACCTCAGCGTGGGTTCGGCGCGGGTCACCGAGTCGGGGCCGCGCCCGATCTCGGCCTCGGGGATGTGCGGGACGACGAAGGCGTACTTCTCCAGGTCCTCGGCGGGGACCTCGCCGGACTCGCCGAACGCGGCGATCTCGCCCCAGCAGGGCGCGCCGAGCGAGCCGGAGTGGTGCCGGACGGACAGGCCCGCGACCAGGTTCGCGAACCGGAGCCGCTGCTCCAGCGGCCAGTCCTTGAGCGTGGCGAACACGAACCCGGCGGCGAACACGTCGCCGGCGCCGGTCGGGTCGAGCGCCCGGACGGGCAGCGCGGAAGCGGCGGCGCGCTCGGTCCCGGACGCGGCGATCGCGCCCGCCGAGCCGAGCTTCACCACGACCGTGCCGACGCGTCCGGCGAGGACGTCGAGCGCGGCCTCGGGCGTGGACGTGCGGGTGTAGGCCATGGCCTCGACGGCGTTGGGAAGGAAGACGTCCACGTCGTCCAGGCGGTCCAGGACGTGGCTGGACCAGGTCTCGGTGGGGTCCCAGCCGAGGTCGGCGAAGACGAGCGAGCCGTTCGCGCGGGCGGCGAGCGCCCACTGCGGCACCGGGCGGTCGATGTCGACGAAGCAGGTGCGGGCGGGCGGGGGCTCGGCGACGAGGGAGTCGGCGGGCAGGTCGAGCGGCCGGGTGTAGGTGACCATGCTGCGGTCGGCGTCGTAGGCGAGCGACACGGTGACGGGGGTGGGCCAGCCGCGGACGCGCAGCGAGGACGACAGGTCCACGGCCTCCTGCTCGGCGAGCGTCCGCCACAGGTAGGCGCCGAACATGTCGTCGCCGAACGCGGCGGCGAGGCCGGTGCGCAGGCCGAGCCGGCTCATCGCGACCGCGATGTTCGCGATGCCGCCGGGCGCGGAACCGAGGCCGTCGGTGACCAGCTCGGTCCCGGGCGGCGGCAGGCCGGGCAGCCCGGTGAAGATCATGTCCATGAAGACCTGGCCGGCCAGGAAGACGTCCAGCCCGCCGCGCCCGGTGCCGACGCCCGGGCCGCGCTCCCCGCACGGGTCCGGGGTGCCGGCGCCGCTCCCGGAAGGAGGGGCGGACGTTTCGAGAGGGGTTCCCGGGGCGGTCATGCGAGGTCCGGCGCGGTGGAGTGGAAGCGGGCGACGACCGCGGCGGTGACGACCTGCGTCTGCGGCGAGAGGTCGAGGGCCTCGGGTTCCCCGGCGCCGCCGGGCGCCGCCGCGGCGTAGGCGCCGCGCGCGCCCTCGGCGAGCATCCAGGAGTCGTCGTGCCTGGTCAGGCCCTCGTCGGAGAGTTCGATCAGGTCGGTGAGCGACGCGCCGAGGGCGGCGGCGTAGCGGCGGGCGCGGGCGACGGCGGCGTGCGCGGCGAGTTCGGCTGCGCGCGCGTGCACGGGGGAGTCGTGGCGCAGCGCCCAGTGCGGGCCGTCCACGGTGGTGCGTTCCAAGTCGGCGAGGCGGGTGACCAGCTCGCCGAGGACGGTGAAGTCGGCGACGGTGGCCTTGGTCCAGACCGTCCCCTGGTAGGCGCGGATGTCGCCCTCGCGCCGCCGGTACTTCACGAGCGGGGTGATGTAGACGTCGCCGGTCTCGGTGCGCTCGACGGCGTCGCCGTAGGACGCGAGCAGGTCGAGACACCGCCGGTTGTGGGCGGTGAGCTTGTCGAGCGCCGTCCGGCGGTCGCCCTCCTGCACCCGCACGTGGACGGACAGGCGCGCGATCTCCGGCGGGGCCTCCAGCACCGCCTCGCCGCGCACGCTGATGACCGGAGCGTGGCTCATAACGGCCAACTTAACCGGTACAGCACCGCCGAGGGGTGTGTCTCGCGTTACAAGAACACGGTCGTCGCGGAGAGTGAAGTCGCGCCGTGGCCACGAGTCCGGGCCTTACAGGAAGGTCTTGCCCTCGCCGCGGTAGGTCGGGACGGTCGCGACGGTCCGCTCGCCGTCGATGAGGTGCAGTTCGGCGAAGCGCTCGCACAGCTCGCCGGCCTTGGTGTGCCGGAACCAGACGCGGTCGCCGAGCGACAGCAGGTCGGCGGCGTCGCCGTGCAGCGGCGTCTGCACCTCGCCGGCGCCCTCCAGCGAGTTGAACGACAGCCCGGTCGGCAGGTAGGGGCGGGGGAGGCGCAGGTCGTCGGCGGTGCCGGACGCCAGGTACCCGCCGCCGAGGCAGGTCACGACGCCGGGTCCGGGACGCCGGACGACGGGCAGCGCGAACAGCGCGGCGGGACGGCCCCGGAAGTTGGAGTAGTAGTCGAACAGGTGCGGCTGGTACAGCCCGGATCCGGCGGCGACCTCGGTGACGGCCTTCTCCCGGACGGTGTTCTCGACGCTGCCCGTCCCGCCGCCGTTGACGAACTCCAGGTCGGTCAGGTCGCGGACGGCCCGGACGATCGCCGCCCGCCGCTTCGCCAGCTCCAGCCGGGACCGCTTCTGCATGGCCTTGACGACGCGCGACCTGGCGGCCTGCCCGGGCACCGAGTCGCCGACGCCCGCGATCTGGCCTTCGTAGGCCATCAGCCCGACGAGCCGCAGGCCGGGCCGCTTGAGCACGGTCTCGGCGAAGTCGCGGACCTGCTCGGGGGAGTGCAGCGGGGACCGGCGCGGCCCGATCTGGAGCATGCCGTTGAGCACGCGGTAGGACGCGTCGATGTCGATGCAGACGCGGATCGGGCGTCCGGCGCCGTGCCGCTCGATCAGGTCGAGGTGGTCGGCGGAGTCGACCATGAGCGTGATGGCCGAGGCGGCGTGCTCGTCGGCGGCCAGCTCGCGCAGCGCGGCGCGGTCGGCGGTCGGGTAGGCGACGAGGATGTCGTCGCTGACGCCCTCGCGGGCGAGCCAGAGGGCCTCGGGGAGGGTGAACGCCATGATCCCGGCGAAGCCGTCCATGGCGAGGACCTCGTCCAGGATCGCCCGGCAGCGCACGGACTTGCTCGCGACGCGGATCGGCTTGCCGGCCGCGCGGCGGACCAGGTCCGCGGCGTTGGCGCGCAGCGCGGCGAGGTCGACGATCGCGAACGGGGCGTCGAGCCCGGCCGTGGCGGCGTCGTAGCGGTCCCGGAGGTTCATGGCCCCACAGTGCCACAAATCGGTCATATATGAAACTGCTTCATGTAATTCATGATCGTCCGTGCGCGGCGAAGAACTCCCAGAGCATCGGGGCCGCGCCCTTGGGCCAGGCGTGGCCGCCGCCGATCACCTTGCACAGGGCCAGCGCCACCCCGTCCCGCGTGCTGGACGAGCACTCCACGTTCCCGCTCTGGGCCGTCAGCGTGGTCGCCTTCGGCCGGGGCAGCTTGTCATGAGCGCGCCAGAAGTTCACCGCGAACGAGACAGGAGGATACGGCCGGTCGTCGTTGATGTCGCGCCGTCCGCCGCCGTCGAAGGGCACGTTCTTGTCGGCCGTCCCGTGGAAGATGATCGTCGACACCGGACGGGACGGGTCGCACTCGGTCACCAGCGCCCCCTCGACCACGCCGATCGCCGCCACCTTGTCGGCCGCGTCGCAGCCCATCTTGTACGCCATGCCCGCGCCGTTGGAGAACCCGGTCACGAACACGCGCTTCGGGTCGCTGAGCCCGGCCGAGTTCAGCCGGTCGATCAGCTTGGTCAGGAACCCCACGTCGTCGATCTTGCCCATCTTCGCCGCGCCGCAGCAGTCGCCCGCGTTCCAGGTGGTGAGGAAGCCGTCCGGGTAGGCGACCAGGAAGCCCTTGTCGTCCGCGACCGGGTCGAAACCGGACAGCGACTGCATCTGCGCCATGGTCGCCAGCCCGCCGTGCAGCGCGATCACGAGCGGCAGCGGCTCGGCGGGGCGCCCGTCCTTCCACCTGCGGTCGCGGAGCGCGGGCGGGACGTGCAGCAGGAACTCGCGGTGGCCCGGCGTGCCGACGTCCAGCTTCTGCTTGTAGGTGCCGGACGCGGTGGGGATGCCGTCCACCTCGCGGGGCGCGGCGGCGCCCGGCGACCCGTGGCCGGGCTTGCCGGACGGCCCCGCGTCCTTCGGATCGTCCGAGCAGCCGGCGAGCCCGGCGGCCAGGACGAGCAGAGCGGCAAGGACGATCAGCACATTCCGGCGCATACGGCCGAACCTAACCGCCTCGCGACCACCGAAACTACTTACGCGTATGACAAGCGCGACCGCCCGGAGGAGCCCCGATCGGATCAGGCCGGGAACACCTGGACGTGGTCGGGCGCGACGCGGACGAAGACCTCCTGGCCGTCGCTCAGGCCGGCGGCGGAGCGGGACGGGACGTCCGCGAACACGGTCGTCCCGTCGTGCGTCGCGTAGACGCGGGTGACCGCGCCGAGGAAGACCTTGACGTCCACGGTGGCGGCGAGGCCGGGGCCGTCCGCGCCGATCTCGACGTCCTCCGGACGGAACAGGCACAGCGCGCGGTCGCCGGACGGCGCCTCGACGTCGAACGCCTCGCCCCACGCGACGCGTCCGTCCGCGACGGGGAGTTCGAGCGTGTTGCGGTTGCCGACGAAGCCCGCCGCGAAGCGCGTGGACGGCGCGGCGTACACCTCGGGCGGCGTCGCGCACTGCTCGATCCGGCCCGCGTTCATCACCGCGACCCGGTCCGAGATCGCGAGCGCCTCGGACTGGTCGTGCGTGACGAACACGGTCGTGATCCCGACCTGGTGCTGGATGCGCCGCACCTCGTCCCGCAGCCGGGTGCGGACCTGCGCGTCCAGCGCGGAGAGCGGCTCGTCCAGCAGGAGCACCTCGGGGTCGGGGGCGAGCGCGCGGGCCAGCGCGACGCGCTGCTGCTGCCCGCCGGAGAGCTGGTTCGGCAGCTTGTGCCCGTGCTCCTCCAGGCCGACCAGCGCGAGCAGCTCCTCGACGCGCGCGGCCGCGGCCCGGCGCTCGCGCCGCCGGACGGTCAGCGGGAACGCGATGTTCTTCGCCGCCGACAGGTTCGGGAACAGCGCGTACGACTGGAACACCATCCCGATCGGCCGCTTGCGCGCGGGCATGCGCGTGACGTCCGCGCCGCCGATGGAGATCGTCCCGGCGTCGGCGTCGTTCAGCCCGGCGATGCAGCGCAGCAGCGTCGTCTTGCCGCAGCCGGACGGTCCGAGCAGCGCGAGCATCTCGCCCTTGGCGACCGACACGTCCACCGCGTCCAGCGCGACGTGCGGGCCGTACCGCTTGGTGACGCCGTTCAGCACCACGTGGGACATGGGGTTGTCAGCCTTTCTCAGCGGAGGACGACGTGCGGGCGAGCGCCAGCGTGGACGCCGCGGCCCGGCCGCGGCCGAGCCACACCACCAGCGCGGACAGCGCGAACAGCAGCCCGAACGTGAAGATCGTGATGACCGCGAGCGCGTTCGGGTCGTTGCCGGTGCGCGAGGTGAACACGCGCGCCGACCAGAGCGGGAGGGTCTCGTAGCGCGTTCCGACGAGCACCTTCGCGAGCGCGAACTCGTTCATCGCGGTGGCCGCGACGAGCAGCGAGCCGGAGACGATGCCGCCCCGGATCGCGGGCAGCACCACCCGGACGAGCGTGACCATCGGATGCGCGCCGCACGTCGCGGCGGCCTCGCTCAGCCGCCGCGCGTCGGCGGCGAGCAGCGCGTTCTCCACCGCCCAGTACAGGAACGGGAAGGCGATCGCGGCGGTGGCGGCGGCGAGCAGCCAGAACGTGCCGAACAGCTGGGGCACCGTGTCCTTGACGACGAGCTGGAGCCCGGCCGCGATCACCACCCACGGGATCGCGAAGGGGATCACCGTGACGGTCTGGACCACCGATCCGATGCGCGGGTTGTGCACCACCGACCAGTACGCCGCCGGGACGACCAGCAGCACGTCGATCGCGAGCGTCACCGCCGACAGCAGGAGCGACCGTCCGAGCGCCCCCGACACCTCCGGACGCGAGAACACCTCCACCCACCAGTGCAGCGTGTACCCGGACGGCAGGACGGTGTCGCCCCACTTCGTCGCCAGCGAGTACAGCAGCGCCGCGACCAGCGGCAGCGCGAAGTACAGCGCGAGCAGCGCCAGGAACACCCGCGAGCCGAGCCTGCTTCTCATGTCACAACCACCTCGTCGCGCGGCGGATGGCCAGCCGGTAGAGCACGGTCGACACGACCGCGAGCAGCATGAGCAGCACCGACAGCACGGCGGCGCGCTCCAGTCCGAACACCGACGACTCCAGCGTCGCGCCGATCTGCAGGGTGATCAGCTTCACCGACTGCGGCCCGGACGCGAGCGCGTACGCGACGGCGTAGATGCCGATCGTCCAGGTGAAGATGAGCAGCCAGCCCGCCGCCGCGAACGGGGCGAGCACCGGCGCGCCGATCCGCCGCCAGAACTGCCACCGGGTCGCGTGGCAGACCTGCGCGGCCTCCCACCAGTCCTCTTTCAGGACGGCGACGGCGGGCAGCGTGAGCAGCACGAACATCGGGATGTTGAAGTACAGGTAGGCGATGTTCATGCCGGTGAACGAGCCGGTCGCGGGGAACGACACGTCCAGCAGGTGGGTGAGCATCCCGGTCGTGCCGATCAGCGCGACGAACCCGAACGCCAGCCCGATCCCGGCGAAGTTCGACGCGACGTTCATCAGCGCGAGCCAGGTCGCGCGGCCCGCGACGCGCATCCGCGAGATCAGCCACGCGGCGGGCATGCCGAGCGCCGCCGCGAGCGTCGCCTGGAGCGCGCCGAGTTCGAGCGAGTTGGCGATGGCCTCGCGGTCCACCGGGTTGTCGGCGACCTTCTGGATGTTGTCCATGCCGAACCCGCCCGACCGCAGCGCGAACGTGTCGTGGACGAGCCGCAGCGCGGGCAGCACGAGCATGCCGAGCGTGAACACGAGCAGCGGCAGCGCCGGGAGCCACCCGGCGAGCAGCCGCAGGAGCCACCGGCCGAGCGCGGCCGGGCGGCGTCCTCCGAGCGCGGCCGGAGGCCGGGACGCGCCGCTCGCGCGGGCGTCGCCGGCCACCGTCGGGGAGACGCGCGGGGTCGTCAAGCCACGACCTTCGCTTCCCACTGCCGGACGATGTCCTCGGGATTGATCTTCGAGTACTCGACCTCCTTGACAACCGAGTACTGCTGCTCGGGCAGCCAGTTGGTCTTCGCGTCCGCCGGGACGGTCAGGTCGCCGTTCACCGCCCGCACCGGGTGCGCGCCGGACTTGGCGAACTCGATCTGCGCCTGGTCGCTGAGGACGAAGTCCAGGAACGCCTTGAGGAAGTCGCCCTTGGCGGTGTTGTACCTGTTGACCATCAGCCCGGACGGCGCCCAGATCGAGCCGTCCTGCGGCACCTGGACGGTCAGGTGCACGCCCTTCCTGCCCAGCTCGCCCTTCTGCGTGACCCCGTTGAAGTCGTAGTTGATCTGGATGGGCGCCTCGCCCTTCTCCAGGGTGTCCTCGCTCATCTTCGCGTCCGACAGGTTGCCGGACTTCTTCAGCTTGGCGAAGAAGTCGAAGCCCGGCGCGAGGTCGTCGATGCTCCCGCCGTGCGCGACGGCCGCCGCGACCAGCATCGCCTGCCCGGTTCCCGAGGCGGTCGGGTTCTTGATCGCGACCTGCCCCTTGTACTCGGGCTTCAGCAGGTCGTCCCACTTCGTCGGCGGGTTCTTCACCTTGTCGGTGTTCACCACGAACGCGGGCACGCCGTAGAACGTCGCGACCCAGCCGCCGTCCTTGGCCTTCTGCCAGTCCTTGAGCTTGCCCGCCGACGGCGGCGTGTACTTGGGCACGACGCCCTTCGCCTCGGCGACCGGCCCCCACATCAGCCCGATGTCGCTGGCCGTGCCGACCGGGTTCTTCTGCTCGGCGTCGAACTTCTGGATCTCGTCCGCCGAGGACATGTCGGTGTCCTTGTGGTCGCACGTGGCGTTGTACTTCGCGCAGAAGGCCTTGATGACGCCCTCGTAGTTGGCCCAGTCGGGGGCGAGGCCGTAGGTCGGCAGGCTCTTCCCCTGCTCGGCGATCTTGGCGGTGTCCGGGGCCTTCGCCCAGTCGTAGCCGTCGGCCGCGCCGCCGGATCCGCCGCAGCCCGCCAGGCCGAACAGCCCGGCAGCCGCCACCACGGCGACGAACGCGCGGGGAGTTCTCATCGTCAAGCCTCGTTTCGTCAGACGGGGGAGGGGCGGGCACGGATCCCCGCCGTGTGGGCATGTCTAACCCCCGCGTTTCGGGGGCGCCATCGGCTTATGGCTATGAGGGCTATAGGCAAGGCCGATCGCATATCCCTTGACCTGCGCGGACCAATTCTCCGCAACATCCGCTTAACCTGCCGTCCGCCAAGGATTAACGTTGCTTCTTCGCAGGTCGTGGGCGTGATAGCCGTGATCTATGAGGGCCATCGCGAAGTGCCCATTGTGACCGGCGCGGCGGCCGGGGACCCTGGCCGCATGGCGCAGCACCATGACACGAGCAATTACATCGACGGGAAATGGGTGCCCCCCGAGAGCGGGCGCACCCGGCCCAATGTGAATCCCGCCGATGTCTCCGACCTGATCGGGGACTTCGCCGAGTCCGGCGGCCCGGACGTCGACAACGCGGTGGACGCGGCGTCCGCCGCCCTCCCGGCGTGGAAGGCGCTCGGCCCGCTCCGGCGCGCCGAGTACCTGCGGACGGCCGAGCGGCTGATCGAGGAGCGCGCCGAGGACTTCGCGCAGGCGGTCTCCCGCGAGCAGGGCAAGCTCCTGTCCGAGGCGCGCGGCGAGGTGAGGCGCGCGCTGGCGATCATCGACTTCACCGCCGGGGAGGCGCGCCGGCTGAACGGCGTGACCACGCCCGCCGAGGAGCCGCGCACGCTCTCCTACACCTTCCGCGTCCCGCTCGGCGTGGTCGGGCTGATCACGCCGTGGAACTTCCCGCTCGCGATCCCGATGTGGAAGGTCGCCCCGGCGCTGCTCGCGGGCTGCACCGCGGTGCTCAAGCCGTCCCCGTTCACGCCGCTGTCGGCCGCGCTGCTCGTGCGGGCGTTCGCGGACGCCGGGGTCCCGCCGGGCGTGCTCAACCTCGTCCAGGGCGACATCGCGGCGGGCGAGCGGCTGGTCGACAACCCGGCCGTCGCCGGGATCAGCTTCACCGGGTCGCTGCCGGTCGGCCTCGCCATCCAGAAGGCCGGCGCGGGACGGCTCCTGCGCACGCAACTGGAGCTCGGCGGCAAGAACGCCGTCCTCGTGCTGGACGACGCCGACCTCGACAAGGCCGTGAAGGCCGTCGTGCACGGCGCGTTCGGGCAGGCCGGGCAGCGCTGCTCCGCGACGTCCCGGGTGATCGTGGACCGGCGCGTCAAGGAGGACTTCCTCGGGCGGCTCGTCGCGGCGGTGGCGCGGCTCCGCCCCGGCGCCGACGTCTGCCCGGTCGTGAACGAGCAGCGCATGAACGCGTGCCTCGCGGCGATCGAGGGCGCGGTGAAGGCGGGCGCGTCCGTCGCGATCGGCGGCTCGCGCGCGACGGACGGCCTGCCCGACGGCTACTACGTCGAGCCGACCGTCCTGCGGGACGTCCCGTGGGACGCCGAGATCGCCCAGGAGGAGATCTTCGGGCCGGTGCTGTCGGTGATCGACTGCGACGGGTTCGACGACGCGATGCGCATCTCCAACTCGGTGAGGTACGGCATGTCCGGCACGATCTTCACCCGCGACATGGGCAAGGCGTTCGAGGCGCTGGAGCGGTTCGAGGCCGGGATGCTGCACGTCAACCGGCCCGGCGTCGGCGCGTACGCGCACCTGCCGCACATGGGCGCCAAGCTGTCGCAGTTCGGCCCGCCCGAGTGCTCGCCCGAGGTCTGGGACTTCTACACCGAATGGCGGTCGGCGTGCATAACCTACTGACCGCCGACAAGGTGATGACGGCCGAGGCGGCGGTGGCGCGGTTCGTCCGCCCCGGCTCGGTCGTCGGGATGGGCGGGCAGAACATCAACCGCTGCCCGATGGCGCTCGTCCACGAGGTGGCCCGGCAGGGCGCCGGCGACCTGACCGTCGTCGGCTGCAACCTGTCGCTGCCGCTGGACATCCTCGTCGCCGCCGGACTCGTCGTCCGCACCGAGCAGGGCTCGGGCAACCTGGAACGCTACGGGACGCTGTTCGCGTGGCGGCGCGCCGTCGAGGCCGGGCGCATCGACGTCCGTGACCACAGCCACCTGACGATGGCGACGCGGTTCGCGGCCGGGGCGATCGGCGTCCCGTTCCTGCCGACGCGCAGCCTCCTCGGCTCGGACGTCCTGACCGCGCTCGTCGAGGACGGCGTCGCGCAGGTGCTGGACGACCCGTGGGGCGGCGGGCCCGTCGTCCTCGTGCGCGCGCTCCGCCCGGACGTGTCGCTGATCCACGCGCACCGCGCCGACCCGTTCGGGAACGTCGTCATCGAGGGCGTGACCAGCCACGAGATCGACATGGTCCGGGCGTCCGCCGCGACCGTCGTCTCGGTCGAGGAGATCGTCCCGGAGGGCGCGCTGAACGCCCGTCCCGAGGAGGTCACGATCTCCGGCGCGTACGTGTCGGCCGTCGTCGCGCAGCCGTTCGGCGCGTTCCCGACCTCGGTGTACCGGGCCTACGACTTCGCCGAGGACGAGATCAAGGCCTACCAGGCGCTCGCCCGCCGCGGCGGCGACGCCCACGCGGCCTGGCTCGCCGAGAACGTCCTCGGCCCCGCCGACTTCGACGCCCACCTGCGCCGCGCCGATCCCGAGGGGACGCGCCGCGCCGCGCTCACCGAGGCCATGAGGAGCTACGTTTGATCCCCTTTCCCCGAGAGATCCTGGCGGTCGAGGGCGCGCGGCAGATCGCCGACGGGGACGTGGTGATCGTCGGGACCGGGCTGCCGCTGCTGGCCGCGACCCTGGCCCAGCGCACCCACGCCCCGAACGCCAGGCTGGTCATCGAGTCCGGCGTGGTGTTCCCCAAGGTCGTCCCGACGCCCGTGTCCGTCGTGGATCCGCGGCTCATGCACGGCGCGTCCCGGCACGGCTCCCTGTTCGAGGCGCTCGGCGGGCTCGTCCAGCGCGGGCTCGTGCAGACGGGCTTCCTGGGCGGCGCGCAGATCGACCGCTACGCCAACATCAACTCGACGCGGGTCGCGGGCAAGCGGCTGCCCGGCTCGGGCGGCGCGAACGACATCGCCTCGCACTGCGCGAAGGTCGTCGTCCTCACCGACCACGAGCGGCGCCGCTTCCCCGAACGCTGCGACCACGTCACCTCGCCGGGCTTCCTGTCCGGTCCCGGCGAGCGCGCGAAGGCGGGCCTGCCGCCGCTGGAGGTCAAGGTCGTCACCGACCTCTGCGTCATGGAGGCGGCCGACTCCGAGCTGACCGTCACCGCCCTCATGCCGGACGCGACGCCGGACGCCGTCCGCGCCGGGACCGGGTTCGAGGTCGGGTTCGTCCCGTCGCCCGCGACCGTCGCGCCGCCGACCACCGAGGAGCTGAGCCTGCTGCGCGAAGTCCTCGACCCCCACTGCGTGTACTTCCCCGAGAGGAGACGATGAGATGAGTGAGCAGAAGCCCTTCGCCTGGGAGACCGGGATCGCCTGGAAGAACAAGAACCGCATCGTCATCCGCGGCTACGACGTCAACGAGCTGACGGGCAACATCTCGTTCGCCGAGCACTTCCACCTCGTCCTGCGGGGTGAGCTGCCGACGCCCGAGGTCGCGCGGATGACCGACGCGATCATGGTGAACATGGCCGAGCACGCCATGTCGCCGTCGTCGGCCACGGTCCGGTTCGCCACGTCCGGCGGCGCGGAGCTGAACGCCGCCGTCGCCGCGGGCGTCGCCGCGATCGGACGCCTGCACGGCACCGCCGACCGTCCCGCCGACATGTTCCGCGGGGTCGCCGAGCGGGCCGAGCGCGACGGGCTGTCCGACGCCGAGGCCGCCGCGAAGGTCGTCGCCGAGATGCGCGAGCGCCGCGAGCGGATGCCCGGGTTCCACCACGCCCAGCACATCCGCGACCCGCGCACCGAGCGCCTCCTCGGCCTGGCCGACGAGCTGGGCGTCTCCGGCCGCCACGTCGCGATCGCGCGGGCCATGGAGGACGCCACCGAGGACGTCTTCGGACGCCGCGTCTGGCTCAACGGGCCGGGCTCCATGGGCTGCGTCGGGCTCGACATGGGCTACGAGCCGCTCCAGCTCAAGGCCATGTTCATCGTCTGCCGCTCGCTGTCGCTGTGCGCGCACTCGATCGAGGAGGCCACGCGCGAGAAGGGCTGGCGCGCGTCCGCGAACAGCGCCATGGTCCAGCCGCTGTCGCTGGAGATGCAGGGCCCCGACCACTACGACGGTCCCGCCGACCGGCACCTGTGACGCCCTCCCGCCGGGGCGCGGTGGACGCCGCGTCCCGGCGGCCGGCCCGTGGTGGCCGGCATGTGGCGGCCGGCACGTGGTGGCCGGCCTGTGTTGGCCGGCGGGTGGTGGATCAGCTCGCGGTGGGTCAGCTCGCGGTGGGGAAGCCGTAGTCGGTCCACCGGTCGAGGACGCGGCGGCGGACGTCGGCCGGGTAGGAGTTGCGGAAGCAGGCGGTGACGCCGCGCTCGGTGTCGGTGAACTGCCTCGGCGTGAGGCAGCTCAGCACGGACTTCCCGCCCTTTCCGGTCCGGATCTCCTCGTCGGTCAGGTACGGCACCATCGGGATGCCCGGCGCGTCCGGGTAGACGTACTCGCCGGTGCCGGGGTGGTAGCGCGTCGCCATCGCCCACGCGACCTGGTCGATGTCGGTGATGTCGATGTCGTCGGCGACGAGGATCACCTTCGGCACGAGCCAGCCGGTGTGCGAGCCGAACAGCACGCCGGCCACGGCGTCGGCCAGCCCGCGCTCGCCCAGGCCCGTCCGGGCGAGCCCGGCGGTGTCGACGGCGACGACGATCCAGCAGGTCGCCGCCTCGTAGGAGCACCACGCGAACGAGACCGGCAGGCCGGCGGAGCGCAGCACGTCGAGGCTCGTCGCGGAGATCATCGTGCCCCAGACGGTGTGGTTCTCCTCCGGCGGCAGCCCGGCCGCGCAGACGGGCAGGATCGCGCCGTCCCGGTGGGTGATCGTCTCGACGTGGAAGACCGGCTGCGGGCGGCCCTCGGGGAACGCGTAGCCGTGGTACTCGCCCATCGGCCCCTCGGGCGCGGTCTCGTCCGGGCTGATCCACCCCTCCAGGACGATCTCGGCGTTCGCCGGGACGAGCAGCCCGCCCGTCTCCGTCCGGACGACCTCGACCGGGCTGCCGGTGAGCGCGCCGACGTAGCCGTCCTCGCTGACGCGGGCGGGGAGCGGCATGCCCGCGGCGGCGAGGGCGGCGGGCGGCGCGCCGAGCACCATCGCCCACGGAGTGCGCTCGCCTCTGTCGCGCCACATCTGGTGGATCATTCCGATGTGCTGCTGCGGCATCGCCGGGCCGACGAGGGTGTCCGGACCGTTCAGCATGGTGCGGGCGACCGACCAGCTCGTCCAGTCGCCGTCGGGCGTGCGGACGACGTGGAAGCCGTACGTGCCGAAGTAACGGCCGCCGTCCTGCTGGTGGAGGAGCGGGACCGGAAAGCGCGTCAGGTCCACCGCGTCGCCGGTCAGGACGTTCTCCTTGCACGGCCCGGACGGCACGACTCGCGGTGCGACCGGCTCGGCGTGCATGGCCCGGACGAGATGCTCCACGATGTCCTGCGGGGACGCGTCGCGCGGCAGGCCGAAATGTGTGGCGAGACGTCCGTAAGTGCCGAGCGCCTTCGGGCTGAGCCCGGCGGGCGCGCCGAGGATCCGGAATCCGGCGTCGCCTTCGGTGAGGTCGCCGAACAGCGGCGCGGGGCTCCGCGTCTCGTAGACGCGGCGCGTGATGGCGCCGACCTCCAGCGTCGGGCTCACCGGCGTGCGGATGTCCACCGCGTCTCCGGCGGCGAGCAGTTCGTCCACGAAGTCGCGGAAGTTGAGCGAGCTACCGCGTTGCGTCATGTCAGACGGCCTTTCTCAGCGAAGGGGGACCCGGAAGCGGGTGCCGGGGCGGGTGCGGGGGCGGGTGCGGTGAAGCCCTGCCAGCGTTCGGCTGTGGGCAGGTCCAGGCCGAACTGGTCGAGGACGCGCGCGACGATGTGCTCGACGATCCCGTCGATGGTCTCCGGGTGGTTGTAGAAGGCGGGCATCGGCGGCATGACGACCGCGCCCGTCCGCGTCAGCTCCAGCATGTTCTCCAGGTGGACGGCGGACAGCGGGGTCTCGCGCGCCACCAGGACGAGCCTGCGGCGTTCCTTGAGCGTCACGTCCGCCGCGCGGGCGATCAGGCCGTCGCCGTAGCCGGTGCGGACCGCGGCGAGCGTCTTCATGCTGCACGGGACGACGACCATGCCGTCCGTGCGGAACGACCCGCTGGAGATCGGCGCGCCCTGGTCGTCCGGGCCGTGGGACGCCGACGCGAGCGCCGCCACCTCGCGGACCGGACGTCCGGTCTCCTGTGCGAGCGTCACCCGAGCCCACCGGCTGACGACCAGGTGCGTCTCGACGTCCAGCTCGCGGAGCGCCTCCAGCAGGCGCACTCCGATCGGCGCGCCGGTCGCCCCGGTCATGGCCACGACAAGCCTCATCCGCATCTCCTCCCGATTAGGACGTGTACGTCCTATGTGTCGAAGATATAGTACGTGTACGTCCTAACTTGCCCGGAGGAGTCGGAACTGCCATGAGCCAGGAGAAGGCGGACGCGTCGCTCGTGCGGGCCGCGATCGAGGGCGTCGGCCCGCTGGCCCGCCGCCTCAACCAGGCGCACGCCCGCCTGTGGCACGAGCGGGTGGACCAGGAGCTGACCGGGCCCCAGTTCACCGTCCTGAGCCTGCTGTCCACGCACGGCGACATGGACCAGAGCACGCTGGGCGCGCTCGCCCACCTCGACAAGTCGACCGCCGCGCCGCTGCTCGACCGCCTGCGCCGCCGCGGCCTGGTCGAACTGGCCAAGGACGACGCGGACCGGCGCCGCAAGCTCGTCCGGATCACGGCCGAGGGCCGGGACCTGGCCGCTCGCCTGGCCCCCGAGGTGATCGCCGTGGGCGACAGCATGCTGGGTTCCCTGACTCCCTCGGAGCAGCGCCAGTTCCTGACGCTGCTCGCGAAGGCCGTCGCGAACCCTTAGCGGAAGGGCCTTCGGTATCGAAAGGAACGCGCCGGCTCGCCGTCAGCGGGTCCAGCCCTTGGAGGGGGTGACGGGGCGGGACTCGGCGGGGCGCGGGTCTACGGCCGTGGCTTCGTAAGGGGTGGACAGGACGATGTGGCTGTTCATCTCGCCGTGCTCGCCGAGCCGCTCGAAGAGGCCCTCCAGGTGCGGGAACGAGGCGACGCGCACCTTCAGCATGGTGCACCAGGCGCCGCTCAGCTTGTGGATCTCGACGACCTCGGGGAGGTCCTCGGCGGTCGTCGTCTTGAGCAGGCAGCGGCCCGGCGTGCAGCGCATCTGGACGAACGCGGTGAGCGGCAGGCCGGCGGCCGCGGGGTCGATCTCGGCGCGGTAGCCGGTGATCACGCCGGCCTCCTCCAGGCGGCGGACGCGCTCGGCGACGGCGGGCGGCGAGAGGTTCACGCGCGCGGCGAGCCGGTTGAAGGACAGCCGGCCGTCGCGCTGGAGCTCGGCGATGATCCGCCGGTCGGTCTGGTCCATCTGGAAGGTCCTTCGGCCGGAAGACCTTTCAAACTAACGGCGGGACGGGACGAACGCCATGGAACGCCCCTTCATCGCGAAGCCCGCCTTTTCTAGCGTTCTGGGGCATGACGCGGATGATCGGGTTGTGCGCGGGCGTCGCGCTGATGAACGCGACCATGGCGGTGGCCAGTACGGCGAGCACCCTGGTGGCGGGCGACCACCTCGGGACGGGCTGGGGCGCGGTCCCGCCCACGGCCGACGTGATCGGGACGGGCGCGGGCGCGATCCTGCTGACCCGGCTCTTCCGGCGGCACGATCGGCGCGCGGTGCTGGGGCTCGGCTACACGGTGGCCGCGCTCAGCGGCGCGCTGGGCGCCGTGGCCGCCGTCCAAGGGAACGTTCCCGTGCTGACGCTGGCGATGCTGCTCCTCGGCCTGGGCAACGCCGCGGCTCAGCTGTCCCGCTATGCGGCGGCCGAGCTCTATCCACAGGGACGACGCGGGTTCGCGATCGGGCTCGTGGTGTGGTCGGCGGCGGCCGGCGCGGTCGGCGGGCCGCTGCTGCTCGGGCCGTCCGGACGGGTCGCCGGGACGTTCGGGCTGACGATGCTCGCCGGACCGTTCGTCTTCGCGGCGGTCACGGCCGGGGTCGCCGCGCTCGCCATGGTGGGCCGGCGGCTCGGCGTGGAGGACGCGGAGCCGAGCGTCCCGCTGCGGACGCTGTTCGCCCTGCCGTCCGCGCGCACGGCCCTTCCGGTCATGGTCACGGCGCAGGTCGTCATGTTCGCGGTGATGACGGCCGCGCCGCTCGACATGCACATGCACGGGGACGGACTGGGCGCCGTGGGGGAGACCCTCGCCGCCCACACGCTGGGAATGTTCGCGCTGTCACCGCTGACCGGACGCGCCGTGGACCGCTTCGGCGCCTGGCCCGTCACCCGCGCCGGGCTGGCCGTCCTGGTGATCTCCACCGGCCTCGCGGCCGCCCTCCCGGACGCGCGCATGCTCGCGCTGTTCCTGCTCGGCTACGGCTGGAACCTGTGCTTCGTCGGCGGGAGCGCGCTGCTCGCCACGGGGCTGTCGCCGGCTGAGAACGCGCGGCTGGAGGGCGCGGTGGACGCGGCCGTCTGGTCGCTGGCGGCTGTCTCGTCGCTGCTTTCGACGGTCGTCCTCGCGCACGCGGGCGCGCGCGTGCTCGCCGTCGGAGCCGGGACGCTGGCGCTGGTCGTCCTGGCCGCTCAGCAGGTGGTGCGCAGGCCCGCGAGCGAGGCGAGCCGCCGGTGGGAGTCCAAGCGCGCAGCGCGGTCGTAGGTGCTGGTGTGGACGAGGAACTCGTCCGCGCGCGTGCGCGTGAGGAGACGGTTCAGTTCGTCCGCGACCTGCTCTTCGGTGCCGTGCACGTGACCGCGCATGGAGTCGTCGAAGATGCGGCGCTGCCGGTCGGTCATCTCTAGCGACTCGACGCGGGAGGCGGGGATGAGCGGAGGGAACTCGCCGTGCGTCCGGGAGTAGGCGTTCGCCCACGCTTCCGGGATCAGCATGCGGCGGGCCTCTTCCGCGGTGTCGGCGATGGCGACCGTCCCGGAGACGATGACGTACGGCTCGTCCGCCTGAGCGGACGGACGGAACGCGTCGCGGTACCGGTCGATCGCGGCGACCATCGCGTCCTCGCCTCGCGCGGGCGCGATGACGAGCGGCAGCCCGAGCTGCGCGGCGAGATCCGCGCCCTGCCCGGTGGCGAGGACGAACGCGGGCACGCGCAGCCCTTCGGCGGGCCACGCGTGCACGCCCGGATGGACGTCCTGCTCACCGCTGAAGTAGCCGAGCAGCTCGTGCACCTGGGCGGCGAAGTCGGCGGCGTCCTCGCGGTCGTGGCCGAGCGCGCGGCGGACGCCGCCGGTGAAACCCACGGACCGTCCCAAGCCCATGTCGATGCGGTCCGGGTGGAGCGAGGCGAGCACGCCGAACTGCTCGGCGACGACGAGCGGACGGTGGTTCGGCAGCATCACGCCGCCCGTCCCCACGCGCACGCGCGAGGTCGCCGCGGCCACCGCCGCCGCCAGGACGGTCGGCGCGGACCCGGCCACGCCGGGCACGCTGTGGTGCTCGGCCACCCAGAACCGGTGGAAGCCCAGCTCATCGGCCTGCCGGGCGAACGCGACGGTGTCCCGCAGGGCCCGCGACGGCTCCTCGCCCTCGCGGGTGCGGGACCGGTCCAGGATCGACCAGCGGATGCTTCGCAGTGGATCGCTCACCTTCAGCACAACGCCGGCGCGCGCGGGGCATTCCTGTATTTGACTTCGGGGTCAAGAACTGCTTGGGTTGAGGTCGTGGGCAGACCGAAGCAGTTCGATCCGGACGTCGCCGTCGGGCAGGCGATGGACGTCTTCTGGAGTAAGGGGTACGGCGCGACGACGCCGAACGACCTCGTCGTGGCGCTGGGCATCGGCAAGGGCAGCCTCTACCACGCGTTCGGCAGCAAGCACGCGCTGTTCGAGAAGGCGCTGGAGCGGTACCGCGACGACCAGGCGGCCGGGCTGATCGAGCTGCTCGACCGTCCGGGGCCGGTGAAGGAGCGGCTGCGGACGGCGCTGGAGTTCCTCGTCGAGGTCAACGTGGCCGACCCGCGCGGCTGCCTGGTCGTGAACACCGCGACCGAGCTGGGCGGCGGCGAACCGGGCGTGGCCGAGCAGGTGCGGAGCCAGTTCGAGCGCACCCGGTCGGCGTTCCGCGCGGCCGTCGAGGAGGGACGGCGCTCCGGGGAGATCGCCGCGGACCGCGATCCCGAGGCGCTCAGCAGCATGATCCTGTCCACCCTGCTCGGGCTGCAGGTGCTCGCCCGCGCGGGCAAGGGCCCGGAACGGATGAACCAGGTGGTCGAGGGCCTGATCGACTCCCTGTAGCAGCAGCCGAAGAGGCCGGCGCCGAGCGCGTCGGCCCCTCTTTCACCGTCATTCTGTACCTCTGAGTCAAGAAAGGGCGTCCGTCATGGACCTCGCACTGTCCGGCAAGACCGCCGTCGTCACCGGAGCCAGCCGCGGCATCGGCCTCGCCACCGTCCGCGCCCTCGTCGCCGAGGGCGTCACCGTCGCCGGGGCCGCCCGGACGGCCTCCGCCGAACTGAAGGAGAGCGGCGCGATCCCGATCACCGTCGACCTCTCCACCGACGCGGGCGCGCGCGAGCTCGCCGACCGCGCCACCGCCGAGCTCGGCGGGGTCGACCTGCTCGTCAACAACGTCGGCGGCGGCGACGGCGTCGAGGTGCACGGCTTCCTCGACGTGTCGGAGGAGGAGTGGCGCGTCAACCTCGACGTCAACCTGCTCAGCGCCGTCCGCGTGACCCGCGCGGTCCTGCCGTCCGTGCTCGACCGCCGCGGCGCGATCGTCAACGTCTCGTCCATCGGCGCCCGGCTGCCCGCCAGCGGCCCGATCGCCTACACCGTCGCCAAGGCCGGGCTGACCGCCTTCGGCAAGGCCCTGGCCGAGGAGTACGGCCCGCGCGGCGTCCGCGTGAACACCGTGTCGCCCGGCCCCGTCCGCACCGCGATCTGGGAGGCCGAGGACGGCTTCGGCGCGCGCCTGGCCGAGAGCTTCGGCGTCCCCCACGCCGACTTCCTCGCCCAGGTCCCCGCCACCCTCGGCATGACCACCGGCCGCCTGACCGAGCCCGAAGAGGTGGCGGCCCTCATCACCTTCCTCCTCTCGGACGCCGCCGCCCCCAGCGTCACCGGCTCCGACCACCTCATCGACGGAGGCGCCGTGAAGACCGCCTGACGAACCCGGCCGCGGTCGTCGTGGAGGGCGTCGCGGGGGCCTCGTGCCCTTCGGGTCGGGCGGCCGAAGGGCACGGGGCCGGCTAGTCGGGGTTGGTGACGCGGGCCAGGACGACGCCGGCGATGATCAGGCTCAGGGCGGCGAGGCGGCCGGCGGTGACCGGGTCGCGCTGGACGGTGACGCCCAGCGCGATCGCGCCGACGGCGCCGATGCCGGTGAAGACGGCGTAGGCGGTGCCGACCGGGAGGTCGCGCATGGCCAGCGACAGCAGGAAGATCGATGCCGCGCCCAGCAGGAAGCAGAGCAGGGTGGGCAGCGGCCGGGTGAAGTTCTCGGTGGGCCGGATGCTCTGCGAGAACGCGATCTCCACCAGCCCCGCCAGGCCCAGGAAGAGCCAGTTCACCTCAGTACTCCTTCGCGAGGGTCCGGGCGGTGTCCAGGGCCGCGGCGAGCGACTCGTCGTGCTCGGCGCGCAGCGCGGCGAGGGCCGGGTCGACGCGGGCGTTGACGAGTTCGGCGTGGACGAACGTCGTGTCGGAGACGCCGAAGTGGCCCCGGAAGAAGTCGCGCAGGTAGCTCTCCTGGTGGTCGAAGGGCTCCCTGGGCGTCCCCGGGCCGTAGGCGCCTCCGCGCGCGGACGCCACGACGAACCGGCGCGGCGCGAGCGAGACGCGCGGGAAGGTCACCTGGTCGAGCCACGCCTTGAGCGAGGAGGGAACCGAGTAGTTGTACATCGGCGTCGCGATGAGGACGACGTCGGCGGCGAGCAGCTCGTCCAGCAGCGGTTCGACGATCGCCCACGCCTCGCGCTGCGCCGGGGTGCGCGCGGCCTCGTGCAGGCGCGCCGGGTCGGAGATCTGGTGCTCGAGGACGTGGTCGCACAGCTCCGTCCACGCCTCGGTGATGTGCGGGACGGGCTCGGCCGCGAGATCGCGCAGGACGTACGGCGCGTCCGGGTGGGCGTCGCGCCAGGCGGTGGCGAACTCGTCCCCGACACGGCGGCTGAACGAGTCGCGGCGGGCGCTGGCGGTGAGGTGCAGCAACGACGGCATGAGGGGACCCTTCGATAAGTGGACGCTGTGTCCGCTTCGAACCGTAGGCGATAAGCGGACGGCTTGTCCAGTTACCGCCGACCGGTTAGGGTCACGGCCATGAACCTGCTCGTCGACCAGCCGGAACGCCCCCGCGAGCGGGCCGACGCCGCCCGCAACCGGGCCCGCGTCCTGGAGGCCGCCGCCGGCCTGTTCGCCGACCGCGACCCGCGCACGGTGACCATGGACGACATCGCCAAGGCCGCCGGGGTCGGCCGGGGCACCCTCTACCGCCGCTTCCCGGACGTCGCGTCCATCGCGCGCGCACTCCTCGACGAGCACGAACGCGCCCTCCAGGAGCAGCTTCTGCGGGGGGAGCCGCCGCTCGGTCCGGGCGCGCCTCCGGCCGAACGCCTCGCCGCGTTCTACGCCGCCATGATCGAGCTCCTGGACGCCCACATCTCGCTGGTCCTGGGCGCCGAGACCGGCCCCCGCCGGTTCGAGTCCGGCGCCTACGGCTTCTGGCGCGCCCACGTCCGCGCCCTCATCACCCAAGCCACGACCTCAGGAAACGTCGCCACGCAGGCTGCCGGGGCCGCGCCCTCGGGCGGACGAGTCGCCGCGGCGGCCACTGAGGCCGCGACTCCTCACGGTGTCGCTGCTGGTCACGGTGTCGCTGCTGGTCACGGTGTCGTTGGTGGGGGCGCGAGTTCGGGTGGTGTTGTTGCCGGGGTGGCTTCGCCGGACGTGCTGGCGGACGTGCTTCTCGCCCCGCTCGCCTCCGAGCTCTACGTGCGACTCCGAGCCGACGGACACACGACGACCGAGATCGTCGAAAGCCTCACCGCTCTCGCGCACCGCGTCCTCGGCTGAGGGCAGGCGGGCCGGGGCGAGGCCGGCCGGCTGTCAGGGGGTGTCGAGCAGCGGGGTGATGGCTTGCAGGAGGTGCGGCGGGTCCACGGCTTCCAGGGCTGCCAGCTCGGCGGGGGAGAACCACGCCATGCCCAGGAAGGTCTCGTCCTCCTCCGGGGTGAAGGCGGTCGGGCGGACGGCCGGGGTGGTGTCGAAGCGGGCCAGGAAGAAGGGTTCGGTCTTCACGTAGCGGGTGCCCAGCCAGGTGAAGTCGCGCTCGACGCGGACGCGGGTCTCCCGGACGGACGAGCCGGGCAGTCCCGTCTCCTCGTACAGTTCGCGGCGGGCGGCCTCGATCTCGGATTCGCCCGGGTCCACGCCGCCGCCCGGCGGTTCCCAGAACACGCGCCGGTCGTGCGGGTCCCGCCAGTTCATCAGCAGGACGCGGCCCGCGCCGTCCACGCAGATGATCCGTACGGCCGGACGCGCCGACCACTCCCGCGGCTCGTATCGCTCGGCCACTTCCGCCTCCGTGTCGTCGTCTGTGCCGGCCCGCCGTCGTGGACGTGCCTGTTCCATCGAGCGAATTCCTTCGAGCGAGCGTCCATGAACTCGGGGTGGACGGGAGGTGACGGGGTCAGTGCACAGACCGTAGGGGGTTCAGGGCAATACGCAAACGGCTATGAGGGGTATGGGGAAATGGCTCTGGTCGTCCGGTTCGGGCGTCGTTAGCGTCCGGTCATGTGGACGATGAACTCATCCTGCTGAACCCCGGCCCCGCCTGCACCTCACAGCGGGTGAAGGACGCGCTGCTCCGGGGCGACCTCTGCCACCGCGAACCGGAGTTCGGTGAGCTGCTCGCCAAGATCCGCGCGGATCTGCCGCGCGCGCTCGGCCTGACCGGCCATGAGGCGCTGCTGGTGACCGGGTCCGGCACCTCGGCGATGGAGATGGCCGTCATCAGCTCGGTCCGGGAGGGCCGGGAGATCCTGGTCGTGGACAACGGCGTGTACGGCGACCGGCTGCTGCGCATCGCGCGGGCGAACGGGATCACCGCGCACGCGGTGCGGCCGGACGGCGACGACCTCACCCGCTGGACGACCCCGGTCGACCCCGAGGCGGTGCGCGCGGCGCTCGCCGCGCATCCGGCCGTGGACGCGGTGGCGGTCGTCCACCACGAGACGACGACCGGCCTGATCAACCCGGTGAGGGCCATCGGCGAGATCGTGCGGGAGACCGGCGCGCTGCTGGTCGTGGACGCGATCAGCGCGACCGGCAACGAGGACCAGGACCTCGGCGAGATCCACGCGGACATCGTCTGCGGCACCGCCAACAAGGGCCTGCACGGGCTGCCGGGGATCTCGTTCATCCTGTGCTCGGAGCGCGGCGTCGAGCGCGTCCAGGAGGTGCCCGCGCGCAGCCTCTACCTGAACGCCGCGTCCTACCTGAAGGGCCAGCGGGACGGCAACGTGCCGTTCACCCCGGCCGTGCAGGTCTGCTACGCGCTGGACGAGGCGATCCAGGAGTACTTCGAGCAGGGCGGCTTCGAGGGGCGGACGAAGCTGTACCGCGAGCGGGCCGCGCTGGTGCGGTCCGGGTTCGCCCGGCTCGGGCTGGACGTGCTGGTCAGGCCGGAGTTGCGGGCGAACTCGGTGACCATGCTTCATCTCCCGGACGCCGTGGCGTACGACCGGCTTCATGACGAGCTCAAGCGCCGCGGATACGTCATATACGCCGGTCAGGGCAGTCTTTCGTCCCGGTTCTTCCGAATCTGCACGATGGGGGAGATCCCCTGGCACCGGCTGGAGGAGCTCGAGGGCGCCCTTGACGAATCGATCAAGGCGGCCCGAGCCTGACGACCACCCCGCCGAGCAAGGAGCCGTCCCCGTGCAGCTGAACCTGTACCGCCTCTGGATCTTCATGACGGTCGTGGAGGAGGGCGGGTTCTCCGCCGCCGCCACCAAGCTCTACCTCAGCCAGCCGAGCGTCTCCAACCAGGTGAGGCAGCTGGAGCAGTCGTTGCGGACGACGCTGATCGACCGTTCCGGCGCGCGCGTCCGGCTCACGCCGGAGGGCGAGGTGCTGCTGGAGTACGCGCGCCGGGTGTTCCTGCTCGCCGACGAGGCCGTCACCGCGATCCGGCAGGTCAGCGGGTTGCAGAGCGGCACGCTGGTGGCCGGCGGCTCGACCACGGTCGGCACGTACCTGCTGCCGCCGCTGCTCGCCGCGTTCCGCGAGCGGCACCCCGGCATCGAGGTCGGCATCTTCACCGGGAACGCCGAGCAGGTGGAGAAGCGCCTGCTGGACGGCGAGATCGGGGTGGCCGTCCTCGCCGGGACGCCGCGCGCGCCGCAGCTCGACGGCGAGCCGATCCTCCAGGACCGGGTCGTGCTGATCACGCCGCCGGACCATCCGCTGGCGGGGGAGCGGGCGGTCGAGCCGGACCGCCTCGCGGACGAGCGGTTCCTGCTCCGCGAGCCCGGCTCGTCCACCCGGGCCGTCCAGGAGGAGGCGCTCGCCGCCTGGGGGCTCACCGGCGTCTCGCAGAACGAGGTGTGGGGGCCGGAGACGATCAAGCAGGCCGTCGCGTCGGGCCTCGGCATCTCGCTGGTGTCCGAGCACTGCATCGAGGCCGAGCTGGCCGGGCGGCGCCTCGCCGTGCTGCCCGTCGTCCCGGAGCCCAACCCCCGTCCGATCGTGGTCGCGCACCGGCGCGACCGGCTGCTCGGCCCGGCCGAGCAGGAGTTCATCAAGCTTCTGAAGGCCACCGACGCCTGGCCCGCCCCGGCGCACGCGCCCCTCCGCGCGGTCAGGTGATCCTGCGCCTTCAGTCCGGTTTCCTTCTTCTTGGAGTAGTTCATGGTGCCTTCGCGGGCGCGGATCGTCGTCGTCGGCGGCGGCATCGTCGGGACGAGCGTCGCCTACCACCTGGCGGAGCTGGGGGAGACCGACGTGGTCGTCCTGGAGCAGGGGCGGCTGTCCTGCGGGACGACCTGGCACGCGGCCGGGCTGGTCGGGCAGCTGCGCAGCACGGAGAACATGACCCGGCTGATCCGGTACTCGACCGAGCTGTACGGGCGGCTGGAGGCCGAGACCGGGTTCGGGACGGGCTGGAAGCGGACCGGTTCGGTCAGCGTGGCCCGGACGCCGGAGCGGATGACGCAGCTCCGCCGGACGGTCGCGGCGGCGCGCTCGTACGGCGTGGAGGCGGAGGAGATCTCGGCGGCGGAGGCGGGCGCGATGTGGCCCGTCATGCGGACCGACGACCTGGTCGGCGCGGTGTGGCTGCCCGGCGACGGCAAGGCGAACCCGTCCGACCTGACGCAGGCGCTCGCGCGCGGCGCGTCGGGCCGGGGCGTGAAGGTGGTCGAGCGCGTGCGGGTGACCGGCGTGGACGTGGCGGACGGCGCGGTGCGCGGCGTCCGCACCGATCACGGCGACATCGAATGCGAGATCGTCGTGAACTGCGCCGGGCAGTGGGCGCGGGAGATCGGCCGCATGGCCGGGGTGACCGTGCCGCTGCACAGCGCTGAGCACTACTACATCGTCACCGAACAGATCGAGGGCGTGCATCCTGACCTGCCCGTCCTCCGGGACCCGGACGGCTATACCTATTACAAGGAGGAAGTGGGCGGCCTGGTCGTCGGCGGCTTCGAGCCGGACGCCAAGCCGTGGGGAATGGACGGCATTCCCCACCCCTTCGAGTTCCAGCTCCTCGACGAGGACTGGGACCAGTTCGCCATTCTGATGGAGAACGCGATCCAACGGGTCCCGGCGCTCGACCACACCGGCGTCAAGAAGTTCTACAACGGCCCGGAGAGCTTCACTCCGGACAACAACTTCCTTCTCGGTGAGGCTCCGGAACTGCGCGGTTTCTTCGTCGGGGCGGGCTTCAACTCGGCCGGGATCGCGTCGGCGGGCGGCGCGGGCAAGGCGCTCGCGGAATGGATCGTCGCGGGTGAGCCGGAATTCGACGTGTGGCCCGTGGACCTGCGCCGCTTCGCGCGCTGGGCCGACAATCCGGCGTGGCTGCACGACCGGGTGAAGGAGACGCTCGGCCTGCACTACGCGATGGCCTGGCCGAACCGGGAGCTCGACACGGCGCGTCCGCTGCGGCGCTCGCCCGTCCACCACCTGCTGAAGGGCGCGTGGTTCGGATCGAAGATGGGCTGGGAGCGGGTCAACTACTTCGGCGATCCGCCGGAGTACTCGTTCGGGCGGCAGAACTGGCATGACGCCGTCGAGCGCGAGGTGAAATCGACCCGCGAGGACGTGGCGCTCTTCGACCAGACCTCGTTTTCCAAGTTCATCGTGAAAGGCCCGAACGCCGAAAAGGCGCTGCAATGGCTCTGCACCAACGATGTCGCAGTAGAGCCCGGACGCGTCGTCTACACCGGACTGCTGAACGACCGCGGCGGATACGAATCCGACCTCACCCTCACCCGCATCGCCGAGGACGAATACCTCGTCGTCACCGGCTCCGCGCAGACGACGCGCGACCTCGACTATCTCGGCCGGAACCTCGGCGACGGAGCCGAAGTGGTGGACGTCACCGGCGCGTACGCCGTGTTCGGTCTCATGGGGCCGCGCTCCCGCGAGCTGCTCACCCGCGTTTCGACCGCCGATCTCTCGAACGAGGGTTTCCCTTTCGGCACGAGCCGGCTGATCGACCTCGGGTACGCGACCGTCCGCGCCACCCGCGTCACCTATGTCGGAGAGCTGGGCTGGGAGCTGTACGTCCCGGCCGAGTTCGCCGTGACCGTCTACGAGACGCTGCTCACACAGGACCCGGCGCAGGCGGGCTATTACGCGATCGAGTCCATGCGCCTCGAAAGGGCTTACCGCGCATGGGGCCGCGAGCTCACCCCCGACCGGACCCCTATCGAGGCCGGGCTGTCCTTCGCGTGCAAGAAGGGAACCCCTTATCGCGGCCGTGACGTGGTCGAACGGCAGCGGGAGGAGGGTGTCGCACGTAAGCTCGTAACCCTCACCCTGGACGATCCGTCCGCGCGGTTGTGGGGCGGCGAGCTGCTGCTCCGCGACGGCGAGCCGGCCGGATCGGTCACCTCCGCCGCGTTCGGGCACACGCTCGGCACGTCCGTCGGGATGGCCTACGTCCAGGGCGGCGGGCCCCTCACCGGCGACGGGCTCCTCGGCTCCGAGTACGAGGTGGAGGCGGCGGGCGAGCGCCATCGCGCGACCGTCGGCCTGCGGGCCCCGTACGACCCGACCGCGGCGAAAGTGAAGTCATGACCCAGCACGACCAGCGCGAGTTCGTCCTCACGCTCTCCTGCCCGGACCGCCCCGGCATCGTCGCCGCCGTCTCGGGGGCGCTGGCCGAGCGCGGCTGCAACATCCTGGAGAGCCAGCAGTTCGGCGACCGCGACACCGCGACGTTCTTCATGCGCGTCCAGTTCGGCGCCCTGCCGGACACCGACGCCGACGAGCTGCGCGCCTCGTTCGCCGCGCTCGGCACCGAGCTCGGCCTCGACTGGCGGCTGTACGACACCGCCGAGCGGCCGCGCGTGCTGATCATGGTGTCCCGGTTCGGGCACTGCCTGAACGACCTGCTCTACCGGCAGCGCTCCGGCCTGCTGGACGTGGACGTCGTCGCCGTCGCGTCCAACCACCCGGACATGCGCCCGCTCACCCAGTCCTACGGGATCGACTACCACCACCTGCCGGTCGAGCGCGGCGGCAAGGCCGCGCAGGAGGCGGAGATCCTCACGCTGGTCGAGCACTACCGCGCCGACCTGGTCGTCCTCGCCCGCTACATGCAGATCCTGTCCGACGACCTGTGCGCCAAGCTGCCCGGCCGGATCATCAACATCCACCACTCGTTCCTGCCGAGCTTCAAGGGCGCCAAGCCCTACCACCAGGCGCACGCGCGCGGCGTGAAGCTGATCGGCGCGACCGCGCACTACGTGACGCCCGCGCTGGACGAGGGGCCGATCATCGAGCAGGAGGTCGCGCGCGTCGACCACGCGCACAGCGCGGACGAGCTGGTCGCCGTCGGCCGCGACGTCGAGTGCCTGGCGCTGTCCCGCGCCGTCCGCTGGCACGCCGAGCACCGCGTCCTGCTCAACGGCGACCGCACCGTCGTCTTCCGCTGACCGGCCGGGGCTGACGCGAAAGGGCCCGCCGGACGCGGGCCCTTTCTGCATCGTCCGATCAGGCGTGGGCGGGAACGGCGTCCTCCGGGGCGGGGTCGGGTGCGGGCGCGGTGTCGACGAGCGTGGCCTCGTTGAACGGATCGGTTCCGGCGAGGACGGCCCGGGCGCGCTCGATGTCGAGCTCCTTCGTCCAGGAGCCGATGACGACGGTCGCGACGGCGTTGCCCGCGAAGTTGGTCAGGGCGCGCGCCTCGGACATGAAGCGGTCGATGCCGACGATGAAGCCGACGCCGTCCACCAGCTCGGGGCGGTGCGACTGGAGGCCGCCCGCGAGGGTGGCGAGGCCCGCGCCGCTGACCCCGGCCGCGCCCTTCGACGCGATGATCATGAAGAGCAGCAGGGACAGCTGGGCGGCGAAGGAGAGCGGCCTGTCCTGCGCGTCCGCGATGAACAGGGTGGCCATCGTCAGGTAGATCGCGGTGCCGTCCAGGTTGAAGGAGTACCCGGTCGGGACGGTGATGCCGACGACCGGCCGGGACACCCCGAGGTGCTCCATCTTCGCGATCAGCCGCGGCAGCGCCGACTCCGACGACGAGGTGGACAGGATCAGCAGGAACTCGCGGCCGAGGTACCGCAGCAGCGTCCAGATGTTGATCCGCGCCGTGACCCACAGCACCGTGCCGAGCACGACGGACACGAACAGCACGCAGGTGAGGTAGAAGCCGAGCATGATCACCAGCAGCCCGCGCAGCGCGTTCCAGCCGGTCTCGCCGACCACCGCGGCCATCGCGCCGAACGCGCCGACCGGCGCCGCCCACATGATCATCGCGAGGATCCGGAACACCCAGCGCTGCGCCAGCTCCAGCGCGGCGCGGATCGGCTCGCCCGCGGCGCCCATGCTCTGCAGCGCGAACCCGGCGAGCAGCGCGACCAGCAGCGTCTGGAGCACCTGGCCCTCGGTCAGCGCGGACGGGAGAGTCGTCGGGATGATGCCGAGCAGGAAGTCGGTGGTGTTCTCGCCGCCCGACGCGGCCTTGTGCGCCGCCCCGGCCTGCGCCGAGGTGAGGTGCAGCCCGTCGCCGGGTTGCAGGACGTTGCCCACCGCGAGGCCGATGGCCAGCGCGAACGTGGACATCACCAGGAAGTAGCCGATCGCGAGCAGGCCGACCTTGCCGACCTTGGCCGCCTTCGCCACCGACCCGATGCCGAGCGTGACGGTCAGGAAGATGACCGGCGAGATCATCATCTTGATCAGGTTGACGAAGCCCGTGCCGAGCGGCTTGAGCTCCTTGGCGAAGTCGGGCGCGGTGAGCCCGACCACGACGCCGAGCACGACGGCGGCGAGCACCGCGAGGTACAGGTAGCGCACCCGGTCGCGGCGCGCGGGGGCGGCGCCGGGAGCCGGGCCGGAAGCGGGCTGGGCGGGGGTGGGATGCGTGCCGGACGGCACCGTGGCCTCCCAGGGTCTCGAAGCGGATCCGGCCGGAGCAGGGGACTCCGGGGCGGATGTCGGTCTGGCGTAACCTTGGCCGACCACGTGACCCGCGTCACGTTTGCGTACATTGCGTTCACCGGCCGGGCGGTACCGTGCGAGAAGGCATCCGGGCAGGTCAGGGCGGATGGAACAGGTCCGAGCGGAGGGGGGCGGGGGCGGCGATGCGTCCGGGGCGGCGGTGGAGCCTGGCGCGGCAGTTGCTGGCGCTCCACCTGACGCTGGTCGTGGTCCTGGTGGTCGCGTCGGCGGCGGTCGCGTACGCGGCGTCCGTCCGCGCGGGGCGGGACCGGGCGAAGCAGACGGTCACCTCGGTGGCGGCGGCGGTCGCGGACGCGCCGACCGTCCGGGACGCGCTCGCCTCCGCCGGGCCGTCCGGGCGGCTGCGTCCCGGCGGGCGGGCCGATCTCGGGTTGCAGCCGTTCGCCGAGCGGGTCCGGGTGGACGGCGGCGTCGACTTCGTGACGATCATGACTCCGGACGGCGTCCGCGTCACCCATCCCGACCCGCGCCGGATCGGCGAGCGGTACCTCGGCACGATCGCGCCCGCCCGCGAGGGCAGGCGGTTCACCGAGACCTACACGGGCACGCTCGGGCCGTCCGTCCGGACGATCGTGCCGGTGTTCTCCGCCGACCGGAAGGTGGTCGGGCTGGTCTCGGTCGGGATCACCGTCCGCGTGATCTCGGCGGAGCTGCGCGAGCGGCTGGTTCCGCTCGCCCTCGTCGCGATCGCCGTGCTGAGCGTCGGCGTCGCGGGCAGTGTCCTGGTCGGCGCGCGGTTGCGGCGGCAGACCCGAGGCGTCGCGCCGGACGAGCTGCGCCGCATGTTCGACTACTACGAGGCGATCCTGCACGCCGTCCGCGAGGGGCTGGTGCTCGTCGACCGCGGCGGACGCGTCGTCCTGTGCAACGACGCGGCGCGCGAGCTGCTGAACCTGCCCGCCGACCCCACCGGACGGCCCGTCACCGACCTCGGCCTCGAAGGCGAGCTGGTCGCGGCGTTCACCTCGTCCGGCGGGCGCGCCGACGAGATCCACGTCGCCGACACCCGCGTGCTGGTCGTCAACACCGTCCCGGTGCGGTCGCGCGGGAAGGCGATGGGCACGGTCGTGACCCTGCGCGACCACACCGATCTCCAGGCGCTCATGGGCGAGCTGGACAGCGTGCGGGGGTTCGCCGACGCCCTGCGCGCGCAGGCGCACGAGGCCGCGAACCGGCTGCACACCGTCGTGTCGCTGGTCGAGCTGGGCCGTCCGGGCGACGCGGTCGAGTTCGCGACCGCCGAGCTGGCCACCGCGCAGGAGCTGACGGACCGGGTGGTCGGCGCGGTCCGCGAGCCGGTGCTGGCGGCGCTGCTGCTCGGCAAGTCCGCCGAGGCCGCCGAGCGCGGCGTCGAGCTGGCCGTGTCGCCGGACTCGCAGATCGGCGAGATCGGCGGCGTCGGCGCGCGCGACCTGGTCACCATCCTCGGCAACCTGCTGGACAACGCGCTGGACGCGGCGGTCGAGGGCGCCGCCGAGCGCGCGCCGCGCGTCGAGGTGACCGTCCGCAGCGACGCGGGCGCCCTGCTGCTGCGGGTCGCCGACAGCGGCCCCGGCGTCGCTCCCGAGGAGGTCCCGGCGATGTTCCGCCGGGGCTGGAGCACCAAGCCGCGCGGCGGCCACGCGGGCCTCGGCCTGGCGCTGGTCGGGCGGGCCGTCCGCCGCCACGACGGCGACATCGACGTGGTCACGCCCGAGGGCGGGGGAGCGGTCGTGACCGTCCGGCTGCCGCTGCGGGAAGGGGCGGCGCGATGATCCGGGTGCTGGTCGTCGAGGACGATCCGGTCGCCGCCGAGGCGCACCGGCGGTACGTCGAGCGGGTGCCGGGGTTCGAGGTCGCCGGGGTCGTCCACGCGGGGGCGGACGCGCTGCGGTTCTGCGAGCGGACGCCGGTCGACCTCGTCCTGCTGGACTTCTACCTCCCCGACGGCCACGGCCTCGCGGTGTGCCGGGCGCTGCACGCGGCGCGGCGGCAGGTGGACGTGATCGCCGTGACGTCCGCTCGGGACCTGGCCGAGGTGCGGGCGGCGGTGTCGGCCGGCGTCGTCCAGTACCTGCTCAAGCCGTTCACGTTCGCGTCGCTGCGGGACCGGCTGGAGGCGTACGCGCGGTTCCGCGACCGGGCCGGGCGGGACGGCGAGGCGGCGGGCCAGTCGGACGTGGACGGCCTGATCGCGACGCTCCGCACGCCCGGACTCGGCGGCTCGCTGCCGAAGGGCATGAGCCAGGAGACCCTCCAGGCGGTGAGCGACGCGCTGGCCGGCGCGGACGGCGGCCTCTCGGCGGGCGAGGCCGCCGCGCGGACCGGCGTCTCGCGCGTGACGGCCCGCCGCTACCTGGAGTACCTGGCCGAGAGCGGCCTCGCGGTGCGGCGCCCGCACTACGGCCAGGTCGGGCGCCCCGAGGTGCGGTTCCACCCGGTCTCCTGACTCCCCGGCATGGCGGGTTTCACCGAGCGTCCCTTTGACTCACCATGGGTAGCGGCGTTCCGGGCGCACCGGGTTTCCGCGTGGGGGTGGCGATGGGCGAGGCGACGGCGCAGGACCGCGCCGAGGACGCGCGCGCCCGGCGGCAGGCCCGGCGTACCGCGATGGCCGAGTTCCGGCCGCGCCGCACGGCCCTGCTCGCCGGGACGGGCCTGCTGCTCGCCGTCGCGGGCGGCGGCGTGACGGCGCAGATCCTGTCCGCGCTGGTCGGCGCGCCGGTGCGGATCGTCCCGATCGGGCCGGTTCGGGACGCGCTGCGCCGCGTCGCGTGGCACGACCCGGCGGTGCTGGCCGTCGCGGGCGCGGTGGCCGTGACGGGCGCGGCGCTGCTGCTGGCGCTGCTTCCGGGGCGTCCGCGCCGGGAGCCGCTGCGCGGCGCGGACGCGCTGCTCGCGGGCGGCGTCACCCGCCGCGACCTGCGCCGCGCGCTCGCCGAGGCGGCGCGGGACGTGGCCGGGATCGACCGGGCGCGGGTGCGGCTGCGCGGCCGGTGGCACCGGCGGCGCGTCGTCGTCCGCGCGGCGACCCGGTACCGCAACCCGGGCAACACCGCCGACCTGGTCCGGGAGGCCGTCCGCGTCCGGCTGGACGGTTTCGACCTGATGCGCCCGCGCCGCGTCGAGGTGCGGCTGACCTGGCGCGACGACTGACCCGCCGGACGACGCGGCGCGACGGCGTGCGCAATCGGACGGCTCGGCGGAACCGGACGGCTCGGCGGAACCGGGCGGCTCGGCGCAATCGGACGGCTCGGCGGAAGAAGGGCGGGGAACGATGCGGGTGGTGGCGGAGCTGACCGGGGTGCTGCTCCTGGCGGGCGGGCTGCTGGCGCTCTGCGCGGGGCTCGGCGCGCTCGGCTCGGACGCGGCGGACGCGGCGGTGCTGTCGGCGGCGACCGAGCGGTACGTGCGCGGTCACGACTGGTTCTGGCCCCTGGCGGGCGCGGTCGCCGAGCTCGTGGCGCTCTCCGGGCTGGCCGGGCTCGCCGGGACGGTCCGGGACGCGGTGCGCCGCCGCAGGCCGAGCATGGACGGCGCGACGCGGATGCACGCGCGCGCCGCGTCCGGCGACCTGATCGAGGACGCGGCGCGGCTGCCGGGCGTCCGGGACGTCCGGGTGCGGCTGGCGGGGACGGCCGCCCGCCCCCGCCTGGTGATCGACGTCGAGTGCGCGTCGGACGCGCGTCCCGGCGACGTGCACGCGGCGCTCGGCGGCGAGCCGGTGGACCGGTTCCGCGACGCGCTGGGCATGCGGACGCTCGTGGTGGCCGTCCGGTACCGGCTGGCCAGTGGGTCCGAGGCGCCCGACGCGTCCGACGGCCCTGACGGGGCCGATGCGCACGATTCGTCCCCGGACGCCGAGGTGGACGCCCTGGCCGTGCCGCGGGCGAGGCGGCGCAGGCGCGCCGCGGCGGACGTGACGCGGGCCACGGTTACCGGCCGTGACGCCGGGTAGGGGCTGATCTGGAGCACTGTCCCGGCGATGAAGGGGGTAGCCGTGAGTGATCTGGAGAACAAGACCGGCGAGTACGCCGGCAAGGCGAAGGAGACCGCGGGCAAGGCGACCGGCGACTCCCAGCTCGAGGGCGAGGGCAAGGGCGACCAGATGAAGTCGCAGGCCAAGGGCATGGCGGACAACGCCAAGGAGAAGGCGGACAGCGCCAAGGAGAAGATCAAGGGCATGTTCAAGTCCTGATCCCCGTCCGCGGCGGACCGGTGGCGCAGCGCGCCACCGGTCCTTTTTGCTTTGTGGATTGACTTTGGTGGTCTCTTGCCCTGCATGTCGGTTTTTTTGTCACGGAACGTGAGCATGTAACCGGCACGTCACGAGGCGACAGGGGGAATTCGCCGTGAGTCAGCAGAGCGGACAGCAGGCCACCAAGGAACGGCCGGTCGACTCGCTGCCGAGCCAGCACGCGCGGCCGGGAGCGGACCGCAAGAACGGCTCGGCGGGCGCTCCGGGCGGTGGCCGGGAAGTCGCCCACACCGGAAACGGCGCGCTCGTCAGCGACACCGGACGGACCAGGATCGCGGACGGCGTGGTGGCGAAGATCGCCGGCATGGCCGCCCGCGAGGTCGGCGGCGTCTACGCCATGGGCGCGGGCATGGCCCGCACCTTCGGCTCGGTCAAGGAGCGCATACCGGGCGTCGGGGTCAGCGTGACCCAGGGCGTCGCGGTACAGGTCGGGGAGAAGCAGGCCGCCGTGGACATCGACCTGGTGGTCGAGTACGGGGAGGCCATCCCCGATCTCGCCCGGGGCGTCCGGGAGAGCGTGATCGGCCAGGTCGAGCAGATGACCGGCCTGGAGGTCGTCGAGGTCAACATCACCGTCGACGACGTGCACCTGCCGGGCGAGGAGAACCAGAAGAAGGACGACGCGTCGAAGCAGGACGCCGAGAAGCCGGCGGCGCGAGTGCAGTGACCGGCCCGATGACCGGCGCGGGGAAGGTCGACGCCAGCGGCTCGACCGGTGGCATGGCCGGCTCGGCGCCGCAGGACGCGGCAGGCGGGGCGGGCGGCCCGGCGGACGGTGCGCAGGCGCCGTCGCCCGCCGACGTGGCCGAGCGGATCGCCGACGCGGTGGCCGCGCTGCCCGACGTGGCGGGCCTGTCGGCCGGGCACTCGGTCCGGCTCGCCACCTACCGCGCGGGGCCGCCGGTGACCGGGGTGGCCGTCCGGGACGACGCCGTGGAGGTCGGCGTGGTCGCGCGGTACGGCCGTCCGCTGGACGGGATCGCCGACGACGTGCGCGCTGCGGCGCGCCCGCTGTCGGAGGGCCGCCGGGTGGACGTCCTGATCGCCGACATCGACGGCGCCGACGAGCCCGCCGAGGGCGGTAACGCCGACGAGCCCGCCGAGGGCGGGAGCGCGGAAGGGCCCGCCCGGAGCGAGGACGCGGAAGAGGACGCCGGGGCGGCCGGGCACGCGGACGCGGAGCACCCGGCTGGATGAGGCCGGGCGACGACGCCAGGGCGGAACGCGCGGCGTTCCGCGCCTGGGTCCGCGCCCACCACCCGGATCTCGGCGGCGACCCGGAGGCGTTCGCCGCCGGGCTCCGGCGGAGGTACCGGAAGGGAAGCGGGAAGGGGGCGACGGGAGCACGGCCGGACCCGCGGATGGACGCGCCGATCGTGGGCGTCCGGAGGCGGCGCGGCCCGATCGCGATGATCCTGCGCTGGCGATACCGCCGCCGCCGCGCGCGACGGCTGCAATAGCGGCTCAAGGGGGAAGACATGAACGGAACGTCGATGTGGTCGGTCGTGGGCCTCGCCTACGGCACCGCGCTGGGCTTCGCCGGGGTGGCCGGCGGGTTCGGCGGGTTCCTGCTGGTCCTGGTGCTCGGCATCCTGGGCCTGCTGGCCGGGCGGGCGGTCTCGGGCGAGATCGACCTGGCCGGGGTGTGGGACTCGCTCGGCAACCGGAAGCGGCCGACGGCATGACCACCGTGGTGCGCGGCGGAACGGGACCGGACGCCGCGTCCGGCCCCGAGGACCGCGGGACGACCAGGATCACCGACCGGGTGATCCAGCGGCTCGCGGGCCGGGCGGCGGGCGAGGCGTCCGGGGCGACCGGGCTGGACAAGTCGGTCCTCGGCATGAAGGTCGGCGGGCGCGGCGAAGCCCGCGCGCGCGTGACCGTGGACGGGGACCGGGTGACCGCGCGGGTGTCCACGTCGGTGGAGTACCCCGCGCCGGTACGGCAGGTGGCCCGGCGCGTGCGCGAGCTCGTGAGCGCGCGCATCACCGAGATGACCGGGATGGCGGTCGAGCGGGTGGACGTCGAGGTCGCCGCGTTCGACCACTCGGACGGCGGCGCGTCCGCGAAGCCGGGCGGGCGCGGGGACGGACGGAGGGATCTGGAATGACCACGCACGCCGGACGGCTGCCGCAGTCGAGGACGGCGTCGAAGTCCGCGGTGAAGGGCAGGAAGGCGGCCCGCGCCGCGCGCTCGGCGTTCCGTCCGCGCCGCATCGTGACCTCGCTGATCGCGGCGCTCGCGCTGACGGCGGTGGGGGCGATCACGGCGATCGAGGTGTTCTCGGCGCGCGCCGGCCACCCGGCGAAGGTCGTCCCGTACGGGCGGGTGACGAACTGGGCGGAGGGGCATCCCTGGAAGAACTGGGTGGTCCTGCTGGTCAGCGCCGTGGTGGCGCTGCTGGGGCTCTGGTTCCTGCTGGCCGGGCTGCTGCCCGGGCGGCCCCGCGTCGTCCCGCTGCGCGGTGACGATCCGCAGCTAGCGATGGCGGTCACGAACGGCGGGCTGCGCAACACGCTCGCCGCGGCGGTCGACGACGTCCAGGACGCGTCGGATCCGCGCATCGGCATCGGCCGCCACAAGATCAAGGTGAAGGTCCGCTGTGCCGCGCACGAGGCGGACATGGTGAAGGAGCAGGTCAAGCGGTCCGTCGAGAACAAGCTGGACGACGTGCGTCCGCTGACGAAGTACAAGGTCGCCGTGAAGGCGCGCACGAAGAAACCCTCGTGATCCACGACCGGAACCGGGCGTGAACCGAACCAGGAAGAGGTGAGCGAGATGGACCGCCATGCCGCGCGTTTCAACCGCGTGCTGCTCGTCCTGACGGGGCTGCTGCTGGCGGCGGCCGGGGGAGCGGGCCTCGCGCTGGGGCTGCGCGCCTTCGGCAGTTCGCGCGCGCACGAGCCCGTGCTGAGCGAGGCCACGCGCCGGTTCGCGTCGGGCCACCCCTGGTACTGGTACGCGATCGGCGCGGGAGCCGTGATCGCGACGCTGATCGGCGTGTCCTGGCTGCTCGCGCAGGGACGCTCCGACCGGATCAACGGGGTCGTCCTGGACGACGGGGACGGCCAGGGCAAGACCATCGTTCCGGCCGGGACGCTCGCGAGCGCCCTCCAGGACGACATCGAAGAGTGCCCCGGCGTCGAGTCCGCGCGGGCGCGGCTGTCGGGCAAGCCGTCCGCGCCGAAGCTGCGCGTGAACGTCGCCTACGACCGCCGCGCCGACCTGCGGCAGTTGCGCCGCGACATCCAGGACCGCGCGCTCGCGCGGCTGCGCGGCGCGCTGGAGGTGGACCGGATGCCCACCGTCGTCCGGCTGCGCCTGGTCACCGGCGACGAGCGCCGCACGGTCGAATGACCGCGCCCGCCGCGGTCCGAACTGCGTTCTAGACCCTGGCCGCCGCGCCCGGCGTGCGCCATGATGACCGGCCATGAGCGAAGACATGGCGGGGCGCGTGGAGGACACGGCCGGGCGCGCGGAAGGCATGGCGGGGCACGTGGCCGCGTTCGAGCAGACCGTCCGGTCGACGATCGCGCTGGCGGAGACGTTCGGCGACGCGGAGTGGGAGAAGCCGACCGAGCTTCCCGGCTGGACGGTCAAGGACGTCGTCTCGCACCTGGTGGGTGTGGAGACGCTGCTGCTGGACGAGGATCCCGCGCCCGGCCACACGCTGCCGGACGACCTCCCGCACGTCCGCAACGAGCTCGGCCGGCTGGTCGAGGTCGCGGTGGACTACCGCCGCGGCACGCCCGGTAGCGAGGTGCTCGCGGAGCTGCGGGCCGTTCTGGACCGCCGCCTGGTCCGGCTCGCGTCGACGCCCCCCGACGAGCCCGCGATGCTGCCGATCGGCCGGGAGGGCACCTACGCCGAGCTGATGGTGTTCCGCGCGTTCGACTGCTGGGTGCACGAGCAGGACATCCGGCGCGCGGTCGGCCGTCCCGGCAATCTGGACGCCCCCGCGGGCCTGCGCACGCTCTCGGTCGTCGAGCGCGGCCTGCCGATGATCGTCGGACGCCGCGCCGCCGCGTCCCCCGGCACGGCCGTGGCCTTCGAGGTCACCGGGCCGGTCGCGTTCACCCGGCACGTCCTGGTCGGCCCGGACGGCCGCGCCGATTTCACCGATCAGGGCGGCGAGGGCGCGACGGTGCTGCGGATGGACTGGGAGACGTTCACGCGGCTGGTGACCGGCCGCTGCCGGGGCGACGCGGCGGCGGTGCGGGTCGAGGGGGACGCCGAGCTCGCCGGACGCGTCCTCGGGGCGATGGCCCTGGCACCTTGACGACACCTTTGTCCGCACGATCCCCAAAATCACCTTTATGCCGCCTACCGTCGAGGGTGACCCGCTGACGTCGAAGGGGAACTGGAGGTGCGAGCTTGCTTGAGCTTCAGGTGACGGGTGGCTCCCCAAGGGAGCCCTTCGACAGATGGAGGCGCAACCTGACCGACTTCCCGACGGGCCCCTTCCACTAGCGGCCCGGCGCGACCGGAGGCCGTGCCCAACCGCCACGGTCTCCGGGAGCGCAACCCGTATTTCGCACTGTCCAAGGCGTCCGGGGCGATCACCGTCCCGGGCGTCTTTCGCTGTGACCGGGCCCACGCCGCGAGTGGGTTGGAAAATCCAACTCACTGCCCCACACTCAAGTTGGATATTCCAACCGAGGAGGCAGTGATGCGAGACGCGGTGATCGTCGAGGCCGTCCGGACGCCGATCGGGAAGGGCAGGCCGAACGGCGCGCTGCACCCCGAGCACCCCGTGGACCTGCTCGCCCGCACCCTGAAGGCGCTGGTCGAGCGCGCGGGGATCGACCCGTCCGCCGTGGACGACGTGATCGGCGGCGTGGTCACCCAGGCGGGGGAGCAGGCGCTCAACCTCACCCGCAACGCCGTCCTCGCCGCCGGGTTCCCCGAGTCGGTCCCGGCGACGACCGTGGACCGCCAGTGCGGCTCGTCCCAGCAGGCGCTGCACTTCGCCGCGCAGGGCGTGATCTCCGGCGCGTACGACGTCGCGATCGCCTGCGGCGTCGAGTCGATGTCCCGCGTCCCGATGGGGTCGGCCGTGCTGCCCGGCAGCGACCCGTTCGGGCCGCTGCTGCACGCCCGCTACCCCGAGGGCCTGGTCGGCCAGGGCATCAGCGCGGAGCTGATCGCCTCCCGCTGGAAGCTCACCCGCGCCGAGCTGGACGAGTTCGCCGCCGCCTCCCACCGCAAGGCCGCCGAGGCCACCGCGAGCCACGCCTTCGACCGCGAGCTGGCCTGGCCCGGCACCGACGAGTCGATCCGCCCGGCCACGACCCCCGAGATCCTCGCGAACCTCAAGCCCGCCTACCACGACGAGGCCACCGCCCGGCGCTTCCCGGAGATCGGCTGGAACATCACGGCGGGCAACGCGTCCCCGATCAACGACGGCGCCGCCGCCGTCCTCGTCATGAGCCGCGAGGCCGCCGAGCGCCTCGGCCTGCGTCCCCGCGCCCGCTTCCACGCCTTCGCCGTCGCGGGCGACGACCCGCTGCTCATGCTCACCGCGATCATCCCCGCCACCGCCAAGGCCCTCGCCCGCTCCGGCCTCGCCCTCGACGACATCGACCTGTTCGAGGTCAACGAGGCGTTCTCGCCGGTCGTCCTGGCCTGGCTGCGCGAGACCGGCGCCGACCCCGCGAGGACGAACGTCCGGGGTGGCGCGATCGCCCTCGGCCACCCCCTCGGCGCGAGCGGCGCCCGGATCATGACCACCCTGCTGCACGCCCTGGAGGACACCGGCGGACGCTACGGCCTCCAGACCATGTGCGAGGCGGGCGGCCTCGCGAACGCCACGGTCATCGAACGCCTCTGAGGCCCGGGCCCCCTACCATGACGGTCATGCCGCCGAAGGACGCCGACCCGAGGCCCTGCTCGATCGCCGACACCCTGGACCTGGTCGGCGAGCGCTGGTCGATCCTGGTCGTCCGCGAGCTCTTCCACGGCGTCCGGCGCTTCGACGGCATCGCCCGCAACACCGGCGCGTCCCGCGACATCCTCACCGCCCGCCTGCGCAAGCTGGAGGGCGCGGGGATCATCCGCCGCGAGCGCTACAGCGACCGTCCGGCCCGGTACGAGTACCACCTCACCGAGGCCGGACGGGAGCTGGGCGACGTCCTGCTCATGCTTCTCAAATGGGGCGATCGTCACATCAACCCGGACGATCCGCCCGTCACCTGGACGCACTCCTGCGGCGCCGACCTGGTCCCCGACGTGGTCTGCTCCGCCTGCGGCGAGCCCGCCCGCGAGGGCGCCCACAGCCCCCGCGGCCGGGGCGTCCGGCCCGCCTGACCGGCCCGTCCATGTTTCCACTTCGTCACCGGGGAACGGCGTTCGTGAACAGACGCCAGCAGTTTCCCGGGAGTGTTCCATGACCCAGTTGGTACCGCGCGCCTCCGTCGTCGACACGCTCCGCGTGACCGGATCGGTGATCGCGCCGACCGTCGCCAAGGGCGTGATCGCCCGGCGGCCCGCCGTGGTCGCGGTGGAGGAGCGGATGGACGCCGACCACCGCGCCGGACGGCTCCTCACCGAACTGCGCGGTCGCTACGGGCACGGCCCGCTGCTGCTCTCGATCCCCGGACGCGACTTCGCGCTCATCCTGCATCCCGACCACGTGCGGCGCGTCCTGACCGGATCGCCCGACCCGTTCCAGGTCGCCAGCCTGGAGAAGCGCGCGGCCCTGCGGCACTTCCAGCCGCACGGCGTGCTCATCACCCGCGGCCCCGAACGGACCGAACTGCGCCGCCGCAACGAGGCCGCGCTCGACACCGGCCACACCCACGACCACGCCGACGTCTTCATCGGCAAGATCCGGGACGAGGCCGGCGACCTGCTCCGGCGCGTCGCCCGCACCGGCGTGCTGTCCTGGGACGACTTCCGCCGCACCTGGTGGCGCGTGGTCCGCCGGATCGTCCTCGGGGACGCCGCCCGCGACGACTCGATCACCACCGACCTGCTCACCCGGCTGCGCATGGACGCCAACTGGGCCTTCGCGCACCCGAACCGCCCGCGCGTCGAGCGGGCCTTCGCGTCCCGCCTGCACCGCTACGCCGTCCGCGCCGACCCCGAGGCGCTGGCCTCACCCGAGGTCCAGTCGCAGATGCCGCAGTGGCTGTTCGCCTACGAACCCGCCGGGATGGCCGCCTTCCGCGCCCTCGCGCTGCTGGCGTCCCACCCCGAGCAGGCGTCCCGCGCCCGCGAGGACGCCGGCGACCTGCCGTTCCTGCGCGCCTGCGTCCAGGAGTCGCTGCGCCTGTGGCCGACCACCCCGGCCATCCTCCGCGACACGACCGAGGAGACCGAGTGGGACGGCCGCGTCCTCCCGAAGGGCTCCGGCGTCCTGATCTTCACGCCGTTCCTCGGCCGCGACCGCGAGAACCTGCCCTACGCCGACACCTTCACCCCGGACCTCTGGCTGGACGGCCGTCCGCAGCACGACTGGGCCGCCGTCCCGTTCAGCGCGGGCCCGGCCCAGTGCCCGGGCCGCGACCTGGTCCTGCTCACCACGGCCCAGTTCCTGGCCGCGCTGCTGGAGCGGCACGACTACCGGCAGCGCGACGGGAAGCGCCTCGACCCGCCCGAGCCGCTGCCGGGCACGCTGAGCCCGTTCCGGCTCTCGTTCGACGCCGTCCCGGCGGCCCGGCCGGTCAGCACTCGATCACGTTGACGGCGAGGCCGCCGCGCGAGGTCTCCTTGTACTTGTCGAGCATGTCGCGGCCGGTGTCCTTCATGGTCTTGATGGCCCGGTCGAGGGACACGAAGTGCTTGCCGTCCCCGCGCAGGGAGATCCGCGCGGCGCTGATCGCCTTGATCGCGCCGACCGCGTTGCGCTCGATGCAGGGCACCTGGACGAGGCCGCCGACCGGGTCGCAGGTGAGGCCGAGGTTGTGCTCGATGCCGATCTCGGCGGCGTTCTCCACCTGCTCGGGCGTCCCGCCCAGGACCTCGGTGAGGCCCGCGGCGGCCATCGAGCAGGCCGACCCGACCTCGCCCTGGCAGCCGACCTCCGCGCCGGAGATGGACGCGTTCTGCTTGAACAGCACGCCGATCGCCCCGGCGGTCAGCAGGAACCGGACGACGCCCTCGTCGTCCGCGCCGGGGACGAACCGGTCGAAGTAGTGCAGGACGGCCGGGATGATGCCCGCCGCGCCGTTCGTCGGGGCCGTCACGATCCGGCCCCCGGCGGCGTTCTCCTCGTTCACGGCCAGGGCGAACAGCGTCACCCAGTCCATCGCGTGCAGCGGGTCGGTGGCCTTCTCCGAGGTCAGCTTGCGGTGCAGGCGCGGCGCGCGGCGGCCCACCTTCAGCCCGCCCGGCAGCAGGCCCTCGCGGGTGCAGCCGCGGTCCACGCAGGCCCGCATGACCCGCCACAGCTCGACCAGCCCGGACCGGATCTCCTCCTCGGTGCGGCCGAACGCCTTCTCGTTCTCCAGCATCAGCGCGGAGATCGACAGGCCCGTCTCGCGGCACCGGTCGAGCAGCTCGGCGGCCGTGTCGAACCGGTAGGGCAGGACGGTGTCGTCCGCCTTGATCCGGTCCGCGCCGGTGGCGTTCTCGTCCACGACGAACCCGCCGCCGACCGAGTAGTAGACCCGCGACCGCAGCTCGTTGCCGTCAGCGTCGAAAGCGGTGAACCGCATCCCGTTCGGGTGCCCGGGCAGCGAGATCTTCCGCTCGAAGACGAGGTGCTCGCCCACCACGAACGGCACGCGCTTAACCCCGTAGAGCGTTAGTTCCCCGGTCTCGCGGACGCGCGCGAGGCGCTCGTCCACCGAGTCCACGTCCACCAGCTCGGGCTTGTCGCCCTCCAGGCCGAGGATCACGGCCTTGTCGCTGCCGTGCCCCTTGCCGGTCAGCCCGAGCGAGCCGTAGAGGATCGCCTCGACGGACGCGGTCTTCTCCAGCACCCCGTCCTGGTCGAGCCCGCGCGCGAACCGGTGCGCCGCGGCCATCGGCCCGCCGGTATGCGACGAGGACGGCCCAATGCCGATCTTGAAGAGGTCGAACACGCTGATAGCCATGGCTGCTGCTACTCCGTTGTAGCGAGAGGGACGGACGTGCCCCCGGCCGCCGGGCGGACGGGGGCACGGCCGGTCACAGGTTCGGGTAGAGGGGGTGCTTGTCGGCCAGGGCCTTCACCCGGGCGCTGAGCGCCGCCTCGTCGAAGGACGGCTGGAGCGCCAGCGCGATGACGTCGGCGACCTCGCGGAAGTCGTCGGCGCCGAAGCCGCGCGTAGCGAGCGCCGGAGTGCCGATCCGCAGCCCGGACGTCACCATCGGCGGACGCGGGTCGTTCGGGACCGCGTTCCGGTTGACGGTGATGCCGATGGCGTGCAGGCGGTCCTCGGCGTCCCGGCCGGTCAGCTCGGAGTCGACCAGGTCGACCAGGACGAGGTGCACGTCCGTGCCGCCGGTCAGCACCTTCACGCCGGCCTTCGCCGCGTCGTCGGCGAGCAGCCGCTCGGCGAGGATGCGGGCGCCCTCCAGCGTGCGCCGCTGGCGGTCCTTGAACTCGTCGGACGCCGCGACCTTCAGCGCGACCGCCTTGGCGGCGATCACGTGCTCCAGCGGGCCGCCCTGCATGCCGGGGAAGACGGCCGAGTTGATCTTCTTGCCGTACTCCTCCCGCGCCAGGATCAGGCCGCCGCGCGGACCGCCGAGGGTCTTGTGCGTCGTCGTGGTGACGATGTCGGCGTGCGGCACGGGCGAGGGGTGCAGCCCGGCGGCGACGAGGCCCGCGAAGTGGGCCATGTCGACCATGAGCAGCGCGTCCACCGAGTCGGCGATCTCGCGGAACCGGGCGAAGTCCAGTTGCCGCGGGTAGGCCGACCAGCCCGCCACGATCATCTTCGGGCGGTGCTCGGCGGCGAGGCGCGCGACTTCGTCCATGTCCACCCGGCCGTCGTCCTCGCGCACGTGGTAGGGCACCACGTTGAGGACCTTGCCCGAGTAGTTCAGGCGCATGCCGTGCGTCAGGTGGCCGCCATGGGCCAGGTCGAGCCCGAGGATCGTGTCGCCGTGGTTCAGCAGGGCGAAGTACACCGCGGTGTTCGCCTGCGCGCCCGAGTGCGGCTGGACGTTGGCGAACTCGGCGCCGAACAGCTCCTTGGCCCGGTCGATGGCGAGCTGCTCGGTGACGTCGACGTACTCGCAGCCGCCGTAGTAGCGGCGGCCGGGGTAGCCCTCGGCGTACTTGTTGGTCAGGACCGTCCCCTGGGCCTCCAGCACCGCGACCGGCGTGAAGTTCTCCGAGGCGATCATCTCCAGGGTGGACTGCTGGCGGTGCAGCTCGTCCGCGACGGCGGCGGCGACCTCCGGGTCCACCTCCGCCAGCGGGGCGTCGTGCGAGGAGAGGGCGGCCACGGTCAGGACTCCTCGATGAGCTTGGCGTAGGCCTCGGCGTCGAGCAGGTCGCCCGGCTCCTCGCTGATCTTCACCTTGAAGATCCAGCCCTCGCCGTACGGGTCGTCGTTGATCACCTTGGGCTCGTCGACCACGGCCGCGTTCACCGCGGTGATCTCGCCGCTGACGGGGGAGTACAGGTCGCTGACCGACTTGGTGGACTCCACCTCGCCGCAGGTCTCGCCGGACTCGACGGTGTCGCCCTCGCCCGGCTGGAGCTCGAGGAAGACGATCTCGCCGAGCGCGTCGGCGGCGTGCTGGGTGATGCCGACGGTGACGATGCCGTCCTCGTTGTCGAGGCCGGCGACCCACTCGTGGTCTTCGCTGTAGCGGAGCTGCTCCGGAACGCTCACGTGTTCTCTCTCCAGGGATTCAGGAACGCTTGTAGAAAGGCAGGGCGACGACGTCGACCGGCTCGTGCCGGCCGCGCACGTCCACGGCCAGCTCGGTGGTGTCCTCGGGGACCGAGGCGTCCAGGTAGGCCATGGCGATCGGCGTGCCCAGTGTGGGCGACGGGGCGCCGCTGGTCACCACCCCGCACGGCGTGCCGTCCGGGCCGACGACCGCGTACCCCTTGCGGGGCGCCCTCCGCCCGCGGGCCACCAGTCCCACGAGCCTACGGCCTGCGGGGGCCTCCGCACGCGCGGCCAGCGCGGTCCGCCCGACGAAGTCCGCGTCCTTCTCGAACTTGACCACCCGGCCGAGGCCCGCGTCGAACGGCGTCGTCTCGGTGGTGAGCTCGTTGCCGTACAGCGGCATCCCGGCTTCGAGCCGCAGCGTGTCGCGCGCCGACAGCCCCGCCGGGACGACCCCCTCGACCCCGGCCAGCGTGTTCCACAGGCTCACCGCGTCGGCGGCGGCGACGAAAAGCTCGAAGCCGTCCTCACCGGTGTAGCCGGTGCGGGCGATCAGGGCGTCCACCCCGGCGACGGTGCCGGACAGGATGGCGTAGTACTTCAGCTCGGGCAGCGGCGCGTCGGTGAAGCGGAGCAGGATGTCCTGCGCGTCCGGGCCCTGGAGGGCGATGAGGGCGTAGGCGTCGGACCGGTCGTCCACCTCGGCCTCGAAGCCCTTGGCCCGCTCGACCAGGGCGTCCCGGACGACCGCGACGTTGGAGGCGTTGGCGACGACCAGGTAGGTCTCGGCGGCCAGCCGGTAGACGATCAGGTCGTCCAGCACCCCGCCGTCCTCCTGGACGATCATGGTGTAGCGGGCCTTCCCCACGGCCATCGGCGAGATGTTGCCGACCAGCGCGTAATCCAGCGCGGCGGCGGCCTGCGGGCCGGTGAGGAAGATCTCGCCCATGTGGGAGAGGTCGAACAGCCCGGCGCCGGTGCGGACGGCCTTGTGCTCGGCGGTCTCGCTCGCGTAGCGCAGCGGCATCAGGTAGCCCGCGAAGTCCACGAGGTTCGCGCCCAGAGCGGCATGGACGTCGTAGAGCGGCGTCTTCTTGGCAGTCGGATCGGCGGACATGGGTCTGGCTCCTTGGTCGCGGGGCGCGCGTGGACTCCCGTCAATGGTCCCACTCGCGCACCGGGCGGCTCGGTGCCTCCCCCTCTGTCATCGGCGCCTGAGAGCTTCACCCCCTGACCTTGCGGGGGCTTTCACCTTCGGCGGAGGGCGGTGAGGCCCTCGCTTTCCAGAGGTCGCCTGGTCCGCGCGGTCCGTGGGGCCTGAGAGGTTCCGGGGAGGAGTTGCTCCTTCGGCGGCCCCCGCTGGCGGCGGGGGCGCTCTCCCGCGCGGGATCAACGGCTGTCCGCAATCTACCAGCGGCCTGGGGGCGCTACCAGCCGACTTGTCGCGCTTTGCCGTTGATTTCGGCGTTCCGATTGACGGGGCCGGACGCCGACGGTTGCATGATCTCGCAACTCAGCGATCTTTCAGCCGATCGAGAGGAGACGCCATGGCGTTCACCCGGAGCGCGGGCACCCGGAGCCGCGTGTGGCTCGCGTCCGGAGCGGGGGCCGCCGTGGTCGCCGCGTCCGTGGCGGCGGTCGCCTGGAACGGCGGGTCGGCGGGCGCGTCCGGGGGCGAGCACGCGGCGGGCGCGGTCGCGGCGACCTCCGCCGCGGGCTTCAGGCACCCCGGCGTCCTGGTCGGCAAGGCGCAGCTCGACGCGATGCGCAGCCGCGTCAAGGCGGGCAAGCAGCCGCAGAAGAAGGCGTACGACGCGATGATCGCAAGTAAGTACGCCGACCTGAAGCGGACACCGAAGCCCCGCGCGAACGTCGAGTGCGGCTCGTCGTCGCACCCGAACAACGGCTGCACGGACGAGCGCGACGACGCGATGGCCGCCTATACCGACGCGCTCGCCTACACGGTCAACCACGACCAGCGGTACGCGGCCAAGGCCGTCCAGCTCATGGACGCGTGGGCGAAGGTGCTGAAGGAGCACACCAACTCCAACGCGCCGCTCCAGGCGGCCTGGGCCGCCAACGACTGGGCCCGCGCCGCCGAGATCATCCAGTATTCGCCGTACGGCGCGAAGTGGAAGGGCGCGAAGAGGTTCTCGTCCTTCCTGCGGACGGTGTACCTGCCCGTCGTCAACAAGGACCGCCCCACGACGAACGGCAACTGGGAACTGATCATGACGGACGCGACGATCTCCATCGCCGTCCACACCGACGACCGCGCCGCCTACGACCAGGCCGTGGCCCGCTGGCGCAAGCGCCTGCCCGAGTACGTCTACCTGAAGCAGGACGGCCCGCTCCCGAAGACCCCGCCCGGCGTCTCGGGCAAGGCGGCGACGATCAAGTACTGGCAGGGGCAGAGCACCTTCGTGGACGGCCTCGCCCAGGAGACCTGCCGCGACTTCGGCCACACCGGCTGGGCCCTCGACGCCGCCGTCCACGTCGCCGAGACCGCCCGCCTCCAGGGCCTCGACCTCTACAAGGAGGCCCGGCCCCGCCTGACGAAGGCGATGGAGTTCCACGCCCAGTACGACCTGGGCGCCAAGGCGCCGTCCTGGCTCTGCAAGGGCAGCCCGAAGACCGGCCTCGGCCCGGTCCTGGAGATCGGCTACAACGAGTACCACCACCGCCTCGGGGTCGCGCTGCCGAAGACCGGACAGCTCGTCACGTCGAAGCGCCCGGCCGGAGCGTCCTACTTCCTCGGCTGGGAGACCCTCACCCATGCCGACGCCCCGTAGGCGTCAGCGCACGTCAAGGGGGGCGCCCGGCCGGGCACCCCCTTTTTCTTCGCGCTAGAGCGGGGTGACGTAGGCGCCGGAGATGCCGCCGTCCACGAGGAACTCGGACGCGGTGATGAAGGACGCGTCGTCCGATCCGAGGAAGGCGACGGCCGCCGCGATCTCCTCGGGCTCGGCGAAGCGTCCGGTCGGGATGTGGACGAGCCGCCGGGCCGCCTTCTCCGGATCCTTCGCGAACAGCTCCTGCAACAGCGGCGTCGAGACCGGCCCGGGGCAGAGCGCGTTGACCCGGATGCCCTCGCGCGCGAACTGGACGCCCAGCTCCCGCGACATCGCCAGCACGCCGCCCTTGGACGCCGTGTAGGAGATCTGCGAGGTCGCCGCGCCCATCTTGGCCACGAACGACGCCGTGTTGATGATCGATCCGCGGCCCTGCTGCCGCATGTACGGGATCACGTGCTTGCAGCACAGGTAGACGCTGGTGAGGTTCACCTCCTGGACGCGCTTCCAGGCGTCCAGGCCGGTCTCCAGGATGGAGTCGTCGTCCGGCGGGGAGATGCCCGCGTTGTTGAACGCGACGTCGATCCGTCCGTAGGCGGCGTGGGCGGCCTCGAACAGCGCCTTCACGTCGTCCTCGGACGTGACGTCGGCCTTGACGAACAGGCCGCCGACCTCCTCGGCCGCCTTGGTGCCGCCGGTCTCGTCCAGGTCGGCGACGACGACCTTCGCGCCCTCGGCCGCGAGCCGCCGGACGGTCGCCAGCCCGATCCCGCTCGCCCCGCCCGTGACGACGGCGACGCGCCCCTCGAAACGCTGCACGCTATTCCTCCGTGGATATGAAGACGTTCTTGGTGTCGGTGAAGGCGGCGAGGGCGTCCGGGCCGAGCTCGCGGCCGAGGCCGGACTGCTTGAAGCCGCCGAACGGGGTCCAGTAGCGGACCGACGAGTGGGAGTTGACCGAGAGGTTGCCCGCCTCGACCGCGCGGGACATGCGGAAGGCGCGGCCGACGTCGCGGGTCCAGATCGATCCGGACAGGCCGTAGGGGGTGTCGTTGGCGATCCGGACCGCGTCGGCCTCGTCCTCGAAGGGGACGACGACCGCGACGGGGCCGAAGACCTCCTCGCGCCAGGCGGGCAGGCCGGTCACGCCGTCCCCGGCGAGGACGGTCGGGGCGTACCAGAACCCCTTGCCGGACGGGGCCGTGCCCCGGACGGCAACGGGGGCGCCGTCCGGGACGAACGAGGCGACGCGCTCCCGGTGCGCGCCGGTGATCAGCGGCCCGACCTGCGTCTTCTCGTCGCGCGGGTCCCCGACGACGACGGCCCGGACGGCCGGTTCCAGCAGTTCCATGAAGCGGTCGTAGACGGGCCGCTGGACGAGGATGCGCGAGCGGGCGCAGCAGTCCTGCCCGGCGTTGTCGAAGACCGCGCCGGGGGCGGTGGCGGCGGCCTTCTCGATGTCGGCGTCCGCGAAGACGATGTTGGCGCTCTTGCCGCCGAGCTCCAGGGTGAGCCGCTTGACGCCGGGCGCGCACGCGGCCATCAGCTCGCGGCCGACGCGGGTCGAGCCGGTGAACGCGATCTTCGCGACGTCCGGGTGGTCGGCGAGGCGGCGTCCGGCGACCGGGCCCTCGCCGGGCAGGACGGTCACGACGTCCTCGGGGAGCCCGGCCTCCAGCGCCAGCTCGCCGACGCGCAGCGCGGTGAGCGGGGTGGCCTCGGCGGGCTTGACGATCACCGTGTTCCCGGCCGCGAGCGCCGGGGCGAGGCCCCAGCCGAGGATCGGCATCGGGAAGTTCCACGGGACGATCAGCCCGACCACGCCGAGCGGCTCGTGGAAGGTGACGTCCAGGCCGCCCGCCACGGGGATCTGGCTGCCGGTCAGCCGCTCGGGCGCGGCGGAGTAGTAGAGCAGCACGTCGCGCAGGTTGCCGGCCTCCCAGCGGGCCTGCGCGATCGGGTGCCCGGCCTCGGCGACCTCCAGCTCGGCCAGCTCCTCCAGGTGCTCGTCGACCGCGGCGGCGAACGCGCGCAGCAGCCGCGCCCGGTCGCCGGGGGAGACGTCCCGCCAGCGGGCGTAGGCGCGCCTCGCCCGCTCGACGGCCCGGTCGGTGTCGGCGACCGTCGCCATGGCCACGGACGTGACGACCTCCTCGGTCGCCGGGTTGATCACGTCCAACACATGCCCTTCCCTCGTGTCGGAGTCGGAGTCGGAGTCGGTTCTCAGAGCCGTTCGAAGCCGCGGAACAGCTCCCAGTCGGTGACGGCGCGGTCGTAGGCGTCCAACTCGACGCGGGCGTTGTTGGCGTAGTGCTCGACGACCTCCTTGCCGAACACCTCGGCCGCCAGGGCGCTGGACGACCAGTCGGCCGCGGCCTCGCGCAGCGAGCGCGCGACGGTCGGCGCGCCGGAGGCGTACGCGTTGCCCGTGTACGGCTCCTCCAGCGGCAGGTCGTTCTCGATGCCGTGCAGCCCGGCCGCGATCATCCCGGCGACCGCGAGGTAGGGGTTCACGTCGCCGCCGGGCGTCCGGTTCTCGATCCGCAGGGACGGCCCGTGCCCGACCAGCCGCAGCGCGCAGGTCCGGTTGTCGAGCCCCCACTTGATCGCGGTGGGCGCGAACGAGCCGGGCTGGTACCGCTTGTAGGAGTTGATCGTCGGCGCGTAGAGCAGGGTGAAGTCGCGCATCAGCGCCTGCTGTCCGGCGACGAACGCCCGCCCGATGTGCGAGAGGCCGTGTTCGCCGTCCGGGGAGGCGAGGACGGGACGTCCGCCGGCGTCCCGCAGCGACAGGTGGATGTGGCAGGAGTTGCCCTCGCGCTCGTTCGGCTTCGCCATGAAGGTGATCGCCATGCCGTCCTGCGCGGCGATCTCCTTGGCGCCCGTCTTGTACAGCGCGTGGTTGTCGCAGGTGGTCAGCACCTCGTCGTACCGGAACGCGATCTCGTGCTGGCCGAGGTTGCACTCGCCCTTCGCGGACTCGACGTACATGCCCGCGCCCTCCATGCCGAGCCGGATCCGCCGCAGCAGCGGCTCGACCCGGGCCCCGCCGAGCAGCGAGTAGTCCACGTTGTACTGGTTCGCCGGGGTGAGGTCGCGGTAGGCGCGGCGCCAGGCGTCCTCGTAGGAGTCGGCGTAGACGATGAACTCCAGCTCGGTGCCCGCGAACGCGGTCCAGCCGCGCTCGGCGAGCCGGCCGATCTGGCGGCGCAGGATCTGGCGCGGGGACGGCGCGACGTCCGAGCCGTCCTCCCACAGGACGTCGGCGTGGACGAGGGCCGCGCCGTCCTGCCAGGGGACGCGCCGCAGCGTGGCGAGGTCGGGCCGCATCACGAAGTCGCCGTAGCCGCGGTCCCAGGACGACATGGCGTAGCCGTCCACGGTGTTCATCTCGACGTCCACGGCGAGCAGGTAGTTGCAGCCCTCCGAGCCGTGCGCGGCGACCTCGTCCAGGAAGAACCGGGCGGACAGCCGCTTGCCCTGGAGCCGTCCCTGCATGTCCGCGATCGCGATGATCACGGTGTCGATGCGTCCGGCGGCGGCCTCGTCGCGCAGCTCGTCCAGCGTCATGCGGGCGCTCATCCGGCTCCTTCCAGGTCGTCGGTCGGCCGGGCGCTCATGCGATGCCCTTCAGCTCGTCCTCGATGGCGGCCAGCTCCTCGGCGCTGCCCTGCACCTTCGGGCCGGTGAACCAGCGCCGCGCCGACAGCACCCACCAGAGCGCCGCCCCGCCGAGGACGGCCCCGAGCGCGACCGGCGCGTAGTTGAAGCTGTCGGTGGTGATCGGGTTCGCGGGCGGCAGCATGAACAGGACCGAGATGAACAGCACCCAGACCACCGCGACGATCCCGATCGGACGGCTGAACCGGCCGAGGTGCCACGGCCCGCGCTCGAACGCCGCGCCCTGCCGCAGCCGCAGGAAGGTCGGGACCACGTAGGCGATGTAGAGGCCGATCACCGCGACGGACGTCACCGCGAGGTAGGCCGTGTAGTTCCACAGCGCGGGCAGGGCCAGCACGAACGCGCAGCCCGCCGCGAGCCAGATCGCGTTGGTGGGGGTGCGGGTGCGGGCGTTGATGCGGTGCCAGGCCGCCGAGAACGGCAGCGCGCCGTCCCGCGAGAACGCGTAGATCATCCGGGAGTTCGCGGTGACCGAGGCCATCCCGCAGAAGAACTGCGCGCCGAACGAGATGAGGATCAGCACGTCCCCGAGGGTCCGCCCGGTCGCGGACGTGAAGATCTGCGCCGGGCCGTCGCTCGCGGCCTTCGCGTAGTCCTGGATCGCGAAGGTCATGCCGAGCAGCAGCAGCCAGCCCGCGACGATCGAGATCAGCACCGAGTTGACGATCCCGCGCGGGCCGGACCGGGCCGCGTCGTGCGTCTCCTCGGTCATGTGCGCGGACGCGTCGTACCCCGTCAGCGTGTACTGCGACAGCAGCAGCCCGATCAGCGCCGCGTAGAACCCGTACTGCCAGCCCGTCTCGTTCACGAACTTCGTGAACACGAACCCGGCGCCCTGGTGGTGGGACGGCTTGAACGCCAGCACCCCGATGACGACCGCGACCCCGGCCACGTGCCACCACACGCTCACGCCGTTCAGCAGCGCCACCAGCCGGACGCCGAACTGGTTCACCAGCGCGTGGATCACCAGCAGCACCGCGAACAGCAGGAACGTGTGGCCGGGCGAGGTCGGGTAGCCGAACCGGTCGTCGAGCAGCGGGTTGAGGAAGGCGGCCGAGCCGTAGACGATCCCGGCGGTCACCGCGACCTGCCCGGTGAAGTTGAACCAGCCGGTGAACCAGGCCCAGGCCGCGCCGTTGCGCGGGGCGAGCTTGGCGGCCCAGTAGTACAGGCCGCCCGCGGTCGGGTAGCTGGAGCAGACCTCGGCCATGGCCAGGGCGACCAGCAGGGTCATCGCGCCGACGCCGAGCCAGCCCCAGGTGATCACGGCCGGGCCGCCGCCCTTGAGGCCGATCGTGTAGGAGGTCAGGCAGCCGGTGAGCACCGAGATGATCGTGAACGAGACGGCGAAGTTGGCGAATCCGGACATCGACCGCCGGAGCTCCTGGGCGTAGCCCAGCTCGTGCAGGCGTCGTTCGTCGTCGGAGAGGGACGGGGCGTGTTCGTCGAGGCTCACGGCGCCTCCTCGCAAGGGGGTTCTGGCGCCCGACTAATCGGGCTAACGTCAGACCATTAAGGTTTGCGGGCGGCGTCCCGTCAAGGGGGTGGAGGCCGCGAAATCCACCTGTAACGTGGGGTGTGTGGAGGAGACCGTGGCGGGACGCACGCCGCTCAGCGAGGCGGTGTTCCGGCCCGTCCGGGCGGGCAACGCGTTCGAGGAGACGGTCGAGCGGCTGCTCCAGGCGATCAAGCTCGGCGTCGTCGACCGCGGCGAGCGGCTGCCGCCCGAGCGCGAGCTGGCCCCGCTCCTCGGCGTCAGCCGCGTCACCCTGCGCGAGGCCATCCGCGTCCTCGCCCAGGAGGGGTACGTCGAGTCCCGGCGCGGGCGCGCGGGCGGGACGTTCGTCACCTACCGGCGCCCGCGGCCGAAGACCACCGACCTCCGCCGCGCCCTGGCCGCCATGGGCGGCGACGACCTCCACGACACCCTGACCTTCCGGCTGGCCGTGGAGACCGGCGCGGCCCAGCTCGCCGCGTCCGCGCCCCTCACCGAGGCCCAGCGCGCCCTGCTCCGGTCCCGCCTGGACGAGCTGAACGGCGCCGGCCCGGACGAGTACCGCCGCCTCGACACCCTGTTCCACCTGACCATCGCCGAGCTCACCGGCTCACCGTCCCTGGTCGCCGCCTGCGCCGACGCCCGGATGCGCGTCACCGACCTGCTGAACGCCATCCCCGTCCTGGCCGCCAACATCGCGCACGCCGCCAGCCAGCACGACGCGATCGCCACGGCCGTCCTGGACGCCGATCCCGACGCCGCCCGGCAGGCCGTCGCCGAGCACCTGGACGGCACCGCCGCCCTCCTGCGCGGCTTCCTCTCCTGAACCTCCGCGCACCCCTGAGCCGACCCCCGAGCCGACCCCCGAGCCCGGCCCCGGCCCCGGCCCGAGCCGGCCTCGGGCCTCGGCCTGAACCGAACCTTCCGCCCGGCTATGGACTTGTACGCGGTCCGGCATGGCCTTCTGACGTAGTCTGGGTGGGTCGCTGGAGATCACCGGGAGGACGGGGAAGCATGTTCTGGCTGGCGGGGGTGCTCATCCTGTTCTTCGGCCTGCTCGCGTCGATCGCGCTGCACGAGCTGGGGCACATGAGCTTCGCCAAGTGGTTCGGCGTGCGCGTGCCGCAGTTCATGGTCGGGTTCGGCCCGACGATGTGGTCGCTGCGGCGCGGCGAGACCGAGTACGGCGTCAAGTGGATCCCGCTCGGCGGGTACATCCGCATGATCGGGATGCTGCCGCCGCGCAAGGGCGACGCGCCCGGGCAGGTGCGCCAGGTGTCCACCGGGCCGTGGCAGGGGCTGATCGAGAACGCCCGCGGCGCGGCGCTGGAGGAGATCCGCCCCGGCGACGAGGACCGGGTCTTCTACTCCAAGAAGTGGTGGCAGAAGCTGCTGATCATGTTCGGCGGCCCGGCCATGAACCTCGTGCTGGCGGTGCTGTTCTTCTCGATCCTGCTGATGGGGATCGGGCGGCAGACGCCGCAGCCGGTGATCGAGTCGGTGTCCAAGTGCGTGGTGAGCGCGGGCCAGAGCGTCACCGAGTGCCCGGCGAACGCGCCGCTCACCCCGGCCGCGGCGGCCGGGCTGAAGGCGGGCGACCGCATCCTCACCTTCGACGGCCACAAGATCGACTCCTACCCCCAGCTCCAGCGGCTGATCCGCGACTCGGCCGGCCGGACGGTCAGCATGGACATCCGCCGCGACGGCCGGGTCGTCAAGGCCAGCACGCCGATCATCCGCAACAAGATGGCCGACCTGAAGGACACGAACAAGACCGTCGAGGTCGGGTTCCTCGGTATCACGCCGACCGAGCCGTTCGTCCGGCAGGGGCCGGGCGCGGTCGCGAGCACGATGGGCGACATGACCGGGCGCACCGCCGAGGCGCTGGTCAACATGCCGAAGAAGATGGTCGGCATCTGGAAGGCCGCGTTCGGCAACGAGAAGCGCGACCCGAACGGTCCGGTCGGCGTCGTCGGCGTCAGCCGGATGGGCGGCGAGGTCGCGGCGTCGCACAGCCTGACCACCCTGCAGAAGGTCAGCGTCTTCGTCGGCCTGCTCGGCTCGCTGAACCTCGCGGTCGGCCTGTTCAACCTGATCCCGCTGCTGCCGCTGGACGGCGGGCACATGGCGGGCGCGCTGCTGGAGGCCTTGAAGAAGGGCTTCGCGCGGCTCACCCGGCGGCCCGACCCCGGCTACGTGGACGTCGCGAAGGCGCTGCCCGTCACCTACGTCATGGCGGCCGTCCTGGTCGTCATGGGCGGCCTGCTGATCTACGCCGACCTGGTCAACCCGATCAAGCTCAACGGCTGATCCCGGACGGAGGCTCCGAACGGCCGATCCAGGGCCGAAGCTCCGAACGGCCGACCCGGGGCGGGCGGAGGGCCTGAACGGCCGCGGGCCGGTCCTCCCTCCGCCGCGGGCCCGCGGCCGTCCGCCCCGGTCAGGCTTCGACGGGCATCACGCCGGTCTTCAGGAAGTCGCGCAGCGCGCCGAGGTAGGGCGCGATGTCGAGGCCCTGCGCCGCGAGCCACTCGTCCGAGCAGTAGGTGTGCCGGTAGCGCTCCGCGCCGTCGCAGATCAGCGTGACGACGCTGCCGCGCTGCCCGGTCCGCCGCATCTCCGCGATCAGCTCGCACACGCCCCACATGGCCGTCCCGGTGGAGCCGCCCGCGTTCCGGCCGGTGACCTCGTTCGTCCAGCGCATCGCCGCGACCGACGCCGCGTCCGGCACCTGGATCATGCGGTCGATCACGGTCGGCAGGAAGGACGGCTCGACCCGCGGCCGTCCGATGCCCTCGATCCGCGAGCCGGGCGCGGTCCGGGACGCGTCGCCGTCGCGGAACGCCCCGAAGAACGCCGAGCCCTCCGGGTCCACCACGGCCACCCGCGTCTGGAACTGCCGGTACCGGACGTACCGCCCGATCGTCGCGGACGTGCCGCCCGTCCCGGCCCCGACGACGATCCAGGTCGGCTCGGGGAACCGCTCCAGCTCCAGCTGCTCGAAGATGGACGCGGCGATGTTGTTGTTCGCCCGCCAGTCGGTGGCCCGCTCGGCGTAGGTGAACTGGTCCATGAAGTGCCCGCCGCACTCGGCGGCGAGCCGGTGCGACTCGGCGTAGATCGTCGTCGGGTCGTCCACCAGATGCGGCCGGCCGCCGTAGAACTCGATCAGCTCGATCTTCTCCGGGCTGGTCGAGGCGGGCATCACCGCCACGAACGGCAGCCCGATCAGCCGCGCGAAGTACGCCTCCGACACCGCCGTGGACCCCGACGACGCCTCGATGATCGTCGTCCCCTCCCGGATCCACCCGTTCGCCAGCCCGTAGAGGAACAGCGACCGGGCGAGCCGGTGCTTCAGCGAACCGGTCGGGTGCACCGACTCGTCCTTCAGGTAGAGGTCGATGCCCCACTCGGAGGGGAGCGGGAACACGTGCAGATGGGTGTCCGCACTGCGGTTGGCGTCGGCCTCGACCTTGCGGATCGCCTCGGCGATCCAGGCCCGGCAACCCGGGTCGCAGTGGTCCACGGTGCGGCTCAACATGGCTCCCCTCGGGGTGTGATCTTCATTGATCATCCTGTCCCACACGATATCGCCGCAGATCACAGGGCATGATGGGGAGACGGGGGGTGCATGGACGAGTTCTTCGAGCGGCGGATCGTCGACACCGGGCGGCTGCCGCTGTTCTGCTTCTTCGTCGCGTTCATCGTCACCTTCGTCCTGACGAGGGTGAACGTGCGGCTGATCCGCGCGAACGTGCGGTGGTGGTTCCGCAACGTCACGGCCGGGGACGTCCACATCCACCACGTCGTGTTCGGCGTGGTGCTGATGCTGCTCGGCGGGGTCGCCGGGTTCGCGGTGCCCTCGGCGCACTCGTGGCCGAACGTCCTGGCGGCGAGCGTGTTCGGCATGGGCGCGGCGCTCGTGCTCGACGAGTTCGCGCTGATCCTCCACCTCCAGGACGTCTACTGGACCGAGAAGGGCCGTGCCTCGGTCGACGCGGTGTTCGTCGCGATCGCGGTCACCGGGCTGCTGCTGCTCGGCGTCCATCCGCTCGGCCTGACCGGCATCGCGCAGCCTGATCCGGGCGAGGAGGTCACCCGGCCGGTGCTGCTGGTCGTGTACGTGGCGTCCCTGTCGGTCAACCTGGCGCTCGCGGTGATCGCGCTGCTGAAGGGCAAGATCTGGACCGGGCTGCTCGGGCTGTTCGTCCCGGTGGTGCTGTTCGTCGGGGCGGCCCGGGTGGCGCGTCCGGGGTCGCCGTGGTCGCGCTGGCTGTACGCGCCGGGCTCGCGCAAGTACCGGCGGGCCGTCCGGCGCGAGGAGCGGTACCGGCGGCCGATCATCCGGGCGAAGATCTGGATCCAGGAGTTCATCGCCGGACGCCACGACCTGCTCCCGCCCGAGTCGCGGCGGCGCAGGTCCGGTCCCGGCCGGACGGGCGATCCGGGCGTGCCCGACCGCCGCGACCGGCGCTCCCCGGTCGACTAGGCGCCGCCGAGTGCGCCGGCCGCGGCCCGGACGTCGCGGAGGTCAGTCGGAGACGACCGGGGCCAGCGCGCGCACCATGTCGATCGTGTCGGCCTCGCCGGCGTTCTTGTCGGGCCGGTAGCGCAGCACGCGGGCGAACCGCAGCGCGAGCCCGGCCGGGTAGCGCGGGCTGGTCTGGAGGCCGTCGAAGGCGATCTCGACGACGAGCTCGGGCCGGACGTGGACGACGTGGCCGTCCTCGCGGACGGCGAGGGCCCGCAGCCGCTCGGTCTGCCAGGCGAGCAGCTCGTCGGTCAGGCCCTTGAAGGTCTTGCCGAGCATGACGAACCCGCCGGTCTCCGGGTCGCGCGCGCCGAGGTGCAGGTTGGACAGGTAGCCGCGGCGGCGGCCGTTGCCCCACTCGGCGGCGAGGACGACCAGGTCGAGGGTGTGCCGCGGCTTGACCTTGATCCAGCCGGCGCCGCGCCGGCCGGCCGCGTAGGGCGTGGCGGGGGACTTGACGACCACGCCCTCGTGCCCGCGCGCGACGGCGTCCGCGAAGACCTTCTCGGCCTCGGCGACGTCGGCGGTGACGGTGCGCGGCATGAGCAGGCTCGCCGGGACGGCCTCGGCGAGCGCCGCGTGCCGTTCGGCGTCCGGACGGTCGAGGAGGTCGGCGCCGTCCAGGCGCAGCACGTCGAACAGGAACAGCGACAGCGGGACCTGCGGGCCGTCCTTGGCCGTGCGGGTGGCGGTGCGCGCGGCGGTGACCTGGAACGGGTGCGGACGGCCGTCCTCGCGCAGCGCGATCAGCTCGCCGTCGAACACCGCGTCGCGCAGGCCGAGCGCGCCGACCGCGCCGGTGATCTCCGGCAGCCGGGAGGTGATCTCGTCGAGCGTGCGGGTGAACACGCGGACCTCGCCGCCCCGGACGTGGATCTGCGCGCGGACGCCGTCCAGCTTCCACTCGACCGCCGCCGGGCCCTCGATCTTGGCCATCGCGTCCGCGACGGTCGGCGCGGACGCGGCGAGCATCGGCCGCACCGGACGCCCGACCTCCAGCATGAAGGCGCGCAGCGCGGGCACGCCGCCGCCGTCCGCCTCGCCGGCGAGGGCGGCGACCGCGACCGGCCCGAGCGCGCCGCGCAGCATGGCGGCCCGCCGCACCTCGGCGAGCGGCACCCCGGCGGCCGTCGCGACCGCGTCGGTCATCACCCCGTCGAGCGCGCCCTGCCGCAGGTCGCCGGACAGCAGCCGGACGAGGAACTCCTGCTCGGCGCGCGTGGCCCGCGCGAAGACGGCGTGCAGCAGCTCGCGCCGCCGCGCGACCGACCCGGCCCCGGAGACCGCGCCGATCTCGCCGAACGCCGCATCGACCTCGGCCACGGTCAGCGCCGGCTCCGCCGCGGGCGGCGGCAGCTCGCGCAGCGCGGCGTAACCGACGCCGATCTGCCGTTGCGGCAGCTCACCGGACAGGTAGGCCACCACGACGGCGGCGTCGCCGGCCCCGGCGGCGCGCAGCGCGCCCGCCAGGGCGTTCACCTTGGCCTTGCGGCCCGGCTCGGCGGCGACCTCCGCCGACGTCCGGGCGATCTCCGACAGCAGCACCGTCCCATTCTGACCTGCGCCTGCGACAGTCCGGCGGCCCGGCCCCTGGCGTGCTCGCGCCCGGCCCGTCTACCGTCGGGGGGAACCGGCCATCGGGGGAGTGAGGAGCGGCAGCGTGGGCCGTCCGACGCAGTCCGGCGGAGCCGGATCCGGGCGTTCACCGGACCTGTCCGAAAACCGGCCTCCCGACGCCGACGGTCACGATCCCGGCGACGTGCCGCCGGGGCACCGTCCCGGTGGTGGGCTCGCGCGCGCGGGCGATCCCTTCCAGCGCGTCTACTCGTCGCCGGAGCCGCCGTCCGCGCAGCGCCGTCCGAGACTCCTGATCGTGCTGGTGGCGGTGGTGTCGTTCGCGGTGGCGGCGGCCGCGGTGTTCCTGCTCGTCCCGTCCGGCGGGAGGACGACGGCGGGACCGTCCGGAATCCGGACGACCGTCCAGTCCGGAACCGGTGAGCCGACCGCTTCGGAGACCCCGAAGCCGTCCGCGTCCGCGCCTTCCAAACCGCAGTCCTCGGCGCCCGCGCCGCCGCCGTCCACGGCGAAGCCGTTCACCGCGCTGTCCCTTCCGGACGCGTGCACGACCGTTTCCGCGTCCGTCCTCAATCGGGTCGTGCCGGGCGCGACCAAGCAGCAGAACTCCAACAACACGCTCGCGACGTGCACCTACACCTCGAAAGCGCCGTTCCGCTGGCTGCTGGTCGAGCTCTACCTCTTCCCGTCCACCACCCTCCAGGACGCCGCGGGAGAGGCGAGCCACGACTTCGCCGCGCGCTGGACCCAGGCGCACAACACCCCGCTGGAGCGGACGATCTCGCTCGAACGGGTGCCGGGCCTGGGCGACGAGGCGTTCCGCAGCTACAAGCAGGACAAGGGCCAGCCGGTCGTGGTCGGAGAAGTCACCGCCCGCCGCGGCAACGTTGAGATCAGGGTCGGTTACAGCCGGCAGCTGTCCTCCGGCGCCACTCCGGAGTCGCTGCGGCAAAGCGCGCTGGCCAATGCCACCGACACCGCCCGGGAAGTGCTGTCCGCGCTGCGGTAAATCATTTCTGTCCTCAATCGGCCGGATCATGTCGTGGACTCAGTCAGAGACTTCTAGGGTGGGTCGGTAAAGGGGAGGGTCACGTCGGCTGGGAGTGCCGTCCGACGTGGTAGAGCCTGGGGAGGAGGAGGTTGAAGCCCGTGGCCGCGAAGCCGCAAGGCGTGTCCTGGGTGTAGCCCGGACACCGACGCCGAAACTCCGCGAGGGGCCGTGGAACGGAGACGCCGTTCCACGGCCCGCATGGTTTTCGGGGCGGAATTGGACGGACCGTCACCAATGGGTGACCGGCGGGCGAACCTGCCATCGACTAATGTCACGTTCATCCGAACACGCGACGAATGGAGTCCGGGTGGAACCGGTGACGGTCTGGTGGGCCGAGCGGGCCGCGGCCGACGAAGCGCTGACCGCCGTCCTCGATCCGGTCGAGCGGGCCCGCCGCGACCGCTACCTCCGCGACGCCGACCGCGACCGCTTCACGCTCGGCGTCGCCCTCACCCGCTTCGCGCTCGCGCGCCTGCTCGGCGTCCCGCCGGAGAAGGTCGCGATCGACCGCGCCTGCCCCGACTGCGGCAAGCCGCACGGCCGCCCCCGCGTCGTCGGCCGCCCCGACGCCCCCCACATTTCGGTCTCACATTCGGGCGACCGAATCGGCGTGGCCCTCTCCCCGCACGGCCCCCTCGGCCTGGACGTCGAGGAGTCCCGCGAGATCAGCACCGACATCGCCCGCCACGTCCTGGCCCCCGGCGAGTCCGCCGCCGGCCTCGCCGACCTGCTCGTCTACTGGACCCGCAAGGAAGCCCTCCTGAAGGCCACCGGCGACGGCCTCCGCTTCCCCATGCCCCGCCTCCGCACCACCCCCGCCCAGGAGCCCCCGCGCCTCCTGTCCTGGCAGGGCCGCGACGACCTCCCCGCCCGCTTCACCCTCCACCAGCTGAATCCCGGCCCCGGCTACGCCGCCCACCTGGCCCTCCTGGACCACCCACCCGCCGTCCCCGTGGAGGAGCACCCCTCCACCGCCCTCCTGCCCTGAGGGCCCGGGCGCTTATTGCAAACAAGTCGCAATAAGATCGGGCTCATGATCGAAGAACTCGTCCTGGCCTGGACGCGCGGCTGGTCCGTCAGCCGGGGCACCCCGGCCCCGGTCCCCTCGGACGGCGCGTACCGCATCGACGTCGGCCGCCCCGGCCACCACGTCCGGTACGTCCTCCCGCACCCGCACGCGAAGGTCATCCGGCGCCTGACGGACCAGGAGAACGCGCCCGGCACCTGGCTGAAGATCTGCGCCGAGCCCGCCCGCATCGCGCCGCTGCTCCCGTCCGGCTGGTCCCTGCAACAGGCCCCCGAGTACCTGATGTCAGCCCCTCTGAGCCAGGACGCCCCGCCCCCGTCGTCCGGCGGCTACACCCTGCGCCTCACCACCACGGGACGGATCGTGAAGGCCGCCGTCCAGGCCCCCGACGGCACGCTCGCGGCGACCGGCCAGGCCGGACTCGCGGACACCCACGCGGTCTTCGACCAGATCGCGACCGAACCCGCCCACCGCCGCCGCGGCCTCGGCGCCGCGGTGATGTCGGCGCTCTCGTCCGCAGCCGCCGCCCAAGGCGCCGGCACCGGCGTCCTCGTGGCCACCACCGAAGGCCGCGCCCTCTACCGCCACCTGGGCTGGCAAGAAGCCAGCCCCATGACCGCCGCGCACCTCCCGTAGGCCCCTTGTGATGCCGGACGGTCCGTCCGCCGGCTCGACGGAGAAGCCGGTGCTCAGCCCAGCGGGGCGGGGATTCGGGCCAGGGCTCGGAGGGTGGTGGGGGCCAGGCGGGAGAGGGTGTGGAGGACGTGGGCTTCGGCGTTCACCGGGACGACGGCCTTGTTCTTCACGATGGCTTGGACGATCCGCTCGGCGACCTTCTCCGGCGGGTATTTGCGGAGGCGCAGGCCGCGTTCGGCCCGGGCTCGTCGGCGTTCCTGTTCGGCGGGGGACGCGCCTACGAAGGTGCCGTGTCTGGCGATGCCGGTCTTGGCGAAGCCGGGGCAGACGGCGGTGACGCCGATGCGGTGGCCGGCGAGTTCGGCGCGCAGGCACTCGCTCAGCATCAGGACGGCCGACTTGGTCGTGCAGTAGGCGGGCAGGGCACGGGACGGCGCGTACGCGGCGGCGGACGCGATGTTCACGATGTGGCCGCCGTAGTTGGGCTTGTCGGGACGGTTCGGCAGCGCCTCGACGCGCTCGACCATCTGCGCGGCGAACAGGCGGGAGCCGTGGATGACGCCCCACAGGTTGACGCCGAGGATGCGGTCCCAGTCGTCCACGCCCGTGTCGAGGAACGGTCCCAGGACGGCGATGCCCGCGTTGTTCACCACGATGTCGGGCACGCGGTGGTCGGCGCGGACGGCGGCGGCGAACTCCTCCATGGCGCCGGCGTCCGAGACGTCCACCCGGTAGGCCCTGCCGACCGCGCCGAGCGCCTTGGCGAGCGTGACGGTGCGTTCGGCCGCGTCCAGGTCGATGTCGGCGGCGACGACGGTCGCGCCGCGCTCGGCGAGCGCGAGCGCGGTGGCCCGGCCGAAGCCGCCGCCGGCTCCCGTGACGACGGCGAGGGCTCCGTCGAAGAGCGCGAGGGACATTGCTGACCTCCGTGGGTGGGGTGCGCCCAAACCTACTCAGGTCGCCGCCACCACGCGATCAGGTCAGCGGGCGGCCTCGGACTCGATCACGGCGTCCACCTCGGCCTTGCGATCGGCCTCCTCGGCGGCGAACCGCTCCGCGTCGAGCTTGTCGGCCAGCTCCTCGTCGTTGCGCATCAGCGCGTCGAGGTCGGAGCGGGACGCCTCCAGCACGCCCATCTCCTCGAACGTCGCCTGGATGCGCGGGCTCCACAGCCCGATGTCCTTCACGCACGGGACGATCCGGCTGAACAGCAGGCTCTGGAACATCCGCATGTACGGCGAGTTCTTCACCATCTCGTCCACCTCGGCGACCGGGACGCCGAAGTTGGTCCAGATCTCCCGGCCGCGGATGCGGTCGCGCATCAGGTAGCAGCCCTGGATGACGAACTCCTCGCGCTCCTTCAGCTCGGGCGCGGACAGCTGCCGGTAGTAGTCGCGCAGCGCGAGCCGGCCGAACGCGACGTGCCGCGCCTCGTCCTGCATGACGTAGGTGAGGATCTGCTTGGGCAGCGGCTTGGTGGTCATGTCGCGCATGACGCCGAACGCGGCGAGCGCGAGCCCCTCGATGAGCACCTGCATGCCGAGGTAGGGCATGTCCCAGCGGGAGTCGCCGAGCGTCTCGTTGAGCAGGTCCTGGAGCTTGGTGTTGATCGGGTAGACCAGCCCGATCTTCTCCTGGAGGAACCTGGAGAAGATCTCGACGTGCCGGGCCTCGTCCATGGTCTGGGTGGCCGAGTAGAACTTGGAGTCCAGGTCGGGGACGGCCTCGACGATCCGCGCGGCGGTGAGCATCGCGCCCTGCTCGCCGTGGACGAACTGGCTGAACTGCCAGGACGAGGAGTGCCGCCGCAGCTCGCCGCGCTCCCGCTCGTCCATCTTCTCCCAGTAGGGCGAGCCGTAGATGGCGAGGGACTGGTCGGGGACGCCGAGCACGTCGTGCGGGTCGACCTCCAGGTCCCAGTCGATCCGGGTGGTGGAGTCCCACTGCCGGTCCTTGCCCTTCTGGTACAGCGCGAGGAGCTTCTCCCGGCCGTCGTCGTACTCCCAGGTGAAGCGCGTGTCGCCGGCCATCGGGACGGTCGCGGTGGACGGCTCGACGGGGGTGGTGTACAGGTCGTGGGTCGACATGGCGGACCTCCGGCACGTGGCGGCGGGCCGGGACGTACGTACGTTGTACGTCCGGCGTACGTTGTACGTACCGTGTCATGGTTCACTTACGTCAGTCAATCGCCACGAATGCGGGAAACGCGATGAGAGATGTGAGCCCGGTCACTGCCGGGACGGCCGGTCCGGAGCAGGCCGCGCTCCCCGGGCGCGCGCCGCTGAGCCGGGACCGGATCGTCCGGGCCGCGATCGAGCTGATCGAGGCGGACGGCCCCGAGGCGCTCTCGATGCGGCGCGTCGCGGCGGCGCTGGACGTGGCGGTGATGTCCCTCTACAACCACGTCCCGAACAAGAAGGCGCTGCTCGAAGGCGTCGCCGAGCACGTCGCGAACCAGATCGACCTCGCGGACGACCCGTCCGCGCCGTGGGCCGACCGCGCTCGCGCGCTGCTGCGCGCGCACCGGAAGATGGCGCACGACTTCCCGCGCAGCCTCACCGTCGTGCTGACGCACAAGGTCGACACCCCGGCCGGGCTGCGGCCCGCCGAGCGCGCGCTCGCCGTCGCCGAGGCCGCCGGGCTGGACGGCCCGACCTCCGTCCGCGCGATGCGGGCGATGCTCGCCTACGCGGTCGGCACGCAGATGCGCGAGCTGCGCGTCGCCGAGACGCTCGCGCACCTGGACGTCCCGCAGGCCGAGTCCTTCGCCAGGCTCGACCCGGACGAGTTCCCGCACGTCATCGCCCTCGCGTCCGAGCTGGGCGAGAACGACCCCGACGCCGACTTCGAGTTCGGCCTGGACCTGCTCATCTCCGCCCTGGAGCGCATCGCCGAGTCGCAGTCGCGGTCGCGGTCGCGCGAATGACCCCCGCAGGCGGTCAGGCGGTCGGGCCGGGGGTGGTCGGCCAGGCGGAGAGGTAGGGGCCGAGGCCCTGGCGGCAGAAGTCGGTCATGTGGCGCGCCGCGTCCTCGGCCGTGACCTCCGGGTGGGCGGTCCGCCAGAGCGCCAGCCGCTCGCAGGCGCCGACGATGATCTCGGTGTAGGCGAGGACGGTCGGCTCCGGCGCGTCGGGCGCGTAGACGCGCAGGACGTCCGCGATGAGCCCGCTCTGCTGCCGCCGGGTGTCCTCGACGGCCTCGGCGGCGGACGGCGGCATCTCCAGCGGCTGCTGCATCAGCAGGGCGAAGGAGCGCGAGTGCTCGCCGATGAACTCGAAGTAGGCGACCATGCCGCGCCACAGGACCTCATCGGCGGTCGTCGCGCCCGCCATCGCCTGCTGCGTTGCCTCGAACAGCTCGGCCTTCGAGCGCGCCATGCAGGCGAGCATGAGGCCGTCCTTGGAGCCGAAGTACTCGTAGAGCATCGGCTTGGAGACGCCGCAGCGCTCGGCGATCTCGTCCATGGAGGCGGCCCGGAAGCCGCGCTCGCCGAAGACCTCCTCGGCCACGTCGAGCATCTGCCGTTCCCGCTCGGCCCGGGACATCCGCCGCCGCCGCGGGCGTGCTGTGGCACTGCTCACAGGATTCCCCATCTATTGGACCTACCGTCAGTAACCTACTGGCGGTAACTTACTCATAGTAGGTCTCCGTTCGATGGGATGGGTTAATGAGCGAAGGCACCTCCCCGGCGATCGTGGTCATCGGATCCGGCTTCGCCGGGCTCGGCATGGCGATCCGGCTCAAGCAGCAGGGCTTCCACGACTTCGTCGTGCTGGAGAAGAGCGAGGCCCTCGGCGGGACCTGGCACGACAACACCTATCCGGGCTGCGCGTGCGACGTGCCGTCCCACATGTACTCGTTCTCGTTCGAGCTGAACCCGAACTGGTCGCGCATGTTCGCGCCGCAGCCGGAGATCCGCGCGTACATGGAGGCGACCGCCGACAAGTACCGGATCCGCGACCACATCCGGTTCGGCGCGGCCGTCGACTCGATGGAGTGGGACGACGCGTCCAACCGCTGGAACGTGACGCTCGCGGGCGGCGAGGTCCTGCGGCCCAAGGCGATCGTCACCGGCATCGGCGCGCTGCACATCCCGTCCTTCCCGGACCTGCCCGGCATCGAGCGCTTCCAGGGGACGGCGTTCCACTCCGCCGAGTGGGACCACGGCGTCGACCTGGCCGGCAAGCGCGTCGCCGTCATCGGGACGGGCGCGTCCGCGATCCAGTTCGTCCCGCAGGTGGCGAAGAAGGCGTCCAAGCTGGTGCTGTTCCAGCGGACGCCGCCGTGGATCCAGCCGAAGCCGGACCGCGCGTTCTCCCCGGCCGTCCGCAAGGTGTTCGAGAAGGTGCCGGGCGCGGCCCGCGCGTTCCGCAACGGCATCTACTGGGCGCTGGAGGCCCGCGCGGTCAGCTTCGCGGTGAGCCCGCGCCTGTCCGGGCCGATGAAGAAGCTCGCGCTGAACCACCTGGAGCGGCAGATCGCCGATCCCGAGCTGCGCGCGAAGGTGACGCCCGACTACACGATCGGCTGCAAGCGCGTCCTGCTGTCGAACGACTACTACCCGGCGCTGACTCGCGACAACGTCGAGCTCGACACGTCCGGCGTGGCGGAGGTGCGCGAGCACTCGATCGTCACCAAGGACGGGGTGGAGCACGAGGTCGACGTCATCATCTACGGCACCGGCTTCAAGGTGACCGACGCCCTCGCCGAGATGCGCGTGACCGGGCGCGGCGGCGTGAAGATCCAGGAGGTCTGGGCGGACGGCATCGAGGCGCACCACGGGACCACGGTCGAGCGGATGCCGAACTTCTTCATGCTGCTCGGCCCGAACACCGGCCTCGGCCACAACTCGGTCGTGTTCATGATCGAGGTCCAGATCCAGCACGTGCTGAGCTGCCTGCACCTGCTCCAGGAGCGCGGCATGGACACCATCGAGCCGCGGCCCGGCGCCGTCCGCGCCTTCAACGACCGCATGCACCGCCGCCTGCGCCGCGCGGTGTGGAACGAGGGCGGCTGCCAGTCCTGGTACCTGGACGAGCACGGCGTGAACCGCACCCTGTGGCCCGGCTTCACCTTCGAGTTCTGGGCGTCCTCGCGCAAGGCCAAGGAAGAGGACTACATCCTGAGCCGCTGACCTCTTCCCCTCGCCCCGCCCGCGACGGACGGGGCGAGGGAAAGGCCGCCGCGACCGGCCGCGGCGGACGGTGGCGCGTCGCGGACCGCTGGAGGGTGGCGCGGCGTCAGTTGCCGAAGCGGGGGCGGGGGCGTAGCAGTCGCCGCCGGGCGGGGGCCGGCTGCGGCGGCAGCGCCCGCATGCGCGCGACCGTGAGCCGCTTCTCGGCGAGGTTCAGCTGGACCAGGCCCTTCTCGGTGAGGTCGCGGGCGGTGATGCCCTTGCCGAGCAGGATCCAGTTGGTGCGCTCGTCGCGGGCCTGCGCGCGGCGGCGGCGCGTCACGTAGCGCGGGGTCAGCAGCAGCCCGGACGCGGCGAGCACGGCGGCTCCGGCCCAGGCGAGCGCGCCCGGCTCGGCGCCGCTGAGCAGCGGCTCGTGCGCGGCCTGGAGGCTCGTCACCGGCGACATCGGCAGGGAGATGCCCGCGACCTGCGGCCCGGCGACCGGCGGCAGCGCGACGGCGGGGGCCTGGAAGGGGTTGCGGTCGCCGAGCGGGTCGAGTCCGGGCGGCGGGGCGTTCACGCCGGGCGGCAGCGTCCCGTACGGTCCGGTCGGCCCGCCGTGGCCGTTCCCGGGGATGGTCACGGACGCGGCGACGACGGTGAGCGCGGTCGAGGTGCTGTGCGCGCCCGCGTTGCTGGACGTGACCGTCGCCGTGATCCTGATCGTGCCCGGCTTCGTCCCGGACGGCACGGTCACCGAGCCCAGCGCCGACGTCGAGCCGGAGACGTTGCCGAGCCACGTGCTCGACGGCGAGGCGGACGCGCCGCCGCTCGCGCCGAGCGAGACGCTCACGCCGGTGGCCGTCCCCGAGACCGAGACGGAGACCGAGACCGTGTCCCCGGCGTGCACCGCGGACGTCGAGAGCCTGATGCCGAGCCCGAGCCCCGGCTTGCCGTTGCCGCCGCCGGGCGTGGTCGGCCCGCCGGTGGGCACGTTGCCGCCGGGCGATCCGCCGCCCCCGGGCGTCCCGCCGCCGGGGGGAGTGCTGCCGCCCCCGCCGGGGGTCCCGCCTCCGGGGTCGGTCGGGGGAGTGGTCGGTGGCGTGGTGGGCGGGTCGGTCGGCGTCGTCGGCGGGTCCGTGGGGGTGCTGTCGGACGGCGTCGGCGTGGGGGTGTCCGTGGGCGTCGTCCCGGAGGACCCGGACGGCCCGGACGAACCCGACGAGCCCGACCCGGGCGTGTCCGAGGCCCCCGTGGTCGGCGTCGAGTCGTCGGCGAACGCGGCGGGCGCGACCAGGCCGCCGAAGGCCAGGACCGCGGCCGCGCCGAGGCCCGCGAACATGGGAAGTCCGACCGGTCGGGTACGCACCCTGCCCTCACCTCCGCCATTAGGCGACGCGTGGAAACAATTCCTCGGAGAGTAATATCAACACGCCGGAGGAATGGCTATCAACCCTCCCGGGGATAGTCGCCCCGGAAGACGAGAAAGGCGCTCCTCAACGCCCGCGAATTATCATCAGGTGAGTGGGCGCGGCACGCCGCGCGCATCCCCGCGCCCATCTCCGCGCGCGTCCCCCCGCCCTTCTCCGCGCGCGTCACCGCGTCCGTCACCGCGTCCGTCGCCGGGCACGATCTCTCCCACCTCCTTCCGCAGTCTCGTGGCACGGAGCACGACCTCGATCGCGAATCGCGAGTCGGGGTCGCCGAGCCGGTCGCCGAGGGCCTCCTCTAGGCGCCGCATCCGGTACCGGACGGTCTGCGGGTGGATGTTCAGCCGGTCGGCCAGCTCCACGGCCGTGCCGCGCGTGGTCAGCCAGCCGTAGAGGGTCTCCAGGTACTTCTCGGGCTGCCCGCCGCCGAGCTCGGTGACCCCGGCGAGGTGCCGCCGGGTGAGGTGGTCGACGACCGTCTCGTCCGACAGCAGCCACAGCGTGACCAGGTGCTCGCCGCTGTCCACGACGGGTTCGTCGCCGAGCGCGCCGGTGCGGGCGAGGGCGAGCGCCCGGCGGGCCCAGCGCAGCGACTCGGCGGCCCGGACGGTCGGGACGGTCAGCCCGAGCGCGAGCCGCCGGTCGGGCCAGCCGGAGGTGAGCATCCGCAGCCGCCCGGCGTCCACCTCGCCGGGGACGAGCAGGTGCGGCGTGTCCCCGGACAGGTCCACCAGCAGGTCGCGGTGCAGGGTGTGCGGGGACGGCTGGGGCCCGGTCGGCAGCGCGACGAGCGTGACCTCGTCGGGCACGGTCCAGCCGGCGAGCCGGGCGAGGTTCGCGACGACCTGCGCGGTGGGCGGCGGCTCGCGCAGCAGGCTGTGCAGCAGCCGCCGCCGGTGGTCCTGCTGCTCCTCGTCCGGACGGGCGGTGACGTAGCCCTCCAGCGAGAGCGAGGCCAGCTCGTTGATGTAGGAGAACAGCTCGTCGGCGAGGCGGATCATCACCGGCGCGGGCAGGTTCCGTTCGGCGGCGCCCTTCATCACGCGCCGCCAGGCGACCTGCGCGCCGATCCGGTAGGCGGTCTGGAGGCTGGACAGCGTCCGGCCCTCCATGGCCTCGAAGCGGCCGAGCCGGCGGTAGGTCTCGTCGTGCTTGTCGCGCGGGGTGGACGGGTCGGCGAGGGTGTCCACGAAGTGCGTCAGGGCGCGCTCGACGCCGATCCGCAGCGCCTGCACGTAGGGGCCGTCGGTGCTGCGGCCGTACTCGGGGACGGCCCGCTTGATCTCGGTGATGATCTCCGCGGCGAGCGTGGGCAGCTCCGGCCGGACGAGCGCGATCAGCCACCGCGGGGCGGGCTGTCCCGTCCCGGCCGGGTCGCCGTGCGTCTGCGCCATCGCGCACTCCTCCGCGGGCGCGCGCGACGACGGCCGAGCTGGATGGGGGGCTCCGGCTCGGAGGTGCGCCGCTGCGCTGCCCGGCGGTGGGGTCAGGCCCCGGACCGGCCGCGCGGGTGGGCGCGGACGGTCCGGGATCGGGGGGTGGGACCGCTCCCGTCGCGTCGAGCGGGGGTCCCCACGCGGCGGCTGCGGCTGGTGTGTGGTGGAGCACACTGAAGGTAGATCAACGGCAAGTTGTGACGGAGGCCACTGATGGTAAGGGAAGAGTAAAATTACCTTACGGCCTTTTTCGGTGACCCTCCGTCCTCGTCCGCCCTGTCTGGGGAAACGTCGTCGTCGTGCAGGAGCGCGGCGGCGCGCAACGTCACATCCAGCGCGAACCTGGTCTTGGGGTCGCCCAGGCTGTCGCCGAGGTAGTGGTCGAGCTGGCGCAGGCGGTAACGCACCGTCTGCGGATGGACGCTCAGGCTCTCGGCGATGTCCACCGCCGTTCCACGCGTCGTGACCCATTCGGTGAGGGTCGCGGTCAACTTCCGCCGGTGCCCGGCGGTGAGGTCGGACAGCGGCGCGAGGTGCCGCCGCGCCATCTCCTCGGCGAGGACGGTGTCGGCGAGCAGCCACAGCGTCGTCAGGTGCTCCTTGCAGGGGATGAGCGAGCCGCGCGGGATGATCCCCTCGCGGGCCAGCTCCAGCACGCGGACGGCCCAGCGCAGCCCGTGCGCGACACGTTCCAAGGGGAGCGTGAGGCCGAGGACGCTGTCCGCCTCGTCCAGGGCGGCGCGCAGCATCGCGGCGCGCGCGGGGGTGAAGGGGCCGGGCACCAGCAGGCGCGGTTCCGGGTCGTCCAGGTCGATGAGGACGTCGCCGTCCAGCGCCGAGCGGGTGCAGGGCGCGCCGGGCGCGACCGCCACGACCGTGGCGAGCTCGGGCAGCGGCCACCAGGCGGCGGCGCGCGCCAGCTCCTCCACCGCCTCGGCGGACGCCGGCGGCTGCCGCAGCAGCGCGCGCAGCAGCTCCCGCCGTATCTCGCGGTGGTGCAGGTCGGCGTGTTCGAGGGCCTGCCGGTGCCCGGTCCGGGACGCCGCGACCGCCTCGTCCATGTAGACGATCATGGCCTCGACCAGCGCGGCGACCTGCCCGGCGGGCACGCCCTCGCGCTCGGCGACGGCGGCGGTGCGCCGGTAGCAGACGTGGAAGGCGGTCCGGTAGGCGGCCTGGAGCAGGTCCAGGCTGCGCCCCTCGACGGCCTCGAAGTGACCGAGCGCGCGGCAGGTCTCGTCGCGGTCGGCGAGGGCCGGGGCCTCGCCCGCGACCTGGTCGACGAACGCGGTGAGCAGCCGCTCGACGCCCACGCGCAGGATCCGTCCGTAGGCGGACTCGGCGGGCCGGTCGTACTCGGGCACCGTCCGCCGGATCTCCGCGTCCACCTCGTCGATCGCGGCGGGCAGCTCCGCCCGCATCAGGCCGGCCAGGTGCCGGGGCACCCGCATGTCCAGCGGTCCGGACAGGTGATCCAACGTGTCGGTCAAGACCTCACCGCCTCCGATGAGAGTGATGGAGAGCACGCGTGTGACCCAGGGCACGCGGAGCTTAGGCACGCCGTCCGGGAGGGACAAGGGCGGGCCCTCCAGATGCCCCGCCAGTACTACGCGGGTGACAAGTCCGCGCGGTGCCGTTGCTCGCGTCCTGACAAACACCTGTGTGTGTCTGGTGCTCGAAAACTGCCTACCCGCCGGTACTAACTCCGAGGGAATTCGCCGGGCCCAAAAAACTCAGGTGCTGACAACCGGCCCGTAGAGTTGCCGATTCGATGCAATTGACTATTGAGTTCCCGACAGTTTCCGCCGTACGGTCGCCGCCACGGCAACAACATTCGACTCCGGTTCGCTGGCGGTGGTTCGTGGGAATTGAGGTCGCCGTCGAGGGGCTGACGAAATCCTTCGGCGCGCAGACGATCTGGCAGGACGTCACCCTGACGCTCCCGGCCGGGGAGGTCACCGTGCTGCTCGGCCCGTCCGGGACGGGCAAGACCGTCTTCCTCAAGTCGCTCATCGGACTCATCAAGCCCGAGAAGGGCACCGTCCTCGTCGACGGCGTGGACATGGTGAACGACCCGGACCGCCGGGTCTTCCGCGAGCGCAAGCGCTTCGGCCTGATGTTCCAGGACGGGGCGATGTTCGGCTCCCTCAACCTGTACGACAACATCGCGTTCCCGCTGCGCGAGCACACCCGCAAGACCGAGGCCGAGATCCGGCGCATCGTGCTGGAGAAGATGGACACCGTCGGCCTGGCCGGGGAGGAGAAGAAGGTCCCCGGGCAGATCTCCGGCGGCATGCGCAAGCGCGCCGGCCTCGCCCGCGCGCTGGTCATGGACCCCGAGGTCATCCTCTGCGACGAGCCGGACTCGGGCCTGGACCCGGTCCGCACCGCGCACCTGTCCCAGCTCCTCATCGACGTCAACGCGCGCATCGACGCGACGATGCTGATCGTCACCCACAACATCGAGATCGCCTCGACCGTCCCCGACAACATCGGCATGCTCTACCGCCGCGACCTGGTCGCGTTCGGCCCCCGCGAGACCGTGATCGCCTCCGACGACCCGGTGATCGCGCAGTTCCTGCGGGGCAGCCCCGAGGGGCCGATCGGGATGAGCGAGGAGAAGGACGCCGCGCTCCTCGCCGAGGAGGCCCAACGGGCCGCGAACCGGCCCCGGCCCCCGTCCCGTCCCATCGAGATCCCGGCGCAGCTCCGGCCGAGCCCCGGCGAGCCCGAGCGGGCCGGCGAGCTGCGGCACGCCGCCCGCGTGGACGCCATGCTGCCGAGCCTGCCGCCCGACGCCGTCTCCGCGATCCTGCGCGGCCGCGCCGCGACCGCCGAGGCCGCCGCCGCGCTCGCCGCGGCGCGGGCCGCCCCGGCGGGCGCCGCGCCCCCGCGGGCC